>NZ_BMTY01000016.1:93625-190899 GCF_014649915.1 Streptomyces toxytricini | reverse complement strand
ATGCCAACAAGCTGCCGGGAAGCCCCCAGGGGAATGGCCTGGAGGTAGCGTGCGGCATGAGGGGGCATCAGAGAGCTTTCTCTCCCGCCCCAGGGGCCCCTCTCGTCCCACCGGCATCAGCCGACCCGTCGGCGGGGAGCCGGGGGCTCTTCCCTGCACGAAACGACGCCCAGAGCATCATCCGGAGACAGAAGCGCCCCAGATCGCTACACAGCCTGGCATTCTCCAGCGTCCGGCGGCCGTCAGGGGCCGGGCGGCGCGACAGATCGCTACACGGGCGCCGACGGCTCGGCGACTGACCGCCGCATGGATGGCAGGGGGTAGGCGGGCAGGGCGGAAGAAGTCGTCCTGCCGCCAGACGCCGGTATATGAGGAGCATGGAGCGGGCAGGGGCGCTACGCACCCCACGACGGCCCTCTGCCGCCGAGAAAGCTCAGCGCGCACCGAGTCGGACCGCTTCGCGGCCCAAGACGGCGGCCGGCCGCCGAACAGGGCAGGGGCGTGTGCCGTGGCCGGGGGCGCTTCGCGGCCCAAGGCGGGCGGCCGGCCGCCGAGGGACAGAGGTCCGCAGGGATTTGGGGCGCTCTGCTGCCCCGGACCGCAGAAGGCGGCCGGCGGCCGGGCGCCGGGCGCCGGCAAGGCAGGGGGGGCGGTGTTGAGAGCCGGGGCGCTTCGCGGCCCGGGGCGGGGAGCAGCCGCGAAAACGGCCCGCCAGCCGCCGAAGGACCGAGGCGCGCAGCGACTTGGGGCGCTCCGCCGCCCCGGACGACGGGGCGGCCGCCGTCAGAAGCCGAGCCGGCCACCGTCTGAGGCGCTGCGCCGCCCCAGACGGCGGCCGGTCGCCGAACAGGCAGGGATCTGTGGCGACCTGGGCGCTTCTCGGCCCCAGACGGCCGATGGCCGCTGAGCCAAGGGCGCCCACGTAGCGATCGGTCGCGCTCCTGTCGCCGGATGATGCTCTGGTCATCGTTTCCCGACGTCACAGCCCTGAGGAGCTTCCGCCGACGGGTCGGCTGATGCCGGTGGGGCTGGATGCGGCGGCCAGGGCGGGAGAGGAAGCTCTCTGATGGCCCTGAATGGTCCAAGTACCTCCAGGCCGTTCCCCTGGGGGCGTCCCGGCAGAAAAAATGCCTCCGGGGCGGGTCGGTCGGTCAAGGGTGGCCCGCAAGGGCCATCGCGCAGCGACGCGACCGAAAGGGAGCGCCCTTGAGGGACCGGCCCGCCCCGGACACCATCAACTGCCCGGGACACCCCCAGTCGCACCTCCGACCCCGACCGGTCGGCTCCGCCGACCCGTGCCCCCCTGCCGCCGACGATCCCGACCGGTCGGGTCCCGCCGACCTGCGTCTCGCCGTGGCGCTTGCGGCGCCGACCGGTCGGCTCCGCCGACCCGTGCCCCCTGCCGCCGACGATCCCGACCGGTCGGCTCCGCCGACCCGTGCCCCCTGCCGCCGACGATCCCGACCGGTCGGCTCCCGCCGACCTGCGTCTCGCCGTGGCGCTTGCGGCGCCGATCGGTCGGCTCCGCCGACCCGTGCCCCCCTGCCGCCGACGACCCCGACCGGTCGGCTCCCGCCGACCTGCGTCCCGCCGTCGCGCTTCCGACCCCGACCGGTCGGCTCCCGCCACCCCCGACCCCGACCGGTTCGGCTCCCGCCACCCCCGACCCCGCCGCGCCCCGCCGCCCGCTACGGAGTCGGCGTGAGGTACATGCCCGTCTGGTCCGAGCCTGCCGTGTTCTTGCACGTGTCCTTTGAGTCCGCCGGGCGGGATGCGGCCAGGGAGAGGCAGCGGCCGAGGGCGAGTTGGCCGAAGTAGTTGGGGTGCATGGACTCCTGGACCAGGCCCTGTGTCTCGCTGCTGTCGATCCAGCGTGCCCACTCGCTCGTCTTCGCCGACGCCGGTGCGGTGGAGGTGACGTGCTTGCTGGCCTTCGCGCACACCTCGCGGCCCTGGAGCATGTCGCGGAGGTCCAGGAACTGGACGTTCTTCTGCGTCGCCACCGCCTTCAGGCGGTTCGCGATCTGCGGGACCAGCGAGTCCCGCGCCCAGTCGGAGTCGCGGTTCCAGAAGGGGCAGCCGCCGGTGTTCAGCCGGCTCCAGTCGCTCTGCGTGTAGCGGTTCTCCGCCCCGCGCGGGATCGGCGACGGGTAGGACTGGAGGACGATGCGGTACGAGGTGTCGGTGTAGCCGGCGCCGCGCATGACGGCGCGGATCTCGTCGACCGCCTTGCCGACGTTCGCCATGACCCCGTCGATCTTCTGGTCGACGCCGTACTGCTGGTCGTCGTGGCAGTAGGAGTTCCAGATGACGAAGTCGTACGCGCACTCCTGGATGATGTCGGCGAAGCCGAGGTCGTTGCCGCCGACGGACAGGGCGATGACCTTGACGTCGTGGCTCGCCGCGACGGCCGCCAGCTGGTCGGCCTGCGGCGCCTCGCCCTTGTAGGGGACGCCGCCGCTCGCCGCGCGGAAGACGTTGGCGGTGGTCGCCCCCGAGCAGGCCAGGTTGATGGCGACGTCGGCGACGGGGCCGGCGCTGCGGCCCTCCGCGGAGTCGGAGCGGTGGCAGCCGCCCGCGGTGGCGCCGTACACCTTCGCGGGGTCGTATACGGAACCGGACACCCAAGCGCGGTCGGTGCCGTTGCGGCTGCCGGTGTTGGTGAGGCTGTTGCCCTTCCAGCGCCCGGCCTCGCCGGAGATGTAGCTGTCGCCCATGGTCACGACGGCGGTGGGGCCGCCCTGCGGGGCGGCGGCCGCGGTGCCGGCGGTGCCGCCGGCCAGGGCGCCTGCGGCGAGCGGCAGGGCCATCCCGGCGACGGCCAGCCGTCGCATCCGGCGGCGGGGCTCGGTGGTGCCGGCGTTGCGGAATCCGATCACGGCGGAACTCCTGCGGTAGGCCATGCCGGGGAGCCGGAGCGAACTCCGGGGCATGGCTGGGGACGTGGGGGAAACCGCCGGCCGGTGGCAGTCGGAAAGGTGACACGGGCCGTGTTGTTACCGCTAGGTAGCCGCAGATTACGATGCCGTAACGACCGACCGGTCGTTCGGTTGTGAGGATTCCGTTTCCATGGCGCGCGTGCTCGGGCGCACTTCGCCGTCGGCCCCGCCGAGTCGTGGGACGCGGTGCGCGGGGAGCGCCCGCCGCCGCTGCGCGTGGTTCCGGCGCGTGTGCGGGCACGGAAAACGCCCCGCCCCCGGGCTCCTTGCGGGCCGGGGGCGGGGCGTCACGGGTGCGGTCGGGCAGCGGGTGCGGGCGGCGCCCGCCCGGGTCAGCCGACCAGGCGGTCGTACGCCGGAAGCGTGAGGAAGTCGGCGTAGTCCGCGTCCAGGGAGACCTGGAGGAACAGGTCGTACGCCTCCTGCCAGCGGCCGGCGGCGAACGCCTCCTCGCCGATCTCCTCGCGGATGGCGGCCAGTTCGCCGTCCGCGACGCGGCGGGCCAGCTCGGCGGTGGCGCGCTCGCCGTTCTCGAAGACGACGCCCGCGTTGATCCACTGCCAGACCTGCGAGCGGGAGATCTCCGCGGTCGCCGCGTCCTCCATCAGGCCGAAGATGCCGACCGCGCCGAGGCCGCGGAGCCAGGCCTCGATGTAGCGGATGCCGACCTGGACGGCGTTGCGCAGGCCCTCGTAGGTGGGCTTGGCGTCCAGCGAGTCGATCGCGATGAGCTCGCCGGGGGCCACCGACACGTCCTCGCGGAGGCGGTCCTTCTGGTTCGGCTTGTCGCCGAGGACCGCGTCGAACGACGCCATGGCGATCGGAACCAGGTCGGGGTGGGCGACCCAGGAGCCGTCGAAGCCGTCGTGCGCCTCGCGGTCCTTGTCGGCCTTGACCTTCTCGAACGCGATCCGGTTCGCGTCGGCGTCCTTGCGGGAGGGGATGAACGCCGCCATGCCGCCGATGGCGTGCGCGCCGCGCTTGTGGCAGGTGCGCACCAGGAGTTCGGTGTACGCACGCATGAACGGGGCGGTCATCGTGACCGCGTTGCGGTCGGGCAGGACGAACTTCTCCCCGCCGTCGCGGAAGTTCTTCACGATGGAGAACAGGTAGTCCCAGCGGCCCGCGTTCAGGCCGGCCGCGTGGTCGCGCAGCTCGTAGAGGATCTCCTCCATCTCGTACGCGGCCGTGATGGTCTCGATGAGGACCGTGGCGCGGACGGTGCCCTGCGGGATGCCGACGTAGTCCTGGGCGAAGACGAAGATGTCGTTCCAGAGGCGCGCCTCCAGGTGGGACTCCGTCTTCGGCAGGTAGAAGTAGGGTCCCTTGCCGAGGTCGATCAGGCGCTGCGCGTTGTGGAAGAAGTACAGGCCGAAGTCCACCAGTGCGCCGGGGACGGCCCGTCCGTCGACGGTGAGGTGGCGCTCCTCCAGGTGCCAGCCGCGGGGCCGCATGACGACGGTCGCGAGCTGCTCGGCCGGCTTCAGCGCGTACGACTTGCCCGTGCGCGGGTCGGTGAAGTCGATGCGGCGCTCGTAGGCGTCGATGAGGTTGAGCTGGCCGAGGACCACGTTCTCCCAGGTCGGCGCCGAGGCGTCCTCGAAGTCGGCGAGCCAGACCCTGGCGCCGGAGTTCAGCGCGTTGACGGTCATCTTGCGGTCGGTGGGGCCGGTGATCTCCACACGGCGGTCGTTCAGGGCGGCCGGGGCCGGTGCGACCTGCCACTCGCCCTCGCGGACCTGTGCGGTGTCCGGGAGGAAGTCGAGGTGGGAGGTGCGGGCGATCTCGGCGCGACGCGCTGCGCGGCGGGCGAGGAGCTCGTCGCGGCGGGGGGTGAACCGCCGGTGGAGCTCGGCCACGAAGGTGAGGGCTGCCTCGGTCAGGACCTCGTCCTGGCGGGGCAGCGGCTCGGCGTCGACAAGGGCCGGCGACGACGGCGCTGGTGCGGACATGTCTGTCACTCCTTCAGCGGCGGTGCCTTGCGGCCGCGGGGGGAATGCTCGCGTGGGGCGGCACGCAGTGCCGCCGGGGGTGGAGAGTTCCTGAATACGGTCGCCGGCGCCGTCTGGGGGTTCAGGGCGCTTCTGACCAGTGGATAGTAATTTCCTTATGGTGGAAGTTCAATGGTTTGTTGATGTCGAGATTCTCCGAGTCGACAGACCGTCCCGGCCAGTGGCCCTCAGTGCCATGCCGGTCACGCACCGCTCGGACCCGCGCGCCGGGCGCGCGCACCGGCGCGCGCACCGCCCCGGTCCTGCCCGGCGCCGCCGCCCCTCACGCGAGGCGCGCCAGGTCGGCTGGCGTGTCGATGTCGTACGCCTCCGCGACGTCCCCGCACTCCACCAGCACCAGCTCGGCGGCGTGCCGCGCCAGGTGCACCCGCGCCCCCCGGTCGCCCTCCGCCGTCGCCGCCACGTCGGCCCACCGGTCCGCGCCGAACAGCACCGGGTGCCCCCGCTCACCGCCGTACGCGGCCGCCACGAGGCTGGCCGGCGACCGGTACGCCCGCCGCACCCGGGCCACCGCCTCCGCCCCGATGCCCGGCTGGTCGACCAGCGACACCAGGGCCGCGCCGGCCCCCGCACCGGCGAGCGAGGCCAGGCCCGCCCGCAGCGAGGAACCCATGCCCTCGGCCCAGTCCGGGTTCTCGACGACGACGCAGCCGGAGAGGTCGGCCCGCTCGCGGACCTCGGCCGCCGACGCGCCGAGCACCACGTGCACCGGGCCGCAGCCCGCCTCGCGCAGCACCCGCACGGCGTTCTCGACGAGCGGCCGCCCCCGGAAGGGCAGCAGCGCCTTGGGGCGGCCGCCGAGCCGCCGCCCGCCGCCGGCGGCGAGCAGCAGCCCCGCGACCGGGGCGGCGGAGGAGTCGGCCCCGGCGGCGGGGTGGACGGCGGGGCCGGTGGCCGGTGCGGGTGCGGCCCCGCGGGCGGACCGGTCGGGCGGGACGGCGGCCGCCGGCGGGCGGCTCGTGCTGGCTGGCATGGCAGCGATTGTCACCCCGCCGCCGGCGTCCGCGCCCTCCCCGTCCGGCATACGGCGCGCCCCGCGCGCTGTCCGCCCCGCCGCCCACCGCCCGCCCCCGCCGCGGCCCTCCTTGCCAACCGCCGCCCCGTCCGGCGACTCTGGACCTTGATCGGCCCGACGGCGGGGCCGCCGGGGGAGGCAGGGGACGGCATGGCGGACGGGCGAGTGGTCCGGACGGCGGACAGGACGATCGGCAGCCGCCGCCTCGCGGCCCTCCTGCCCGCGGACGTCCGCGCCCGCCCCCGCTACCGTGCGCTGGCCGAGGCGGTGCGCAGCCTGGTCCTCGACGGCCGGATCCCCCTCCACGTCCGGCTGCCCGCGGAACGGGAGCTCGCCGAGGCCCTCGGTGCCAGCCGGGCCACCGTCACCGCCGCCTACGACCTGCTGCGCGGCAGCGGCTACGCCCGCAGCCGGCGCGGCTCCGGCACCTGGACCGAGCTGCCCGAGGGCCACGGGCCGGTCGGCGGGGGCCACCTCGCCGCGGCCGCCGCCGGCCGCGACGGCGCGGGAGGGCCGCCCGTCGACCTGGCCGTCGCCGCCATGGGTGCCCCCGCGGGCCTCCTCGCCGACGCCCTCGCGCGCGCCGCGCAGCGGCTCCCCGAGTTCGCGGCCCACCCCGGCTACCACCCCTTCGGCCTGCCCGAGCTGAGGGCCGCGGTCGCCGCCCGCTTCACCCGCCGCGGCCTCCCGACCCGCCCGGGGCAGATCCTCGTCACCTCCGGGGCCCAGCAGGCCCTCAGCCTGGTCACCGCCCTGCTCTGCCGGCCCGGCGACCGGGTCCTCGCCGAGAACCCGACCTACCCGAACGCCCTCGACGCCCTGCGGCAGGCCGGACTGCGCACCGGCCCGGTGCCCGTCTCCGACGACGGCTGGGACCTGGAGGCCGCCGAGTCGGCCCTGCGCGGGACCGCGCCGCGGCTGGCCTACTCGATCCCGGACTTCCACAACCCGACCGGTGCCCTGATGCCGCCCGAGCAGCGGCTGCGGCTGATCGCGGCGACCCGCGCCGCCGGGGCCTGGCTCGTCGTCGACGAGACCGTCGCCGACATCGCCCTCGACGTGCCCGCCCCCGCCCCGACGGCCTCGCTCGCCGTGCGCGGCGCCGCGGACCACGTCGTCACGATCGGCTCGCTCAGCAAGACGCACTGGGGCGGCATACGCGTCGGCTGGGTGCGGGCCGCGGAGAAGGTCGTCAACGAGCTGGCCACGGTGCGGGTCGCCGCGGACATGACCGGCTCCGTCCTCGACCAGCTGGTCGCCCTGGCCTTCCTGGACGGCGTCGGCGACGCCCTGACGGAGCGCCTCGCGCAGCTGCGCTCACGCCGCGCCGCCCTCGTACGCTGCCTGGAGCGGCACGCCCCGCAGTGGTCCTGGCGGATGCCGCCGGGCGGGCTCTCGCTCTGGATCGACCTCGGCGAACCGGTCGCGTCCGCACTCGCCGAGCGGGCCGCCGGGGCGGGGGTGTACGTCAGCCGCGGCGCCCGCTTCGGCGTCGACCCGGGGACCTTCGCACACCGGGTCCGGATTCCGTACACGCTGCCCGAGGACCGGCTGGAGGAGGGGGTCCGCCGCCTCGCGGCGGCGTTCCACGACGGCGTCCCGCTCACCCCGTCGGTCGAGCGTCCCCACTGGGTGGCCTGACCGGCGGCCCGGCGGGTGTCAAGCCCCGGGCTCCCGCGGCATGACGCCGCCCCCGCGGACGGGGTCCCCTGGAGGCACGCCCCTCGCCGCCCGGCGGGGACGCCCCGCCACCGGACCGCCCGAGGAGCCCCCGTGTACCGTCCGCGCCTCCGCACCGCCCTGTCGGCCGCCGCGACCGTCCTGGCCGCCGCCGTCGCCTCGCTGTCGACCGCCCTCTTCGTCGACGTCCCCGCCCTCGCCGCCGCGGCCCCGGTCGGCTAGGGCGTGCGGATCAGGCGGCGGGCTGCCGCCGTTGCCACCGCGGCCGTGCGGGAGTCGACGCCGAGCTTGGCGTACACGTGCACCAGGTGGGACTTGACCGTGGCCTGGCTCAGGAACAGCCGCTTCGAGATCTGCTGGTTCGACAGGCCGTCGGCGACCAGCTGGAGCACCTCCAGCTCGCGCTTCGTCAGCGCCTCCGCGGGCGTCCGCATGCGGTCCATCAGCCGCAGCGCGACCGCCGGGGCGAGGGCCGACTGGCCTGCCGCGGCCGTGCGCACCGCCGCCGCGAGCTCCTCCGGCGGGGCGTCCTTCAGCAGGTAGCCGGAGGCGCCCGCCTCGACCGCCGCGAGGATGTCCGCGTCCGTGTCGTACGTGGTCAGCACCAGCACCCGCGGCGCGCCCGCCCGGGCCGTGATCGCGGCCGTCGCCGCCGAGCCGTGCATGCCCGTCCCGAACTGGAGGTCCATCAGGACGACGTCCACCGGTTCCGACGCCGCCAGCTCCACGGCCCGCTCGGCCGTCGCCGCCTCCGCGACCACCGTGAAGTCCGGTTCGGTGTCCAGTACGGCGCGCAGCCCGGCCCGCACCACCGGGTGGTCGTCGGCCAGCAGCAGCCGGATCGTCATCGGGGGACCTCCCTGTCCGTGTGGCCGGTACGCACTCCGCCGGCCGGCGGCTCCGCCTCCGCGGGCAGCGGCAGCGTGACCGCGACGGCGGTGCCCTGCCCGGGCGCCGACTCCACGGTGAACAGCCCGCCGAGCGACTCGGCGCGCGCCCGCATTGCGGGCAGGCCGAAGCCGCCGTCGCCGCGCGGGGCGCCGGCCGGGTCGAAGCCGGCCCCGTCGTCGACGACGTCCAGCGTCACGGAGGCGTCCATGAAGGTCAGCGTGATCTCGGCGCGGCCGGCCCCGGCGTGCCGGACGACGTTCGCCAGCGCCGACTGCGCGATCCGCAGCAGTGCGACCTCGTACGGGGTGGGCAGCGCCCGCGGGGTACCGCTGAGCGAGAAGCGGGCCTGCGGGGCCGCAGCGCACAGCCGCTCCAGCGCGGCGGCCAGAGAGCCGCGCTCCAGGTCCGGCGGGGTCAGGGCCCGTACGAACCGGCGGGCCTCGGCGAGGTTCTCCTGGGCGGCGGCCCGGGCCCGGCCGATGTGCTCCAGCGCGGGCGCCAGCGCCGGGCTGCCGCCGGGCAGCGCCCGCTCCGCGGCGCGCAGCAGCAGCTGGATGGACGAAAGGCCCTGGGCGAGGGTGTCGTGGATCTCGCGGGCGAGCCGCTCCCGCTCGGCGGTGGTGCCGGCGGCCCGCTCGGCCGCCGCGAGCTCGGCCCGGGTCGCGATGAGCTCCTCGATCAGCCGGCGGCGGCGTTCGCTCTCCCGGTAGAGGGCCTGGTAGCCCAGGACGGTCGCGGCCGCCACGGCGGCGCCCAGCAGCGGACCGAGGAAGGCGCCGGGCCGGAGCGTGCCGCTGTGCGCGGCGAAGGAGCCGATGGCCGCACAGGCCGTCAGCGCGACCGCCGCGACGGCCCAGCGCAGCCGCAGCAGGTGCAGTTCGAGGAAGTACAGCGGGAACGCGATCCACAGCGCGTCGGGCGAGAGCACCAGCAGCACGGCCCACACCGCGCCCAGTGCGCCGAGCCAGACGGCGCCGGCGCGCGCCGAGGCGTGGACCGCGGGGGCCCGGACCCCGGCGCCGTAGACGGCGGCGAGGAGGGCACAGGCGGCGGCGGTCCACGCGGCGTGCGGCGCGGCTTCGGCGTAGGCGCGTCCGGCGGCGAGGACGAGCAGCCCGGCCAGCAGCCCGTGCAGGCACAGCCTCAGCAGCCGGGCGACGGGTGTCAGCGGGCGCCCGGCGAGTGGCGCCGGGGGAGCGGGGGCCGGGGGCGGTGCGGGGCGGGGAGCAGGCATGGCCCGTCCAGCGTATGCGCGGCCGGGCCCGGACCCTTCAACCGAAAGTTTGATGTCGGGGTGCGACCTTCGATACGGGGATCGCTCCCCGGGCACGATGCCCCGCCCCACCGGGGGCGGCGAGGGTGGGGGCATGTTCGTCGCTTGGAGAGATCTGCGGTTCGCCAAGGGCCGCTTCGCGCTCATGGGGTCGGTCGTCGTGCTGGTCACGCTGCTGGTCGGCCTGCTGTCGGGGCTGACGGCCGGCCTGGCCCGGGAGAACGTCTCGGCGGTCACCGGGCTTCCCGCCTCGCACGTGGCCTTCGCCGCCCCGCCGGGGCAGCAGGAGGTGTCGTTCACCCGGTCGCGGGTCACCGAGGAGGCTTGGCGGGTGTGGCGGGACGCGCCCGGGGTGCGGTCCGCCGACCCGCTCGGCATCCGCACCGCCGACGCCGCGGCGGGGGAGCGCACCGCGGCGGTGTCCGTGTTCGGCGTGGAGCCGGGCGGCCCGCTCGCCCCTGCCGCCGGGGGCGGCCCCGGCCCGGGGCGGGTGGTCCTCACCGAGCGGGCAGCGGAGGAGCTGGGCGGGCTCACCGCCGGCTCCCGGCTGGCGATCGGCCCGCTGGAGCTGACCGTCGCCGCCGTCGCCGGCACCGCCGCGTACAGCCACACGCCCGTCGTGTGGGCGGACCTGGACGACTGGCAGCGCCTCGGCTCCCCGGGCAGCGGCTCCGACGCCGCTTCCGGTGCGACGGCCGCCACCGTCATCGCCGTCGACGCCACCGACGGCGCCGACCTCGCCGCCGCCGACCGGGCCGCCGGCACCGAGACGCAGACGGTCGCGGACGCCCTCGGCGCCATCGGCTCCTACCGGTCCGAGAACGGCTCGCTCCAGCTCATGCGCGGCTTCCTCTTCGCCATCTCCGCCCTCGTCACCGGTGCCTTCTTCACGGTGTGGACCATCCAGCGCAGCGGCGACGTCGCCGTCCTGAAGGCGCTCGGCGCCTCCACCCCCTACCTGCTGCGCGACGCCCTCGGGCAGGCCGTGGTGATGCTCGCGCTCGGCACCGGCCTCGGCACCGCCCTGGCCGCCGGCCTCGGCGCGCTGATCAGCGGGGGCGACGTCCCGTTCGTCCTCGACGCCGGCACCGTGCTGGTCCCGGCCGCCGTCATGATCGTGCTCGGTGCGCTCGGCGCCGCGCTGTCCATCCGGCGGATCACCGCCGTCGACCCCCTGACCGCCCTCGGGAGCGCCCGATGACCCTGCTGGTGCACGACGCCACGCTCACCTACCCGGACGGCGAGGGCCGGCTCACCGCCCTGGACGCCGTCGCCCTGGAGGTCCCCGCGGGCACCCTCACCGCCGTCGTCGGGCCCTCCGGCTCCGGGAAGTCCAGCCTGCTGGCGGTCGCCGCCACCCTGGTGACCCCGGACTGCGGGCGGGTCGTGGTCGCCGGGCGGGACACCGCGCGGCTCACCCCGGCCGAGAAGTCGGCGCTGCGCCGCGAGGAGATCGGCATCGTCTTCCAGCAGCCCAACCTGCTGCCGTCGCTGACCGCCGCCGAGCAGCTGCTGGCCATGGCGCACCTCTCCGGGCGCCCGCCGCGGGCGCTGCGCCGCCGGGCCCTGGAGCTGCTGGACGCGGTCGGCCTCGCCGACAAGGCCGACAAGCGCCCCCACGAGCTCTCCGGCGGGCAGCGCCAGCGCGTGAACATCGCCCGCGCGCTGATGAACGAGCCGTCGGTGCTCCTGGTCGACGAGCCCACCAGCGCCCTCGACCACGAGCGCGGCGCGGCCGTCCTCGACCTGCTCGCCGCCCTCACCCGGGAGCGGTCCACGGCCACGGTGCTGGTCACGCACGACCGCACCCACCTGGAGCGCGCGGACCGCACGGCCGTGATGGCGGACGGCAGGCTCACGGAGCCCCTGCCGGCCGCGTGACGAACTCCGGCGCAGGCCCGTGCGGGGAAATCCCCCTGCACGGGCCTCGGCGCGCGCTAGGCGGGGCTCTGGCTCTGCAGGGCCACCGACAGCTCGGCGGCCACGTTCTGCAGGATCGGCACGATGGACGGGGTCAGGTCCTCGGTCACCCGGCCCGCCGGACCCGAGATGGAGATCGCGGCGGCGGTCGGCGAGTTCGGCACCGACACGGCCAGGCAGCGGACCCCTATCTCCTGCTCGTTGTCGTCGACCGCGTAGCCCAGCTTGCGCACCTGCTCCAGGGCGTCCAGGAAGCCGTCGGGCGTGGTGATCGTCTTCTCGGTGGCCGCGGGCATCCCCGTCCGGGCGAGCAGCGCGCGGACCTCGTCCGCCGGGGTGTGGGCCAGCAGGGCCTTGCCGACGCCCGTGGAGTGCGGCAGCACGCGGCGGCCCACCTCGGTGAACATGCGCATGGAGTGCTTGGACGGCACCTGCGCCACGTACACGATCTCGTCGCCGTCGAGCAGCGCCATGTTGGCGGTCTCGCCGGTCTCCTCGACCAGCCGGGCCAGGTACGGGCGGGCCCAGGTGCCCAGCAGGCGAGACGCGGACTCGCCGAGGCGGATCAGGCGGGGCCCGAGGGAGTACCGTCGGTTGGGCTGCTGGCGTACGTAGCCGCAGGCGACGAGGGTGCGCATCAGGCGGTGGATCGTCGGCAGCGGCAGACCGCTGGCGGTGGAGAGCTCGCTCAGGCCGACCTCGCCCCCGGCATCGGCCATGCGCTCGAGCAGGTCGAAGGCGCGCTCGAGGGACTGGACGCCACCGCCGCCGGCGGTGGGCTTGGCGGAAGCGTCGGTGGTGCTGGCGCTGGACGTCGGCACGGCGCGGTCCTTTCGGTGCTGGCAGGCAAGGAAGCAGCCTACCGGTCGGTCGGCGCCGGCCCCAGGGGCGGGTGGGCGCCGTCCTCGCCGGTCAGAGCGGGTTTGTCCGGGTGGCGGAGGTGCTCGGGAAGTTACCCGTCCGCTCCCGGCGGCGATAGCTACATTCTGGATAGCGAAATCCTAATTCCATCTTGTGGAAACATCCAATTGCGGTACCGGTGTGTCGGTGCAGTGCCACGGCGCTCTTGACTGGGCCCCGGATCGGCGTGAAGACTCCGTCAACAGAACGTTGAATTTCACTCTGTGGAAGTAGATGGGGAGGTTCCGGCGTGTCCGACGACGTGGAACTGGTACTGCGCTCGACCCGCGTCATCACGCCCGAAGGGATGCGCGCCGCCTCGGTGGCCGTCGCCGCCGGGAAGATCGCCGCCGTGCTGCCCCACGAGGCGCCCGTGCCCGCCGGCGCCCGCCTGGAGGACTTCGGTGACGACGTCCTCCTCCCCGGCCTGGTGGACACCCACGTCCACGTCAACGACCCCGGCCGCACCGAGTGGGAGGGCTTCTGGACCGCCACCCGCGCCGCCGCGGCCGGAGGCATCACGACGATCCTCGACATGCCGCTGAACTCGCTCCCCCCGACCACCACCACCGCGAACCTCGCGGTCAAGCAGGACGTGGCCCGCGCCAAGGCGCACGTCGACGTCGGCTTCTGGGGCGGCGCCCTGCCCGACAACACCAAGGACCTCCGCCCCCTGCACGACGCCGGCGTCTTCGGCTTCAAGTGCTTCCTGTCGCCCTCCGGCGTCGACGAGTTCCCGCAGCTCGACCAGGAGCAGCTCGCCGTGGCCCTCGCCGAGATCAGCGGCTTCGGCGGCCTGATGATCGTGCACGCCGAGGACCCGCACCACCTGGACTCCGCGCCCGTCGTCCCCGGCCCCAGGTACGCCGACTTCCTCGCCTCCCGGCCGCGCGCCGCCGAGGACACCGCGATCGAGAACCTGATCGCACAGGCCCGCCGCCTCGACGCCCGCGTCCACGTCCTGCACCTCTCCTCCGCCGACGCGCTGCCCGCGATCGCCGCCGCCCGCGCCGAGGGCGTGCGCATCACCGTCGAGTCCTGCCCGCACTACCTCACCCTGACGGCCGAGGAGGTCCCGGACGGCGCCAGCGAGTTCAAGTGCTGCCCGCCCATCCGCGAGGCCGCCAACCAGGACCTGCTGTGGGACGCGCTCGCCGACGGCACCATCGACTGCATCGTCTCGGACCACTCGCCGTCCACCGCCGACCTCAAGACGGCCGACTTCTCCACCGCCTGGGGCGGCATCTCCTCCCTCCAGCTCGGCCTCCCGGCCGTCTGGACCGAGGCCCGCCGCCGCGGCCGCACCCTGGAGGACGTCGCCCGCTGGATGTCCACCGCCCCCGCCCGCCTCGCGGGCCTCGGCCAAAAGGGCGCCATCGAGGCCGGCCGGGACGCCGACTTCGCCGTCCTGGCCCCCGACGAGACCTTCACCGTGGACCCGGCCGAGCTCCACCACCGCAACCAGGTCACGGCGTACGCGGGCAGGACCCTGTACGGCGTCGTGCGGTCCACCTGGCTGCGCGGTGTGCGGATCGCCGACCACGGCACCCCCACCGAGCCCACCGGCCGACTCCTCGAAAGGCAGAACTGACAGTGGCGATCCCTTCCTTCACCGGCAACGCGAACCCGTACGGGGGAGGCGACCCGTACGCCGACTACCGCACGGCCGAGTTCCCGTTCACCCAGTACGCGAACCTCGCCGACCGGCAGCTCGGCGCCGGTGTGATCGCCGCGAACGACGAGTTCTTCGCCCAGCGGGAGAACCTCCTCGTCCCCGAGCCCGCCGAGTTCGACCCCGAGCACTTCGGGCACAAGGGCAAGGTCATGGACGGCTGGGAGACCCGCCGCCGCCGCGGCACCTCCGCCGAGCACCCCTGGCCCACCGCCGACGACCACGACTGGGCGCTCGTACGCCTGGGCGCGCCCGGCGTGATCCGCGGCATCGTCGTCGACACCGCGCACTTCCGCGGCAACATGCCGCAGGCCGTCTCCGTCGAGGGCACCAACTGGACGGGCGCGCAGGCCCCGACCCCGGAGGAGCTCCTCGCCGACGGCGTCAAGTGGACCACCCTCGTGCCCCGCACCCCGGTCGGGGGGCACGCCGCCAACGGCTTCGAGGTCGACGCCGAGCAGCGCTTCACCCACCTGCGCGTCAACCAGCACCCGGACGGCGGCATCGCCCGCCTGCGCGTCTACGGCGAGGTGCTGCCCGACCCGGCGTGGCTGGCGGCCCTCGGCTCCTTCGACGTCGTCGCCCTGGAGAACGGCGGCGCCGTCCAGGACGCCTCCAACCGCTTCTACTCCCCGCCGACCAACACCATCAACCCGGGCCGCTCCCGCAAGATGGACGACGGCTGGGAGACCGCCCGCCGCCGCGACCGGGGCAACGACTGGATCCGCTACCGGCTCGCCGCCGAGTCCGAGATCCGTGCCGTCGAGATCGACACCGCCTACCTCAAGGGCAACTCGGCCGGCTGGGCCTCGCTGTCGGTGTGCACCGGCGAGGACGGCGAGTGGACGGAGTTCCTGCCGCGGACCCGCCTGCAGCCCGACACGAACCACCGCTTCGTGCTGGACGCCCCGGCGGTCGGCACCCACGTCCGGATCGACATCTTCCCCGACGGCGGCTTCTCCCGCCTGCGCCTGTACGGCTCCCTGACGGAGGCGGGCACGGCCGCGCTCACCGCCCGCCACCAGGAACTGGGCGGCTGACGGCCCGTACGGCCCGTACGTCCCGGCCGCCGCGGGGGCCGGCACCCCCGCGGCGGCCGCGCCGCTCACGGCTGCACGGCGTCGCCGCCGTCAGACGGTGTACCCGCCGTCCACCGAGAACTCCGCTCCCGTCACGTAGCCGGCCTCCGGGCCCGCCAGGAACGACACCACGGCCGCCACCTCGTGCGGCGCGCCGAACCGGCCGAGGGCCGTCACCGCGCTCTGCGGGGCGGCGTACGGCCCGTCGGCCGGGTTCATGTCCGTGTCCACGGGGCCGGGGTGGACCAGGTTCGCGGTGATGCCCCGCCCGCCGAGCTCGCGGGCCAGGCCCTTCGTCAGGCCGGTCAGCGCCGCCTTGCTCATCGCGTACAGGGTGCCGCCCGGGGCGGCCACCCGCTGCGCCATGCAGCTGCCGACGGTGATGATGCGGCCCCCGGCCCGCATGCGGCCGGCCGCCGCCTGCGCCGTGACGAACGCGCCGCGCACGTTCACGGCGAGCACGCGGTCCACGTCGGCCGCGGCCAGGTCCTCCAGCGGGCCCAGCACGCCGATCCCGGCGTTGTTGACCAGGACGTCGATACGGCCCAGTCCGTCCACGACCGCCGCCACCGCCCCGGCCGCCTGCTCCGCGTCCCCCGCGTCGGCCCGTACCGCCAGGGCGCGCCGGCCCATGGCCTCGATCTTGGCCGCGAGGTCGGCGGCCGCGTCCGCCGACGCCCCGCTCACGTAGGTGAGGGCCACGTCCGCGCCGTCCTCCGCCAGGCGCAGCGCGGTCGCCGCCCCGATGCCCCGGCTGCCGCCCGTCACGAGGGCCACTGCGTTCGCGTTCACGGTGTTCCTTCCTCCCGCTGACTCGTTGACGCTTCAATGGAACGCCGCGGGGTGGGCGGGCGTCTGGCGGGAATCCGACCTGGCGTCCGTGCGTGCCGCGACGGCCGCGCCCGGGGCGGGCGGGGACCCTGGTGCGGTGCAGGCGACACCGACCCGAAGGAGCGCCCGGCCATGGCCAAGCTGACCCTGACCACCTTCCTCACCCTCGACGGCGTGATGCAGGCCCCGGGCGGGCCCGCCGAAGACCCCAGCGGCGGCTTCGAGTACGGCGGCTGGCTGGTGCCCTTCGCCGACGACGGCATGGCGCAGTTCATGACCGAGGTGTTCGACCGGGTCGGGGCGTTCCTCCTCGGCCGGCGGACCTACGACATCTTCGCCGGGTACTGGCCGCAGGTCACCGACCCGGCGGACCCCATCGCCGGCCGGCTGAACGGCCTGCCCAAGTACGTGGCCTCGACGACCCTGGCCGACCCGCAGTGGGCGGGGACCACCGTCATCGACGGCGAGCACCTGCAGAGCGAGATCGTCCGCGTCAAGGACGCCCTCCCGGCCGACCGCGAACTCCAGGTGCACGGCAGCGGCATGCTCGCCCAGTGGCTGCTGGCCCGCGACCTCGTCGACGAGATGAACCTGCTCGTCTTCCCCGTCTACCTGGGGGCCGGCCGCCGGCTGTTCCCCCGCGGCGGCCTGCCGACCGCCTGCGAGCTCACCGACTCCCGCACCACCGCCGCGGGCACCGCCATCCACACCTACCGCCGCACCGGACGCGCCTCCTTCGGCACCTTCTGACCCGCCACCGCCGCGGCGCCGCAGCGCCCGCACAGTGGCCGGAAACGGGCGGGCCCGCGGATCAACCCCCGCCGTACGCTGGGCCGCATGCCCCAACCGGACATCAGCGGAAACGCCCCGGACTTCCAGGCCGACCCCTACTCCTTCTACGCGGCGCTGCGGGCGCGGGGCCCGGTCCACCGCATCGCCGCCTCCTCCGACGCGTACGAACCGGCCTGGATCGTCGTCGGGCACGAGGAGGCCCGGCAGGCCCTCACCCACCCCGGCCTCGCCAAGGACTGGCGCGAGCGCCTGCCGGACGTCCCGCACACCGCCGCCAACCTCAACATGCTGGAGTCCGACCCGCCGCAGCACACCCGGCTGCGCCGCCTTGTCGCCCGCGAGTTCACCGCCCGCCGCGTCGAGGCGCTCCGCCCCCGCGTCCGTGAGATCACCGACGGGCTGCTCGACGCGATGGCGGCCCGCCCGCAGCGCAGCGCCGACCTCGTGCAGGCGCTCGCCTACCCGCTGCCGATGACCGTCATCTGCGAGCTGCTCGGCGTGCCCGGCCTCGACCGGGAGCGGTTCGGCCACTGGTCCAAGGCCGTCGTCTCCCCGCCCTCCGGCGCCCCCGACACCGCCGCCCACCGGCAGCTCGGCCTCTACCTCGGCGAGCTCGTCGAGGCCAAGGCCAAGGAGCCGGGCGAGGACCTGCTCTCCGCGCTCATCCGGACCCGCGACGAGGACGGCGACTCCCTCTCCCCGGACGAGCTGATCGGCATGGCCTTCCTGCTGCTGGTCGCCGGCCACGAGACCACCGTCAACCTCATCTGCAACGGCGTCCGGGCCCTGCTCGCCCACCCCGCCCAGCTCGCCGCGCTCCGCGCCGACCCGGACGGGCTCCTCGACGGCGCCGTCGAGGAGATGCTCCGCCACGAGGGCCCCGTACAGAACGCCACCTACCGGCACGCCCGCGAGGACGTGGAGATCGGCGCCACCCTCATCCCCGCCGGCTCCACCGTCGTCGTCTCGCTCGCCGCCGCCGACCGCGACCCGGCCCGCTACGCCGACCCCGACACCTTCGACATCCGGCGCGCACCGCAGGGCCACCTGGCCTTCGGCCACGGACTGCACTTCTGTCTCGGCGCCCCGCTCGCCCGGCTGGAGGGCCGCACCGCCCTCCGCGGCCTGCTGGAGCGCTTCCCGGACCTGGCCGAGGACACCGGTGCCGGGCCGCCCGACTGGGTCCGGGGCAGCCTCATGCGGGGAGTGACCCGGCTCCCGGTGCGCTGGTAGCCGCGGACCGTGCCCCGCCACCCGCGGCAGCCCCCGCCCCCACAGCCCGAGCCGGCGGCCGTTCAGCCCGCGCCCGGCCGCGGCTCACAGGCCGGGCAGCTCCGCCAGGTCCACCGGGCGCCGCTCCCGCCGCGACAGCTCGCACGCCTCGGCGACACGGAGCGCGGCCAGCGCCTCCCGCCCGTCGCAGGGGTTGGGCCCCTCGCCGCGCACGAGCCGGACGAACGCGGCCAGCTCCGCCTCGTACGCGGGGGCGAACCGCTCCAGGAAGCCCGTCCACGGCTTCGCCGCCGGCGGCGGGCCGTGCGGCTCCGTCGACGCGATCGGAGTGCGGTCGTCCAGCCCGGACGAGACCTGGTCGAGCTCCCCGGCCAGTTCCATCCGGACGTCGTACCCGGCCCCGTTGCAGCGGGTCCCCGTACAGGTCACGAGCGTGGAGTCGTCCAGGACGAGCAGCGCTGCGGCCGTGTCCACGTCACCCGTCTCGCGGAACACCGGCGGGCCCGCGTCCGAGCCCGCCGCGTACACGTGCGCCACCTCGCGGCCGGTCACCCAGCGCACCATGTCGAAGTCGTGCACGAGGCAGTCCCGGAACAGCCCGCCCGACGTCGCCAGGTACGGCGCGGCCGGCGGCTGCGGATCGGCCGTCATCGTCCGTACGGTGTGCAGCCGGCCCAGCGCGCCCGAGCGGACCAGCTCCCGCGCGGTGCGGTACCCGGCATCGAAGCGGCGCATGAACCCCAGCTGGAGCACCCCGCCCGCGGCCTCCACCTCCCGCAGCACCGACAGCGTCCGGGCCAGGTCCGAGGCCAGCGGCTTCTCGCAGAACACCGGCAGCCCGCCCCGCACGGCCCGCACCACCAGCTCCGCGTGTGCGTCGGTGGCGCAGGAGACGACCACCGCGTCCACGCCCCAGGTGAACACCTGGTCCACGGAGGGGGCGGCCGTCGCACCCAGCCGCTCGGCGAGCCGCGCGGCCCGCCCGGGATCGGCGTCGGCCAGCAGCAGCGAGCCGGCGTCCGGGTGGCGGGCCAGAGCCGCGGCGTGGAAGGACCCGATGCGGCCCGTTCCGATCAGCCCGATGCGCATGCACTCAACCTGGACCGCGGCGGCGGTGCTGTCAATCCGCCTGCGGGCACCCGGGCCTGCCCGGATCGCCGAGACGCCCCCGATGGCCGCACATGGTGCACTGTGGCGGATACTGGGCGGCTGGAACCGGAATGACCGCTTTGACATCAGCGGACCGCGGAAGACGAAGACACCGCACGAGGGAAGGGCACGGCAACGTGGCAAGGGTCGGGACAGGGGTACGCGTCGTCGGCGCCGTGCTCGCGGCGGTACTGGGGGCCTCCCTCGCGGGCTGCAGCAGCACGGGCGGCAAGCGCGCCGAGGATCGCGCCAAGGCCGCGGCGGCGGGCCGGCCCGCCGTTTCCACCCCGCGCTGGACCTTCGCGATGGTCACGCACGCGGGAGACGGCGACACCTTCTGGGACATCGTCCAGAAGGGCGCCAAGGAGGCCGCGGCGAAGGACAACATCAACTTCGTCTACTCGCACGACGACCAGGCGCAGCAGCAGGCCCAGTTCGTGCAGAACGCCATCGACCAGAAGGCCGACGGCATCATCGTCAGCCTCGCCAAGCCGGAGGCCCTGAGGGACGTCGTCGCCAAGGCCGTCAAGGCCGGCATCCCGGTCGTCACCGTCAACTCCGGATCCGCCCAGTCGGCCGAGTACGGCGCGCTCACCCACATCGGCCAGGACGAGCAGGTCGCCGGCGAGGCCGTCGGGGCGGAGCTGACCCGCCGCGGCCGCACGAAGGCGGTCTGCGTCCTGCACGAGCAGGGCAACGTCGGGCACGAGCAGCGCTGCGCCGGGGCGAAGAAGACCTTCGGCGGCACCATGGAGAACCTGTACGTCGAGGGCACCAACATGCCGTCCGTCCAGGCGGCCGTCCAGGCCAAGCTGCAGGCCGACCCGTCGGTCGACGCGGTCCTCACCCTCGGCGCGCCGTTCGCGGCGACCGCCGTGAAGGCGAAGGACGCGGCGGGCAGCAAGGCCGAGGTCGACACCTTCGACCTCAACGCCGCCGTCGCCCGAGACCTCAAGTCCGGCGTCCTCGGCTTCGCCGTCGACCAGCAGCCCTACCTCCAGGGCTACCAGGCCGTCGACCTGCTGTGGCTCTACCGCTACAACGCCGACGTGCTCGGCGGCGGCCGCCCGGTCCTGACCGGCCCGCAGATCGTCACCGCCGCCGAGGCCGCCGCGCTGGAGGAGTACATCAAGCGGGGCACCCGGTGACCGCCTCCGCCCCGGCGCCCGCGCCCGCCGCGCCCGCCGCCGACGAGCGGCTCGCGCCCGTCCCGCTGCTGCGCCGCCTGCTCGGCCGCCCCGAGCTGGGCGCCGTGGTCGGCGCCGCCGCCGTCTTCCTCTTCTTCTCCTTCGCCGCCGACAGCTTCCTGCGGGCGTCCAGCCTGAGCACCGTCCTGTACTCGGCCTCCACTCTCGGCATCATGGCCGTCCCGGTGGCCCTGCTGATGATCGGCGGCGAGTTCGACCTCTCCGCCGGCGTCATGGTCACCACCTCGGCACTGGTCAGCTCGATGTTCAGCTATCAGATGACCGCCAACGTGTGGGTGGGCGTCCTCGTCTCGCTGCTGGTCACCCTCGCGCTCGGCTTCTTCAACGGCTACATGCTGACCCGCACGAAGCTGCCGAGCTTCATCATCACCCTCGGCACGTTCCTGATGCTGACCGGCCTGAACCTCGGCTTCACCAAGCTGATCACCGGCACCGTCTCCACCAAGAGCATCGCCGACATGGAGGGCTTCCCCTCCGCCCGGGCCCTCTTCGCCTCCCAGTGGACCCTCGGCCCCGTCACCCTCAAGGTCACCGTCCTGTGGTGGGCCGCGCTCGTCGCCCTCGCGACCTGGATCCTGCTGCGCACCCGCGCCGGGAACTGGATCTTCGCGGTGGGCGGCGGAGCCGACGCCGCCCGCGCCGTCGGCGTCCCCGTCGTCCGGACCCGCATCGGCCTCTACATGGGCGTCGCCCTCTGCGCCTGGATCTCCGGGCAGCACATCCTCTTCTCGTACGACGTGGTCCAGTCCGGCGAGGGCGTCGGCAACGAGTTCCTGTACATCATCGCGGCCGTCATCGGCGGCTGCCTGATGACCGGCGGCTACGGCTCCGCCATCGGCGCGGCCGTGGGCGCGTTCATCTTCGGCATGACCAGCAACGGCATCGTGTACGCCCAGTGGAACCCCGACTGGTTCAAGTTCTTCCTGGGCGCGATGCTCCTGCTGGCCACGCTGCTCAACGCATGGGTCCGCAAGCGGGCGGAGGCGAAGTGACACCCCTCGTGAAGCTGACCGGCGTCAGCAAGTCCTACGGCAGCATCCGCGCCCTGCGGGACGTCTCCCTGGAGGTCTCCGCCGGCGAGATCACCTGCGTCCTCGGCGACAACGGCGCCGGCAAGTCCACCCTGATCAAGATCATCTCAGGTCTGCACCGGCACGACTCCGGCACCTTCGAGATCGACGGCGAGGAGACCGAGCTCGCCAACCCGCGCGCCGCCCTCGACCGCGGCATCGCCACGGTCTACCAGGACCTGGCCGTCGTCCCCCTCATGCCCGTCTGGCGGAACTTCTTCCTCGGCTCCGAGCCCACCCGGGGCCGCGGCCCGCTGCGCCGCCTCGACGTCGACCTCATGCGCCGCACGACCCGGTCCGAACTGCTGCGCATGGGCATCGACCTGCGCGACGTCGACCAGCCGATCGGCACCCTGTCCGGCGGCGAGCGGCAGTGCGTCGCCATCGCCCGCGCCGTCCACTTCGGCGCCAAGGTCCTCGTCCTGGACGAGCCGACCGCCGCGCTCGGCGTGAAGCAGTCCGGCGTCGTCCTCAAGTACGTCGCCGCCGCCCGGGACGCCGGACTCGGCGTGGTCCTCATCACCCACAACCCGCACCACGCCCACCTCGTCGGCGACCGCTTCGTCCTGCTCAAGCGCGGTGCGATGGCCGGCAGCCACACCCGCGACTCGATCACCCTCGACGAGCTCACCCGGCAGATGGCCGGCGGCTCCGAGCTGGACGAGCTGAGCCACGAACTGGCCCGGGTGGCACAATCGGGACCGCAGCCCCCCGAGCCCGCCGGCCCCGCGGGCACCACCGCACCCCCGAGGGACGACACGACTCGATGAGCACGTACCGGGACTTCACGCTCACCCACCGCGGGTCGGCGCGGGGCACCGTCCTGCGGACCATCGGGTCCCGGGAGCGCCGGTCGCACCTGACCGCCCCCCGCGTCCCCACGGTCGGCATCGACATCGGCGGCACCAAGGTCATGGCGGGCGTCGTCGACGCCGACGGCGTGATCCTGGAGAAGATCCGCACCGAGACCCCCGACAAGTCCAAGAGCCCCAAGGTCGTCGAGGACACCATCGTCGAGCTCGTCCTCGACCTGTCCGACCGCCACGACGTCCACGCCGTCGGCATCGGCGCGGCCGGCTGGGTCGACGCCGACCGCTCCCGCGTCCTCTTCGCCCCCCACCTGGCCTGGCGCGACGAGCCGCTGCGCGACGCCCTCCAGTCGCGCCTCGCCGTCCCCGTCATGGTCGACAACGACGCCAACACCGCGGCCTGGGCCGAGTGGCGCTTCGGGGCCGGCCGCGGCGAGGACCACCTCGTCATGATCACGCTCGGCACCGGCATCGGCGGCGCGATCCTGGAGGGCGGCCAGGTCAAGCGCGGCCGGTACGGGGTCGCCGGCGAGTTCGGCCACATGCAGGTCGTCCCCGGCGGCCACCGCTGCCCCTGCGGCAACCGCGGCTGCTGGGAGCAGTACAGCTCCGGCAACGCCCTGGTCCGCGAGGCCCGCGAGCTCGCCGCCGCCGACTCCCCGGTCGCGTACGGCATCATCGCCCGCGTCGGCGGCAGCGTCCAGGAGATCACCGGCCCGCTGATCACCGAGCTCGCCCGCGAGGGCGACGCCATGTGCATCGAGCTCCTCCAGGACATCGGCCAGTGGCTCGGCGTCGGCATCGCCAACCTCGCCGCCGCCCTCGACCCCTCCTGCTTCGTCATCGGCGGCGGCGTCAGCGCCGCCGACGACCTGCTGATCGGCCCCGCCCGGGACGCCTTCCGCAGGCACCTGACCGGGCGCGGCTACCGGCCCGAGGCCCGCATCGCCAAGGCCCAGCTCGGCCCCGAGGCGGGCATGGTCGGAGCCGCCGACCTCGCCCGGCTCGTCGCCCGCCGCTTCCGCCGCGCCACCCGCAGGCGCGTCGAGCGGTACGAGCGCTACGCGCAGCTGGGCCGCCGCCAGACCCCCGGCCCCGACGACCAGGACGCCACGCAGTGACACCGCCCACCCTGCCCCGCCAAGCGCCCGCCCCCGACGAGGGCGGCGCACCGCCCCCCGCGGAGGACCGGGGGCACGTCGTCCGGCGCCGCTGGATCACCGCGCTCATCATCCTGCTGCTGATCGGCGTCCCCGCCGGCTACCTCGCCGTCTCCGCTCAGCAGAGCCGCGAGAGCGGCCGCGACAAGGCCGCCAAGGTCGGCGCCACCAAGGTCCGGCCCGGCTGGCCCTCGCGGGTGCAGCGCAGCATCTACGACGTGCCCATCCCGCAGAAGGCCTGGAAGGTCGGCTTCCTGGAGACCAACAACTGGCACACCAGCCGGCTGTACGTGCAGTTCGCCGTCACCCCGGCCGACCTGGACGGCTTCCTCGCCGACCTCGGCACCAGCCGCGCCGAGCTGACCCGCGGGGTGGCGATCGACGCGCACGACACCGCCGTCTCGGGCTGGAACTGGAAACCGCAGAGGACCTGGTACGGGACCACCCTGGAGCAGCCCGACCCCCGTCCGACCCGCGACGTGACCGTCGACCTCACCGACCCGTCCAAGCCGAGCGTCTACGTCGTCTCGACCGCCGTCCCGTAGCCGCCCCCCCCGGCAGCCGGGCTGCCCTAGCCTGGGATCATGAAGCTCACCAAGCGGCTGCACTCCTGCGTCCAGCTCGAAAAGGACGGGCGCGTCCTCGTCATCGACCCGGGTGCCTTCAGCGAGCCCGACGCGGGCCTGGGCGCGGACGCCCTGCTCGTCACGCACGAGCACCCCGACCACTTCGACGAGGGCCGGCTGCGGGCCGCCCTCGACGCGAACCCGGCCGCCGCCCTGTGGACGCTGCGCAGCGTCGCCGAGCGGCTCGCCCCCGCCTACCCCGGCCGCGTCCACACCGTCGGGCACGGCGACGCCTTCACCGCGGCCGGGTTCGAGGTCCAGGTGCACGGCGAACTGCACGCCGTGATCCACCCCGACATCCCGCGGATCACGAACGTCGGCTACCTCGTGCAGGGTTCGCTGTTCCACCCCGGTGACGCCCTCACCGTGCCAGGGGTGCCCGTCGAGACGCTGATGGTGCCGGTCCACGCGCCGTGGAACAAGGTGTCCGAGGTGATCGACTACCTGCGCGAGGTGCGGCCGCGCCGGGCCATCGACATCCACGACGTCTACCTCGCCGACATCGCCCGGCCGATCTACGACACGGCCCTCGGGAACCTCGGCGGCACCGACCACGGCCGGCTCGCCGCGGGCGACGCCACCGAGGTGTGACGGCCGGGTGGCTGTCGGCGCCGGGCGGTAGGTTGGGACGCATGCGTATCGCCACGTTCAACGTCAACTCGATCACCGCCCGGCTGCCCCGCCTGCTGGCCTGGCTGGAGAGCTCCGGCACCGATGTCCTGTGCGTGCAGGAGACCAAGTGCTCCGACGCGCAGTTCCCGCACGACGCGCTGCGCGAGCTCGGCTACGAGTCGGCCGTCAACGCCACCGGCAGGTGGAACGGCGTCGCCCTGCTCTCCAAGGTCGGCCTGGAGGACGTGGTCAAGGGCCTGCCCGGCGGCCCCGACTACGAGGGCGTCCAGGAGCCCCGCGCCATCTCCGCGACCTGCGGCGGGGTCCGCCTGTGGTCGGTGTACGTGCCCAACGGCCGCGAGGTCGAGCACGACCACTACGGCTACAAGCTGGAGTGGTTCCGCGCCCTGTCCGAGGCCGTCGCCGAGGACGCCGCCGGCCCGCGCCCCTTCGCCGTGCTCGGCGACTACAACGTGGCCCCCACCGACGAGGACGTCTACGACCCCGCCGTCTTCGCCGGCCTGACCCACGTCACCCCCGCCGAGCGGGCCGCCCTGGAGGCGCTGCGCGCCGCCGGCCTGTCCGACGTGGTGCCGCGCCCGCTGAAGTACGACCGCCCCTACACGTACTGGGACTACCGCCAGCTCGCCTTCCCGAAGAACCGCGGCATGCGCATCGACCTCGTCTACGGCAACGCGCCGTTCGCCAAGGCCGTCACCGACGCGTACGTCGACCGCGAGGAGCGCAAGGGCAAGGGCGCCTCCGACCACGCGCCCGTCGTCGTGGACCTCGACCTGGACGCCTGACGGCCGGTCCGCGGCCGCCGGAATCCAGGCGCGCCCTGTGGCCGGCGGGGCCCCTTGGTGCCACGCTGTTCGGTATGGACATGCCCTTTCTGGCCCACTGGCGCAACCGGAGCGACACGCAGCGGGGCGCGGGTCTCGCCGCCGCGGTCGCCGAGGACCCGGAGGGCGTCGGCGAGCTGTTCGCGGAGTGCGAGGTGCTGCGCGTCCACGCGCGGGCGGCCGGGCTGGAACTCGACGTGAGCCCGGCCTCCTTGGAGGCGCTGGACCAGCTGATGCCGCGCTGGCGCCGGGAGCCCGAGGTGGTCCCCTGGCTCGGCAACGACGCGGGCTTCTACCTCGGGACGGTGATCATCCGGACCTGCCCGGGGGCCCGCTGGCAGGTCTGGCCGAACGGCCAACCCGTGGTCCGGCTCGCCTCGGGCCGCGAGCTGAACGTCGTCGAGTCGGGGCTGTCCTGGGCGATGACGGGCTCGCCGGAGCTGTCCCAGGCGTACGCGGAGGCCTCGGAGGGCTCCGAAGGCCGGTAGTGCCGCCGCCGGCCGGCCGCCGGGGTTTCCCGGCGGCCTTCGTGCACCCGGCGGTGTCAGCGGGCTCCGAGCGGGACCGAGACGTACGAGGGGTCCTGGCGCGGCGAGGTGAAGGTGAGCTGCGCCCCCGCGGGGTTGTACTCCGCGTACAGGGGGTCGACGGTGTCGATGACGAGGGCGAGGCGGTGGCCCGCCGGCACGTCGTACGCCGTGGAGAACAGGTCGAGGTCCACACCGAAGGGGCGGCCCGGCGTCTTGCCGTGGAAGGTGTGCGGGGCGTGGGTGACGAGCTTGCCGATCCCGAGGGGGCCCACGTCGTAGAGGTAGGCGACGAAGGTGCCGTCGGACCGGGTCGGGGTGACGGTGGTGTGCAGGCGGGCGGTGCCGCGCACGCGGCGCTCGGAGCCGAAGCGGTCCGACTGCCAGACCGCGGCGAAGGCGCGGGGGAGCAGCGGCACGGACGCCATCGGCGGGATCTTCGTGAACTGGTCGAGGGTGCTGGACAGGAGCACGATGCCGCCGTCGGCGCCGGTGTTGACGCCGGTGAAGAGGTGCTCGGTGTCGGACAGGGCGAGCTTCTCGGTGCCGGCGGAGCCGACCGACTTCCAGTCGGCGTACCCCTCGTACCCGCTGCTGCTGCGGGACTTGATCTGCACGGGCGGCTCGGTGTCGACGCCGTTGCGCTCGCCCCTGAGGTGGCGGTCGAACCAGCGGCGGGCATTGTCCCAGGTGTCGTTGGGCAGGCCGAACAGGCCGAGGCCCTCGGCGGTGGCATGGTCGCCGGGGCGGAACTCCAGCCGCTTGGGGCCGGTCAGCTTCTCGAAGAAGGAGGCGTACTGGTTGGGCGGGAAGATGGTGTCGCCCCAGGCGTTGCCGAGCATGACGGCGGTGCCGTTGGCGTTCAGCCGGTCGACGTGCTCGGCGGGCGACCGCTTGCGGCCCCAGTCGATCATCTCCTGCTCGCGCTCCAGGTTGGAGGCGAGGAAGTCGCCCAGGATGCGGTTCAGTTCGGGTCCGGGGCGGCCGGTGAGCCGCCCGGTCGCACCGAGCAGGGCGGCGGCCTGGACGTGCTGGGTGCGGCCGGAGTAGATGGACTCGACGAGGTCGGCCCAGCCGCTGAGCGCGACGACGGCCTTGATGCGGGGGTCGTGGGCGGAGGCGAGGAGGCTGATGCCCGCGCCGTAGGAGACACCGCCGACGCCGATCCGGGCGGGGTCGGCGGGGGTGTGGGCGAGCGCCCAGTCGATGACGGCGGAGACGTCGGCGGTGTCGGGCGGCCCCGCGACCTCGATCTGCCCGCCGGAGAGCCAGAACCCGCGCGAGGTGTAGCTGACGACGACGTAGCCGGAGTCGGCGAGCTTCTTCGCCTGCGCCAGGTACTCGACCTGCGGCATGGACCAGCTGCTCGGGAGGACGATCAGCGGGTGGCTGCTGCCGGGCCGGGCGCCGGCGGGGGTGAGGACGTTGCCCTTGAGGGTGATGCCGCCCGATCCGGGGATGTCGTGGAAGGTCAGGCCCGGTACGGCCGCCGCGGCCTCGGCGTACGAGACGGCGGGGTCGGAGGCGGCGGTGGGGGCGGAGCTGGTGGGGGCGGTGGACTGGACGGCCGCCCGGGCCTGATGGGGTGTCAGGCCCAGGGCGGCGACGGCCAGGGCGGCTGCCATGGCCGCCGCGGTGGGGGTGCGGACCACAGGGGGCTCCTCGCGTGCGCCGGTGTCGGAGTGACCGAACGGTAACCGGAGCCGCTTACCGGAGGTAACCCGCCAGTAAGTTACGCACTGGTAACGATTGTTGGGCGATGCACGCTTATGGGCGGCTGGGTGGCGTCTCAGCCGTTCTGCGCAGCCCCGGTGAGGGCGCTCTTGGCCTTCCACTCGTCCCACGACAGGTTCCACTGGCCGTACCCGTTGCCGATGTCCGCCTTGCCCTTGGAGCCGCCGCCCGTGACCTCGACCGGGTCGCCGACCTGGGCCGTGCCGAACAGCCACTTCGCGTCGGAGTCGCTCATGCCGACGCAGCCGGAACTGGCGTTCTCGCGGCCGAACTTGCCGGCGTTCCACGGCGCGGCGTGGATGTACATGCCGGACCAGGTCACGCGCATCGAGTAGTCGACCATCTTGTCGTAGGAGTCGCCCAGGCCCACCGTCTGGGAGTCCATCCGGATGGTGCCCTCCTTGGTCATCAGCACCATCTTCCCGGACCAGGAGGCCTTCTTGCCGCCGGGCGTGCCCGCCGAGACCGGGATGGACTTCACGGTCTGGCCGTCCTCGACCACGTCCATCTTCTTGGAGTCCAGGTCGACCTGGAGCCGGCGGTCCTTGCCGATCGTGAAGTTCGTGTCGTAGTCGCGGACGAAGTAGCCGCCGCCCGGGCCGGAGTCCACGCCGTTCAGGCTCATCTCGACCTTGACCTCGGTCCCGGACTTCCAGTAGTCCTTCGGCCGCCAGTCCACGCGGTCGTTGCCGGTGTAGTCCTTGAACCAGCCCCAGGAGCCCTCGGTGTTGTTCGAGGTGGTCACCTTCAGGCGCTTCTCCACCTCGGCCTTGTTCTTCACCGGGTTGTCGAACACCAGCGAGACCGGCTGGCCCACGCCCATCGTGGAGCCCTTGCCCGGCACGATCGTGACCTTGTTCACCTTGTCGGCGGCCGCCGTCTTGAACTGCGCCGTCGCACTCTGGCTGTCGGTGTTCTGCGCGTCGACCTTGTACTGCGTCCCCGGCGCCGCATTGCGCTCCGAGGTCCAGGTCCGGCCGTCATCGGCTATCTTGCCGGGCAGTTCGCCGCCCTTGCCGTCGGACACCTTCACCAGGGAGAGCTTGCCCTCGGCGAGCGTGACCGTCACCGGCTCCCCGGGCTTGGCCTGGTCGCCCGTGAGGTTCACGGAGATGGCCATCTCCGACTTCTTCTTCTGATCGCCCTTCGCGTCACCGCCCTCCTTCGCGTCGCCGCCGCCGCATGCGGTCAGAGCGGCGGCCATGAGTACGGCGGTGCCCGCCAGAACGGCGTGGCGGCGTCGGGCGAAGCGGCGTGTGCGGCTCAACGAAAGGCCCTCTCGGGTAGCGGCGTCAGGGATCGTCCGCAAAAGGAGATGCGGTCGGGGCGACTCTAGGTTGCGCAATCATCGGAAAACATCCGGCAACCGCTTGTGACGCGGACCGCAGCAGAACGGTCATGGAACGGTCACATTCGTTGCGCAGCGCGGTCATCGACGCCTGTGAGAGTCCTGTGCGCCCCACCACCCACACCCCCTCCCGGACGGGACGTACAGGAAGGCCACCGCCGTGTGCGCACTGCTCGCCACCCCCGCCCGGCGGCACCGGGAGCCGGACCGGACGGTGCGCTCCCTGTCCGTCGCCGAATACGCCTCCTTCCTTTCCCGGCACGGCCGGGCCAGCTTTCTCCAGTACCCCTCCTGGGCCGGCGTAAAGGACCTCTGGCGGTCGGAAAGGGTCGGATGGCACCGCACCGGCGGGGAAATCACCGGCGCCGGACTCGTCCTCTACCGCCAATTCCCCGGCACCCGCAAATACTTCGCCTACCTCCCCGAAGGGCCCGTCGCCGACTGGTCCGACCCCCGCATCGACGACTGGCTCCGCCCCCTCATGCGCCACCTGCGCGCCGCCGGCGCCTTCGCCGTCCGCATCGGCCCCTCGCCCGCGTACCGCCGCTGGGACGCCGCCGTCCTCAAGGCCGCCGCCGGGCCCGACCGCCGCCTCACCGACGTCCTCGCCACCGAGGTCGACCCCGTCGGCGCCGCCCTCGCCGACCGGCTGCGCACCCGCGGCTGGCAGCGGTGCGGCGGCGAGGACGACGGTGACGCCCAGCCCCGCCACGTCTTCCGCGTGCCGCTGGCCGGCCGCTCCCTGGACGACCTGTGGTCCGGCCTCAACCAGGAATGGCGCCGCAACGTCCGCAAGGCCGCCAAATGCGGTGTCGAAACCGTCCTGGGCACCGCCGCCGACCTGCCCGAGTTCCACCGGCTGCTGCGCATCACCGAGGAGCGCGACGGCTTCCGCCTCGGCCGCTCCCTCGCCTACTACCAGCAGCAGTACGCCGTCCTCAACGCCGAGGCCCCCGGCCGGATGCGGCTCTACCTCGCCGTCCACCAGGGCGAGGTGCTCGCCGCCCACACCATGGTGTCCACCGGGCGGCGCGTCTGGTACCAGACCGGCGCCTCCGCCGACCACCGCCGCGAGGTGCGGCCCAGCAACGCCCTGCAGTGGCGCATGATGCGCGACGCCCACGCCCTCGGCGCGGACGAGTACGACATGCGCGGGGTACCCTCCACACTCGACCCCGACGAACGTTCTTTCGGACTGCTGCGCTGGAAGCTCGGAACCGGCGGACAGGTCGTCGAAACGCTCGGAGAGTGGGAGACAGCGATGGACGGGTACGCGAACGCGGCCCTGCACAAGGCCTTCCAGGCCTACCTGGCCCGCCGGTGACCGCCGCCGCACCCGCAGCGGGCACCACCGAAGCACCCGACGGCGCCCCACCCGCCGCCGACCCGCCCCGCGGCTCCGTGCTGCGCAGCGGGGCCCTCATGGCCGCCGGCTCCGTCGTCTCCCGCGCCACCGGCTTCGTCCGCTCCGCCGTCGTCGTCGCCGCCCTCGGCACCGGGCTGCTCGGGGACGCGTACACCGTCGCCAACACCGTCCCGAACATCCTCTACATGCTGCTCATAGGCGGCGCCCTGAACGCCGTCTTCGTCCCCGAGCTCGTCCGGGCGGCCCGGCAGCACCCCGACGGCGGGGCCGCCTACACCGACCGGCTGCTGACCGCCTGCACGGCGGCCCTCCTGCTGCTGACCGCCGCCGCCGTGCTCGCCGCCCCCGCGCTCGTGGCGGCATACACCCCCTACACGGGCGCGCAGGCCGGCACCACCACCGCCCTCGCCCGCTACTGCCTCCCGCAGATCCTCTTCTACGGCCTCTTCACCCTCCTCGGGCAGGTGCTGAACGCCCGCGGCCGGTTCGGCGCCATGATGTGGACGCCCGTCCTCAACAACCTCGTCGTCACCGCCGTCTTCGGGTACTTCCTGTACGCCGCCCACGGCGGCGGCGACGGCCTCACCGCCGCCGAGACCCGCCTCCTCGGCCTCGGCACCACCGCCGGCATCGTCGTCCAGGCCGCCGCGCTCGCCCCCTCGCTGCGCGCCGCCGGCTTCCGCTGGCGCCCCCGCTTCGACTGGCGCGGCAAGGGCCTCGCCCGGCCGCTGCGCAACGCCGGCTGGACGGTCCTCCTCGTCCTCACCAACCAGATCGGGTACTGGGTCGTCACCCGGCTGTCCACCACCGCCGGCGGGCAGGCCGTGGAGGCGGGCCTCGCCGGAGGCGCCGGCTACACCGCCTACAGCAACGCCCACCAGCTGTGGATCGTCCCCCAGGGCATCATCACCGTCTCCCTCGTCACCGCCCTGATGCCCCGCATGAGCGCCTCCGCAGCCGACGGCGACCTCGCCGCCGTCCGCCGGGACGTCTCCTCCGCGCTGCGCTCCAGCGCCGCCCTCATCGTCCCGGCCGCCGCGCTGCTCGCCGCGCTCGCCCCCTGGGTCATCGGCAGCGTCTTCGGGTACGGCCGCACCGGCGCCGCCGACGTCGCGGTCATGGCCGGCATGCTCGCCGCCTTCGCCCCCGGCCTCGTCGCCCTCTCGGGCCAGTACGTCCTCACACGCGGCTTCTACGCCCTCTCCGACACCCGCACCCCCTTCCTGCTGAACCTCGTCATCGCCGGACTCAACGCCGGCCTGTCCGCCGCCGCCTTCCTGCTGCTGCCGCCGCGCTGGGCCGTCACCGGCATGGCCGCCGCCTACTCCGCCGCCCTCTGCGCCGGACTCGCCGCGACCGCCTGGACCCTCGCCCGGCGGCTCGGCCCGCGCCCCGGCCCGCCCGGCGGGCACACCGACACCGCCCTGCGCACCCACCTGCGGCTCCTCGCCGCGTCCCTGCCGGCGGCCGCCGCCGGCCACGCCGCCGCCCGGGCCGCCGCCCCGGCCGGGGACGTCGCGGCCGCCGCCGCGGGAACCGCCGTGACCGCCCTCGTCGTCGTCCTGCTCGCCCGGCCGCTGCGCCTGACCGCCCTCACCGACCTGCTGGACTCCCTGCGGCGCACACGCCGCTGACCCGGGAGCAGCCCGACCGCTTGGACACCGCCCGATGCCCCGCGTACTGCTGATCGAGGACGACCCCTCCGTCCGGGCCGGAGTCGGCCTCGGCCTGCGCCGCCGCGGCCACGAGGTGGCCGCCGCCGAGACCGGAGAGGCCGGCCTCGCCCTGATGGGCGGCTTCCACCCGGAACTCGTCCTGCTCGACCTGATGCTGCCCGGCATCAACGGCGTACAGGTCTGCCGCCGCATCCGCGAGACCAGCCAGGTCCCGATCATCATGCTCACTGCGCGCGGCGACGACTTCGACATCGTCGTCGGCCTGGAGGCAGGCGCCGACGACTACATCGTCAAGCCCGCCCGCACCGAGGTCATCGAGGCCCGCATCAAGGCCGTCCTGCGCCGCCTCGGCGCCCCCGCCGGCGGCCGGCCCCAGGTGGAGTTCCACGGCGACCTCGTCGTCGACCGGGCCGGGCTGACCGTTGCCCGGGGCGGCGAGCGCATCGCCCTGGCCCCCAGCGAACTCAAGCTGCTGCTGCACCTGTCGGCCTCGCCCGAGCAGGTCTTCTCCCGCCAGCAGCTCCTGGAGTACGTGTGGGAGCACAGCTACCACGCGGACGCCCGGCTCGTGGACGCCTGCGTGCGCCGCCTGCGCCACAAGATCGAGGACCCGGACGGCACGCCCCGCTACATCCAGACCGTGCGGGGCTTCGGCTACCGCTTCGGCCCCCTGTAGGCGGGCCCGGTGGCACGCACCGCACACCGCGACCGCACCCCGCGCGCCGGCCGCACCGGGCGCCCGGCGTGGTTCGCCCGGCGCCGCCGCGGCACCCCGCGCGAGCGGCGCATCGCCCCGCTCGGCCTGCGCACCCGCCTGATCGCGGCGTTCCTGCTGGTCGCGGCGGTCAGCGCGGTCTCCACCGCCGCCCTGACCTACCAGCAGGCCCGCAACGCCGTCCTCAAACAGAGCCAGGACACCGCCGTCAGCACCCTGCGCGACCTGATGGAGGCCCAGCCCGTCAGCCTGCCCATGGAGCAGGAGCAGCTCGACCGCCTCGTCTCCGAACTCGCCAAGCGCGGCAAACCGCACCCCTGGAACGTCTTCGCCGAGTACGGCCGGCTGCGCGCCTCCAGCAACGGCTCGCCCACCTCCACCGTCGTCACCGACCGGCTCCGCCGCCAGGTCACCGCCCACCCGCACGGGGCGTTCCAGCGCGTCACCGACGCCGACGGCGACCCCTACCTCGCCGTCGGGATGCCCGCGGTGTTCCGCGCGAACGGCGCCCGCCCGCCCACCGGACTCGTCGTCTTCGCCACCATGCCGCTCTCCGGCGAGCGGACCACCGTGCAGGCCATGGTCGAGGCCGCGCAGCGCGGCGCCGTTCCGGGCCTCGCCGCCGCCGTCATACCCGCCCTGCTCGCCGCGCGCAGCGTGCTGCGCCCCGTACGGGACATGCGGCGCGCCGCCCAGAAGATGGGCCGCGGCCGCCTCGACACCCGGATCGAGGTCCGCGGCGCCGACGAACTCGCCGGACTGGCCCGCACCTTCAACGACACCGCCCGCGCCCTGGAGGCGTCGGTGGCCGAGCTGCGGGACGCCGAGACCCGGGCCCGCCGCTTCGCCTCCGACGTCTCCCACGAGCTGCGCACCCCGCTCGCCGGGATGCTCGCCGTCACCGAGGTCCTCGACGAGGAGGCCGCAGGCCTCGACGCCGACACGGCCGCGGCCCTGCGGCTGATCAGCGCCGAGACCGGCAAGCTCGCCGTCCTCGTCGAGGACCTGATGGAGATCTCCCGCTTCGACGCGCGCGCCGCCGAGCTCAACCTGGACGAGGTCGACGTCGCCGAGGCCGTCCGCAAGACGCTGGAGCGCCGCCACTGGGACGACGCCCGGGTCGTCACCGACCTGCCCCGGGACGCCCGCGCCCGCCTCGACCCGCGCCGTTTCGACGTCGTCCTCGCCAACCTCGTCGGCAACGCCCTGCGGCACGGCGGCGCGCCCGTCCGCGTCACCGTGCGGACCCGACCGCAGCCCGGCGGGCCGCGGCTGGTCGTCGAGGTCGCCGACAGCGGGCCCGGCATCGCCCCGGAGGTGCTGCCGCACATCTTCGACCGCTTCTTCAAGGCCGACGCCGCCCGCACCCGCTCCGCCGGCAGCGGCCTGGGCCTCGCCATCACCCTGGAGAACGTACGGCTGCACGGCGGAACCCTGGAGGCCCGCAACGGACCCGCCGGGGGCGCCGTGTTCACCCTCGACATGCCCCTGGAGGCCGACGCATGAGCAGGATCCGCGACGCCGCCCGTGCGGCTTCCGCCGCGGCCGCGGCCGGGCTGCTGCTCGCCGGCTGCGGCATCAAGACGACGGGGGTCGTGGAGAGCGGCGCCCCCGCCGAAGTGGAGGTGCGGCCCGAGGAAGGCAGTGCGGATTCGCTGGTGTACTTCCTGACGCCCGACTCGCGCCTCGTCGCCACGCATTCCGGCTATTCCGCGCCGGGGGTCCAGGTCGCGCTGTTCCGGCTGCTCGTCGGACCGGGTGAGCGGGAGCGGGCCTCCGGGCTGCGGACCGCGCTGCCCCCGGTCGACCTCGCCCTCGCCGGGACGACCACCGTGGAGGGCCCCGCCGACGACGTCATCGAGGTCCGCCTGCCGATCGACGTGGCCAAACTTCCGGACCTCGCCCGCCGCCAGGTGGTGTGCACCGCGGTGGCCAACGCCGCCTCGCACGTCGAGGCGAGGCTGCGCGGCCCGGACACCGTGCTGGCCCCCGAGCCCTGCCGCACCGGTCCGCTCTGAGGTGCGCCGCGCCGCGCGGGCGAGGGCGCCCACGACGGGGAGCGGGCAGGCCGTGCGGGCCCTCTTGCGGCGCCGGGGCCGCCCCGCCACCGTGGGCCCATGCCTCCCGCATCCCCGGACCGGACCGGAGACCCCGCCCCCGCAGGCTCCGTCCCCGACGTGTTCGACCCGCGCCTGTACGCCGCGGGCATCCCGCACGAGCGCTACCGGCTGCTGCGCGACCACCACCCCGTCGCCTGGCAGGAGGAGCCCGAGGTTTCGGGCTGGCCGGCCGGCCCCGGCTTCTGGGCCGTCACCCGGCACGCCGACGTCGTCCGCGTCCTGCGCGACCACTCCGCGTACTCCTCCTGGGCCGGCGCCACCCAGATCCGCGACCCCGACCCCGCCGACCTGCCGTTCCTGCGCAGCACCATGCTCAACCAGGACCCGCCCGCCCACGGCAGGCTGCGCCGCACCGTCTCCCGCGCCTTCACGCCCGCCCGGGTCGACGCGTTCGCGGACCGCGTCCGCGACCGGGCCCGTACCCTCCTCGCCGCCGCCCGCGCGAAGGCCGCGGACGGCGCCTGCGACGTGGTGCCCGCCGTCACCGACGAGTACGCGCTGCTCAACCTGACCGACCTGCTCGGCATCCCGGCCGCCGACCGCGGCCTGCTCCTCGACTGGACCGTGCGCGTCATCGGCTACCAGGATCCGGAGGACGCCCCTGAGCCGCTGCGCGGGCCGGACGGCACCCCGCTCAACCCGCGCTCCCCGGCCCTGCTCGGCGAGATGTTCGCGTACGCCCGGGAACTCGCCGAGCACAAGCGGCGCCGGCCCGGCGACGACGTCATGACCTCCCTCGCGGAGGCCGGGCTGGAACCGGCCGAGCTGGAGATGTTCTTCTTCCTGCTGACCGTCGCCGGCAACGACACCGTCCGCTCGGCCGCCCCCGGCGCGCTGCTCGCCCTCGCCGGCGCCCCGGACGCCTACCGGAGGCTGGCCTCCGGGGAGGTGCCCGCGGACCGCGCCGTCGAGGAGCTGCTGCGCGTGCATCCGCCGGTGCTCAGCTTCCGCCGTACGGCCGCGACCGACACCGAGCTGGCCGGCCGGACGATCCGCGCGGGCGACAAGGTCGTCGTATTCCACGCCTCCGCCAACCACGACGAGAGGGTCTTCTCCGACCCCGGGCGCCTCGTCCTGGACCGGGCCCCCAATCCGCACGTCTCCTTCGGCGACGGCCCGCACGTCTGTCTCGGAGCCCACTTCGCCCGGCTCCAGCTGCGGGTGCTGCTGGAGGAGTGGCGGGCCGCCATGCCGGCCCCCGAACTCGCCGGTCCACCGCGCCGCCTGGTGTCGAACTTCATCAACGGGATGACGCGGCTGCCGCTGCGGGTGTCCGGGCCGCAGCGGTGACGTCCTCCAGCAGCTCGACCACGTCGGGCCCGTAGGCCGCCGAGTTCACCACCTTCAGCATCAGGCAGAACGGGTTGCCGCGGTGGCGGCGGGCCAGCTCTTGGTGGTGGCGGGCGAGGTAGCGGGCGCCGGCCTGGTTGCTGACCGCCGTCTGACCGGATATCAGGAACACCGGCCGGGTGCCCGGACCGCTCGTCAGCCGGGCCAGGACGACGTGGTCGGCCCGGCCCTTGGACCACCGGTACGTCTGCCCGCCCACCCGGATCGCCCCCCGGTCCGGGCCCTGCTCCGTCGACACGTCGACGGAGATCCCCGGCAGCATCGACTCCAGGTGGGCGGCGGTACGGGCGTTCGAGGCGGGCCCGCCGACGCAGAACTCGGCCCGCTCGCCGAACCCCTGGCGGACCGTGTCGTGCGCGACGATCTGCACGTTCGCCCCGCAGTCCTTGATCAGGGAGGATATCTCCAGCAGCGCGAACGCGTCGTTGCGGTGCACCGACCCCTCCGTGCCGCCCATCTGCCGGTTCACCACGAACAGGCAGTCCGAGCCCGTCGGCAGCCCGAAGAACGCCTGCTTGCGGCGCAGCGCCCGCCGCCACACGTACGTACGGGTCACCCACCCGAAGCCGCCGCTGATCGCGGTCGCCGCCAGCCCGAGCACGATGTTCCGCAGGTCTTCGTCCATGCGCCGGATGCTAATGCCGCGGCCGCGGAGAATCACCGGGTGGAGGCAGCCGAAGTGCCGCCACCGCCGGGCCTTCCTGACGCGGGGGCGGCCGTGAAGTTACAGTGCCGACCGCAGCCCTGTCCCAGGGGGCCCGACAGGCCGTCGCCGACCGGAGGTACGCCATGCGCCGCCCCGCCCCACGTCTGTTAGCGCTCGCCGCCGCCCTCGCCGGGACCCTGGTGTCCACCGGCGCCGCGGCCCCGCCCTCCCCCGCCGGGGAGGAAACCCCCGCCAAGACGCCGGTGGCGGTCGGCTGGGGCGGCGTCGTCGCCAGCGTCGACCCCGACGCCACCGCCGCCGGCATCGGCGTGCTCCGCTCCGGCGGCAACGCCGTCGACGCCGCCGTCGCGACCGCTGCCGCTCTCGGCGTCACCGAGCCGTACTCCGCCGGCATCGGCGGCGGGGGGTACTTCGTCCACTACGACGCCCGCACCCGCCGCGTGCACACCATCGACGGCCGGGAGACCGCGCCGGCCTCGGCGACCGCCGGACTCTTCCAGGAGAACGGCCTCCCCATCCCGTTCGCGGAGGGCCAGACCAGTGGCCTCGGCGTCGGCGTCCCCGGCACCCCCGCCACCTGGAAGAGCGCCCTCGACGCATGGGGCACCCGCCCGCTGAAGCAGCTGCTGAAACCGGCGGAGAGACTCGCGCGCAGCGGCTTCACCGTGGACGCGACCTTCCGCGCCCAGACCGAGGCCAACGAGGCCCGCTTCAGGGACTTTCCCGACACCAGGGCGCTGTTCCTGCCCGGTGGCGCCCTCCCCGTCGTCGGCTCCACCTTCAAGAACCCGGACCTCGCGGACACGTACGCGGAGATCGCCCGCAAGGGCACCGGCGCCATGTACCGGGGTCCGATCGCCGACGACATCGTCGACACCGTCCGCCGTCCGCCCGTCGACCCGGCCGCCACCCGCAACGTCCGCCCCGGCGACCTGACCGCCGCGGACCTGCGCGCGTACACCACCAAGCGGCAGGATCCGACGCGCATCTCCTACCGCGGCCTCGACGTGTACAGCATGGCGCCGTCGTCCTCCGGCGGCACCACCGTCGGCGAGGCGCTGAACATCCTGGAGCGCACCGACCTGGGCCGGCTGTCGCAGGCCCAGTACCTGCACCGCTTCATCGAGGCCTCCCGGATCTCCTTCGCCGACCGGGGCCGCTGGGTCGGCGACCCGGCCTTCGAGCGGGTCCCGACGCGGGAGCTGCTCTCGCAGCGGTTCGCGGACGCGCGCGGCTGCCTGATCAGGCCCGACCGGGCGCTGACCAGCCCGCTCGCGCCGGGCGACCCGCGCGATCCGCAGCCGTGCGCCGCGGCAGGGAAGGCCGTACCGACCACGTACGAGGGGGAGAACACCACGCACCTGACGGTCGCCGACCGGTGGGGCAACGTCGTCTCGTACACGCTGACCATCGAGTCCACCGGAGGCAGCGGGATCACCGTCCCCGGGCGGGGCTTCCTGCTGAACAACGAGCTGACGGACTTCTCCTTCGCCCCGGCCGTCCCCGGGGTGCCGGACCCGAACCTGCCGGGGCCCGGCAAGCGGCCGCGGTCGTCGATGTCGCCGACCATCGTGCTCGAGCACGGGCGGCCGGTCCTCGCGGTGGGCTCCCCGGGCGGGGCCACCATCATCACCACCGTGCTGCAGACCCTGACCGGGCACCTGGACCGCGGGCTGCCGCTGGTCGACGCCATCGCCGCGCCGCGCGCCAGCCAGCGCAACCAGGCCACCACCGAACTGGAGCCGGGCCTGTGGGACGGCCCGCTGCGCGCCGAACTGGAGGCACTGGGGCACGCCTTCCGGCCGAACCCGGAGATCGGCGCCGCGACCGGCGTGCAGCGGCTCCCGGACGGGCGCTGGCTGGCGGCCGCGGAGCGCACCCGGCGCGGCGGGGGCTCGGCGATGGCGGTCCACCCGCACGGGAAGCCGTGACGCCGGCCCGGATCCGTGCGGTGCCGGCGGTCACGGTGCCGTGAGGATCCGGGGGCCGGCGGCGGTGACGGCGACCGTGTGCTCCGCGTGGGCGGCGCGGCTGCCGTCGGCGGTGCGCAGGGTCCAGCCGTCCCCGTCGCAGGTGTAGTCGTCCGTCCCGCCCGCGATCAGCATCGGCTCGATCGCCAGGACCATGCCGGGGCGCAGCACCACGCCGCGCCCCGGCCGCCCCTCGTTGGGCACGCCCGGGTCCTCGTGCATGCCGCGGCCCACACCGTGCCCGCCGAAGCCGTCGGGAATGCCGTATCCGGCGGAGCGGCAGACCGTGCCGACGGCGTGGGCGATGTCCCCGATCCGGTTGCCGGGGACGGCCGCGGCGATGCCGGCGGCGAGGGCGGCCTCCGCCGTCTCGACGAGCCGCAGGTCGGCGGGGCGGGGGCGGCCGACCGCGAAGGTGACGGCGGCGTCCCCGACCCAGCCGCGCAGGCGGGCGCCGAAGTCGACGCTGACGAGGTCGCCGTCGGCGAGGGGGCGGTCGTCCGGGATGCCGTGCACGATCGCGTCGTTGACCGAGACGCAGGCCGTCGCGGGGAAGGGCACCGGGGCGAACCGCGGCCGGTAGCCGAGGAACGGCGAGGACGCCCCCGCCTCCGCGAGCACCCCGCGCGCCACCCGGTCCAGGGACCGGGGCGTGACCCCGACGCGCGCGGTCGCCCGCACCGCGGCGAGGGCGCGGCCCACGACACGGCCCGCGGCGCGCATCTCGTCGATCTGCTTGTCCGTCTTCAACTGCACCATGCCAATAACTATACCGGTATAACTTTACCGGGATTGTTGTTGGGGGCCGGCGGTACGATGGGGCCATGGTCCGAACCCCCCTCACCCCCGAAGAGCGCGAGCGCGGCGAACGCCTCGGCGGCCTGCTCCGCGAGGCCCGCGGCGGGCGCAGCATGGTCGAGGTCGCGGCAGCCGCCGGGCTGTCCGCCGAGACCCTCCGCAAGATCGAGACCGGGCGGGCGCCGACCCCGGCCTTCTTCACCGTCGCCGCGCTGGCGCAGGCGCTCGGCCTCTCCCTGGACGACGTCGTCCGCCGCTGCGCCCTCGTCCCGGCCTGACGGGCGGGGGAGGGGCGGCGGGCCGAACGGACCAATCCGGGGTGGGAGCAGCGGGGCACGGGGCAAGCCTGAGGGCGTGCCAGAGAGCAACGCGCCCCAGCGCCTCGGAATCGGACTCCTCGGCGCCGTCCTCGCCGCCGGCCTGCTCGTCGCCGCCTGCGCGGCCCCCGAAGAGGCCCCGCGTCGTACGGGCCCGGCGGGCGGCGCCGCGACCCGCGGCCCCGCACCCTCACCACCGGACGGCCCCGGGCGGCCGGGGGTGCCGTAGCCTCGCGGGATGACCCTCGAAGAGCTCGGCCGCGGCAAATACGTCAGCCTGACCACGTACCGGAAGAACGGCACGGCCGTCGCCACGCCCGTGTGGGCGGTCGCGGACGGCGGCGAGCTGTTCGTCTGGACGCGCAGCGACTCCTGGAAGGTCAAGCGGATCCGGAACGACGGCCGGGTCTCCCTCGCCCCGTGCGACGTCCGCGGGAACGTCGAGCCGGGGGCCGGAGTCCTGGAGGGCACGGCGCGGATCCTCGACGCGGACGGGCTGAAGCGGGTGCGGCGGCTGATGTCGCGGAAGTACACGTGGCAGTTCTGGGCGGTGGACCTGCCCGCCGCGGCCGCCCGCCTCGGCAAGCGCCCGCACGTGGGCATCGCCATCCGCGTGTGAGGCGCCCGTAGCCCGCCCGTAACACGGGTGGTGTCCAATGCCGGGATGGAGACCGCGACCTCGCCGGCGACCGCACGACTCTCCGGCTACTTACAGGGCTTGACGCAGCGCCTGGACCCGGGAGCAGGCTGGTACGGGGAGTTCCTGCGCCGGGACCCCGAGGGGCTGCGGGCCTGCCTGGAGGGCGCGGCGCTGGCGCCGTGGGACGTGGTCGAGTCGCTGCTCGCCGACCTGGAAGCGGCCCGCGGCGCCGAGGCCGCGGCCCGCGAGGTCCGGTACGCGGCCCGGCTGCGCGCCGAGGCGGCCGCGGAGCTGGACCGCCTGCCGGGAGGCGCGGAGGAACTCCGCGCCCAGCTCGCGGCCGCCGCCGCCCAGCGCACCGCCTGCGAAGCCGCCCTGCACGCGCTGACGACCCGCCTCGCGGGGGCGGCCGACCGCACGGAGGCGGCGGCCCTGGCATCCGAACGGGCCTGGCTCCGCGACGACACGGCCCGCGCGACATCCCGCCACAGGGACCTCACCACCCGCCTGACCACCCTCACGGCGCGTGCGCCCCTCACGGCCATCCCCGCCCAGCCCGGGCCGCCCACCTCCGCAGCCGGATGCGGCCCGTGGGATGGCACGGCCGAGCAGGGCCGCCCCCCGCATGGTGACGCGCCGCCGATGGGAGCCCCGGTGCACCCGGCCGGTGCCGGACTGCCGCAGGCGCGGCTGCCGAGGCGGGACCTGCGGACGGCGGGAGGGGCGCCGTCCGCGGGCGGGGGCGACGCCGATCGTTCCGCGCGGGACGGCATGGGCGGTGGTGTGCCGTTCGCCGGCCCTCCGAAGCCGGTGGGCGGTGCGGGTCCCGAGGAACTGCCGGACACGGGGCTGCCGGTGCGGGACGTCGCAGACGCCGGCGGCGGGTCGCCTGCCGGTGCCCCGGGGCCGGAGGAAGGCTCCGTTCCCGCCGGCGCGCCGCAGGCGCGGCTCCCGCGGGGGGAGGTGCGTCATGGGGGCGGCGCACTTCATGCGGGGGCGGCTGACGCGGACCACTCCGCGGATGGCCGCTCCGATTGCGGTGTCCCGACGGGTGGCGGTCCGGAGCCGGAGGGTGCCGGCTCCGCCGGCGCGCAGAAGCGGTCGCCGCGCCGGCGGGTGCGGAAGGCGGGTGGGGCGCGGTATGCGGGTGCGGCCCCCGCGGAGGATGCGGCGGCGACCGGCACCCCGTACGCCGGGCCACCGGCACCGGCACCGGCACCGGCGCCGCGGGGCGCGCGGTTCGCGGGGGCGGCGGGAGCGGCCGCCCCCGCGGGCAGGACCGCCGCCCCTGCCGCCCACGGGGACGCGGCCCCGGCTACCGCTGCCGACGCGCCTGCTGTGGGACCGGCCGCAGTCACCGCTCCAGCGGGCGCCGCTCCCGCGGGCGCCGCCACCGCCGACGGCCCGGCTCCCGACGGCCGGGCCGCGGGCACGGGGGCCGCCGACCGCCGGGCCGCCCGCCCTGGCGTCGCCGACCCCGGTGCCGCCCACGGCGGGGCCGCCGACGCCGGTGCCGCGGGCGCCGGGGCGGCCCACGGCTGGGCCTCCGACCCCGGTGACGCCGTCGGCGAGGGCGCGGCCGGGCGGGACGACGACATCGGCCGGTTCGTGCGGGAGCTGGCTCGGCTGCGGATGTCCGGGCGGGGCGGTGAGGCGTACGCCCTGCTCTGTGCGGCGGCCGGCTGGCCGCCCGGGCGGCTGGCTGCGCTCGCCGACGGGCTGGGCCGCGCCGGGCTCGGTGCCGACTGGGCGACGCTGCTGTGGGAGGCGGCCTCGCTCCCGCCCGACCGGCTCGCGGCGGTCGCGGCGGCGCTCGGGGCGGCCGGGCGGCACGCCGACTGCGCGGCGCTGCTGCGGCAGGGCGTTGCCCGCCCCGCCGCCGACATCGCCGAGGCCGCCGCCGCGCTCCTCGACGCCGGCCGGGAGCGTGAGGCGGACGCCGTCCTTGGGGCGTTCGTACGGGCCCGGAGCGCGGAGGACGCCGCCCGCGTCGCCCGCAGCGACCCCGGCCGGCTCGTCCCCCGCCTGCTGCGCGCCGCCGAGGCCGTCTCCGCAGGACACCGCCGCGACCTCGCCCACGCCCTGCGCGTCGCGAAACTCCCCGACTCCTGAACCGACCGCCTATTGAGCGAGTTTGACCGAACTCTGCTCGATTGCGACCGACTGCTCCAACCGTGCAAGGCGGTCTTGCCCCGCAGTGTGACGGGGCCTACGTTCTACTCCCTACGCACACCGTCTACGTGCGTAGAAGTCGGCGTTCCCGTCGCGAGGAGCAGCTCATGGCCCAAGTCGTCCGCGCCGCACTCGTCCAGGCCACCTGGACCGGAGACACCGAGTCGATGATCGCCAAACACGAGGCGCACGCCCGCGCGGCCGCAGCCCAGGGCGCGCGGATCATCGGGTTCCAGGAGGTCTTCAACGCCCCCTACTTCTGCCAGGTGCAGGAGCCCGAGCACTACCGCTGGGCCGAGCCCGTCCCCGACGGCCCGACCGTCCGCCGCATGCAGGACCTCGCCCGCGAGACCGGCATGGTCATCGTCGTCCCCGTCTTCGAGATCGAGGACTCCGGCTTCTACTACAACACCGCCGCCGTCATCGACGCCGACGGCAGCTACCTCGGCAAGTACCGCAAGCACCACATCCCGCAGGTCAAGGGCTTCTGGGAGAAGTACTACTTCCGCCCCGGCAACCTCGGCTGGCCGGTCTTCGACACCGCCGTCGGCAAGGTCGGCGTCTACATCTGCTACGACCGGCACTTCCCGGAGGGCTGGCGCGCCCTCGGCCTCGCCGGCGCCCAGCTCGTCTACAACCCCTCCGCCACCCACCGCGGCCTGTCCGCGCACCTGTGGCAGCTGGAGCAGCCCGCCTCCGCCGTCGCGAACGAGTACTTCATCGCCGCGATCAACCGCGTCGGCCGCGAGGAGTACGGCGACAACGACTTCTACGGCACCAGCTACTTCGTCGACCCCCGCGGGCAGTTCGTCGGGGACGTCGCCAGCGACAAGGAGGAGGAACTCCTCGTCCGCGACCTGGACTTCGACCTCATCCACCAGGTCCGCACCCAGTGGGCCTTCTACCGCGACCGCCGCCCCGACGCCTACGAAGGACTCGTCCAGCCGTGACCGACCCGACCCCCCTGCTCAGCCGCCACCGCTCCGTCATGCCCGACTGGCTGGCGCTGTACTACGAGAGCCCCCTGGAGCTCACGCACGGCGAGGGCCGCCACGTGTGGGACGCCGACGGCAACCGCTACCTCGACTTCTTCGGCGGCATCCTCACCACGATGACCGCGCACGCACTGCCCGAGGTCACCAAGGCCGTCTCCGAACAGGCCGGCCGCCTCATCCACTCCTCCACCTTGTACCTCAACCGCCCCATGGTGGAGCTCGCCGAGCGCATCGCCGCGCTCTCCGGCATCCCCGACGCCCGGGTCTTCTTCACCACCTCCGGCACCGAGGCCAACGACGCCGCCCTGCTGCTCGCGACCGCGTACCGCCGCTCCAACCAGATCCTGGCGATGCGCAACAGCTACCACGGCCGGTCCTTCAGCACCGTCTCCGTCACCGGCAACCGAGGCTGGTCCCCGACGAGCCTGTCGCCGCTGCAGACGTACTACGTCCACGGCGCGGTCCGCTCCCGAGGCCCCTTCGCCGCACTGTCGGACACGGAGTTCACCGCGGCGGCCGTCGCCGACCTGGAGGACGTCCTCGGCCAGGCCCGCGGCTCCGTCGCGGCGCTGATCGCCGAGCCGATCCAGGGCGTCGGCGGGTTCACCTCCCCGCCCGACGGCCTGTACGCCGCCTTCCGGGAGGTCCTCGACCGGCACGGCATCCTGTGGATCAGCGACGAGGTGCAGACCGGCTGGGGCCGTACCGGCGACCACTTCTGGGGCTGGCAGGCCCACGACCGCAGCGGCCCCCCCGACATGCTCACCTTCGCCAAGGGCATCGGCAACGGCATGTCCATCGGCGGCGTCGTCGCCCGCGCCGAGGTCATGAACTGCCTCGACACCAACTCCATCTCCACGTTCGGCGGCTCCCCGGTCACCATGGCCGCCGGCCTCGCCAACCTCGGCTACCTGCTGGAACACGACCTCCAGGGCAACGCCCGCCGCGTCGGCGGCATGCTCCTCGAACGGCTCCGCGCCGCCGCGGCCGCCGTGCCCGCCGTCCGCGAGGTCCGCGGCCGCGGCCTGATGGCCGCCGTGGAGCTGACCCGCCCCGGCACCGACCAGGCCGACCCGGACGCCGCGTCGGCCGTACTGGAAGCCGCCCGCCGCGGCGGCCTGCTCCTCGGCAAGGGCGGCGGGCACAACACCAGCGTGCTGCGCATCGCGCCCCCGCTGTCCCTCACCGTGGCCGAGGCGGAAGAGGGCGCCGACACCATCGAACAGGCCCTGCGCAGCATCGTGTAGCCGGGAGGCGCCGCATGTCCCACCGCACCCTGATCCGCGGCGGCCTCGTCGTCACCGCCGCCGACGAACTCCACGCCGACGTCCTGGTCGAGGACGGCAAGGTCGCCGCCCTCGCCGCCCACGGCTCGGCGGCCGCCCAAGCCTGGACGGCCGACCGCGTCCTCGACGCGACCGGGAAGTACGTCATCCCGGGCGGCGTCGACGCGCACACCCACATGGAGCTGCCCTTCGGCGGGACGTCCGCCTCCGACACCTTCGAGACGGGCACCCGGGCCGCCGCCTGGGGCGGCACCACCACCATCGTCGACTTCGCCGTCCAGAGCGTCGGCCGCGGGCTGCGGGAGGGACTCGACGCCTGGTACGCGAAGGCGGACGGCAACTGCGCCGTCGACTACGCCTTCCACATGATCCTCTCGGACGTCAACGAGGCCACCCTGAAGGAGATGGACCTCCTCGTCGGCGAGGGCATCACCTCCTTCAAGCTGTTCATGGCCTACCCGGGTGTCTTCTACAGCGACGACGGGCAGATCCTGCGCGCCATGCAGCGGGCCTCCGGCAACGGCGGGCTGATCATGATGCACGCCGAGAACGGCATCGCGATCGACGTCCTCGTCGAGCAGGCCCTGGCCCGCGGCGAGACCGACCCCCGCCACCACGGCGAGGTCCGCAAGGTGCTGCTGGAGGCCGAGGCCACCCACCGGGCGATCCAGCTGGCCCGGGTCGCCGGCTCACCGCTGTACGTGGTGCACGTCTCGGCGGAGGAGGCGGTGGCGGAGCTGGCGGCGGCCCGCGACAAGGGGCTGCCGGTCTTCGGGGAGACCTGTCCGCAGTACCTCTTCCTCTCCACCGACAACCTCGCCGAGCCGGACTTCCAGGGCGCCAAGTACGTGTGCAGCACGCCCCTGCGGCCGAAGGAGCACCAGGCGGCGCTGTGGCGGGGCCTGCGGACCAACGACCTCCAGGTCGTCTCCACCGACCACTGCCCGTTCTGCTTCCGAGGCCAGAAGGAGCTGGGCCGGGGCGACTTCTCGAAGATCCCGAACGGCCTGCCGGGCGTCGAGAACCGCATGGACCTCCTCCACCAGGCGGTCGTGGACGGGCACATCTCGCGCCGCCGCTGGATCGAGATCGCCTGCGCGACACCGGCCCGCATGTTCGGCCTCTACCCCCAGAAGGGCACCATCGCGCCGGGCTCGGACGCCGACATCGTCCTGTACGACCCGCACGCCGAACAGGTCCTCTCCGCCGAGACCCACCACATGAACGTGGACTACTCGGCGTACGAGGGCAGGCGGGTCACCGGGCGCGTCGAGACGGTCCTCTCCCGGGGCGAACTCGTCATCGACCGCCGCCAGTACACCGGCCGGGCCGGCCACGGGGCGTTCATCCACCGCTCCACCTGCCAGTACCTGTAAGGAGATCCCCGCATGGACTTCGGCCTCGTCCTGCAGACCGACCCGCCGGCCTCCCAGGTCGTCAGCCTCATGAAGCGGGCCGAGCGCAACGGCTTCCGCTACGGCTGGACCTTCGACTCCGCGGTCCTCTGGCAGGAACCGTTCGTCATCTACAGCCAGATCCTCGCGAACACGCAGAAGCTCCACATCGGCCCGATGGTCACCAACCCGGGCACCCGCACCTGGGAGGTGACCGCCTCCACCTTCGCCACCCTCAACGACATGTACGGCAACCGCACCGTCTGCGGCATCGGCCGCGGCGACTCCGCGATGCGCGTCGCCGGCCGCAAGCCCAACACCCTCGCACGCCTCGGCGAGGCCATCGACGTCATCCGCGACCTGGCGGAGGGCCGCGAGGCGAGCGTGGACGGCAACCCGGTCCGCATCCCGTGGATCAGGAACGGCAGACTGCCGGTCTGGATGGCGGCGTACGGCCCGAAGGCCCTCGCCCTGGCCGGGCAGAAGGCCGACGGCTTCATCCTCCAACTCGCGGACCCGTACCTGACGGAGTGGATGGTGAAGGCCGTCCGGGAAGCCGCGAGCGAGGCCGGCCGCGACCCCGACGCCCTCACCATCTGCGTGGCGGCACCCGCCTACGTCACGGCCGACGACTCCCCGGAGGCCCTGGCCCACGCCCGCGACCAGTGCCGCTGGTTCGGCGGCATGGTCGGCAACCACGTCGCCGACCTGGTGGCCCGCTACGGTGAGCACTCGGGCATGGTCCCCGACGAACTCACCGCGTACATCAAGGACCGCCACGGCTACGACTACAGCCACCACGGCCGCGCCGGAAACCCGGACACGGCGTTCGTCCCCGACGAGATCGTCGACCGCTTCTGCCTCCTGGGCCCGGCAGAGTCACACGTCGCGAAACTGCGCCACCTCCGAGGCCTGGGCGTAGACCAGTTCGCCGTCTACGACATGCACGACAACCGCGAGGCCACGATCGACGCGTACGGCTCCGAGGTCATCCCCATGGTCAACGCCTGACCCCTGGCAGAGGCGCCGCCGGGCCCCCGCCCGTCTCCGCGGCCGGGGGCCCGGCGGGGTGCCGTCCGGATGTCCGCCGTGCACCCGCCCCGCGCGACCTACGTCGAGGGCGCCTGCCGCTGACCTAACGCGGCGGCGCCCGCATCGGACGGGTTCGGCTCCAGGTGCTGGTGGACCCGGCGGAGCAGGGACGCGAGCACCTGGCGCTCGTCCCTGCTCAGCGGGGCCAGTACGTCGTCGTCGGTGGCGGCGATGTCCGCGTTCAGCCGGTCCAGGAAGGCGCGGCCTTCCGGCGTCAGCCGGACGAGGACCTTCCGCCGGTCGTCGCGGTCCCGGGTGCAGACGACGTGGCCGGCCTTCACCAGGTCGTTGACGACCTTCACCAGGTCGCTGGTGTTCATGTCGAGCCGGGCGGCCAGGAGCGTCTTCATCTGCGGGCCCATGTCGGCCACCAGCGCCATGACGGTCAGGTGCCACAGCCGCAGGCCGTGGGCGGCCAGCCGCTCGGTGAGCCGGCGGCGCGCGGCCTTCCCGACCGCGTACATGAGGTACGCGTTGAGGTCGAGGACGCCCGGGGGCGTCATGCCGGCGCCCTGGCCCACCGCCCGGGCCGCCGCGCCGCCCGCGAGCGTCAGGTCGGTCTGCGCGAGGGCCCGGAACACCTGGGCCCAGTCGGTCGCGGGCATGTTCGAGATGCCGACGACGGCGAACTCCGCTCCCGACGCGTCGCGTGCGGTGCCGGTGACGACAGGCTGTTCCATTCGCTCCCCCGTGCTGGCCCTGCGGGTCGGTGGTCCGGCGACCCGGTGGTGTCGTGCAGTGCCGGCGCCCCTCGGGACCGTCCGAGGGGCGCCGGAGTGTTCGAGGCCGGGGCTGCGCTGCCCCGGCGCTCACGGGCGGCCGGTGAGGTAGCCGCCCATGGAGGTGAAGTACTCGGTGGCGGGCAGCTCGCGGCCGTCCTCCGTCCGTACGCGGGTGACGGCGAGGCCGTGGTTGCGGCCGGTGCGGGCGTCGGCGCCGGCGACGATCACGACGCCCTCGCCCTCGCGGTAGAAGATGCGGCCGGGCGTGCCGCCGTAGCGGCCCTGCGACACGACGGCGGAGAGGATCTCCAGGCGCTTGCCCCTGTGGAAGGTGAAGGCGCTCGGGTACGGCGCGGACTGCGCCCGGACCAGGCGCTCCAGGACGTCGGCCGGCCAGTTCCAGTCGATGCGGATGTCCTCCTCGGACCGCTTGTGGAAGAAGCTGGCCTGCGAGCGGTCCTGCTTGGTGAACGCGGTCTCCCCGGCGGCGATCCGGGCGAGGGCGCCGATGGTGACCGGGGCGATGAGGTCGACCGTCTTGTGGAAGAGGTCGGTGGCCGTGTCGGCGGGCCCCACCGGGACGGCGCGCTGCTCGACGATGTCGCCGGCGTCGAGGACCTCGTCCATCATGTGGGCCGTGACGCCCACCTCCCGCTCGCCGTTGATGAGGGCCCAGATCAGCGGGGAGAAGCCGGCGTACTTCGGCAGGAGCGAGTCGTGGACGTTCAGCGTGCCGTGGCGGGGGAGCGAGTAGATGCGCGGCGGGATCCACGTACGCCAGTTGTTGGCCACGATGATGTCCGGATCGGCCTGCTTGAGGAGGTCGAACAGCTCCTCGTCGTCGGGCCGGTTGCGGATGGCGACGGGCACGCCGTGCTCCTCGGCCAGGTCGGCGACCGAGTCGCTCCAGATCTTCTCGTAGGCGTGCTCGCTCTTGGGGTGTGTCACGACCATCACGACGTCGTGCTCGGACTCCAGGAGTGCTTTCAGGGTGCGGTGACCCCACGTCTGGTAACCGAACATGACGACCCGCATGGGGGTTCCTCCTCGGAAGAGCGAATGAACGCGGCAAGTAAAGCAAGGCTTACCTAACATTGCAATACGCGTCTGTTTCAAGCCAGTTGAAGGCTGAACAGTCGTCAGCTGTCCGGTTTGTCGGGTCGACAGCTCGGCGCAGGTGAGGTTAGCTTTACCTAAGTTTCCGCCGGCTTACGGTGACCCCGGGCCGGTGTCGCGTTCTTTTCGCCCCACGCCTCACAGGCGGCAGTTCCGCACGATGGGAGTGACATGTCTCAGGGTCTTCCTGGCGACGCCCCTCTGGTCCACGACCTCATTGGCATCGGCTTCGGGCCGTCCAATGTGGCCATGGCGATAGCTCTGAGCGAGCACAACGCCCGCGTCGGAAGGCAGGAGGCCGTCACCGCTCACTTCTTCGAGCGGCAGCCCGGCTTCGGCTGGCACCGCGGCATGCTGATCGACGACGCGACCATGCAGGTGTCCTTCCTCAAGGACCTCGTGACGCTGCGGAACCCGACCAGCGAATACAGCTTCCTGTGCTACCTGCAGAGCAGGGGCCGGCTCGTCGACTTCGTCAACCACAAGAACCTCTTCCCGCTCCGCGTCGAGTTCCACGACTACTTCGAGTGGGCGGCCGCCAAGGTCGACGACATGGTGTCCTACGGGCACGAGGTCGTCGCCATCGAGCCGGTCGTCCGGGACGGCGCCATCGAGTACCTCGACGTCACGGCCCGCTCCGGCACCGACACCGTGGTCCACCGCGCCCGCAACCTCGTCATCGGCACCGGCCTGCGCCCGCTGATGCCCGAGGGCGTGGAGCGTACCGACCGCGTGTGGCACAACTCCGAGCTGCTCACGAAGGTGGAGGCCCTGGGCGGCGCGAACCCCGGCCGCTTCGTCGTCGTGGGCGCCGGGCAGAGCGCCGCCGAGAATGTCGCCTACCTGCACCGCCGCTTCCCCGAGGCCGAGATCTGCGCCGTCTTCTCCCGCTACGGCTACAGCCCCGCCGACGACAGCAGCTTCGCCAACCGCATCTTCGACCCGGCCGCCGTCGACGAGTACTTCGCCGCCCCCGGGGACGTCAAGCGCAAGCTGATGGACTACCACGGCAACACCAACTACTCGGTCGTCGACATCGACCTCATCGACGACCTGTACCGGCAGGCGTACCAGGAGAAGGTCCTCGGCACCGAACGCCTCCGCTTCATCAACGTCTCCCGCCTCACCGGCGTCGAGGAGGCCGACGGCAGGGTCCGTGCCCGCATCACCTCCCTGGTCACCGGGGGGGAGACGGTCCTCGACGCCGACGTCGTCGTCTACGCCACCGGCTACAGCCCCGCCGACCCCACCGGCCTCCTCGGCCCCGTCGCCGAGCACTGCCTGCGCGACGAGGAGGGCCGCGTCCGCGTCGAACGGGACTACCGGCTCACCACCGACCCGGAACTGCGCTGCAGCATCTACCTCCAGGGCGGCACCGAGCACACCCACGGCATCACGTCGTCCCTGCTCTCCAACACGGCCGTCAGGGTCGGCGAGATCCTCGACTCCATCCTCGACCGGGGTCCCGCGGCGCCCGCGCAGAACAGGCCCCGCCCGGTCGCCGACGGGATCGGCCTGGCCAGCTGACGGCCCCGCCGTCCCCCGCAACCCCGGGGCCCCGTCCTGGCCGAGCCCCCCACACGCCTCGCCCGCCGGGCAGCGCAGCCGCGCCCCGGTGGTCGGGGCACGCACTGTGAGATCCCCGAAAGGAACATCTGTGTCCAACGGTTCGCGCCCCGCTCTGCAGCGGTTCGTCACCCACCTGCCACGCCTGGCCGTCGCAACGGCCGCCGCCCTCGCCCTGTCCGCCTGTGGGGGCGGCTCCGAGAAGGCGGAGTCCAAGCCCGAGGCCCCCGCCGACGCCGGCACCACGTCCGCCGCCTTCCCGGTGACGGTCGAGCACAAGTACGGCAGCACCACGATCGACAAGGAGCCCAAGCGGGTCGTCACCCTGGGCCTCTCCGACCAGGACGCCGTCCTCGCGCTCGGCGTCAAGCCGGTCGGCGCGGTGGACTGGTTCAAGGAGCAGCCGTACGGCAAGTGGCCGTGGACGAAGGACAAGTGGGGGTCCGCGAAGCCGGAGATCGTCGGTGAGCGCGACGAGTACAACATCGAGAAGATCGCGGCACTCAAGCCGGACCTCGTCATCGCCCAGTACTCGGGCATGAAGAAGGAGCAGTACGACACGCTCTCGAAGTTCACCAAGGTCGTCGCCCAGCCCAAGGACCTGCCCGACTACGGCGCCTCCTGGCAGGTGATGACCCGGCAGATCGGCAAGTCCCTCGGGAAGGCCGCAGAGACCGACAAGCTGATCGCCGACGTCGACGCCCGCTTCAAGGCCGTCCGCGAGAAGCACCCCGAGTTCGCGCAGAAGACCCTCGTCGTCGCCGACAGCTTCGAGGCCGGCAAGTACTCGGCCTTCACGAAGACCGACCCCAAGTCGATCTTCTTCCAGGAGCTCGGCTTCAAGCTCAAGCCCGAGATCGACACCCTCGCCAAGCCCGGCTTCAACGTCGCCGAGCTCAGCGCCGAGAAGCTGAACGTCCTCGACGTCGACCGCGTCGTCTGGGTCACCTCCAGCAGCAGCGCCAACGACCGCATCAAGGCCGAGCCGCTCTACAAGAACCTGAAGGTCCACCAGGAGAAGCGCGACCTCTTCGTGCCCTACCAGGACCCGGACGTCGGCGCCGCGTTCTCCTTCAACACGGTCCTGTCGATCCCCTACGCCATCACCGAGATCGAGCCGCTCCTCACAGCCGTGAAGTAGCACCACACCGCAGAGGCGGGGCGGGGGAGGACGACGCGGCCTCCCCCGCGGCCCGACCCGCACCCGCCTCCAGCCCCTCACCGCCGCACCACCAGGGAAAGGCCACAACGTACGATGTTTGACGTCGAGTCGGACCGGACACCCGCACCCGGGATGCCCGTGACGGGTGGGCAAACCGGCATCTGGCTGGCCCAGCAGATCGAGCCCGACAGCTCCGCCTACAACATCGTCTTCGCCCTGGAACTGCGCGGCGGCACCGACCTCGACCGCCTCGCCGCCGCGGTGGGGCGGGCCGTCCGGGAAGCCGAGTGCCTCCACGTGCGCCTCGCGCCGGGGGAGGACGGCGAACCCCGCCAGACGCCCGTCGCCCCCGCCGCCGACGTCCCGGTCGTCGACCTGCGCGGCGCCGGCGACCCCGAGCGGGCGGCCGGCGAGTGGATCGCCGCCGACCGGGACCGGCCCGCCGACCTCGCCGCGGGGCCGCTCTTCGCCCAGGCCCTGCTCCGGCTCGCCGACGACCGCGTCTGGTGGTACCAGCGCTACCACCACATCCTCGTGGACGGCATGGGCGTCGCCCTGATCTCCCGGCGCGCCGGCGAGCTCTACACCCTGGGGGAGCGGGCGGCCGCCGATCCCGACTGGTCCCTGGCCCGCCTCGTGGAAGCCGACCGCGCCCACCGCGCCTCCGACCGGTACGCGGCCGAGCGCGCCTGGTGGCAGGAGCGCATGGCCGGCCGCGCCGAGCCCGCGCGCCTCGCCGAGCGGGCCCCCGCCCTCACCGCCCGCCGCCTCAGGCGGTCGGTGGAGCTGTCCGGTGAGGAGGTCGGCCGCCTCCACGCGGCCGCCGACCGCGCCGGCACCCGCGCCTCGCGCGTGCTGATCGCCGCAGTGGCCGCGTACCTGCACCGGGTGACCGGGGAGCAGGACCTCGTCCTCGGCCTGCCGGTCGCGGCACGGCAGGACGAGGCGTCCGCGGACACCCCCGGCATGCTCTCCAACATCGTCCCGCTGCGGCTGGCAGTCGGGCCCGCCACCACCGCCGCAGCCCTCGTGAACGATGTCCGCGACGCGGTCGCCGAGGCGGTCGAGCACGGCCGCTACCGCGCCGAGGACCTGGCCAAGGACCTCGGACTCGTCGACGGCGTCGCCGAACTCGTCGGCCCCACCGTCAACATCCTGCCCCGCCCCGACGACCTGCGGTTCGCGGGCTGCACCGCCCACCTGAGGCCGGAATGGCTGGGCCCCGTCAGCGACCTCGCCTTCGGCTTCGGCGAGCTGCCCGGCGGCGGCGCGGTCGCCGTGCACCTCGACGCCGACGCCGCCGTCTGCGACGAGGAGGCCCTGGCCGGGCACGAGCGGCGCTTCCTCGCCCTGCTCCACGCCTTCACCGAGGACCCCGACCGCCCCGTCGGCCACCTCGACCTCACCTCCGACGCCGAACGCGACACCCTGCTCCGGGAGTTCGGCACCGCCCCGCGCGAGACCGCCGAGCTGTCCTGGCCCGCCGCTTTCGAAGCGCAGGTGCGCCGCGCGCCCGACGCCGTCGCGCTCGTCTTCGAGGAGCGCGAGCTGACGTACGCGGAGCTCGACGCCGCCGCGAACCGGCTCGCCCGCCACCTCCTCGGCGAGGGCGTCCGCCCCGAGGACGTCGTCGCCGTGGCCCTGCCGCGCTCCCCGGAACTCGTCGCCGCCCTGCTCGCGGTGATGAAGGCCGGCGCCGCCTACCTGCCGCTGGACGCCGACCACCCCCGGGACCGCATCGCCTACATGCTCCGCGACGCCGGCGCCCGCACCGTCGTCACCGTACGGGAGCTCACCGGGGAGCTGCCCGAGCTGCCGGACGTCGCCCGCGTGGTGCTCGACGACCCCGCCACGGCGGACGCCGTCGCCGCCTGCGAGGACACCGCCCCCGGCGTGCCCGTCGCCCTCGACCAGGCGGCGTACGTCATCTACACCTCCGGCTCCACGGGCCGCCCCAAGGGCGTCGTCGTCCCGCACGACGGCGTCGGCAGCCTCATCGCCACCGCCACCGACCGCATCGGCATCAGCGCCGAAAGCCGCGTCGTCCAGTTCGCGTCGGTCGGCTTCGACGTGACCGTCTGGGACCTGGTCATGTCGCTGTGCGTCGGCGGCCGGATCATCGTCGTCCCCGCCGAGCGCCGCGTCGCCGGCCCCGCCCTGACCGACTACATCGCCCGGCACCGGGCCACGCACATGATCCTGCCGCCGTCCCTGGTGTCGGCGCTGCCCCCGGAGTGCGAGCTGCCGGACGGCTCCGTCCTGATCGTCGGGACCGAGGCCGTGCCGGGTGAGCTCATCGCCCGCTGGGCCGGCCGGGTCCGGGTCGTCGTCGCGTACGGGCTCACCGAGGCCAGCGTCAACTCGACGCTGTGGCCCGCCGACCCCGGGCGGCCCGGCCCGGCCCCGATCGGCCGCCCCGACCCCAACACCCGCGCCTACGTCCTCGACACGGCTCTGCGCCCGGTTCCGGCGGGCGCCGAGGGCGAGCTGTACGTCGCCGGACGCGGCCTCGCCCGCGGCTACCTCGGCCGGCCGGGGCTGACGGCGGAACGATTCGTCGCCGACCCGTACGGTGAGCCCGGCACCCGCATGTACCGCACCGGCGACCGCGTCCGCTGGGCCGCCGACGGGAACCTGGAGTTCCTCGGCCGCGCCGACGGCCAGATCAAGATCCGCGGCCACCGCATCGAGCCGGGCGAGGTCGAGAGCGCCTTCATGGCCTGCCCCGGCATCGCGCAGGCCGCCGTCCTCGCCCGCGAGGACCACCGGGGCGTCAAGCGCCTCGTCGCCTACCTGGTCGGCGAGGAGGGCACGGACGCCGAGGCCGCCGTCCCGGCCGCTCGCGCGCGCGTCGCGGACGCCCTGCCCGACCACATGGCGCCGTCCGCGGTCGTCGCCCTCGACGGGCCGCTGCCGCTGACCCCCAACGGCAAGCTCGACAAGCGGGCCCTGCCCGAGCCCCGCTGGACCGCCCTGAGTGGCGCAGACGCCCCCGAGGGGCCGGTCGAGACGGTGCTCGCCGCACTGTTCGCGGAGGTCCTCGGCCTGCCCTCGGTAGGCGTCCACGACAGCTTCTTCGAGCTCGGCGGCGACAGCATCGTCGCCATCCGGCTCGTGGGCCGGGCCCGCGAGGCCGGGCTCGCCCTCACCCCGCGCGAGGTGTTCCGCCTCCGCACGGTCGCCGCGCTCGCCCGCGCCGCCGCCGAGGCCGCCCCCGCCGCCCCGGCCGCCACCGCCCCGGTCCCGCTGGACGAGGACGCCCTTCCGGTCTCCCCGCTCCAGGAGGGCTTCTACTTCCACGCCGCCTTCGACCAGGACGCCGCCGACCTGTACCTCGTCCAGGAACTCCTCGACCTCGGCGACGGCCCCGTCGACCCCGGCCGGCTGCGCGGCGCCCTCCAGCTGGTGCTCGACCGGCACCCCCTGCTGCGCGCCTCCTACCGCCAGCTCCACGGCGGCGAGGTCGTCCAGCGGCTCGCCGACCGCAGCACCCTGCCGTGGCGGGAGGCCGACACCGCCGACACCCCGCTCGACGACCTCCTCGCCGCCGACCGGGCCGAGCGCTTCGACCTGGCCCGGCCGCCGCTCCTGCGGGCCACCCTCATCCGCGACGGCGTACGCCACCGCCTGCTGCTGACCCTGCACCACATAGTCGCCGACGGCTGGTCCGTCACCGTCCTGCTGCGCGAACTCACCGCCGCCTACCGGGGCGAGACCCTCCCCGAGCCCGCCGATCCCCGCCCCTACCTGGCGTGGCTGGCCTCCCGCGACCGGGACGCCGCCCGCGACGCCTGGCGCACCGCCCTCGCCCGACTGGACGGTCCCACCCGGCTCGCCCCGAGCACCGGAGCCGGGGAAGGCGAACAGGCCCCCGCCCGGCCCGGGCACGTCGACACCCGCCTGCCCGCGGACGCCACCGCCGCCCTGCACGCCTTCGCCCGAAGTCGCGGCCTCACCCTCAGCACCGTCGTCCACGGCGCGTGGGCGGTGCTGCTGGGCGCGCTCACCGGCAGCCGGGACGTCGTCTTCGGCACCACCGTCTCCGGCCGGACCACCGAGGTCCCCGGCCTGGAATCCGCCGTCGGCCTGTTCATCAACACGATTCCGGCCCGCGTGGCCCTGCGCCCCGAGGAGACGCTCGCCGGCCTGCTGGCCCGCGTCCAGGACGAGCACGCCGCCCTCCTCGACCACCAGCACCTCGGACTCGCCGACATCCAGCGCCTCGCAGGCGGCGGGGAGCTCTTCGACACGCTCGTCGTCTTCGAGAACTTCCCCGCCGGCGACCCCTCGCACGGCACCGACCCCGGCGACCTGCGGATCACCGGAGCCGAGGTGTTCGACGCCGTGCACTACCCGCTCGCGCTCGTCGTCGAGCCGGGCGAGAGCCTGCTGCTGCGGTTCAAGCACGACGCGGCACGCCTCGACGGGCCGGCCGTCGCCGTCCTCGCCCGCCGCTTCACCGCCCTCCTGCGCACCCTGGTGGAGGAGCCCGACCGCACGGCCGCCCGTACGGGCGTGCTCTCCGACCGGGAGCGCGCCGCCCTCGCCGCGGCGAACGCCACCGCCCGCGACGTCCCCGCGGCCACCCTGGTCTCGCTGATCGCCGAGCAGACGGCCCGCACCCCGGGCGCCCCGGCCGTCGTCTTCGAGGACACCACCCTCACGTACGCCGAACTGGACCGCCGCGCCGAGGCCCTCGCCGCGCGGCTGCGCGCCCGCGGCGCCGGACCGGAGGAGTACGTCGCGGTCGCGGTGCCCCGGTCGGCCGAACTGATGGTCGCCCTGCTGGGCGTCCTCAAGGCCGGCGCCGCCTACCTGCCCCTCGACCCGGACTACCCGGCCGACCGCGTCGCGTACATGCTCGCCGACTCCGGCGCGCGGACCGTCGTCACGACCCCGGAGGCCGCCCGCCGGCTGCCCGACGCGGAGGGCCTCGACCGCCTCGTCCTCGGCCGGGACGACCACGAGGCGCCCGCCGGCGGCACCCCCGCCGGGCCCGCCGCCGGACCGGACCACCCCGCCTACCTCATCTACACCTCCGGCTCCACCGGCCGCCCCAAGGGCGTCGCCGTCACCCACCGCGCCATCGTCAACCGGCTCGCCTGGATGCAGGACGCGTACGGGCTCACCCCCGACGACCGGGTACTCCAGAAGACCCCGTCCGGCTTCGACGTCTCCGTGTGGGAGTTCTTCTGGGCGCTCACCGCGGGCGCGGCCGTCGTCCTCGCCCGCCCCGACGGCCACCGCGACCCCGCCTACCTCGCCGACCTGATCCGCGCCCGCCGGATCACGACGCTGCACTTCGTCCCGTCGATGCTGGCCGCCTTCACCCAGGTCATGGAAGGCGCCGGCGGCCCGCCCGACTGGGCGGCAAGCCTGCGCCGGGTGTTCTGCAGCGGCGAGGCGCTCACCGGAGCCGAGGCCCGCCGCTGGTGGGAGCTCACCTCCGGCTCCGCGCACGGCCCCGTCCCGCTGCACAACCTGTACGGGCCCACCGAGGCGGCCGTCGACGTCACGTACTTCCCGTACGAGGGCGGCACCGGGCTCGCCGTCCCCATCGGGCGGCCCGTCTGGAACACCCGCCTGCACGTCCTCGACCCGTTCCTGCGCCCCGTGCCCGACGGGGTGCCCGGCGAGCTGTACCTCGCGGGCGTCCAGCTGGCCCGCGGCTACCACGGCCGGCCCGCCCTGACCGCCGAGCGCTTCACCGCCGACCCGTTCGGCGGGTCCGGCGAGCGCATGTACCGCACCGGCGACCTCGTACGCCGCCGCCCCGACGGCGCCCTCGAGTACCTCGGCCGCACCGACCGCCAGGTCAAGATCCGCGGCAACCGCATCGAACTCGGCGAGGTCGAGGCCGCACTGGCCGCCCTGCCGGGGGTCGCCCGCGCCGCCGTGATCGTCCGCGACGGCGCCCTCCTCGGGTACGCCGTCCCCGCGCCCGGCACCACCCCGGACGGGGCGGCCCTGCTCGCCGCGCTCGCCGCGGCCCTGCCCCCGGCGATGGTGCCCGCCGCCGTGGCCACCCTGGACGAGCTGCCGCTGACGCCCAGCGGAAAGCTCGACCAGAACGCCCTGCCTTCGCCGGACCTCGCGCCCCGCGCCGGCGGGCGCGCCCCCTCCACCGAGGGGGAGACCTCCTTCTGCCGGATCTTCACCGAGGTCCTCGGCGTCGAGGGCATCGGCGCCGACGACGACTTCTTCATGCTCGGCGGCGACAGCCTCACCTCGATCGCCGTCGCCACCCGGGCCCGTGAAAGGGGACTGACCATCAGCCCGCGCGATGTGTTCGAGCACCGTACGCCCGCCGCGCTCGCCGCGGCGGCCGCCACCGCGCCGGACGAGCCCGCCGCCACGCCCCCGGGGACCGCTGCCCCGGCCGCCGCCGTGACCGTGTCCGCCACGGACGCCGGGCAGGCCGCCGCCGCCCTCCAGGCGGTCCTCGCCGCGCAGACCGCCTCCGGCGCGGCCGTCGACCCGGCCCTCAAGGCCCTCCTCGACCAGCTCACCGCCGCCTCCCCGGCCGCCGAGCCGCCCGCCCCCGCCCCGCTGGGGGGCCTCGTCCTGACGCCGGAGGAGACGGCCCGCGTCGAGGCCGCCGCCGGGCTGCCCGTCGCCGACGTCTGGCCGCTCTCCCCGCTCCAGGAGGGCATGTACTTCCACGCCACGTACGACACCGGCGACGCCCTCGACGTCTACCTCTCGCAGGAGACCCTGGACCTCGACCACCGCCTGGACGCCGACCGGCTGCGCGCCGCCTGCCGGGCCCTCCTCGACCGCAACGCGAGCCTGCGCGCCGGCTTCACCAGCGACGGCCTGCCCAGGCCCGTGCAGTTCATCGCCGACGGCGCCGAGGTCCCGCTCACCGTGACCGACCTGGCCGGCCTGCCGGCCGGCGAGCAGGACCGCCGGGTCGGGGAGGTCCTCGCCGCCGACCGCCGACAGCGCTTCGACCTGTCCGCGCCCCCGCTGTGCCGGCTCCGCCTGATCCGGCTCGGCGACGGCCGCGACCGGCTCGTCGTCACCCACCACCTCATCCTGTGGGACGGCTGGTCCGCCTGGCTGTTCCTGGAGGAGCTGTTCACCCTGTACGAGCGGTCCGGCGACACCGCCGGCCTGCCCGCCCCCGGCTCGTACCGCGACTACCTGGCCTGGCTGGACCGCCAGGACACCACCCGCGCCCTCGGCGCCTGGCGCGAGGCCCTCGCCGGCTTCGACGAGCCGACGCTCGTCGCCCCCGCGGGCCGCGACGCGGGCCCCGTCATCCCCGCCGACCACCACGCCGAGCTCTCCCGCGAGGCCGGCGACCGGCTGCGCGCCCTCGCCCGCCGGCACGGCCTCACCCTCAACACCGTCCTCAACGCCGCCTGGGCGCTCGTCCTCTCCTCGATGACCGGGCGCGGCGACGTCGCCTTCGGCACCGCCGTCGCCGGACGCCCCGCGGACGTCCCGAACGCGGCCGGCATCATCGGCATGTTCCTCAACACCATTCCCGCCCGGGTCGCCTTCTCCCCGGACGAGCCGCTGCTCGACCTGCTGCGGCGCATCCAGTCCGAGCGGGCCGCCGTCATGCCGTACGAGTACGTGGGCCTCGGCACGCTCCAGCAGGAGACCGGCCACCGCCGCCTGTTCGACACCCTGTTCGTACTGCGCTCCGCCGACGGCGAGGAGCGGGCCGCGGAACTGCGGCGAAGGCACGGCATCACCGGCGTGTCGAACGTGGACGGCACCCACTTCCCGCTCACCCTGATCGTCACGCCCGGGACCCGGCTGCGCGTCACCCTCGCGGCCCGCCCGGACCTCTTCGACGCGGAGGCCGCCGCCGCCGTCCTCGGCCGGTTCACCACCGTCCTGGAGCGGCTCGGCAACCTCCTCGACGGGCCGGACGCAACCTCCGCGCGCACCGCCGGCATGGACCTGCTGCTGCCCGCCGAGCGCGCCGCCCTGACCGCCGGATGGGCGGGAAGCCGCGAGCCCGTGCCGGACGAGACCGTCGCCGACATGCTGGCCGCGCAGGTGGCCCGCACCCCGGACGCCGTCGCGCTCGTCTTCGGCGAGCGGGCCCTCACGTACGCCGAACTCGACGCGCACATCAACCGCATCGCCCGGTTCCTGCTCGCCCGCGGCGCCGGGCCCGAGAAGGCGGTGGCGCTCGCGCTGCCCCGCTCCATCGACATGGTCGCCGCCCTGTTCGCCGTCCTGCGGACCGGCGCCGCGTACCTGCCGCTCGACCTGGACCACCCGGCGGACCGGCTGCGGCTGATGGTCGAGGACACCGGGCCGCTGTGCCTGGTCTCCACCGCGGCCGTCGCCCCGGCCCTGCGCGGACCCGACGGGCCCGCCGCCCCCGAACTCCTGCTGGACGACGAGGCGGTGGCCGCCGAACTGGCCGCCCTGTCCGGTGCGGAGATCTCCGACGCCGAACGGCCCGGGTTCGCCCGCGGCGTCCCCGGCCGCCTGGAGTATCCGGCGTACGTCATCTACACCTCCGGCTCCACCGGCCGCCCCAAGGGCGTCGTCACCCCCTACCGGGGCCTGACGAACATGCAGCTCAACCACCAGAAGGAGATCTTCGACCCGGCCATCGCCTCCGCGGGCGGGCGGCGGCTGCGCATCGCGCACACCGTCTCCTTCGCCTTCGACATGTCCTGGGAGGAGCTGCTCTGGCTCGTCGAGGGCCACGAGGTCCACGTCTGCGACGAGGAGCTCCGCCGCGACGCCGAGGCGCTCGTCGCGTACTGCGACGCCCACCGAGTCGACGTGGTCAACGTGACGCCCACCTACGCCCAGCTCCTCATCGAGCAGGGCCTGCTCGACCACGACGAGGCGGCGGGCAGGCACCGGCCCGCGCTGGTCCTGCTGGGCGGCGAGGCCGTCCCCGACACCGTCTGGGACCGGCTGCGCCGCACCGACGGCACCTACGGCTACAACCTGTACGGGCCGACCGAGTACACGATCAACACCCTCGGCGGCTCGACCGAGGACAGCGCCACCTCCACCGTCGGCGTCCCCATCCGCAACACCCGCGCCTACGTCCTCGACGCCATGCTCCGGCCCGTCCCGCCGGGCTGCCCCGGCGAGCTGTACATCGCCGGCACCGGCCTGGCCCGCGGCTACCACGACCGGCCCGGCCTGACCGCCGAGCGGTTCACCGCCGACCCGTTCGGCGAGCCCGGCGAGCGCATGTACCGCACGGGCGACCTCGTCCGGCAGCGGCCCGACGGCCTGCTCGACTTCCTCGGCCGCACCGACGACCAGGTCAAGATCCGCGGCTACCGCATCGAACTCGGCGAGATCGCCGGCGCCCTGTCCGCACACCCGGCCGTCGCCCACGCCGCCGTCGTCGTCCACGAGTCCGCCGGCACCAAGCGCCTCGTCGGCTACGTCGTCCCCGAGGACGGCACCGACGCGGGCGAGGAGCTGGTGCAGCTCCTGCGCGACCACCTGAAGGCCGGCCTGCCCGACTACATGGTCCCGTCCGCGCTCGTCACCGTCGCCACCCTGCCCCTGACCGTCAACGGCAAGCTCGACGTCCGGGCCCTGCCCGCACCCGACTTCGCCGGGGCCGCCGCCGGCCGCAGCCCGCGCACCCCGCGCGAGGAGACGCTGTGCGCCCTCTTCGCGGAGGTCCTCGGCCTGCCCGAGGGCAGCGTCGGCATCGACAGCGACTTCTTCGAGCTCGGCGGGCACTCGCTGCTCGCCACCCGCCTCGTCAGCCGCGCCCGGACCGCCCTCGACACCGAGCTCGCGATCCGCGACCTCTTCGAGGCGCCCACCGTCGGCGAGCTCGTGGAGCGCGCCGACCGCGGCGCCGGAGCGGCCCGCCCCGCACTGACCGCCGGGGAGCGCCCCGACGAGCTGCCGCTCTCCCACGCCCAGCAGCGGCTGTGGATGATCCAGCAGATCGAGTGCACCTCCGCCGCCTACAACTTCCCGCTGGTCATGCGGATGCGCGGCGCCCTCGACACCGACGCCTGGCGCGCCGCCCTCGCCGACGTGACCGACCGCCACGAGGCACTGCGCACCGTCTTCTCCACCACGCCCGACGGCCGGGCCCTCCAGCGGGTGCTGCCCGCAGGCGAGGCCCGCCCGGTCGTCGAGCTGGTCCGCGCCACGGAGGAGGAGCTGCCCGGCATCGTCGACGAGGCCGTCGCCCGCCCCTTCGACCTGGCCGCCGAACCGCCCCTGCGCGCCACCCTCGTGGAGCTCGCCCCCGAGGACCACGTCGTCGTCCTGCTGCTGCACCACATCACCACCGACGAGTGGTCGGACCGCCCCTTCCTGCGCGACCTGACCACCGCCTACACGGCCCGCACCCGCGGCGAGGCCCCCGGGTGGGAGCCGCTGCCGGTGCAGTACGCCGACTACGCGCTCTGGCAGCAGCGCCTCCTCGGCGACCCGGCCGATCCCGACAGCCTGGCCGCCCGGCAGCTCGACCACTGGCGCACGGCCCTGGCGGGCGCCCCTGAGGAGCTGGACCTGCCCACGGACCGGCCCCGGCCCGCCCGCCCGGCGTTCACCGGCGCCGAACTCGACCTCACCTTCGACCCGCGCACCCACGAGGCGCTCAGGCGGCTCGCCCGCGACACCGGCGCCAGCATGTTCATGGTCGTCCACGCGGCCGTCGCCGCCCTGCTGCACCGCATGGGCGCCGGCACCGACATCCCGCTCGGCTCGCCCATCGCCGGCCGCGGCGACGAGGCGCTGGACGAGCTGGTCGGCTTCTTCGTCAACACCCTCGTCCTGCGCACCGACCTCGGCGGCGACCCCTCCTTCACAGAGCTGCTCGCCCGGGTCCGCGAGACCGACCTGGCCGCGTTCTCCCACGCGGACGTGCCCTTCGAGGCCGTCGTCGAGGCGCTCAACCCGACGCGCTCGCTCTCCCGCAACCCGCTCTTCCAGGTCATGGTCGGCTACCACGCCCGCACCGGCGGGGAACTGGCCCTGCCCGGCCTCGACGTCGCGTACGTGCCGTACCGCATCCGCTCCGCCAAGTTCGACCTGGTGTTCAGCTTCACCGAGCACACCCCGGCCGACGGCGGCACCGGCTCCCTCGGCTGCCGCCTGGAGTACGCCACCGAGCTGTTCGACCCGGAGAGCGCCGAGGAGCTCGGCGACCGGCTCCGCCGGCTCGTCACCGCCCTCGCCGCCGCACCCGAACGGCCGCTCTCCCAGGCCGAGATCCTCCACGATGCCGAGCGCCGACTCGTCCTGGAGGGCTTCAACGGCTCGCCCCGCGAGGTCGAGGAGGCGTCCTTCCCCGACCTGTTCGCCCGGCGGCTCGCCGAGCGGCCCGACGCCGTCGCCGTCGTCGACCGGGCCCGCTCGGCCACGTACGCGCAGCTCGACGCCCGCGCCAACCGCCTCGCCCGGCTCCTCGCCGCGCACGGCGTCGGCGCCGAGAGCACCGTGGCCGTGGCCGTGCCCCGCTCCGTGGACATGGTCGCCGCCGTGCTCGCCGCCATGAAGCTCGGCGCGGCGTTCCTGCCGCTCGACCTCGCCCACCCCGCCGACCGCCTCGCGTACATGATCGAGGACTCCGGGGCCGCCCTCGTCGTCGGCACGGAACCGGTCGCCGGGAAGATCCCCGACGTCCCGGGCGTCCCCGTCGTCCTCCTCGACGACCCCGACACGGCCGCCGCCCTCGACGCGCTCCCCGACGGGCCGGTGCAGCACGGCCCGATCGCCCTCGACCAGGCCGCGTACGTGATCTACACCTCCGGCTCCACCGGCCGCCCCAAGGGCGTCGTCGTCCCCCACGAGGGCATCTCCAGCCTCGTCGCGACCGCCGTCGACCGCATGGGCCTGCACCCCGACAGCCGGGTCCTGCAGTTCGCCTCGATCGGCTTCGACGTCTTCGCGTTCGAGCTGGCAATGGCCCTGTGCCACGGCGGCCGGCTCGTCCTCATCACCGACGAGGCGCGAGTCGCCGGACCGGCCCTCACCGACTTCCTCGCGGACCAGCGGATCACCCACATGATCCTGCCGCCGTCGCTGGTGTCTGCGCTCCCGCCCGGCTGCGCGCTCCCCGAGGGGTCGACCGTGCTCGTCGGCACGGAGACCGTGCCGCCGGACCTGTTCGAGCGGTTCGGCGCCACCGCGCACCTGATCTGCGCGTACGGCCTCACCGAGGCGACCGTCAACTCCACCCTGTGGCCCGCCCGCGAACACGGCGGCACCCCGCCCGGCCGCGTCCCGATCGGCCGCCCCGACCCCAACACCCGCGCCTACGTCCTCGACGAGCACCTGCGGCCCGTCCCGCCCGGCGTGGTGGGCGAGCTGTACGTCGCCGGACGCGGCCTCGCCCGCGGCTACCTCGGCAAGCCCGCCCTGACCGCGGAACGCTTCACCGCCGACCCGTACGGCGCCCCGGGCAGCCGCATGTACCGCACCGGCGACCGGGCCCGCTGGCGCCGCGACGGCAACCTGGACTTCCTCGGCCGGGTCGACACGCAGGTCAAGGTGCGCGGCTTCCGCATCGAGCTGGGCGAGATCGAGGCGGCCCTCGCCGCGCACCCCGCGGTCGCCCAGGCCGCGGTCCTGCCCGACCGCGACGGCGACATCGTCCGACTCATCGGCTACGCCGTCCCCGAGCCGGGCGCCGACCCCGACCCGCAGGAGCTGCGCGCCCACGTCGCCGCCCTGCTGCCCGAGTACATGGTGCCCGCGCTCGTCGTCCCGCTCGACGGCCCGCTGCCGCTGACCCCCAACGGCAAGCTGGACCGCAAGGCGCTGCCCGCGCCCGACTGGTCGGCGATGACCGGCGGCGCCCGCCCGGCCGACGAGACCCAGGCGCGCCTCGCCGCACTGTTCTGCGAGATCCTCAAGCTCGACACCGTCGGCGTCCACGACAACTTCTTCGCGCTCGGCGGCCACTCGATGGCCTCCATGCGGCTCCTCGGCCGCATCCGCACCGAGTTCGGCGTCGAACTCGGCATCCGCGACGTCTTCGACGCCCTGACCGTCGCCGGCCTCGCCGGCAAGCTCGCAGGCGCCGCTGCCGCCCGCCCGGCACTGCACCCCGCCGCGCCCGCCGACGGGCCGCTGCCCCTCGCACCCGGCCAGCGCACGCAGTGGCAGGCGTACCGCCGCAGCCCCGGCTTCGACCACGCCCTGGCCCTGCGCTCCGCCGACGGCTTCGACACGGACGCGCTCGCCGCGGCCCTCGCCGACGTCACGGCCCGCCACGCACCGCTGCGCACGGCCTTCGCCGAACACGACGGCTTCGTCCACCAGCGGCCCGTCGACGCACCGGCCCTGGTCGCGGAGGAATGCGCGGACCCGGACGCCCGCCTGCGCGAACTCGCCTCCGCAGCACCCGACCTGGAGCGGGAGGCACCTCTGAGGGCCCACCTGCTGACCGGACCCGACGGCCACCAGGCCCTGCTGCTCGCCCTGCACTACCTCGCCGCCGACGAGTGGTCCGTCGTCCCGCTGTTCCGCGACCTCACCACCGCCTACGCGGCACGCAGGGAGGGCCGCGCCCCCGACTGGCAGCCGCTGCCCGTCTCGTACGCGGACTACACGCGCTGGGCCCACGAGGTCCTGGGCGACCCCGCCGATCCCGACAGCCGCGGCGGCCGGCAGCTCGCCTACTGGCGGGAGACCCTCGCCGGCGCCCCGCAGCGGCTGGCGCTCCCGGCGGACGGGCCGCGGCCGGCCGCCGCGGACCCGGCGGGACGGCCCGCGGGACACGTCCCCTTCGTCCTCGACGAGCAGCTCCACACGGCCGTGGACGAGCTGGCCCGCGCCACCGGCACCAGCATGTTCATGGTGCTGCACGCCGCGCTCGCGGCCCTGCTGACCGGCCACGGCGCCGGCACCGACCTGCCCATCGGCACGATGGTCGCCGGCCGCACCGACGACCGGCTCGCCGACCTCGTCGGCAGCTTCCTCGGCACGGTCGTGCTGCGCACCGACACGGCGGGCGACCCGACCTTCCTCGAACTGCTCGGCCGCGTACGGGAGACCGTGCTCAGCGCCCTCGACCGGCAGGAGGTCCCGTACGAGGAGGTCGCCCGCGCCACCGGCCTGCCCGCCGAGGGGCCGCAGGTCATGGTGGTCCACCACGAGCAGGCCGACCTCGCCTCACTCGAAGGCGGCGCGGGCACCCTGGAGGCCGTGCCGACCGGCCGGACCAGGGCCGACCTGACCCTCGGCTTCCACGAGCCGCGCGGCGGCGGCCCCGTCCACTGCGCCCTGGTCCACGCCACCGACCTGCTCGGCACCGCCAAGGCCCGCAGGCTCGCCGACGAACTTCTCCAGCTGCTGCACACCGTGGCAGCCCGTCCCGAACAGCCGCTGTCCGGGCTGTTCACCGCACCGTCCCAGAGGAGTGACACCGCATGAGCACCAACCCGTTCGAGGACCCGCAGGGCACCTTCCTGGTCCTGGTGAACGACGAGAACCAGCACTCGCTGTGGCCGTCCTTCGCCGAGGTCCCGGCCGGCTGGCGCACCGCCGCCGGCCCCGACACCCGCGAGGCCTGCCTGGCGTATGTGGAGGAGCACTGGACGGACCTGAGGCCGGCGAGCCTCGCCGCCGTCCAGCCCTGACCCACCCGCCCGCACCGAAACCGCTGCCCGCGGAGGACCTTCCTCCGCGGGCGGCGGCGCGCGCTGCGGATCAGCAGGCCCTACGGACGGCCGGTGCCCGGCGTGAGCCGAAGACATCGAGCCGCCGTCCGGTAAGGTGCGTCTCTTCGGGCGCCGTCGGGGCCCGGAGTCCCAAGGGTGTGTCGATGACGCCTGGTGACCTGCGCTTCGTGTGGAGCCTGCCCTCCGGGGACGCCCTGGCCGGATGGCGAGCCCTGTGGTGGACCGTCGGGCCGAACCGCGAACTCGCGGTCGTGCTGGTCCACGAACGGAGCCTGACCCGCTCCCCGTACACCAGGGGATGGGTCGGCTGGCACGTGACCGCTCCGTGCGACGGCGTACTGGTCGTGATTTCGGACGGGGTGGAGCACCGCACTCCGGTGACCGGCCTCACGGCGCACACCGGCCACCTGGCCCTGCTCTCGTGGTCGCGGTTCCTGCTGGCCTCATCCCGTGCACACCGCGACAGGACGGGGAGGTGGGAGAGCAACGCGACGGTGTACTCCCGCGGGGGCTACCCGGTGGATCACCTCTGCATCGGCGACGACATCGACTACGTCCTCACCGACCGCGACGGCGGCATCTGGACTTCACACGGTGACGAGGGCATTTACGGAAGCCACCCCGCGTCCAGCGAGGGACTGGCCCGCTGGGACACCGACGGCACCCGGACCTGGGGCCCTCTGGGCCGACAACGGCTCCCTGTGCTGCCCCTCGGAGGGATCGCGGGCGCCACCGAGGGCGACGTGGCCTGGCTGGGCTGGTACGGCCACGAAGGTTCCTTCCTGTCCCGCGTCGACCCCTCCGCCGGCGGCACCACCAGCTACCGCCACCCCCTGAGGGAATCCGACGGCATCGCCGTACGCGGCACCCGGATGGTCCTCAGCCACGAGTTCCGCAACAGGCCCGGCATCGAGCTGAACCGCGCCGAACTCGTCGACGGAGCCTGGGTGATCACCTCCCGTGAGCGACTCCTGCTACCGGAGCCGGTGACCAGGCGCTGCGTTCAGGGACGCGATGGTGTTCTCTGGATCCGCGGCGGCGACACCTGGATGCAGTGCGAGGCCTGAGCCGCCGGGTACCGACGCCACGGCAGTGCTGGTCGCGGCCATTCGTCGACGGCTGCGACCAGCACTGTCGCTTCAACGGCGGCCGGGTCCGCCGGCCGCCGGCCGGATCACCGCGTCCGCCGACAGGTGGTCATCGGCCGCGCCGGCCTGCGTACGGTCCGCGGGAGGGACCGGGGTCGGCTCCGCCGAGGCGGGCGCGGGGGCGTCCGCGCTCCGGCGGCTGTTCGACCAGGCCGACCACAGCGCCGCGTAGCGGCCGCCCGCCGCGACGAGTTCGTCGTGCGTGCCCGTTTCGACGACCCGGCCGCCGTCCAGGACGACCACGCGGTCCGCCGCCGCGGCCTGCGGCAGGCGGTGGGCGACCAGGAGGCCCGTACGGCCCACCAGGGCGCGCGCGGCCGCCTCCTCCAGCACCCGGGCGCCCGCGCTGCCCGCGTCGGCGGTCGCCTCGTCCAGGATCGCGACGGGCGGGTCGGCGAGCACGAGCCGGGCGAGCGCCAGGTGCTGGGCCTGGGCGACGGTCAGCCGGTGCCCGCCCTCGCCGACCACGGTCGCGAGACCGTCGGGCAGGGCCTCCGCCCACTCCAGCGCACCCACCGCGTCGAGCGCGCCGCGCAGCTCCGCGTCCGAGGCCTCCGGCCGGGCCAGCCGCAGGTCCTCGGCCAACGGGCCTGCGAAGACGTGCACTTCCTGGCTGATCAGGGTCACGGCGCGGCGTACCCCCTCCGGACCCAGCTCGCGGACGTCGACCCCGCCGAGGGAGATCGTCCCGCTCGCGGGCGTGTGCACGCCGGCGACGACCTTCGCCAGGGTGGTCTTGCCGGCGCCGCTCGCGCCGACCAGCGCCACCCGCTCGCCGCTGTGCACGTCGAGGTCGACGCCGCTCAGGACGGGCGGCCCGTCGGCGTACGCGTGGCCGAGCCCGGTCACCTTCACCGAGCCGTCGGCCGGGACGCTCCCGCTCCGCGGCGCCGGCTCGGCGGGCAGGTTCGCGACGCCGATGAGGCGGGCGAAGCTCGCGCCCGCGGACTGGGCGTCGTCGAGGAGGAACAGCGCGGCGTTGACCGGGTTGAAGAGGCTGTGGAAGTACAGGGCGGCCGCGGTGGCCGTGCCGATGCTCACCGAGCCGTTCCGGACGAGCAGGAAACCGGTTCCGAGCATGGCGGCGAGCCCGATGTACTCGGCCAGGTTCAGCCGGGAGAAGAAGCCGGTGACGATGTGCAGCCCGCGCAGCGCCACGTCGCGGGCGGCGCCCGACCGGTCGGCGAGCAGGCCGGTGTGCCGCTCGTTCAGCCGGAAGGCGCGCACGGTGCGCACCCCGCCGATGCTGTCGAGCAGCTGGTGCTGGAGGGCGCCGGTGGCGACGCGGTGTTCGGCGTACACGGGTGCCGCGCGGCGCAGGTACCAGCGGACGGACAGCACCTGGACGGGCACGGCCAGCAGGGCGGCGAGGAGGAACCGCCAGTCGAGGACGGCGAGTCCGACGAGCGTGAGGAGGATGGTGAGCGCGGAGCGGGTGAACTCGGGCAGGGCCTGCCGCACCGACTTGGCGATCACGGCGACGTCGCTGGTGACGCGGGAGACGAGGTCTCCGGAGCCGGCTGCTTCGACCCGTTCGAGGGGCAGCCGCAGCGCCCGTTCGATGAACCGCTCGCGCACGGCGGCGAGGACGGTCTCGCCGAGCCGGGCCACGAGGGCGCTGCCGGCCGCGCCGGCGGCGCCGCGGGCCAGCGCGACCGCGACGAGCAGCACCAGCGGGAGGGTCAGGGCCCGCGGCCCCTCCTGGTCGACGACCAGGTCGACGACGTGGCCGAGCAGCGGGGCGGTCAGCAGGCCGATCCCGGTCCCGACGACCAGGACGAGGACGGCGCCGGCAGCGAGGAGCCGGTGGCCGTGGAGGATGGTGCGGAGCGCGGCCCGGCTCTCCGCGCCGCCGGCGGTGGGCAGGAGCGCGCGGTCCGTGCCGTCGTGCGTGCTGGTCCCGCTCATGTCCCTGTCCCTCTCCGTCCCCGGTTCGGCGGGGCCCGTGCGGTCCTCGTGTGCGGCGGTCATGCGAGCACCGCCGTGCGGTAGGCCTCGTCGGTGGTGACGAGTTCGGTGTGCGCGCCGGCGGCGGCGACGGTTCCCCCGTCGAGGACGACGACCCGGTCGGTCTCCGCGAGGAGGGCCGGGCTGGTCGTGATCAGGACGGTGGTGCGGCCCCGGCGGACCTCCCGCAGGCGGGCGGCGATCCGGGACTCGGTGACGGTGTCCACGGCGGTGGTCGGGTCGTGCAGGACGAGGACGGCGCGGTCGGCGGCGAGGGCCCGGGCGAGGGCGACGCGCTGGCGCTGGCCGCCGGAGAGGGACCGGCCGCGTTCGGCGAGGACGGTGTCCGCCCCGTCGGGGAGCAGCGCGGCGACCTCGTCTGCGGTGGAGGCGGCCAGGGCGGCGTCGACGGCGTCCGCGGCGGAATCGGCGGCACCCGCCCGTACGTTGTCCAGGAGGCTGGCCTCGAAGAGGTCGGCGTCGTGGTGGGCGACGAGGACGGTGCGGCGCAGCCGGTCGGGGTCGAGCTCGGTCAGGGGCACGCCGTCGAGTTCGACGCGTCCGCCGGCCGGGTCGGTCTCCCGGGCGAGGGCGAGGAGCAGGTCGTGGGCGGCGGCCGGGTCCCGGGTGACGACGCCGGTGAGGCTGCCGGCGGGGAAGTCGAGGTCGACCCCGCGCAGGGCGCCGAGGCGGACGTCCCGCAGCCGGAGGTGCCCGGCGCCGGTGTCCGGGCCGTCGGGCTGCCGTTCCCCGCCGTCGACGGCGGCGGGGGAGGCGAGGACCTCGGCGATCCGCCGGGCGGAGGCGCGCGCCTGGGCGAACTCGGCGTTGGAGTAGGCCAGCAGCTGGAAGGGGCCGAGGAGGAACTGGGCGAGGCCGACGGCGGCGACCAGGTCGCCGACGCTGATGCTGCCGTCCATCGCGAGGTAGGCGCCGGCGATGCCGATGGCCGCGATGAACACCCCGGTCAGGGCGAGCAGTGCGCCCTCGTGCCCGGCGCGGCTGCGGGCCGCGCGCAGTGCCGCGGCGAGGGAGTCCTGGCTGGTGGTGCGGTAGCGGGCCACGGCGGCCGCCTCGGCGCCCATGCCCTTGAGGACGCGCAGCCCGGAGACCAGGTCGGCGGCGACGCCGGAGGCGTGCGCGGCGCTCTCCTGCTCGGCCTCGCTGCGCCGCTCCAGGGGCCGGCTGATGCGGTGGCCGAGCCACAGCAGCGGCGGGATGCCGAGCAGTACGAGCAGGCCGAGCGGCACGGAGATCCGCAGCAGGGCCACGGCGCTGACGGTGAGGGCGGCGATCGCCGCACAGCCGTAGGGGAGGACGGTGGCGACCGAGCCGACGCGGCGGGCGTCGTTGGTGGCGATGCTGGTGAGCGCGCCCGGCAGCCGGTTCGCGTCGGCGCCGCCGCGCGGGTCGAGCACGCGGGCGCCGAGTTCGAGGCGGAGCCGGTGCGCGGCGTGCTCGCCGGCCCCCTCGGCGATCCTCGCGCTGGTCCGGTAGCAGGTGGACAGCACGAGGAAGAGGACGCCGAGCACCAGGAGCCAGCGCAGGAGCGACTGCGCGGACCCGGTGGCGACCGCGGTGTCGATGGCGGCGCCGATCACCACGGGCACCAGCGCCTCGCACCCCTGGTGGGTCATGCCGAGCAGGGAGGCAGAGACGACTCTGCGGCGCTGTCCCCTGATCGCCCGGCGGAGGACGAGCCCCCCGGTCGGTCCTCCAACTGGCATGTGACCCTCCATCCGGAGCTGCGGGAAGTTAGGTAAGGCTACTCTAAGAAATCGGTCGTCCATGCCGTGCTCGAACGTCTCCGCGGGTGTGGGTCGCGAGTCCATCTCGCCCTGCTTTCCCGCACGTTGACCCGCCCCCCACGTTCGGTTAGCCTCGCCTAAGTTGCAAGGCTCTTGTGCGCCGAGTCGCCGCCCCATCCCTACAGCAGACGAACGATCGCGGTACGCGTGCACCGCCGTCAGGGGGAAATGTCGTTGCCGGTCGAAACGCAGGCGGTGTCCCGGGAGGAGGCCGCCCCCGCCGTCGTGCCCCCGGCACGCGGCACCGCCACCGCCCTGCGGGGCGCGGGACTCCTCGCCGTACTCGCCGCACTGGTCCTGGTGTCGCTCCTCGGCGTGTGGACGGGGACGCGGGGCCTGCCGCTCAGCGAGGTCTGGAGCGTGCTCTGGCACCCGGACGGATCCGAGACCTCGATCATCATCCACGACTACCGCATCCCCAGAACCCTTCTCGGCCTGCTCGTCGGCGCAGCCCTCGGCCTGTCCGGGGCGCTGATGCAGGCGCTGACCCGCAACCCGCTCGCCGAGCCGGGCCTCCTCGGCATCAGCCTCGGATCGTCCGCCGGGGTCGTCGTCGCCCTCGCCTTCCTCGGCATCGGCTCCGTCCTCGGCTACGTCTGGTTCGCGTTCCTCGGCGCCGCCCTCGCCTCGGCCGTCGTCTACCTGCTGGGCTCCTCGGGGCGCAAGGTCGCCACACCGGACCGCCTGGTCGTCGCCGGCGCGGCCGTGACCGCCGTGCTGTACGCCTTCAACTCGGCCGTCCTGCTGCTGAACCCGAGCGCCTTCGACCAGTTCCGCTTCTGGACGGTCGGCTCACTCGCCGGCCGCTACCTCGACGTCGTCTACGTGATCCTCCCGTTCATCGCCGCAGGCCTGTTCATCGCCCTGCTGCTCGGCCCCTCGCTCAACGCCCTCGCCCTCGGCGACCAGATGGGCCGCGCCCTCGGCGTCAACGTCCACCGCACGCGGATCCTCGGCGCCGTCGGCGTCATGCTGCTGTGCGGCGCCGCCACGGCCGCCGCGGGGCCGATCGCCTTCGTCGGGCTCGTCGTCCCGCACATCGCCCGGTTCGTCGTCGGCCCCGACCAGCGCTGGGTCCTCGCGTACTCCATGCTCCTCGCACCCGTCCTGCTCATCGGCGCGGACATCGCGGGCCGAGTGATCGGCGCCCCCGGCGAAATCCAGGTCGGCATCGTCACCGCCTTCATCGGCGCCCCCGTGTTCCTGGCGCTGTGCCGTCGCCGAAAGCTGGTCATGCTGTGAGCGGCGCACGCGAGGCCGCCGGGCCGCAGACGAGTGTCAAGGCCGCACCTCTGCGCCTCGCGGGCGGAGAAGCGAACGAGGAGGCGCTGTGAGCGGCGCACGCGAGGCCGCCGGGCCGCAGACGAGTGTCAAGGCCGCACCTCTGCGCCTCGCGGGCGGAGAAGCGAACGAGGAGGCGCTGTGAGTCCTGTACGCCAGGCGGGGTCGGCCCCCGCCGCGAAGCCCCCTGCCGCGACCGGCCGGTTCGTTTACCGGCCCGGCGTGATCACCGGAACGGTGCTGCGCATCCCGGGAGCTCGCGGGGCGTCGGTACGGGTCCAGGGCAGGGCGCTGGCCGTGACCGCGGCGATCCTCCTCGCCCTGCTCGCCGTCATGGTCGTCTCGCTCACCACCGGCGACTACGAGCTCACCGTCGCCGAGGTCCTCCGGGCCCTGACCGGCGGCGACTCCGGTGGCGCCGACTTCGTCGTCAACACCCTCCGCCTGCCCCGCCTGCTGACCGCGGTCGCCGTGGGTGCCGCCCTCGCCGTCAGCGGCGCCCTCCTGACCAGCCTCACCGGCAATGCCCTCGGCAGCCCGGACATCATCGGCTTCACCAACGGCTCCGCTGTCGGCGCGCTCACCGTCATCATCGTCGTGCACGGCAGCATGGCCCAGATCGCGTTCGGCGCCCTGATCGGCGGCCTCGCCACCGCCGCCGCCGTCCACCTCCTCATGCTGGGCCGCGGCCTCCACGGCTTCCGGCTCGTCGTCATCGGCATCGGCGTCAGCGCGCTGCTCCTCGCCGTGAACTCGTACCTGATCACCAGGGCCACCTTCCAGGAGGCCCTGGAAGCCCAGGCCTGGCTGATCGGCAGCCTCGGCAACCGGGGCTGGACGCACGCCAACGCCATCCTCATCGCGGCCGCCGTCCTCCTCCCGCCCGCCTTCCTCCTCTCCCGCCGCCTCTCCATGGTGGAGATGGGCGACCTCACCGCCACGGCCCTCGGCGTGAACGTCACGCGGACCCGCGCCGTGCTGCTCCTCGTCAGCGTCGCCCTGGCCGCCTTCGCCACCGCGGTGACCGGCCCCATCTGGTTCATCGCCCTCGCCGCGCCCCAGCTCGCCCGCCGCCTGACCCGCACCGCCGGCCCGGCCCTGCTCCCGGCCGCGCTGATGGGCGCGCTGCTGCTCGCCGCGAGCGACGTCGCCGCGCAGCGCCTGTTCGCCCCGGCCCTCCTCCCCGTCGGCACGGCCACCGGCACCATCGGCGGGCTGTACCTCATCTGGCTGCTGATCACCGAGTCGCGAAAGAGCCGCGCATGACTGGAACGAACCTCCCGACGCCCCGGCTGCGCGCCGAGGACCTGACGCTCTGCTACGACCAGCGGACGGTGGCCACCCACCTCGGCGTCGACATCCCCGACCACTCCTTCACCGTGATCATCGGACCGAACGCCTGCGGCAAGTCCACGCTCCTCAAAGCCCTCGCGCGGATGCTCCGGCCCCGCCACGGCCGGGTCCTCCTCGACGGCGCGGCCATCGCCTCGTACCGCTCGCGCGAGGTCGCCCGCCGCATCGGTCTGCTCCCGCAGACCTCCACCGCCCCCGGCGGCATCACCGTCGGCGACCTCGTCGCCCGCGGCCGCTACCCGCACCAGGGGATGCTCAGGCAGTGGTCCGCCGAGGACGAGGCGGCCGTCGTCGAGGCGATGCGGCAGACCGGAGTCCTGGAGCTCGCGGACAGGCCCGTCGACGACCTCTCCGGCGGCCAGCGCCAGCGCGTCTGGCTGTCCATGGTGCTCGCCCAGCAGACGTCGCTGCTCCTGCTGGACGAGCCCACCACCTTCCTCGACATCGCCCACCAGGTCGACGTCCTCGACCTGTGCGCCGAACTCCACGCCCGCAAGGGCCACACCGTCGTGGCCGTGCTGCACGACCTCAACCAGGCGTGCCGCTACGCCACCCACCTGATCGTGATGCGCCCCGGCGGCACGATCGCCGCGCAGGGCGCCCCCGCCGACGTCATGACCGCCGAACTCGTCGAGGACGTATTCGGACTGCCCTGCCGCATCATCGACGACCCCGAGACCGGCACGCCCCTGATGGTGCCGGCCGCACCCAGGCGGTTCGCACCGGAGGACCCCGAAGACACCGCGGACGGCGCCCCGGCTGCCGCCACCGACGCCGTGATGGCCGAACCCCGTTGAGGACGGACAGCGCATGATGTTGTGCACGAGGCTGACGAACGCGAACATCCTCACCATGGACCCCGGCCACCCGGTCGCCCGCGACCTGGGCATCTGGCGGGGCCGCATCGTCGGCCTCGACGGGGCCGTCACCTCCCTGCCCGCCCGGGAGGTCGTCGACCTGCAAGGGGCCACCGTGCTCCCCGGGTTCATCGACAGCCACGTGCACCTGTCGTGGACGGGCCTGAAGGCCCGCACCCCGAGCATCGCCGGCCTCACCCGCATCGACGACGTCCTCGCCGCCATCGACGGCGCCGTCTCCCGCTCGCGCGGGGCCGGCGCCTGGGTCAGCATCGGCGGCTACGACCAGCGGGCCCTCGGCCGGCACCTCACCGCCGCCGAACTCGACACCGTCAGCCGCGGCCGCCGCCTCTTCCTCATGCACGACTCCGGGCACGCCTGTGTCGTCAACAGCGCCGTCCTCGCCATGCTCCCGGCCGACGTCCCGCACCAGGACGGCCTCCTCGTCGAGAGCGCCATGGGCGCCGTACGCCGCCTGCGGCTGCCGTACTCCCAGGCCGACCTCGCCGACGCCATCGAGCACGCCGGCCGCGGCTGCCTCGCCGAGGGCATCACCGCCTGCGCCGAGGCCGGCATCGGCGGCGGCCTCCTCGGCCACAGCCCCGTCGAACTCGGCGCCTACCAACTCCTGCGCGACGAGGGCCGCCTCCCGCTGCGGGTCCAGCTCATGCCGGGCGGCGACACCCTGAAGCCGGCCGCGGCCCACGAGCACGACGGCATCCCCCGCGCGCTCGACCTCGGCCTGCGAACCGGCTTCGGCGACGACTGGCTCTCCGTCGGCGCACTGAAGATCTACACCGACGGCGGCATGATGGCGCGGACGGCCGCGCTCACCGAGCCGTACGAGGGAATGGACGGCCACACCGGGCAGCTCCAGGACGACCCGGAGCGCCTCACCGGCCTCATCGTGGACGGGCACCTCGGCGGCTGGCAGCTCGCCGTCCACGCCATCGGCGACCGGGCCGCCGACCTCGCCCTCGACGCCCTGGAGCGGGCGCAGCGGCTGCGGCCGCGGCCCGGCGCACGCCACCGCATCGAGCACGCCGGGCTGATCCGCCCCGACCAGCTCCCGCGCTTCGCCCACCTCGGCGTCAGCGCCGTCGTCCAGCCCAACTTCCTGCGCTGGTTCGGCGACGACTACGCCGCGGTCATGGGGGAGCGCCGCGCGCCGTGGATGTACCGGGGCCGCGGCTTCCTCGACCACGGGGTGACCCTCGTCGGCAGCTCCGACCGGCCGGTGACGGACGGATCGCCGCTGCGGGCGGTCCAGTTCATGGTCGAGCGCGCGTCCGCCTCGGGCGCCCTCATCGGCCCCGACGAGGCCGTCACGGTCGAGGAGGCCCTGTACGCGTACACGGTCGCGGGCGCGTACGCCTGCCACTGGGACGACAGCGCCGGCAGCCTCACCGCGGGCAAGCGGGCCGACCTGGTCGTCCTCGGCGACGACCCGCGCCGGGTCGAGGCCTCCCGGATCGGGGACATCGAGGTCGTGACGACCCTCGTGGACGGCCGGGACACGAGGGAGGCCTGGGCCAAGTAGCCGGGTCGGGGTGCTCGGGGGGCGCGGCGCGCCTCCGGTTTGGCCCCGCGGGCGAGGTAAGGCTAACCTAACTTCCGTCTCCGCCACCGGAGTCGCGCGGCGACCCGGTCTCTCCGGGCGCTCCCCGGCTCCCTCCGGGAGCCCTGCCCGCGCACGGTGGAACCCGAGGAAGGAACGCCTTGACCACGGCCCCGCCGCCTCCCGTCGCGCTGCCCCGCACCCGCCTCCGCATCCCCCACCCCTCCACCGCCCCCGCGTTCACCGTGCGGCCGGCCCGCCGGGACGACGCACCGGCGCTCGCCGCGCTCTCCCGGCCGTTCGTCCGCACCGGAGCCCTGCGCGAGCGCCCGCTCTCCCTCTACCTCGCGCACGCGGCCGACTTCCTCGTCGCGCAGGCCCCGGACGGCGCCCTCGAAGGCTGCCTCGGGCTGCGCGTCCACCCCGCCGCAGGCGTGCTGTACAACTTCTGCGTCGCCCCGCACCGGCAGGGCTCGGGTGTGGGTGCCCTGCTCCTCCAGGCGGCGTTCTCCCGGGCCCGCCACCGCTCCCTGACGGCCCTGTTCACCGCCACCACCGGCAGCGGCCGCCTCTTCCTCCGTCACGGCTTCGCCCCGGTCGGCCCGGCCCTGGCCCCGGCCGCCTGGGCGCGCTCCCTGGATCCGGCCCGCGGCGCCCGCGTCCTGGCCTGCCCGCTGTAGGGCCTGGCGGCTGCCGTCACCCGCCGTCACCCGCCGGCGCCGGCCGCGGCGTCGAGGATCGCGGGCAGGGCCGCCAGGAGCGCGTCCGCCTCGGCCTTCGGCAGGGTCAGGGCCGGGGCCAGGCGTACGGTGTCCGGGCCCGCCGCGTTGACGAGGAACCCGGCATCCTGCGCCGCCGCCTGCACCCGTACGGCGGCCGGCTCGGCGAGCGCGACGCCCAGGAGCAGCCCTGCCCCGCGCACCTCGCGGACCAGGGGGTGTCCCAGCGCCCCGATACCGCGCTTCAGCCGCTCGCCCAGCCAGGCGGCGTGGGGGAGGAGCCCCTCCTTCCCGACGGTCTCCAGCACGGCCAGCCCGGCCGCGCACGCGACGGGGTTCCCGCCGAAGGTGGAGCCGTGCTGCCCGGGAGTCAGCAGCCCCGCGGCCGGACCGAGCGCGACGGTCGCGCCGATCGGCAGTCCGCCGCCCAGGCCCTTGGCAAGGGTGACCACGTCCGGGTCGACGCCCGGCACCGCCTGGTGCGCGAACCAGTGCCCGGTGCGCCCGATCCCCGTCTGCACCTCGTCCAGGACCAGGAGGCTGCCCGCGGCCCGGGTGATCTCGCGCGCCGCGCGCAGGTAGCCCTCCGGAGCGGGGACCACTCCGCCCTCGCCCTGCACCGGCTCCAGGAACACCGCGGCCGTCCGCTCCGTCACGGCCGCGCGGAGCGCCGCCGCGTCGCCGTACGGGACGTGCGTCACCTCCCCCGGCAGCGGCAGGAACGGGGCCCGCTTGGCCGGCTGGCCGGTGAGGGCCAGCGCACCCATGGTGCGCCCGTGGAACCCGCCCTCGGCGGCGACCACGTGCGGGCGACCCGTCCGGCGGGCGATCTTGAACGCGGCTTCGACGGCCCCGGCGCCCGAGTTCGCGAAGAACACCCGGCCCGGTGCGCCCAACAGGTCCAGGAGCCGCTCCGCCAGGGCGACAGGCGGCTCCGAGACGAACAGGTTCGACACGTGCCCGAGCCGCGCGGCCTGCGCCGCGACCGCCGCGACGACGGCCGGGTGGGCGTGCCCGAGGGTGTTGACGGCGATCCCGCCGGTGAAGTCCGTGTAGGCGCGCCCCGCCTCGTCCCACACGGTGCTGCCCTCGCCCCGGACCAGGGCCAGCGGGGGAGTTCCGTAGGTGTCCATCATGACCGCCCGCCACCGTCCGGTGAGCGGGGTATCGGCGGCAGGGCTCATGGCCGGGCCTCCTCGGGTGCGGGCCGGCCGGGGCGTTCGTCCGGCACGATCGTGGTGCCGGAGCTCTTCCCGGCGGTGAAGCCGTGCAGCACGGCGTGCGGTACGCGGCCGTCGAGGACCTGGGCCCGGCCCACGCCCGCCCGTACGGCCTGCAGGCAGCCCTCCATCTTCGGCAGCATGCCGCTCGCGAGGCCCGGCAGCAGCCCGCCCAGCTCGGAGGCCGTCAGCCGCTCGATCACCTCGGTGCCGTGCGGCCAGTCCGCGTACAGCCCCGCGACGTCGGTGAGGACGACGAGCCGGGCCGCGCCGAGCGCGACCGCCAGCGCCGACGCGGCGAGATCGGCGTTGACGTTGTAGACCTGCCCGTCCGTGCCGCGCGCGACGGGGGAGACGACCGGGATGCGGCCCTCGTCGAGTAAGGCCCGCAGGGTGTCGGGGGCGACGGCCACGACCTCGCCGACCTGCCCGAGGTCCACGGGCCGCCCGTCCACCTCGGCCCTGCGCCGCACGGCGGTCAGCGTGTGCGCGTCCTCGCCGGACAGGCCCACGGCGTACGGGCCGTGGGCGTTGATCGCTCCGACGAGCTCCCGCTGGATACGGCCCGTCAGCACCATCCGCACGACGTCCATGGCCTCGGGGGTCGTCACCCGCAGGCCCGCCTCGAAGCGGGACTCCAGGCCCAGCCGGTCGAGCATGGCGCTGATCTGCGGGCCGCCCCCGTGGACGACGACCGGCAGCAGTCCGGCCCGCCGCAACTCCACGACGTCGTCGGCGAAGGCGCCGAGGAGCGCCCCGTCCACCATGGCGTTGCCGCCGAACTTGACGACGACGGTCCGGCCCCGGAGCCCCTCGGCCCAGGACGGGGCCCCGGACGGTGCTCCGGCCTCCGGGGCCGGCCGTGCGACTGCGGTAAGCATCTGTGTCCCCACCCCGTTCATGAGCTGTAGGCGCTGTTCTCGTGGACGTACTCGGCCGTGAGGTCGTTGGTCCACAGGACCGCCGACGCGTCGCCGGAGCGCAGGTCCACCGTGAGGCTGATCCGGCGGCCCGACAGGTCCGCCTCCTCCCGGGGCTCGCCGGGGGCTCCGTCGCGGCAGACCCACACGCCGTTGATGGCCACGTCCAGCCGGTCCGGGTCGAAGACGGCGTCGGTCGTGCCGATCGCGGAGAGGACCCGGCCCCAGTTGGGGTCCTCGCCGTGCAGAGCGCACTTGAGGAGGTTGTTCCGGGCGACGGAGCGGCCCACGGTGACGGCGTCCTCCTCCGTGGCCGCGCCGACGACCGCCACCTCGATCTCCTTCGACGCCCCTTCGGCGTCCGCGACCAGCTGCCGGGCCAGGTCCAGGCAGACGGCGTGCACGGCGTCGGCGAACTCCGCCGGGTCCGGGGCCGTGCCGGAGGCGCCCGAGGCGAGCAGCAGCACGGTGTCGTTGGTGGACATGCAGCCGTCGGAGTCCACCCGGTCGAAGGTGGTGCGGACGGCGGCGCGCAGCGCGGAGTCCAGCAGCCGGGCGTCGGCGTCGGCGTCCGTGGTGAGGACCACCAGCATGGTGGCGAGGCCCGGGGCGAGCATCCCCGCGCCCTTCGCCATGCCGCCGACCGTCCACCCGGACCGGGAGACGGCGGCCGTCTTGTGCACCGAGTCCGTCGTCTTGACGGCCACGGCCGCGTCGTCGCCGCCGTCGGGAGACAGGGCGCCCGCGGCGGTGTCGATGCCGGGCAGGAGGCGGTCCATCGGCAGGCGCACGCCGATCAGGCCGGTGGAGCAGACGGCCACCTCGTCCGGGTCGGCGCCGACGGCCCGCGCCGTGCGCTCCGCCGCCGCCCGGGTGTCGGCGGCGCCGTCCGGCCCCGTACAGGCGTTGGCGCCGCCGGAGTTGAGGACGACGGCGGCGACCCGCCGGCCCGCGACCACGCGCCGGGACCAGCGGACGGGCGCGGCCTGCACCCGGTTGGAGGTGAAGACGCCGGCGGCGGCCCGGGACGGCCCCCGGTTCACCACCAGCGCCACGTCGGGATGCCCGGACTCCTTGATCCCGGCGGCGACGCCGCTCGCGAGGAATCCCTGGGCAGCGGTCACGCTCACGGAGCGACTCCATTCGTGGGCAGGCCCAGCCACTCCGGCAGGCCGAGGGCTGCGTTCATGCTCTGCACCGCGCCGCCGGCGGTGCCCTTGGTCAGGTTGTCGATCGCGCTCACGCAGATCAGGCGGCGCGCGTCGGAGTCCACGGCCACCTGCACCTGGACCGTGTTGGAGCCGAGCACCGCACCGGTGGACGGCCACCGGCCGGGCGGCAGCAGCCGCACGAACGGCTCGTCCGCGTACGCCGCTTCGAAGACCGCGCGCACCGCCTGCTCGCCGCCGGCCGCCGCACCGGGCCGGAGCCGGGCGGAACAGGTGGCGAGGATGCCGCGGGGCATGGGCGCGAGCGTCGGAGTGAAGGAGACCGTCACGCGCTCGCCGGCCACCCGCGACAGGTTCTGGACGAGCTCGGGGGTGTGCCGATGGCCGCCGCCGACCCCGTACGGGGTCATCGACCCCATTGCCTCGGCGCCGAGGAGGTGCGGCTTGAGCGCCCGTCCCGCCCCCGAGGTGCCGCTCGCGGCGACGACCACCGCCTCCGGCTCCACCAGCCCGGCCGCGTAGGCGGGGAACAGCGCCAGCGTGACCGCCGTCGGATAGCAGCCGGGCACGGCGATCCGCGAGGCACCCCTCAACTCCGGCCGCGCGCCCGGTAGTTCGGGGAGGCCGTACGGCCAGGTTCCGGCGTGCTCCGTTCCGTAGAACCGCTTCCAGTCGGCCGGATCGCGCAGCCGGAAGTCGGCGCCGCAGTCCACGACCAGGACCTCCGGATCCAGTTCGCGGGCGAGGGGCGCCGACTGCCCGTGCGGGAGGGCGAGGAACACCACGTCGTGCCCGCGCAGCGTGCGCGCCGACGTCTCCTCCAGCACCCGGTCGGCAGGGCCGGCCAACTGGGGCTGTACGTCGCCGAGACGGCGGCCGGCGCTGCTGTGGCCGGTGACGGCGCCGATCTCCGTCCCGGGATGCGAGGTGAGCAGACGCAGGATCTCTCCGCCGGCGTAGCCGCTGGCTCCGGCCACCGCGACCCGTAGGGTCATGTTCTTCCGTCTCCTGGTGTGGGGGTGCGCGGGACGCGCCGAAGGGCAACTCCGCACTTCAATTCAGGTAAGGCTAACCTTACTTACCCCTTCCGACCCACTCCCGGGCAGCAACTCGGAGGCGTGACGCACGTCACGCCCCGGACCTCGATCCCGCCACTCAGGGAGACCTGGGTCACACTCCGGTGCGGAAGCCGCACGTATGATCGACTTCTGTGGCCGGTTACCGGTCACGCGCAGGGGGCCTGAGGCGCGAAAGCAGCCTCCACATCACGGACACGGGGGTGCCGAGGATGCCGTTCGCACGCGACACGTACCACCCGGAGTCCGGCACCACGCAGCACGGCCCCCGCGGGGAGAGGTTCTGGATCGCAATGCCCGCGGACGTGAACACCTCCTCGCCTGGCGACTTTCCGGGAGCAGATCGAGACGGGCTGAACCGCGCGGGCGTTCCGACGCGCCGGTTACGGCAGGTGTGGTCCGTGGCGGGCCACTGAACGGGGGAAATCAACATGGGCTTCGACAGTGAATGGGAGGCGCTGCGCGGGCAGGCCTCCGACCGGCAGACGGGCATGCGGTTGAACCAGGTCGCCCCGGAGCGCTCGGGACCCACGCCGGGCGGCGGGCCCGCGGACTTCGGCTCGACGCCGGCGGAGAAGAAGGCCGCGGCCAACACGATCGAGACCGAGCTGGAGCCGAACACGAAGAAGGCGACGGACTGGGCCGACGAGGCGTCCGAAACCGCGGTCAAGACGTTCGACGGCTGGCAGACGGCGACCGGTCTGAAGAAGGTCCAGTCGACCTGGGACCAGCAGGTGAAGACGCTCATGGGCCGGCTGTCGCACGAGAAGAACGCCCTGCGCGGCGCAACCGGGCTCTTCACCCAGAACGACCTGGGCATCCGCGGGCAGTTCGCGCCGATCTCGAAGTCGCGGCTCGGCGGCATATAGGCGCGGCACCATGACGATCCGACGCATCACACGGGGGACGGCGACATGCTGACGTACGCAGAGATCATGACCACGGACTTCTCGGCACTGACGACGGCCGCAGGCAAGTGGGAGTCGATGGCCGGAGAGATCAAGAAGGTGGAGGACCGCTACAAGGACACCGTCCAGAAGGTCACCATGGGACCCAACTGGGTCGGCGTCAGCGCAGGCGTGGCCCAGACCAACTTCGCGGGCACGCGCTACGAGTACGGCGCCGCGCAGATCCAGGCAAAGGCCGTCGGGTCCCTCCTGCGCGACGCCCACACCCAGTTCGTGGACTTGAAGAAGAAGCTCGAATCCGCGCGGGCGGAGGCCGTCGAGGCCGGTATGAGCGTCTCGGAAGAGGGACGGGTCTCCTTCGACTACGCCCGGCTCACGGATTCCGAGCGGCGCGCCTATCGGAACGACCCGGACGGCCAGCGGACGGTCAGCGAAGCCGTGACCAAGTGGCAGAAGCACATCGACGACCGTGTGAAGGCCGTCTCCGACGCCGACGAAGGCGTCAAGATCGCCCTCGATGCCGTCGTCCTCGACAGCAACAAGGACGTCGGCGGCAAGGGCGACGACCAGCTCAACGGCTTCAACGCCGGAGCCAAGGGCGACATCGAGCTCTACGAGGCCGAGCACGCCAAGGACATCGCCACCCGTCTCAACGGAGGGGAGAAGGTCTCCGCTGCGGAGGTCGCGGAACTGGGCCGCTCCTTCCGGGACAATGCGGACAACAAGGCGTTCAGCCAGACCTTCGTCGGCGGCATGGGCGCCGGCGGCACCATCAGGCTGGCCAACACCCTGAACAACCGGGCGCACGGCGGCGACGAGTCCCAGCGCGGCCTGTACCGCGACCTGAACAAGGGGCTCGCCGGCACCCTGGCGGGAGCCACGGCGGTACCCGAGTTCAAGGGTTCGGACGGCAAGAAGCTGGTGTACGGGACGAAGGCCTACCAGGACGCCTTCACCGAATGGTCCAAGGGATCGGACGCGAAGTTCTACAACGACTTCATGGGCGACCTGAGGAAGGCCGGCGTCGAGAAGTACGAGCTGGACGTCGTCGGCGACAAGATCGCCGTCGGCACCGGGCACGGCCAGGATGTGCGCGGCTACCAGGCCCTTGCCACACTCATGCAGCAGGGCAGCGGGTACTCGCCGCAGTTCCTCGGCGACCTGACGGACGACATGATCGCCGCGGAGAAGAAGGACAGGGACATCTGGGACCTCCACGGGTCCTTCGACGACAAGAAGGACGGCTGGTTCAAGAACGACCCGGTCGACGGCGTCCTCAGCATCATGAGCCGCGACCCGGAGGCGGCCACCGGCTACCTCGACCCGAAGGCCGACGGTGACAAGGACCGCCTGAAGTACCTGCTGAAGGACCGCGACTGGGACTTCGGCAACACGATGGACTGGCGGGGCAACATCGAGACGACCGGCAAGGACACCTCCGACGGCGACGTCCGCAACGGCCTCGGCCTCGCCCTGGAGGCGGCGACCACCGGCCACACGCCCCTGGGGCCCGGCCAGGACCCCTGGCCGCAGACACCGCACACCGAGGCGCAGTCCCGGATCATGCACGACGTCATCGGCACGCTCGGCCCGGACCAGAAGGTCCACGAGAACCTGCGCGAGCCGCTGGCCCGCTCCCTGGCCTCGTACTCCGCGGACACGCACGAAATCCTGGCCGGACTGGACGGCAGGTACATCCGGGCCTCGGGCGACGGCCACTTCACCGAGGGCGGAACCACCCACATGTCCGCCTCGCAGAAGGACCTCGTCCAGTTCATCCGGGGACTCTCGGACGACCCGGAGGCATACGCCACCCTCTACAAGGCGGAGTCCCGCTACTCCAACCTCGTCATGGAGGGCATTCCCCAGGGCGCGACGGGCGACAACCTGCGCAACCCCCTGGACAAGTCCGGGACCGTCCTCGGCGTGTACAGCTCGGTCATGGAAGACGTCGTCAACGACGACCGCATGGGCAAGTACAGCGAAGCCGACTGGAAGGCGAAGGTCGCCTACCACGTCATCGGCGGCGCGGTGACACCGCTCTACTTCACGACGGCCGGCGGGGTCTCCGTCGCCTTCGGCGACTCGCTCCAGCGAGGCGTGGACACCTGGGCCTGGCAGTGGGGCAACGAGATGAAGGCCGAAGCGGACACCGAGGCCAACGCGAAGATCGCGGACAAGTACCTCACCGTCAACAACCAGGTCCCCATCATGGTCGAGGACTGGGCCAAGGACCGCCCGGACCTCAGCGGCCAGACGGTGCAGTCGCTGAGCAGCCAGATCCTCAACGGCCACGACCGCGGCGTCAACACCGCTCAGAAGTACCTGACCGACACGACCAACTGAGCCATCGCGGCCCGAGCGAGGAACACCATGCCCGAAACGATGTCAGCACGCCGATCACTCCGCCCCCGGGTCGCCGTGCTGTTGGCCCTCTGCCTGGCGATCGCCGGCGGGATCGGCGGCTGGCTCGTGTTCGGCCGGGAGTCCGGTGAACGCTGCAACGGACTGCTGCAGAACGAGCGGGCGCTCGATGCGGTGACGGCGGCCGGCGCGGACCGGCCCGCCACCTGTGCCGAACTCGGCGACGCGATCACCGCGGCGACCAAGGGGGACGAGCGGGGCCGGCACACCGTGGCCCAGGCCCAGGCGATGAAGACGGTCCTCTACGCCCTCGCCCCGGCGAAGGGGCACCGCGTCCGACTCGACCCGGAGCTGCGGCGCCCGCTGGCGTCGGCCCTGGCGGACTACGGCGCCGACGTCTACGCCCGACTGCACTCCCTGGATCCCGAGTACACCGCCAAGGCCGGGGCCGATGCCCCGCCCTGGCAGGACGCCCGAGGCGTGCACATGGCTGTCGAATACCTCCACCTGCTGAACGTCCTCGTGGCAGTCGCGGAGGAGCCCGAGGCCTACGCCGGCATCCGGCAGTCCGCCGCCCGGCACGCCGCGCAGGACCTCGCGTCGGTCCCGGCCGGCGCTTCCGGAGACGCCGTCGACGCCCCCGCCGCGCGCAGCGCACGGGCCCTCGGCGCCCTGAACGGCGTCGCGGCCGCGGCGGCCGGACGACTGGACGGTGAAAAGTCCCGCACCTGGCGGACGCAGGCCGCCGAAGGGCTCCTGGCGTCCCCCGCAGGAGCTCCCCCCGGGGACGCAGGCGCCGCCCGCATCATGTCGGCGTGGACGAACGGCCTCCGGGACGCCGCCCCGGACGCGCGGGCGGACCGCGTCCGCGCCCAGCCCGTGGAGATGATCCGCATCTGGGGCACGGAACGCGGACTGGCAGAGGCGGCGTTGCAGGGCATGCGGTCGGCGGCCGAGAACTCCTCGACCGCCGCCGAGCACGAGGCGGCGCGCGCCCTGGACAAGTGACCCCGCTGCGTCATCCCGGCGGCACCGGATTCACCGCCGGGACGACGGCGTCCGGGATGACGGGGTCCAGGACCACGGCGTCCGGGGTGAACGCCACCTGCTGCGGGGTGCCGCAGTCGGCGGTTTCCACCGCGACCTCCCGCCCGCACCCCGCGCACGCCAGGTTCGGGCCCTGCGAGCCGCTCGGCCCGCAGCAGCCCTGCCGGCGCCGCGGCACCTCCGCCACCCCGCGGACGTCCCCCCGGCCCAGCACCGCGTACGGTGCCCCCGGCTGCGCGGCCGGCGCGCCGGCGGGCGGGTGCGTCCACGACAGGTGGTACGGGTCGGGGTCGTGGGCGAAGGTGCCCGGCGCCAGCCGAGGCGGGCACTCCCCGCCGTCGGGGAGCTCGTACGGCAGCGGCGCCCCGTCCAGGGGCGGCAGCGGGACCTCGCGCACCGGGGCGCTCAGCACGGCCCGGCACCCCGCACAGCGGAACACGATCACCACCCCATCCTGCCCGGCCCCACCGGGGCACGTACACCGACTCTCGCGTCCGATTCCCGGTGGGGTTCGACGGCCCGGCGTGGTGTGATGGAGACATGATCGAACAGTTCCTGGCCCGAGACCTGTCCGCCGTCGAGGAAGCCGTCCGCAAGGCGGCCGCCGCCGAGATCATGCCGAGGTTCCGGCAGCTCGCCGACCACGAGGTCGACGAGAAGAGCGGGCCGCACGACCTCGTCACCGTCGCCGACCGCAAGGCCGAGGAGCACCTGACCGCCTCCCTCACCCGCCTCCTGCCCGGCTCGGCCGTCGTCGGCGAGGAAGCCGTCCACGCCGACCCGACCGTGTACGGGGCACTGCGCGGCGACGCCCCCGTCTGGATCGTCGACCCCGTCGACGGCACCCGCCAGTTCGTCTCCGGCGACCCCGCCTTCTGCACCCTCGTCGCCCTCGCCCACCGCGGCGAGATCCTCGCCTCCTGGACGTTCGCCCCCGCACTCGACGAGATGGCCACCGCCGTCCGCGGGCAGGGCGCACACCTCGGCGGTGAACGCCTCTCCTGCGGGTCCCCCGAACCCGGCACCGACCTGCGGGTCGCCGTCGCCCACCCGCTGTACACCACCGACCGGGACAAGCGGATCCTCTCCCGCCTCGACGTGCCCGGCGTCGCCGCCCGGCCCTGCGGCTCGGCCGGCCTCGAGTACCTGAAGGTGGCCCGCGGCGAGGTCGACGCGCTCGCCTTCACCTGGCCCTCCGCCTGGGACCACGCCGCCGGGCTGCTCCTCGTCGACGAGGCCGGCGGCGCCCAGTGCACCGTCGCCGGGGTCCCCTTCCGGGTCGACCGGGACAACGAGCTGCCGTTCGCCGTCGGCCGGGACGAGGCCACCGCCGTCCGCGTCCGGGACCTGCTGCGCGAGGTGTGAGACGCCAGGGGCGCACAGGGTGTCGGAATATCCTGGGGGCGCAGCCGCCGCCGGACGAAAGGGTCACATGGTGCCGTCGATTCTCGATGCGGTCGTGGTGGGGGCGGGGCCCAACGGGCTCACGGCCGCGGTCGAACTGGCCCGCCGCGGCCACTCGGTGGCCGTCTTCGAAGCCGCCGGCACGGTCGGCGGCGGAGCCCGCACGGAGGAGCTCACCCTCCCGGGGTTCCGGCACGACCCCTGCTCGGCCGTCCACCCGCTGGGCGCCGGCTCCCCGGCGTTCGGCGCGATGCCGCTGGGGCGTTACGGGCTGGAGTGGCTGCACGCGCCGCTGCCGATGGCGCACCCCTTCGACGACGGCACGGCCGCGGTGCTGTCCCGCTCCGTCGCCGAGACCGCGGCCTCCTTCGGGGCCCGTGACGCCGGCGCGTACCGGCGGCTCGTCCAGCCGTTCCTCGGCAAGTGGGACACCCTCGTCCGCGACTTCATGTCCCTCCCCGGGACCGCCCTGCCCCGCGACCCCGTGACCCTCGCCCGGTTCGGGCTCGCCGGGCTGCCGCCCGCCACCTGGCTGATGCGCCGCTTCCACGAGGAGCGGGCCCGCGCCCTGTTCTCCGGGCTCGTCGCCCACGTCATCGCCCCGCTGAACGGCCTCGCCACCGGCGCCGTCGGCCTCGTCTTCGCACTCGCCGCGCACACCGTCGGCTGGCCCATGCCGCGCGGCGGCTCCCAAGCCCTCTCGGACGCCCTCACCGCCTACCTGGCCGACCTGGGCGGGACCGTCCACACCGGGTTCGAGGTCAAACGCCTCGACGACCTGCCGCCGGCCCGCGCGTACGTCTTCGACACCTCCCCGACGGCCCTGGCCCGCATCGCCGGCCTCGGCCGCTTCTACGACGGCTACCGCTACGGCGCCTCCGTCTTCAAAATCGACTACGCGCTGTCCGGACCCGTCCCGTGGACCGCCGAAGCACCGCGGCGCGCCGGCACCGTCCAGATCGGGCCCCGCACGCGTGACATCGACGCCGCCCTGCAACTCGCCGGCAGCGGCCGCGCCCCCCGCAACCCGTTCCTGATCACCGCACAGCCCAGCCTCGTCGACCCCGGCCGCGCGCCCGAGGGCAAGCACGTCTTCTGGGCGTACGGGCACGTCCCCGCAGGCTGGGACGGCGACCTCACCGACGCCGTCGAACGCCGACTGGAGCGCTTCGCACCGGGCTTCCGCGACCTCGTCCTCGCCCGCGCGACCGCCGGCCCGCCCCAGCTCGCCGCCCGCAACCCCAACTACGTCGGGGGGGACATCGCCTGCGGCGCCGCCTCCGGACTCCAACTCCTCCTCCGGCCCCGCCTGTCGCTGTCCCCGTACACGACACCCCACCCGGCCGTCTTCCTCTGCTCCTCCGCCACCCCGCCCGGCCCCGGCGTCCACGGCATGTCCGGCCACAACGCGGCCAAAGCGGTGTGGCGGCACCTGCGAAAGGCCCCGTGAATGGTCCGCATCACCCTCGTCCGGGGGGACATCACCACCGAACACGCCGACGCCGTCGTCAACGCCGCGAACTCCTCCCTGCTCGGCGGCGGCGGAGTCGACGGCGCGATCCACCGCCGCGGCGGCCCGGAGATCCTGGAGGCCTGCCGCGCCCTGCGCGCCTCCCACTACGGCAAGGGCCTGCCGACGGGCAAGGCGGTCGCCACGACCGCCGGCCGCCTCCCGGCCCGCTGGGTGATCCACACCGTGGGCCCGGTCTGGTCCCGCGACGAGGACCGCTCCGCCCTCCTCGCCTCCTGCTACCGCGAATCCCTGCGCGTGGCGGACGAACTGGGCGCCCGCACCGTCGCCTTCCCCGCCATCAGCACGGGCATCTACGGCTGGCCGATGGACGACGGCGCCCGCATCGCCCTCACGACGGTCCGCGAGACGCCGTCATCGGTGGAGGAAGCCCGCTTCGTCCTCTTCGACGAGCGGGCGTACCGGGCGTTCGCAGAGCAGGCCGGCCCCTCGGAGACCGGGTGACGGGATCCCGCCGCGCCTGAGCCCCGTGAGCCCGCCTGCCCGCGCGCCCGGGGGCGGGCGGAAAATGCCTGCCGCGGTCGACGGGCGCTGCCGCAGAATCGGCCGCATGACTGACACGGGGATCATCCGCGACGCGGTCACCGGCTGGGCGGAGGGCCACGGCTCCGACGGGGCGGTGCGGGGGCTCGTCGAGGAGGGCGGCGTACGGACCGCGGTGCTGGTGGAAGGGCCCAGTGACCTCGCCGCGCTCGAAGCCTTGGCCGCGCGCTTCGGCCGCACCCTGGACGCCGAGGGGGTCTGCGTCGTCCCGATGGGCGGTGCGATGAACGTCGGGCGCTATGCCGGCCTCCTGGGCCCGCAGGGCCTGGGACTGCGCCTCACCGGGCTGTGCGACGCGCGCGAGCGGCCCTACTACGACCGCGCGTTCGCGCGCGCCGGCGCACCCGCCGACGGGATTTTCGTCTGTGTGGCGGACCTGGAAGAGGAGCTGATCCGGGTGCTGGGCGTACCGAAGACGGAGGAGATCATCGAGGCCGAGGGCGACCTCACGCCGTGGCGGACGTTCACGCGCCAGCCCGCGCAGTCGGGCAGGAGCCGGCAGGACCAGATGCGGCGCTTCCTCGGCACCAGGAAGGGCCGCAAGATCCGTTACGGCCACCTCCTGGCCGGAGCCCTCGAACCCGGCGGGACCCCGGCTCCGCTGGAAGCCCTGTTCAGCCGGCTGTGAGGCGGCCACCCCTCCGGCTTGGGTGGAAGGGCGGCGCCCCGGGTCAGCGCACGGCAGCCAGGACGCGGCTGTCGCCGTACTGCCAGACCGTGCCCGCCTCGCGGAAGCCCGCCTCGTGGAGGAGCGCGACGTGCGCCGACACCGGCAGGTCCGCGTCCGCGCACGGCGGGTGGCAGGCGGTGTCGTGGAGGGTGAGGTAGGGGGCCAGTTCGGGGTCGGCGGCCGCGCCCTTCCACCACGACTGCCAGTCCTCGTGCGTGAAGGCCAGGTTCCGTTCGGCGTGGCGGCGGCCCAGGTCGACCGCGAGGTCGCGGATGGCGGGGGAGTCGGGGCGGATGTGGTCGCCGTTGACGAACACCCCGCCCGGCGACAGGCGTTCGGCCAGGTCGCGGTAGACGCCGCCCAGGGTCTCCCGGTCGAGATAGTGCAGGGCGGTCGTCGAGACGGCCGCGTCGACGGGGCGGTCCAAGCCGAGCGCGTCGAGCCAGCCCGGCTCGCCGATCAGGGAGCGGACGTGCCGCAGCCGCGCCCGGGCACCGGCCCCGTAGTGGGCGCGGCCCAGCTCCAGCAGCAGCGGATCGGCGTCGACGGCGACCACCTCGGCGCCGGGCAGCCGCTCGGCCAGCCGCGCGGCCAGCGCGCCCGGCCCGCTGCCCAGGTCCAGCAGCAGCAGGTTACGTCTGCCGCGGGCGGCCTGTTCGACGACATCGGCGATGACCGTGAACCGCTCCTCGCGGTCCACCGCGTACCGCTGCTGCTGGCACTCCCAGCGCTCCACCCAGCGCGCCGCCGTCACCGCACTCAAATCCATAGTGAAAATCATTGCAGCTTGGCGAGGGCGGTGAGTAACTTCTCCATCTCTTCGAGTGTGTTGTGGACGTGCAGGCTGACGCGCACCGACCCGTCCCGCGGGTCACGCCCCGCCTGGCAGTGGTCGTCCGAGCGCACCATGAAACCGTGGCTGAACAGGATGAACCCCAGGTCCTGCGAGCCGATCCCGTGATGCCGGAACGTCACGATGGAGCCCCGCCGCTGTACCTCCGTGTCGGCGGCCAGGCTGCTGCGGCAGCCCAGCACCTCGTAGGCCGGCATCCGCGAAAGCCCGTCGGTCAGCACGGACGCGAGCGCCGCCGTCCACCGGGCGATCCGCTCCACCCCGGCCGCCTCCAGCCAGTCCAGGGCCGCCGCCAGACTCGCTATCCCCGCGGTGTTCGGCGTACCGGCCCAGCCGCCGGGACGGAACGCCGGCCCCCGCTCGCCGCGGGCCCACACCGCGCCCGTCCCCGGCAGGGCCAGCGCCTTGTGCCCGGAGAAGACGAGGAAGTCGACGTCCAGGTCGGCGACCGACAGCGGCTGGTGGCCGACGCTCTGCGCCGCGTCCAGGCAGATCGGCACGTCCGGGCCGACCGCCTCGCGGATGCGGTGCACGTTCATGTCGGCCCCGTACACGTGGTGGACGTGTGTCACGGCCACGAAGCGGGTGCGCGGGCCGACCAGTCCGGCCAGCGCCCGAGCGTCGTAGTCGCCGGTCCCGGCCTGGCAGGGCAGCTCCCGCACCGTGATCCGCACTCCCTGCGCGGCCAGCAGGTCCCGCGCCTCCAGCCACGGGTCGAGGTTGGCCCGGTGGTCGCCGTACGGGACGACGATCTCGTCCCCGTCGCTCAGCAGCAGCGGCAGCCAGTCGCGGGCGACCGTCCGCAGGCCCTCCGTGGTGCCGCTGGTGAAGTGCACCGACGACGGCCCCCCACCCCCTTCCGCCTTCGCCGACCGGTCGTCCAGGAACTCCCGGACCCGCTCCGCCGCCCCCGCGACCATCGCCGTCGTCGCGTTCGCCCACGGGTACGAGCCGCGGCCCGCGTTGGCGTTCGAGGTCGTCAGGTAGGTGTGCACGGCGTCCAGGACCCGCCGAGGCTTCTGCGAGGTCGCCGCACTGTCCAGGTACGCCTGCTCCGGGTTCGCCGCCACGATCGGGAAGTCGGCGCGCAGCGGCCGCTGCCACGCCGCCAACTCCCGCAGCTCCGCGCGGGGATCCGGCCCCGCCATCAGTCGCGCACCAGGGGCGCGCCCGCGTCCCGCCACGCCACGATCCCGCCGGCGAGGCTGCGTACGTCCGGGTGCCCCATGCGGGTCAGCAGGGCCGCGTACCGCAGGGACTGCTCGCCGACCGGGCAGGCCAGCAGCACCGGCCGGCTCGTGCTGAACGGCAGTCCACCGCGCACGAGCTCCGCGAACAGCTCGTCCACGATGTTGACCGAGCCGTCGATGTGCAGCGCCCCGTACGCGAACGGCCCGCGCAGGTCGACGACCAGCGGCCGCCCCGACTCCACCCAGGCCCGCGCCTCGGCCACCTCCACCGAGCGCGCGGCCGCCAGCTCGGCGTCCGTGACGGCGTCCACCGAGTTCCGCACGGGGGGCCGGCCCAGCAGCTCCGGGCGGCGCCGGCGGACGTACCCGAGGTAGCCCTCCGTGCGGTCGCACACCACGAAGACAGCGGTCCGCCGCTCCGTCAGCTCCGGGTCCAGCGACCGCAGATGGCGCACCGCGCCGTAATACGCGGCCCCGCCGGTCGGCCCGGAGAGCATCCCGCAGCGGCGCAGCAGCACCAGCATGCCGTCGAGGGCCTCGTCTGAGGTCACCGCCTCGATCGCGTCGTAGACCGCCGGGTCGAACAGGCCCACCTCCTGTGCCTCGTCGGCGGTGCGGATGCCCGGAATGAAGTCCGACTTCGCGCCGACGAGCCCCACCACACGGACCGCCGGATCGTGGGCGCGCAGGGCCCGGGCGATGCCCGTCGAGGAGCCGGCCGTGCCGACGCAGGCGATGAACCAGTCCGGCGCGCGGCCGTCCAGATCGGCGATGATCTCCGGGCCGGTGCCGTCTGCGTGCGCCTGCGCGTTCAGCGGGTTGAAGTACTGGTCGGTGTGGAGGTGCGCGCCCCCGGGGACGCTGAGCTGCTGGTGGAAGAGGGTCAGCGGATCGGCGGTGTCGGTCGGGTCCAGGCACTCGCTCTGCCCGGGCAGCTCCTCGATCCGCGCCCCGAGCAGCAGCAGCAGGTCCTTGACCTCGGGCACCCGCATGCGGTTGGTGACGCTCTTGAACGGCAGCCCGTGCATCCCCGCGATCAGCGCGAGCGCCTTGGCGGTGTTGCCGCTGGACAGCTCGACGACCGTCTCGCCCCGGGCTGCCGCGCCGGCCAGCCGGTCCCGCACCATGTTCCACGCCGGCCGGTCCTTCAGGGAGCCGAACGGGTTGAGCATCTCCAGCTTCGCGTACAGGTCGATGTTCCGAAGCCCGTGCACGTCCGGGTCGATCCGCACCAGCGGCGTGTTGCCGATGGCCTCCGTGATGCTGTCGTACCTCATGTGCCTCATCCCCCCGCTTCCGTGACCGGCCAGTACTGCTCGTCGAGGCACCAGCGCCAGACGCCCTCCTCCTCCCTGACGGCGACCTTCCGGGCCGAGGGCTGCCGCTGCGCCCGGGTGGCCGTGAAGTCCATGCAGTATCCGGCGGTGTTGGGGAACGCCAGCAGGTCGCCGGGGTCCGGCAGGCGCGGCAGGAAGACGGTGCGGCGGGTGATCAGGTCGGCCTCCAGGCACAGGTTGCCCATCAGGTGCACCCCGACCGGGTCGGGCCCGTCGGGGCGTGGCGGCTCGCTCTTCCTCGGGACGAGGACGGGGTCCACCAGCACCCCGTGGTCCTCCAGGCCGACGTCGCCGGCGTTGAGCGCGAGCCGCACCCACGGCGGCCCGCCGGTGTCCGTGCGGACCTCCAGCACCCGGCCGAGGGTCAGCCCGCACTGGTCGGCGAGGGCGCGGCCCGGTTCGGCGTACACGTCGCACAGGCTCTCCAGCAGCAGCGTGCCCAGCGGCCTGCCCAGGGTGGGGGCCGGCCGGGACAGCAGCTCGTCCAGGTAGGCGGGCCCGGCCGCCGGACGGTGGGCCGGATAGAGGGCCAGCGCGCCCTTCAGCGTGCCGTTCTCCGCGCGCAGGCCGTAGCCGTACCCGCCCCAGGCCAGCGGGCCGCGGCGGCCCAGCGCCGCCTCGGTGAGGGCCGTGGTGTACCGCTCCCACTGGGCCGCGTGCGCCAGGTAGCTGACGCCGTACCCGCCGCCCACGTCGATCGCGCGGGGCCGGAACCCGCGCGAGCGCAGCTCGTCGACCGCCCGGATGCAGCCCTCCAGGGCGGTGGCCTTCTCGTCGGTGCTCGTGGTGTCCAGGTGGTAGCCGACGCCGACGGGCTCCAGCGCGTCGCGGTGCTTCTCCAGCAGGTCCAGCAGCGGGCCCAGCGACCCGGCCGGGGTGCCGAAGCGGCTGCGCCTCGACAGGGTCCGCGCCCCGGCCGACTCGAACCCGGACAGCCGCAGCACGACGTCCAGCCGGGGCAGCCCCTGCGCACGGACGAGCCGGGCGGCCTGCTCCAACTCGCCGGGCCCGTCGGCGTTCAGGGTGGCGCCGGTGCGCGCCGCCAGCCAGAGGAAGGCGGGGTCCTTGGGGCCGGTCGCCATCAGCCGGCCTCCCGCGAAGCCGGCGCCGAGCGCGTGCTGCAACTCCTCGAGCGAGGCGGCGTCCAGGCAGGCGGAGGTGGCGGCGAGGTGCCGGACGAGCGCACTGGAGCCGGTGGCCTTGTGCGCGAAGTAGATGCGGCCGCCCAGCCGGTGCCGACGCAGCACGGCGGCGAACTGCGCGGCGTTGCGCCCGATCTCCTCGGGCAGGACGACGGCGAGCGGCGAGCCCAGCCCGTCGACGAGCCCGTGCAGGAACGGTCCGGCGCGCAGCAGCGAGGCCGGGCCCGCGGTGAGCCTCGGTTGCAGGTACAAGGGGGCGTCGCTCATTCCGGCCGTCCCTCCCAGACGATCGACTGCGGGCCCGCTCCGTGATCGATTCGCACGGCTGTGCACATCATCGCTCCACAACTGCCGCAGCTAAAGGGGGCGTGGGGAAGCACGGGGGGCGTGCGGCCGGAACGAACCCGACGCGGGCGGGCCCCGACGGCCCGCGGTGCCGGCCGCGATGCGGGCGCCGGGGACGCCGTACGAGGGCCCGCGCGCGGACCCCGCCGCCCTGCCGCGCCCCGTGCCGCCCGCCGGGCCCGCCGGTCTGGCGACCGCGGTCCGGGCCCTGGCCGCCCGGGCCCGGCGGGCCGAGGCTTCTTCGGCCGCGGTGCGGGGGCGGGGGGCGGCTTGCGAAGGCCCCGGCGCCCCCTTGCCCGAGCGGCGACCGGATGCCGGCCGGCCATGCCGGCGCGGTTTCGGCCGCGATGCAGAATCACGGGCGGCGTGCGCAGCCCGCACGCGGCGATCCGCTGCCCGGCTCAGCGGCTCGGGTCGGCCGCGGCGCCGGGGCCCGGGCGTACGGAAGCCCCGCGCCCGACGCCGGAACGCGGGGGCGTGCCGCCGTCCACCGGGAATCCGGCAGGGCATGTCGCCCCACACGTGACCCGGTGAGCCTTCCCGGTCACAGCACCGGCCCGGCGCCCGGGGCCCGGCGCCCAGGGCCCGGCGGGCGGTCACAGGGTGAGGCTCATCAGGACGTCGTCCCGGTCGTCGCCCGGGGCCACGCGCAGCGCCCCCGGCCAGCGGCCGACCTCCTCCCAGCCCAGCCGCAGGTAGAAGCCCTCCAGGTCGCAGCCGGACCGCACGCTGAGCTGCAGCCGCTCCACCCCCATCGCGCCGCGCGCCACGGCGGCCGCGGCCGCCATGAGGGCGGTCCCCGTGCCGAGTCGCCGCAACCGCGGGTGGGTCTGGACGTGGTTGACCACCGCGCAGTGGGCGACCAGCGGGTGAGGGTCGCGGCGCAGGACGAGCCATCCCGCGAGCGTCCCGTCGCGTACGGCGGCGAGCAGCCGGCACCGCGCCGGGTGCAGCCCGCCGAGGAGGCGCTCCACCTCGGGCGCGACGGCGGAGGCCGCCACCGGCGGCATGGGCATGCCCGGCGCGATCACCGCGCCTCCGGCGTTGGCCACGGCGGCCCAGCAGTCCGCCAGTTCGCGGGCGAGGCCGGGCGGGACGCCGTCCGGGCTGGTCAGGTGCACGATCTGGAACAGCCGGTCCGGGCGGTCCCCGCCCCCGGCGTCGCGGGTCTGCCGATCGGCCATGTGCGCTCCCCGCCGGCGGTGCGGGCGCCGCGGCCGCAGGCGTGCCGGCCCGTCCGCGGCCGTCCCGCCGGCAGGCCCGGCGCGGACCCCGGAGGACTACCCGCAGCGGGGTGGCCCCGACACGTCGGGGGCCGCCGGTGGGGGCACGGGCCACGGTGCGGCCGCGGCACGTGTCAGTCGTGCGGGGCCTCTCCGCTCACCCGGTGGTCGGCGTGGCTGAGCGCCTCCAGTACCAGCCGCCGCAGGTGGCCGTCGGTCAGCCGGTAGTGGACGTACCGCCCCTCCTTGCGGGCCTCCACCAGCCGCGCGAGCCGCAGCTTCGCCAGGTGCTGGCTGACGGCCGTACGGGACGCGGCGCACTGCTCGGCCAGCGAGCCGACGTCGGACTCGCCCTGGGCGAGCAGCCACAGCAGGTGCAGGCGCGTGGCGTCGGACAGCAGGGCGAACACGGCCGCCGCCTCGGCCAGCCGCGCACCGTCCGGCGCCCGCAGGTGCGCGGTGCCGGCAGGTGGCAGGGGATTGCTCGGAGGCATGGGGACAGCCTAGGGGCCCGTGCCGGAGAGGTGCCGCCCGGCCCGCGGCGACGCCCGGCCGGGGCGCCGGATCCGCCGTGCCCGGCCGCCGCACGCGGTCCGCGGTCCGGAGTGTGACGTC
>NZ_BMTY01000016.1:93226-93590 GCF_014649915.1 Streptomyces toxytricini | reverse complement strand
CCCGGCTCGGCGAGCGGGACCCGCCGCGCCCGGCTCGCGACGCCCGGCCGGCGGCGCCCGGTCCGCGGCCCGGGGCGGGACGTTGGGCGATACCTGGCTCGGCGCGCGGGGCCCGCCGCGGCCGGCTTGCGGTGGCCGGCCCGCGGCAACCGATCCTCGATTCCTGTGCGCACCCCTCTCCCGACGCCGCGTCCGCTACCTCCACGGCGCAGTGGGGCCTGCCTGGCGGGTCGCGGCAGGGTCCGGGGCGCTCTCGCCGCGGTACCGGTAGACGCCGCCCCGGCCCGCGGCGACGCCAGGCCGGGGCGCCGGATCCGCCGTGCCCGGCCGGCCGCACGCGGTCCGCGGTCCGGAGTGTGACGTG
>NZ_BMTY01000016.1:54782-93196 GCF_014649915.1 Streptomyces toxytricini | reverse complement strand
CCCGGCTCGGCGAGCGGGACCCGCCGCGCCCGGCTCGCGACGCCCGGCCGGCGGCGCCCGGTCCGCGGCCCGGGGCGTGACGTTGGGCGATGCCCGGCTCGGCGCCCGGACCCGCCGCGCCCGGCTCGCGAGGCTCGTTGCAACCGATTGCACGACGCCTGTGCACACCCCGCTCCGGACGCCCTCCGCGGCGCCCCGTCCGCGCCGCACAGCCCAGTGGGGCCTGTGCGGCGGGTCACGGCCGGGTCCGTGGCGTCGGCGCGGCACCTCGCGTGGCCGAAGTGCCTCGACAGCTCCGGTGTCGCGGCCTCCGGCGCCTTCCGGTGCACCGCACCAGACACCGCGGCCCTCCGACCCTGATCCGCCGGACAGGCCCGCCCGGCTCATGGCACCCCGGCCCGTGCCGCTGATTCCCCGGCAGCCGGGCCGGGGGCCGGCCCCCGGATCCGATCCCCCTCGGCCGGCCCGCGGCCCGGCCCCCGGCGCTCGGCGCGGGCGCGCGGGGTGGGCGGAACGCGCGGGCGGCTCCATCCGAACCAGGTCGTCATGTGCGCACCTGCGCACATGACGCTACCGTGGTGGGAGAGTCCGCACCGACGAGCGGAAGGCCCCAGCATGCTCCCGGTCCTGCGCAACCGCACCTACCGGCACCTGTTCGCCGCCCAGGTCGTCGCCCTCACCGGCACCGGCCTGGCCACCGTCGCCCTCGGGCTCCTCGCGTACGACCTCGCCGGTCCCCGCGCCGGATCCGTCCTCGGCACCGCACTGGCGATCAAGATGGTGGCGTACGTCGCCGTCGCGCCCGCCGTCGGCGCCCTCGCGCACCGGCTGCCGCGCCGCGCCCTCATGGCCGGCTCAGACCTCGCCCGCGCCGCCGTCGCGCTCTCCCTGCCGTTCGTCGACCGCGTCTGGCAGGTCTACCTGCTGGTCTTCCTGCTCCAGGCGGCCTCCGCCGCGTTCACCCCCACGTTCCAGGCGGTGATACCCGACGTCCTGCCCGACGAGCGCGACTACACCCGCGCCCTCTCCCTCTCCCGCCTCGCCTACGACCTGGAAAGCCTGTTCAGCCCCGCCCTCGCGGCCGCCCTCCTCGCCGTCACGACGTACGACCGCCTCTTCCTCGGCACCGCCGCCGGCTTCCTCGCCTCCGCCGTACTCGTCCTCTCCGCCGTCGTACCGCGCCCGGCGGCCGGCACCGGCACCGGCACCGCCGCAGCCGGGCCGGAGGCCGGTCGGCACGCCGGGCACGCGCACGCCCGCGCCGCCGCCGGCGTACGCCTCCTCCTCGCCGCCCCGCCGCTGCGCGCCCTGCTGCTGCTGAACCTGGCCGTGGCCGCCGCCGGCTCCCTCGTCACCGTCAACACGGTCGTCTACGTCCGCGACCTGCTGGGGCGCGGTACGGGCGACGTCGCCCTCGCGCTCGGCGCCTACGGGGCCGGCTCCATGGCCGTCGCCCTCGCGCTGCCCCGCCTCCTCGACCGCGTCCCCGACCGCACCGTGATGCTGCGCGGCGCCGCCGCCCTCGCCGCCGCCCTCGCCGCGGCCGGCGCCCTGACCGCCGCCGCGCCCGGACCCTGGCGCTGGCCCGCGCTGCTCGCCGCGTGGGCGGCGCTCGGCGCCGCCGGGTCGGCGGTGCTCACCCCCGCGGGCCGCCTGGTGCGCCGGGCGGTTCCGGCCGGGCGGCGCACCGAGGCCTTCGCCGCACAGTTCTCCCTCTCCCACGCCTGCTGGCTGCTGACGTACCCGCTGGCCGGCTGGGTCGGCGCCACCGCCGGCCTGACCGCGGCCGCCGCCGCCCTCGGGGTGCTCGCCGCCGGCTCCGCGCTGGCCGCCGCCGCACTGTGGTGCCCGTCCCCGGAGCCGGCCACCGAGCCGGCCGCGGCCGCCGCCCGCGAGGCCGACCGCCCCAGCCCGCGGCCCGAGCCCGCGCCCGCACCGGCGTCGACGGCGACGGCGGCCGCCGGGGCGGGCCGCCTGCACCGCCTCCTCGCCCCCCGCCACGGCCACTGACCGGGCTCCGCCGACCGGGGTTTTCCACAGGCTGCGGCACGGTGTCCCCGCGGGTCGGTAGGCTGCCCGTCATGACCCTTACGGACGCGACCCCCGAGACCAGCGCCGCCCTGGAGGTGCTCCACCGCGTCTTCGGGTACGACTCCTTCCGCGGCGAGCAGCAGCAGATCATCGAGCACGTCGCAGGCGGCGGCGACGCCCTCGTGCTGATGCCCACCGGCGGCGGCAAGTCGCTCTGCTACCAGATCCCGGCCCTGGTCCGGCGCGGCACCGGCGTGGTGGTCTCCCCGCTGATCGCCCTCATGCAGGACCAGGTCGACGCACTGACCGCGCTCGGCGTCCGGGCCGGCTTCCTCAACTCCACCCAGGGCATCGACGAGCGGCGCACCGTCGAGCAGCTCTTCCTCGCCGGCGAGCTCGACCTCCTCTACCTCGCCCCCGAGCGGCTCCGCACCGAGGGCACGCAGCGCCTCCTCGACCAGGGCGAGGTCTCCCTCTTCGCCATCGACGAGGCGCACTGCGTCGCCCAGTGGGGCCACGACTTCCGCCCCGACTACCTCGCGCTGTCCATGCTGCACGAGCGCTGGCCCGACGTCCCGCGGATCGCCCTGACCGCCACGGCCACCCCGGCGACGCACGCCGAGATCGCCGGGCGGCTCGGCCTGGAGGACGCCCGGCACTTCGTCGCGAGCTTCGACCGGCCCAACATCCAGTACCGGATCGCCGGGAAGAACAACCCGCTCAAGCAGCTCCTGGACCTGATCCGCACCGAGCACGAGGGGGATGCCGGCGTCGTCTACTGCCTGTCGCGGTCCTCCGTGGAGAAGACCGCGGCGTTCCTCGTGGAGCACGGCATCGACGCCGTCGCCTACCACGCCGGCATGGACGCCGCGACCCGCGCCGCCAACCAGTCCCGGTTCCTGCGCGAGGAGGGCGTCGTCGTCGTCGCGACGATCGCCTTCGGCATGGGCATCGACAAGCCCGACGTGCGCTTCGTCGCCCACCTCGACCTGCCCAAGTCGCTGGAGGGCTACTACCAGGAGACCGGCCGCGCCGGCCGCGACGGCGAACCCGCCACCGCCTGGCTCGCGTACGGTCTCCAGGACGTCGTCCAGCAGCGCAAGATGATCGAGGGATCCGAGGGCAGCGACGCACACCGCCGCTCGTTGACCGCACACCTCGACGCCATGCTCGCCCTGTGCGAGACCGTCGACTGCCGCCGGGTCCGACTGCTCGCCTACTTCGGCCAGGAGTCCGGCCCCTGCGGCAACTGCGACACCTGCCTGACCCCCGCCGAGTCCTGGGACGGCACGGTCGCCGCGCAGAAACTCCTGTCCACGGTGTGGCGGCTCGCCCGCGAGCGGCGGCAGAAGTTCGGCGCCGGCCAGATCATCGACATCCTCCAGGGCAAGAAGACCGCCAAGGTCATCCAGTTCGACCACGACCAGCTGTCCGTCTTCGGCGTCGGCGCGGACCTCGGCACGGCCGAATGGCGCGGCGTCGTCCGCCAGCTGCTGGCCCTCGGGCTGCTCGCCGTCGAGGGCGAGTACGGGACGCTCGTCCTGACCGAGGCCAGCGGTGAAGTCCTCGGCGGCCGCCGCACCGTCCTCCTGCGCAAGGAAAAGGCGCCGACCGGCGGCCAGACCCGCAAGGAATCCGGAAGCCGCGGCGGCAAGGGCGCCCGCGTACCGGTCGACCTCCCGGCGGCCGCGGTCCCCGTCTTCGAAGCCCTCCGGGCCTGGCGCGCCGCCACCGCCCGCGAGCAGGGCGTCCCGGCGTACGTCGTCTTCCACGACGCGACGCTGCGGGAGATCGCCACCCGCCTCCCGACGACCACGGCGGAACTGGGCACGGTGGGCGGCGTGGGCGAGGCCAAGCTGGCCAAGTACGCGGAAGGCATCCTGGCCACCCTGTCCACGACCGCCCCGGCAGCCGCGGAGCCCTCGCCCCCGGCGCCGACCGCGCGCCCGCCCCACGCCGACGAGCCCCCGCTGGACGAGGAACCCCCCTTCGACCCGGAGGAAAACGACCCGCCGTGGGACGACTGGGAGTGACCGCCCCGGCCCCGGGGCCGGGCCGGAACGGCGCGTCGGCACACCGCGCGGGCAGGACCGCCGCATGAGCCATCTCGGACTGCTGACCCTCGTGGTGCGGGACTACGGCGAGGCGATCGCCTTCTACCGTGACGCCCTCGGGTTCGAGCTCCGGGAGGACACCCGGATCGACGAGGACAAGCGGTGGGTGGTGGTCGCCCCACCGGGCGCACGGGAGACGGCCGTGCTCCTGGCCAGGGCCGCGACCGCCGAGCAGGAAGCCCGCATCGGAGACCAGACCGGCGGCCGGGTCGGCTGGTTCCTGAACACCGACGCATTCGACCGCGACCACGAGCGGATGCGGGCGGCCGGGGTCGAGTTCGAGGAGGCACCCCGGCAGGAGCCGTACGGCACGGTCGCCGTCTTCCGGGACCTGTACGGCAACCGCTGGGACCTCATCCAGCTGCACCGGCCCGGCGGCACGGGGGAGTGAACGGACCCGCACCGGCGGCCGGGCCGCAACTCCGCGGCCGCACCGCAGCCGTGGCGGGCCCGCCGGCCCGGTGAAGCGGGTCAGGCGCGGGCGGCGGGCACACCGCCGGCTTCGGGTCCCCCGTGCCTGTGGGGCGGTTGCCCCGGGCTCCTGATGGGGACTCAATCCCCTTTCCCCCACCATTACTCGACGCTGCCGGGGTGCCGTTTCGCTATCGGCCCGGAGGGGGCGGAAGGCCGCGGCGCCGTGCGCAGCTGCGGGCCCCGTGTGTTTCGGCCAGGGGCCGGGTGAGGTACCCGGAGCGCCGGCGGGGAGGCCTGCCACTGCCGCGTGGTCTGGGCGAGGCCGTGTCGGGGTCGTATGCACGGCCGGTGCGTGCTCTCGGCGTGCCCGGGACGGGGGTGCACGGACGCCCGGCCCGGTGCGGGGAGTGCATGTGTCGGCCCGGCCGCCCGGCGCTGCGCGGGAGACGGCCACCGCCGTCACAGCCCGGCTGTTCGGGCTGCTCGCACGTCGATCGCCCCGCATACGGGCACCGGGCCCCCTCGCGCGGCCGTCTCGCGTCACGGGCACCTCCGGTCCGCGTGCCGCACCCGTCGCCGCCGCCAAGGACCGCCCGACGGGTGCCGCGGCGGGCGTGCGCCCGCCAACTGACCTGCCGCGAGGCGGCTTCCACCGCCGCGCGGCACCCGCGCGGGGCGTCCCGGGCGTCCGGGTGCGGGGCGTGTGATCCCGGGCCAAGCTGGGGGCATGAGCGACGATCCCCGAGGCGTGCCCGTCTCGGAGCTGCGCCTCGCCCTGGCGATGCGCGGAGGCGTCAGCCTCGCCGTGTGGATGGGCGGAGCGTGCTGTGAGACCGCGGCCCTGCGGGCGGCGGCTCCCGGGCGACGCCCGCAGAGCCCGAACGCTGCACCCGCCCGGGCGGGCGGCGCGGAGGCCGGGGACCGGTCCGCGGGCGGTGCTTCGCACCCGGGCGACGAGTCCGGTGCCTCGGGCGGGCCGCCCCGCCCCGACGTCGGCCCCGGCGGCCCCGGAACAGGGGACCCGCCCGTGGCCGGTGGCCAGGCGGTCTATCGGGGGATGCTGGAGGCCTGCGGGTATCGCCACGTCGACGTCGACGTTCTCGCCGGGACCAGCGCCGGCGGGCTCAACGGGGTCCTCATGGCCTGCCATCTCGTCTACGGCATGCCGTTCGGCCGGGGTGTGCGCGACCTGTGGCTGAAGGTGGGGGACCTCGAGGGGTTGCTGCGGCGCTCGCGGCCGTTCCTCGTCCCGGACTCCCTGCTCCAAGGGGACGCCGTCTTCCACCAGGAGCTGTGCACCGCCCTCGGCCGGCTCGTGGACGAGGCGCCGCCCGGCTGGAGGCCGCCGCCGTCGCTGCGGCTGATCCTCACCGCGACCCGGTTGCGGCCCCGCCCGGACCGGGTGCGGCCCACGCTCGGCGCGCCGCTGCTCGTCGGCCGCTCGCAGGCCTATTTCCGGTTCCGGCACCGCGCCGCCCTGACCGACTTCCCGGTCGACTCCAAGCCCGCCCGGGACGCAGCCCTCACCCGGCTGGCGTATGCGGCCCGCGCATCGTCGTCGTTCCCCGGCGCGTTCGAGCCGGCCCGGGTGTACGTAGGCCACGGCTCCCTGCTGGCCTCCACGCCCCCCTACGCCGTCGACATGCGAGGCGTCAGCAGCGAGACGGGCCACCCAGACCCGGACCTCGACGGCTGCGTCGAACTCGTCGACGGCGGAGTGCTGGACAACATCCCCGTCGCCTGGGCCGTACGGGCCATCGCCGCGGCCCCCGCCGTCCGCCCCGCCGAGCGCTGGCTGCTGTTCCTGCAGCCCGTCCCGCCGTTCCCGCCTGCTCCCGCCGCCGGTCCGGCGGCCCGGCGCGGGGCCACGCGCCTCGTCCGCGCGGCCGCCGGCTCCTTCGCGGTGAAGGCCGGCGCCGAGTCCCTCCGCGACGACGCCCTCGAACTGGATGCCGCCGAAGCCGCGGCCCGGTACCGGCACTGCGCCGGCGGCGTTCTGCCCCCGAACCTCGACACGCTCGGCGAGACGGCCTTCGCCCGGCTGGGCCGCTACCGCCGCACCGTCGGCGCCGCCGAGGCCGCGCGGCTGATCCGGCTCCTTGCCGACCCGGCCGAGGTGACCGGCCCGGACGCCCTGCCGCTGCCCGCCGGGCCGGACCCGCTGGAACCGCTTGACGCGCACGGCAGCGGCGCCGCCGAGCTGTTCACCCGGCTGCGCGAGCCCGTGGCCGCCGCCCGGCTCGTCCTGTCCGACGGGACCGCCGCCCTGCCCGGACCCGGCCACTCGCCGCTGCCGCTGGCCCGCACCGTCCGCCTCCTCCTGGACTGGGTGCGGGCCTGGGAGGACGCCGACCCGCGCGCCGACTCCGACACGGTCCGGGAGCTGCGCCGCCGGCTCTACGCCGCCCGCTTCGCCGTCGCCACGGTGATCGCGGCCCGAGACCGGCTGCTGCTCGCCGCCTACCGCGAGGCCCTGGCGGGCGGGGAGCCTCCCGCCGACGCCGCCGCGCCGTACCGGAGCGCCGCCCAGAGCCTCGAAGGGCTCCTGGCGGATGCGCCGCCGCCCGAGGCGGCTCCGGCCAAGTGGGAGGCCTGGGCGGTCGACCTGGCCCGGCACGTCACCGCCGCCGCACCGCCCGCCCCGTTCACCGGCGAGACCGAATCCGCAGGCCCCGCCGACAACCCGCTGTGGCCCCTCCTGGCCCACCTCGCCCGCCGGATCGGGCAGGCCGCGCCCCCGGGCCTCGACGGCTACGAGGCGCTACGGGAGGCCGCCACGGCCCCGTTCCCCGACATGGCCGACGCCCTGGCCTTCGCGGAGGTGCTGCTGGGGCCGCTGCGCCCGGACCCGCTGGCCGAGGCGACCGGCATCTCCTTCCGCGCCGTCTCGGCCGCCGACACCAGCTGGGCGACCCGCCGGGTCCTGGCCGGCCTGGGCGAGGCGCCGCAGGCGAAGGACGTCGTACGGGCCAAGCTCAGCGGCAACCAGCTGAACAACTTCGCGGCGTTCCTCAGCGTCCGCTGGCGGATGAGCGACTGGACCTGGGGCCGCCTCGACGGAGCCGCCTCCCTGGTGTCCGCCGTCGCCACCGACGAACGCCTCAAGCGGTGTTTCGCCGAGGCGGCCGCTGCCGAGGCCGCCGCCGGCACGGACGGTGCAGCCGCCTCCGATGGCGACGCGCCTGCCCCCTCCGCCCCCACCGCCGATCCCGCCGACCTGCCACGCCTCGGCCGCCTCCTCGCCGAGGCGACCGGCCTGGGCGGGCGGTTCACCGACGCCTGGACCGCCGACCTCGCCGCCCGCCCGCCGGACGCGGCCGCGGTGGGTCCCTGGCAGCGGGCGCGGGACGTGCTGACCGAGCTGCGGCAGCGCGAGATCCTCGCCGAGGAGCTCCCGCTCCTCCTCGCCCTCGGCGACGGCAACCGGCCCCCCGACACCCTGCCCGACCCGCCGCCCCTCGACCCCGGGCAACTCGACGAGGCCCTGAAGGCCTTCGCCGAGACCGGATCCGAGACCGTCGGCGGGCTGCTGCACTTCCGCGGCCCCCGCCGGGCCGCCCTGCGCGCCGGGTTGCTGGCCTGGCCGGCGGTACAGCCTGCCGGGCGCGGCCCGAGCCGCCTTCCGCAGGCGGTGCTCGGCCTGCTGAAGCCGCTCGTGTGGATGCCGCCGCTGAGCGGGGTGCTCGCGCCGTGGAACACCCTGGCCGCCGCCGCGCTGCTGTGGACGGCCACCGCCCTCGCGACAGGCCGGTGGGGTTCGCTGCTCCCGCACGTCCCGGTCTGCCTGTACGCGGCCCTTGCCCTGGCCTGCGGTCTGCGGCAGGTGCTGCCGCGGAGCCTGCCGAAGGCCGCCCGCCTCGGGCTGCCGCTCGCGGCGGCCCTCGGCCCGCCGGTCGCCCTCGGGCTCCTGCACGGCGTGCACACGCCCTGGCTCGGGCCTGCGGAGCGGACCGTGCTCGTCGGGGCCTGCTCGGCCCTGGCCGCGGCTGCCCTCCTCGCCCCCGGGACCGGCCGGTGGCCGCTGCTGCCGCCGGCGGCGCTGGCCGGGGGAGCGGCGGCCGCCCTGGTGCAGTTCGGCCGGGGCCCGCTCGGCGGCTGGTGGGGCCTGCTCGTCCTGTACGCGGTGCTGCTGTGGGCCACCTTCGCGCTGCCGTGGCTGTACCCGCGCGACCGAGCCCGTACGGCCCGCGACACAGGGCCTCGGGCCTGAGCCTCGGATAGGGTGATTTCGTTACGAATCGGACCCTCCGGGGTGAGGTCGGTGAGGGTGGACACGAAGCAGTCGGCGAGCGGGGGCCCGGACCGGCCCACCGCGGCGGTCGGATACGCGGGCGTGCTCCGCGAGCTCCTGCCGATCGCCCTGTGGCGCGAGGACGCCGACGGCCGCATCGCGGAATGGTCGCTCGCCGCCCAGGACCTGCTCGGGCACCGCCCCGAAGACATCCTCGGCCGGTCCGGCGCCGACGTCCTCGTCCCCGACACCAACCACGAGCTCGCCCGCCAGCTCACCCGGCGCGTCCAGGCCGGCGAGACCGTCGTCGGCACGCTCCCCGTCCGCCACCGCGACGGACACCGCGTCACCATGGAGATGTGGATCGTGCCCGCCGTCGACCGGCAGGGCCGCACCGGCGCCCTCCTCATCGCGGTGGAGACCAGCGAGGTCCTGCGCATGCGGGACTCCCTCGCCGCCCTCCAGAGCCTGTTCACACAGTCGCCCATCGGGCTGGCCACCCTCGGCCCCGACCTGCGGTTCCTGCGCGTCAACGACGCCCTCGCCCGGATGAACGGCGTCAGCCCGGCCGACCACCTCGGCAGGCGCCTCACCGAGGTCGTCCCCGGGGTCAACGCCGCCGCCCTCGAGGCGACCATGCAGCAGGTCCTCGAAAGCGGCACCGCCGTCGTCGACGTCCGCCGCACCGGCCGCACCCCCGCCGACCCCGACCACGACCGGACCTGGTCCTGCTCCTACGCCCCCCTCCTCGACGGATCCGGCCGCGCCCTCGGCGTCATCGCCTCCCTGATCGACATCACCGACAGCCAGCAGGCCCAACTCGACGCCGAACGGGCCCGCCGCCGCTTCGCCGTCCTCGCCGAGGCCGGCACACGCATCGGCACCACCCTCGACCTGCGGCAGACGGCCGAGGAGATCGCCCAGGTCCTCGTCCCGCGCCTCGCCGACTCCGCCGACGTCCAGCTCCTCGAAACCGCCCTCGACGAGGACGGCGCCGGCACCCACCGCGGCGTCCTGCGCCGCCTCGCCGCCGTCTTCCCCGACCCCGAAGCCCCCACCAGCAGGCTCCACCCCGGCCAGACCTTCAAGATCCCCGCCGGGACCGTGTACGAGCAGGTCATCGCCGACGGCCGGCCCATGAACCTCTACCGCTCCGACGTCCCCGCCCTCATCCCCGACCCGCGCGCCGACGCCCTGCGCACCTACCTCGCCGGCCTCGGCTCCGCCCGCCTCATCCCGCTCGTCGCCCGCGGCACCGTCCTCGGCGCCGTCACCGTCACCCGGCTCGCCACCCGCGAACCCTTCGACGAACAGGACTGCGTCCTCATCGACGAGGTCGTCGCCCGCGCCGCCCTCAACATCGACAACGCCCGCATGTACACCAACCAGCGGCGCGCCGCCCTCACCCTCCAGCGCAGCCTCACCAACAGCACCCTGCCCGACGTCACCGGCCTCGAACTGACCGGCCGCTACCTGCCCGCCAGCGAGCACGACGTCGGCGGCGACTGGTACGACGCCATCCGCCTCCCCGGCGGCTGCACCGGCCTCGTCATCGGAGACGTCATGGGCCACGGCGTCCACGCCGCCGCCGTCATGGGCCAGCTCCGCACCGCCGTGCGGACCCTCGCCCGCCACGGCGTGCCCCCCGACCGGCTGCTGCGCTCCCTCGACGCCGTCGTCGCCGACCTGGGCGCCGACGAGATGGCCACCTGCGTGTACGCCGTCCACGACCCCGTGTCCGGCGGCTGCACCATCGCCCGCGCCGGCCACCCCCCGCCCGCCGTCGCCACCGCCGACGGCCGGGTCACCTTCCTCGACGGCCCGCCCGGCACCCCCCTCGGCACCGGCAACCGCGAATTCCGCACCGAGCGCATCGCCCTGCCCCCCGGAAGCCTCCTCGTCCTGTACACCGACGGGCTCATCGAAGCCCGCGACCGCGACCTCGACCAGGGCATGGCCCAACTCGGCTGGGCCCTGCGCAGCCCGCAGGGGCCCCTGGACCGACTGTGCGACACGATCCTCGCCCACCTGCTGCCGGCCGCCCCCGAGGACGACGTCGCCCTCCTCCTCACCCGTACGACGACCGGCCCGCCGCCCCCCGCCTGACCGGCACGGCAGCGTCAGCCGCGCCGCCGCGCACGGAGCAGCGTCAGCCGCGCCGCCGCCCCCGCCCGTCCGCCCGGCGCGAGGCCCGCCCCCGGCGGGCCCTCACCAGGCCAGGTCCTCCAGCGCGTCCAGGTCCGGCGCCGGACCCGGCGGTTCGGCCGCCGCTGTCAGCGGCAGCTCCGCCCAGATCACCTTCCCGCGCTCCGTGTACCGCGTCCCCCACCGGTCCGCGTACTGCGCCACCAGGAACAGCCCGCGGCCGCCCTCGTCGGTCGTCGCCGCGTACCGCAGGTGCGGCGAGGTGCTGCTCGCGTCGGACACCTCGCAGATCAGGCTGCGGTCGCGCAGCATCCGCACCCGGATCGGCGTGTTGCCGTACCGGATCGCGTTCGTGACCAGCTCGCTCAGGATCAGCTCCGCCGTGAAAGCCACCTCGTCCAGCCCCCACTCGGCCAGCTTCGCCGCACTCGCCCCCCGCACCCGCGACACCGCCGCCGGATCCGGCGGCACCTCCCACTCGGCGATCCGGTCCGCCTCCAGCCGCCGCGTGTCCGCGATCAGCAGCGCGATGTCGTCACTCGGCGACGGGAACAGCAGCGCCGCCAGCACGTCCGCGCACTCCTCGTCCGGCGTCCGCCGGCCCGGCCGCCCCAGCACCTCGCCCAGCATCGCCAGACCCGTGTCGAAGTCACGGTCCCGGTCCTCCAGCAGCCCGTCCGTGAACAGCGCCAGCCGGCTCGCCTCCGGCAGCCGCAGCTCCACCGCCTCGAACGGCATCCCGCCCACCCCGAGCGGCAGCCCGACCGGCACCTCCGGGAACTCCACCCGCCCGTCCGGCCACACCAGCGCCGGCCCCGGATGCCCGGCACTCGCCATCGTGCACCGCCCCGACACCGGGTCGTACACCGCGTACAGGCACGTCGCCCCCGTGATCCCCGCCGACTCCGCCGACCCGTCACCGCCGTAGCCCGACCCCGCCGCACCCGACTCGTTCTGGTCGATCCGGTCGATCAGCTCGTCCAGATGGCCCAGCAGCTCGTCCGGCGCCATGTCCAGCGTCGAGAAGTTGTGCACGGCCGTCCGCAGCCGCCCCATCGTCGCCGCCGCATGCACCCCGTGCCCCACCACGTCCCCCACGATCAGCGCCACCCGCGCCCCCGCCAGCGGGATCACGTCGAACCAGTCCCCGCCCACCCCCGCCTTCGCCGGCAGGTACCGGAACGCCGCCTCCACCGCGTTCTGCTCCGGCAGCACCCGCGGCAGCAGGCTCTGCTGCAGCGTCACCGCCGTCGCATGCTCCCGCGTGTAGCGGCGGGCGTTGTCGATGGACACCGCCGCCCGCGCCCCCAGCTCCTCCGCGAACGACAGGTCCTCCTCGTCGAACGCCTCCGGCGTGTCCGCCCGCCAGAAGTTCGCCATCCCCAGCACCACACCGCGCGCCTGCAACGGCACCGAGATCAACGAATGCAGCCCGTAGTCCAACGCCTCCCGCGTCCCCGACTCGTCCTGCGCCCGCCACCCCATCGCCGCATGCAGATCCGCCGCCAGCACCGCCCGGCCCGCATCCAGCGCCGCCGCCATCGGCGCCGTCGGCACCTCGAACCGGATCATGTCGCCGACCGGCTGCAGCGGCTGGTCGCTGCGCACCCCGCTCATCGCCGTACGCCGCATCTGCGTGTGCACCCCCGACGCGAGCGCCGGATCCTCCCCGCGCAGCACCGGCTCCAGCAGCTCCACCGTCACGAAGTCCGCGAACCGCGGGACGGCCACCTCCGTCAGCTCCTCCGCCGTCCGCGCCACGTCCAGCGTCGTCCCGATCCGCACCCCCGCCTCGTACAGCATCTGCAGCCGCTCCCGGGCCACCTCCGCACGCCCCGACAGCGCCGCCAGCTCCGTCGAATCGCGCAGCGTCATCACACTGCCCGACGGATGCCCCCGGTACGGCTTCGTCGGCCGCACGTTCACCGCCAGCAGCCGGTCGCCCGCCAGGTGCACCTCGTCCGTCGCGATCCGCCCCGACAGCAGCAGCGCCGCCGTGCTCTGATCCAGCCCCAGCTCCGAGACGTGCCGCTGCTCCGCGTCCGCCGGGAGGTCCAGCAGCCGCCGCGCCTCGTCGTTGGCCAGCAGCAGCCGGTGGTCCGCGCTGATGATCAGGACGCCCTCGCGGACCGCGTGCAGCACCGCCTCGTGGTGCTCGTTCATCCGCGCCATCTCCGCCGCCCCCAGACCCCGCGTCTGGCGCCGCAGCCGCCGGCTGACCAGTGCGGCGCCACCCGTACCGAGCAGCAGGGCCCCCGCCGCCGCGCCCAGCAGCAGCGGCAGCTGGCCCTCCACGGTCTCGGAGACGTTGCCGACCTCTATGCCGGTGGAGACCAGCCCGATGACCTGCCCCTCCGCGTTGCGTACGGGCACCACGGCGCGCACCGCGTCGCTGGGCTCCCCGCGGAACATCTCCGTGAACCCCTCGCCGCCGGTGGCGCGCGACAGGTCCCCGGAAGCGCGCTCGCCGATCAGCTCGGGCCGCGAGTCGGTGTAGCGGACGCCGTCGGGGGTCATCACCGCCACGAAGTCCACCCCGGACGCCTTCCGTGCGGCCTCCGCGAGCGGCTGCAGCACGGCCGTCGGATCCGGCGACGCCAGCGCGGCGGGCAGCCCCGGCGCCTGCGCGAAGGCCGCGGCGGCGGCCAGAGACCGGTTGCGGGCGTCCCGCTCACTGTCGTAGCGGGCCTGGAGCAGCAGGGCGACCGCGGCGGCGGCGATCAGCAGCAGCACGATCACCGCCTGCAGCGCGAAGACCTGGCCGGCGACACTGTGCGCCCCCCGGGCGAAGCGCGAAGCCAGCCCCGGGCCCTGCCCGGTCGGCTGCCGGGGCGGCGATCCCCTGGATCGACCAAATCGTCCCGCCATGAGCCATTTCTAACACTGACACTTGGATCCGCGCGTGGCCAGGGCCGGGCGGGGGCGCGCATCGGAGGCGGGAGACGCGGGGCGCGGCGGCGGGGGTGCGGGCCGGGGGAGGGGGTGGGAGGCGGCGAGGCGGAAGTGGGGACGGTGCTCCGGGTGGGGGACGGCGGTGGGGTTGGGGCGGCGGTGGGGTTGGGGCGGCGGTGGTGTGGGGGCGGCGGTGGTGTGGGGACGGGGCGGCGGGGCGGTGGGGAGAGGCCGGGCGGCGCCGAGGGGGCGTGGATTCGGCGGGGCGGGATGTGGACGAGCCCCGGGGGTGGGGAGGGGGTTGGCTTCGGTGGGTCGGGGGTGAGTTGGGCTCGGTGGTGGGGGCTTCCCGTCAGTCCCATCGTCCTTCCGGGGCGGGGCGGCCCGTCAAGGGCGCTCCTCCTTCGTCGTCGCGTCGCTGCGCGATGGCCTTCGGCCACCCTTGACAGGCCACCCCACCCCGGAATGCCGAAAGACTGCCGGGAAGCCCCCGGGGGAACGGGAGGGGGGACGAGATCCCTTCCGGCCGAGGCAAGCCCTTTGGCCCGACGCCCGCGCCGCAGATCGCTACACGCTCCTGTGGGGTGGGCGGCTGCGGCCTGTCGGTTCTGCCGGGCGCCCCGGATCGCTACACGCCCCTGTGGGGTGGGCGGCTTCCGGCCCGCCTGTCCGTCCGGGCGCCCCGGATCGCTACGCACCCCCCTCGTTGAGGGCGGCTGCGGGCCGCCGGTGCCTCCGGGCGCCGGAGATCGCTATGCGGTTCCTTGTGGTTGGCGGCTTGCGGCCCGTCGGTCCGTCCCGTCGCCCCAGATCGCTGCACGCCGCGGGTGGGCGGGCGTCTGCGGCCGCTGGTCGCTCCGGACGCCTCAGATCGCTACCTGCCGCCGGGTGAGGTGGGCGTCTGTGCCCGCAGGTCCCTCCGGCGCCCCAGATCGCTGCGTGGCTGCGCTTGCCCGCATCTGGCGGCCGTCCGCGCGCCGAAGTGGGGCGCTGATAGCCGAAGGGTGCACCGAACGATGTCATGGACGTCATTTCGTGACGTCTCAGCTCGACGCAACGTGCGTTGGTGCGGTTGAGGGCCGCAGCGGGTTCCTCGCCGCGCCTGCATGCAGGGGATGTGCGTATGTCGGCGTCAGGCGACAAGACAGGAAGACGGGGCCGCGAACGGCGGCAGTCCGCAGGCGCCTGCGTGCCGTCCCCCACGGCGAAGGGGCGCGGGGCGGGCGCGACGGTCCACAGACGCCCGCCTGGCGGAGGCTGTCGGTGATCTGCGGCGCCCCCGGCAGCAACAACGGCCCGCAGTCGCCTGCCACGCGGGGGCGTTTAGCGGCCTCGCGGCGCCCGGCAGCGACAAGGGCCCGCAGCCGCCTGCCTCACCGGGGGCGTGTAGTGGTCTGGGGCGCCGGGAGGAACCGGCGGGCCGCAGCCGCCCGTCAGGCGGGGGCGTGTAGTGGTCTGGGGCGCCCGGGGGAACCGGCGGGCCGCAGCCGCCCGTCAGGCGGGGGCGTGTAGTGGTCTGGGGCGCCCGGGGGAACCGGCGGGCCGCAGCCGCCCGTCAGGCGGGGGCGTGTAGTGGTCTGGGGCGCCGGGAGGAACCGGCGGCCCGCAGCCGCCCGCCTCACCGGGGGCGTGTAGCGATCTGAAGCGCGGGGGGCCGGGCCCGAAAGTACGGCTGTGCCCCTAACGTGTCTCGTCCCCCCTCCCGTTCCTCGGGGGCTTCCCGGCAGTCTCTGTCTTTCCGGGGCGGGACGGCCTGTCAAGGGTGGCCGTAGGCCATCGCGAAGCGACGCGACGACGAAGGAGGAGCGCCCTTGACAGGCTGGCCCGCCCCGGAAGGACACTGGACTGGCGGGAAGCCCCCGCCGCCCTTCACCCCAGGTCGGCGGAACCACCGCCCTCCCCGGCCCGGCCGCGCACTCCGGCCCCGCCGACCGCACCCGGCCCCGCCCGACCTCAACCGGGCCGCCCCGCCCCCGCCCCGCCGGGGCGCAGGGCGCAGGGGCGTAGCCGCGCCGGTCAGGCGCTCAGTACCTCCGCCGCGATGTTCGCCGCCACCTGTTCCAGCAGGGGGCCCGCGTTGGCGATGCAGGTTGCCGGGTCGGGTTCGAGTTCCGTGAGCGGGTACGCCCGGCGGATGCCGGCTGCGCGGAGTGCCGACTGGTCCAGCCGGAGCCGGCCGCACACCGCGACGACCTCCTTGCCCGCCGCCCGTGCCGCCGCGGCGACGCCCGCGGGGGCCTTGCCGTGCAGGGTCTGCTCGTCCAGTGAGCCTTCGCCGGTGATGACCAGCGTCGCCCGCTCCAGGGCGGGGGCGAAGCCGAGTACGTCCAGCATCAGCTCGATGCCGGGTCGGAAGCTCGCGCCGAGCAGCAGCGCGCCGTAGCCGATGCCGCCCGCGCCTCCCGCGCCCGGTGAGGCCGCGAGCTCGGCGGCCTTCGGGCCGATCGCCCGCTCCAGCACGCGCGCGTAGTGGGCGAGCGCCGCGTCGAGCGCCTCCACGTCCTCGGGCGTGGCGCCCTTCTGCGGCCCGTACACCGCCGCGCAGCCCTTGGGGCCCGTCAGCGGGTTGTCCACGTCGCTCGCCAGGACGAAGTCGACGTCCGCGAAGCGCGGGTCGATGCCCGACAGGTCGGCCGAGGCGAGCTCGGCGAGGGCCCCGCCGCCCGGGCCGACCGGTCGGCCGTCCGCGTCCAGGAACACCGCTCCCAGCGCGGCGAGCATGCCCGCGCCGCCGTCGGTGGTGGCGCTGCCGCCCACACCGAAGACGATCGTGCGCGCCCCGGCGTCCAAGGCGGCCTTGAGGACCTCGCCCGAGCCGTACGTGGTCGCGGTCAGCGGGGCGAAGACGCCCGCCGGGAGCAGCTGCAGGCCGGAGGCCTCCGCCATCTCGACCACCGCCGTCCCGTCGCGCAGGGCGAACGAGGCCGTGACCGGTTCGCCGAGCGGCCCGGTGACCCGTACCTCCCGGCGTTCGAAACCGGCCGCCACGGCGGCCGCGACCGTCCCGTCGCCGCCGTCCGCGACGGGGAGGGTCTCGACCTCCACGTCCGGTACGGCCCTGCGAAGGCCGGCCGTCACCCGCTCGGCGACCTGAACGGCCGTGAGCGAGCCCTTGAACTTGTCCGCGGCGATCAGCACGCGCGCGGCCTCAGATACTGCTCCGTCCGTCACTTGCCATCCCTTGCTTTCGAACAGTGCAGTCGCGCCACCCCCGAGCCTATCCGGAGGATCCTCTAAAGCCCATGCGTGGCCTGGGCCACACCAGTCCCCGAGTGCGCTCAAAAGTGGGCGAAGTGAGGCAAAACCTGCCGCCTCACCCCCTGGATCCCTCGTCCCCCGGAGCCCGCCCCCCACGGCACCCCCGGTCGGTAGGGTGGCCGCGTGACCACAACGGATGACTACGCCACGTACATCGCGAGCCTGCCCCGCGTCCTGGCGGGCGCCGCCGCGCTGTACCGGGATGCGGAGGGCCGCGTCCTGGTCGTCGAGCCGAACTACCGGGAGGGATGGGCGCTGCCCGGCGGGACGATCGAGTCCGACGCGGGGGAGTCCCCGCGGGCCGCGGCCCGGCGCGAGAGCGCCGAGGAGATCGGGCTCGACCGGCCGCTCGGCCGGCTGCTGGCCGTGGACTGGACGGTGGGCCCCGGCCGGCCGCCGCTGGTCGCGTACCTCTTCGACGGCGGCGTCCTCGACGCCGACGACCTCGCGTCGATCCGGCTGCAGGAGGAGGAGCTGCTGTCCTGGCGCCTCGTCGCCCCCGCGGAGCTCCCCGACCACCTGCTGGGGCCGCTCGGCCGGCGGGCCCTGGAGGCGTGCCGGGTGCTGGAGTCGGGCGAGGGAGCGGTGGAGCTGGAGAACGGCCGCCGCCCGGCCGCCTCCTGACACGGGGTCGGTGACGCGGCGCTTACACGCGGCAGGACACAATCGAGCGATGATCACCATGTACGCCTGGCCGAGCACGGCCGACGGGCCGGACGCGCTGCCCATGGTCCACTTCACCACCGACCGCCAGGAGAGCGGCGAGGTCACCGCCGACGGCACCCCGGTGTGGCTGTTCGACACCGCGATACGCGAGGGCGGCTGGGCCTTCTTCAGCGACTTCGAGGGGTGGTCGGCCCCCGCCGAGGGCTGGCAGGCCTTCTACCGCCGCGAGGACGACCTGCTCGCCGTTTCCGGGCCCGGCCCCTGCGAGGGCTGGTACCAGGGCAACCTGGGGGCGGACGCCGACTGGGTGGAGGCGGCCTCCGCCCGGCAGAGCGTCGTCCTGCTGGCCGCCCCCGTCCAGCATCCGTCCCTCTTCGGCTACGCCGTGGAGGCCGGCGCCGCCTTCGCCCTGCTGGTACCGCTGGCCGTCGTCTAGCGGCGGGCGGGGGAGGGAATACCCTCTGCCCGTGCACGACATACGCGAAGTCTCCTTCGCCACCCAGGCCTACGAGCTCACGCGCGAGGAGTTCCACAAAGCCGTCAAGGCGGCCGCCCCCTACCGGGGCGGGCGGCGGCTCGCCGCCGCCACCGTGGTCCTGACCGCCGTGTCCCACGCGGCCTTCCTGTACCTCGGGATCCCGCCGAGCCCGTTGATGCCGGCCGCCGCCGCCGTTCTCGTCATTCTGGCCGTGGCCGTGCCCCCGCTGATCACCGCACAGGCGTACCGGGTGGCGCGGGGCAAGGGGGAGGGGCGGTGCGTGCTGGACGGGGACGGTGTCGCATGCCACGGGGCAGAGGAGGTCCAGCGGATGCCGTGGAGCGCGGTCACCGGTTTCCGCGAGACGGACGAGATGTTCGTGCTCCTGCTGCGGCACGGCCTGAAGCAGGGGCTCCTCGCCGTGCCGAAGCGCGTGCTCACCGGGCCGGGCGAAGCGGAGCTGCTGGGCGCCGTGCTCGACGAGCGCATCGGCCGCGGCTAGCCGGCCCCTCGCTCCGCCCCCGGGTCAGAAGAGGGCCTCCGCGGATGTGACGGCGACGGCCTTGCCGGACTCGTGCTCCAGCAGCCGGACCTTGCGCTCCAGGCCGCCGCCGTAGCCCGTCATGCCGCCCGAGGCGCCGATCACGCGGTGGCAGGGGACGATGATGCCGATCGGGTTCTTCCCGTTGGCGAGGCCGACGGCCCGGGACGCGTTCGGCTTGCCGAGCCGGGCCGCGAGTTCTCCGTACGACCAGGTCTGCCCGTACGGGATCTGTACGAGCTGGGCCCACACGCTGCGCTGGAACTCGGTGCCTTCCATGCGCATCGGCAGGTCGAAGCGGGTCAGTTCCCCGGCGAAGTACGCGGCCAGCTGCCGGACGACCTCCGGGAAGGGCTCCTCTTCGGCGGAGACCCGCGCGCCGAAGGCCTCCTCGGCGGGCCGGTGCCGCTGCCCGACCATGTAGAGCCCGCACAGGACGCCGTCCGAGGCGACCAGCGTGAGCGGCCCGTAGGGGCTGTCGACGACGGTGTGCTGCTTGGTGTGCGTCATGGTGCCGTGTGCTCCTCAGGCGGGCAGGTGGTTGATCGGGTGGCTGTCGGTGGCCCACAGGTACTGGACGGCGTACGCGCGCCAGGGCCGCCAGGCGGCCGCGCGGGCGGTGAGAGCCGCGGGTGTGGACGGCAGGCCGAGCTGCTTTGCGGCCCGGCGCAGGCCCAGGTCGGACGGGAGGAAGGCGTCGGGGTCGCCGAGCGCCCGCATCGCGATGACCTCGGTGGTCCAGGGGCCGAAGCCGGGCAGGGCGGCGAGGCGGGCGCGGGCGTCGTCCCAGTCGCTGTCGGCGCCGAGCGGCAGCGAGCCGTCGGCCAGGGCGGCGACGAGGGTGGTCAGGGTGGTGCGGCGGCTGCGCGGGAGGGCGAGCGCCTCCGGGTCGAGGCCGGCGAGGGCCTCGGGGGTGGGGAAGAGGCGGGTGAGTCCGCCGGCCGGGTCGGGGTCGGCGACGGGTTCGCCGTGGGCGGCGACCAGGCGGGCCGCGTGGGTGCGGGCCGCCGCGGTGGACACCTGCTGGCCCAGCACGGCCCGTACGGCGAATTCGGCGGCGTCGACGGTCCGCGGGACCCGGCGGCCGGGTGCCTTGTCGACGAGCGGCGCCAGCAGCGGGTCGGCGCGCAGCTGCCCGTCGACGGCCTCGGGGTCGGCGTCGAGGTCGAGGAGGCGGCGGCAGCGGCTGATCGCGATGGTGAGGTCGCGCAGGTCGGTGAGGGCGAGCTGGCAGCCGATGTGGTCGGGGCGGGGGGTGAGCGCGGCGACGCCGGTGCCGTAGGGCAGCCGCAGGGTGCGGCGGTAGGCGCCGGCCCGCCACTCCTCGACGCCGGGGACGGCGGTCGCGGCGAGGTGGCCGAAGAGGTTGTCCGGGTTGAGCGGGGCGCGGAACGGCAGCCGCAGGCTGATCGTGCCCGGGATCCGGGGGGCTTGCCGGGCGCCGCCCGCGGCGCGGGCGCGCAGCTCGCCGGGGGCGAGGGCGAAGACCTCCCGGACGGTCTCGTTGAAGGTGCGGATGGAGGAGAACCCGGCGGCGAAGGCCACGTCGCCCATCGGCAGCTCGGAGGTCTCGATCAGCAGGCGGGCGGTCTGGGCGCGCTGGGCGCGGGCGAGCGCGAGCGGCCCGGCCCCGAGCTCGGCGTTGAGCTGCCGCTCCACCTGGCGGGCGGAGTAGCCGAGGCGGGAGGCGAGGCCGGGGACGCCCTCGCGGTCCACGACGCCGTCCTGGATGAGCCGTACGGCGCGGGCGACGGCGTCCGCGCGGGCGTTCCACTCGGGGGACCCGGGCGAGGTGTCGGGGCGGCACCGCTTGCAGGCGCGGTACCCGGCCTGCTGGCAGGCGGCCGCGCTCGGCAGGAAGGTCATGTTCTCGACCTTGGGCGGTACGGCCGGGCAGCTGGGCCGGCAGTAGATCCGCGTCGTCCGCACGGCGGTGAAGAACCAGCCGTCGAAGCGGGCGTCCTTCGACTGCACGGCCCTGACGCAGCGCTCGGTGTCGGTGTACATGGCTCCCAGCATTCCGGCCCGGGCGGCGCCGGGCTGGCGGTTTTCCGACATCAAGGCTACGCGGCCTGCGGCCTGACCCGCCCCCGAATGTGCGAGGCCCCCGCTGCCTGGCGGCGGCGGGGGCCTCGTCGGTGGTGCGGTGCTGCGGGGCTACGGGAGCTGGGCTGCCCGGGCCTCGCGGCGGTTGTGCCGGAAGGTGTTGGCCCGGCGGGTGGTGGCGAACAGCGGGATGGTCGCCGCCAGGGCGATCTGCAGGGCGCAGCCGGTCTGCAGGAGCAGCTGGCCGCCGGGCGCGTCGAACGCCCACGCCGCGAGCAGGCCCATGGCGCTGATGATCCAGCTGAGCATCGCGACCGCGAGGACGCCCCGCGGCTTGGGGTACTCGACCCGGCTCACCATCAGCCACGCGACGCCGATGATCGCCAGCAGCGTCGGCGGGAAGGGCAGCTCCAGCAGCACGATCGAGACGACCGTGAGGGCGCCGAAGGGGCTCGGCATGCCCTGGAACATGCCGTCCTTCATCGTCACGCAGCTGAAGCGGGCCAGCCGGAGCACGACCGCCAGCAGCACGACGATCGCCGCGAGCGCGGAGACCTTCTGGTGCGCGTCGTCGGCGACCATGCCGTACACGAGTACGAAGTACGCCGGCGCGAGCCCGAAGCTGATCAGGTCCGACAGGTTGTCCAGCTCGGCGCCCATGGGGGAGCTGCGCAGCTTCCGGGCGACGATGCCGTCGAAGAGGTCGAACACCGCCGCGAGCAGCATCAGTATCACCGCGGTCGCCGCGCTGTGCCGGGCCATGCCGGACTCGCCGCTGCCGGTGAGGTGCGGGATGAGGATCCCGGTGGTGGTGAAGTACACCGCCATGAACCCGCACGTGGCGTTGCCGAGGGTGAGGGTGTCCGCTATCGACAGCCGCAGCGAGAGCGGCATGTCGTCCTCGGCGGCCTCCTCCTCGGCGGCCTCGGGCACCCAGCCTGTGGCGGGGGTCTCCGGGTCAGTCACGGTCAATTCGGGTCACCCCCGCGGTGGTGGTCTGACCGACCTCGACCGCGACCTCGACGCCCTCGGGGAGGTAGATGTCGACGCGGGAGCCGAAGCGGATCAGGCCGATGCGCTCACCCTGCTCCACCTTGGTGCCGGCCGGCAGGTACGGGACGATGCGGCGCGCGACGGCCCCGGCGATCTGCACCATCTCGATGTCGCCGAGCTCGGTGTCGAAGTGCCAGACGACGCGCTCGTTGTTCTCGCTCTCCTTGTTGAACGCCGGGACGAACCCGCCGGGGATGTGCTCCACGGACGTCACCGTGCCGGCCAGGGGCGCGCGGTTGACGTGGACGTTCAGCGGGCTCATGAAGATCGCGACGCGGGTGCGTCCGTCCTTCCACGGCATGATGCTCTGCACCACGCCGTCGGCGGGCGAGATCACGCGGCCCTCGGCGATCTCCCGCTCGGGGTCGCGGAAGAACCACAGCATGCCCGCGGCGAGAGCGGTGGCGGGCACGGCCGCCGCGGCCCAGCGTCCGGACTTGCGGGCCCGGGCGAGGCTGAGCGCCGCGGTGGCGACGGTCGGCAGAAGCCACGGCGATGCTCCGCGCGCGAGGCGTACGCCGAAGAGGCTGTCGCGAGGTGCAGAGGTTTGGCTGTGGGGCATGGATGACCTTCGTAGCGGTGGATTGCCGCGCCGCAAACAGGGGGACGGGACGGCGGCTTTACTGGAATGCTATCGGTTGCGCGCAACAACTGGGCAAGCCAGAAGCCGAGTCGATGCCCGTCAGCCAGTGACTGGTAGTGATCCTTTTGCGGCGGAGCCCTGGAGGATCCGCCGCAAAAGGGACTTTCAGCCCTGGAGTCGGTACTCCTCGAGCAGGCGTCGCCCAATGATCATTTTCTGGATCTCGGCGGTACCTTCACCGATCAGCAGCATCGGCGCCTCCCGGTAGAGGCGCTCGATCTCGTACTCCTTCGAGAAGCCGTAGCCGCCGTGGATGCGGAACGCATCCTCCACGACCTCCTTGCAGTATTCGGAGGCGAGGTACTTCGCCATCCCCGCTTCGAGGTCGTTTCGTTCCCCGGAGTCCTTTTTGCGAGCTGCGTTGACCATCATCGCATGAGCGGCTTCCACCTTGGTAGCCATCTCGGCCAGCTTGAACTGGATGGCCTGGTGCTGGGCGATCGGCTTGCCGAAGGTGTTGCGCTGCTGGGCGTACGAGACGCCGAGCTCGAAGGCACGCTGCGCGACGCCGCAGCCACGCGCCGCCACGTTGACCCGGCCGACCTCGACGCCGTCCATCATTTGGTAAAAGCCCCGGCCGGTCTGTCCGCCGAGTACGCGATTGGCCGGAATGCGCAGTCCGTCCATGATGAGCTCGGTCGTGTCGACGCCCTTGTAGCCCATCTTGTCGATCTTGCCGGGGATGGTGAGGCCCGGGCGGACCTCGCCGAAGCCCGGCTCCTTCTCCACCAGGAAGGTCGTCATCGACTTGTGCGGCGCGGTTCCCTCGGGGTGTCCTTCGTCACTCCGGCACAGAACGGCCACGAGCGTCGAGGTGCCGCCGTTGGTCAGCCACATCTTCTGGCCGTTCAGGACGTACTCGTCGCCGTCCTTGACCGCCTTCGACGTGATCGCCGACACATCCGAGCCCAGCCCCGGCTCGGACATCGAGAACGCGCCCCGCACCTCGCCCAGCGCCATCCGCGGCAGGAAGTGGTCCTTCTGCTCCTGCGTGCCGTGCTGCTTCAGCATGTACGCCACGATGAAGTGCGTGTTGATGATGCCCGAGACGGACATCCAGCCGCGGGCTATCTCCTCCACGCACAGCGCGTACGTGAGCAGCGACTCACCGAGACCGCCGTACTCCTCGGGGATCATCAGCCCGAAGAGCCCCAGCTCCTTCAGGCCGTCGACGATCTGCTGCGGGTACTCGTCGCGGTGCTCCAGCTCGGTCGCGACCGGGATGATCTCCTTGTCCACGAATTCGCGGACGGTCTTGAGGATCTCCTGCTGGACGTCGGTCAGGCCGGCGGTCTGGGCGAGACGCGTCATGGCTTACTTCCCCTGTTCCTTCAGCTCGGGCCGGCCGGGCTGCTCGCCGCCGCGCTCCTTGGTGTACGTCTCGGTCGGGACCATCACCTTGCGCCGGAAGACGCAGACGAGGGTGCCGTCCTGCTTGTAGCCCTTGGTCTCGACGTAGACGATGCCGCGGTCGCTCTTCGACTTGGAGGGCGTCTTGTCCAGGACCGTCGTCTCGCCGTAGATCGTGTCGCCGTGGAAGGTCGGGGCGACGTGCCGCAGCGACTCGATCTCCAGGTTGGCGATGGCCTTGCCGGAGACGTCCGGCACGGACATGCCGAGCAGCAGCGAGTAGATGTAGTTGCCCACCACCACGTTCTTGCCGAAGTCCGTCGTCTTCTCGGCGTAGTTCGTGTCCATGTGGAGCGGGTGGTGGTTCATGGTGAGGAGGCAGAAGAGGTGGTCGTCGTACTCCGTGACCGTCTTCCCGGGCCAGTGCTTGTAGACGGCCCCGACCTCGAACTCCTCGTACGTGCGTCCGAACTGCATCGGGTCAGGCCTCCGGGATCTCGAACTTGCTGGTGCGCTGCATGCCGGCCGCGCGGCCCTTGCCGGCGATGACCAGGGCCATCTTGCGGCTGGCCTCGTCGATCATCTCGTCGCCGAGCATCGCCGAGCCCTTCTTGCCGCCCGCCTCGGACGTGCACCACTCGTACGCGTCCAGGATCAGCTCGGCGTGGTCGTAGTCCTCCTGCGAGGGGGAGAAGACCTCGTTGGCCGCCTCGACCTGGCCGGGGTGCAGCACCCACTTGCCGTCGAAGCCGAGCGCGGCGGCGCGGCCGGCGACCGCGCGGAAGCCGTCGACGTTCTTGATCTGCAGGTAGGGGCCGTCGATCGCCTGGAGGTCGTTCGCGCGGGCCGCCATCAGGATCTTCATCAGGATGTAGTGGTAGGCGTCCGCCGGGTAGCCGGGCGGCTGCTCGCCCACGACCAGCGACTTCATGTTGATGGAGGCCATGAAGTCGGCCGGGCCGAAGATGATCGTCTCGATGCGCGGGGAGGCCTGCGCGATCGCGTTGACGTTGTTCAGGCCCTGAGCGTTCTCGATCTGCGCCTCGATGCCGATCCGGCCGACCTCGAAGCCCATGGTCTTCTCGATCTGGGTCAGCAGGAGGTCGAGCGCGACGACCTGCTCGGCGCTCTGCACCTTCGGCAGCATGATGCAGTCCAGGTTCTGGCCCGCGCCCTCCACCACCGTGACCACGTCGCGGTAGGTCCAGTGCGTGGTCCAGTCGTTCACCCGCACGACCCGGGTCTTGCCGGTCCAGTCGCCCTCGTTCAGGAACTTGACGATGGTGTGGCGGGCCTCGGGCTTGGCCAGCGGGGCGCAGGCGTCCTCCAGGTCCAGGAAGACCTGGTCGGCGGGCAGGCCCTGGGCCTTCTCCAGGAAGCGGGGGTTCGAGCCCGGGACGGCGAGGCAGGAGCGGCGGGGCCGCAGCCGGTTCACCGGGGCCGGGCCGGAAGGGGTGCCGCCGGCGGGGGTGGTGGCGGGTGCCGGGTGGGCGGTCATGCGGGGACCTCCGTGCTGATGAGGGGGCTGAGCTTGTTGGCCTTGCGGATCTCGTCGACGATACGGCCGATGATCTCCGTGATACCGAAGTCCTTCGGGGTGAACACGGCGGCGACTCCGGCCGCCATGAGCGCTTCCGCGTCCGTCTGGGGAATGATGCCGCCCAGCACGACGGGGATGTCGCCCGCCCCCGCGCCGCGCAGGCGCTCCAGGACGTCCGGGACGAGCGCGCTGTGCGAGCCGGACAGGATGGACAGTCCCACGCAGTGGACGTCCTCCGCCAGCGCCGCAGCGGAGATCTCCTCCGGCGTCAGCCGGATGCCCTGGTAGACGACCTCGAAGCCGGCGTCGCGGGCGCGGACGGCGATCTGCTCGGCGCCGTTGGAGTGCCCGTCCAGGCCGGGCTTGCCGACCAGCAGGCGCAGCCGGCCGCTGCCGAGCTCCTCGGCGGTGCGGGCGACCTTCTCGCGGACGAGGGCGAGCGGGGTGCCCTCCTCGGCGGTCACGGCCACGGGCGCCGAGGAGACGCCGGTCGGGGCCCGGAACTCGCCGAAGACCTCGCGCAGGGCGTTCGCCCACTCGCCGGTGGTGACACCGGCGCGGGCGCACTCCAGCGTGGCCTCCATCAGGTTCTCGGTGCCGGCCGCGGCCTCCTTCAGCCGGACCAGGGCCTGGGAGACGGTCGGGAAGACGAACGGGTCGCCGCCGCCCTGCCGGTCCGAGGACTCCTGGCGCTCGGCGCGCCAGCGGCGGATCCGCTCCACGATCGTGTCCTCGACCGCCCCGTCCACCGTCATGATCGCGGTGTCCAGGTCGGCGGTCAGCGGGTTCGGCTCGGTCTGCTGGAAGCAGTTCACACCGACGATCTTGTCCTCGCCGGCCTCGATCCGGGCGCGGCGCTCGGCGTGCGAGGAGACCAGCTGGGACTTCAGGTAGCCGGACTCGACGGCCGCCATGGCGCCGCCCATCTCCTGGATCCGGTCGATCTCGGCGAGGCAGTCGGCGACGAGGGAGTCGACCTTCGCCTCGATGACGTGCGAGCCGGCGAAGATGTCGTCGTACTCCAGCAGGTCGCTCTCGTGTGCGAGCACCTGCTGGATGCGCAGCGACCACTGCTGGTCCCACGGCCGGGGCAGGCCCAGGGCCTCGTTCCAGGCGGGCAGCTGCACGGCGCGGGCGCGGGCGTCCTTGGAGAGGGTGACCGCGAGCATCTCCAGCACGATGCGCTGGACGTTGTTCTCGGGCTGTGCCTCGGTCAGGCCGAGCGAGTTGACCTGGACGCCGTAGCGGAAGCGCCGCTGCTTGGGGTCGGCGATGCCGTACCGCTCGCGGGTGATCGTGTCCCAGATGCGGCCGAAGGCGCGCATCTTGCACATCTCCTCGATGAAGCGGACACCCGCATTGACGAAGAAGGAGATGCGGGCGACGACCTCGCCGAAGCGCTCCTCGGGCACCTGCCCCGAGTCCCGCACCGAGTCCAGGACCGCGATGGCCGTGGCCATCGCGTAGCTGATCTCCTGGACCGGCGTGGCGCCCGCCTCCTGCAGGTGGTAGCTGCAGATGTTGATCGGGTTCCACTTCGGGATGTGGTTGACCGTGTAGGCGATCATGTCGGTCGTCAGGCGGAGCGAGGGCCCCGGCGGGAAGACGTGCGTCCCGCGCGAGAGGTACTCCTTGACGATGTCGTTCTGGGTGGTGCCCTGGAGCTTGGAGATGTCCGCGCCCTGCTCCTCGGCGGCCACCTGGTAGAGCGCCAGCAGCCACATGGCGGTGGCGTTGATCGTCATCGAGGTGTTCATCTGCTCCAGGGGGATGTCCTGGAACAGCCGCCGCATGTCGCCGAGGTGGGAGACGGGGACCCCGACCCGGCCGACCTCGCCGCGGGCGAGGATGTGGTCGGGGTCGTAGCCGGTCTGCGTCGGCAGGTCGAACGCGACCGAGAGGCCGGTCTGGCCCTTGGCGAGGTTGCGGCGGTAGAGCTCGTTGGACGCCTCGGCCGTGGAGTGGCCGGCGTACGTCCGCATGAGCCACGGACGGTCTTTCTGGCGCTCTGTCATCTCAGGCTGTCCCTTTGGCCCTTGATCGGTCCGACGACGGTTCGGGTCGGTCAGACGTTCCGGAAGCGGTTGATGGCGTCGACGTGCTGGGCGCGGAGCTCGTGGTCGCGGACGCCGAGGCCTTCCTCGGGGGCCAGGCAGAGCACGCCGACCTTGCCCTGGTGGACGTTGCGGTGGACGTCGTGGGCCGCCTGCCCGGTCTCCTCCAGGGAGTAGACCTTCGACAGGGTCGGGTGGATCTTGCCCTTGGCGATCAGGCGGTTGGCCTCCCACGCCTCGCGGTAGTTCGCGAAGTGCGAGCCGATGATCCGCTTCAGCGACATCCACAGGTAGCGGTTGTCGTACTCGTGCATGTAGCCCGAGGTGGACGCGCAGGTGGTGATGGTGCCGCCCTTGCGGGTGACGTAGACGCTCGCGCCGAAGGTCTCGCGGCCGGGGTGCTCGAAGACGATGTCGATGTCCTCGCCGCCGGTCAGCTCGCGGATCTTCGAGCCGAAGCGCTTCCACTCGCGCGGGTCCTGGGTGCGCTCGTCCTTCCAGAACTTGTAGCCCTCGGCGTTGCGGTCGATGACCGCCTCGGCACCCATGGAGCGGCAGATGTCGGCCTTCTCGGGGGAGGAGACGACGCAGATGGGGTTGGCGCCGCCGGCCAGGGCGAACTGGGTGGCGTACGAGCCGAGGCCGCCGCTGGCGCCCCAGATCAGGACGTTGTCGCCCTGCTTCATGCCGGCGCCGTTGCGGGAGACGAGCTGGCGGTAGGCGGTGGAGTTGACCAGGCCGGGGGCGGCGGCCTCCTCCCAGCTGAGGTGGGCCGGCTTGGGCATCAGCTGGTTCGACTTGACCAGGGCGATCTCCGCGAGGCCGCCGAAGTTGGTCTCGAAGCCCCAGATGCGCTGCTCGGGGTCGAGCATCGTGTCGTTGTGGCCGTCGGAGGACTCCAGCTCGACGGAGAGGCAGTGCGCGACGACCTCGTCGCCCGGCTTCCAGGAGTTGACGCCCGGGCCGGTGCGCAGGACGACGCCGGCAAGGTCGGATCCGATGATGTGGTACGGCAGGTCGTGGCGCTTGGCGAGGTCGGAGACCCGGCCGTAGCGCTCCAGGAAGCCGAAGGTGGACAGCGGCTCGAAGATCGAGGTCCACACGGAGTTGTAGTTGACCGAGGAGGCCATGACGGCCACGAGGGCCTCGCCCGGGCCGAGCTCCGGCACCGGGACCTGGTCCAGGTGCAGGGACTTGCGCGGGTCCTTCTCGCGGGTGGTGAGCCCGGCGAACATCTCCGTCTCGTCCTTGTGGACGGTGATCGCGCGGTAGGACTCGGGGACCGGCAGGGCAGCGAAGTCCTCGGCCGTCGCGGACTGCGACTGGATCGCGTCCAGGATGTCCTTCACGGTGTTGCCTCCTGGGGGTGCGCCCCGGCGGGCCGGGGGGAGCGCTGATGAGGGTGCGCTGAGGGAGCGCGGGTGGCGCGGGTTGCCTGGGTGGTGGTGCTGCTGTGCCGTCGGTCCGGCTGGAGCGGTGGTGCGGTGACGCCGGTGGTGCGGCGTGCATGCCTGGTGACGCAGGCGTCCGGGGCGCGTTCCGTGGCCGAGTGGGCCGGGACCGCGGGGACATCCGGACGCCTTCAACGTATGGCACCCCGTGTCACTCGACAAGGCACCGCGTGCCAAAACTTTCTCTCATTTGCCGATTGACCTGCGCAGATGAGCGATGATCGATCAGAGTTACCGGTGAGTAGGGGCAACTCGGACAAACGGAAGCGGCCGCTCCCTTGACGGGAGCGGCCGCTGTGACGCTTATCGCTTCAGGTGGTCCCGGGAACCCCCGGGGTGCCGCCTAGGCGTTGCGCAAAGCCTCCTCGATCGTCCGCATGACCTCTTCCAGCGGGGCGTCCGTACGCGCCACCGCCACCAGCACCTCGTCCTGGGTGCGCACTGCCGCGGGCGGCGCGTCCGCGCCCGAGCCGGCGGGGGAGGGCACGGCCGCCAGGGTCCGGCCCGCCCCGATGCCCGTCCCGAAGGTCTTCCGCACGATCGCGAACGCGTGGTCCAGCTGCGCCTCCACGTCCCCCTGCCCGCCCGAGCGCAGCCACCGCCGCAGCACGTGGTTGTGGGCCGTCACCACCGCGGACGCGGCCACCTCCGCCAGCAGCGGGTCGTCGTTGCCGTCGTGGTGCTCCGCCTCGTCGAAATGCGCCAGCAGGTACCGGGTGAACAGCCGCTCGTACCGGGCGACCGAGGCGATCTCCCGCTCCCGCAGCGCCGGCACCTCCCGGGTCAGCCGGTAGCGCTCCACCGACACCGCAGGGGAGGCCGCGTACATCTTCATGACCTCCTTGATCCCGCGGCACACCGTGTCGAGCGGGTGCTCGTGGGCGGGGGCCACGTCCAGCACGGCCTCGGCGCGGGTCAGGGTGTCGTCGTGGTCCGGGAAGATCGCCTCTTCCTTGGACCGGAAGTGCCGGAAGAAGGTCCTGCGCGCCACCCCGGCGGCCGCGGCGATCTCGTCGACCGTGGTCGCCTCGTACCCCTTCGTCGCGAACAGCTCCATGGCGGCGGCCGCCAGCTCGCGGCGCATCTTCAGGCGCTGGGCGGCCGCCTTGGTGCCGGCCGCGCTCTCCGGGCTGTCGGAGGCCGAGGCGGCGCGGGACGAGGTCTTGGCGGGCTGGGACATAGAGCGAAAGTACTTCATCCGCGCCGGGGCGCGCGCCTGAGGGGGGTGGGACGGGGGTGGAGGATGCGGGGGAGGGCCCGCACTGGGCTCGGAGGGAACGGCCCGCCGTGAGGGTCCGGCGGACCCGAGCAGCCCTCCCCACGCATCCGGCTCGGGTGCCCTCCGGTTACCGGCGGGCGTGCTCACGGAATCCGCGGCCCGTCTTCCGGCCCAGGCAGCCGGCCGCGACCAGGTGCTCCAGCAGCGGGGACGGGGCCAGGCCCGGGTCGCGGAACTCCTTGTGGAGGACCTTCTCGATCGCCAGGGAGACGTCGAGGCCGACCACGTCGAGGAGCTCGAACGGGCCCATCGGGTAGCCGCCGCCCAGCCTCATCGCCGCGTCGATGTCGTCGATGCAGGCGTAGTGCTGCTCGACCATCTTGACCGCGTTGTTCAGGTACGGGAACAGCAGCGCGTTCACGATGAACCCGGCCCGGTCCCCGCAGTCCACCGGGTGCTTGCGGATCCGCGTGCAGACGGCGCGGACGGTGGCGTGGACGTCGTCCGAGGTGAGGACGGTCCGGACCACCTCGACGAGCTTCATCGCCGGCGCCGGGTTGAAGAAGTGCATGCCGATCACGTCCTGCGGGCGCGACGTCGCCCGGGCGCAGGCGATCACCGGCAGCGAGGACGTCGTGGTGGCCAGCACCGCGCCCGGCCGGCAGATCTTGTCGAGCGCGGCGAACAGCTCCTGCTTGACCGCCAGGTCCTCGGCGACCGCCTCGACCGCAAGGTCGACGTCGGCGAACGCCTCCAGCGAACCGGCCGGCGCGATCCGCGCCAGGGTCTCCTGCGCCGCCTCCGCCGTCAGCCGGCCCTTGGACACCGCACGGTCCAGGGACTTGCCGATCGCCGCCTTCGCCGCCTCCGCCTTCTCCAGGCTGCGGCCCGCCAGGACCACCTCGTACCCGGCCTGCGCGAAGACCTGCGCGATCCCGCCCGCCATGGTCCCCGACCCGGCCACGCCGACCCGCGAGACCGGCCGGCCCTCGCCCGGGCCCGCGCCGTCCAGCGGCGTCTGCGCGTCCCGCACGACGGCCTGGCTGCCCGGGGCCTCGTACGTGTAGAAGCCGCGCCCCGACTTCTGGCCGGTCAGCCCGGCCTCCGCCAGGTGCCCCAGGATCGGGGCCGGCGCGTGCAGCCGGTCGCCCGACGCCTCGTACATGGCCTCCAGAACCGTCCGGGCCGTGTCCACGCCGATCATGTCCAGCAGCGCCAGCGGGCCCATCGGCAGGCCGCAGCCGAGCCGCATCGCCGCGTCGATGTCCTCGCGGGAGGCGTACTTCGACTCGTACATCGCGGCGGCCTGGTTCAGGTAACCGAACAGCAGGCCGTCGGCCACGAAGCCGGGCCGGTCGCCGGCCGAGACGGGCTCCTTGCCGAGCTCCCGGGCCAGGGCGGTCACCGCCTCCACTGCCGTCGGGGCCGTCAGGACGCTGGAGACCACCTCGACCAGCTTCATGGCCGGCGCCGGGTGGAAGAAGTGCAGGCCCAGCACCCGCTCGGGGCGCAGCGACTCGGCGGCGAGCCGCGTCACCGACAGGGCGTTCGTACCGGTGGCGAGGACGGTGTCGGGGCGCACGACCGCGTCGAGCTCGGTGAAGATCCGGTGCTTGAGGTCGTAGTCCTCCGGCACCACCTCGACGACGAGGTCGGCGTCGGCGGCGGCCGCCAGGTCGTCGAAGGTCCGCAGCCGGGCCAGCACGGCCTCGCGCTCCTCCTCGGAGAGCTCGCCGCGGGCGACCGAGCGGGCGGTCGCGGCGGCGAGGGACTCGGTGGCACGGCGGGCGGCGGCCTCGCTGATGTCGATGCCGACGACCTCGCGGCCGGCACGGGCGAGCACCTCGGCGATGCCGGTGCCCATCGTGCCGAGGCCGACGACGGCGATGGTCTGCAGAGCGGGCTGACCGGACGTGGACGGAAGGTCCATCGCGGGACTCCAGTGGATGAGGGTGACGACTGAGGGGCGGCGCGCGGCGCACGACACGCGGCCGGAGAACACAGGGGTTTCCGCACAGGAAGCCGAAGCGGCAAGCCGAGGCGAGGGGGCGGAGCGGAGGACGGCGGACCCTGTCCCGGGGCCGCGCCGCAAGCAGAGCGCCGTCCGCGGAAGGCGGCACGGGCGCAGAGGGCGGTGCGAAGGGCGCCTCGCCGCCCGCGGGGGACGGCCGGGGCACCGGACCGACTGGCACGGGGCGGCTGCGTCACCAGGCCTGCCCCGAACGTGTGAAGGCAGATTAACCCGTCGGTAACTCGTTGGCCAGAGCAGGGAAGACGCCGGGCGGTGTGACGTACGCCGCGCTGCGTACGCGGGGCCTGTGCGGCGGTCGGCCGGCGATCACCCCAAACGGCCCCGGGGCCCACCCGCCAAGCCCTAGGGTGTGCCGGTGACCGACGCACCGGACGTACTGGAGCGCCTGCGGGCGGAAGCGGCGGGCTCGCCCCGGTACGGGGAGCTCCTCGACGCCGGACCGGACGCCCTCGCCGCGGCCCTCACCGGCGCCGGGCTGCCCCTGTGGGCGCGGGAGCTCGCCGCGTACCGGCTGGGCCTCGCCCGCGACGCCCGCGCCTTCGAACCACTGGTGCTGCTGCTGAACCACCGCGACCCGCCGCGCTGCGCGGCCGCCGCCCGCGCCCTCGCCGTCCTGGGCGACCCGCGGACCGCCCGCGCGGCGGCCGCCCTCGCCACCAACGAGCTGCGCACCGCCTACGCGCTCCAGCCGGTCCGCCTGCTGACGGCGCTGCGCGCGCCGGAGTCCGCGCCCGCCCTCATCCGCACCCTGTCCCGGCTGCTCTCCCCCCACGACCCGTACTGGCGGGTGGCCCTCGCCTGTGTGGAGGGCCTCGGTGAACTGGCCGATGCCGGCGCCCGCGAGGTCCTCACCCGCGCCCAGGCCCACCCCCGCCTGGCGGTGGCGGCGACCCGGTCCCTGCGCGCGCTGCCCTGAACCGGGCCGGGGTGCCGGGCGACGGCGGCCGATCCCGGGCCGGCCGGGGTCAGGCCCGGTCCGGGCGCGGCTGCGGTACCACCGCGAAGGCCTCCACCTCGACGAGCAGTTCCGGGCGGACGAGCGCAGCCACCTGCACGGCCGAGGAGGCCGGCAGCCGGCCCGGTGCCATCACCTCGTCGCGGGCCGCCCGCAGGGCCGGCAGGTGCGCCATGTCCGTCACGAAGTACGTCAGCTTCACCACGTCGTCGAAGCCGGCCCCGGCCGCCGCCAGGCACCGGCGCAGGTTCTCGAACACCTGCCGGGCCTGCGCGGCGGCGTCGCCGGCGCCGACCACCGCGCCCCGCTCGTCGAAGGCGCACTGCCCCGACACCGCCACGAACCGCCCGGAGCCCCACACCACGTGGCTGTACTGCGGGCTCGGGGCCACGCCCTCGGGCGCGGGGACGCGGGTGATGTGCGGGGCGGCTGAGGCGCCGGAGGCCGTGGTCGTCATGGGCGGGATTCTGCCCGCCCGATGATCAGCTCCGGAAGCCCAGGAGGCCGTGGAGGGCCGCCCCGCCCGCCGACGGCGCCGCCTCGCGCGTACCGGTGGTCGGCTGCGGCGCGGGCTGCGGGGTGCACGTCGCGTCCGCGGCGGCGCCCGTCCGCAGGTAGGCGGCCACCTTCTCGTCGAGGCAGGCGTTCCCGCCCATCGACACCCCGTGGTTGCCGCCGCCCGCCTCCACGACCAGTGCCGACCCCTTCAGCTTCTCCCGCATGGCCAGCGCGCCCCCGAACGGCGTCGCCGCGTCCTCGGTCGCCTGGAGCAGCAGCGCGGGCGGGAGGTCGGCGTTCGCCACGTCAGGGGCGGTGAGGGGCTCCGTCTTCCAGAACGCGCACGGGGCGTTGTACCAGGCGTTGTTCCAGGTCATGAAGGGCGCCTCGGCGTGGGTGCGCCACATGTCGGCCCGCCACCGGTTCCAGTCCGCCGGCCAGGCCGAGTCGCGGCACTGCACCGCCGTGTAGACGCTGTACCCGTTGCCCGCCGTCGGCGCGACCGCCCCGAACTTCTCGTACGCCGCCACCAGCGGCGCCGCGTCGCCGTCCGCCGCGTACTTCGAGAACGCCTCGGCGAGGACGGGCCAGTAGCCGTTGTAGTAGCCGCCCGGCATGTACGTGTCCTCCAGCTCCGACGGGCCCACCTTGCCGCCCGCCGGCTCCGCGGCCAGCGCCGCCCGCATCTCGTACCAGCGCTCCTCCACCTCGTCCCGGTCGGTCCCGAGCCGGTAGACGGCGTCGTGCTCCGCGATCCAGCCCAGGAACGCCCGGTGGCGGGCGTCGAAGGCGCGGTCCTGGGCGAGGTTGTCCTCGTACCAGACCCCGTCCGGGTCGACGACCGAGTCCAGGACCATCCGGTGCACGCGGCCCGGGTGCAGCTTCGCGTACACCGCGCCGAGGTACGTGCCGTACGAGTAGCCGAAGTAGCTGAGCTTCGGCGCGCCGAGCGCCGCGCGGATCGCCTCCATGTCCCTGGCCGCCGAGACCGTGTCGATGTACGGCAGGACGTCCCCGTGCCTGGCCTGGCAGGCCTCGGCGAAGGCGCGCACCCGGTCCAGGTTGGCCTGCTCGGCCTGCACGGTGCGGGGGACGGAGTCCGGGCGTACGGGGTCGAAGTGCCCGGCGGCGCAGTCGAGGGCGGGCTCGCTGCGGCCGACTCCGCGCGGGTCGAAGCCGATCACGTCGTACTGGGCGGCGATGTCCTTGGGCAGGGTCGAGGCGATGTACGGGGCGAGGCCGCGGCCGCTGCCGCCCGGGCCGCCCGGGTTGACCAGCAGCGGTCCCTGGCTCTTGGCGGCGGTGTGCGGGACCCGCGTCAGCGCGAGCGTGATCCGGCGGCCCTGCGGGGCGGCGTGGTCGAGGGGGACCTGGAGGGAGGCGCACTGCAGGGAGGGGTACCGCGTGGTCCCGCACCCGGTCCACCGCAGCGCGGCCGGCGCGGCGGCCGGAGTCCCGGCGACGGCGGGCACGGCGGCGGGCACGGCGGCCCCGGCCGGCGCCGCGGCGACGGCGGCCCCCGCGACGGTGGCGACCGACAGCGCGAGGGCGACGCGCCTCTTCAGGGGACTGCGCTTCTTCAACGGGTGCAGCATGGGGCCTCCCAGCCGAGGGTTCTGGGCGGAATCGTCCCGGAAACCCCGGCCGGGAAGGCGCTACTCGACGCCGGATTGGCCCGATGGGATGAGCCCCGGCGCCCGTCCGTCCGCGCTCACCCCAGCACGAGCTGCACGGGCCCCTCCGGCGAGGGCCCGGCCGGCGCCTGCCGCCGACCGCCGCGCCGGGCCGTCGCCGGCCGGGCCGGGCCGATGCCGAACTCGGTTGCCAACTCGTGGACTTGGCGGGTGATCCGGCGCTGGTACCAGGTGGGCGCGTACGCCCCGTCCCCGTACATCCGCGCGTACCGGCCCACCAGCTGCGGGTGGTGCCGCTCCAGCCAGGCGGCGAACCACTCGCGGGCGCCGGGCCGCAGATGGAGTACCAGGGGTGTCACGGAGACCGCGCCGGCCGCGGCGACGGCCCGGACGGTGTCCCGCAACTGCTCGGGCGAGTCCGACAGGAAGGGGATGACCGGAGCCATCAGCACCCCGCACTCGATCCCCGCGTCCGCCAGCGCCCGCACCGCACCCAGCCGGGCGGCGGGGGAGGGCGTCCCCGGTTCGACGGCCCGCCACAGCGCGGCGTCGGTGAAGCCGACGGACACGGACACGCCGACGTCCGTCTCGCGCGCGGCCCCGGCCAGCAGCGGCAGGTCCCGCAGGATCAGGGTGCCCTTGGTGAGGATGGAGAAGGGGTTGGCGCGCTCGCGCAGCGCCCCGATGATCCCGGGCATGAGCCGGTAGCGGCCCTCCGCGCGCTGGTAGCAGTCGACGTTGGTGCCCATGGCGACGTGCGCGCCGGTCCACCGCGGCGAGGCGAGCTCCTTGCGCAGCAGCTCGGGGGCGTTGGTCTTGACGACGATCCGGGAGTCGAAGTCGAGGCCGGTGTCGAGGCCGAGGTAGGAGTGAGTCTTGCGGGCGAAGCAGTAGACGCACGCGTGACTGCAGCCCCGGTACGGGTTCACCGTCCACTCGAACGGCATCCGCGAGGCACCCGGGACCCGGTTGAGGATCGTTCGGGCCCGGACCTCGTGGAAGGTGATCCCGCGGAAGTCGGGGGTGTCGAAGGTGCGGGTGACGACGGTGTCCGTGCCGAAGAGCGCGAGGGCTCCGCCGCCCCCTTCCGCCCCGTCCTCGGCGTCCCCGGTCAGGTTGTCCCAGCGCATGGCGCGCCTCCTTCGGTCGCTCGCCACGAGAATAGAACAAACGTTCCCGTGATCGTGCGGGGCGGCGTCCGGGCCCCGATTTTGGGGGTTCCGCTCCGAGGTGGTTGGCTTGCGGCCGTCTAGGCAACACAACTGCTGGAGGAACAGGTATGGCGCAGGTCGAGGCCACCACGGAGCGGATCATCGCGGCCGACGCGGAGACCGTGTTCGACACGCTGGCCGACTACACCGGTACCCGGCGCAAGCTGCTGCCCGAGCACTTCAGCGAGTACGAGGTGCGCGAGGGCGGCGACGGCGAGGGGACCCTCGTCCACTGGAAGCTCCAGGCCACCAGCAAGCGCGTCCGCGACTGCCTGCTGGAGGTCACGGAGCCGACCGACGGGCAGCTCGTCGAGAAGGACCGCAACTCCTCCATGGTCACCACCTGGACCGTCACCCCGGCCGGTGAGGGCAAGTCGAAGGCCGTCGTCACCACCGTGTGGAACGGCGCGGGCGGCATCGGCGGCTTCTTCGAGCGCACCTTCGCCCCCAAGGGCCTCGGCCGTATCTACGACACCGTCCTCGAGAACCTGGCCAAGGAAGTCGAGTAGCCAAGTCCGGCGACCCGCGCGGGGGTTGGGCCTCCCCCGGCGCTGCCTCGCGGGCCGGGCCGCTCACCGGATCGGGTGGAATCGCCCGGTCCGGTGAGCCTTCGGGCGCCGGGCGTGGCCCACAGGCCGCGGCAGGCCCGCGCGGCTACGCTGGACGCCTGCGCGGGCGGGCGGGCCGCCCGGTCAGCCGGCGCCGCGCGCAGCCGACCGCCCAGGGGGCCCGATGAAGATCCTCGTCTCGGCCGACATGGAAGGCGCCACCGGCGTCACCTGGCCCGCCGACGTCCTGCCCGGCACTCCCCAGTGGGAGCGCTGCCGCCCGATGTTCACCTCCGACGTGAACGCGGCCGTCCTCGGCTTCTTCGACGGCGGGGCCGACGAGGTCCTCGTCAACGAAGCCCACTGGACCATGCGGAACCTGCTCCTCGAACAGCTCGACGAGCGGGTCGAGATGCTCACCGGCCGCCACAAGTCCCTCTCCATGGTGGAGGGCGTCCAGCACGGCGACGTCGACGGCATCGCCTTCGTCGGCTACCACTGCGGCGCCGGCTCCGAGGGCGTCCTCGCCCACACCTACCTCGCCAACTCCCTCACCGGTGTCTGGCTCGACGGCGTCCGCGCCAGCGAGGGCCTGCTCAACGCCCGTGTCGTCGCCGAGTTCGGCGTCCCCGTCGTCCTCGTCACCGGCGACGACCTGACCTGCGCCGACGCCGCCGGCTACGCCCCGGACGCGCTGACCGTCGCCGTGAAGGACCACGTCTCCCGGTACGCGGCCGTCTGCCGGACCCCCGCCCGCACGGCCGCCGACATCCGGGCCGCCGCCAAGTCCGCCGCCGCCCTCGCCGTCCGCCGGGACCCCGTCAGCCGCGGCCCCCACACCGTCGAGATGGAATTCGACGCCGAGCACCTGGCGATGGCCGCCACCGTCGTCCCCGGCGTCGAGCGCACCGGCGAGCGCAGGGCCGCGTACACCAGTGGGACGATGTACGAGGGGATCCGCACCTTCAAGGCGGTCACGACGGTCGTCTCGGCGGCCGTGGAGGAGCAGTATGGCTGACATGCCCGCAGTCACCCCCCAGAGCCCGGCCGCGACGCACACCCCGGCCGCGGAGCCGCCCGTCGAGGAGTCCCCGGTCGACCGGACCGCCCTCGACGAGGCCGTCGCCTTCACCTCCGACCTCATCCGCATCGACACCTCCAACCGGGGAGGCGGCGACTGCCGCGAGCGCCCCGCCGCCGAGTACGTCGCCGAGCGCCTCGCCGCCGCCAGCCTGGAGCCCGTCCTCCTGGAGCGCACCCCGGGCCGCACCAACGTGGTGGCCCGCATCCCCGGCAGCGACCCCTCGGCCGACGCGCTCCTCGTCCACGGCCACCTCGACGTGGTGCCCGCCGACCCCGCCGAGTGGAGCACCGACCCCTTCTCGGGTGAGGTCCGCGACGGGGTCGTGT
>NZ_BMTY01000016.1:40820-54759 GCF_014649915.1 Streptomyces toxytricini | reverse complement strand
GGGGCCGCGGCGCCGTCGACATGAAGAACGCCGACGCCATGGTCCTGGCCGTGGTGCGCGCCTGGGCCCGCGCGGGCGCCGTCCCGCGCCGGGACATCGTCCTCGCGTTCACCGCCGACGAGGAGGACAGCGCCGTCGACGGGGCGGACCACCTCGCCGACCGGCACGCCGGCCTCTTCGAGGGCTGTACGGAGGGGCTCGGCGAATCCGGGGCCTTCACCGTGCACAACGGCCCCCGCCGGCCCCTCTACCCGATCGCGGCCGGCGAGCGCGGCACCGCCTGGCTGAAGCTGACCGCACGCGGCACGGCAGGTCACGGCTCGAAGCCGAACCGCGCCAACGCCGTCAGCCGGCTCGCTGCGGCCGTCGCGAGGATCGGCGAGCACACCTGGCCCGTCCGCCTCACCGACACCGTCGCCGCCTGCATCACCGAACTCGCCGCCCTGCAAGGCCTCCACGTCGACCCGCGCGCCCGCGGCACCGACCTCGACGAACTGCTGCCCAAGCTCGGCCCGGCCGCGACGCTCGTCGAGGCGACCCTGCGCAACAGCGCGAACCCGACGATGCTCGGCGCCGGCTACAAGGTCAACGTCGTCCCCGGCACCGCCACCGCGTACGTCGACGGCCGGACGCTGCCCGGCGGCGAGGAGGAGTTCCTCGCCACCCTGAACGAGCTGACCGGCCCCGACGTCGAGTGGGAGTTCCACCACCGTACGGACGCCCTCCAAGCACCCGTCCACGGCCGGACGTTCGCCGTCCTGCGCGAGTCCGTCGAACGCTTCGCCCCCGACGGGCGCGTCGTCCCCTACTGCATGGCCGGCGGCACCGACGCCAAGCAGTTCTCCCGCCTCGGCATCACCGGCTACGGCTTCTCCCCGCTCAGACTCCCGCCCGGCTTCGACTACTGGTCCCTCTTCCACGGCGTGGACGAGCGCGTCCCGGTCGACGCCCTGCACTTCGGCGTCCGCGTCCTCGACCACGCGCTGCGGAACCTGTGATGGGCGCCGCCCGGGAAGACCCCCCGGCCCCCGCCCCGGATGCCCCGGCCCCGCCTCCCGCCGCGATCCGGGAGCAGCCGTACGGCAGCTGGCCCTCGCCCATCGACGCCGCCCTCGCCGCCTCCCTCGACGGCCGCCCCGAATACCTCGGCACCATCGGCCCCGAGGTCTGGTGGACCGAGCCGCGCCCCGCCGAAGGCGGCCGCCGCACCCTGGTCCGCCGCCCCGCCGACGGCGGCCCGCCCCGCCCGGCCCTGCCCGCCCCGTGGAACGTCCGCAGCGCGTTCACCGAGTACGGGGGCCGCCCCTGGGCGGGCACCGAACGGCCCCGCGGCGGGCCGCTCCTCGTCTTCGTCCACTTCGCCGACCAGCGCATGTACGCGTACGAGCCCGACGCGCCCGGCGGCCCCGCCCCCCGCCCCCTCACCCCGCCGTCCCCGCCGGGCCGCCCCCTGCGCTGGGCCGACCCGGTCCTGCGCGGCGGCGAGGCCTGGTGCGTCCTGGAGGAGTTCACCGGGCCCGCACCCACCGACGTCCGCCGCGTCCTGGCCGCCGTACCCCTCGACGGGTCGGCAGCCGAGGACCGGTCCCGCGTACGGGAGCTCACCGACGACCGGCACCGCTTCAGCACCGGGCCGCGCCTGTCCCCCGACGGCCGGCACGCGGTCCGGCTCGTCTGGGACCACCCGCGGATGCCCTGGGACGGCACCGAGGCCGAACTCTCCAGGATCACCGGGGACGGCACCCTCGCCGACCCGCGCACCGTCCTCGGCGGCCCGGACGAGGCCGTCGCCCAGGCCGACTGGGCGCAGGACGGCAGCCTCCTCGCGGTCAGCGACCGCAGCGGCTGGTGGAACCCGTACCGCGTCGACCCCGAAACCGGCGAGGCCGTGAACCTGTGCCCGCGGGAGGAGGAGTTCGGGGGAGCGCTGTGGAGGCCCGGCCTGAACTGGCTCGTCCCGCTGCCCGGGGCCGGCCCCCGCACCGGCGGGCCGGCGGGCGGCCTCGTCGCCGTCCTGCACGGGCTGGGCTCGAGCGTCCTCGGGGTGCTGGACCCCGAGACCGGGGACCTCGTCGACGCCGCCGGGCCGTGGACGGCCTGGCAGCCGACGCTGGCCGCGCACGGCGACCTCGTGTACGGGGTCGCGGCCAGCCCCCGCACCGCCTACGAGGTGGTCGAGCTCGACACCCGCACCGGCCACGCCCGGGTGGTCGGCGCCCAGGCCCCCGCCCCGGTGGACCCGGCCTACTACCCGGAGCCGCAGACCCGCACCTTCCTCGGCCCGGACGACCGGGAGATCCACGCGCACGTCTACCCTCCGCACCACCCGGCCCGGCGGGCCCCCGCCGACGAACTGCCGCCGTACGCGGTGTGGGCGCACGGCGGGCCCACCGAGCACGTCCCGCCCGTCCTCGACCTGCACATCGCCTACTTCACCTCCCGCGGCATCGGCGTCGTCGAGGTCAACTACGGGGGCTCCACCGGCTACGGGCGCGCCTACCGGGAGCGGCTGCGCGAGCAGTGGGGCGTCGTCGACGTGGAGGACTGCGCGGCCGTGGCCCGGGCGCTCGCCGACGAGGGGACCGCGGACCCGGCCCGGCTCGCGATCCGCGGCGGCAGCGCCGGCGGCTGGACGGCCGCGGCCTCGCTGGCCTCGACGTCCCTGTACGCCTGCGCGGCGATCCGCTACCCCGTCCTGGACCTGCGCGGCTTCGCGGAGGAGACCCACGACCTGGAGTCCCGCTACATCGAGGGGCTGGCCGGACCGCCGCAGACCCTCGCCGTGGTCTGCCGGGAGCGCTCGCCCGTGGCCCGCGCCGACCGGATCACCGCCCCCTTCGTGCTGCTCCAGGGGCTGGACGACGCGGTGTGCCCGCCCGCGCAGGCCGAGCGGCTGCTGGCGGCGCTGCGCGGCCGGTCCGTGCCGCACGCGTACCTGGCCTTCGCGGGCGAGGGGCACGGGTTCCGCCGGGCGGAGACCATGGTCCGCGCGCTGGAGACGGAACTCTCCCTGTACGCCCAGGTGTTCGGCATCGAGCGGACGGACGTGCCGAGGCTGCGGCTGGAGACGCCCTAGGCGGGGGAGTGGAGCCAGACGCGCAGCGGGCCCAGCGGGGCGAAGCCGTGCCGGGCGGCAGCCTCGAGGTCTTCGCCGCTCTCGTAGCCGACGACCGGCAGGCCGGGCCACAGGGCGGCGATCCGGTCGAGGGCGCCCGACCAGGCCTCGTCGACGGGAACGCCCGCGGCCGTGAACACGTTGGAGACGCCGACCACCCCGGCCGCCTCGTTGGCGGCGGCCCCGGCGGCGATCCGGCCGTCGCCGGTGCGCCCCGCCAGGAAGGCGATCCCGGCCGCGAGCAGGCCGGGGCGGAAGAGGCCGGCGGGCTCCCCGTCGCCCCAGGCCGCCTCCCACTGCGCCAGCTCGGCCGGGCTGCCGACCCGTGACCAGCGCAGGGAGGAGCCGGTGCCGGCGGGCGGCCCGGCCGGCCGGTGGATCCACTGCGCCTCGAACAGCACCTCGAAGCCGGCCGGCGCCAGGTCGAGCACGGCGTAGGAGTCCTTGACCGAGCAGCCGGGCGCGGCCGTGTCGACGGCGGCGGCCAGTCCGGCGGCCGAGGCGCCGCGGCTCAGGGTGACGGCGTCCGGATAGTACGGAGGGGTACGGTGCGGGCTGGTCCAGGCGTCGGCCGTGAAGGCACCGCCGGGGCAGACCGCGGCGCACCACTCGGCGTTGTTGCGGACCGCGGCTTCCAACAGCCCGCCGTCCGCCGGGGAGTCGGTGATCACAGCGGGATCCTGCCACGGCGCATACGCTGGGACGATGCCTTTTCCCCCGTACCTCGCCGAAGGAGACAGGGTCGCGCTGCGGCCCTTCCGGGCCGCCGACGGGCCCGAGTTCACCGCCCGCGTGCGCGAGAGCCGCGGACTGCACCATCCGTGGCTGTCCCCGCCGGACACACTGGAGGCGTACGAGCCGTACGCGGCCCGGCTTTCCGGCGGCGACGGCGACGGCGGCCGGGCGGGGTTCCTGGTGTGCGAGCGGGCGACCGGCGCCATCGCCGGCTTCGTCAACGTCAACAACATCGTCCGCGGCGCCTTCCAGTGCGGGGCCCTGGGATACGGGGCGTTCGCGCACGCCGCGGGACGCGGGCTGCTCGGCGAGGGCCTCGACCTGGTCCTCGCCCACGCCTTCGCCCCCCTCGCCGGCGACGGCGGCGGGAGCCGGGCAGACGCCGCCGGGGCCGGCCCGGGCACCCAAACCGGCCCGGCCGACAAGGCGGGTCTCGGGCTGCACCGCCTGGAGGCCAACATCCAGCCCGGCAACACCGCCTCCATCGGGCTCGTCCGCAGCCGCGGCTTCCGCCTGGAGGGCCTCTCCCCGGACTTCCTCTTCGTCGACGGCGCCTGGCGCGACCACGAGCGCTGGGCGATCACCGCCGGGGCTGCGGGGGCCTCTGGCCCGGGCGGCCCCGATGGCGCAGGATGATCCCATGCGAAGCCTCGTCCTGCTCGACGCACCGTCCAACCTCGGGCTGCGGCCGCCCGCACCGGGCACCGTGCCCGGCGTGTACAAGCTGGCCGGCGCCCTGCGCGAACAGGGCCTGCTGAGCCGGCTCGGCGCCCGCGAGGGCGGCGTCGTGGTGCCGCCGCGCTACGACCGGGGCGACTGGCGGGAAGGCGACGGCGTCTTCCACGCCGGGCCGCTCGCCGCGTACACCGTCACCCTCGCCGACCGCATCGAGAAGCACCTCACGGCCGGCGAGTTCCCGATCGTCCTCGGCGGCGACTGCTCCATCCAGCTCGGCGCCTCGCTGGCCCTGCGGCGCCTCGGCCGGTACGGGCTGGCCGCCATCGACGGCTCGGCCGACTTCCGCCACCCCGGCAACGAGGCCGTCAACGGGCCCGTCGGCGCGGCCGGCGGCGAGGAACTCGCCCTCGCCACCGGCCGCGGCCAGGCCGACCTCACCGACCTGGAGGGCCGCGGCCCCTACCTGCGCGAGGAGGACGTGCGCCTCTTCGGGCTGCGCGACGGCGACGCCGACCTCCCCGAACTGCGCGCCGCCGGCATCAGCACCGCCACCGTCGGCGACATCCGCTCCCGCGGCGCCGCGGCCGCGGCCCGGGCGGCGCTGGACGGACTGCACCCGCCCGTCACCGCCGGCTTCTGGGTGCACCTCGACGCCGACGTCCTCGACCCCTCCGTGATGCCCGCCGTCGACAGCCCCGACCCCGACGGCCTGCTCCCCGCAGAACTGGCCGACCTGCTGCGGGTGTTGATCGGCTCCCCGCGGTGCGTCGGGCTCAACGTGACCATCTACGACCCGGACCTGGACCCCGACGGCCGGGCCGGCGCCCTCCTCGCGGACCTCGTCGTCGGGGCGTTCGCACGGCAGTCCGGCTGACGGCCGGCGCGGCCGGCGGCGGACCGGCCAGGCCTCGTCCCGACCGGGTGGTCCTGTGCGCAACCCCTGGGCACCGGCCGCCGCGGCGTGTTCCATGTCCCGCATGGCCACCACCGTCCGCCGCGCCGTACTGACCCTGCCCGCAGCCCCGTTGGGGCCCGAGAACCCCCTCCCGGCGCTGTGCCCGCCGCCCGCCCCGCCGGTCCTCGATGAGCGGGCGCGCCGGGCCCTGCCCCGCGACATGGCCCGGCAGATCGGTTACGGGCAGCTGCGCTCGCTGCTGCCGGCCCGCATCCGCGACGGCTACGGGCGGCTGCGCGCCGAGACCCGGGTCGAGGCGCTGGTGCTGGAGAACGCGCACCTGCGGGCCACCGTCCTGCCCGGCCTCGGCGGCCGCGTCCACTCCCTCGTGCACGTCCCCACCGGCCGGGAGCTCCTCTACCGCAACCCGGTCCTCCAGCCGGCCGCCTTCGCCCTCAACGGCGCCTGGTTCTCCGGAGGCATCGAGTGGAACACCGGCGCCACCGGCCACTCCGTGCTCGCCTGCGCCCCGCTGCACGCCGCCGCCGTGCCCGCCCCGGACGGCGGGACGATGCTGCGGCTGTGGGAGTGGGAGCGGCTGCGCGACCTGCCCTTCCAGGTGGACCTCTGGCTGCCCGGGGACGGGGAGTTCCTGTACGCGGGGGTGCGCGTCCGCAACCCGCACGAGCGCCCCGCACCCGTGTACTGGTGGTCCAACACGGCCGTCCCCGAAGACGCCGGCCTGCGCGTCCTCGCCCCCGCCGACGAGGCCTGGCACCCCACCGCGGAGGGGGCGCTGCGCCGCATCCCCGTCCCCGAGTGGGAGGGCGCGGACCGCACGTACCCGCTGCGCAGCACCCACGCCTCGGACTACTTCTACGAAGTCGCCGCCGAAGCCGGGGCCCGGCCGTGGATCGCCGCGCTCGACGGCGAGGGCCGCGGCCTCGTCCAGACGTCGACCTCCCTCCTGCGCGGCCGGAAGCTCTTCGCGTGGGGCTCGGGCCGCGGCGGCCGCCGCTGGCAGGAGTGGCTGACCGAGCCCGGCACGGGCGGCTACGCGGAGATCCAGGCCGGCCTCGCCCGCACCCAGCGGGAGCACGTACGCCTGGAGCCGGGGGCCGAGCTGAGCTGGCTGGAGGCGTACGGGCCGCTCTCGGCGGACCCGGAGGCCGTGCACGGGCCGGACTGGGCGGCGGCCCGCGCCGCGGCCGGGAAGGCGCTGGAGGCCGCCCTGCCCCGGGAGCGGGTCGACGAGGCGTACGCCGCCTGGCGCGCGGCGGCCGACACCGAGCCGGGGGAGCGGCTGGCCCGCGGCTCGGGATGGGGCGCCCTCGAAGTCCTGTGCGGCCGGTACGAACTGCCCGGTACCCCCTTCGCCGAAGCGGACCTGGGCGAGGCGCAGAAGCCCTGGCTGGAGCTGTGGCGGTCCGGCGCCCTGCCCGCCCCGGACGGGGAGGAGCCGCCCGGGCCCACCCTGGTCGCCCCGCACTGGCGGGACATGCTGGAGACGGCCCCGGCCGACCCGCTCACCGAGTACCACCTGGGCGTCGCCCAGTGGCACGCCGGGGACGCCGCCCAGGCGGTCCGCAGCTGGGAGCGCGGCCTCGCCGCGGCCCGCCCGCGCTGGCCGCTGCTGCGTTGCCTCGCCGCGGCCGACCTGCTGGTCGGCGACCCGGAACGGGCCGCCCGCCGGTACGCGGAGGCCTTCGCCGACCTCGCGGCGACCCGGCCGGAGGGCGAGGCGTGGGACGCCGCCGAGTCCGCACTCGGCCGGGAGGCGATGACCGCCCTCCTGGACGCAGGCCGCCCGCCGCAGGCCCGCGCCGTCTGGGAGGGGCTGAGGCCCGCCCTGCGCGAGCAGCCGCGGTTCCGGCTGCTCGGGGCGATGCTCCTGGCGGCCGAGGGCCACGCGGCCGCGGCCCGCCGCGTCTTCGAGGACGGCTTCGAACTGCCGGACCTGAGGGAGGGCGAGGAGATCCTCTCCGAGGTGTGGGCACGGATCACCGACCACCGCCTGCCGGCGGCGTACGACTTCCGCATGCACCCGCCGTCCCGCGAGGCGGACGCGACCGACCGGAAGCCGGACGACCCGGGACCGGCCGGCCCGGAGCCCGGCCGACCCGGAGCCCGGCGGCCGACGACCGGGTGACCCGGGGCCAGGCGCCCCGGAGCCGGCGGGCGCAGGGCCGCCCGCCCGGAGCCGCCCGCCGGGAGTCGGCCGGCCCGGAGTCAGCCCGCCCTGAGCCGCCCGCCCTGAGCCGCCCGCCCGGAGCCGCCCGCCCTTAGCCGCCCGCCCGGAGCCGCCCGCCGGGAGTCGGCCCGCCGGGAGTCGGCCCGCCCGGAGCCGCCCGCCGGGAGTCGGCCGCCCGGAGCCACCCGCCGGGAGTCGGCCGGCTCGGAGTCGGCCCGTCCGGAGTCGGCCGGCCCGGAGTCGGCCCGCCCGGAGCCACCCGCCGGGAGTCGGCCGGCCCGGAGCCGCCCGCCGGGAGTCGGCCGGCCCGGAGTCGGCCCGCCCGGAGCCACCCGCCGGGAGTCGGCCGGCCCGGAGCCGCCCGCCGGGAGTCGGCCGCCCGGAGCCACCCGCCGGGAGTCGGCCGCCCGGAGCCACCCGCCGGGAGTCGGCCGGCCCGGAGTCGGCCCGCCCGGAGCCACCCGCCGGGAGTCGGCCGGCCCGGAGCCGCCCGCCGGGAGGCGGCCGGCCCGGAGTCGGCCCGCCCGGAGCCACCCGCCGGGAGTCGGCCGGCCCGGAGCCGCCCGCCGGGAGTCGGCCGGCCCGGAGCCGCCCGCCGGGAGTCGGCCGGCTCGGAGTCGGCCCGCCCGGAGTCGGCCCGCCCGGAGCCGCCCGCCCGGAGCCGCCCGCCGGGAGTCGGCCGGCCCGGAGTCGGCCCGCCCGGAGCCAGTCGGCCCGGAGCCCGGCCGACCCGAGGCCCGGTGGCCCGCGGCCGGGTGACCCGGGGCCAGGCGCCCCGGAGCCGGCGGGCGCAGGGCCGCCCGTCCCGGAGTCCCCCGCCCGAAGTCGGCCCGCCCGGAGCCAGTCGGCCCGGAGCCCGGCCGACCCGGAGCCCGGCGGCCCGCGGCCGGGTGACCCGGGGCCAGGCGCCCCGGAGCCGGCGGGCGCAGGGCGGCTCCGGGACGGGTGGCCCTGCCCGGAGCCAGTCGGCTTGGAGCACCGGAAGCCCGGCAGCCCGGAGCCCGGCCGATCCGAGGCCCGGCGGCCCGCGGCCCGGTGACCCGGGGCCAGGCGCCCAGGAGCCTGCGGGCGCAGGGCCCCGTCCCGGAGTCCACCGTCCCGGGATCCGCCCCGCCCGGAGCCAGGCGGCCCGGAGCCCGGCCGATCCGAGGCCCGGCGGCCCGCGGCCGGGTGACCGGGGCCAGGCGGCACGGGGGCGGCCGGCCCCCGGAGGCAGTTCGCCTGGAGCCGCCTGCCCGGCGTCGGCGGCCGTGCCCTGACGGCCCGTTCGTCGTCCGCGCTGCGGGACGCGGGTCCCGGCATGCGGACGCGGTGTGGCAGGCCGCTCCGGGGGCGAGGAGAGTGGGCCCCGGGGGCGTCGGGCCGCGTCGGAGGCGGTGGGAGCATGTCGGAGCCACTCCTCGAACAGCACGCCGAGGCGCTCCGGCTGTTCGGGTCGCGGGTCCGCGCCGTGGCCCCCGGCCAGTGGGGGCTGCCGACCCCCTGCACGGAGTGGACGGTGCGCGACCTCGTCAACCACGTCACCGCCGAGCAGCTGTGGGTGCCCCCGCTCGTCACCGAGGGCTGCACCGTCGCCGAGGTCGGCGACCGCTTCGCCGGCGACGTCCTCGGCGACGACCCCGCCGCCGCCTGGGACCGGGCCGCGCGGGCGGCCCACACGGCCTTCGCCTCCCCCTGGGCGCTGGAGCGCATCGTCTCCCTCTCCTACGGCCCCTCGAAGGCCGCCGCCTACTGCGCGGAGCTCACCGCCGACTGCGTCGTGCACGCCTGGGACCTCGCGCGGGCCGTCGGCGCCGACGACCGGCTGCCCGCCGACCTCGTCCGGTTCGCCCTCGACGAGATCACCCCGTACGCCGACGGGCTCGCCGCCGGAGGCATGTACGACCCGCCGCTGGAGCCCCTGCCCGGCGCCGACGACCAGACCCGGCTCCTCGCCCTCACCGGCCGCGCCGCATGAGCGCGCCGGGCGCCCGCCCACAACAGGCGCATCCCGGCGAACGACCGTATAAAGGGCAGGGTCGAGCGGCGCAGCCAAGCGACGGGGAAGGCAGGGCGAGGTGGCCGGGATGCAGCGCACCGCGGAGGGCCGGGGCCCGGTCCGGTTCGGACCGCCCGCGCCGGCGCCCGGACTGCCCGTCCTGCCCGAGCTCACCGCTGCCCTCGCCGCGGCCGCGGTCCGCTCCGACCCCGAGCCCCCCGGCGGCGCCCCGCCCCTGCTGGAGGCGGCCGCCCGGCACTGGCAGCGGCGCGGCCTGCCCACCGCCCCCGACGAGGTCGCCGCCGCCCCCGGCGCGCCCGCCCTGCTGCTCGCGCTGCTCGGCGCGCACGGCGGGGACGTGCTCCTGCCGCGGCCCTGCCCCGCCTGGTGGACCCCGCAGATCCGGCTGTTGGGGCGCCGCGCCTACCACGTGCCGACCCCGGCCGAGTGCGGCGGCGTACCGGACCCGTACGCGTTGCTGGAGACGGTGCGCCGGGTGCGGGCGGAGGGCGGCGACCCGCGGGTGCTGCTGCTGTCCGTCGCCGACGACCCCACCGCGACCGTCCCGCCGCCCGAGCTGCTGCGGGAGGCCTGCGAGGCCGCCGCCTCCGCCGGGCTGTTCGTCGTCAGCGACGAGACGTGGCGCGACACCGTGCACGTCCCGCACCGCACCCTCGTCCTCAACCCCGCCGAGATGCTGCCCGGCGGGGCCGCCGTCCTGCTGGACCTGTCCGGCGCCCTGCTGCCCGCCGGGTGGCCCGCCGCCGTCGCCCGCCTCCCCGGCACCCCGCACGGCACCTGGCTGCGGGCCCGGACCCTCGACGTGCTCGCCGCGACCGGCGCGTCCGTCGCCGGGCCCGTCGCCGCCGCGGCCGCGCACGCCCTGGACGAGCCCGCCGCCGTCGCCGACCGGGCCCGCCGGGCCGCCGCCCTGCACGGTGCGGTCGCCGGGGCCGTCCACCGCACCCTCCTCGCCGCCGGGGCCCTCGCCCGCCCCCCGCAGGCCGGCCGGCACGTCTACGCCGACCTCGATCCGCTGCGCACCGGCCTCGCCCGGCACGGCATCCGCGACGCGATGGAGCTGGAGGACTGGCTCGGCGCCCGGCTCGGCACCCCCACCCCGGGCGGGCAGCGCTTCGCCGACGACCTGGGCTCGCTGCGGGTCCGCCTCTCCACCGGCCCGCTGCTCGGCGCCACCCCCGGGGAGCGCCTCGCGGCGCTCACCGCCCGCGACCCGCTCGCGCTGCCGTCCATACGCGACTCCCTGGACCACCTCGGCACGGTCCTGGCCGGGCTGGCGCCATGACGGCCCCCGCCCCGCGCCCCCGCATCCCGGTCCGCCCGCCGCGGACCCCCGGGCCGCGGGCCCCGGCACCGGGCTGCCAGCCGCGGCCGAGCCCGACGCCGACGCCCTGACCGCATCCCGCACCGCCGACCGCCACGACGAGCCCGATCCGCCGTGAACGGAGACTTCCTGATGAGGGATCAGACCAGTGCCCCCGCCGCCGTCCCGCGCCGCCCCCCGCAGCCCCCCGGCACCGCGCCGCATGCGGGATCCCGCCCCGGCGCGCACCCCGCGGAGCCGGACCCCGCCGGGCCCGATCCCGACGCGCAGCCGCCCGCCGGGCCCGATCCCGACGCGCAGCCGCCCGCCGGTACCGCTCCCGCGCCGCCCGTCGGTACCGCTCCCGCACCGCCCGCCACGCGCCCCCTCGGCGAGCGCCGCCTGTGGCCCCGCTCCTTCGCCGACCGGCTCACCACCCCCATGCCCGGCCTGCGCGCCTACGCCCGCCTCGCCCGCGAGGGCGCCTTCCGGCCCGGGCCCGACGGACTGCGCGGCATCCCCGACCTGCCCTGCGCGCCGGCCCCGCTGCCCGTCCTGGCGCCCGGCACGTCCTGCGTCACCTGGGCCGGCCACGCCAGCTGGGTGGTGCGCACCGGCGGCCTGACCGTGCTCACCGACCCCGTGTGGTCGCGCCGGATCCTCGCCACACCGGCCCGGATGACGCCCGTCGGCGTCCCCTGGGAGGACCTCCCGCCCATCGACGCCGTCGTCATCAGCCACAACCACTACGACCACCTCGACGCCCCCACCCTGCGCCGCCTGCCCCGGCACACCCCGCTCTTCGTCCCCGCCGGGCTCGGCCGCTGGTGCCGCCGCCGCGGCTTCACCCGCGTCACCGAGCTCGACTGGTGGGAGGCCGCCGAACTGGGCGGCGTACGCTTCGACTTCGTCCCCGCACATCACTGGTCCAAGCGCACCCTGCTCGACACCTGCCGCAGCCTGTGGGGCGGATGGGTCCTCACCGACACCCGCTCGCCGGCGCCGCGCAAGCTCTACTTCGCCGGGGACACCGGATACGGCCACTGGTTCGCCGAGATCGGCCGCCGCCACCCCGGCATCGACCTGGCCCTGCTGCCGATCGGCGCCTACGCCCCGCGCTGGTGGCTGCGCGACGTCCACGCCGACCCCGAAGAGGCCGTCCGGGCCTGCACCGACGTCGGGGCCCGGCGCATGGCGCCCATGCACTGGGGCACGTTCGTGCTCTCCGCCGAGCCGGTCACGGAGCCGCTGGAGCGGGTCCGGGCCGCCTGGAACCGCGCCGGCCTCGCCCGCGAGGACCTGTGGGACCTGCCGATCGGCGCGTCCCGCTGCTGGTGAACCGGCCCGCAGCCGGGCCCCGTACGTCTGCCGCCCCGAACGCCCGACCGGCCTGCGCGACCGCGCCCCGCAGGCCCGCCCGGCCCTGTCCGCCTGCTCACCCGTACGCCCGCCCCGTGTACCCCGGTGTATGCCGGCCCCGTACGCCTGCCCGGTCCGCCTGCCCGCCCGGCCTGCGCGCCGGCCCCGTACGTCCGCCCGGTACGCCTGGGCGTACGCCCAGCCCCGAACGCCCGCCGCGGCTCCGGCGCCGAGGTGCCGCGCGGTCACCGCGGGGAGGTCACCCGGCGCCTGCGCCCCGCAGCCGCCGCCACAGCCCCGGTGCCGCGCCCGCCAGCAGGGCCAGGAGCACCGCGGCGACCACGCCCTGCCAGGGCTCCGCGAACAGCGACCCGCCGAGGATACCGATCAGCCCGTACGCCGCCGCCCACGCCGCGCACGCGGGCGCGTCCCCGCGCGCGAACCGGCGCAGCGGCCACTGCGCCAGCAGACAGGCCGCCATCACCGGGATGCGGCCGGCCGGCACCAGCCGGGACAGCACCAGCACCTGCACCCCGTGCCGCTCCAGGCCCGCCCGCGCCTGCTCCAGCCCCTCCGGCGCGGTCCGCGCCCGCAGCCGCTCGACCCCCCGCGACCCGCCCTGCGACCGCACGCCGCGCCCGCCCAGCCAGTACAGGGCCATGTCCCCCACGAACGCGGCCAGCGCGGCCACGCCGATCACCAGCAGCACCCCCAGCGGCGGCGACGCCCGATGGAACGCCACCACCGCCGCCGAACTCACCAGCGCCCCCGTCGGCACCACCGGCACCAGCGCCCCGACCGCCACCAGCAGGAAGAGCGCCGGGTACCCGACCGCCTGCTCGGCGGTCTCGGCGGGCACCCCGCCCGCCGCCCACGCCGAGCCCGCGGCCGCCGCCACCGCGACGCCCCTCACGGGAACCGCACCAGCTCGCCGTGGCCCGGCACCCGCACCGCTGACCCCGGCGCCAGCCGCGCCGCGAACCGCGCGAACTCCTGCCCCGGCGCGTGGAACTCGTGCGGCCGCACCGCGTCCATCCCGATCGGCCAGTACGTCCCGTAGTGGACCGGCACCGCCGCGGCCGGCGCGAGCGCCGCCAACGCCCGCGCCGCACCCGCCGCGTCCAGGTGCCCCGGCCCCAGGTACGGGCCCCAGCCGCCCACCGGCAGCAGCGCCACGTCGACCGGCCCCACCTCCCCGGCCATCGCCGCGAACAGGCCCGTGTCCCCGGCGAAGTACGTCCGCCCCGCGCCCTCCACCACGAAGCCGAGCGCCCGCACCCGCTGCGGCCCCCACGGCATCCGCCGCCCGTCGTGCCGCGCGCTGACCGCCCGCACCCGCACCCCGCGACCGACGCCGACGACGTCCCCCGGCACCGCCTCCGTCACGGCGAGCCCGCGCTCCCCGGCGAGCCGCGCCAGCCCCGGCACCGCCCGCAGCGCACCCCGCGGCACCACCAGCCGGGTGCCGGGCGCGAGCCGGGCCAGGGACGGCAGGTGCAGGTGGTCGGCGTGCAGGTGAGACACCACCGCCACGTCCGCCACGGCCGCATCGGGCGGCGGCAGCACCCCGCGCCGCCTCCGCAGGTGCGCCAGCCGCGGCGCGAACAGCGGGTCCGTCAGCACCCGCACCCCGGAATCCTCCACCGTGCAGGCGGCATGCCCCC
>NZ_BMTY01000016.1:17746-40793 GCF_014649915.1 Streptomyces toxytricini | reverse complement strand
ACCAGGTGATCTCCACCGGCACCCCGCCTCCCCGTCGCAGTCGCAGGCCCTCGGACCGAGACTATGCCCGCCCACCGGAGCCTGCCCCCGGCGCGGCGCCCGCCAACCCGGCCCCGCAGCCCCCTCCACCGCAGCGGCGGATCGGAGTAGGGTCGGGCGTCATGGATGAGCTGCGCGTGGCCGCGATCGCCAGCCTGGCCCCGCTCGAGGACCTCGACACCGACCCCTTCGCGGTCGACACCCGGAGCCAGCACGCCATGTGCGCCCGCTGGGCCGCCGACCAGGGGTACGTCGTCACCAAAGAGCTCCTCGTCTACGGGCTGCGCGCCGACCACTGCGGCCTGTGGTGCGACGTGGAGGAAGGCCGGGTCGACCTGTTCGTCGCCCCCAACCGCCGCGTCCTCGCCCGGGCCCTGCGCTCCGTGGAGGAGTTCGCCGCCGAGTGCCGGCGGCGCGGCGTCCGGTGGGAGACCGCCGGGCTCGACGAGCCGTACTACACCTCGGCGATGAAGGCCGAGGTGCACCGCCGGCTCTCGATGCCGACCGCCGGCTACGACGGCACCTGACGCCCGCCGCCACCCCGGCCCGCCCCACCCCGCCGCACCCCCCCGCGCCCGTGCTGCGCCCCGCGCGCTCCCGCGCGGCCGCCGTCCGCTCCCGCCCGCCCGCCGCCAACGGGCCGCTCCCGCCCCGCCTGTGCGACGCTGGAGGCGGCGCCGGGGCGCGCGGCGCCGGCCGGGGGAGACACGAGGCGGTGCGGCGTGCGGCGAGGACGGTGGCGGAGGGCGGGCGGCGCCGCGGTGCGCGTGCTCACCGTGTGGGCGGTCTCCACCCTGACGATGCTCGTCCTCGCCGGGATCCTGCCGGACTTCCGGCTGCAGTCCGGCGACGGCGCCGACATCACGCAGGCCGGCCTCGCCGCGGCGTGGGGCGCGGGCGCCTTCGGCCTGCTGAGCGCCCTCGTGTGGCCCGTCCTCGTACGGGCCCTGCTGCTCGTACCGGCCCTCGTCCTCGGCCTGCTCGTCTTCTTCCTCAACGGCTCGCTGCTGCTGTTCGCGCTCAGCCTTGTCCCCTCCGGGCAGGGCAGGGCCGCCCCCGAGACCGCCGTCGTCGTGGCGGCCGCCATGTCCGCCGTGGCCTCCGCCACCTCCACGGCGCTCGCTGTCCGCGACGACGAGGCCTACCGCAGACGCCTGTACCGGCTGGCCGACCGCCGGCGCCGCCGGCAGCGCCGCCCGGCCGCGCCCGGCCGCGAGCCGCCGCCGGGCCTGGTCCTCCTCCAGCTCGACGGGGTCGGGTACGGGGTGCTGCGCGAGGCCGCCGCGAACGGCACCATGCCGACGGCCGGGTCCTGGCTGGAGAGCGGCCACCGCGTCATGCCCTGGCGGACCGACTGGTCCAGCCAGACCGGCGCCAGCCAGCTCGGCATCCTGCACGGCACCACGTTCGACGTGCCGGCGTTCCGCTGGTACGAGAAGGACACCGGCGAGGTGATGGTCTGCAACCGGCCCACCAGTGCCGCGGAACTCCAGCGCCGGGCCGTCGCCCGCACCGGCGACGGCGGCCTGCTCACCCTCGACGGGGCCAGCCGGGGCAACCTGTTCAGCGGCGGCGCCGACCAACTCGCGCTGGTGCTGTCGGTGTCGGCCCGCCGCGGCCGCGCCAACCGCTCCCGCGCCGGCTACTTCGCGTACTTCTCCGACCCTGCCAACGCCGTCCGCACCGCGCTGTCCTTCACCGCCGAAGTGGGGCGGGAGATCGGCCAGTCGGTGCGGGCGAGGCTGCGCGGCGACCGGCCGCGGGTGTCCCGGGGCGGCCTCTACCCGCTGATCCGGGCCTTCGCGACCGTCGTCGAGCGGGACGTCGTCACGGCCGCCGTCATCGGCGACATGCTCGCCGGCCGGGCCGCCGTCTACGCCGACCTCGTCGCCTACGACGAGGTCGCCCACCACTCGGGCCCGCGCGGCCGGGACACCGACCTGGTCCTCGCCCGGCTCGACCGCACCCTGGCCCTCCTCGCGCGCGTCGCCGAGCACGCCCCCCGCGCCTACCGGATCGTGCTGCTGTCGGACCACGGGCAGAGCCCGGGGGAGACCTTCCTCGGCCGGTACGGCCTCACCCTGAAGGACCTGGTCCGAGCCGGCTGCGGACTGCCCGTCTCCCGCCGGGCGGGCCGCACCCCGAGCGGCGCCGAGGCCCGCACCGCCGTCCTCGCGGCCCTGCACCGGCCCGTCGAGGAGGGCGACGAGGCCCGCCCGCGGCCCGGCCGCACCGACCCCGTCGTGCTGCCCTCCGGGAACCTGGCCGTGATCTCCTTCCCGGACGTGCCCGGCCGCGCCACCCGGGAGTGGATCGAGCGCGCCCACCCCGCCCTGCTGCCGACCCTCGCCAACCACCCCGGCATCGGCTTCCTCCTGGTCGACGGCCACGTCATCGGCCCCGGCGGCGCCTGCGCCCCGCTGTCCGACCCCGTCGCCGCGCAGGAGCTGCTCTCCGCGTACGGGCCGGGCGCGGCCGAGGCGGTCGCCCGTACCGACGCCTTCCCGCACGTCCCCGACATCATGGTCAACTCGGCGTACGACCCGGCCACCGGGGAGGTCCACGCCTTCGAGGAGCAGATCGGCTCCCACGGCGGCCTGGGCGGGGAGCAGGGGCGCGCCTTCCTGATGTGGCCGGCGGACCTGCCGGACCCGGAGTCCGGGCTGGTCGGCGCCGAGGCCGTGCACCGGCTCCTGCGGGGCTGGCTGCGCGAGGCGGACGGGCCGCAGGTCCCGGTCGGGCCGGCCGGGCGGGCGGAAGCGGAGTCGGCACTACCGCCGCAGGATCCGCGGCCGCGGCTCGCACGCGGCGGAATGTTTCCTTCCGCAGGGGTGCCCGTACAGGACGAAAGCCGTTGATTTGGCGGTGCGGGCGACGTGCCGGAGCATGTGTCGACCTGTCCGGCATGTGAAACACCCGAGGCGCGACCCCCGTGAGCACCACCCCTGCCATAGCCCCGCCCGCCACGACCACGGCCCCCGGATCCCCGGCCGCCGAGGCCCGCGAGACCGACGGGGGGAGCGGGGGCCCGCACGCCCGCCGCTTCGGCCTCCCCATCGCGACCTGCCTGGTCATGGGCAACATCATCGGCGGCGGGATCTTCCTCCTGCCCGCCTCGGTGGCCCCCTTCGGCACCATCAGCCTCGTCGCCTTCGGCATCCTCACCCTCGGCGCGATCGCCCTCGCCCTGGTCTTCGGCCGCCTCGCCGAGCGCCTCCCGCACACCGGCGGCCCCTACGTCTACGCGCGGGCCGCCTTCGGCGACTTCGCCGGCTTCCTCGCCGCCTGGACGTACTGGATCACCTCCTGGGTCTCCAACGCGGCCCTCGCCGTCGCCGCCGTCGGCTACCTGTCCGTCCTCTTCCCGGCCGTAGGCGACCACACCTGGTCGATGTGTCTGGCCGCCCTGGCCGTGCAGTGGCTGCCCGCCCTCGCCAACCTGGCCGGAACCCGCTGGGTGGGCACCGTCCAGGTCGTCGCGACCGTCCTGAAGTTCGCCCCGCTGCTGCTCGTCGCCGTCGGCGGCCTGTTCTTCTTCGACCCCGCCAACCTCGGCCCGTTCCAGGCCACCGGCCAGAGCCCCGTCGGCGCACTGTCCGCCTCCGCCGCCATCCTGCTCTTCAGCTACCTCGGCGTGGAGTCCGCCGCCGTCAGCGCCGGCGAGGTCCGCGACCCCGCCCGCAACGTCGGCCGCGCCACCGTCCTCGGCACCATCGGCGCCGCCGTCGTCTACCTCCTGGGCACCCTCGCCGTCTTCGGCCTCGTCGCCCACGACCGGCTCGTCGCCTCCGAGGCCCCCTTCACCGACGCAGTGAACGCCATGTTCGGCGGCACCTGGGGCGGCACCGTCGTCGCCTGCGCGGCCGTGGTCTCCATGCTCGGCGCCCTCAACGGCTGGACCCTGCTCAGCGCCCAGACCCCGTACGCCGCCGCCAAGGACGGCCTCTTCCCGAAGGCCTTCGAGACCAAGCGGCGCGGCGTGCCCGTCACCGGCGTCGTCGTCACCGTCCTGCTGGCCTCCGCCCTGACCGTCTACAACTACACGGCCGGCTCCGCGGGCGTCTTCGAAAGCCTCGTCCTGATCACCACCTTCACCGCGACCGTCCCCTACCTGCTCTCCACCGCCGCGCAGATCCACCTGCTGCTCACCGGCCGCTCCGATCAGGTCCACCGCGGCCGCCTCGTCCGCGACGGCGTCATCGCCGCACTGGCCTTCGGATTCTCCATGTGGCTGGTCGCGGGCGCCGGGTACGCCGCCGTCTACCAGGGCGTCCTCTTCCTCTTCGCGGGCGTCCCCGTCTACGCGGTGATGGCCGCCCGGAAGTCCCGCGCGACGGCCTGACCCGCAGGAGCGCCTGCGCCAAGCCGGAAGGGCCGGCGACCCCGAGGGGGTCGCCGGCCCTTCCGCGTGCGGCCGGGGCCGCCCGCGACTAGTCGAGGTAGTCGCGCAGCACCTGGGAGCGGGACGGGTGGCGCAGCTTCGACATGGTCTTCGACTCGATCTGGCGGATGCGCTCGCGCGTCACGCCGTACACGCGGCCGATCTCGTCGAGGGTCTTCGGCTGGCCGTCGTTCAGGCCGTACCGCATGGACACGACGCCCGCCTCGCGCTCGGAGAGCGTGCCCAGGATGGACTGGAGCTGCTCCTGGAGGAAGGTGAACGACACCGCGTCGGCCGGGACGACCGCCTCGGAGTCCTCGATGAGGTCACCGAACTCGCTGTCGCCCTCCTCACCCAGCGGGGTGTGCAGGGAGATCGGCTCGCGGCCGTACTTCTGGACCTCGATGACCTTCTCCGGGGTCATGTCGAGCTCCTTGCCCAGCTCCTCCGGAGTGGGCTCGCGGCCGAGGTCCTGCAGCATCTGCCGCTGCACACGGGCGAGCTTGTTGATGATCTCGACCATGTGGACCGGGATGCGGATGGTGCGCGACTGGTCGGCCATGGCGCGGGTGATCGCCTGCCGGATCCACCACGTCGCGTACGTGGAGAACTTGAAGCCCTTGGTGTAGTCGAACTTCTCCACGGCGCGGATCAGACCGACGTTGCCCTCCTGGATCAGGTCCAGGAAGAGCATGCCGCGGCCCGTGTAGCGCTTGGCCAGCGACACCACGAGGCGGAGGTTGGCCTCCAGCAGGTGGTTCTTCGCCCGGCGGCCGTCCTCGACGAGGATCTCCAGCTCGCGCCGGTACGCGGGCTTGAGGTCCTCCTCCTCTTCGAGCTTGTACTCGGAGAACAGGCCGGCCTCGATCCGCTTGGCGAGCTCGACCTCCTGCTCGGCGTTGAGCAGCGGCACCTTGCCGATCAGCTTCAGGTAGTCCTTGACCGGGTCGGCGGTGGCACCGGCCACCATCACCGTCTGCGCCGGAGCGTCGTCCTCGTCCTCGTCGGACAGCACGAAGCCCTGGCCGGCGCCCGCCGGCGCCTCCTCCTCGACCTCGTCGACGAGGTCCTCGGTCGCCCAGTCCTCACCCTCGACGGCCGGGGTCTCGGCGTCGTCGGCGTCCTTCGCGGTGGTCTTCTTCGCCGCGGTCTTCTTGGCGGCCGTCTTCTTCGCGGCGGCCTTCTTGACCGTCCGCTTCTTCGGCTCGGCGGCGGCAGCGGCCTCCGGGGCCTCGGCAGCGGCGGCCGGCGAAGCGGATATCGCCGCCGCCGGGGCGGCAGCGGCGGAGGCCGTCGTCGCGGCGGCGGCCGCGGCCGCGGCGGTCGCGGCCTTGCTCCGCGCACCGATCGGCCGCGGCGCGGCGACGGCCTTCTTCGTCACGGTCCGGGCGGGGGCGGAGGCAGCCTTGCGGGGCTTCTTCGCGGCAGCCTTCGTGGCGGGGGCCGCGCTGACGTGGAGGGCGACACCCTCCTCGTCCAGGACCTGGTTCAGGCTGCGCAGGACCCGCTTCCACTGGTCCACCGGGATGCGGCCGGCCTCGAAGGCCTGGCGCACGTCGTCACCGTTGATGTGACCCTGCTCGCGGCCGCGCTCGACGAGAGCGACCAGGGCCTCCGATTCGGCGATCTCCGGAGGGAACGTACGGGACGGGCTGAGCGACACAAGGAGCCTCTCGTTGCGAACAGACAGGAAGTGGGCGGGACATCATCGCGCGGATCGGGAAACAGACCCGAAGGGGGTCTGTATTCCGGGCCGCGCGAGGACACCTGTCGGTTCATCGCCTGCCCGAGTCGATTCGTTACGCGCTGAATTGAGTGACCTGCGCCACGCTGTGTGCGGGCAACCTTTCGGCCGGAAAACCGTCCGCGCCCCGGCAGGCCCGCCGCTCCTCAGCCCGCCTTGCGGGCCTCGATCAGAAAACGGGAGGTGTGAGCGACGAACGGACCCTCGCGCCCGATGCGTTCGTGGAGCTCCCGCAGCCGCTCACGGTAGTGCCCCACCGTGAATCCCGGAACCATCCACACCACCTTCCGCAGGAAATAGATCACCGCGCCGATGTCGTGGAATTCGGTGCGCAACCGCTCCGAGCGCAGGTCCACCACCTCCAGCCCCGCCTTCGAGGCCGCGGCGACGGCGTCGTCGGGGTGCCGCCTGCGCCGGACCTCCTCCGGCTGCGGGCCGAGGAAGAACTCGACCAGCTCGAAGACGCTCGCCGGCCCCACTTGCTGTGAGAAGTACGTCCCGCCCGGGGCCAGCACCCGCGCGATCTCGTCCCACCAGACCGTCACCGGGTGCCGGCTGCAGACCAGCTCGAAGGCGCCGTCGCCGAACGGCAGCGGCGGCTCGTCGGGATCGGCGACGACGACCGCGCCGAGCGGGTGCAGCAGCCGGGTGGCCCGGTCGACGTTCGGCGGCCAGGACTCCGTCGCCGCCGCCAGCGGCGGCAGCGGCCCGGCCCCGGCGAGGACCTCGCCGCCGCCGGTCTGGACGTCCAGCACCGACCGCACCCGGGCCAGGCGCTCGCCCAGCATCCGCTGGTAGCCCCAGGAGGGCCGCTGCTCCGTCGCCCGTCCGTCGAGCCAGGAGAAGTCCCAGCCGTCCACCGAGACGGTCTCCGCCTCCGCCACGAGACGGTCGAAAGTTCGCGTCATGATCCATATCGTCGCAGGCGGGGAGCGGACGCTCCAGCGATATTCCGCCCGCGGTGTTCGACTACAGTGGTCGCGGGCCGTGACTGGCGTTCGGGTGGATCACCACCGGGGAGCGGCCCGGCGTACGAGCGTACGCCCGGCGTACCCCCGCGTACGCCGACTGCCGCGCGCCTGGGCGAACCGCGATCCCGCAGCGACGCCCAGGAGACCCCTATGACGACTGCCCAGACCGCCCGGCTCATGGACGGCACCGCCCTCGCCCGCCGCATCTCCGAGCAGACCGCCCTCCACGCCGCGAAGCTCGCCGAGCGCACCGGAACCGCCCCCTGCCTGGCGACCGTGCTCGTCGGCGAGGACCCCGCCTCCGTCACCTACGTCCGGATGAAGCAGAACCGCTGCGCCAAGGCCGGCATCACCTCCCGGCACGTGGCGCTGCCCGCGCAGACGACGACCGAGGAACTCGTCGCCACCATCACCGCCCTCTCCGAGGACCCGGAGATCAGCGGCATCCTGCTCCAGCACCCGGTGCCGCACCACATCGACGAGCGCGCCGCCTTCGAGGCCATCGCCCCCGGCAAGGACGTCGACGGCGTCACCATGCACTCCTTCGCCGCCATGGGCTTCGGCCTGCCCGGCTTCGTCTCCTGCACCCCCGGCGGCATCATGCGCCTGCTCGCCGAGTACGACGTCGACCTCACCGGCAAACACGCCGTCGTCGTCGGCCGCAGCGCCATCCTCGGCAAGCCCGCCGGCATGCTGCTGCTGGAGCAGAACGCCACCGTCACCTACTGCCACTCCCGCACCAAGGACCTGGCCTCGATCGTCCGGCAGGCCGACGTCCTGGTCGCCGCCGTCGGCAAGGCCGAGTTCATCCGCGGCGAGGACATCAAGCCCGGCGCCGTCGTCCTGGACGCCGGCTACAACGAGGGCAACGTCGGCGACGTCCACTTCGAGTCCGCCGCCGCCCGCGCCTCCCTGATCACCCCGGTGCCCGGCGGCGTCGGCCCGATGACCATCGCCGTCCTGCTGGAGCAGACCGTGCAGGCCGCCGCCGCCCAGGCCGGCCTCTCCCTCGCGGACCTCTGACCGCCCGCGGGCCGCAGACCGCGCCCGCGCCCCCGCACGGCCGGAACACCCCGGATCCCTCACCCCGGGGCGTTCCGGCTCTCCCGCGCCCGCGGAGCGGGCTCCTGCTCCGCCGGGGCGCGCCGCACCGCGGCCACGATCGGCGAGGAGCTGAACTCGCGGGCCAGTTCCGCCAGCGGCCGCGAATCCAGCCGGTGCGGGTCGTCGGGCCCCCGGTCGGCCGGCTCCCTGTGCTCCCCGACACAGCCCGCCAGGTCGGCGGCGGCCCGCCTGCGCACGGCCGCCGCGAGCATCGCCGCGTCCGCCACGACCGACGCCTGCGGCTCCCCGATCCCCTCGGCGCGCGCCGCCTCGTACGCCGTGAGCCGCACCCCGGGGTCGAACCAGCAGCCCAGCGCCAGGATCCCGTCGTCGATCACCGACTCGCGGTGGATCAGCCGGATCCCGATCGGGGACCACCAGGTCAGCGGCACCGTCATCACGCTCGGCGAAGCGAACCCGCGCAGCTCCTTCCACAGGGGCCGCAGCGTCCGGTAGCGGCTGTAGTCCCGCCAGGCGGGCGAGCCGCCGACCAGCGGCACGATGAACCCGGAGCCCACCATCAGCGCCGCCGCCGCCGCGAACGGCGGGGCCACGTACGTCGACAGCGCGTCCCAGTCGCGCCCCGCCCAGCGCGCACCGACCGCCGCCCACTTGGAGACCAGGTAGCACAGGTCGAGGACCCCGCCCAGCACGATCAGCGCCAGCCCCGTCCGCAGCGGCCGCAGCCGGCGCAGCGAGGGGCCCACCCGCCGCAGCCACTTCCAGCACAGCACCGTCATCGCCGAGCTGGCCGCCGTGTGGGCCAGCAGGTAGCAGACGATCATCTCGCGCACCCACGGCGTGTTCGCGTAGTACGTGTCGAGGTCCCGCAGCCTCTCGACGGGCGCCTCCCCCTTGACGAACAGCAGCACGATCAGCAGCGTGACCGCGCCGAACACGGCGACCGTCAGCCGGGTGGCCCTCCGCACCACCGCCGGCGGGCCGCCGCTCCAGTGCAGCACCAGCACGACGCACGACCCGGAGAACGCCGTCAGCGCCCCGTACACCAGGGGCGCCGAGAAGTTGGTGATCCCCGTGAGCCGGTTGACCGCCGCGATCGTCGGGGGCGCCGCCAGGAACATCACCAGGCAGCCGGCGAACAGCACCGCGCACACCGCGCGCATCAGCGGCTGGTCCCAGCCGCGCCGCAGCGTCGGCGCCTTGATCAGCAGCGCCAGGATCATCACCGACCCCGGCACGTAGAGGATGAGCCCGTCCGTCATCGTGCCCGGCCGGCACGGCCCACCGGATCGCCCGGGTCCACGGGGTCGGCGCCGTCGGGGGAGCCGGCGGGGTCCGCGCGCAGCCCGGGGTCGTCGGCCGGCTCCGCCGCCGGGACGTCGCGTACGGGGCCCGCGTCCAATCCGGCGACGGCCCGCTCGGCGGCCGTCAGCGGCGGGGCCTTCAGCGCACCCCGGTCGGAGGCGCGCAGCACGTGCCACACCACCGACGGGCCCAGCCAGTGCGTGGGCGGACTGCTCATCGTGATGACCTGGAGGAACGCCGCCGTCAGCGCCTCCCGCGTGGTCGCCCCCGTCATCAGCCGGCTGACGTACGCGTTCAGCAGGCCGGTCCCGGTCCGCGGCCGCATCCCCGTCGCCCCCGGGTACAGGATGTCCTGCGACGTGGCCAGTTCCCAGGCGGTCGCCACCTGCGGGGCCAGCGCCCGCTGCGCCTCGCGGCCGATCGACGGGTGGGCCAGCCCCTTGGCCCGCAACAGCGCCCGAACCGCGAGCAGCCCCTGCGCGGCGACCGTCATGCCCTGCCCGTACAGCGGGTTGAAGGTGGCCACGGAGTCCCCGACCGCGAAGAACCCGTCGGGCAGGTCGGCCTTCTCGAAGTACACGCGGCGGTTCGCGGTGCCCTGCGTGACGGCGACGTCCGTGAGCGGTCTGCGCCTTTCGAGTAGCTCGCCGACGATGGGATCACGGACGCTCTTGGCGAACGGGACGAACAGATCCGGATCCCCGGTCGGCTGCCCACCGCGGGTCCCGGACAGCGTCGCCTGCCACTGCCCGTTCTCGATCGGCACGATCGTCGCGGTCCGGCCAGGGACGGGAACCCGCGGATCGGACTGCACGTTGACGATGGGGAAGCCCGACTCGTGCGCCCCCGGCGGAGCCTCGAACAGCCTCGTCGCGTACACCAGCCCGGAGTCGACCTCCGCCTGCCGGATCCCGCCCACGCCGAGCTCCCGCAGCCAGACCCGGGAGCGCGAGCCGCGCCCGCTCGCGTCGACCACGAGGTCGGCGGTGACCAGCCGCCCCTTCTCCTGCGGGGTGTCCACGCGGACGCCCGTGACCCGCGCCGCCGTCCCCTCCAGGGACCGCACCCGGCTCCGCTGGAGGGCCGTCACCCCGCGCAGGCCCGTCACCCGGGCCCGTACGACCGCGTCGAGGAGGTCCCGGCTGCAGGAGATGGTGAACTGCTTCTCCCGGCACCGCGGGATCCAGCCCTGCGCCGTCATGGTGACCAGCTCCACCGGCAGGCTGCGGCGCATCGCGCCCGCGGCGATCCACTCCTGCGTGATCCCCGGCAGGATCTTCTCGATCGCCCGCGCCCCGCCCGACCACAGGACGTGCACGTGCCGGGCCTGCGGGAGCCCGCGCCGCGGCACCGGGCCGTCGGGCAGCACGTCGGCGTCGATGATCGTGACCGTCGCGTGCTCGGCGAGCACGGCCGCGGCGAGGAGCCCGGCCATGCTGCCGCCGATGACGACGGCGTGGCGGGGCTGGGGATAAGGGGTCATGGAGGCGCTGCTCTCTGTCGGGGCCGGCGGTCAGCGGCGCGGGGGGCGCGTCGGCGGCGTCGTCGGTGGCGGTGCGGGGCGCGGCGACTCGAGCCTGCGGCCTGCCGTGCCCGGCCTCGGCACGACCCGCCTCGGCACGACCCGCCTCGGCACGACCCGCCTCGGCACGACCCGCCTCGGCACGACCCGCCTCACCGCGCCCATCCCAGCGCCGTCCCGATCCGCTCGATCTGCTCGCACTGCGCCTGCCGCGGCGGCTCCAGGAACCCCTTGAGGATCTTCCCGAGGTGCAGCCCGAACGTTTCGGCTCGGATCTCCGCCGGGTCCTGCCGGTCCGCACGGGCGGCCGCCTGCCGTACGACGCTCCCCAGCCCGGCCTGCGAGTTCAGCAGCTCCGCCAGGTCCCCGTGGCGGCCCGCGATCCGCGCGGCGACCGCCATGCCCGGGCCGTGGCTGTCACAGGTGCCCTCCTCCAGGTGCCACAGCTCGTGGCAGGCGATGACGAGCTGGTGCTCGGGCCGGGTCCGCTCCTCGATGACGAGCAGGTCGCGGTCGGCCATCTCCAGCCACAGCCCGCTGGCCGTGTCCGGCGGGAACCCGGCGAACCGGAAGTTCACCGGCCGGCCGCCGCGCCTGCGCCCGTACGCCGCGCACAGGCTCCCGATGATCGCGCCGGCGTCGGCCGGCGGGACCAGGCGCACGCCCGCCAGCAGATCCGCGCCGAGCTTCCGCATGGTCCGTGTCGTCCTCATGGCACTCCCCCCTCGGCAGCGTCTTCGCGGCCCCGCACCGTGCGGGCCGGGCCTTCCCCGCGTGCGCCCGGGATCCCGAGCCGGCCCTCGCGGGCCAGCAGGTCGTCCAGGTGGTCGCGCAGTGACTGCCGGCCCGCGGCGGAGAGCCGGCCGGCCCGCGCGACGATGCCGCGGACGTCATGCGCCCGCAGGGCCCCCAGCATCGGGTTGGCCGCGTCCCCGCCGGAGACCAGCAGCCCGTGCTCGATGTCGGCGAGCGCGGCCCCCAGCGCCTCGGTGTCGTCCGCGAGGAGGAAGCCGCTGTCCACCCCGTAGAACCGCTGGATGCCGGCGGCCGCGGCCAGGCTCGGCAGCCCCTCGCCGCGGGCGAGGCGGGTCAGCGACTGCCCGGACGCGTCGAAGGAGCGGGCGATCGCGTCGAGCGAGTGCGGCTGGCCGTCGGGCCGCAGGCGGGTGCGCCGCAGGTGGGCGAAGCGCTGGTGGACCTGCTCCGACAGGGGCAGCCGCGGCGGCCTGCCGTCGAGGGTCTGCGCGACGGCGTGCGGCGGCATGCCCGTCAGGTGCGAGAGGAGGTCCAGGTCGTCGGTGCCGCCCGATCCGGACACGAGGCCCGCAGCCGACCCCGGGGGAGCGGCGGGCACGGTGGCGCCGGGACAGGTGGACGACGCCACGGCCGCGACGGCCCGCTCCACCGCGCTCCGGCTGTCGGCGAGGAGGAAGCCCGCGTACACCCCGAAGAAGCGCTGCACCCCCGCCGCGTGCCGTAACCGGGGCAGCCCGGTCCCGGCGTTCAGCGGGCCCAGCGACGCACCGGGCGCGTCGAAGTCCTCGGCGATCGCGGCGAGCGGCCACTCCCGCCCCTGCCTGTCCCGCCGCGTCGCCCGCAGCCACCGGAACCGCCGGTGCACCCGCACGCATAACGGCACGGCCGGCGCGGCCCCCGCCAACACAGCCGGAATCAGGGCCGGTTCGACCCCGCTCAGATGCCCGAGCCGCTCCACGTCGAGCACCTCGCGCGGATCCGCCCCCCGCTGCTCCGCCAGCACCGCGACGCGCTCCCAGGTCGCGGCGAGGTCGGGTCGGGCAGCGGCGTCCACCGTGTGGTTCTCCCTGTGTCGACAGGACGTTCGAGGGCCGTTCGGCTTGCAAGCAGCGTAGCCCGCGGGCCGCAAGAGGGAGATAAGAACCCAACGTTTCCTGCGCTCCACGTCAAAGAACGTTGGCCCCGGCCCCGGCCCCGGCCCGGCTCCACTCCGGCCGACTCCCATGACCCCTGAGGTAATCGACCGCGGCGGCCGTCCGGCGGCACAGTGGGGGCATCGGACGGCGCGGCCCGCCGGACACCGCCGGGGCCGCCCCTGCGCGGCCCGGCCTCCGCCCCCGCCGCCCGACCCGTTCCGCCCGTACACCCCGCCCCCCTCTGGAGGTTGATCCGCCGTGTCCGCAACCCTGGTCGCCGGAGTCGCCCGTACCGCGGTGCCGCAGACCGCCCTGCGCCGCTTCCTCGCCCTCGACGCCGCCGTCACCGGCGCCAACGGCCTCGCCTACGCCGCCCTCGGCGCCCCGCTCGGCCGACTGCTCGGCATCGGCGCGGACACCCTGTTCGGACTCGGCCTCTTCCTCGCCGCCTACGCGGCGGGCGTCGCCTGGCTGGCCTCCCGCCGCCGGCCCCCGGCCGGCCCCGTCATGCTCGTCATCGAGGCCAACTGCGCCTGGACGGTGCTCAGCCTGGCATCCCTGTTCCTGTGGGACGCCCCCACCGCCGCCGGGCTGGTGTGGGTCCCGGCGCAGGCGCTCACCGTCGCGGGCTTCGCCCTGCTCCAGCACCTGGCGCTGCGGGCCTGCGCCGCGTCAGACCGCCAGTGAGCGCAGGTACTCCACCGTCGCCGGGTCGGCCGGGAGCATCGTCTCGATGGCCAGCTCGGCAACGGTCACGTCCATCGGCGTGTTGAACGTCGCGATGGACGACACGAAGGACAGCACCCGCCCGTCGTGCTCGATCACCAGCGGCAGCGCGATGTACGGGACCGGCTCGCCGCCCACCGCCGGGCCGGCGGCCCGCCCCTGCGGCACCGGGTAGGCCGCCACCTCCTCGTACAGGGCGCGCAGCACCTGCGAGCGGGCCAGCGCGATCTGCCGCTCCATCTGCGCCAGCAGGTGGCCCCGCCACTCGGGCAGGTTGCGGATCCGCGGCGCCAGCCCCTCCGGGTGCAGGGTGATCCGCATCGCGTTCAGCGGCGGCACCAGGAGGTGCTCCGGCAGCCCCTCCAGCAGCATCAGGACGCCCCGGTTCGCCGCGACCACGTCGTACACCGCGTCCACGACGAGCGCCGGGTACGGCTCGTACCCGGTCAGCAGCCGCTGCAGCCCATCCCGCAGCGTCCCCATCGCGGGATCCTCCAGCGGCGTCTGCGCGTACTGCGGCGCGTACCCGGCCGCCAGCAGCAGCGCGTTGCGCTCGCGGACGGGCACGTCGAGGCGGTCGGCGAGCCGGAGCACCATGTCCCGGCTGGGCGCGGACCGGCCCGTCTCGATGAAGCTGATGTGCCGCGCCGAGGAGTCGGCCCGGCCGGCGAGCTCCAGCTGGCTGATGCCGCGCCGCTGCCGCCAGGTGCGCAGCAGTTCCCCGACGGTGCCGCCGCCCGCACGTGTCATGGTCGCCATGCACACGACGCTACCCCAGCGCGCCGGGCCGCCGCGGAGCCTCCTTTCCCGCACCTGCTGTGGGAACCTTGACCCCTCGTCAGGAATCGGACCCGGCAGGGGAAGGAGCACGCCGATGGCAGCAGAACCGCTTTCGCAGAAGGAGATCGAGGACCGGCTGCGGGAGCTGCCCGGCTGGGCCTTCGAGGACGACCGCATCCACCGCACCTACCGGCTCGGCTCGCACGTCGCGGCGAGCGCGCTCGTCGCGCACATCGCCGCCGTCCAGGACGAGCTCGACCACCACTCGGACCTTACCCTCGGCTACAACACCGTCCGCCTCTCGGTGAACACCCACAGCGCGGGCGACGCGGTCACCGAGTCCGACTTCACCCTCGCCGAGCGCGTCGAAGCCCTGGCCCCGGCCCACGGCGCGCACTGACGGCGGGCCGCCCGCCGCCGCCCGGCCGGGCCCGCCACCGGGATCCGCTACGCCACCGGCTCCAGCCGCCACCACTGCGCGGGCGAGTCGGTGTCCTCGCCCTGCCGGGCGCGCCCCTCCGCGTCCGCCTCCAGCGACAGCCCGCTGATGCACGCCACCAGCGACACCACCCCCGGATCGTCGAGGTGCTCCTCGACGATCCACTCCTGCGCACCGAACGCGTTCGGCCGCCACACCTGCACCCGCGCGCCGCTCTCCGTCGACGCGTTCGCCACGTCCAGCCGCCTGCCGTTGTGCACGCTCACCACGTGGACGATCCCGCCGCCGCTGTGCACCGGCGACAGCCGCCACTGCACGGACGCCGCCGGCGCGGGCGGGCCCTGCGGCCCCACCCCCACCGCCGTGCCGCCCTCCAGCCGCAGGAGCAGCCCGCTCGCCACGTTGCGCACCCGGTACACCCCGTCCGGAACGGACAAGCGAGCCCCCCTGCTCAGATGTCGAAGACCGCCGGATCCGGACCGATCCGCCCGGCCCGCGGCCCACTGCCGAGCCCCTCCAGCCGCGCCATGTCCGCGGCGTGCAGCTCGAAGCCGAACACGTCCAGGTTCTCCCTGATCCGCGACGGCGTCACCGACTTCGGGATCGCGACGTTCCCCAGCTGGAGGTGCCAGCGCAACACTACCTGCGCCGGGGAGCGCCCGTACCGGCCGGCGATCTCCGTCACCTCGGGCAGCCGCAGCAGCTCCCCGCCCTGCCCCAGCGGCGACCACGCCTCCGTGGCGATGCCCAGCCGCCCGTGCAGGTCCCGCAGCTCCGGCTGCGGGAACAGCGGGTGCAGCTCGACCTGGTTCACCGCCGGCACCAGCGCGCTGCGCTCGCCGAGCCGCTCCAGGTCCTCCGCCCGGAAGTTCGACACGCCGACGGCCCGGGCCCGCCCGCTCGCCGCGATCTCCTCGAACGCCGCCCAGATGTGCAGGAAGTCGTCGCGCATCGGGCGCGGCCAGTGGATCAGGTACAGGTCGACGTGGTCGAGGCCCAGCCGGTCCAGCGACTGCTCGAACGCCTCCAGCACCTCCGCCCGCCGCCAGGTCCGCTGCCGGCCGTTCCACAGCTTCGTCGTGACGAACACCTCCTCGCGCGGCACCCCGGCCGCCGCAAGCCCCTTCCCGGTGCCCGTCTCGTTGTCGTACGCGGCCGCCGTGTCGATGCTGCGGTAGCCCGCCTCCAGTGCCGTCCGCACGGCACGCTCGGCCTCGTCGTCGGGGACCTGCCAGACGCCGTAGCCCAGCCGGGGCATGGGGACGCCGTTGTTGAGGGTGATCACGGGGATGTCGTTCACGCTGCCGTTCCTCGGGGTGGCGGGGCCGCACCGGGAGCCGTACGGGCACACCCCGGCCCGGGGGCGCCCGTACGGCCGCCCGCCCCGACGTATTCCCGCCGCCGCGCCCGCCCCTCCCGGCAGCGGCCCGCCTGCGACCCGGACGGGCCCGGATCCACCCGTTCGGCCGCGCCCGGGCCGCGGCGCGCCCCCGGGTGTCAGGGCCGGTACAGGGCCGCGACCTCCTGCGCGTACGCCGTCTCGATCGCCCGCCGCCGCAGCTTCAGCGACGGCGTCAGCAGCCCCCGCTCCTGCGTGAACTGCTCGGGCAGCACCCGGAACGCCCGGATCGCCTCGGCCTGCGACACCAGCGAGTTCGCCGCGACCACGGCCCGCCGCACCTCCGCCGCGAGATCCGCGTCGTGCACCAGCTCGGCCGCCCGCAGCTGCGGCCGGCTCCGCATCGACAGCCAGTGCGCCACCCCCTCCTCGTCCAGGGTGATCAGCGCGGCCACGTACGGCCGGTCGTTGCCCACCAGCACGCACTGCGCGACCAGCGGATGCGAGCGCACCCGCTCCTCCAGCGCGGCCGGCGCGACGCTCTTGCCGTTGGAGGTCACCAGGATCTCCTTCTTCCGCCCGGTGATCACCAGGTAGCCGTCCTCGTCCAGCCGCCCGATGTCCCCGGTCGCGAGCCAGCCGCCCCGCAGGACCGCCCGCGTGGCCCGTGCGTCGCCCAGGTAGCCGGAGAACACGTGCCGCCCGCGCAGCCACACCTCCCCGTCCTCGGCGATGTGCACGGCCCCGCCCGGGATCGGCCGGCCCACCGTGCCGTACTTCGTCGCGCCCGGCTGGTTCGCCGTGGCCGCCGCGCACGACTCGGTCAGCCCGTACCCCTCGAACACGGTGACCCCGGCGCCCTCGAAGAACAGCCCGAGCCGCCGCGACATCGCCGAGCCGCCCGACATCGCGTACCGGACCCGGCCGCCCACCGCCGCGCGGACCCGCCCGTACACCAGCCGCTCGTACAGCCGGTGCTGCACGCGCAGCGCCGCCGACGGCCCCGGCCCCGCCCCGAACGCCTGCCGCTCGCACGCCTCCGCATACCGCACGGCCGCCTCGACGGCCCGGTCGAAGACACCGACCCGCCCCTCCGCCTCCGCCGCCCGGCGGGCCGCCGCGAACACCTTCTCGAACACGTACGGCACACCCAGCAGGAACGTCGGCCGGAACGCCGCGAGCTCCGGCACCAGCTCCGCCGCCGCAAGCTCGGGCTGGTGCCCGAGCTTGACCCCCGCCCGTACGGCCGCGACCTCCACCACCCGCCCGAAGACGTGCGCGAGCGGCAGGAACAGCAGCGTGGACGGCACCTCCCCGGGCTCCGTCCGGAACACCGACTCCCACCGCCGGACCAGCGTGTCCGCCTCGAACATGAAGTTCGCGTGCGTCAGCACGCACCCCTTGGGGCGCCCGGTCGTCCCCGACGTGTAGATGACCGTGGCCACCGCCTCGGGCGCCACCGCGCCCCGCCGCCCGTGCACGACCTCCTCCGGCACGCCCCGCCCGTCGGCGACGAGCCCGGCGAGGGCCCCGGCGTCGAGCTGCCACAGCCGCCGCAGCCGCGGCAGCCCACCGACGACCGACCCGACCGTCATGGCCTGGTCCTCGTCCTCGACGACGCACGCGGTGCACCCGGAATCGGACAGGATCCACTGCACCTGCTCGGCGGAGGAACTCGGGTAGACGGGCACGGGCTGGGCGCCGACAGCCCACAGCGCGAAGTCGAACAGCGTCCACTCGTACCGGGTACGGGACATCACCGCGACCCGGTCCCCGAACCGCACCCCCTGCGCGACCAGCCCGCGCGCCAGCGCCAGCACCTCGGCGGCGAACTCCCCGGCCGTCACGTCCCGCCAGACCCCGCCCCGCTTGCGGCCCATGACCACCCGGCCCGGCTCCTCCCGGGCGTTCCGGAACACGCAGTCGGCCAGCCCCCCGACGGCCGCCTCCACCACCACGGGCGGGACCACAACCTCCCGCACACCCGCTCCTCTCCGCACCCCGCCTCCGCCGCCCCCGATGGGCGCCCCCGCACGCACAGCAGGGCCGGGACGACGACGAAGCGGCGGAGAGCATGCCCACGGACCCGCCCCCGAACCCACCCCGAGTGGCGGGAACCCGCCGCGGGCGAGGTCCCGCCCCGAACGGCGCCGCCGTCAGGCGGCGCCCGCCGGAGGCGGAGGTCAGGCCTGCCAGTGCGCCGCGGCCTTCTCGATCTCCTCGACACCCGGCGGCGGTCCGCCGCCCCAGTGCGGGCCGGCGGCGAGCAGCTTGGCCTGCAACTCCCGGGCGAGGGTCCGGCGCTCATGCCCGCCCGCGGCGCCGGCGATCCGCCGCCCCCACCGCACCGTGTCCACCACGGCCGACTTCATCTCCTGGTAGGCGAGGTAGAACGCCAACGAGGACCGCCATGCGGTGCGGCATTCGGCGGGCGCAGCGCGCTCCCACTCCGCAAGGACCCGGCTCCGGTCCGCCGCCGTGTAGGACGTTTTGTGCAAGTGGTCGGCGAGGTCGTAGACCGGGTCGCCCCACAGCGCCAGCTCCCAGTCGAGCACGGCCAAGCGCCCTTGGCCGGTGACGATGACGTTCTTGCGGTGGAGGTCGGCGTGCAGCAGTCGGAAGGGACGGCTGCGAAGATCGCCGACCGCCCTGTCGACGAGCCGCCCGCACGGGTCGGCCGGAACGCCCAGCGCCGTGTAGAGCCCCTCCTGGGCTTCGCCCGCGCGGGCCCGGATGGAGCGGACGAGGTCGAGCAGGCGCTCCGCGAACGCTTCGGTGTCGCCGTCGCCCGGCCAGTCGGCCGGTACCGGCGGAAGCGCCCCGGACGGCACCCGCAGCACCTCCCCGAAGAACTGTCCCACACCGCCGAGGACTGCGTCCGGGACGGGCTTCCCGTCGGGAGCGAGCCCGTCGAGCCGGCGACCCTCGATGAACTCGTGGATCTGGAAGGCAGGGTCCTGCTGGGCGTGCAGCAGTCGCGGAGCCATGGAGACGTGAGGGTGGATGGCTGCGAGGAGATCCGGCTCGGACCACAGGCGCAGGTCCATCTGTTCCGCGTCCGCGCCAGGGATCCTCACGAGTACGGGCCCCTCGGCCGTATCGACCCGCACGTTGCGGTGGTAGTAGCCGGACAGAGCATCCGGGTCGGCACAGGCCTCGTGGTACAACCCCATCGTGTCCACGTCTAGTTCCCCACCCACGCTGCGAGGGCCCGCGCGACAAGCCGGGGAGTGACGTCCGGCGGCATCCCCCACACCTCTCGCGCCGCGTTCACCTTGCGGGCGAGGCGCCCGATCAGGAAGTCACGTCCGGTCTGGTCCGTACCCGCGAGCTGCTTCGAGTAGCGGATCGTGTCCACGATCGCGGACTTGATGCGCTCGTGCGCCACGTACAGGTCGAGATCCGCGGCCACTCCCCGTGTGCACGGCCCGGGCATGCGGCTGCGCCACATCCGGAGCACCTCGGCCCGCTGTGGGGCGGGGTAGTCCATCTTGTGGAAGTGGATCCCGATCTCGTACACGGGGTCCCCCCACAGCGCCAGCTCCCAGTCCAGGAACCAGGTCGCGCCCTGCGCGACGATCATGTTCTTGCGGTGCAGATCGGCGTGCAGCACGGCGAAGGGGCGGGAGGCCAGTCCCTCCCACTGCGACTCGACGACGGCCAGCGGGTCGGCGGGGATGCCGAAAGCGGCGAAGACGGCCCCATAAGCCTCCTTGTGCGCGTCGTAGACCTGCTGCGTCAGTCTCGCCAGGAGGCGCCCGAAGCCGGGGCTGTCACCCGACTCCGGCCAGTCGTCGGGAAGCGCCGGGGCCCCCTCGCGCGGGATGCGGGCCAACTGCTCCATCAGCCCGACGACATCCCCGAGGACGTGGTCGGGGACCGCGTTGCCCCGTGGCGAGAACCCGTCCAGCACACGGCCCTCGATGAAACGGTGGACCTGGAAGCGGGGGGCGCCGCAGGTGTGGCGGAGCTCCGGTGCTTGGCCGACGTACGGGCTGATGCAGGCCAGCACGTCCTCCTCCCGCCACACCCGGACGTCCATGGTGTCCGCGGCCTCGATCGGGATCCGGACGTTGACCCGCCCCTCGGGGGTGCGTACCCCGATGTTGCGGTTGTAGTAGCCGGCGGCGGCGTCGCCCGACCGCAGCGCCTGCCCGTAGAGGTCCATCCAGTTCATCCGGCCCCCTCGAGGAACGCCGACAGGACCGCGTCCGTCCGACGCTGGAGTGCGGCGAGGCCTCCCGGCGGCCGGACGGCGGGCCGCGCACGGTCCGCCGCTGCGGCGAGTTCAGGCGCGGAGACGCCGATCATGTCGGCGGCGCGGTGGATCGCCAGGATCAGCGACGGATACACCTGGCACTCCTCGAATTCCCGTGCCGCGTGCACGAGGAGGTGCCCCGCGCCCTCCCGGTTCCCCCGTCGCCAGTGCAGGAAGGCCCGGAACATGGTCGCCCTGGCCCGGCCGGAGCGGTAGCCGGCCCTGTCCAGGGCGGCGTCGGCGCTCTCGAACGACGAAGCGGCCCTGTCGTACTCGCCCAGTCGCGTCTGGGCCATGGCCATGGCCGTGTACGCCTTCCCGACCTCGTGCTGTGCCCCGAGCTCCCTCTGGACGGCAAGGGCCGCAGCCGCCTCCGCCACGGCGTCGGCGGGGGCGGTGAACGCCCACAGCTCGGCCCGGTTGGTCCGGACGTTCGCCAGCCCCACCACGGCCTCCGCTTCCCGGTACTCCGCCTCCGCTTCGGCCAGCAGCCGCGCCGAGCTCTCGAAGTCCATCAGGAAGCGGTGCCCGAGGTGCATCAGCCGCTTCACGTCCCCCCGGATGACCGCGTCCTCGGCCGCGCACAGCCCGTACACCTCGTCGGCGAGCGCGAACGCCCCCTGGAAGTCGCCCTGCCACATGAGCAGGTCGGCGACGCAGGAGCCGGCCGCCGTGCGAGCTTCACCGGCGTGCTCTGTCCACACCCGTTCGAAGATCGTCGCGGCGAGGCTGCTCTCCCCGGCGATCCGCCGGGCATTGGCACCCGCGAGGGCCAACCGCGCGCCGACGAGGGTCCGCACCGGGCGGTCCAAGCTCGGCGTGAGGGCGATGGCCCCCGCGGTGTCGCCGAGCTCAAGCTTCGACTCCGCTTCCAGGCAGTCGGCGGCATCGCGCAGCACGGCGTGAGGGTGGTCCTCCCCGTCGGCGGGGACGACCGGTACGGCCAGGTACTCACGCAGGTCCTTGACGATGCCGTCGACCGCCTGCCGGCCGTTCAGGGCGACAGCCCTGTCCGCGTGCCTGGGGATGTCGTCGGCGGTGATGTCGCCGCCGTGCAGCCCGTGGTAGACGGCCTCCCGCAGCGGCGAGATGCGGGCCGTGCTGGCCGTCCGCCGGTCCCCGCCCTCCATGTCACGGGCCAGCGACTCCCAGTGGAGCCGCAGCTCCCGATGGACCCTGCGCCGCACGGCCGGAGACAGATGGCGCTGCAGGGCGCCGATCATCAACTGGTGGAGTCGGTACCAGCCGTCGGGGAGGGGGTAGGCGAAGGAATACGCGGTCAGTGACTCCCAGGTCAGCAGGTTCGCCGGCAGGTCGAAGGCCCGGCCCACGGCCTGGAACACGTTCAGGTCGAACGTCCTCGCCGTGCTGAGCAGCTCGAGGATGCGCACCTCATCCGCCGCCACGTGCTGGAGGAACCGCTGGACGATCTCCTCCGAGGTGCTCGCGTGCCCGGAGCGAGCCGGGTTCTGGAGGTGGGTGTCGACGGCCAAGTGGAGGTAGAAGGGGACGCCCGCGCTCGCCTCGGCGATGGACCGCTGGCGGGGGATCTCGGTGATGCCCGCCTGGGCGAGCAGGTCCAGCCGCGCGGACATGGGCAGCCCGTCGAGGTCGGCGCGCCGAATCACCGTCGCCCATTCCTCGTCGTACGCGGCCCAGCGCAGCGGCTCGCGGCTGGCCAGCACGGTCAGGCCGCCGTGGAGCTGGCCGAGCAGGTCCCGCAGCCAGGCGTCGGCCACGAAGTTGCGGCCGCCGGGCAGCGGCGCCGGCACGAGGGCCTCGTACGCGTCGACGTACACCACATACGGCCGCTCCGAGGCCGAGCTCCGCAGCTCCTCGGCGAACAGGTAGGACACCGCGTGGCCGAGTTCGGCGTTGCTGAGGTCGTCGAGCTCGTGCAGGGTTGGGTCCGCCTGGATCCGCTGCCGGCGCTGCCTGTTCTTGACCGCCCGCCCGGTCAGCCGCACCAGGCCGGCCGCCGTCCCGAACACCGGCAGACCCATCGCATCGTCGAGGATCTTCGACAGGACATCGCTCTCCTCGGCGAACGGCGTGTTCTTCCGGTTCATCTGCAGCTGCGGGTGGACCCGCTGCCAGAGCACCGCGTACGCGATGTCGAAGCGGTCGAACCGCACACCCTGCGCCCCGAACTCCATCCGGAGGACGGCGAGCGCGTCCTCCTGCTGCCTCATCGTCGGCAGTTGCAGGTCGAGGCGCGCGGTGCGGTGGCTGTCAGGGGTGCGGTTGCGCAGCTCCTGCAGGAGCCGGGACTTGCCGATGCCGCCGACTCCGACCACGTTGAGGATCCGCGGGCCGGCGCCGATACCTCGTAATTCCTCCTCGTAGGAGGCGAGGAGGCCCTCGCGGTCGAAGAAGTCGCGCTGTAGGGCGGACACCCGCCTGTACTGCGGCCTGATGGGCATGGTGGCTTCCCCCGAGAATCACCGTCCGTGTACGGCGCCAGGCTATCCGTACCCACCCGGCCGCGGGAGGAACTTCCATGGGTAGGGCACACGGCACGGAAGGCGCCGCCGGGGACGCCCCGGAAACGAAGAAGACCCCTGCCGAAACAGGGGTCTTCTTGTC
>NZ_BMTY01000016.1:0-17705 GCF_014649915.1 Streptomyces toxytricini | reverse complement strand
GGGGGACTTGAACCCCCACGCCCGATAAAGGGCACTAGCACCTCAAGCTAGCGCGTCTGCCATTCCGCCACCCGGACCAGGTGACCGCCCCGGTTTCCCGCGGCGACATGGACAACAATAGCAGCAGTTCGGCGTGGTTCCGACCAGGTATTTCGGCGGCGGGGTGCTCCCTGACCTGCGGGCATGCCTCCCGGGCGGGGCGGCATGCCCCGGGGGTCACGGGCAGGCGATGACCTGGCCGGCGTACGAGAGGTTGCCGCCGAAGCCGAAGAGGAGGACCGGGGCGCCCGACGGGATCTCGCCGCGCTGCACCAGCTTCGACAGCGCCATCGGGATGCTGGCCGCCGAGGTGTTCCCCGAGTCGACGACGTCCCGGGCGACGACCGCGTTCACCGCGCCGATCTTCCGGGCCAGCGGCTCGATGATCCGCAGGTTGGCCTGGTGCAGCACCACACCCGCCAGCTCCTCCGGGGTGATCCCCGACCTCTCGCACACCTCGCGGGCCAGCGCGGGCAGCCGGCCCGTCGTCCATCGGTACACGGCCTGGCCCTCCTGGGCGAAGACCGGGGGAGTGCCCTCGATGCGGACGGCGTGGCCCATTTCCGGGACGGAGCCCCACAGGACCGGCCCGATGCCCGGCTCGGGGCTCGCCTCGACGACCGCCGCGCCCGCCCCGTCGCCCGTCAGGACGCAGGTCGTGCGGTCGGTCCAGTCCGTGATCGCGGTCATCTTGTCCGCGCCGATCACCAGGGCGCGCCGCGCGGACCCGGCGCGGATCGCGTGGTCCGCCGCCGCCAGGGCGTGCGTGAAGCCCGAGCAGACCACGTTGATGTCCATCACCGCGGGCCCGCCGCCCATGCCCAGCTTGGCCGCGACCCGTGCGGCCGTGTTCGGGGAGCGGTCGATGGCCGTGGACGTGGCCACCAGGACGAGGTCGACGTCGTCCGGGACGAGGCCCGCGCCGGCGAGGGCCTTGCCCGCCGCGTGGAAGGCCAGCTCGTCCACCGGCTCGTCGTCCCCCGCTATGTGCCGGGTCTTGATGCCGACGCGCGAGCGGATCCACTCGTCGCTGGTGTCGACCATGGCCGCCAGGTCCTCGTTGGTGAGCACTCCGGCAGGCTGGTAGTGCCCCAGCGCCACCACGCGTGAACCGGTCATGGGCGCGAATCCCCCTCGTACGGCAGTCAGGATCACCCAGCTTGACCGGCTACCGGTCGGTACGGGTGCGAGGGTTCCCACAGGATTACCGCCCGGGAATTTGGAGATTCCACAGCCTCCGCCCGATCCGGGACAATGGGCCCGACAGGTGTACGACGACAGTGCACGGGCGGCGAGGACGGGCGGGCTGAACACCATGGGACGGGTCACCGAGCGCCGCCGCGTCGTCAGGGTCCGGGGCGGCCTCGCCGGAGCGCGCCCCGACACGCTCGTCGCGGAGGAGCCGCTGGAGATCCGCCTGAACGGCAAGCCGCTCGCGATCACCATGCGCACCCCCGGCGACGACTTCGCCCTCGCCGTCGGCTTCCTCGTCAGCGAAGGCGTCGTGGGCGCCGCGGACGACGTACGGGCCGTCACGTACTGCGAGGGCGCCACCGAGGACGGCTCCAACACGTACAACGTCGTGAACGTGCAGCTCGCCCCGGGCGTGGCCCTGCCGGACATCACGCTCGAACGGAACGTGTACACGACGTCCTCCTGCGGCCTGTGCGGCAAGGCCAGCCTGGACGCCGTCCGCACGGCGACCCGCTTCCCGCCCGCCGCCGACCCCGTCCGCCTTCCCGTCGGCCTCGTCGGCGAACTGCCCGACCGGCTGCGCGCCGCCCAGAAGGTCTTCGACCGTACCGGCGGGCTCCACGCCGCCGGCCTGTTCTCGGCGAGCGGCGAGCTGCTCGACGTCCGCGAGGACGTCGGCCGGCACAACGCCGTCGACAAGATCATCGGCCGGGCCGTGCAGGCCGGGCGGCTGCCGCTGGCGGGATCGGTGCTGCTCGTCTCCGGCCGGGCTTCATTCGAACTCGCCCAGAAGGCCGTCATGGCCGGCATCCCCGTCCTCGCGGCCGTCTCGGCGCCGTCCTCACTGGCCGTCGACCTCGCCCAGGAGGCGGGGCTCACCCTGATCGGCTTCCTGCGCGGAGGGGACATGAACATCTACGCGGGCGAGGAGCGCATCGAGCTTCCCGCCGAGGTCGACTAGCGGCTCCGTCGCGACCTGCCGCCCCGGCCGCCGGACGCCGGTTTCGGCTCCGGCGGCTCGATGCGGTGCAGGTCCAGCGTCGCCGGCAGCGGGGCCACGCCCGGGCCGCCCGCCTCCGCCCAGGCGATGACCTCGTCCGTCGCCGTGTCGTCCAGCGCCCACCCGAACCACGCCGCGCGGGCGCCCCGCCGCCGCGCCTCCGTCGCGGGCTGCACCACGACGACGTTGGCCTGCGCGCACGGGCCCAGGCAGTCGCTCGTCCGTACGGCGATACGCCCGCCGGAGGCCGCGGCCGCCTCCTGGAGCCGGGCCAGCTGGCCGACGTGGTCGGTCCCCGGGTTCTTGCGCGGGTCCCCGCAGCAGCAGCCGCGGCAGACGACGAGGGTGCAGGGGCGTTCGGCACGGGCGCCGAGCGGGCGTATCCAGGTCACCACCGAACGTTAACGGCCCCCGCCCGCACGGGCGTCCGCAGCCGGGGGAGACCTCCGCCACACCCCGCAGGCCCCGTCACGGACGCGCACCCGCCGCCGCGACGGCCGCCCCGGCCCCGGCCTCCTCCTCCGGGTCCCGGGCGCGGCGGCGCGCCAGCACGGCGCACACCATCAGCTGCATCTGGTGGAACAGCATCAACGGCAGCACCGCCAGGCTCGCCTGCGCCCCGAACAGCACGCTCGCCATCGGCAGCCCCGCCGCCAGACTCTTCTTCGACCCGGCGAACTGGATCGCGATCCGGTCCGCCCTCCCGAACCCGAGCCGCTTCGCCCCGTACCAGGTCACCAGCAGCATCACCCCGAGCAGTACGGCCTCCACCGCGAGCAGGGCCCCCAGCCGCACCACCCCGACGCGGTGCCAGACCCCGGCGGCGACGCCCGCGCTGAACGCCGCGTACACCACCAGCAGTATCGATCCGCGGTCCACGAACCCCAGGGCCGCCCGGTGCCGGGTGACGAAGCCGCCGATCCGCGGGCGCAGGGCCTGCCCGAGCAGGAACGGCACCAGCAGCTGGAGCGCGATCCGCACCGGCGCGTCCGCGGAGAACCCGCCCACGGTGCCGCCGACCAGCACGGCGGCCAGCAGCGGCGTGAGGACCATCCCGGCGAGGCTGGAGAAGGAGCCCGCGCAGATCGCCGCGGGCACGTTCCCCCGGGCGATCGACGTGAACGCGATCGACGACTGGATGGTGGACGGGACCGCGCACAGGAACAGCAGCCCCCCGTACAGCGGCGGCGTCAGCAGCCACGGCACCAGCCCGCGGGCCGCCAGGCCCAGCACCGGGAACAGCACGAAGGTGCAGGCCAGCACCGTCAGGTGGAGCCGCCAGTGCCGCAGCCCGTCCAGCGCCTCGCGGGTGGACAGGCGCGCCCCGTAGAGGAAGAACAGCAGCGCGACGGCGGCGGTGGCAGCGCCCTGCGCGAGGCTCGCGGCCGTCCCGCGGGCAGGGAGCAGGGAGGCGAGGGCGACGGTGCCGAGCAGGGCCAGTACGTACGGGTCCAGCGGCAGCCGGGCGGGCAGTCGGAGGCGGCGGGGCATGGGCGGGGCTCACTTGCGGTCGATGGCGGGCGGGCGGGCTGGGCCGGTGGCGACGGCGCCCCCTCATATCGTCGGCCCGCACCGCTCATCGGGAAACCCGTACACCGCACTGACTGCCATCGCGCTGCATGATGGCCGTGGGACGATGGGCGCCATGTACGACCCGGTGCAGCTGCGCACGTTCCTCACGGTGGCCCAGACGCTGAGCTTCACGCAGGCCGCCGGCCGGCTGGGGGTGCGGCAGTCCACGGTCAGCCAGCACGTGCGGCGGCTGGAGGAGGCGACGGGCCGGCCGCTGTTCCTGCGGGACACGCACCGCGTGGAGCTGACGGAGGACGGCGAGGCGATGCTCGGATTCGCCCGGACCATCCTGGAGGCGCACGAGCGGGCGGCGGCCTGGTTCACCGGCACCCGGCTGCGGGGCCGGCTGCGGTTCGGGGCGTCGGAGGACTTCGTCCTGACCCGGCTGCCGGAGATCCTGGAGGCCTTCCGGCACCAGCACCCGGAGGTCGACCTGGAGCTGTCGGTGGAGCTGTCGGGGACGCTGCACGAACGGCTCGACGCGGGCCGCCTGGACCTGGTCCTGGCGAAGCGGCGCGGGCCCGAGGACGAGCGGGGCCGGCTGGTGTGGCGGGACCGGATGGTGTGGATCGGTGCCGAGGGGCTCCGCGTGGACCCGGACCGGCCGGTTCCGCTGATCGTGTTCCCGCCGCCGGGCATCACCCGGGCGCGGGCGCTGGAGGTGCTGGAGCGGAACGGCCGGGCCTGGCGCATCGCCTGTACGAGCGGCAGCCTGAGCGGCCTGGTCGCCGCGGCGCGCGCCGGGCTGGGCGTGATGGCGCACACCCGCGGGCTGGTCCCACCGGGCCTCACCCGCGTATCCGGGCTGCCGGACCTCGGCTCCGTGGAGTTCGCCCTGCTCCGCGGACCGCGTGTCTCGCCCGCCGCGGAGGCACTGGCCGCGGCGGTGCTGTCGGGCGCGGACCGGCTGACACGGGCGGGCTGAGACGCCCGGGGCGACCCCGCACCGGGGGACGTACGCGCCGCGGCCGGCGGGTGCACCCGCCGGCCAGCGGCCGCGGCCGGGCCCGTGGCGGGCGGCGGAGGCGTGTGCCGGGGGGGCATTCCGAGGGGCTCGGCCCGCAGCAGCGCGGTGCAGGACCCGGCCGCCGCGGCCAAAGGCGTGCGCCGGGGCGGCCAACCCCGGCGGCCCCCGCCCGCGCCCCGCCTCACGTGCCCAGGACCACCAACCCGCCGCGCGTTCGCAGGCTGCCCGGGGTCAGCGGTGCGAACGTGCGGGGGAGGGCCAGGCGGGGCGGGCCGCCGTCCGGGCCGGCTTCGAACAGGTAGGCCGCCTCCGCCGCCGGGTCGCTGACCAGGTGCGGTCCGGCCGCTGCGGCCGCGGCGGCCCCGACCAGCGGCGTGCGGAAGAGGCTGCGCAGGTGCCGCAGCGTTTCCGCAGTGACCCGGGTCGGCTGCGGCGCCGCGGCGGGATCGGGGCGGGTGACCCGCCCGCCGTCGCCGCCCCGCCCGGGGCACGTCGTGCGCCCGGCGGCCGGGCCGGTGTGCCCCGACGTCCCGGACGGCTCCGCCCCCGAACCGTCCGCGGGCGGGTCCCCACCCGCCGGGTCCGCCCCGTCGCCGTCCGTCGCCGCGTCAGGCGGGATGGCGCCGGAGAGCAGCAGGGCCAGCAGGACCGGGACGGCCTTGCGGCGCAGCGCGGCCGTGGCCTCGTGCAGCCGGTGGGCGTGCGACGCGGGCAGCGACAGCGCGAGGCTCCCCGCGGCGGCTCCTGCCGCGATGGGGACGGCCGAGCACACCACCCCGGGCGAGTATTCGCGCAGGTCGAACACCGGCGCCCCGGGCGCCACCGCGTCCAGCGCGGAGAACAGCGCCCGGCTGTCGGTGATCGTCCGCGGGGTGAGCCGGGCCGGCCGGTGCCGGGCGACGTGGTCGCGCCGCCCGTCGGGGTCCAGCTGCGTCAGCAGGCACTTGCCCACCGCGCTGGCGTGTGCGGCCGCGGTGAAGTCCACCCACTCCCGCACCGGCGGCGCGGCCGGTCCGTCGGCCATCTGGGTGATCCTGACTTCGCCGTCCGCGTACCGGCTCAGGTAGACGGCCGCCCCGGCGCTGTCCCGCGCCAGCGACAGCGTGCGCTGGAGCTGCCCCGCCAGCCCGCCCGTGCCGGGCGCGGCGAGCCGGTCCAGGGCGGGCCCCCGCGCGTACACGCCCGCGCCGGGCCGGTACGCGTACTCCTCCTCGCAGAGCATCGCCAGCAGCGGGGCGAGTTCCGGCTCGGCGAGGGCGGCCTCCCGGGCGAGCTGGGAGGCCCGTACGCCCAGGGGGTGCTTCTCCAGGACCCGTACGACGGCCAGTGCGCGCCGCGCCTCGGCGAGCGCCTCGCCCGTACCCGTACGCCCGCCCCCGGCCCCGCTGCCGGCGGCCGGCCCGGACCCGGCCCGGGCCGGGACGGGCCCGACCCCGGCGGGGGCCTCCGCCGTGCCCCCGTCCCCGGTCCGGCCGTCCCCGCCCCCGCTGCCGGATCCGGCCGCGGGGCCGCCCGCCGCCGGAACCGGTGCCCGGAACACCTCCAGCACAGCCGGCAGACCCGGCCGCGGGAGCGGCACCGGCCCCAGGTCGGGGTCGTCGAGCTGGTCGACGTAGCGCAGCACGGCCGCCTGCGCGCACAGCGTGACCTCGCGGAGGTCCCGGCGGCCGCCGGGGCGGAAGCCGCGCCGGACCAGCTCGCGCGCCCAGACGCCGGCGTCGTGGTGCTCGCCGCGCCGGGAGTGGTCCAGGAACAGGCAGTACGCGGCGGGCGCGGTCCCTGCCCGCCCGGAGCCGGCCGCGTACTGCCACCAGAACCGCGCCCCGTCGCGGAGCCCCGCCAGGTGCAGCAGGCAGCCGAAGACGGCGGCGCCGGCCAGGTCGGTGTGCGCCGTCCGCAGGAACGACGCCAGCTGCGCCCCGGCGCGCGGGGAGCAGACCGCCTCCAGGCAGGCGGCCTTGAGGTCGCGCCGTGCCCGCTCGGCGTCCAGCGGGTGGTCCCGGCCCGGGTCGCTCCAGCCGTACGCGCGGCGCCGTACGGCCGGGGCGGCGCCCTTGCGGCGGGCGGTGCGCAGCAGGCGGGCTTCGGCGGCGCCGAGGTCGTAGTGGGGGTAGCGGTCGCGGACGCCCGCCCGGGCCAGGAACTCGGTCAGCGGGCGGCGGGCGGCGTCGTCGCCGTACGGCTGCCCCTGCTCGCCCCGCGTCATGATCCGGCGGAGGCGTCGAGCAGGCGGGCGAGCCGCCGGTGCGCCTGGCCGAGCTGCGAGCGGACGGTGGCCTCGTCGACGCCCATCACGGAGGCGGCCTCGCGGGGGGTGCACTGGAGGCCGTAGCGCAGCAGTACGGCGTCGCGCTGGCGTTCGGCGAGGCGGGAGACGGCGGAGTAGAAGCGGATGGTGTCGGCCAGGACCGCGTACCGGTCGGCGTGGGCCTCCTTGAGGGCGGCTTCGAAGGCCGTGACGTGCATGGGCTCGGGCCCGGTGCTGCTTGCCCGCTGCCGGTCGACGAGGCGCTGTTTGAGGATGGTCCAGGCGTAGGCGTCGAGCCGGTCCATGTGCAGCATCCGCAGCCACTCGTGCATGATCGAGTCGAACGTCGCGTCCACCGCGTCCTCGGCAGCCGCGTCGGAGCCCAGCTGCAAGTACGCGAAACGCATGTACGAGGGCCTCCGGTTGGCGTGGAACGCCCAGTACGACAAGCGTGCCGTCGGGTTCCACTGGCTCATGGGTGTGGGCCGCCGCCGTCGGCTGGGCAGTCCCACGGCCCCACCGGACTCCTCTGGTCCGCCATCGCTCACCGCTCCACCTCACCTCATGCCGCGTGCGCGGCTCAGAGTGGCAGCGCGGGCGTGCGCCGGTGCGTGGATCGATGAAGCTGGAGCATTACGTTCGGTGATGATCAGTAGCTGACGGTTTTCGATCGCACCCGGCTCCAGCGGGTACGTACGCATATGCCGGACGCCACCCCGCCCTCCGTTTCCGTCCCGCGCGAGCGCCGTCCGCTCCCGCGGCCGCCCCGCGGACGGCGGTCGGACGCGCCCACCTCCGCCTGTAGCATGACCCCATGGCGAGGGCCGTGACGCTGAGGTCACTTCCCTCGCTTTTGCATTAAGCCCACCCGAGAGAAATGCGGGCGCGTGCCCATTCGGCGGTTCGATACGATGAACCGGATCACAATCCGTCACGGCACGTCGCAACCGCATATATGAAATGGAGCATCCGAGGATGGCTCGACACCTGATCACCAGCGCGCTTCCCTACATCAACGGGATCAAGCACCTGGGCAACATGGTCGGGTCGATGCTTCCGGCGGATGTGTACGCCCGGTACCTCCGCCAGCGCGGCCACGACGTCCTCTACATCTGCGCCACCGACGAGCACGGCACCCCCGCCGAGCTCGCCGCCAAGGAGGCGGGCCTGTCCGTCGCCGAGTTCTGCGCCCAGGCCCACGACGCGCAGAAGGCCGTGTACGACGGCTTCGAGCTGTCCTTCGACTACTTCGGACGCAGCTCCTCCGAGCAGAACCGCGAGATCACCCAGCACTTCGCCCGGCAGCTCCACGCCAACGGCTTCATCGAGGAGCGCGCCATCCGGCAGGTGTACTCGCCGGTCGACGGCCGCTTCCTCCCCGACCGCTACGTCGAGGGCACCTGCCCGCACTGCGGCTACGACAAGGCCCGCGGCGACCAGTGCGAGAACTGCACCCGCGTCCTGGACCCGACCGACCTGATCGAGCCCCGCTCGGCGATCTCCGGCTCCACCGACCTCGAAGTCCGCGAGACCAAGCACCTCTTCCTGCTGCAGTCCGAGCTCCAGCAGGAGGTCGAGCAGTGGGTCGCCCGGCACGAGGAGGAGTGGCCGCAGCTGGCGTCCTCCATCGCCCGCAAGTGGCTGACCGAGGGCCTGCACGACCGCGCCATCACCCGCGACCTCGACTGGGGCGTCCCGGTCCCCGCGGACACCTGGCCGGACCTGGCCGCCGAGGGCAAGGTCTTCTACGTCTGGTTCGACGCGCCCGTCGAGTACATCGGCGCCACCAAGGAGTGGGCGGACCTCGACCCGGCCGCCCGCGACTGGAAGTCCTGGTGGTACGAGGCCGCCGACGTCCGCTACACCCAGTTCATGGCCAAGGACAACGTCCCGTTCCACACGGTGATGTTCCCCGCCACCGAGCTCGGCGTCCGCGAGCCCTGGAAGATGGTCGACTACGTCAAGGCCTTCAACTGGCTGACCTACTACGGCGGCAAGTTCTCCACCTCGCAGAAGCGCGGCGTCTTCACCGACCAGGCGCTGGAGATCCTCCCCGCCGACTACTGGCGCTACTTCCTCATCGCCAACGCGCCCGAGTCCGACGACTCGTCCTTCACGTGGGAGCACTTCACCGCCACGGTCAACAAGGACCTCGCCGACACCCTCGGCAACTTCGTCAACCGCGTGCTGTCCTTCTCCCGCAAGCGCTTCGGCGACGAGGTCCCCGCGGGCAAGGACGCCGGCGAGGCCGAGACCCGGCTCGGCGCCCAGATCGCCGAGCTGCTGGCCGAGTACGAGGGCCACATGGACGCGCTCCAGTTCCGCAAGGCCGCGGCCGCCCTGCGCGCCCTGTGGTCGGCCGGCAACTCCTACCTGGAGGAGAAGGCCCCCTGGCTGGAGATCAAGACCGACCCGGAGGGCGCGGCCCTCACGCTGCGCACCGCGATGAACCTCATCCACCTCTACTCGGTGGTCTCCGAGCCGTTCATCCCGGCGTCGGCGCGGGCGATGCGCTCGGCGTTCCAGCTGGCCGACGACAACGCCGTCTGGATCACGCAGGAGCACGCCAAGGCCCTGGACGCGGTCCCGGCCGGCACCCCGTTCACCGTTCCCCCGGTGCTCTTCGCGAAGATCACCGAGGAGGACCTGGAGGCGTACCGGGAGCGCTTCGGCGGCGTCGAGGCGGCCTGACCCGGCCCGGCACACCCTGCTCCCACGAGGGCGGCACCCGTCCCGGTGCCGCCCTCGGCGGCTTCCACCGGTCCTCCACCCGGCGGCTCGGCCCGCCCGCACGGCAGCGCGCCGCCCGTCGACGCCCGACCTGCACTGCTGGGCGCAGCGACCGGCCCGACACCGGACTGCGTTCGTTCACGCTGCCCCGCCGCAACCGACGGCGACACCCTGCCCGGGCCCGCGGGGGCGGACCCGCAGCGGTAGGGGAAACCCGACCGCAGAGCCTCGACCTGACCGTGCAGACCGGACCGGGTCCGCGCCGCTGGAATGGGCGCATGATCCCCTCCCTCGCCGGGCGCCCCGGCGCACGCACCGTGCTCTGGCTGCTCGCGGCCGCCTGGGCGCTGGCCTTCCCCCTCTTCTCCACCCTCGGCCCCCACCGCACCTGGGGCTGGTGCGCCGCGGCCGGCTACCTCGCCGCTGCCGCGCTCACCGCCCGCAGCCCCCGGGCCGCAGTCGCCGCCGCCCTCACGGGAGCCGTCGCCGTCCCCCTCGCCTGGCTCGTCCTGACCGGCCGGGGCCAGTCCGAGGTCACGGTCGTCGCCCGCTCCGGCCGACTGCTCCTCGACACCGGCCGCCTCTACGTGGAGGACCCCGCCGGCGTCGACGCGTACACCCCCTATCTGCCCGGCATGGCCCTCTTCGGCGTCCCGCAGGCGCTGCTGGGCCGGGCCGGCGACCCCCGCATCTGGTGCGCGGCCGCCTTCTTCGCCGCGCTGTGGGGTGCAGCCCGGCTCTCCGGCGCCTCGCGGCTCTCCGGCGCCTCGCGGCTCTCCGGCGCCTCCCGCCCCGCATGGCTGCCCGTGCTGACCGCCTCCCCGGTCGTGGCCCTGCCCCTGGCCGTCAGCGGCATCGACCTGCCCCTCGCCGGGCTGTGCTGCCTCGCCCTGGCCGCGGCCGGGGCCGGCCGGCCCGTCCTCACCGGGGCCGCCCTCGCAGCGGCCTGCGCCCTGAAGTGGACGGCGCTGCCCGCCGTCGCCGTCGCCGCGGCCCTGCTCGCCGCCCGCGCGGGACGGCGTACGGCGGTGCGCGCAGTCCTGGCTGCCGCCGCCTGCACCGCTCTGCTGGTGCTGCCCGGCGCCCTGCTCCAGCCGGGGGAGATGTGGCGGCAGGTGTTCCTCTTCCCGACCGGCCGGGCCGACGTACCGACCCCGGCGAGCAGCCCGCTCCCCGGCCGGCTGCTCGCCGACCTCGTCCCCGGCGGCTGGGCCCTCGCCGCCGCCCTGCTCCTCCTGGCCGGCCTCGCTGTCGCCGCCTCCCTCGCGGTCCGCCCGCCGCGGACCGCCGCCGAGGCCGCGGACCGCCTCGCCCTCGGCCTGGCACTGGCCTTCCTGCTGGCCCCGGCGGGCCGCTTCGGCTACCTGGCCCTGCCGGTACTCCTCGTCGTGTGGGCCCGTACGACCGCCCGGCCGGCGCGGACCCCCCGCATCGTCGCCCGCTCCCGGCACCTGCCGGTGCCCTCGGGCCGCACCGGGCGGTGACGGGTCAGCCGGCGGCCGCGCCCCGCAAGTGCGCCAGGACCGCGAGAACGCGCCGGTTGCCCTCCACAGGGTCGAGGTCCAGCTTGGTGAAGATGCTGCTCGCATGCTTGACGACGGCCGCCTCGGTGACGAACAGCCGCGCCGCCACCGCCTGGTTGTTCAGCCCCTCCGCGATCAGCGCGAGCACCTCCCGCTCGCGCGGCGTCAGCCGGGCCAGCGGATGGCCGCCGGGACGGTGGGCGAGCAGGACGCGCACCACCTCCGGGTCGATCACCGTCTGCCCCGCTGCCACCCGCTCCAGGGCGTCCAGGAACTCGTCGACCTCGCCGACCCGGTCCTTCAGCAGGTAGCCGAGCCCGCCCGCCGACCCCGGAGCCCCGCTGAACAGGCGGGCCGCATACGCGGTCGCCACGTACTGCGACAGCACCAGGACCGGCAGCGCCGGATCCCCGGACCGCAGTTCCAGCGCGGCCCGCAGCCCCTCGTCCCGGTGGTCGGGCGGCATCCGCACGTCCGTGACGACCACGTCCGGCCGCTCCGCCGCAACCGCCCTCAGCAGCCCCTCCGCATCGCCGACGGCCGCGACCACCTGGTGCCCGCTGCGGCTCAGCACCTCCGCGAGACCCGCCCGCAGCAGGACGGAGTCCTCGGCCAGGATCAGCCGGAGCACGGCACCTCCACACGCAGTTCGGTCGGCCCGCCCACCGGACTCGACACCGTCAGTCTCCCCCGCAGTACCGCCAACCGGTCGGCCAGCCCCGCCAAACCGGCACCAGCCTCCGGATCCGCGCCGCCCCGGCCGTCGTCGCACACCGACAGCGACAGCACCCCGGAGTCGACCCGGCCCCACACCCGCACCTGCGAGGCACCGCTGTGCTTGGCGGCATTCGCCAGCGCCTCCGCCACCGTGAAGTAGGCCGTCGCCTCCACCGGACCCGGCAGCCGCGGTACGCCGCCCAAATCCACTGCCACCGGCACGGGATGACGCAGCGCCACCTCCGCCACCGCGGCCGCCAGCCCGTGGTCGGTCAGCACCCGCGGATGGATTCCGCGCACCAGCTCCCGCAACTGCGCCAGAGCCAGCTTCGCCTCCTGACGCCCCCGCCCCACCAGTTCCGCCGCGCGCGCCGCCTCCGGCACGCCCCGCAGCTCCCGCTCGGCCAGCCCCAGCGTCATGCTGAGCGCCACCAGCTGCTGCTGCGCGCCGTCGTGCAGGTCCCGCTCGATACGCCGCCGCTCGGCCTCGAACGCCTCCACCAAGCGAACCCGGGACCGGGTCAGCTCCACCACCTGAGGATCCTCCGCACGCGGCCCGAGCAGCATCCGCGCCGTCTTCACCTGCGCGACCGCCAACAGCCCGCCCGCATACGCGGCCGCCACCAGCCCCGCCAGACCGACAGCCGTACCGGCGAGCCCCTCCCAGGGGCTCGACACCGCCCGACCGGGGATCAGCATCACCGTGTCCGGGGCGATCGCCCACACGATCACGGGAACCGCCACCAGGATCAGCGAGAACGCCAGCAGCACCAACACCCCGAACCCGGCCGCTCCGAACACCGGCCCCAGCAGCGCCACATACGCCAACTCCCGCCGGGTCGCCCGCTCCCGCAGCCGGGACCACAGCCACGCCCCGGGGTTGCCGCCGGCGACCGGGGGATGGGGATCCGGAACCGGAACCGGCTCCACCCACCGCAGCCGCCACCGCTCGAAGCGCCCCAACGGCACCGCGGCGACCACCGTGCACACCAGCAGCAGCAGCCCCACCCCGGCGACCGCGGTGACCACTCCGAGGAAGACGAGCAGCCCGAGCACGAGGAGCACCGCGTACCCCACGACGGCACCGCCGACCGCGTGGGCCCAGCAGCGCCACGGCCACCACGACAGCAGGAAGCGCCCCGGCCGCCGCAACATCGCCCACACGGCCGGCGGCGGGTCCAGGGGCACGGGCACGGCATCCGGCAAGGGGCCGAAACGGGACATGCCGACCACCCTAGTCGAGCTCCCCGCGAGGCCCCGGGGCAGGGGCGGAGGCGCCGGCGCAACGTCACACGGCGACTTGGCGGCAGTACTTGCGCAATTGCCGGTACGGCCATGCCCGGAACAGGCCGACCTGCCACCTTAGAAGGCCCCCGGGAGGTCGGGGGCCTTCGCTGCCTGCATCTGACACGGACGGGGGCGGCTCATCCGTTCTGCGTGGAGGGGAGCTACTTGAGGTTGAGGGTTTGGTTTTCCGTGGTGCCGGCCGGCCTCGTGATGGAGAAGCTCTTGCTGTACGTGTGCGCCTGTCCGTCACTGTCCTCGCAGTTGACCGTGGCGTTGGCCGTCAGGCCCTTGCCCTTCGGGATGTTCGTGAAGGTGACCGAGTACGTCTCCGTCACGTCCTCGCCCGAGAGATCGGCCGTCTTGGCGGACCTGCCCTTCGGGGTGATCGACACCTGGGTCACCGTTGTGTCCTCGAACCGCTCGCAGCTCGCGGTGCCGCCGACCTTGACCCTGCTGGAGGCCGGGTTGGCTTCGGCGGTGCCGGCAGCTGCCACGGGAACGGCGGCTGCCAACGAGGCCGCGGCGAGGGCGGAGGCGAACCTTCTTGTCTTGCTGCTGTAATTCCGCATTTCGTGCTCCACTCGTCTGCTTCGGCCCGCGCTGAGCGTGAAGAAGGACATCGAAGTGGCTGGCCGCCGCGCCGGGCACGGCGTCGAATCGCCTCATGCGGGGTGCCGTCGCTTGGATTGGTGCGCCTGTCGATCCGGCCGTACCCACGCCCCTCGTACGGGGCCGGTGGTGCCGTGCATGGAATGGCGCGGAGTGCGTTCGGCCAGTGCGTTCCGGCTCCGGCGTCGGTCGGCCTGCGTACCGGATGCGACTGCTGCGACCGCGGCTCCTTCAACTCGACCGTATCGAGCCTGCTGTGGTGTGTCCACTTTTGGCCTAGCTTCTGTCCCTTTGGTTGGCGTCGAGCCCAGACGAGGATGCCGGCGGGGTGGAGTGCGGCCTGGCAGGGCGATGGCGAGCTGGTCGGTTCGTGTGGCCGGACACGCTCCAGCCGTCCGACCGGCCCCCCGCCCGGTAGTCCGCCGCGTACTCCCTCACGAACGCCGCCATGGCCACCACCGTGCCCCGCAGCTCCGACAGCAGCACCCGCTCGTTCGGGGCGTGCGCCTTGCACATGCTGTCCTGCGCCCCGAACAGCAGCACCTCGGCCTGCGGCGCGGCCGCGGCCAGCGCGCGCACCAGCGGCATCGAACCGCCCGAGGCGACGGGCGTGGCCGCCGTGCCCCACGCCTCCTTCAGCGCCGTCAGCGCCGCCCGGTACGCGGGCCCGCCCGTCCGCGCCTCGAAACCGGGGCCGGCGGCGCCCGGGACCACCGTCAGCGGGACCCCGAACGGCCGCTGCGCCCGCAGGTGCCGTACGAGCGCGTCCTGCGCCTCGACCGGATCCTGCCGCGGATGGAACCGCAGGTCCAGACGGGCCCGCGCGTACGGCACCACCGACGACGAGGCGCCGTCGACGGCCGGCGCATCGAGCCCGACGACGGTCACCGCGGGCCCGCTCCACAGCCGTTCGCCGAGCGTTCCGGTGCCCTGCAGCGGCAGCCCGTCGTGCACCGCGGCCAGGTCGCGGAACTCCTCCTCCGCGCACCCGGCCTCCGGCTCGTGCCACGGCTCGCGCCGCAGACCGGGCACGGCGACGTCGCCGTTCGCGTCGTGCAGGGTCGACAGCGCGTGCAGCAGCACCAGCAGGGCGTCCGGGGCCGCACCGCCGAACTCGCCGCTGTGGAGCGGCTCGGCCAGCGTCCGCACCTCCACCGCCACCTCGGCGGTCCCGCGCAGCCCCGTCGTCAGCGTGGGCGTCCCCGGCCGCAGGCCGCCGACATCCGCGATCACCACCGCATCGCAGGCGAAGCGCTCCGGGTCGGCCCGCAGGTAGTCGGGGAAGGCACTGCCGTACTCCTCCTGTCCCTCCACCACCAGCCTGATCCCGACCGGCGGGCGGCCCCCGTACAGCCGCAGCATGCCCACGTACGCGATCAGGTTCGCCTTGTCGTCGGCGATGCCCCGCGCCCGCAGCCCGCCCGGCACGGGCGTCGGCTCGAACGGCGGCGAGCGCCACAGCGCCGGGTCGCCCGCCGGCTGCACGTCGTAGTGCCCGTACAGCAGCACCGTCGGGGCGTCCGGCTCCGGCGGCGGCACCTCCGCGTACACCACCGGCGCCGTGTCCGGCAGGTCCAGCCGCTCCACCACCGGCACGCCGGCGTCCCGCAGCAGCGAGGCGACCAGGTCGTGCGCCTCCCGCACCGGTTCCGGCGGATGCCCGGGGAACGCCACGGAGGGGATCGCCGCGAGCCGTACGAGGTCCGCCTGCAGCCCGTCCATCAGGGCGTCGACCGCGGCCTCCAGGCCGTGCCCGCCCGCCCCGCCGTCCCCGAACTCCGCTTCCACCGCCACCGTCCCTGTCTGCCGGCCGACCGACACCTCGCCGACCTGCGGCAATTCGCTGCTCCGATCATGGGGCGGCCCGGCGCGCACCGCCGCGGCGTACTGGGCCGGCCGGGTGACCCCCCGCCACGTCCGCCGGAGGCCGCCCGCGGAGGCGTCCGGGAACGGGCCTTACCCCGTGAGGGGATCCCGGGGCCCGAGGGCGTGTCGTGACACGGCCGTGATCGTTTCTTCTGCCGACACCCCCACATCCCCCAGCGGAACGGAGGCCGCGGTGACCGCTTGGCAGTACCTCGCCGGAGCAGGCCTGGCGGCGGCCCTCAGTCCGCTGCACGCCCACGTCGCCTACGCGTACGACGACCCGGCCGCCACCCCCGACGAGCCCCCCGCACCGACCGCCCCCGAGCACCCCTCGGCTCAGGCCGCCCCCGCCGCCTGCCAACCGGCCCCGCTTCCGGCGCCGCAGCCCCCGGCCCCGCCCGTCGCCCCGCCACCCCCGCCCGGACCGCCCCCCGCGGTCCGGCCGCCCGTCCTCGACCCCGTCCCGGCCGCGCCCACCGTGCACCACCCCGGGCACGGCCCCGCCGCCACAGTCCCCTCCGCGCCCCCGCCGCCGGCCGCGGCGAAGGCCCTGCCCGCGCCTCCGGAGCCCCCGGCACCCGCACCGGATCCCGCGCCCCCGCCGCCCGCAGCGACCGCCCCGCCCCCGCCGACAGCGGTGGCCGCGCAGACGACCGCCTTCCGGGTGCGCCCGTACCGCTCACACGCGGCGCCTCCGCGCGAGGCGGGAAACCTGTCCACCGTGATGATCATGGCCGTCGTGACCACCCCGGCGGTACTCGCCGCGGCCGCCCTGCGACCGCGCTCGAAGGGGCGCGGCTGACGCCCGGCGTCCGCGCCCCACCAACCGACCCGACTACCCGACTACCCGACGGGAGAACCCCTCGTGTCCGAATGGCTGGTCCTGGCCACCGCCATGGTGCTCGTCTGCGCCCTCGTCTTCGCCTTCACCGCGCTCCGGCACCGCCGGGTCTCCCCGGACGAGGACACCAGCGAAACGCCGAACGTCATCGAGTACATGACCATGATGGTCGGCGTGGTCTACGCGATCGTCCTCGGCCTCGCCATCGCGGGCGTCTGGGAGGCGCGCGGCGCCGCCGAGGACAGCGTGCGCCGCGAGGCGCAGGCGCTGTACGAGGTCAGCCAGCGCGCCGACGTCTACCCGGCGGCCGTCCGGGACCGCATCCGCGGCGAGGTGGACGCGTACGTCGCCCACACCGTCGCCGTCGACTGGCCGAAGCTGACCGCGGGCGAGAACGCGTCCGCCGAAGGCGGCGAGCTGCTGGCGAAACTGCGCAGCGACGTCACCCACCAGAGCCCCACGACCGAACTCCAGGCCCAGGCCTACCAGCCGCTGCTGGACCACATCGCAACGGCCGACGACGCCCGCCACTCGCGCGTCCAGAGCGACGAGTCGACCCTGCCGAACGTGGTGTGGTTCGGCCTCCTGACGGGCGGCGTCGTCACGATCGGCCTGATCTTCACCCTCCAGATTCGCCGCTCGAGCCGCGAACTCCTGCTGGCCGGCATGTTCACCGCCCTGATCGTCTTCCTGCTGTTCCTGGTCTGGAGCTTCGACGCCCCGTACGGCCGCGAGGGAATCGACTCGGCGAGCCCGTTCCAGGAACTGTTCCCCCGAGCGGCGGCGATGGCGGCGAAGGCGTGAGGGGGGAAGGACGGGAGTTGCGGACTCGGGGCGGAGGGAGACGGCGGGGGTGAGGGTTGGCTGGGAGCCGGGCGGTCGGGGTCGGGGGGTGAGGGCGGGATGGGGGTTGGGGAAGCCGATGGGTCGGGGTCGGGGAGGCGGCGGGGGGTGCGGGGTGGCCGGTGGCCGATGGATCGGGTCGGGGAGGCGGCGGGGGTGCGGGGTGGCCAGTAGCCGATCGGTCGGGATCAGGGAGGGTGCTGGGGGTGTCCCCGGCAGTTGATGGTGTCCGGGGCGGGCCGGTCCCTCAAGGGCGCTCCCTTTCGGTC
>NZ_BMTY01000015.1:160816-209678 GCF_014649915.1 Streptomyces toxytricini | reverse complement strand
GCGGTCGGCGGGTGGCGGCGGGACTGTGCGTTGGCCGGGGTGCGCGGATGCGCCGGGCGGGCGCGGCTGCCGGTGGCCGGGCGGTGGTCGGGGCCCGGTCCGGTCGCTGCGGGACGGCCCCTGCGGGTGGCCCACGGGCAGCAGGCGGCTGCGGCTGCGCAGCGCGCCGGCCTGAGCGGCCGCCTCGCGCGGACGCGGCTGCCGGTGGCGGGGCGGCGGACGGGGTCCGGTCCGGTCGGGCGGGCCCCGTGCGGGCGTCCCGCCCGGGCCGGGCAGGACCGCGGGCGGCCTACCAGGGGAGAGGGAGGGCGATCTTCAGGGCGTACGCGGCGACCAGGCCGTAGCCGAGGCGGAACGTCCAGATCCGGGCGGTCGGGGAGATCCGCCGGCCGGCGAGGGAGCCGAGCACGACGAGCGTCTGCTGCCACAGCAAGGACGCCGCGGCGACCCCGGTGAGGAAGGCGGTCGCGGCGGCGCCGCTGCTCAGGGCGGCCCCCTGGGCGGTCGTCAGGGCGGCGAAGTACAGGGCGGTGGTGGGGTTCACGGCGGTGAGGGCGACGTACCGGGCGAAGACCGCCCCCCGGCCGCGCCACGCCCCGGGGGCCGCCTCACCGGTGCCGCGGGTCCTACCGGCCCTGCCGGCCCGACTGGTCGCATGGACCCCGCCAGGCCCGATGGTCCGATTCGGGCCGGTGCCACCGGTGCCACCGGCCCCGCCGGTGCAGTCGGTGGTCCGATTCGGGCCGGTGCCACCGGCCCCGTCGGTGCAGTCGCGCCCACCGGCCCCACCGACCCCGCTGGCCCCACCGGGCTGACCGGCCCCGCCAGTCCGGCCAGTTTCGCTGGTCCCACCAGTTTTGCCGGTACGGGCGTGCCCGCCGACCCCACCGGTCCCGCCGGCCCCGCCCGCTCCAACTCCGGCCCCGGCCGCCCCGCCGGCCGCGGTAGGCGCCGGCTGCCGTATGCGCGCCGCCCCGGTCAGGCCGTGCGCGGCGATGGCCAGCAGTACCGCTGCCGCGGCCAGCCTGATCCACGCCTCGACCGGCGCGACGTGGGAGGCGACCCAGGGGCCCAGCGCGGTGGCGAGCGCCGCGTAGCCGAGGTCGACCGCGGCGACGCCGGACGCCGCGGCGACGGCCGTGCGGCGGTCGCGCACCGCCTCCTGGAGCAGGAGGACGCTCATCGCCCCCATCGGCATCGCAACGCCCAGGCCGGCGACCGTTCCCGCCAGCGCGGGACTCAGTAGTTCCGTCATGCGGGGAAGCGTGGGGCGGCCGGTGCCGGCAGCGGCAGCGAATATCGGCCTGCGCTGCGAGAATCGCGGCATGGACCGCCTCGACAGGGAAATCCTCGGCATCCTGCAGCAGGATGCGCGGATCTCGTACCGGGACCTCGGCGTCCGCGTCGGCCTCAGCGCCAACGCCGCGGCGGACCGGGTGCGCCGGATGCGGCGCGACGGGGTGATCCGCGGTTTCACCGTCATCGTCGACCCGGCCGCCGACACGCGCGGCGGGCTGGTGGTCTTCATCGACCTCACGCTGCGGCAGGACACCACGAACGAGGAGTTCGAGCAGCGGGTCGCCGGGCTGCCCGGGATCACGGAGGTGGTGCACGTGACGGGGGACTACGACTACCTCGTACGGGCCCGCGCGGCCGACCCGGCGGCCCTCGACGCGCTGCTGCGGAGGCTGAAGCGCGAGGCGGGCGTCGCCCAGTCCAGCACCCGTCTGGCCCTCCGCGCCGCCACCCGCCCCGGGGCCGGGTAGGGCCTGCCGGCGGATCCCGGCCGGGGCCGACCCTGATCCGCCGGACCAGGGCCCGTGCCGCAGCGCCCGGAGGGGGCGGCTCAGGGCGCTGCGGCTTTCCGGGGGGAACGGCGGGTCTCAGCCGGCCAGGGGATTGAGGACCATCGGGGCGACCTTGCCCTCCAGCATGGCGCCCAGGCCCAGCACCGCGCACACGTCCGGGCGTTCGGCGATGGCCACGGGCATGCCGGTGGCGTCGCGGAGCATCTGGTCCAGGCCGGGGAGGAGCGCGCTGCCGCCCACCATCATGATCCCGCGGTCGGTCAGGTCGGCGACCAGATCGGGCGGGCAGTCGCGGAGGACCTTGCCGATGCCGTCGAGGACGGCGGTGAGCGGGGTGTGGATGGCGTCGCGGACGGCGGCGGTGTCGACGTTGACGGAGCGGGCCAGTCCGGTGGCGACGTCCCGGCCGTGGATCAGGGTGGAGGCGGGGCCGTCGGGGGTGAGACCGTTGCCGTGCAGGGCCAGCTGGAGCGGGCGGACGGCCTGGCTGGGCAGCATCAGCTCGTGCGCGTGGCGCAGGTGCTGGACCACGGCGTGGTCGATGGCCTCGCCGCCGACGGGGATCCGCTGCGCGGTGACGATCGAGCCGAGGGAGAGGACGGCGACCTGCGTGGCCGCGGCCCCGCACACCATGATCATCGTCGCGGTCGGCTGCTCCACGGGCAGGCCGCAGCCGACGGCCGCCGCGATCAGGGTGTCGACGAGTTCGACGCGCCGGGCGCCGAGCCCGACCATCGTCTCCACCGCGGCCCGCTGCGCGAGCGGGTCGGCGTCGTGCGGGGTGCAGGCGGCGGCGCGCAGCCGCGGCTTGCGGCGCAGGGCGCGGCGGAGCTTCTCGCCGAGGAGGTGGCGCAGCATCCGCTGGGCCATCTCGATGTCGACGACGGTGCCGCCGGAGACGGGGCGGACGACGCGGATGTAGTCCGGGGTGCGGCCGGTCATCCGCTCGGCGAACGTGCCGACCGCGATGAGCGCGCCGGTGCGGGTGTTGACGGCGGCGGCGCTGGGCTCGTCGACGACGAGGCCGGCGCCCTTGACGTAGACGCGGGTCCGGGCCGCCCCGAGGTCGACGGCGACGTGGCAGCGGCGCAACTGCTCAAGACTGACGGTCACGGCAGGTCCTCCCGAGAGCGCTGGCGCAAGAAGCCCGGCGGATGCCGGTTGCATTTCATATCTTCTCGGGTGAAAGGTGCATGTCGCCCGTTGAAGTGCTCCGGCCGGGGAGCGGCCGACGGCTTGCCGGGTGCTGCACGGGGGTGGATTTCCGTACCGACAGGCACGACGATGCGCGCACCGTCCGCGCTACCGGCGCGTAACGAGGTAAAGGGGACCCGATGCTGACGCCCCGCCACGGCACGGCGGCGGTCGCGGTGCTCTGCGCCGCCCTCCTCGCGCCCGTCCCGGCCCGCGCCGCCGCCCCGGCGCCGACCGTGCACCGCCCCGTGGTGTTCGTCCACGGCTACAACGCCGACCCCGGCGTGTGGGGTCCGCTGCGCGCGCACCTGCGGGCCGCCGGGTACGCGGACTCCGAGCTGTTCTCCTTCGGCTACGACACCCACCGGTCCGTCAACGAGGTGCTGGCCGGGCGGCTCGCCGCGTACGTCGGCGAGGTGCGCCGGCAGACCGGCGCCGACCGCGTCGACGTCGTCTCGCACTCCTTCGGATCGCTCGTCAGCCGCTGGTACGTCAAGTTCGGCGGCGGCGAGGGGGCCGTGGACCGCTGGGTCTCGCTGGCCGGCCCCAACCGGGGCACCGCCACCGCCTGGGCCTGCGCCCTGTGGGACCAGGCCTGCCGCGACATGACGCCCGGCTCGTACGTCGTGCGGAACCTGGCCGCGGGCGACGAGACGCCGGGCGCCGTGCGGTACGCGACCTTCTGGTCGGACTGCGACGAGACGGTGGACCCCGACTCCAGCGTCCCCCTGGACGGGGCGGCCAACACGCCGGTCGGCTGCCTGCGGCACAACGCCCTGCTGGGCGACCCTGCCACGGCGGCCGGTGTGCGGGCCTTCCTGACGGGATGACACCCGGCCCGGCGCCGCCTCACATGTCGAGTTCCACCCCGTCGGCGAGGACCCGCTGGAGCAGGCCGTACGTGAACTCCGCGACGCAGCTGCGGCCCGCGGCCGTGAACGCCAGCCGCCAGCGCGTCGGGGCGCTGCCCTCCAGGGGCCGGACCGGCGCGAAGGCGCGCGCCACCTCGTCCACGGTCGCCGACCACGGCCGCAGGTCCTCCGGCATCCGCAGTGCGGGCCCGGCCGCTCCCGGCGCGCGCACGAGCCATTCGTTCCACACCGCCCCGTCCGGCGCGGCCAGTACCTCGAAGCGCAGGTCCGGCCAGAGCGGCAGCGCCCACTGGAGGGCCTCGCACCGCAGGTCGCCGACGGTGCGCGGGGCGGCCGACTCCGGCGGCCCGAGCACCGACCGGTAGCGGGCCAGGGCGCCGCGGGCGCGGGGGGAGCGGACCATCGCCTGCCAGCGCCGGTTGGCCTCCCGCTGGTCGGCGGCCGTGGCGCCGAGCCGCCGCCGGGCCTCCTCCGCCAGCTCGGGCCGGAAGTCCGCCATGCGGCGCAGCAGGACGAGCTGGAAGGCGGCCGGACCGAAGGGCACGCCGCCCGCGCCGGCCCGGCCCGCGGCAGGAGGATTTGTCATGGAGTCAACGATTCCACACAGGACCTCCACGAACTCGCGATGCGGTTGTTGCATGCGACCGCGTAGCGTCGAGGCGCCATGGACTACTGCCACGCCTGCCGGAGGCACCTCAACGGCGCACTGGCGTGCGCCGGGTGCGGAACCCCGGCCGAGTACCTGCCCCCGGCGGCCCCCGCCGCCCCCGCACCCCCGTACGGGGCCGCCGCGCCGCATCCCGCCGCGGCCGGGCCGCACGGGGCCGCCCGGACGGACGCCGGCGGGCCGGAGGCGGCGGATCCGTTCGCCGACTCGCTGGTGGAGCTGGCCGGGCCGTACGAGCGCCGGGCCGGTGCCCGCCGCCGGGCCGAGAACCGCCGGCGCCGGCGGATGCTGCTGAGCGTCGGGCTCGGGCTGTCGCTCGCGGTCGGCGGATCGGTGGCGGTGGCCCGCATGATCGCCGACGGGGAGAGCGCGGACCGCGCCGCCAACGTGGTGCTGACCGACGAGGACGGTCCCGGTGATCCGGCGCCGCTGCCGAGCCGCTCCGGTGGGCCGGTCGATCCCGCCACGCCGAAGCCGGCCAAGGCCGCCGGGGGAGCGAAGGCCTCGGCGGGGGCTTCGCAGCCGGGCGGGCCCGCGGGCACCGCGTCGGGCTCCGCGCAGCCCGGATCCGGGGCGTCCGCCTCCGCCTCGGGAGCCTCCGGGGCGCCCGACGGGTCCGGCAAGGGGCCCTCCGTAAAGCCGGGTGGATCGGGGCAGCCGTCGCCGAGCACCTCCGGCACCGCGCAGCCGCCGACGGGGGCGCCGAGCCCGAGCCCGTCGCCGACGAAGCCGCCGAAGACCTGCGTGCTGTGGTTCTTCTGCTGACCGGCGCCTGGGGTGCGGCCTGCGGCTGAGGCGCCCCGGGCTCAGCCCAGCATGCGCCGGAGCAGGTCCCGCAGGGTCGTCCGCTCCTCCTCCGACAGTCCGGCCAGCGGCTCGCGCGCGAAGCCGAGCGAGTCGCGCAGCCGGTCCGCGGTCCGCAGGCCCTCCTCCGTCGCCGCGGCCAGCTTGACCCGCCGGTCGGCCGGGTCGGGTCGGCGCTCGACGAGGCCGCGGGACTCCAGCCGGTCGACGATGCCGGTGATGTTGGACGGCTCGCACTTGAGCTTCTGCGCGATCCGGCGCATCGGAGTCGGCTCGACGGACAGCAGGTGCAGGACGCGCGCCTGCGCGCCGGTAAGCCGGTGGCTGGCGGCGGCCTGCTCGTACTCCTCGTGGTAGCGGGCCACGACGGTGCCGATGAGCTCGACGACCTCGACGGTCAGGGGATCCACACGACGACTGGGCATGGGACCAGCCTACCCATTTACTTGACAACATGAAATATCGAGGCGCATGGTTGTTTCACGTCCTGAAATATTTCCCGTCCGGAGGTGCGCCCCCATGTCCCAGATCCCCGCCGCCAGCCGCGAGTGGCACCTGATCCGCCGCCCCCAGGGCTGGCCCGTCGCCGAGGACTTCGCGCTGCGCGAGGCCCCCGTCGCCGCTCCTGCCCCCGGCCGGATCCTGGTACGCAACCTCCACATGTCCGTGGACCCGTACATGCGCGGCCGGATGAACGACGTGAAGTCCTACGTGCCGCCCTTCCGCCTCGACCACCCGATGGACGGCGGCGCCGTCGGCGAGGTCGTCGCCTCCGCGGCCGAGGGCTTCGAGGCCGGCGACCACGTCCTGCACGGACTCGGCTGGCGCGAGTACGCCGACGTGGACGCCGCACACGCCACCAAGGTCGACGCCTCCCTCGCCCCGCTCTCCGCCTACCTCGGCGTCCTCGGCATGCCCGGCCTCACCGCCTACGCGGGCCTCTTCGAGGTGGCCTCCTTCAAGGAGGGCGACTCCGTCTTCGTCTCCGGCGCGGCCGGCGCCGTCGGCAGCCTCGTCGGCCAGTTCGCCAAGATCAGGGGCGCCGCCCGTGTGATCGGCTCCGCCGGCTCCGACTCCAAGGTCGAGATGCTCAAGGACAAGTACGGCTTCGACGCCGCCTTCAACTACAAGAACGGCCCCGTCGCGAAGCAGCTGAAGGAGGCAGCCCCCGAGGGCATCGACGTCTACTTCGACAACGTCGGCGGCGACCACCTCGAAGCCGCGATCTCCTCCCTGAACGTCCACGGCCGCGCCACCCTCTGCGGGGCGATCGCCCAGTACAACGACACCGAGCCGGCCCCCGGCCCGCGCAACCTCGCCCTCGCCATCGGCAAGCGCCTGCGCCTCCAGGGCGTCCTCGTCGGCGACCACGCCGCACTCCAGCCGCAGTTCGTCGAGGACGTCGCCGGCTGGCTGCGCTCCGGGCGGCTCGTGGCCGACGAGACGGTCGTCGAGGGCATCGAGAACGCCACCGAGGCCTTCCTCGGAATGCTGCGCGGCGAGAACACCGGGAAGATGATCGTTTCCTTCACCGGTTAGGCTCCTCCCAAGCCGTCGCGATCGTGGGCGCGAGTCGCGGCGATGACCAGAAGGATCGAACCGCATGACCATCCAGCAGTCCGATGTCCTCTACACCGCCGTCGCCACCGCGGAGAACGGCCGTGACGGCCGCGTCGCCACGAACGACGGCCGGCTCGACGTCGTGGTGAACCCGCCGAAGGAGCTCGGCGGCAACGGCGCCGGCACCAACCCGGAGCAGCTGTTCGCCGCCGGGTACAGCGCCTGCTTCCAGGGCGCCCTCGGCGTCGTCGCCCGCAACGAGAACGCCGACGTCTCCGGCGCCACCGTCACCGCGGAGGTCGGCATCGGCAAGAACGACGACGGCTTCGGCCTGATCGTGAAGATCTCCGCCGTGATCCCGAACGTCGACGAGGCCAAGGCCAAGGAGCTCATCGAGAAGGCCCACCAGGTCTGCCCGTACTCCAAGGCCACCGCCGGCAACATCACCGTCGAGCTCGCCGTCTGACCCGGCTCCCGCTCGCAGAGGGCCGTCCCCCGGCACCGGGGGACGGCCTTCGCCGTAAGCTGGACCCCATGCGCGATCTTGCGGGGGGATTCGGCCATCTGCTGGCCGGACAGAAGTGGGTGTTCCGTCACGGCCGCTGGCTGGGCTTCGGCCTGCTGCCCGGCCTCGTCACGCTGGTGCTGTACGCCGGCGCGCTCGTCGGCCTCGGCTACGGCGCCGACGGCCTGGCGGCCTGGGCGACGCCGTTCGCCGACGACTGGGGCTCGCCCTGGCTCGGCCTCTTCCGCGGCTTCCTCACCGGCCTCGTCTTCGCGCTCGGCCTGTTCCTCGCGGTGATCACCTTCACCGCCGTGACGCTGCTCATCGGCCAGCCCTTCTACGAGTCCCTCTCGGAGGAGGTCGACCGCAGCATCGACGGCGACGCCCCCGAGTCCGGGCTGCCGCTGGCGCGCGAGCTGTGGATCTCCGCCCGGGACAGCGTGAAGGTGCTGCTGCGCGTCGCGCTCTTCGGGATCCTGCTCTTCGCGCTCGGATTCATCCCCGTGATCGGGCAGACCGTGATCCCGGTGATCGGGTTCTGCGTGTCCGGCTTCTTCCTCGCCGAGGAGCTCACCGCGGTCGCCCTCCAGCGGCGCCGCGTCGAGTTCAAGGAGCGGCTCGCACTGCTCCGCGGCCGGCGCGCCATGGCCCTGGGCTTCGGCGTCCCGCTGGTGCTGCTGTTCCTGGTGCCGGTGGTGGCGGTGTTCCTGATGCCGGGCGCGGTGGCCGGGGCCACGCTGATGGCGCGCGAGCTGCGCGGCGAGGGCGCCGAGGGCGCCGAGGGCGCGGAGTCCGCCGGAGACTCCGCGGGCGCCGCGGGCGTCGCGGGCGGGACTCCCGCCGGGCAGCCGGCGCCGCAGGCCCCGAACCCGTACGCGCAGCCGTACCCGCAGCACCCGGCCCCGCCGCAGGGGAACCCGTACGGGCAGGCCCCGGCGCCGCAGGCCAACCCGTACCGGCAGGACCCGCCGGCCCCGCACGACCCGTACCGGCAGTAGCCCCTACCGCTTCAGCAGGGTGATCGCGCCCGCCGTGTCCTCGCCGGCGTGCGCGCCCCCGGCGGCGGCGAGGCGGCGGCGCATCAGGTCCACGTAGGGCAGGATCAGCTCCGTGCTCACCCCCTGCTCCTCGGCGGTCCGCAGCAGCGTCCCGGTCGCGGCGACCTGCATCGCGAGGTTCGAGACCACCCCGGTGGTGAAGTCCCGCGAGGTCAGGCGCTCGGCAGCGTTGCCGACGAAGAAGCCCATCGCACCGAGCCACTCCGACAGCAGCGGGGCCAGCTCCTTCGGGGCGATGTCCTCGCCCTCGATCAGCGCGAAGGCGTGCGAGATGCCGCCGAACATGCCGTACATGGCGCTCAGCAGGGCCACGTCGTACAGGGCGGCGTGGCCGGGGTCCTCGCCGACGTAGCGGACGGCGGCCGGGACCTCCAGCGTCGACCGGTGCGCGTCGATCAGGGCGCGCGAGCCGCTGTAGAGGACGTACGCACCCGGGTTCCCGATCATCACCGGGGTCGCCATGATCCCGGCGTCGACGAAGCGGGCTCCGCGCTCGGCGGCCCACGCCGCGCGGGCCCGGCCCTCGGAGGGCCGGCCGGTGGTGAGGTTGACGACGTCCTTGCCGGCCAGGTCGATGCCGTCGAGGGCCGCGCCGACGCTGGCGTCGTCGAGGAGGCACACCACGACGAGGCCGTTCGCGGCGACGGCCTCCGCGGCGGTCGCGGCGACGGCCGCACCCTCGGCGGCGAGGGCCTCCGCCTTGGCGGGGGTGCGGTTCCAGACGGTCAGAGGGTGGCCGGCGGCCAGCCAGGTACGGGCCAGGGCGGTGCCCATGTCGCCGAGGCCGAGGAGGGTGAGGGGGCGCTGTGCAGAAGTCGTTGCGGTCATGCGACCAGCCTCGTTGCGGGCTGACGGACACTCAAGTACGCACTTCCAGGTGGGTGGTTACCCTGGGGTGAGCGAACAGGTGGGAGGGGTGTGCGATGGCGGGGACGCGCAGGCCGGGCGCGGACCACTGCGGCATCGCCGCGGCGATGTCCGTGATCGACGGGAAGTGGAAGGTGTCGCTGCTGTGGGAGCTGGAGCAGCGGCCGCGCCGCTTCGGCGAGCTGCGGCGGCTGGTCCCGGGGGTGTCGGAGAAGGTCCTCGCGGCGCAGCTGCGCGAGCTGGAGGCCGACGGCCTCGTCCACCGGCAGGCCTACGACGAGGTCCCGCCGCGGGTGGAGTACTCCCTGACCCCGCGGGGACGCCGGTTGAACGCGGCCTTGGAGCCCCTGGGCGAATGGGGCGCCCTCAACCTCCTCCCGGCCGCCGGCGCCGCCACGGCCTGACCGCCGCCACGGCCTGACCGCCGCCACGGCCTGACCGCCCCGCGGCCCTGCCGCGGGGCGGGGGGAACGGAGCGGTCCGCGACCTGGTTCTAGGCGCGCGGTTCCACCCAGAGGGCCTCGGCCAGGGCGCACAGGTCGCCGTCCGCGGTGGCCAGGGCCGTGCCCACGCGGTACTTGCGGCCCTCGCTGCCCAGCATCCAGGCGTACGAGACCAGCCGCGAGCCGATCGGGACCGGGCGCAGCAGCCGTGCGGTCAGGGAGGCCGTGACCGCGCCGGCGCGGCGGTCGTCCAGGAGGCGGCCCGCGGCGTTGCCGGGGCAGTCCAGGGCGCCCCACACCAGCTCCGGCGGCAGCATCCCCCCGGCGTCGCCGACTCCCGGCCCCGGTGTCCAGGCCGCGGCGACGAGGGGGGTGCCGGGGATCCGGCCGCAGTGGAGGCGGAGCCCGGTGTCCGGAGTGCGGTGGAGGCCGCAGCCGAAGCAGTCGACCATGCCGTCCGGCGGGGCGGCCCGATAGGCGTCGGCCGCCGCCGACGCCTGCTCCCACGACGGGGCGGGCGCCGCCTCGACGGCCGGCTCTGCGGGGGCAGCCGCGGCCAGCAGCGCGTCGCCGCCGGTCAGCTCGGCGCCGCCCGCCGCGGTGGGGGCGAGCCGCACGGGGGAGTCGGTGGGCACGGGCCGGCGGAAGTCCACCCGTACGGCCTTCGCGGCGGCCCGCGCGGCCAGCACCCCGGCGACGTATCCGCCGAAGGCCACCCCCGGGTAGCCGCAGAGGCGGGCCGGAACCGTGATCGTCTCGAAGTCGGTCATGCGCGACACCTCATCACACGGGGCGGGCCCCGTGGGAGGGGCGGCAACCTTTGCCGCGGCCCGATCGTCCTCCATTCTGGAGCGACGCGCGCCGCACGGCGCGCACAGCAGGTGGTCTCGGAGGTGGCCGGATGGCCCAGCAGCAGCCGTGGGGGCAGCAGTACCCGGTGCCCCCGCAGAAGTACGGCCCGCCCGCGGCCTGGCAGCCGGCGCCGGCCCCCGTCCCCGCGACCGGGCCCTTCCCCGCGTCGGCGATGCGGGCCTCCCACACCGACCGCGACCGTACCGTCGACGTGCTGAAGGCCGCTTTCGCCGAGGGCCGCCTCTCCCACGAGGAGTACGGGCAGCGCTTCGATGCAGCCGCCCGGGCCCAGACGTACGGAGAGCTGGCCCGCCTGGTCGCGGACCTCCCGGCGGGACCCATGCAGGGGCCCTTCGGCGCCCTTCCGGCCGCGCTGCCGCCCGCCTTCGCCTCGCACCCCGCACCCCTGGTGATGCCGCCGCCGGAGCGGCGGGTCAACGGGCTGGCCATCGCGTCACTCGTCATGGGGGTGATGAGCCTGCCGACCTTCGGGGTCTCCGCGCCGGGGGCGGTGATCACCGGCCACATCGCGAAGGCGCAGGTCCGGGCGCGGGGCGAGGAGGGCGCCGGGATGGCGACCGTCGGGCTCGTCCTCGGGTGGCTCGCCATGGGCGGCTGGGTGCTGCTCATCCTGCTCGCAGCCGGCGCCTGACCCGCCCGCCCGCCGCCTGCCGTGCCGGTCCAGCCGCTGCCGGCTCCCGCCGGCAGCGGCCCGTACGGCTGCCTCCGAGGCCCCCGCGGCCCTCCGAGGCGGACAGATAAGATGCACGGCAGCACAAGCCGAGGCTGTCCCCTGCCGTCCCCGGTCCGCCGCCCGAGCCCGGAGCACCGGACGCCCGGGCCCGGAGCCGGGCAGTGGCGCGCCTCGCAACGACGGCCGGCCGCCGGGCCGCTCACGGCCGCACCGACCGAGCAGTAGGGACACCGTCAGTGACAGTCAGTACCGAGGGGCCGGCGTCCGTGCGCCCGCACGACCCGCACGTGCCGTCGCCCGCGCCCGCCGCCGCTGATGCGCCCGCGCCGACGCCGCGGCGCGCCCTCCGCTCCCGCGGCGCCCTCCTGCTGCTGGAAGCGGCCGTCGCCTTCGCCGCGGCCCTCGTGCTGCCCCTGCTCGCCCGCGGCTTCAAGCTCGATCCGCTGAACAGGATCGCCCAGGTCAGCGGCCTGGCTGCGCTCCAGCTGCGGTTCGCGCTGCTCGGCCTGGTCCTCGTCGCCGCCGTCGTCCTCGCGATGCGGCTGCGCCGCGGCCGCCACTTCGACCTGGCCGCCCGGCTGGCCTCCGCCGGCATCGCCGGCCTCGCCGGCGGCTTCGTCGCGGCCGGCGCCGTCGTCTCCCTCCTCGGCACGCCGTGGCCGATGTTCGGCCTCAACGGCGACAGCGGCCGCATCGTCGAATGGGCCCACGCCGTCGCCGACGGCCGCCCGTCGGGCTCGCCGGTCTACCCGCCGCTGCCGCTGTACACGCTCGGCTACTACGCCGAGTGGTTCCACGGCGGGAACACCGCCTACGCCTTCAAGGACCTGCAGATCCTCGGGGCGGCCGCGTTCGGCCCCCTCGTCTACCTGGCGTGGCGCCTCCTGCTGAGCCCGGTCAGGGCGCTGGCCTTCGGCGTCGTGCCCGCGTTCGCGCTGATCGACGCGTACAAGCCGTACAGCCAGACCGTGCTGGTGCTGCTCGTGCCGGTCCTCGTCGCCATGGTCGTCTCGCTGCGCCGCAGCGGCACCCAGGGCTGGCGGCCGCTGCTGCTGAAGGGCGCCGGCTTCGGCGCGCTGCTGGGCGTGCTGTTCCTCACGTACTCGGGCTGGTTCCTCTGGAGCGCGGGCGGAGTCTTCTTCGCCGCGCTGCTGTACTTCCCGTGGAAGACCGGCCGGCTCAAGGGCGCCGCGTTCATGGGCGCCGCGCTGGGCGCCTTCCTGGTGGTGGCCGGGCGCTATCTGGCGGTCATGCTGACTGAGGGGCAGACCACCAAGGACTACAACTTCCGGTTCGACAACTTCACCGACCCGGCCTACTACCTGATGTGGCGCACCGACATGCCCGGCAAGGTCGGCGACTGGCCGCCGCCCGGCGAGTACGGCGGCGTCGGGCTGTTCGCGCTGGTGACCTTCGTCTGCCTGGGCGCGGCGATCTGGCTGGGCCTGCGCAAGCCGATGGTCGTGACCATCGCCGCCATGTTCCTCAGCGCGTGGGTGATGCGCATGTACATCGCCTCGCACATGTACGAGACGCAGACCGTCCAGCTGTACACGCGCACCAACAACCAGCTGCTCTACTGCGGTCTGATCCTGTGCGCCCTGGTGGCCCACCTGGTGTCGCTGCGGCTCGCAGAACGGCGCTCCGCCGGCGCCGGCGGAGCCGACCCGGCCGCCGCCTCCGCCCCGCGGCCCGCCGCCGCCGGGCTCCCCGGCCGCGAGGGCGCCGTCATCGGCACCCTGTGCGCGCTCCTGCTGCTGCTCGGCACGGTCTCCTCGTCGATGGCCGACCGCTACATGCCCGCCCAGGACGGGACGTACCGCATCCTGCCGTACGTGTCGCACACCATCCGGCAGCAGGACGGCGAGTGCCCCCGCTTCGCCCCGAAGGGCGAGTGCTCCGAGGACGGCGACCAGACCTGGCTGACCTACGTCCGATGACCCGAGGGAAGCGATGATCTCCGCACTGACGCGGCTGGCCGACCGTGCGGCCCGGAGCCCCAAGCGGCTCTGGGCCGTCTCCTTCGCGCTGTTCTTCACGCTCGCCGCCTCCTGGTCGGCGGCCACCCCGCTCGGCGGTTCGCCCGACGAGCACGCGCACCTCATCCGCGCGGCGGCCGTCGCCCGGGGCCAGATCAACGGCCCCGAGGTGATGGTCCCGCACGTCGTCGGCGGCATCGAGGGCAAGTTCTCGGAGACCGCCGTCCGCCTCCCCGACTGGTACCGGCAGCTGCCCACGCAGCACGAGTGCTACTCCTGGGACCAGGAGAAGCCGGCGTCCTGCGCTCCGCCGCTGAAGGGCACGGGGCAGACCGCCCAGGCCACGACCGCCGCGGGCCGCTACCACCCCGCCTACTACCTGGCGACGGGCTGGCCGAGCCTGTTCGCCGACGGCAAGGCCGCGCTGTACCTGATGCGGCTGCTGTCGGCGGCGCTGTGCTCCGCCCTGCTCGCGAGCGCCGTCGTGACGGCCGCCGAGTGGCGCCGGCGGCGCGGCGCGGTCCTGCTGGGCGTGTTCGCCGCGGCCACCCCGATGTCGCTGTACATGACGGGCATGGTCAACCCCAGCGGCGGCGAGATCGCCGCCGGCATGCTGGTGTGGACGGCCCTCCTGGCCGTCATGGCCTCCCCCGACCCGCACCTGCTGAACCGGCGCCTGGCCCGGATCGGCATCGGCGGCGCCGTCCTCGTCAACATCCGCCCGCTGGGGCTGATCTGGTTCGCCGGAGCGGTGTTCTTCGCGCTCTTCCTCCAGGAGCGCGGCGTGCTGCGGGCGCTGCTGCGCCGCAAGGCGACGTGGCTGTGGTCGGCGCTGCTCGGCGCGTCCACGGCCGGCGCGATGCTCTGGGCGGCCGCCCACCCCGACCACTCGGTGATCGCCGTGCCGGAATCGCTGACGTGGAAGGAAGCGGTCCGGCAGACCCTCGGCAACACCATGGAGTACGTCCACCAGATGCTCGGCTACTTCGGCTGGCTGGACACCCCCGCCCCCGCCTTCACCTGGCTGGCCTGGCTCGGCGTCCTCGCCGTGCTGACCGCGCTCGGCCTGCTGTACGGGCGCCCCCTGGAGGTCCTCGCACTGCTCGGCATGCTGGCGGCGGTCGTCGTCGTGCCGGTGGCGGGCCAGGCCTCGCAGGCCGAGAAGCTCGGCATGATCTGGCAGGGCCGCTACCTGCTGCCCTTCGCCGTGGGCCTGCCGCTGATGGCCGTGGTCATCGCCGCCCGCCGGGCCCCCGAGGGCGGGTTCCCTTGGCGCCGGCTGACCGGCTTCGCCGTCGCGGCCCTGGCCGTCGCCGACGCGGCCGCGTTCTTCTGGACGCTGCGGCGCTTCGCCGTCGGCACCGCCGGGCCGTGGATCCCGTACGCCGCGCACTGGGCGCCGCCCGGCGGCTGGGTGCTGTGGGTCGGGGTGCACACGGCCGCGGCGTTCGTGATCGTGCTGCTCGCCCTCGTACGGGACCCCGAGCCAGCCGCCCGCGGCCGCGTCCCCGAGCAGGGCGGCGGGCCGCGGCCCGGGCAGCGCGAACGGGTCCCGGTCGCGGGCTAGCCGGGTTCCGCTCAGGCGGGCACGTCGGCCAGGGCGAACGACGGCGTGCGGTCGTCCGCCTCGGCCAGCAGCGCGCCGCCGGGCGCCCACACGGCGGCGCGCCCGCAGCCGGTCCACGGGCCGGCCGGGCCGACGTGGTTGGCGAGGACGACGTACAGGCCGTGCTCCTGCGCGATGCGCGGGTGGATCGCCGCCCGCTCGGCGGCGCCGTCCCCGGTGCCGTACAGGGACGAGGCCAGGTGCACCCGGCAGCCGGCGGCCGCCGCGCGCTCGGCGAGTTGCGGGAAGTGGTTGTCGAAGCAGATGCCGATCGAGAAGCGGACCCCGCCCAGCTCGACGTGCCCGTCTTGCCCGCCGGCCGCGAAGACGCCGCGCTCGTGCCCGTACAGGTGCTGCTTGGCGTACGCCGCCACGTGCGCGCCGTCCGCGCCGTAGACCAGGGTCGCGATGGCGGGCAGCGGGCCGTCCGTGCGGACGGCGGCATTGACCGCGACGGCGGTGCCCGTGGCGCGCAGGGCGTCCAGGCGGGCGTCGTCCGGGCCGGCCAGCCACAGGGAGGGGTCGGCCGCCAGGGCCTGCGTCTCGTAGCCGGTGAGGGCGAGCTCGGGGAACACGACGAGCTCGGCGCCCGCTTCCCGGGCCCGCTCCGCGAGGGCGGCCGCGCGGGCCGTGTTCGCGGCGACGTCCGCGGGAACGCAGGTCAGCTGTGCTGCGGCGATTCTCATGGGCGACAGCATGCCGGAGCACGCCCGGCGCCCCGCGGCCGGGGCCGGGCGCACACGGCACCGGGGGTCGACGTGCGCGCGCGGCCCCGCGATGCTGTAACGGTCCGTGTGCGCTTCGGAGTTGACGGAGGCCGGCCGATGCCCGACTGGATCCACCCGGTGCTGACCGGGGCCTTCCTGGCGGTGTCCTACCGCGTGGTGCGCAGCAGCGGTGTCGGGCTGCGGGTGGCGGTGCTCGTCCTGGCCGTCCTGAACGCGGGCCTGCTGTGGGTGGTCGCCGTGGCCGGGCCGCCGTGGGGCGTTCCCGTGGTCGCGGTCGTGTCCCTGGCGGCCGCGGTGTACCACCTGGTCGGGGCGGCGCGCGACGCCGTGGCCCGGCTCCGGGTCGTCGGCCCGCCCGAGTTCCGGGGGCTGGTGCGCCAGGTCGCGGAGGCCTCCGGTCCGCAGGTGATGGGCGTGTGCGTGCTCTTCACCGGGGCGGTGGCGCTGACCGCCTTCGCGGACGACTCCCGGCCGGAGGGGCGCCAGTTCCGGCTCCTGCCGGGGCCGGAATGCCCGTTCTGCCTGGTCGAGGAGCAGATACGGGATTTCCTCGGCGACTTTGACCCGCTGCTGGGGGAGTACCGCACGCACCTGGCGGCGGGGAGCAGCCGCCACCTCCTCGTCAGGCGCCCCTCGGAGCAGGACCCGTGGACGGGGCGGCTGCGCGACCGGACCGTCTACCGGGTGCCGCCGGCCTTCCGCCGCCCGCCGTGCACCGTCCACGACCCGCTGCTGGGCCGGCCCTGACCCCTCGGGCGGCCCGGTGGCCGGAAACCACCGTCCGCCACCCCCCACCCGCTGCCCGCCGTCAGCGCGGCGGCTCGGCCGACGTCACCTGTCCGTGGGCCAGTTCGGCGAGCCGCGCCTGGCCCGCCTTGCCCGGGTGGAACCAGTCCCACCGGCTCAACTGCTCGGCCGCGAAGGGGTACCGGAAGACCGCCCCGCCGTCGTAGCGGCACAGCGGATCCTTTCCGCACACCTCGCGGAGCACCTCGTTGTACTCGACCACCCGCGCCCGGACCTGCTCCCGCCGGGCCGTCGCCTCGGCCGCCGAGGACAGCGGGTCCGCGAGCATCGACGGGCAGATCCCCAGCCGCCACACCTGCCGGACCACCGGCAGGTCCTTGCCCTGCTGCCACAGCCGCTGGAGGTCCGGGATGCTGGATACGTAGACCTGCGAGGCGGGCGAGCCGGCCCGCAGCGCGGCGAGGGCCTTCTCGAATCCCTCGCGGAAGTCGGCCGTCGGCGTCATGGAGGCGGCCGTCGCCCGGCAGGCGTCGTTCGCGCCGACCATGACCGTGACCAGGCCGGGCTTGTGCTCGGCGGCCGCGGTGAGCTGGCCCGCCAGGTCCGACATGCGGGAGCCGGTGGCGGAGTGGTTCCAGCTGCGGGTCGCCAGCGCCCCCTCGCCGAGCAGCCGCGCGGCCAGCGAGCGGACGGCCGGGTCGCTGCCGGTGGCCCAGGAGGCCTCGGGGCAGTCCGCGAGGACCGAACACGCGTCGAAGCCGCGGGTGATGGAGTCGCCGACGGCGGCGACCGAGGCGGGGGCGGTGTTCCAGCGCGGGCGGGCCTCCGCCTGCGCGCCGCGCTCGCCCGCCTTGCCGCCGTCCTCCGCCTGACACCCGGTCAGCGCCGCCGCGAGCGCCGCGGCCGCGGTCGTACCGGCGAGGGCGCGGCGCGCCCGGCTGCGGTGGGCGGTGGTGCGCATCGGGCGGATCCCTCCTCCTCGCCGCCCGCCGTCGCGGGGGCGTCCTGCTGAGTGAAAGCTGTGTACGGGGCGGTTACTGACCGACCGTACGTCACACCGCGGCCCCCGCCGCACGGTAGCTTTTCCCCCGTGGCGTTTCGGCCGCAGGTCCCGCAGCGCAATGTCGGTTGATGTCCGCTAAATTACATCGCGTCACGTTCTGTCCGTTTTCAGGAGATTATTCCCGACCTCGTCCCACCCTGGAGGTCCCGGTGACGACACGTGGAGTTCTGTACGTGCATTCCGCGCCGCGCGCGCTCTGCCCGCACGTGGAATGGGCCGTGGGGGGCGTGCTCGGAGTGCGGGTGAACCTGGACTGGATCCGGCAGCCCGCCTCCCCGGGCACCTGGAGATCCGAGTTCTCCTTCGTGGCCGAGCCGGGGACGGCCTCCAGACTCGCCTCCGCCCTGCGCGGCTGGCACCTGCTCCGCTTCGAGGTCACGGCGGAGCCCTGCGCCACCGCCGAGGGCGAGCGCTACAGCTCCACCCCCGACCTCGGCATCTTCCACGCCGTGACCGGCCTGCACGGCGACATCCTCGTCCCCGAGGACCGGTTGCGCGCCGCCCTGGCCCGCTCCGCGCGCGGCGAGAGCGACCTGGAGGCGGAGATCGCCGCACTGCTCGGCAAGCCCTGGGACGACGAGTTGGAGCCCTTCCGCCACGCCGGCGAGGGCGCACCCGTGCGCTGGCTCCACCAGGTTGTCTGAGGCCGCCCGTACGAGAAGGGGCCCCGCACGGCACGCGCCGGGCGGGGCCCCTTCTCGGAGGCTGCGGGATCAAACGCTGCGGAACGCCAGCGTCACGTTGTGGCCGCCGAAGCCGAACGAGTTGTTGATCGCGGCGATCGGGCCGTCGACCGGCAGCTTGCGCGCCTCGCCGCGGACGATGTCCGCGTCGATGTCCTCGTCCAGGTCGTCGAGGTTGATCGTCGGCGGGGCGATCCGGTGGTACAGCGCGAGCACGGTCGCGACCGTCTCGATGCCGCCGGCGCCGCCCAGCAGGTGGCCCGTCATCGACTTGGTCGCGGAAACCGCGATGTGGTCGAGGTCGTCGCCGAGGACCTTGCGCAGCGCCTTGATCTCGGCCGTGTCGCCCTGCGGAGTCGACGTGGCGTGGGCGTTGACGTGGACCAGCTCGGCCGGGTCCAGGCCCGTGTTGTCGAGCAGGTTCTGCACGGCGGCGGCGACACCGCGGCCGGTCGGCTCGGGCTGCGCGATGTGGTGGCTGTCCGCGGACAGGCCCTGGCCCAGCACCTCGCAGTAGACGCGGGCGCCGCGCGAGGCGGCGTGCTCGGCGGACTCCAGGATGACGACGCCGGCGCCCTCACCCAGCACGAAGCCGTCGCGGCCCTTGTCGTACGGGCGGGAGGCCTGCTCAGGGTTCTCGTTGTTCTTCGACATCGCCATCATGTTGGCGAACGCGGCGATCGGCAGCGGGTGGATCGCCGCCTCGGTGCCGCCGGCGACGACCACGTCGGCGCGGCCGCTGCGGATCATCTCCACGGCGTAGCCGATGGCCTCGGCGCCGGAGGCGCAGGCGCTGACCGGGGTGTGCACGCCCGCCTGGGCGTTGACCTCCAGGCCGACGTTGGCCGAGGGGCCGTTCGGCATGAGCATGGGAACGGTGTGCGGGGAGACCCGGCGCACACCCTTGTCCTTCAGGACGTCGTACTGGTCGAGCAAGGTGGTGACGCCGCCGATGCCGGAGGCGATCACGGCGCCCAGGCGGTCCGGGGCGACGGAGCCGTCCTCGCCCGCCGGGGCGGTGTAGCCGGCGTCGGCCCACGCCTCGCGGGCCGCGATGACGGCGAACTGGGCCGAGCGGTCCAGCTTGCGGGCCAGAGGCCGCGGCAGGACCTCGCTCGGGTCCACGGCGACCGGGGCGGCGATGCGGACCGGGAGGTCGGCGAAGCGCTCGCCCTCCAGGGGCTTCACGCCGGAACGGCCGGCGAGCATGCCTTCCCAGGTCGAAGCGCTGTCGCCACCCAGCGGAGTGGTTGCGCCGATACCGGTGACGACCACGGTGCGATTGGTCGGGCTCACAGGAATTCTTTCTCCACGTCTCAGAGGGTGCTGAATGTCACGGCGCCACCGCCGGGTGGCGACAAACGCTCGTCGGGGCTCAGCCCTGGTGCTTCAGGATGTAGTCGGCGGCGTCGCCGACCGTCTTCAGGTTCTTGACGTCCTCGTCCGGGATCTTGACGTCGAAGCGCTCTTCGGCGGCGACGACGACCTCGACCATGGAGAGCGAGTCGACGTCCAGGTCGTCGGTGAAGGACTTGTCGATCTCGACGTCCTCGACCGGGATGCCGGCGATCTCGTTCACGATCTCCGCGAGACCCTCGACGATCTCTTCCTGCGTGGCGGCCATGTGGCGCTCCTTCTCTAGCTACTGGGTGAAACGGGGCGGGAGGGTGTCCCGGGCCCTAGGGGAGGGTAACGACCGTGGCGGCGTACACGAGACCCGCCCCGAAGCCGATGACGAGCGCGGTGTCACCGCTCTTCGCCGCGCCGGTCGCCAGGAGCCGCTCCATCGCGAGCGGGATCGAGGCGGCCGACGTGTTGCCGGTGGTCTCCACGTCACGGGCGACCGTGACGTGCTCCGGCAGCTTGAGGGTCTTCACCATCGAGTCGATGATCCGCATGTTCGCCTGGTGCGGAATGAAGACGTCCAGGTCATCCGCGGTGATCCCGGCGGCGTCGAGCGCCTGCTGGGCCACCTTGGCCATCTCGAAGACGGCCCAGCGGAACACCGCCTGGCCCTCCTGCGTGATGGCGGGGAACTTCTCGCCGGCGTCCTTGCCGAGGTACTCGTCCCACGGCACGGTCTGCTTGATCGTCTCGGACTTGTCGCCCTCGGAGCCCCACACCGTGGGGCCTATGGCCGGCACGTCCGAGGGGCCGACGACCACGGCGCCGGCGCCGTCGCCGAACAGGAAGGCCGTCGCGCGGTCCTCGAGGTCGGTCAGGTCCGAGAGCCGCTCGACGCCGATGACCAGCACGTACTCGGCCGACCCCTCGACGACGAGGCCCTTGGCCAGGGTCAGGCCGTAGCCGAAGCCGGCGCAGCCCGCGGAGATGTCGAACGCGGCCGGCTTGACCGCGCCGACCCGGTGGGCGATCTCCGTCGCGATGGCCGGGGTCTGGCGGAAGTGCGAGACCGTCGAGACGATGACGGCGCCGATCTGCTCCGGCGTGACGCCTGCGTCGGCGAGCGCCTTGCCGGCGGCCTCCACCGACATCGCGGCGACCGTCTCCTCGGCCGAGGCCCAGTGCCGGGTCGCGATGCCGGAGCGGGAGCGGATCCACTCGTCCGAGGAGTCGATCTTCTCCAGGATGACGTCGTTGGAGACGACCCGGCTCGGACGGTAGCCGCCGACGCCGAGGATGCGGGCGTACGGGGAGCCCTTGGCAGGCTTGATCTTCGACATGCTGTGTGGGCTCCTTCTCTCAGGCCCCGTGCCCGGCGACGAGCTCGGCGGCCTTGGCGAGGTCGTCCGGCGTCTTCAGGGCCACCGTGGGCACACCCTTGAGCGCACGCTTGGCCAGACCCGTCAGGGTGCCGCCCGGGCACAGCTCGATGATCCCGGTGACGCCCAGCTCGGCGAACGCCTCCATGCACAGGTCCCAGCGGACCGGGTTCGCGACCTGGCCGACCAGGCGGGCGACGACGTCGGCACCCGTGGCGACGGTCAGGCCGTCCTTGTTCGAGACGTACGTCAGCTCCGGGTCGGCCGGGGTGAGGGCCTTGGCGGCCTCCTCCAGCGTGGCGACCGCGGGGGCCATGTGGTGCGTGTGGAAGGCGCCCGCGACCCGCAGGGGGACGACCTTCATCGAGCCCTCGGGCTTCTCGGCGACCAGGGCCTCGATCTGGGCCTCGGTGCCGGCGGCCACGATCTGGCCGGCGCCGTTGATGTTCGCGGGCGTCAGGCCGAGCTTGTCCAGGTGCGCGACGACGGTGTCGCGGTCCCCGCCGAGCACGGCGGCCATGCCCGTCGGGGCGACCGCGGACGCCTCGGCCATGGCCAGGCCGCGGGTCCGTACGAACGCCAGGGCGTCCGCGTCCGACAGCACGCCCGCGTACGCGGCGGCCGTGATCTCACCGACGCTGTGGCCCGCCACGGCGCCGAACGCCGAACGCGAGCCCAGCTCGGCGGCGGACAGCAGGCCGGCGGCCACCAGCAGCGGCTGCGCCACAGCGGTGTCGCGGATCTCGTCCGCGTCGGCCTTCGTGCCGTAGTGGGCGAGGTCGAGCCCGATGGCGTCCGACCACGCGGCGACGCGGTCGGCGGCGCCGGGCAGTTCGAGCCAGGGAGTCAGGAAGCCGGGCGTCTGTGCGCCTTGGCCGGGAGCGACGAGTACGAGCACCCTCACACTCTCTCTTGTGGGTGGTCCCCGCCGCCCGTGGGGACAGGGACCAAGAACCGTCAGGGTAATTGTTGATGTCCGACAAAAGCCTAGGGCTGCTGATCCCCGTCGGCCAAGCGCCCGAGGATCAGCGCGATCCGCAGGGTGAACGCCGAGCGGACATCGGAGGGTGACCAGCCGGTGACGTCGGTCACACGTCGGAGCCGGTAGCGCACCGTGTTGGGGTGCACGAACAGCATCCGCGCCGCCCCCTCCAGACTGCTCGCCTGCTCCAGGTACACGCTCAGCGTCTCCAGGAGCGCCGACCCCGCCTCCTCCAGCGGTCTGTAGATCTCCTCCACCAGCTGTTCGCGCGCCGACGGATCCGAGGCGATCGCGCGCTCCGGCAGCAGATCGTCCGCCAGCACCGGCCGGGGCGCGTCCTGCCACGCCGTGCACGCCTTCAGCCCGGCCGCCGCGGCCTGCGCGGACTTCGTCGCGTTCAGCAGGTCCGCCACCACCGGGCCGGCCACCACCGGGCCCGCCGCGAACGGCCCGATCAGCGACTTCGCGACCTGGAGCGGGTTGTCGCTGCCGCCCGCGATGACGACGAGCCGGTCGCCGAGCACCCCGGTCAGCACCTGCAGCTTGTGGTGGCGGGCCGCCCGCCGGATCGCCTCGACCGTCAGCTCGCTGTCCCCGTCGGGCGCCGTGCCGAGCACCACGCACACGTGCTCCGGAGAGTTCCAGCCGAGCGCCGCGGCCCGCGACAGCGCACCCTCGTCCGCCTCGCCCGACAGCACCGCGTTGACCACGAGCGACTCCAGGCGGGCGTCCCACGCCCCGCGCGCCTCGGCGGCCTGCGCGTACACCTGGGCCGTCGCGAAGGCGATCTCCCGCGCGTAGACGAGCAGCGCCTCCCGCAGGATCGACTCGTCGCCCGGCGCCGCGACCTCCTCGATCGCGGCCTCCATCACCTCGATCGTCGTACGGACCATCTCCACCGTCTGGCGCAGGGTGATGGCCCGGGTCAGCTCCCGCGGCGCCGTCCCGAACACGTCGGTCGAGATCGCCTGCGGGGTGTCGGGGTGCCGGAACCACTCCGTGAACGCGGCGATGCCGGCCTGGGCCACCAGGCCGATCCAGGACCGGTTCTCCGGGGGCATCGCCCGGTACCACGGCAGGGTCTCGTCCATCCGGGCGATCGCGTTCGCGGCGAGCCGGCCGGAGGACTTCTCCAGCCGCCGCAGCGTCGCGTGATGCGGATGGGCGGGAGCGGGATGCGCGGGGGAATGCTCACGTTCGGGATGGGGCACGGGGACAAGAGTGCCTTATCGGGGCGCCTGCGCCGAGAGCGCCCTCACGCCCAGGGTCTACGGTGGGTCCATGATTGATGTACGCCGAGGCGCCGACCGGTACCCGGGCGGCGACCCGGACAGCGGGATCACGACCCGGCACGCGTTCTCCTTCGGCCGGTTCTACGACCCCGACAACCTCCGCTTCGGCCCGGTCCTGGCCTGCAACGAGGAGCACCTCGCGCCCGGCGCCGGCTTCGAGGAGCACCCCCACAGCCACACGGAGATCGTCACCTGGGTCGTCGGGGGCGAGCTGACCCACAAGGGCAGCACCGGTGAGGCCACCGAGGTACGGCCCGGCGACGTCCAGCACTTCGGCGCCGGATCGGGCGCCCGGCACGTGGAACGCAACGACGGCACCTCCCCGCTGTGCTTCGTGCAGACCTGGCTCGCGCCGCTGGAGCCCGGCGGCGAGCCCTCGTACCGGCTGGTCCGCGGCCTTCCCGACGGCACCCCGTACGAGGTCCCCGCCGCCGGCGCCCGCCTGCACGTGCGGCGGCCGGCCGCCGGCGAGCACGTCCCCGTCCCCGCGGCGCCCCGGGTCTACCTGCACGTCGTCCGCGGCGACCTGCGCCTGGACGGGGCCGAGCTCGGGCCCGGCGACTCGGCCCGGATCACCGGCGAGGAGGGCCTGGAGGCAGTCGCCGGATCCCCGGGCGAGCTGCTGATCTGGGAGCTGCCGGCGTAGCGGAAGCGGAGGTCAGCGGGCGGGCCGGCCCGACAGCTCGGCGAGGACGGCGTCCGTGAACGGGGGCCACGCCTCGACGGCCCACGGGCCGAACGCGCGGTCCGCCAGGGCCACGCACGCAGCCCGGGCCTCCGGGTCCACCCACAGGAACGTGCCCGCCTGCCCGAAGTGGCCGAACGTACGGGGCGAGGAGCCGGCGCCCGTCCAGTGCGGGGACTTCCGCCCGCGGATCTCCACGCCCAGCCCGAAGTCGTTGGGGGACTGGTGGCCGTACCCGGGGAGCACGCCCTTGAGGCCCGGGTGGACCACCGTCGTCGCCTCGGCGACCGTCCGCACGTCCAGCAGGCGCGGCGCCTGGAGCTCCGCGGCGAAGCGGACCAGGTCGGACACGGTGGACACGCCGTCCTTCGCGGGCGAGCCCTCCAGCGTGGTCGACGCCATGCCGAGCGGCTCGAAGACGGCCTGGTGCACGTACTCGGCGAACGGGATGCCGGTGGCCTTCGCGATGTGGTCGCCGAGTACCTCGAAGCCGGCGTTCGAGTACAGCCGGCGCGTCCCCGGAGGGGCCATGACGCGGTGCTCGTCGAAGGCGAGACCGCTGGTGTGCGCGAGCAGGTGACGGACCGTCGACCCCTCCGGGCCGGCCGGCTCGTCCAGCTCGACCGCCCCCTCCTCGTACGCGACGAGCGCGGCGTACGCGGCGAGCGGCTTGGTCACGGACGCCAGCGCGAAGCGGCGGTCGACCGGCCCGTGGGAGCCCGCCACGCCGCCGTCGGCACGCACCACCGCCGCGGCGGCGGCGGGAACCGGCCAGTTCTCGATGATCTGGAGGCTTTCCAGCCTCTCCACGCTCTCCATGCCGCCGAGCCTACTTGCTTGGAGTGCACTCAAGGGTCCTAGCGTGGTCGCCATGAGCCTGACGCAGACGCAGACGCAGATGCCGCCGCGGTACACGATCAGCGAGGTCGAGGCGCGCACCGGTCTGTCCCAGCACACGCTGCGCTGGTACGAGCGCATCGGCCTCATGCGGCAGGTGGACCGCTCCCACTCGGGGCAGCGGCGCTTCAGCGACGGCGACCTGCAGTGGCTGGCCTTCGTGGGCAAGCTGCGCACCACCGGGATGTCGGTGGCGGACATGGTCAGGTATGCGGAGCTGGTCCGCGAAGGGGAGCACACCGTCGACCAGCGGCGGGAGTTGCTGGAGCGGACGAGGAACGAGGTGCGGGCGCGGATCTCGGAGCTGAACGACGCGCTCGCCGTACTGGACTTCAAGATCGATCTCTACACGGGGAAGGCCGCACGGCAATGACGCAGAACACCACCATCGAGCAGGTAGAACTCGGCAAGGGCGGCCCCCTGGTCGGCATCCAGGGCCTCGGCTGCATGGGCATGAGCGAGTTCTACGGGGAGACGGACGAGGCGGCGGCCCGCGCCACGCTGGAGGCGGCCCTCGCCGCCGGCGTCACCCTGATCGACACCGCCGACGCCTACGGGCGCGGCCGGAACGAGGAGTTCCTCGCCCCGTTCGTGGCGGCCCACCGCGAGGAGATCACCCTCGCCACCAAGTTCGGGCTCGTCCGCAGCGACGACCCGCGCCACCGGGGCATCCGCAACGACCGGGCCTACATCCGCCAGGCCGTCGAGGACAGCCTGCGCCGGCTCGGCACCGACGTGATCGACCTCTACTACATGCACCGCTACGACCCGGCGGTGCCGTTCGCCGAGTCGGTCGGCGAGATGGCGCAGCTGGTCCAGGAGGGCAAGGTCCGCCACCTCGGCCTCAGCGAGGTCACGGGCGCGGAGCTGCGGGAGGCGTACGCGGTCCACCCGATCGCGGCGGTCCAGTCGGAGTGGTCGCTCTTCAGCCGCGACGTGGAGCGCAGCGCGGTGCCCGCTGCGGCGGAGCTCGGGGTGGCCTTCGTGCCGTACTCCCCCCTCGGCCGCGGATTCCTGACCGGTACGTTCGCCTCCGCCGAGGAGCTGTCCGAGGGCGACTTCCGCGCCCAGCAGCCCCGCTTCACCGGCGACAACGCCAAGGCCAACACGGCGCTGCTGGAGCCGGTGCGGGAGATTGCGAAGGCGCACGGGGCGACGCCGGCGCAGATCGCGCTGGCCTGGGCGCAGCAGCGGGCGCAGGTGCACGGCCTGCCGGTGGTGCCGATCCCGGGCACCCGCAAGCCGGAGCGGCTCGCCGAGAACACCGCGGCGACCCGGATCACGCTGGCGGAGCAGGAGCTGGCCGCGCTGGAGCCGCTCGCGGCCGGGGTTGCGGGGGACCGCTACCCGAACATGGCCTTCACGTCGGCGGCCCGCGAGGCGTGACGGCGCTGCCGGGCCGCGTGGCTGCGGGCCGGGGAGGCGGGGGCGGGCGTCCGCGACGGGGCGCCGCGCCTTCCGGCACCGGCCGGGGCCGAGGGGGGCCGTGGCGGCTACGCCTCGGTGGCGAGCCGGCCGTCGGCCGCCGTGAAGCGGTCGCACAGGGCCGTGTACTCGGCGTCCGTCAGCAGGCCGGCGCTGTGCAGCTCGCCGAGGCGGTCCAGGCGCTCCGCCGACCGCGGGGCCGGGACGGCCGCCACCGGGGTGCGGGTGCGCAGCGCGGCCAGGACGGCCGCCGCGAAGGGCAGCGACTCCTGCACCGATCCGTAGCCCGTCCCGAAGACGGCGCTGGCCAGGTCGTGGTCCGGCCGCGGGTCGCCGTCGGTGTCGCGGCGCAGCAGCCGCAGGTGTCCGCCGGGCCCCTCCGGCGAGCGCCATTCGACGCCGGCCAGTTCGGAGAGCGCGTAACTCTGGTCGCCGGCCTTCCACTTGGTGCCCGTGGCGCCGGTGCGCGACCACTGGAAGGTGACCCGCAGGCCGTCGAAGGAGACGCGGGCGTCGTACGCCTTCAGCTGCAGCGGCGGCTCCGCGGCGGGCACCAGGAACCGCCCGGCCGGCTCGTCGCCGCCGGGTCCGATCCGCTCGCGCAGCGCCTCGGCGAACGCGGCCGCCTCCGCGCCCCGGTCCGCCGGCACGACCAGCCGGTACGGGTCGCACACCTCCCGCAGCTGCCCCGCGGCGGCTTCCACCAGGGGGTCTGCGCCCGGCCTCGGTATGGCGCGCAGCACCACCGCATCGCGTCTGCCGCCCCCGCGGGAGGAGAGTTCCACCGCGGCGAGCGCCTCGAAGGGGATCCGCCGCGCCCCGAGGGCCTGCCAGAGCCTCGGCGTTCGCATCCCCCGTGCGAAGCGGATGAGCACCGAGTCCGAGTCGAACTCCCAGACGGCATGATTTCCGGCCAGTACGTCACCCATGCGGCACATGGTAAGGGGAGGGACCCTTGCGCGTCCCCCTCGGCGCAGGGCCCGATTTTCGGGGCTCTACGCGTGTCAGTCCGCGTCTGTCCCGGAAATTCCGCGGCGGCAGGCATCGTCGCCGGTGGCGCAGGCAACAGAACCGAGTGCGCCGGTTCCGATTTTGGCGAAGTTGTCCAGGGAACCGGTGCCTGGCTCGAAATAGCCGGTGTGCAGGCGGGCCCCGGCCGAGGACAGCAGCCGCGCACCGAACTCGGGGGAGACCGGGTCGGCGCCGTGGCCCAGCCCGCCGACCTCCAGGTGCGGCACGTCCGCGATCCAGTCCCCGGCGTCCCGCATCGCCCACACCCGGGCCGACGTGCGCAGCTCGGCCACCGAGCCGGCGCGCATGCCGGGGCTGCCCGCAGCCACCACGTCCGTCACCCGCTCCGGCAGCGCGTGGGCGGCGACCCCGCAGACGACGGAGCCGTAGCTGTGGCAGAACAGCGCGACCGTCGCGTCCCCCGGCAGCGACGCGGCCAGGGCCTCCAGGCGCGCGGCGCCGTCGACGGCCATGCGCCCCGTCGCGGCGTCCACGCCGACGCCGGCGGGCGCGGTGTAGTCGGCCCAGGCGATGACCGCGGTCCTGGCACCGGGGGCGGCCGCGCGCTGGGCCGCGTACAGGGATTCGGCCATGCCCACGGGGGAGGTGAGGCGGCGCTGGGTGCGCTCGAAGGTGACCGCGTCGGTGTCGACGCCGGGGACGATGACGGAGATCCGCTCGGCGCGGTCGAGGTTGCCGAAGACCTCCGCGACCCGGCCGCCGCCGGTGGGGTCGAAGGCGAGGACCTGCCGGCCCGGCTCGGCCAGCGAGGCGAAGCGGTGGGCGCGCCGGCCGGCCGCGGTGCGGTCGGCGGGCGTGAGGGAGACGTCCCGGCTGCGGGCGAGCTCCACCTGCTCGGCGAGGAGGAGCGCCTGCGCGTTCGCGCGGTAGCGCAGCTCCGCGGGGGCGCCTGCCAGGTTGCCGACGACGAACGGGTGGGCGTCCGCGAGGTGGGTGCGGGCACTGGCGTCGAGGCCCGCGAAGAAGCGGGCGACGGTCCGGACGGGTGCGTCGGCGGGGGGCACGGTGCGGCCCCCGATGCGCGTCGCCGACCAGGCGGCGAGGCCGGCGGCCCGCAGCGAGGTGCCGGCGTCCGGCCGGTGCACGGCGGTCCAGCCCGTGGTGGCCAGCATGAGGAAGACGACCCCCAGCGCCAGCAGGACGCGCAGGGCGGCGGGGCGCGGGTCGGTACCGGGGGAGAGGCGGGCGGAGCCGGGCACGTTCACGTTCATCTGGCACCAGCGTAGGAGACCGCGGCGGGCCGGAATGCGCGGGGTGACGGGGCTCACGGCGCCGGGGAGGCCCACCCGCTGCCGTGCGGCACGGAACTGACGGCCCGTCGGGCTTGGGCGTCCCGGGCGTGATCAGCGCCAGTCGGGCGCCAGAGCTGGGCCGATGTGGTCGAGGTAAGCCTCGGTCAGGTCGCGGATCGCGGCGATGCCGGAGTCGTCGCCCTGCCCCCACAGCCGCCCGGTGACCCTCATCACGCCGGAGAACGCCGCCACGGCCACCCGCGGGCGGGGGTCGGCGTCCACGTCCAGGCCCTCACGCTCCGCGATCAGCCGGGCGATCCGCTCCTCGACCTCGGCCGAGCGGCGCAGGTGCGCGGCGAGCAGCGCCGGCGTCGACTCGATGAGCCGGTAGGTGCGCACGTAGAGGTCGACGGGCACCACCTCGGACAGGGCCTCTTCAAGGCTGCTCCAGGAGTCGCGGAGCGCGCCGCGCAGCGCCGTGAGGGGCCCCTCGCCGGCCGGGCGGGCCCGCAGGGCGGCGAGGAAGTGGGAGTCGATGATGTCCTGCGCGGCGAAGGCGACCTCCTCCTTGTTGGCGAAGTAGCGGAAGAAGGTGCGCTGGGAGACGTCGACGGAGTCGGTGATCTCGTCGACGGTCGTCTGCTCGTACCCCTGCGCGATGAAGAGGAGGAGGGCGGCGCGCAGCAGCGCGTCCCGGGTGCGCTGCTTCTTGCGCTCGCGCAGGCCGGTCGCGGGGGCGGGCCGCTCGTCGGTCATCACCGCGGGGAGTCCTTTCCGGGACGGGTCGGCCGGCCCCTGGTCTGACGTCTGATCTGACGCTGAGTGAGCGGTCAGGGTACCTGTGACCGACGTGACAGCGACTGCCTCGTTAACCCGTTTGTGAAGTGTCAGTCGCTGTCAATAGTGTGGCGGCATGACTCATCAGACCACCGTCGGCGACCGCGGCGACCGCATACCCGTCAAGGAGCCGGGCGGGGGGCCGGTCGGCAACGCACTGCGCGGCCACCCGTGGCTGACCCTCTTCGCCGTGGCGATCGGCGTCATGATGGTCACCCTGGACGGCACCGTCGTCGCCGTCGCCAACCCCGCGATCCAGCAGGACCTCGGCGCCTCCCTCGCCGACGTCCAGTGGATCACCAACGGCTACCTGCTCGCCCTCGCCGTCTCCCTCATCACCGCCGGCAAGCTCGGCGACCGCTTCGGACACCGGCAGACCTTCCTGATCGGCATCGTCGGCTTCGCCGGCGCGTCCGCCGCGATCGGCCTCTCCACCACCGTCGAGGCCGTGATCGGCTTCCGCGTCGCCCAGGGCGTCTTCGGCGCCCTGCTGATGCCCGCCGCGCTCGGTCTGCTGCGCGCCACGTTCCCCGCCGAGAAGCTCAACATGGCCATCGGCATCTGGGGCATGGTCATCGGCGCCTCGACCGCCGCCGGCCCCATCGTCGGCGGCCTCCTCGTCGAGAACGTCAACTGGCAGTCCGTCTTCTACGTCAACATCCCCGTCGGCGTCATCGCCCTGGCCTTCGGCCTGGTCATCCTGCTCGACCACCGCGCCGCGAACGCCCCGCGCTCCTTCGACGTCCCCGGCATCCTGATGCTGTCGGTCGCGATGTTCTCGCTGGTCTGGGCGCTGATCAAAGCCTCCGAGTGGGGCTGGGGCGACCTGTGGACGCTCCTCTTCCTCCTCGTCTCCCTCGCCTTCTTCACCGCCTTCGCCGTGTGGGAGTCCCAGGCCGACGAGCCGCTGATCCCGCTCGGGATGTTCCGCTCGCTGCCGCTGTCCGCGGGCACCGTGCTGATGGTGCTGATGGCGTTCGCCTTCATGGGCGGCCTGTTCTTCGTCACCTTCTACCTGCAGAACGTCCACGGCATGAGCCCCGTCGACAGCGGCCTGCACCTGCTCCCGCTGACCGGCATGATGATCATCGGCTCCCCGCTCGCCGGCGCCGCGATCACCGCGGTCGGCCCGCGCATCCCGCTCGTCGCCGGCATGGTCGCGACCGCCGCCGCCTGCTTCGGGATGGCCGGCCTCACCACCGGCACCGGCACCCTGGAGATGTCGCTCTGGTTCGCCCTCCTCGGCCTCGGCCTCGCCCCCGTCATGGTCGGCGCCACCGAGGTCATCGTCGGCAACGCCCCGCTGGAGCTCTCAGGCGTGGCGGGCGGACTCCAGCAGGCCGCCATGCAGGTCGGCGGCAGCCTCGGCACGGCCGTCCTCGGCGCCGTCATGGCCGGCACCGTCAGTGACACCTTCGGGGACAAGTGGGCCGCCGCGCAGCTGCCGCCGCTCACCCCGGAACAGCAGGAGCTCGCCGAGAAGGGCGTCCAGGTCGGCCTCGCCCCCGTCCCCGAGGGCGTCCCCGCGCAGGTCGCCGAGACGATCACCGGGGTCGCGCACGACACCTTCGTGTCCGGGATGAGCACGGCCTTCACCGCCGCCGGCGTCGTCGCGGTCGCCGCGGCCGTCGTCGCCTGCTTCACCAAGCGCGGGGAGAACGCCGCCGCGGGCGCGGGCGCCGCCCACGTCTGAGCCGGCCCGGCCGCGCGTCAACACCGTGCACCGCACAGCCCCGCCGGACCCTTCCGGCGGGGCTTGCCCCTATCAGTGTGGACCCGCCCGCGGCCCCTTCCGCCCGGCCGTCGCCGCAGGTCAGCGTGGACGCGCAGCGCTCCCGGAAGCGGTCCGGGAGCGCTCCGTCCACGAAGGAGCCGATCCGTCATGCGTACGAGTTCACCCGCAGGTGCCGTTTCCACCGCCACCGCCCGCGCCGCCACCGCCCGCGCCGCCGCCGTCCGCGCCCCCGGCGTCCGTACCGTCACCGCCTTCGCCGCGGCCGCCCTCGCGCTCACCGCGCTCCTCCCCGGCACCGCCCGCGCCGCCCAGGCCGGGCCGGCCGCCGGACCGCCGCCCACCCGGGCGGTGCCCTGCGCGGCGGGCCAGCTCTGCCTCTGGGCCAAGCCGGACTTCAAGGGCACCCGGCACGCGTACGAGCTGAGCACCCTCGACATCAACAGCTGCACCGCCCTGCCCGCCGGGGCCAGCGCCCAGTCGCTCGTCAACCGCACCGGGCGGCCCGTGACGACGTACCAGTCCGCCGAGTGCGCCGAGACCGGGGAGTTCCAGACGTATCCCGGCGACGGCGTCCAACTGCCCCAGTCCGGCTACCTCGTACGGGCCTTCAAGGTGTGGGAGCGGTAGACGCCGCGCTTCCCGCCGCCGGGGCCGCCGCGGGCGCGGGGACCGCCAGCGCGGCCGGCGCGTCCGGGGCGGCCCCGCGCAGCAGGGCCACCTCGGCGCGCAGCGCCCGCACCTCCGCGGCCAGATCGGCGATCGCGGCTGTCTGCTCCCGCTCCACGCGGTCGTCCCGCTCGAACCGGGAGATGAACCAGGCGGCGATGTTGGCGGTGACCACACCCAGCAGCGCGATCCCCGACAGCATCAGACCCACCGCGAGCACCCGGCCCAGGCCGGTGGTGGGGGAGTGGTCCCCGTACCCGACCGTGGTCATCGTCGTGAAGCTCCACCACACGGCGTCGCCCAGGTTCCGGATGTTGCCGCCCGGGGCGTCCCGCTCCACGCTCAGTACCGCGAGCGAACCGAACATCAGCAGGCCGACCACCGCACCCGCCACGTAGGTGGTCAGCCGGATCTGCGGAGCCATCCTGGCCCGCCGCCCCACCAGGATCAGGGTGGCCACCAGCCGCAGCAGCCGAAGCGGCTGGACCATCGGCAGCACCACCGCGACCAGGTCGAGCCAGTGGGTGCGCACGAACGACCGCCTGGCCCGCGACAGCCCGAGCCGCACCAGGTAGTCGGAGGCGAAGGCGCCCCACACCAGCCACTCGGCCAGCGTGCACGCCCGCTGCACGCGCGGTCCCGCGTCCGGGAGGACGATCGGGACGGCATAGGCGACGGCGAACGCCACGGCGAGGACGAGCAGCGGAGCCTGCGTCCGCCGCTCCCATCGCAGCCGGCGGGAGGCTTCCTTCATGTGCAGCATCGTAAGGAACCCCCGGGCCGGGCCGGACCGGACCGGCGCCGGACCGGACCGCGGCACACCCGGACACGGCGGCGGGCCGGGGCGCACTCCGCACCCCGGCCCGCCGCCGAACCTGCTGCCCCGCGTCCGCTAGGCGTCGCCGCCCGCCGGGCCCGGGTCGGCCGCCGCCACGTCCAGCAGCCGGTAGCGGTCCACCGCCTGCTTCAGCGCCGACCGGTCGATCCGGCCCTCCTTCGCCAGCTCCGTCAGCACCGCCAGCACCACCGACTCCGCGTCGATGTGGAAGAAGCGGCGCGCCGCACCCCGCGTGTCCGCGAAGCCGAAGCCGTCCGCACCCAGCGAGGTGTACGCACCGGGCACCCACCGGGCGATCTGGTCCGGCACCGCCCGCATCCAGTCCGACACCGCGACGAACGGCCCCTGCGCCCCCGAGAGCTTCCGCGTCACGTACGGGACGCGCTGCTCCTCCTCCGGGTGCAGCAGGTTGTGCTCCTCCGCCTCGACGGCGTCGCGGCGCAGCTCGTTCCAGGAGGTCGCCGACCAGACGTCCGCCCTGACGTTCCACTCCTCGGCCAGGATCCGCTGCGCCTCGACCGCCCACGGCACCGCCACGCCCGACGCCATGATCTGCGCCGGGATGGCGCCGGAGGTCCCCGCCGCCACCCTGTGGATGCCCTTGAGGATGCCCTCGACGTCCACGCCGTCCGGCTCGGCCGGGTGCTGGATCGGCTCGTTGTAGACCGTCAGGTAGTAGAAGACGTCCTCCGCCTCCGGGCCGTACATGCGGCGCAGCCCGTCCCGGACGATGTGCGCGATCTCGTACCCGTACGCCGGGTCGTATGCCACGCACCCCGGGTTGGTCGACGCCAGCAGCTGGGAGTGGCCGTCGGCGTGCTGCAGGCCCTCACCCGTCAGCGTGGTCCGGCCCGCCGTGGCGCCGAGCACGAAGCCGCGCGCGAGCTGGTCGGCCATCTGCCAGAACTGGTCGCCCGTGCGCTGGAAGCCGAACATCGAGTAGAAGACGTACACCGGGATCAGCGGCTCGCCGTGCGTCGCGTACGCCGAGCCGGCCGCGATCAGCGAGGCCGTGCAGCCCGCCTCCGAGATGCCGTCGTGCAGCATCTGCCCGGTCGGGGACTCCTTGTACGCCAGCAGCAGCTCGCGGTCGACGGACTCGTACTGCTGCCCCAGCGGGTTGTAGATCTTGGCGCTCGGGAAGAACGAGTCCATGCCGAAGGTGCGGTACTCGTCGGGGGCGATCAGCACGAAGCGCCGGCCGATCTCCTTGTCCCGCATCAGGTCCTTCAGCAGGCGGACGAAGGCCATCGTCGTCGCGATCGACTGCTGGCCGGAGCCCTTCTTGACCGCCGCGTACGCCTTGTCGTCCGGCAGCTGCAGCGGCTTCGCCCGCACCACCCGCGTCGGGACGTAGCCGCCCAGCGCCTTGCGGCGGTCGTGCATGTACTGGATCTCCGGCGAGTTGCGGCCCGGGTGGTAGTACGGCGGCGCGCCGCTCTCCAGCTGCGCGTCGGTGATCGGGATGTGCAGGCGGTCGCGGAAGCGCTTGAGGTCGTCGACCGTCAGCTTCTTCATCTGGTGCGTCGCGTTGCGGCCCTCGAAGTTCGGGCCGAGGGTCCAGCCCTTGACCGTCTTGGCCAGGATCACCGTCGGCTGGCCCTTGTGGGCGCGCGCCGCCGCGTACGCCGCGTAGATCTTCCGGTGGTCGTGGCCGCCGCGGCCCAGGTGGAGGATCTGGTCGTCGGACATGTCCGCGACCATCGCGCGCAACCGCTGGTCGTCTCCGAAGAAGTGCTCGCGGATGTACGAGCCGGTCTCCGTGGCGTACGTCTGGAACTGCCCGTCGGGCGTCGAGTTCATCTTGTTGACGAGGATGCCGTCCCGGTCCTGCGCCAGCAGCGGGTCCCAGGAGCGGTCCCAGATCAGCTTGATGACGTTCCAGCCCGCCCCGCGGAAGATCGACTCCAGTTCCTGGATGACCTTGCCGTTGCCGCGGACCGGGCCGTCGAGCCGCTGCAGGTTGCAGTTGACGACGAACGTCAGGTTGTCCAGGCCCTCGCGCGCCGCCAGCGAGAGCTGGCCCAGCGACTCCGGCTCGTCCATCTCGCCGTCGCCGAGGTACGCCCATACGTGTGACCTGGAGGTGTCCGCGATCCCGCGCGCCTCCATGTACCGGTTCATCCGGGCCTGGTAGATCGCCCCGATCGGCCCGAGGCCCATCGAGACCGTCGGGAACTCCCAGAAGTCCGGCATCAGCCGCGGGTGCGGGTAGCTGGACAGGCCGTACGGGGCCTTCGACTTCTCCTGGCGGAACGCGTCGAGCTGCTGCTCGGAGAGGCGGTCCAGCAGGTAGGCGCGGGCGTACACGCCGGGGGAGGCGTGGCCCTGGAAGAAGATCTGGTCGCCGCCGTCGCCCTCGTCCTTGCCGCGGAAGAAGTGGTTGAAGCCGACGTCGTAGAGGGAGGCCGAGGAGGCGAAGGTGGCGATGTGCCCGCCCACGCCGATGCCGGGCCGCTGGGCGCGCGAGACCATGACGGCCGCGTTCCAGCGGGTGGCGTTCAGGACCTTGCGCTCGATCTCCTCGTTGCCGGGGAAGAACGGCTCGTCCTTGGTGGCGATCGTGTTGACGTAGTCGCTGCTGCGCATCTCGGGCACGGCCACGCGCCGCTCGCGGGCCCGCTCGATCAGCCGCAGCATCAGATAGCGGGCGCGTTCGCGACCGCGTTCGTCCACGGCGGCGTCGAGGGAGTCGAGCCACTCCTGCGTCTCCTCCGGATCGAAGTCCGGTACCTGGCTCGGCAGGCCGCCAATGATGATCGGATTGCGATCGGATGCGGAAGCCACGCTGTTCCTTCGCTGTCAGGGGAGTCGTGCCTTGGTTTCGCCGCCTCCCATGGTCTTACGCTCGGTCGGAATCGTCATCTCTACCACTGGGTAATCCCTGGAGTCCCGGGGATTGCCGAAGACGTGCCGCGCCGGGCTCCGGCCCGGGCCCCGGCCTCCGCCCCGGGCCGGCAAGCGGTTCGCCAGGGTGTTCGCCCCTCAAACAGGTGGGAAAGTCAGCGTGTGATGCCGAATGAGCTGGAATGGTGTGGGATGAATCACCACAGGGACACGCGGGAAGGCTGAAAGTTGCGGCGAGACGGCCGCAATCGTCACCGTTTCGACGGTCTCCGCGGCCGGGTACTTGCGCGATCCGCCGCGCCCGTGTGGACTACGCCCAATGCTGCGCGCACGCGCGCGGCCCGAAGACATTCACCGAACATGAGCAGGAGGCACCCCGTGAGCGCGACCGCGGACCACGCGGAGAGCCTGGCCGCCCGGCTGGGTTTCCAGTCCGAACAGGTGGTCCAGGAGATCGGCTACGACGACGACGTCGATCAGGAGTTCCGCGAGGAGATCGAGGAACTGATCGGCAACGACCTCGTCGACGAGGACTACGACGACGTGGCCGATGCGGTGCTGCTGTGGTTCCGCGACGAGGACGGCGACCTGACCGACGCCCTCGTCGACGCCACCGAGCTGGTCGAGGACGCCGCGCTGATCCTGCTGCTGACCCCGAAGACGGGCCGCCCCGGCTACGTCGAGGCCAGCGACATCAGCGAGGCCGCCGAGACGGCCGGCCTGTCGCAGACGCGGCCCGTCAGCGTCGGCAAGGAGTGGGCCGCCAGCAAGCTGGTGACCCCGAAGGCCGCCAAGTCCAAGCGCTGAGCCACGCGCCGCAGCCAGCGGAGACACACCCCGCCGACCCCGTCGGCGGGGTGTGTGCGTTCCGGGCCGGATCCCCTGCGGCGGCGGCACATTAGGCTGGGGCCACCCGAACAGCCCAGAGCAGGGATGCGGGAACGAAGGGATGCGACAGATGGCCATCGAGGTCGGCAACAAGGCTCCGGACTTCGAGCTCAAGGACAACCACGGCGCCACGGTGCGGCTCTCCGACTTCCGCGGGGAGAAGGCCGTCGTGCTGCTCTTCTACCCGTTCGCCTTCACCGGCGTCTGCACCGGCGAGCTGTGCGAGCTGCGCGACCAGCTGCCCCGCTTCCAGAACGACGACGTCCAGCTCCTGGCCGTCTCCAACGACTCCGTGCCGACCCTGCGCGTCTTCGCCGAGCAGGAGGGCCTCGACTACCCGCTGCTCTCCGACTTCTGGCCGCACGGCGAGGCCTCCCGCGCCTACGGCGTCTTCGACGAGGACAAGGGCTGCGCGCTGCGCGGCACGTTCATCATCGACAAGGACGGCGTCGTGCGCTGGACCGTCGTCAACGGGCTGCCCGACGCGCGTGACCTGAACGAGTACATCAAGGCCCTCGACAGCCTCTGAGCCGGCCCCGGGCCCCCCGGCCGACCGGGTTCCGCGTGAAACCTCGTCCGGGTGGGAACCGGTCACTAGGATCGACACGTTGATCGGGTAGCCCTGCCGGCCCGCCGCCGGGAGGGCCCCACCGCACGACAGGGGCACCGACCCCGCACTCATGAACCCATTGGAGGACCCGTGGGAGTCAGCCTCAGCAAGGGCGGCAACGTCTCGCTGACCAAGGCCGCACCGAACCTGACGGCCGTGCTCGTCGGTCTGGGCTGGGATGCCCGCACCACCACCGGTGTCGACTTCGACCTCGACGCCAGCGCGATCCTGACCAACGACCAGGGCAAGGTCGCCAGCGACGCCAACTTCGTGTTCTTCAACAACCTGAAGAGCCCGGACGGCTCCGTCGAGCACACCGGCGACAACCTCACCGGCGAGGGCGAGGGCGACGACGAGGCGATCAAGGTGAACCTGGCGGCCGTCCCGGCCGACGTCGCCAAGATCGTCTTCCCGGTCTCGATCTACGAGGCGGAGAGCCGCCAGCAGAGCTTCGGCCAGGTCCGCAACGCCTACATCCGCGTCGTGAACCAGGCCGACAACACCGAGCTCGCCCGCTACGACCTCTCCGAGGACGCCTCGACCGAGACGGCCATGGTCTTCGGCGAGCTCTACCGCAACGGCGCGGAGTGGAAGTTCCGCGCCATCGGCCAGGGCTACGCCTCGGGCCTGCGAGGCATCGCGCAGGACTTCGGCGTCAACGTCTGAGCCCCGGGCTGCCGGCCCGCCGGCAGTCCCACCCGTCCGGCGTCGTGCACACCGCGTGTACGGCGCCGGACGCGCTTGGCACCGATCCACCGCCGGCCCGCCGGAGCACCCCGGGGGCGCCGCGACCACCACGTCGTCCGGGGAGGACTTCAACATGGGCGTCACACTCGCCAAGGGGGGCAACGTCTCCCTGTCCAAGGCCGCACCGAACCTCACCCGGGTCCTGGTCGGGCTGGGCTGGGACGCGCGCTCGACGACAGGGGCCGACTTCGACCTCGACGCCAGCGCGCTGCTGTGCCGCGACGGCCGGGTCCTGGGGGACCGGTACTTCGTCTTCTACAACAACCTCAAGAGCCCCGAGGGCTCCGTCGAGCACACCGGCGACAACCTCACCGGCGAGGGCGACGGCGACGACGAGTCGATCCTCGTCGACCTGACCAAGGTGCCCGCCGAGGTCGACAAGATCGTCTTCCCGGTGTCGATCCACGAGGCGGACGCCCGCCGCCAGACCTTCGGCCAGGTCACCAACGCCTTCATCCGCGTCGTGAACGACTCCGACGGCCAGGAGCTCGCGCGCTACGACCTCACCGAGGACGCCTCCAACGAAACCGCGATGATCTTCGGCGAGGTCTACCGGTACGGGGGCGAGTGGAAGTTCAGGGCGGTGGGCCAGGGGTACGCATCGGGCCTGAGGGGCATCGCTCTAGACTTCGGGGTCAACGTTTCGTAAAAGCCGTACAAGATCATGGGGTGCCAGTGGTTCTGAAAACCTTCGGCTGGTCGTTCGCCATCACGGCGCTCGGCCTTGCCTTCGCCGCTTGGCAGTGGGGGTGGGAGGCGTTCGGGGTCGTGCTGATCCTGTCGATCCTCGAAATCTCGCTGTCCTTCGACAATGCGGTCGTCAACGCCGGAATCCTGAAGAAGATGAATGCCTTCTGGCAGAAGATCTTCCTCACCATCGGCATCCTGATCGCGGTCTTCGGCATGCGGCTGGTGTTCCCCGTGGCCATCGTCGCGATCAGCGCCAAGGTCGGCCCGATCGAAGCGGTCGAGCTCGCCCTGGAGAACCCCGCGCAGTACGAGGCGCTCGTCACCGACGCCCATCCGGCGATCGCCGCGTTCGGCGGGATGTTCCTGCTGATGATCTTCCTCGACTTCATCTTCGAGGAGCGCGAGCACAAGTGGCTGGCCTGGCTGGAACGGCCCCTGGCCAAGCTCGGCAAGGTCGACATGCTCTCCGTGTGCGTCGCCCTGATCGCGCTCCTGGTCTCGGCGATGACCTTCGCCACGAACGCGCACACCAGCGCCGGCCACGCCGACAAGTCCGCCACCGTCCTGCTCGCCGGCGTCGCCGGCCTGATCACGTACCTCATCGTCGGCGGCCTGTCCTCCTACTTCGAGAACAAGCTGGAGGAGGAAGAGGAGCGCGAGCACGAGGAGGAGGAGAAGGCCAAGGCCGCGGGCAAGCCCGTCTCCGCCGTCGGCCTCGCCGGCAAGGCCGCGTTCTTCCTCTTCCTCTACCTCGAGGTCCTGGACGCGTCGTTCTCCTTCGACGGCGTCATCGGCGCCTTCGCCATCACCAACCACATCTTCTGGATGGCGCTCGGCCTCGGCATCGGCGCCATGTACGTCCGGTCGCTGACGGTCTACCTGGTCCGCCAGGGCACCCTCGACGACTACGTCTACCTGGAGCACGGCGCGCACTACGCGATCGGCGCCCTCGCCGTCATCCTGCTCGTCACCATCGAGCACGAGATCAGCGAGCTCATCACCGGCACCATCGGCGTCATCCTGATCGCCGCCTCCTTCTGGTCCTCGGTCCGCCGCAACAAGCGGCTGCAGCTGGAGGGCGCCACCGTCGACGCATGACCGCGGCGGTAATGCGGAACGCTCAACTGCGGGGCGGCCCGCCGGGTCCACGGGCCCGGCGGGCCGCCCCGTCCGCATGACCGCGCCCCCGCGCGGGCGGCGCGGACGCGACCGCACGAGACCGAGGGGATCAGGGGATCCCGGGAACAAAGGGGGGACAGGGGGATGGGATTCTTCGACGGCATCAGGGGGAGCCGGGCCCTCGACTTCGACGCGGGCGGCACCGCGTCGGCGATCGAGCTGACCCGGAGGCGCCCGACGGTGTCGCTGACCAAACAGGGCGCGGTCCACGGCAACCTGCGCGTGAACCTCTCCTGGCGGATGCGCTCCTCCGACATCGGCGGCCGCGGCGGCCTGGGCGCCGGGCTGCTGAGGCACCCGTTCAAGCTGTTCAAGCCGGACATGGTGCAGGCGCACACGCAGGGCATGGTCAACGTCGACCTCGACATCGGCTGCCTGTACGAGCTCGCCGACGGCACCCGGGGCGTCGTCCAGCCCCTCGGCAACCTGCTCGGCGACCTCAACGACCCGCCGTACGTCAAGCTCAGCGGCGACGACCGGTTCGGGGCGCCCTCCGGGGAGACGGTCTACGTCAACCTCGACCACGCCGACGACTTCAAACGGCTGCTCGTCTTCGTCTACATCTACGACCAGACGCCCGCCTTCGACCGGACGAACGCCCTGGTCACCCTCTACCCGGTGACGGGGCCGCGGATCGAGATCCCGCTGGACGAGCGGCAGCCGGAGGCCCGCTCCTGCGCGGTCGTCTCGATCGAGCACGCCAAGGGGGAGCTGATCGTCCGCCGCGAGGTGAAGTTCGTGTACGGCTTCCAGTCCGAGCTTGACCGGCTCTACGGGTGGGGCCTGCAGTGGGGGCGCGGCTACAAGACGAAGGCCTGACCGGCCCGCGGGACTGCGGGCCGGACCGGGGACGCCGGTCCGGGGTCCCCGGCCCGGCGGGCGGCGTCAGCGGCGCATGAACTGCGGGCCCTGCACCGGCAGCCGGAACGCCGGGTCGGCGCCCGGACCGGGGGACACCGGCTGCGGGTACCCGTACGCGGGCGGGGCGGCCGGCGGCGCCTGCGTCGGCGGGGCCGGCTGCTGCGGCAGCGGCGTCGGCGGCGCCATCGCGGCCGTCCGGTCCGGGTCCGCGGCGCCCGCCCCCGCGGTGGCCCCGGCACTCGCGGGCGCGCCGTCCGCCGGGCCCTCGGCGGCGTTCTCGTCGACCGAGATCCCGTGGTCCGTCGCCAGCCCCACCAGGCCGTCCGAGTAGCCCTCGCCCAGGGCGCGGAACTTCCACGCCTCGCCGCGCCGGTACAGCTCGCCGCAGATCAGGGCCGTCTCCGCGCCCGTCTCGGGCTGCACGTCGAAGTAGGCCACCGGCTCGCCGCCGCCGCTCGCCGTGGCGTCGTACAACAGGATCCGCAGGTCGCGGACCCGCTCGAACGGCACGTCCTCGGCGGAGGCGACCACCAGGACCCGGTCCACCGCGGACGGCACCGCCCGCAGGTCCGCCTGCACGGCGTCGGTGACCGCATCACCGATCTGCTTCTTGCCCAGGCGCCACACCGACCCCGAGGGGTGGCGGGGCTGGTTGTAGAAGACGAAGTCCTCGTCCGACCGCACCCGGCCGTCCGGGCCCACCAGCAGGGCGGAGGCGTCCACGTCCGGGACGTCGGCGCCGCCGGTCCAGCGCAGCACCGCCCGGACCGCCACCGAGGTCACCGGGATGTTCGAGCCCTTCTGCATCGCGTGCGTCATGCCCGTCATCCTGCCCTCCCGGGGCCGCACGGAACAACGCGGCCCCCCGCAGCGCCCGTGTCCCCGCCGGAACCGGTGGGCATCGTGCAAGAGGGTTACCTGAACTTCATGTGCTCGAGGAACTCCGGGCTGCCGTTCGTACGTACTATTACCGGCCACGCCAGTTGGGCCGCCGAGCCAGTACGGGAGAGCACATGCGTCACTTTGGGCACGTATCGCCCGCGGTTCGCGAGAACCTCTTCCACCAGGAGCCGGCCGAGTTCACCGCCGCCTCCCCCGCCCGCCTGCTCGCGGCCGCCCTCGGCGCCACCCTCTACAGCCCGGCCACCCGCCCCAAGCTCGCCGCCGACATCCGCAAGCAGGCCGGCCGCGGCGTCGTCTCCATGGTCCTCTGCCTGGAGGATTCCATCAGCGACGGCGACGTCGCCGACGCAGAGGACAACCTCGTCCGCCAGTTCGCCGACCTCGACGCCTTCGGCGCCGCGGACGGCACCGAGCCGCCGCTGCTCTTCATCCGCGTCCGCACCCCCGAGCAGATCCCCGACCTCGCCCGCCGCCTCGGCCCCTCCGCGCACCTCCTGGCCGGATTCGTACTCCCCAAGTTCACCGAGAGTCGCGGCACCGCCTTCCTCGACGCCGTCACCGCCGCCGAGGAGCAGACCGGTCTCCCCCGGCTGTACGCGATGCCCGTCCTGGAGACCCCCGACCTCCTCCACCTCGAAACCCGCGCCGAAGCCCTCGCCGGCATCTCCCGCACCGTCGGCCGCCACCGCGACCGCGTCCTCGCCCTCCGCCTCGGCGTCACCGACTTCTGCTCCGCGTACGGGCTGCGCCGCACCCCCGACATGACCGCGTACGACATCCAGATCGTCGCCGGGGTCATCGCCGACGTCGTCAACGTCCTCAGCCGCGCCGACGGCACCGGCTTCACCGTCACCGGCCCCGTCTGGGAGTACTTCCGCCGCCAGCAGCGCCTCTTCAAGCCGCAGCTGCGCCGCAGCCCCTTCCTGGAGGAAGGCGTCGAGGAACTGCGCACCGCCCTCATCGAACACGACCTGGACGGCCTGCTCCGCGAGATCGAACTCGACCGCGCCAACGGCCTCCTCGGCAAGACCTGCATCCACCCCGCCCACACCACCCCCGTGCACGCCCTGTCCGTCGTCTCCCACGAGGAGTTCAGCGACGCCCAGGACATCCTGCGCCCCGAGCGCGGCGGCGGCGGCGTCATGCGCTCCGCGTACACGAACAAGATGAACGAGGTGAAGCCCCACCGGGCCTGGGCCGAGCGCACCCTGCAGCGCGCCGAGGCCTTCGGGGTGGCGAAGGAGAACGTCGGCTTCGTCGACCTGCTCACCGCCGGACTCCAGGTGTGAGCCGGTAGTGGCGGACGGACGGGCGGACCCGGCGCGCGCAACCGGCGCGCACCGGCAGGCAAGGCCGGCGGCAGTGACCGCCCCGGCCACGGAGAAGGGCAAGACGATCGACGCGGTGTGGTCGGGAACCTGGGTGGCGGACCGGCTGGGCGTACGCCTGGAAGGAGCCTCCGGCGACCCCGGGGCGCCACGGCTGGACGAACTCCTGGGCCTCGCCCTGCGGCGCAACCCCAAACGGGCCCACCTGCTCGTCTCGAACGTCCTCGGCAAGCACGTCCCCCAGTCCCCGCAGGCCGTCTACGCCGCCGGGCACGGCCTCGGCGAGCGGGTCCGCGCCCTCCTCGACGCCTCCGGCGAGGACCCCGCCACCGCGGTCGTCCTCGGCTACGCCGAAACCGCCACCGGCCTCGGCCACTGCGTCGCCGACGGCCTCGGCGCCGCCCCCTACCTGCACTCCACCCGCCGCCCCGTACCCGGCCTGGCCGCGGCCGGAGGCTTCGAGGAGAGCCACTCGCACGCCACCTCCCACCTGCTGCTGCCCGAGGACCCGCAGCTGCTCGCCGGCAGCGGGCCGCTCGTCCTCGTCGACGACGAGTTCTCCACCGGCAACACGGTCCTCAACACCATCCGCGACCTGCACTCCCGCAACCCGCGCACGCACTACGTCGTCGTCGCCCTCGTCGACGTCCGCTCCCCGGCCGACCGCGAGCGCCTCGCCGCGTTCGCCGCCGAGATCGGCGCCCGCGTGGACCTGCTGGCCCTCGCCTCCGGAACGGTGCACCTGCCCGAGGGCGTGCTGGCGCGCGGGCAGGCGCTCGTCGCGGAGTACGAGCAGCAGGGCGCGTGTGCGGCGGCGGGTGGTGCGGGTGCGGCGGGTGCCGCGGCCGGGTCCGCCGCCTCACGCCCCGGCGCCGGGGCCGCCCTACGCGTCCGCCTCGACTGGCCCGCCGTCCTGCCCGACGGCGGCCGCCACGGCTTCACGCCCGCCCACCGCACCCTGCTGGAGGCGTCCCTCCCGCGGCTCACCGGGCAGCTTGCCGACGCCCTCGGCCCGGAGCCCGGCCGCGTCCTCGTCCTCGGCAGCGAGGAGCTGATGTACGCGCCGCTGCGCCTCGCCCGCGCCCTGGAGGAGTCCGGCGCCGCCCGCGAGGTCCGCTTCTCCACCACGACCCGCTCGCCCGTACTCGCCGTCGACGACCCCGGCTACGCGATCCGCACCCGGCTCGTCTTCCCCGCCCACGACGCCCCGGCCGACGGGCCCGGCGACCGCTACGCCTACAACGTCGCCGGCGCCGGCTTCGACACCGTCGTCGCCGTCGTCGACAGCCACGGCGACACCGCCGCCCTGCACGCCCCCGACGGGCTCCTCGCCCGCCTGGCCCCGCACACCGGCCGCGTCCTGCTCGCCGTCGTCCCCGCCCGCCGCCCGGCAGTCGCGGCCGTGCCCGCCACCGCCGCCACCGCCGCCGCACCCGTCACCGCCGCCGACCGGCAGGAGCCGACCATGCCCGAGCCGCTGCGCGGCCCCGCCTTCTCCTCGTACGCCCCCGAGGACGTCGGCTGGCTCCTCCAGGACCTCTCCGGCGTCGCCCTGGAGGCCCCGACGGAGGAGCGCGAGGAGGCCATCCAGGCGGGCGGCGCCCACTACGCCGAGTCCCTGCCCGTCGAGTACCAGCCGTCGCCGCAGTACCAGGAGCTGTACCGCGACGCGCTCGCCGGCTCCGCCGCCCGCATCGCCCGGGCCGTCGGCACCGTCACCGAGACCGTCCTCGCCGAGCGCTCCCCCTCCCCGGTCCTGGTGTCCCTGGCCCGCGCCGGGACGCCCGTCGGCGTACTGATGCGCCGCTGGGCCGCCGCCCGGCACGGGCTCGACCTGCCGCACTACGCCGTCTCCATCGTCCGCGGCCGCGGCATCGACGCCAACGCGCTGCGCTGGCTGGCCGCCCGGCACGACCCGGCCGACGTGGTGTTCGTCGACGGCTGGACCGGCAAGGGCGCCATCACCCGCGAACTGGCCGCCGCACTGCGCGCCTACCGCGAGCAGGAGGGCCCCGGCGCCGCGGAGTTCGACGGGGACGTCGTCGTCCTCGCCGACCCCGGCTCGTGCGTGTCCACGTACGGCACCCGCGAGGACTTCCTCATCCCCTCCGCCTGCCTCAACTCCACCGTCTCGGGCCTGGTGTCCCGTACCGTGCTGCGGGACGACCTCGTCGGGCCCGGCGACTTCCACGGCGCGAAGTTCTACCGCGAGCTCGCCGGAGCCGACGTGTCCGCCGACTTCGTCGACACCGTCGCCGCCCGCTTCGACGAGGTGGCCGACACCGTCGCCGCCGACGTCAAGGAGCTCCTGGCGGCCGACCGCACTCCGACCTGGGAGGGCTGGGCGGCCGTGGAGCGGATCAGCGAGGAGTACGGCATCCACGACGTGAACCTGGTCAAGCCCGGAGTCGGCGAGACCACCCGCGTGCTGCTGCGGCGCGTGCCCTGGAAGATCCTGGCCCGGCGCGGCGCCGGAGCGGACCTGGCGCACGTACGGCTGCTCGCCGAGCAGCGCGGCGTAGAGGTGGAAGAGGTCGACGGGCTGCCCTACACGTGCGTGGGACTCATCCACCCCCGATACACGCGCGGCGCCACCGGCGCCGACGGAAAGGCTGTGGCCTCCAAGTGACCGTCCTGGTAGCCAGCGACCTCGACCGCACCCTCATCTACTCGACGGCGGCGCTCGCCCTCACCATGCCCGACGCGGCGGCCCCGCGGCTGCTGTGCGTCGAGGTCCACGAGAGCCGCCCGCTGTCCTTCATGACCGAGGCGGCGGCCGCGCTGCTCGCCGAACTGACCGCCGACCCCGCGGTGGTGTTCGTCCCGACCACCACCCGCACGCGCAAGCAGTACCAGCGCATCCGCTTTCCCGGCCGCCCGGCCCGGTACGCGATCTGCGCGAACGGCGGCCAGCTGCTGGTGGACGGCGTACCGGACCGGGACTGGCGGCGTCAGGTCGCGGCCCGCCTCGCCGAGGAGTGCGCGCCGCTGGAGGAGGTGCACGGGCACCTGCTGGCGGCCGCCGACCCGGCCTGGCTGCGCAAGGCCCGCGTCGCGGAGGACCTCTTCGCGTACCTCGTCGTCGAGCGCGAACGGGTCCCCGACGAATGGATCAAGTCCCTGGCCGATTGGGCCGAGGACCGCGGCTGGACCGTCTCCCTCCAGGGCCGCAAGGTGTACGCGGTGCCGCGGCCGCTGACGAAGAGCGCCGCGATGCGCGAAGTGGCCCGCCGCACCGGCGCGACCACCACCCTCGCCGCGGGGGACTCCCTGCTGGACGCCGACCTGCTGCTCGCGGCGGACGCCGCCTGGCGGCCCGGCCACGGGGAACTGGCCGACTGCGGCTGGACCGCTCCGACGGTGACGGCGCTGGCGGAGCGCGGAGTCGCGGCCGGCGAGGAAATCGTGCGGGCGTTCACGCGGAAGGCGGCCGGAGCCGCAACACTGGCCCCATGACCAAGGGAAACAGCACCAAGATCACGGACGAGCTGTACCGGTACATGCTCGACCACAACCCGCCGCTCGACCCCGTCGCCGCGAAGCTGGTGGAGCGGACCTACGCCGAGTTCCCCGACGTCGCCGGCATGCAGTCCGCGGAGGAGCAGGGGCCGCTGCTGGCGTTCCTGGTCCGGCTGACCGGCGCCCGGCACGTGGTGGAGATCGGCACCTTCACCGGCTTCTCCACCCTCGCCATGGCGCAGGCCCTCCCGGAGGACGGCGCGATCATCGCCTGCGACGTCTCCGAGGAGTGGACGGCGTACGGGCGCGAGGCCTGGGCGGAGGCCGGCGTCGCCGACCGCATCCACCTGCGGATCGCCCCCGCGCTCGAGACGCTCCGGGCGATGCCGCAGGAGCCGCACATCGACCTCGCGTACGTCGACGCCGACAAGGAGAGCCAGATCGCGTACTGGGAGGAACTCGTCCCGCGGATGCGGACGGGCGGGCTCGTCGTCACCGACAACACCCTCTTCCACGGAAGGGTCGTGGACGAGGCGGCGACGGGCGCGGCGGCGGCCGTGCGCGCCTTCAACGACCACGTCGCCGCCGACCCGCGCATGGAGTCCGTCCTGCTGGCGATCTCCGACGGCCTGACGCTGTCGCGCAAGCGCTGACCGACGCGGGGGCCGGGCCGGTCCCGGGTGGCCCGGGCCGGGTCAGCAGCAACCCCCGCCGCCGCAGCAGCCCCCGCCACCGCCCGACGGCGCGGGGGCGCTGCCGGTCCCGCCCACGGCGACGGCGGAGAGCAGCTTGACGGTGTCGGAGTGGCCGGCGGGGCAGTCGGCGGGAGCGGACGACTCGGCCATGGGACGGCTCACCAGGAAGGTGTCGTCGCAGGTCCGGCAGCGGAATTCGTAACGGGGCATGCGCCAAGGCTACCGAGGCGGCGCAGCCGGCGGGAGGCTACAGCCCGTGGCGGGCCTGGAGCCGGGCCCGCGCCCGCTCCCGGGCCCGATCCTCCCGGGCGGCCTGTTCGGGGTGGCGGGCCCGCCAGTACGGATTGTCGTGGGGCAGGGCGCTGCCCACCCGCCCGTACATCCCGAACCACATCAGCATCACGCCGACGACGAAGCTGAAGAGCACGTTCTGGATCTTGAAGGCGAGGAAGTTCAGCTCGGTGTCCAGCAGCGCCAGGTTCACGAACCCGCTCGCGATGAACGCCAGCCCGAGCGTGATGTTCAGCGTCGACGCGAAGTTCCCGCCGATCACCATCCCGGCGAACAGCAGCAGCCCGACACAGATCGACAGGACGCTGAGCGCGCCGTTGGTGTTGAGGGAGAGGACGGTGTCGCCACCGGTGTCGAAGAAGCCGATGCGGTCGATCAACCCCAGCACCCCGAACACCACCAGCAACAGCCCGGTCAGCCCGGCACCGACCCGGTACACGGTGATGAGCTTGTGGTCGGCGGGCAGATGCGCATCGAGCTGCGCCTCGACCGGGTGCGTCAGCCGGTGCAGCAGCCTGTGCCCGACCCTGTGCGCCCGCCGGCCGGCGTCCTCGTGGGGCGTGTAGGGCGCGTAGTTCTCGTGCGCCTCATGACACCCGTACGCCGCGTGCGGGGCATAGACCTCGTGCGGCACAGGGGGAGGCGGGGGCGCCGTCCGGTGCACACGACGTCCGCGCCGGCGCTCGCGCACGGCATGCTCCTCGCGGGGCTTGCGAAACGCATGGGCAGCCATGGCGCCCTCCTCTGCTCCGACCAGCACCTCCAGCATCCGCCGCGACCCCCACACGGACAACCCCACCCGAACAGGGCCCCGGGTCAGGACACCCCCGGATGCCCCCGACACCCGCCGCGGAGGCACCCACCCCCGAACCGCCACATGCATGCCCCCCCCGTACCGCCACCCAGCCACGCCCGGCACGCCGCCGCACGCCGCCGCCCGGACTGCGGCCGCCGGGCACGCCGCCGCCCGGACCGCGGCCGCCGGGCACGCCGCCGCCCGGACTGCGGCCGCCGGGCACGCCGCCGCCCGGACCGCGGCCCGCCTCACCGCCCGACCGACCCGCCGACGGCCCTGCGCACAGCAGCCGACGGCCCGCGGGCTCTGCGGGGACCTGCGGCCGAGATCCGGAAGCGGCCCGTCCTCCGGATCGGCGGCACTGATCGGCATTTGGTGGCGGCCCCGGACCCATGAGGGCCCGCCCGCTGCGCCCGGCAGCCGACTGCCGCGGGCTTGGCAACGGCCTGCACCCGGGCGGGCCCGGGAGCGCCTGCCCCTGCGCTCAGCAGCCGAGCCCGTTCATCCGTCGGCGCCGCGGCGGCCCCGCATGTCGGCGACCACGCGGCCGACCGCCGCTCGGACCTCCTCCATCTCCTGCAGGAAGTGCCAGTAGTCGGGGTGCCGGCCCTCCAGGGACGCCACCGCACGGTCGACCCGGGCCACCGACTGGTCCAGCGGACCCGCATGCCGGGGATCCGGCACGCTGCGGCCCTCCATCGCCAGTCGCTGCGCGTCCCGGATCGCGAACCGCGTCCGCTGCACCTCCGCCTGCGGATCCCGGGCCACCGCCTCCAGCCGGCTGAGCCGGTCCTGCGCAGCAGACACGGCCTCGTCGGTCGAGTCCAGGGCGGCCCGTACCGCCTCGATCAGCGCGGCGACATCACCCCACCGCTGCTCCTCGCGGGCCAGCGCCGCCTTGGCCAGCTCCTGCTCGGCCCGCCCCACGTCCTGCACCGCCTGCTCCGGCACCTGCTGCAGGTCCTGCCAGCACGCCGCCGAAAACCTCCGGCGCAGCTCACTCAGCACCGGGTCGACCCGGTCCGCCCGGTTGCGCAGCGCCTGGGCCCGCGTCCGCAGGCTGACCAGCCGCCGGTCGATCTCCGCCGCCCGCT
>NZ_BMTY01000015.1:0-160792 GCF_014649915.1 Streptomyces toxytricini | reverse complement strand
CCGGCAGCCGCTCCAGCTCGACCCGTATCCCCTCGGCGTCGCGCAGGATCCGGTCCGCGCGCTGCACCGTCTCCTGCACCCCGTGCCGCGCCGCGCCCTGGTTGAGCAGCGTCAGCTCCGGCGCGAGCGCCGCCAGCCGCGCCGCGAACTCGTCCGCCCGCATTCCGCGGGCCCGGACCTCGTCCAACGCCGTGCTCGCCGCCAGCAGCGCCGCCTTCGCCCGCTCCCGCGCCGGCACGACCCGCGCCAACTGCGTCTCCGCCCGGTCCAGCAGCGGCTGGATGCCCTGCGCGAACCGGTCCAGCTCGTCCTTCACCCGGACGAGCCCGTCGCGTGCCCGCGTCAGCTCGTCCCGCGCCCGCCCGGCCACGGCCCCGTCCAGCGCGGGCCGGTCCAGGTCGTGCGCGTCGACCGCCTCGATGTACACATGGCTGGCCTCATCGATCCGCCGCCCCAGCGCGGCGAACGCCTCGGCCGCCTGCCGCGCCGCGGGCGAACCGTCACCGGCGGCAATGGTCTCCAACGAGATCCGCAGATCCCGCTGCGCGGTGTCCAGCTCGTAGAACGCCGCCGCCGCGGCATCCTTCGCCGCCTGGGCATCCGCCCTGCGACTGTCTCCCCGCCCGCCGAACCACCGCCGGGATGCCGTCGTCACAATCCCTCTCCCGTACCGCCGCCGCCATGCCCCGCTCCATTCTCCCCCAGCGAACGGGTTTGCGTGGGGGGTGCGCCCGCCATGTAGGCTGTCGGCTCGTCCACGGGTGCGTAGCTCAGGGGTAGAGCGCTGCTCTTACAAAGCAGATGTCGGCGGTTCGAAACCGTCCGCGCCCACCAGCACAAAGGCCCCCCGCCGATCTTGGCGGGGGGCCTTTTGCATCCAGATCTGACATCAACGGGAGCGGATCGGGAGCGCCGCCCGCTTCCTCAGTAGCCGGTCCAGGTGTCCGCTGGCCTCGCGCTGCGTGTCCTGGACGACATGGGTGTAGACGTTCATGGTGACGGCGATCTGCGAGTGCCCGAGGATCTCCATCACGACCCGGGGCGGTACGCCGGCGGCGGTCAGCAGCGTCGCGGTGCCATGGCGTGCGTCGTGCAGCCAAACCACCCGGAGCCCGGCGTCCTTCTCTCCGGCGGCCTGCCGTAGCCGCTGCCAGCGCAGGGGAGCGACGCAGATCCGGGGGAGCGGGAGCGTCTGCCGGCGACGCCGTCCATTGGGGTCGTCCTCGTACGCTTCCTCGCCGACCCGCTGCCGCTGCGTACGGATCCGGATCTCCTGGTGCTCCAGGCCGACGTTTTCCCGTCGGAGCCCGGCAATGCGAGGTTGCGCCAACCGGCTCCTGGAACCCCTGGACGGACACGGGCCTCATGTGCGAAGCCATGACGGGCGCCAGCTCTACGCAGTGCGATGAAAGTTTCCCTACTCCATCAAGGCACCCGCCGCGCACGGCGCGGCGAGCGCGTTCCGTCACCCGGCCTGCGCTCCTGTCTCCGCCCCGCTCCAGCCCGGGCGCCGTTCGCACGGCTGACCGCTTGGATTGATGGGTGGGAGGAACCACGCTGGGGCCAGGGCGAGTACGGGAAGTGCCGGCCAGGACGATGCCTCCGGCGGGGGCGCTCAGGCTCCAGGACGGAGGGGCCCGTGGGCGTCTGCCGACGGCGTCGTGGTGGAGATGGGGGCTTCCATCCCCTCTGCCGTCGACCCAAGCAGAGCCGAGCAACACGGGTCCTGGCGTCCATGTCGTCGTACAGTGGCGCGCTCCACCTGGACGCCAGGACCCGCGCCTGCTCCACGGTGTGTGGGTCGACGGCAGACGGGATGGAAGCTGGAATTAGTTGTGGTGGCCGACTTAGATGAGGCCAGCGTCAATGAGGCGACGGTAGTTCCGCCTAATGTGCCTCTTGCCCCTCTGGTGCCGACGCTGAAGGAGGAGCTCCCAATCCGCTGCCTTATCCATGGCAATTCTGGTTTGAGCGGCCTTAAGGTTCGCCCAATGCCTATCGAAATCTCGCTCGAAAGCGTACTGGGTGGCCGTCAGGTCGAAAATTAGCCGCTCAAGATGCTTCAGCATGTTCTTTTGTAGGCGAAGATGCCAGAGGGTCAGTGCATTCAATCGTTTGGTTCGATCGTTGTTTACCTTGTCACGCTGTTCATTGAAGGCGACAATCCATTGCCCGTGGGCAAGGGAGTTCCTGGTATTGATTAGCGGTTCCATCCACACGTCAAGAACTGACTTCATGCCAGCGAAGTGGGCTGCACTGGTGTAGGGAAGGCTTGAAGGAACCTTCGTTCGAGGTATTTTGTAACGGATTGCGAAAGCTTCGACGAGCACCTGCTTCCACATGTCGAGGACGGTCCGCTGCTGCATGACGCGCTGCTCACTTGCTTCCGGGAAATAGGGTGAGCTGATGATCGTCATTAGGCGATCTTCGAGTGTGGCACCGAGGAGGAGTGCACAGGTTCGCGTTAGTGCCTCAACCTCGTGCTTTTCTCCATGCCTGATGGATTCCTTGCAGGAGCGGCTAGCCACCTCGAAAGACTTTTCGAGGGCTTCCATGTTGCGTACGTGTGCGCTATGGCGCTTGCCGCGATCCATCGGGCTCCCCTAAAGGTTTAATTACCGAAGTCGGCAGAATCTACCAGGCTTGATAGACTCTGCCGACCTCGGAATTGAACCGAGGAATTCTCGCCAGGCGAGCGTGTTCTTGTGCGAATCGACCGGCGCGAATCCGCACACCATTACACCAATCAGCCCGAAGCCGGAAACTTCGGAGGCCGGAAAGCTCCGGCTTCGTCGAGGAATTTAGCGCAAGATTGGCTGCCTGTAAACCTTAGCGTCAGGTGCGCGGTCTAGCTGTCCTTGCGGGACCGTTGCAGACTAGTAAGGCTGCGGAGCAGTCTTGTCCGCTGGGCCGTCTGTGGGCCGTGCGAAGGGGCTCAGGGGGTGGCGACCAACAGTGACAGGTCGGCTACCGGGGTGGCTCGGGTCAGCGTGCCCCTAACTTACTGGTTCCATCCTGGGGGTGGCGGTCAGGCAAGATGGGGTGTTTCTCACCGCGGCGGTAGGCTAAGTGGCTCGTGGTGGTGCCAGATGAGGTAACGGTTCTCGCGGCACAGTTCGGCGGAGCCCCACTCGATGCGCATGACGCCCTGAGTCATCGAGCAGGCGTAGGCGACGAGCACGAGCTTGACGTCCTCTGACAGCAGGGCCAGGTCGGGATGGGGCTCTTGCTCGTCCAACTCGTCGAGTCCCAAGTCGAAGGCCTGTTGCATGGGCTCGGGGCCGTGTCTGCGTATCAGATCGGCTCGGAACCCCGTGGCGCGTCGCAGTCGTGCCGCCGTGACGGGGACGTCTTTCTTCGCGTAGCGGAGCGGATAGATCACATGGTCACCAAGGATCATGAGCGTTCGTCCCTGTAAGCGCACAGGCGCGGCGGCAGGGAGTGAGGCAAGGCCCACTTCCAGTTCCTCATACTGCGCGGCGTACAAGCCGTGTCCGTATGCCTCCAGGGTCTGGGTCTGTACGCCCTCGTGGCCGTTACGGGCTCGGGCATGGGCTCGAACCAAGCTGGCGGGGATTAAGTCGGCCAACGAGCCAGCGGCGTCGCCGAAGGTCTTCTCGGCCCACCCTGTCACGGTTGCCATGGCATACCGCCCTTCCCCCTAGTGGCACCTGAGTGCCGAGCAGCATTCAACGAAACCGTGCAGGCTGAGTGCGAGCCGCGCAAGAGGGCATACGGCGCATGGCGAGGCGCACGGTGCCCGGCATAGGCTGCGTCAGGTGTCAGGTGCCAGGTGACCGTCAGTGGTGAGCCGTACGCTGCCGCCATGCACAGAGGAGCGATCACACAGGGGTCCGTGCTCAAGGCCATCGCAGAGTACGACGAGTTGGGACAGGTTGCGTTCCTGGCGAAGTACGGCTTCGGCGAGGCTCGCTCGTACGTTGTGGTGCACGAGGGGCGGGAGTACGACTCCAAAGCCATAGCCGGCGTGGCGCATCAATGGGATCAGGGGCGAGCTCTCAGACCTGATGAGTTCAGCGGAGGCAAGGAGCACGCCGCGGCGTGGCTGAAACGGGCAGGCTTCCAGGTCAAAGCCGTCAAGAATCCTGACTGGGCCCGGGACGAGATCATCCTTGCCTGTCAGCTCGTGATGGAGAACGGCTGGAAGGGGCTGGACGCTCAGGATGCCAGGGTGGTCGAGCTGTCAGGCTTGCTCCAACTGCTTCCCTTCCACGTCGAGGCGGAGCGCAACGAGAAGTTCCGCAACCCGAACGGAGTGGCGCGCAAGACGTTCGACATCGCCACGCGACATCCCGGGTACCAGGGCAAGCCCACCAACGGCGGCGCCCTCGATGTTGCGGTGCTGATGGAGTTCCTTGCCCGGCCCGACGAAATGACCGAGGCCGCTCGACTCATTCGGCAGGGCATCGTGACCGGCGAGCTGCAGAGCCTTGCGCCGACCGAAGACGAGGAGTTCGACGACTATAGCGCTCCCGAGGGACGACTCCTCATGCGTCGGCACCAGGCCCGCGAGCGGAACAAGAGCCTACGGAAGAAGAAGATCGCTTCTGTGACTCAGCGCGGTGGGCGGCTGGCGTGTGAGGCGTGTGGATTCGACTTCGAGCAGGTCTATGGCGATCGCGGTGCTGGGTACATCGAGTGCCATCACGTTGTGCCGTTGCACGAAGCGGGCGACGGGCGGACCAAGCTAAGCGATCTTGCCCTCATATGCGCCAACTGTCACCGCATGATCCATCGACGTGCGCCATGGCCGACCCCTGAGGAGCTGCGGGCCTCCATCGAGCGAAAGCATGCAGCTGACAGGCGCGCCGCAGAAGCCATTGCACGGCCACGCAAGGCGGCTGACGAGCAGATGCTGAACCCTTGATCTGAGATCCGCCGCTGACCTCAACGGCGGCGCACAAAGGCAGTTCCGGAGGACCGTGGACGGCATTCATCGCCAGGGCCGCCGGGTGCTCAGCCGCTGTTGGGCGCACTTACGAAGCTTATGTCGGCCCGCGCCCACCAGTAGGTAGATAGACAAAGGCCCAGGTCACCGGTAGCGAACCGGGACCTGGGCCTTGTTTGCTCTCGGGGCGGGAGGCTGCGAGGAGGCGCCGTGCCACTTGGGGGCCGCATTCCGCGTCGGGCTCGGCCGGCCGGACCTTCCCCGATCTGCTCGTCAGACAGCCGGGCGGATGCGAACAGCATGGAAGTCGATTCCTACAGCTTCGACGAGCGGCGGGTGACCTCCCACTCAGGACGATGCTCGGCTTCGTACATCTCGTGGGCCGGGGTGATCTGGCAGCACCTGGCGAATGTCCGTGGCCACGCCGTCGCCGCCCATTCCGACGAAGGCTCCCTTCTTCGGGGGTGGTTTGGGGAAAGGCGCCTTCGGTGGGCTGGTGGAGCGGCATACTCGGGCGGCATCGGCTCTGGGGTGAGGGGTGGACGTGTACGGGCGGAGTGAGGATGAGTGGGAGCAACTGGCCGGGGCCGGACTGGTGTTCCTCGTGGAGAGGGCGCGGCTTCGGAGGATCACCACGTACACCGAGATGAGCTCGGTGCTGGCTCGGCGTACCGGACTGCCGGGCTTTGACTTCGAGCGGCCCGAGGAACGGGCGGGGATGGGGCACTTGCTCGGCCTGGTGGTGGAGCGGGACTTCCCGAAGAGCAGGCTCATGGTTTCTGCGCTCGTGAACTACCTGGGGGCGAACGACGCCGGCCCCGGCTTCTACGCGCTGGCGCAGCAGCTCGGCTTGCTGCCCAAGGGTTCCTCGGAGAGGGCCAGGATGGAGTTCTGGATCGGGCAGGTCAACGGCCTTTACGCGCGCCACGCACGCTCGTGAGGCCGGGTGGGCGGTTGGTTGGGGCGGGCAGGATGGGGGCATGACTTCGGGAAACGGTTCGGGTCCGGTGGAGAGCACGCACGTTGCCGTGGGCGGCACCGGGGGCCCAGCGCTCGCCTTCTCCTGGGATGCCGCGGCGCGGATCGAGGTGCGGGACCTCGGAGGAGAGGTCGTCATCGAGGCGAATGCCGCCGGGCTGCGGACGCTTGCCGGGCATCTTCTGGTGCTCGCCGGCGACGGTGTTCACGACGGGGCGCACCTGCACCTCGAGGACGGCAACGGGTTGGAAGGCGGCTCGGTCGGGCTGGTGTTGGAGCGCGGCTGCGAGGAGTGAGCGGGAGCCCGGCGCGTCCGTGCATTCGGTTGTGGGGGTGGTGGGTTGTTCGGGGAGAGGCTTGAGCGGTGGCGGGGGGTTGAGCGGGAGCGGCTGCTTGCCGGGATGGGGGAGCGGGAGGGGGAGCCGGATGGCAAGTATGCGGATGTGGGAGCGCTCCCGCGGGGTGGGCGCCGGGGGGACGGGGATTTCACGTCCGTGCTGGTGGAGTACTACGCCTACGGGCTGGCGCAGGCGCGGAGCAGTTTCGTCACCAGTCAGTGGTTCGCCGGGGCGGGGGGCGCGATCCTGCTGTTCGGGGTGGCGCTCGCCGTGTGGCGGGCCGAGACGTCCGGGGATCTCTACCTCGGGATCGTGACCTGCTCTGTCGGGGTGGTCGTCACGTTGATCGGGCAGCTCTTCCACCGGCGGGCCGACGTCGCGCTGCGGCACATGGCCGCACAGACCGCGTCCCTGCGCGAGGACCGGCGGGCGGCCGCCGCCATGCAGCAGGCGGTCGGGCTGCTCGACGAGGTCGCCGACCCCGAGGTGCGGGCGCGGCTCCAGGCCGCCTTGATCGTGAAATTGTCCGGAGCGGAACTGTCCCGGTAGCGGATAGTGGGGGTATGTGCCGTTCCATTAAGACGCTGCGACCGCCCGCCATCCCCGAGAAGGCCACCGAGGAGGAGATCCGCGCCGCCGCGCTGCAGTACGTGCGTAAGGTGTCCGGCTTCCGGGCGCCCGCCGCGCACAACCAGGCCGTCTTCGACGCCGCCGTGGACGCCGTCGCGGAGGCGACGCGGGACCTGCTCGACGGGCTGCAGGTACGGGGGGCGGCGGCGCCGGCCGCGTAGCCGCCCCGCCGGCCCTCAGGTGGTGCGGGTGCGGCGGCGCAGGACCCAGACGCCCGCACCGAGGGCGCTCGCGGCCAGTGTGCCGCCGACGGCGATCAGGGCAGGGTTGGCGCCGCCGATGCTGCCGCCGGTGCCGCCACGGGCCGCGCCCGAGGTGACCTGGAGGGACACCGTGATCCGGGAGCCGTCGCCGCAGTCGAAGGTGACCGAGTGCGCGCCCGTCGAGGCGTTGTTGTAGACGGTCGCCGCTCCGAAGAGGGCCGTGCCGTCGCCCGTCGCCGGGGCGAGGCGGGCATCGCCGAAGGCGGTGGACGTGGCTCTGGCCGCCCGCGTCGCGCAGCCGCGGAGCGTCAGGCTGACGCGGCTGCCCGGGGCTGCACTGGTCGGGGAGACCGACGCGGTCGGTGAGGTCACGGACGGGGCTGCGGTGACGGGAGTGGCGGTCGCGGCGGCCACGGCGAGCGTCGCGGCCGCGAGGCCCAGCAGGCGGCGGTTCGGCAGCTTGGCGGTCATGGAGAGAACTCCTCGGGGCTCCTCGAAACGGCGCGACCCCGCCACGGATGTGACGCGGAATTCGGCTGTGCGCCTCCCTGCGACGCTAGGAGCCACCGCCGGACACGGCGATCCGGGCTGGGTGAACGGGTGAGCCCGTGCGCCGTCCGGGGGACAGGAGCACGTACGTGGCGTACAGGTGCGGGCGCCCGCTGCCGCTATACCGCCGGCGACGGGCGGCGGATGACGAAGCCGGCCAGGGCGCCCGCCGCGAACAGGGCGAGCACCGACACGGCGGTGCCGAGCCAGGCCGCGCCCAGCCACTGGGTGCCGAAGTAGCCCAGGGCGACGCTGTAGCCGGCCCAGGCCAGGCCGGCCAGGGCCGACCAGGGCAGGAACTCCGTCACCTTGCGGTGGGTCTTGCCGGCGCCGAGGGAGACCACCGAGCGGCCCGCGGGCGCGAACCGGGCGATCACGACGAGGGCGCCGCCGCCGCGGGCCAGCGCCGCACCGAGGCGCTCCTGGGCGAGCGTCAGCCTGCGGGAGCGGGCGATGGCCCGCTCCAGCCGGCCGCCGCCGCGCCGGGCCACCCGGAAGGCCGCCATGTCACCCAGCACCGACGCCGTGGCGGCGATCACCAGCAGCGCCGCGATGTCCGGCACCTGCTCCGGCACCGGCACCGGCCCGGCCGCGCCGGCCGCCGCCGCAGCCGCAGCCGCCGTGATCACCAGGACGCCGCTCGGCAGTACCGGCAGGAACACGTCCAGCACCACCGACAAGGCCACCACGGCGTAGATCCACGGGCTCGTGGTCAGCGACCCCAGCGTCTCAAACAAGCGGGACTCCCCACTCCGGTTGGCGTGCGACGGCGTACGGCGCCGCGACGTCGCGGGGGAGCGGCAGGAGCGGCTTGACAGCCATACAGCGTACGCCCGGCACCCGCCCGTCCGGCGCGCGGGTCCGGCCTCAACCGCCCGGTGTCAGCCGCCGGTCCAGCACACTCACCAGCCGCGCCGCTCGCCGACCGCCGCGGCGGCCACCCCGCCGGCGGCGCGCCTGGTCGAGGCGCAGCCGCGCCTCCCGGCCCGAAAGCGACAACGTCATCAGCTGGTTGCCGAACCACGGCCCGCCCGTACGCCGCCAGGCCAGCGGAGGCCGCCCCGTCCGCCCGTGCCGGGACAGGCCCCGGCCCAGCCAGCGGCCCAGCCGCGACCAACCCAGCCGGAAGCCCCACTTGACGACCCCGGGCACCGAGTTGTGCACCGGCGAGCACGTCAGCTGGAACACCCGCGCCGCCGTGGCTATTCGGGGCTCGGCCACATACGCATGGTGGACGTCCCCCGAGAGGACCGCCACGGTCGCCGGCGCCCGCGGGCCCGTCCCCACCTCCTCGATCAGATCGCCGAGCGCGGCGAACGATCCGGGGAACGCCGCCCAGTGCTCCAGGTCGGCCAGCCGCCGCAGCCGCTCGCCGACCCGCGCCCAGCGCGGCCCCCGCTCCCCGCGGCACAGCGCGGCGTCCCACACCTCGGCGTCGTGGATCAGGGGTGGTATCAGCCAGGGCAGCGACGAGCCGATCAGCAGGTGGTCGAAGCCGCCGTGGCCGGCGAGGGCGTTCTCCCGCAGCCACTGCTCCTCCGTCGGATCCAGCATGGCCCGCCGGTCCTCCTCCAGGACCCGGGCGGCCCGCGTGTCCACCATCAGCAGCCGGGTCCGGCCGAAGTCACGGCGGTAGCTCCAGCGCACGGCCGCCGGGTCGGAGTCGGCCGCGGAGGCGAAGGCGCGCAGCGCCTCCGTACCGTCCGGGGCGGAGCACACCGCACCGTACAGCGGGTCGGCGGCCAGCTCGCCAGGGGAGAGGTTGCCCAGGTGCTGGTACACCCAGTACGACATCAGTCCGCTGAGCACGCGCTCCCGCCACCACGGCTTCGCCCGCATCTCCGCGAGCCAGGCCGCGCTGGTGTTCCAGTCGTCTATGACGTCGTGGTCGTCGAACATGTGGAGGCTGGGCACGGTGGACAGGAGCCAGCGGATCTCCGGGTCGCGCCACGATTCGTCGTACAGCCGCGTGTACTCCTCGTAGTCCGCGACCTGCGCGCCGGGCGGATCCCGCAGGTCGCGGCGGGCCGCGAGCCACTGGCGGGTCTCCTGGGACGGCTGGTCGGCGTACACCTGGTCGCCGAGGAGCAGCAGGACGTCGGGCCGGGGCTCGTCCGGGTGGGCGGCGAGCCGCGCGGCGAGGGTGTCCAGCGCGTCCGGGCCGTGCGGCCCGTGCCGGTCGGCGGGCGGCGCCGCATGGCGGCACGAGCCGAACGTGATGCGGACGGGCGGAGCGGCCCGGCCGGGGCCGGCGACGGCGGGCGTCGTGATCGTGCTCGGCGGGAAGCCGCTGTCGGGCAGGGGCCACACGCGCACCCCGTCCAGCAGGACCTCGTACGCCGTCGTGGTTCCCGGGGTCAGGCCCGACACCGGGACGACCGCGTAGTGGTGCCCGGCTATCTGGAACGTCCGCGCACGGCCCCCCGCGCCGTCGGCACAGCGCACCTCGGCCCTGCACGGGCGGTCGGCCTCGACCCACAGGGTGGCCGAGCCGCCCGTCTCCCAGTCGACGTGGCGCAACAGCGGTCCCAGACGCAGCGTGGCCATCGAACTCCCCCTCCTGACGACCCTGCGATCACGGTACGACGGGGAGGGGGCGGCGGGCCTCCCCCTGGCGGGGGAAATGGTCCCGGCGGGCGGCGGGTGGCCGGGGCGCGGCGCCGCCGGCCCGTCGTCAGCAGGCGTTCAGTTCGTTGACCAGGGCCGCCTTCTCCGCCGAGTCCATGCCCAGGCCCCAGTACTGCTTCACGTGGACCCACATGCGGGCGTAGGTGCAGCGGTAGGAGGTGCGGGAGGGCATCCAGTCGGAGGGGTCCTTGTCGCCCTTGGCCTGGTTGACGTGGTCGGTGACGGCGATGAGCTGCGGGCGGGTGAGGTCGTTCGCGAACTGCTGGCGCTGGGAGGTGGTCCAGGAGGACGCCCCGGAGCGCCAGGCCTCGGCAAGCGGGACGACGTGGTCGATGTCGATGTCGGAGGCGGCGGTCCAGGTGGCGCCGTCGTACTCGGAGAACCAGGAGCCGCGGACGGAGGCGCAGGAGGAGTCGGTGACGACGCCGGAGCCGTCCCGCTTGAGGACCGTCTCGCGGGTGTTGCAGGTGCCGGAGACGGTGCTCCAGTGGGGGAACAGCGAGCGGCTGTAGCCGGTGAGGGAGCCTTCGGCGCGGGGGGTGACGGTGGCGAGGTAGGCGCGGGCGGAGGAGGCGCTGATGGGGGTGGGCGGGGCGGCGTGCGCGGCGGGGGCGCTCACGAGGGACGCGAGGGAGGCGAGCGCAGCGGATGACGCGAGCACGCCAATGCGACGCGCGTAGACGGGGGATATGCGGGCCGAAAGGGCCATGGGGGAGCTCCCTGGGTGGGGGGTGTGGAGACCGGAAGGCCCCGCGGAAGGGGCCGCGGCCAGGGTGGCGGTGCCGGATTGCGTGACGGCGGGCGCCAGGTTACCGGCTTGCGACATGTGCACGTCAGGCTTGTGGGCGGGTAACTTCCCCGGATTAAGCGGACGTTGAGATTCCGGTGCTTGGGGGGCGGCGGAAGCCCCGCGTGTAGGAGCGGGTGGGCCGGAGCGTCAGGGGCTCCGGCCGTATGCCTCGGGCGGGCCGCCCCGCCCGGTCGTCCGCGGGCCGCCCCCCGGCCGCCCGCCTCCTCACGGCGGCCCCGTCGTCGCGTATCCTGGGCTGAGCAGAAGGGGAGTAGCTCTTCGCCGGACCGTCGACATACTGCTGGGCCACCCAGCCGGCGCCCGGAGGCAGGCCGCACGCCGCGGCCGGCCAGCGAGACCTTCGGCCGCAGTGTCCTGTCCGCGTTCACCGCACCCGTGCACCGCCACGGGCGCAACGAACACCGTCAGGGCGCCGCCGAGCCGAAGCGACCCCTGACACAGCACGCCAGGTCTCTCGGAACGGCGGCGTCCGCCCGCCCACCGATCGAGGTCCCAGCCCCGTGTTCAGCACCGACTTCAGCATCGCCGTCACGGCCATCGCCTTCGGCGTGGTCTTCCTCGCCGAACTGCCCGACAAGACGGCCCTCGCCGGCCTGGTCCTCGGCACCCGCTACCGCGCCTCGTACGTCTTCGCCGGAGTCGCCGCCGCCTTCGCCGTGCACGTCGCGCTCGCCATCGCCGCCGGCAGCGTCCTCACCCTGCTGCCGCACCGGCTCGTCCAGGCGGTCGTCGGCGTGCTCTTCCTCGCCGGCGCGGCGATGCTGCTGCTGAAGAAGGACGACGGGGAAGAGGACGTCAAGCCGCCCGCCGACCAGTCCTTCTGGAAGGTGTCCGGCGCCGGGTTCATGCTGATCCTCGTCGCCGAGTTCGGCGACCTCACGCAGATCATGACCGCCAACCTCGCCGCCCGTTACGACAACCCGCTCTCCGTCGGCATCGGCGCCGTACTGGCCCTCTGGGCGGTCGCCGGCATCGGCATCCTCGGCGGCCGGACCCTCATGAAGTACGTCCCCCTGCGCCTCATCACGAAGATCGCGGCTGCCGTGATGATCGCCCTGGGCGGGTTCTCCCTGTACGAGGCCGTCGTCGGCTGAGCCCGCGGTGCGCCGCACGGCCCCCGTCGGCGTACGTGCCTACGGGGGCCGGGGGCCGGTGGTGCGTCCGGGGGAGGAGGCTCGCCCCGCGCGGCAGGCGTGGCTGCCGGGTGCGGGTCAGGCGGCGGGGGTGAGCGTGAGGTGGATCGAGCCGTCGGGGGCGGTGGTCACCTCGACGGAGGTCAGGTCGGGGACGTGCGCCGTGGGGCCGTGCTCGGCGGCGCGCGGGCCGATGCCGACCACGCGCATGCCGGCGGCCCTGCCCGCGGCTATGCCGGCGGCGGAGTCCTCGAAGACGATGCAGTCGGCGGGGTCGACGCCCAGCTCCGCGGCGCCCTTCAGGAACCCCTCGGGGTGCGGCTTGCTGGCCTCGACGCACTCGGCGGTGACGCGCACCTCGGGCAGCGGCAGCCGGGCGGCTCCCATCCGGGCCGAGGCGAGGGCGGCGTCGGCGGAGGTGACCAGGGCGTGCGGCAGCCCGGCGATGGCCCGCATGAACTCCGGAGCCCCGCCGATCGGGACGACGCCGTCGGTGTCGGCGGTCTCGCGGGCCAGCATCACCGCGTTCTCGGCGTGGTTGAGCTCCATCGGGCGGTCGGGCAGCAGGATCGCCATGGTGGCGTAGCCCTGGCGGCCGTGGACCACCTTGAGGGCCTCCTCCGGATCGAGGCCGTGCGAGACGGCCCACTCCCGCCAGCAGCGCTCGACCACGGCGTCCGAGTTGACCAGGGTGCCGTCCATGTCCAGGAGGAGGGCCTTGGCGGTGAGGACGGCGGGGGCGGTGGTGGTGCTGGCCGGCATCGGCGGGGCTCCAGACGGGCGGGAGAAAGAAAACAAGCGGTTCCGTCCACCGGTCAGGGAATGCGGACGGAACCACTTTGTTCCTACACGATACAAAACATGGGGGCGTGTTCGCCACTCGGCCTCCGGATGTGCTGAAACCCGGGCCCGTGAGGCGACCGGAGGTGGGCCGGGGTGGGTGTGCCCCGGCCCCGCGCGCGGGCAGACGGCGGCCGCCGGTCGCGGACGGGCGGAGGAGCGGCTGGGGGCTCCGGGGCGGGCATGCCGGAGACCGCGAGTCCGGGGTGCACCGTGTGCGGGCGGGCGGCAGCCGTATCGGGTGGCCCGACTTGCGCCCTGCTGCGCTTGCGGAACCAGCGCTCGACGACGCCGCGCCCGGCCGTGCGGTGTGGGCCGTCGAGTCCGGGGCGACGGCGGCGTGCGGGACGTCCTGCGGCGACGCCGGCCGGGCTGCGCCGCGGCGGAGGCAGGGGCGGGCGCCCGCCGCCGACCGGGCTTCGGTTTCGGAGGTGTCAGGCGGTGCGTTCCAGGGCCTTGCGGGTGGCGGGGCCGTAGACGCCGTAGCCGTCGGTGTAGATCTCGTTCCGCCACTGGAATTCCGCGACGGCTTCCTTCGTCCGGTTGTCGAACCGGCCGGTGATCCTGCCGCCGTACACGCCGTCGGCCGCCAGCAGGCGCTGCATCCTCTCCACCTCCGGGCCCGAGTCGCCCTGGCGGAGGGTGGGTGCCTTCGACGGGGACGGGGAGCCGGTCGCCGAACGGCTCGGGCTCGCCGTGGCGGGCGGTGCGGCCGGAGCTGCGGCGGCGGTCGACGGAGCCGACGCGGTGGGCGACGCGGACGTCGACTTCGACGCGGACGGGGACGCCGAGCGCGAAGCCGGCCTGGTGGGAGCGGCCGAGGGGGACGCCGACTCCGCCGGGGTCGTCGGGAGGACGCTCGCGGCGGGCGCCGAGGGCTTGGCGTCCAGGAGGACCGTGTCGCTCTCGACGGAACGCGACAGCATGCCCATCGCCAGCGCCACCGTGCCGACGGCGACCACCGTGCCGGTGCCCGCCAGGACCGTCGGAAACCGGCGGCGCCGGGAGCCGCCGCCCGTGCGCTTGCCCCCGGGGGCCCCGCCCCCTCCCCCGTCCCTTCCCCTTTGCCCCTTGGCGTGCGGTTGTGCGAGCAGGCCGAGGTCCTGCACCGGTGCCGGCGGGACCGGCGGCAGGGGGGCCGTTTCGGCCGGCCAGTACGCCTGCGGCGGGGTGTCCGGCCATACGGGTGTGCCGTACGCCGGGGTCGCCGCCTCCGGGCCGGGCCCGGGCGGGGGCGTGTGCGGTGGGGCGGGTTCGGCCATGACGCCGTGCACCGGCGGCTGCGCAGGGCGTGGCGGCTGCGGGCCGTGGGCCGAGGGGTCGCCCGGGTGGGGCAGTGTCACGTACGGGCGGACCCTCAGTGGCTCGAAACCGCCCCCACCCGCGCCGGGCGCACACCCGCAGTCGACGCCCGCAGCGTCGCAATCTGGACAGCGCTCAGCGCTCACTGGACTCCCTCCCTGGGCATTGCCTGCGATTATGCAGACCCTTTCCAGCCCGCCCAACCCTCCCGAGAGGCCATAACCGGACACACCGCTCAGGATGGAGATGTTGATCGGCCTGAGGAGGAACGGATGTCCCAGGAAGTGACGTCGGGCTCCCGCGACCCCCACACCGGACCGGGCGGCAAGGGACCCGCAGCCGAGCACGCCTCCCGCGGGGTGCTCGTCCCCATCGGCGCACTGATGCTGGGCCTGCTGCTCGCCGCACTCGACCAGACGATCGTCTCGACCGCCCTGCCGACGATCGTCAGCGAGCTCGGCGGCATGGACCACCTGTCGTGGGTGGTCACCGCCTACATGCTCGCCGCCACCGCCGCCACACCCCTGTGGGGGAAGCTCGGCGACCAGTACGGGCGCAAGAAGCTCTTCCAGACGGCCATCGTCATCTTCCTGATCGGGTCCGCGCTGTGCGGGCTCGCCCAGGACATGCCCCAGCTGATCGGATTCCGCGCCCTCCAGGGCCTGGGCGGCGGCGGTCTGATCGTGCTGTCCATGGCGATCGTCGGCGACATCGTCCCCCCGCGGGAACGCGGCCGCTACCAGGGCCTCTTCGGTGCCGTGTTCGGTGCGACGAGCGTCCTCGGCCCGCTCCTCGGCGGCCTGTTCGTCGACCAGCTGTCCTGGCGCTGGGTGTTCTACATCAACCTCCCCGTCGGACTCGTCGCGCTCGCGGTCATCGCGGCCGCCCTGCACATCCCGGTGCGCCGCGAGCCGCACCGCATCGACTACCTCGGCACCTTCCTCATCGCCTGCGTTGCCACCTGCCTCGTGCTGATCGCCTCCCTCGGCGGCACCTGGGGCTGGGGCTCGGCGCGGATCATCGGGCTGGACGTCCTCGGCGCCGTGCTCCTCGTCGTGTTCGTGTTCGTCGAGCGGAAAGCCGCCGAACCCGTGCTGCCGCTGGGCCTCTTCCGGATCCGCACCTTCACCCTGTGCTCGGTGATCAGCTTCATCGTCGGTTTCGCCATGTTCGGCGCGATGGTCTACCTGCCCACGTTCCTGCAGGTCGTCCAAGGCGTCTCCCCGACCATGTCCGGCGTCCACATGCTGCCGATGGTCCTCGGCATGCTGATCGCCTCCACCGGCTCCGGGCAGATCGTCTCCCGCACAGGCCGGTGGAAGGTCTTCCCCGTCGCGGGCACCGCCGTCACCGCGGTCGGCCTGGTCCTCCTGCACCAGATGCACCGCACGAGCGGAACCTGGGAGATGAGCCTGTACTTCTTCGTCTTCGGCCTCGGGCTCGGCCTCGTCATGCAGGTGCTGGTCCTGGCCGTGCAGAACGCCGTCAGCTACGCCGACCTCGGGGTCGCCACCTCCGGAGCCACCTTCTTCCGGTCCATCGGCGCCTCCTTCGGCGTGGCGATCTTCGGCACGGTCTTCGTCAACCGGCTCGACGGCAAACTGACCACCGCCTTCGCCGGCCAGTCACTGCCGCCGGGGACGGCCGCGCAGGTCGAAGCAGACCCCCGGGCGATCGCCGCCCTGCCCGCCGACCTCCAGCCGCGCGCCCTCGACGCGTACGCCGCCTCCATCACGGACGTGTTCCTCTACGCCGTGCCCGTCGTCCTCCTCGCGTTCGTCATCTCCCTCTTCCTCAGGGAGGACGTACTCCGGGGCTCTGTGACCGCGCCCGACGTCACCGAGACGCTCGCCTCCAACCCCGTCCACCGCTCGTCCCACGACGAGGTCGCCCGCGCCCTTACCGTCCTCGGGACCCGCGAGGGCCGCCGCGGCGTCTACGAGAAGATCACCGCGCGCGCCGGGCTGGACCTGCTGCCCGCCGCGAGCTGGATGCTGCTGCGGATGACCAAGTACGGGGCCACCGGGCCCGCGGTCCTCGCGGAGCGCACCGCCATCCCGATCAAGGTCATCACGGATGCGGCCCGCCAGCTGGAGGAGCGCCGGCTCGCCGTGCGGGACGGGCTGGAACTGGTCCCGACCGCCCTCGGCCGGGAACAGGCGAACCGGCTCTCCCGCGCCCGCGAGGAGTCCCTCGCCGAACTGCTCGGCGACTGGTGGGGGCCGGACCGGCCCACCGACCTGACCGAACTCGTCCGGGAGATCAACGCCGAGCTGTGCGGATCGGACGCCGAGGAGCCCTACGACGCCGAGCCGCGGCGCGATCACGCCGCCCGCTGAGCACCGCCCGTGTCCTGTATTCGCCGGCCACGGGTTGCGGCCGCCGGTTGCGGGGCGGGGCGGATCGAGGCGGCCGGTGGGGGCGGGGATGTCGTCGTGTGGGTGGTCATGGAGCCAGTGTCGGGGAGGGGCGGCGGGCGACGCGTGGAATATCCACAGGGGCGGGCCGATGATGGGAAAAGGGTTCAATCACATCAACGGGAGGGCGGGAACGCCATGTCCGAACACCCTGACGCTGCCCTCGTCCGCCGCGGCTACGAAGCCTTCGGCAAGGGCGACATGCAGGCCCTGGGCGCCCTGATGACCGCGGACGTCATCCACCACGTGCCCGGCAGCAACCCGCTGTCCGGCCACCACAAGGGCCGCGAGGCCGTCCTCGACCTGTACCGCCGGATCGGCGAGGAGACCGGCGGCACGGCACGGGTCGAAGTGCACTCGGTGCTCGTGGACGGACGCGGCCACGTGATGGCCGTCCACACCTTCTACGGCGACCGCGGCGACCGCGGCCTGGAGGTGCAGCAGGGGCTCTTCTTCACCATCGTCGGCGGGAAGATCACCGACATCGACGAGTGCACCCAGGACATCGACGAGGAGGACGCCTTCTGGCGGTGACGTCCGGCACGCCGGGGGCCGGGGCCGGGTCCGAGGCCGGGTCCGGGGCCGAAGCCGGGGCGGGGGCCGGGGCCGAGCCCGGACCCGAGGCCGGGGCCTACCGGTCGGCGTCGGCCTCGGCCCCGGCCCCGGCGCCGGCCTTCGGCCCCGCCTGCTGGACGACCTCGAACGACCACACCGTCGACGCCGAAGCCGCCGGCTTCGGACGCTCACCCGCGCCGCCCGCACCCGCGCCGCCGCCACCGCCCTGGTGCGCGGCCTTCATCGGCCCCTCCATCCACGCCTGGAAGTCCTCCTCCGAACGCCAGCGCGTGTAGACCAGGTACTGGTCCGTGCCCTCCACCGGACGCAGCAGTTCGAACCACTCGAATCCGTCGGAACCCTCCACGGCCCCGGCCCGCGACGCGAACCGCTGCTCCAGGACCTCGCGCTGCTCGGCCGGCACGGTCAGGACGTTGATCTTCACGATGCTCATGACCGCCATCCTAGGTACCCGGCGGGGGATATCGTCGTCCCCGGAAAATCAAGCGCGGCGGCCAGGCCGGACCGGGGCCCGCGCATCTGAGGGCGGGAGGCCTGCGAGGCGTGGCGAACGCGGCGGAGCACAGCGGTGCCAACGGGCATGCCGGGGTCATAAGCGCAGGCGGGCACGCGGGCGCATCCGCTGCCGCAGCCGCCGCCTCGGCGGCTGCAGGCGCCGACGCGCGGCTCGCCGCCGTGCGCCTCCTCCTCTGGGCGCTCGCCGGCGTGCTCGCCCTCCGGCAGGCCGCCGCCGTGCTGCGCGCCCCGTCCGGCCCGTGGCCGCTCGGCTCCCCCTACCCCCCGTACTCCCCGTACGACCCGGGCGCCCTGTACATCCCGCACGTCCTCCACGACCCCGACCGGTTCACCGGCACGCCGTTCGCCGCCCTGGTCCTGAAGCCGTTCCTCGGCCTCGCCCCGCCGCCCTCCGTCGGCGTCCTGTGGACCTGCGCATCGCTGCTGACCGTCGCCGCCGTCGCGCTGGTCGCCGCGCGCGGCCTGCCCGACCCCGTCCCGCGGCGCACCGCCCTCCTCGCCGCGCCCGTGCTGGTCGGACTGATGATGGTCTCGCTGCCCGTCCGCGAGGCCGCCGCGTCCGGCCGGGGCGCGGTGCTGGTGCTGCCCGCCCTGCCCGTGCTGCTGGTCCTCCTGGCGCTGTTCCGGGTGCCCTCCGACCGGCCGGCCGGGTTCCTCGTCGGGCTCGCCGCGGCCCTCCAGCCGGCCCTGCTGCTGTTCGCCCCGCTGCTGTGGCGGACCGGCCGCCGCCCCGCCGCCGGTGCGGCCGCCGCGACGTTCGCCGCGGCCACCGCCCTGTCCTGGGCGGCCCTGCCGCGCGACTCCTGGGCGTACTGGGCGCACCACCTGGCCGGCACGGGCCTCGGCGGCGCGCCCGACGCGCTCGCCAACCAGTCCGTGCACGGGGCGCTGCTGCGGCTCGGCCTGTCCGGGCCCGGCGAGGCCGTGCTGTACGCGCTGCTCGCCGCCGCGGTCGTCTGGGCGGGGCTGCGGCGCGCCGTGCGGTACGCCCGCGACGGGCAGGTGCTGCTCGCGGCCGCCGTCACCGGGTGCGTCGCCGTCGCGGTGGCGCCGACGGGGTGGCGGCACCAGCTGCTGTGGGTGCTGCTGGCGGTGGCGGGCCGGGTCGGGGCGCGGGCCGCCGACCGGCGGGTGTGGCCCGTCGCGGTGGTCCTGGCGACGACGCTGCCGAGTGCGGTGCTGCTGCCGAACATGGCCGCGCTGGCGCCCGTACGGGACAACGTGCTGCTGCTGGCTGCGCTCGCGGCGGCCTGCGCCGTGCCGTTCCTGCCGCGCAGCTCCCCGTACTGGCGGACGCCGGTGCCGACGGAGTACGGGCGCCCGGCGGCGGCGCGCTGGTCGCGGATCCCGCTCCTGCCGTTCTGGCGGCGGGTGCTGACCCGGCCGAACCTGCTGCTGGAGCTGCTGCTGATACGGGTCGGGTACTCGATCTACTCGCACATCCGGGCCGCCGCGCCCGCCTCCCGCAGTGTCGCGGAGGAGAACGGCGGGCAGATCCACGCCGTCGAGCGGGTGCTCGGCATCGACATCGAACACGCCGTCAACCAGGCGGTGGTGGCGACGCCGTGGCTGGAAGGGTTCTTCAACTTCTACTACACGTCGTTCCACTTCGTGGTGCCGCTGTCGATCCTGGGCGTGCTGTACTGGCGCCGGCCCGGCGACTACCGGTGGGCGCGCGCCTCGCTGGGGCTGGCGACCGTCCTGGCCCTCGCCGGGTTCTGGCTGTACCCGCTGGCTCCGCCGCGCCTGATGCCCGGCATGGGCTTCGTCGACACGGTGCACGGGCCGCAGGACCTCGCCAACCCGCAGTACGGGGCGATGACGGCCATCTCCAACCAGTACGCGGCGATGCCGTCGCTGCACTTCGGCTGGTCGCTGTGGTGCGGGATCGTGGTCGTCGCCCTGGCGCCGAAGGCCTGGCAGAAGCTGCTGGGGGCGCTGCACCCGCTGATCACGGTGTGCGCGATCGTCGCGACGGCCAACCACTGGGTGCTGGACGCGGTCGGCGGCGCGGCGGTCGTCGGCGCCGGGTTCGGGCTGGTGCACGTGCTGTCCGGGCCGCGGCGGCTCCGGGTGAGTCTGCCGGCGCAGGGAGGCCCGCCCGGCGGCCGGTCCGGGCCGGCCGCCGGGGCCGGAGCACGGGCCTCCGCCCGGTCGTAGGGTCGGGCCCGCCGTCCGGCCCCTGCCGGGGGCCGAATGGCGGGCGGCGGGCCCGGGGCGCACCATGGGGGGTGGCGCACCGAGCGTGCCCCCGGGGGCGTGGTACGGGGAACCGGGCGCCGGGGGAGGCCGGTTCAGGCCGGACGCCGTCAGGGCAGCCACGCCCGGCGGCTGGGACATCCGACTCGGGGAGAGACGGGCACCGCCATGTGCATGCGCATCCGGCGCGCCCCCGCCGCCGCCCTGCTCGCCGCCGCCGCGGCCGCCGCGCTCGCGGGTCCGCCGCTGCCGGCCGCCGCGGCCGGCAGCGCCGCGGCCCAGCCGTGGGAGCACTGCGGGGAGTTGGGTGCCGACGCCTACGACCGGCCGCCGCCCGCCGACCCCGGCCGGTTCGGGTACGGGGTGCTGCCGGCCACGGCGGGGGTGCACTGCCTGATCAACGCCGAGCGCCGCAGGCTCGGGCTGCGCGAGCTGACGGACTCCGGCGAGCTGCGGGAGGCGGCGAACCGGCACGTGGCGGCGGCCCTCGCCCAGAAGTGGTGGCCGAACCCGCAGGACCCGGACGACAAGCGCGACCCGCACCGCAATCCGCAGGCCGCCGGCACGGGCGGCGAGCAGATCGTGAACCGGATCCGCGACGCCGGGTACTGCCGGGGCGGCCGGTCGTGGGGCGGCTACGAGATCACCTACAACGGGTGGGCGGGCGCGGGGACGCCCCGCGCGGCCGTGGACTGGTGGCTGAACCGGAGCACCGGCGGTCACGCCGGGATCATCCGGGACCCCTCGCTCACCGAGTTCGGCATCGCGCCGAGGGGCGGCGCCGCGGAGCGCAGGGGCGCGGGGGCGTCCGACGCGGGGACGTACGTGGTGGTGCTGGGGCGCTGCGAGAGGTAGCGGGCTCACAGCCTCGGGCCGCTGCGGCGCCGCACGCGGAGCCGCGGGGGCGCCGGGACTCACCGGCCCCGGCGCCCCCGCGGGTGGATCGCCGCGTGCTGTCATGGTCCGGCAGGGGCGCGGAGTCCGCCACTCGGGTGAATCCTCGCTCGCCCGTACGGGGGGCTTTGCGCGGTCCCGCATGCGTACGGGCCGGAGCGGTGGGGGCCGTTCAGGCGGACGGCGAGGGGAGGCGGGCGACGGCCAGGGCCACCGCCTCCTCCGCGGAGTCCGCCTCGCCGAGGACGCGTTGCAGGCTGGGGCTCAGGACGCGGAAGCGGCCGTCGCGCGTCGGCTCCAGCGCGGGCGCGTCCGCCTCGGTCGGCACGCCGCCCCGGGAGCCGAAGCGGAGGACGCAGCGGCTGGTGAACGGGTACAGCCGGCGCAGTTCCGGTTGCGCGGCGGCGGCTTCGATGAGGGCGAGGACGCCCCGGCCGGCGGCGGCCTGGGGGCCGCCGCGCTCGACCATCAGCCGCCACGTCGTCGGCAGGCGCTGCCAGAGGGCCTCCGCGCCGGCACGCGTTCCGCTGTCCTGGAGGTTCATCCGCGCAGTCTGGGCCCCGGCCCGCCGCCGCCACAATGGCCGGGAAGGCATCGATGGCGTGCCGTTACCGCAGCTTGTCGCGATCGTCTCCGTACGCCGCCCCGCCGGACCCGCGGTCAGGGGTGGCTGACGCGCAGCTCCTTGATGCCGTTGAGCCAGGCGGCCCGCAGCCGGCGCGGCGCAGGGCCGGTCAGCCGCAGGTCGGGGAGGTGGTCGGCGACGGCGTTGAAGATGAGGTCGATCTCCATCACCGCCAGGGACTTGCCGAGGCAGAAGTGGGGGCCGCCGCCTCCGAAGCCGAGGTGCGGGTTGGGGTCGCGGGTGATGTCGAAGGTGTCCGGGTCGGTGAAGACCTCCGGGTCGTGGTTGGCGGAGGCGTAGAACAGGCCGACCCGGTCGCCGGCCCGGATCTTCTGCCCGCCGAGCTCGGTGTCGCGGGTGGCGGTGCGCTGGAAGGAGACGACGGGGGTGGCCCAGCGGACGATCTCCTCGGCGGCCGTCGCGGGCCGTGTCGCCTTGTAGAGCTCCCACTGCCCGGGGTGGGTGAGGAAGGCGTGCATGCCGTGGCTGATGGCATTGCGTGTGGTTTCGTTGCCGGCGACGGCGAGGAGCAGGACGAAGAAGCCGAACTCGTCGCTGCTGAGGTTGCCCTGGCCCTCGGCGGCGACGAGCTGCGTGACGATGTCCCTGGCGGGGCACTCCTTGCGGGCGGCGGACATGTGCATCGCGTAGCCGATGAGCTCCATGGCGGCCTCGGCGCCGACCGCCTCGGTGATGGCGTACTCGGGGTCGTCGTACGCGATCATCCTGTTCGACCAGTCGAAGATCCGCAGCCGGTCCTCCTGGGGTACGCCGATCAGTTCGGCGATCGCCTGGAGGGGGAGTTCGCAGGCCACCTGGGTGACGAAGTCGAAACCCCCGTCCCCGTCCCCGCCCCCGCCGGCCGCCGCCGCTGCCGCCGCCGTGGCGCGGGCCTGCTCCGCAATGCGGCGGGCCCGCTCGCGCAGGGCGCCCTCCAGGCCGCGGACGGCCCGCGGCGTGAAGCCGCGCTGGACGATCTGGCGGACCCGGGTGTGCTCGGGCGGGTCCATGTTCAGCATGATCAGCCGCTGGGCGTCGATCTGCTCGCGCGCGATGCCGCCGTTGAAGCGGATGATGGCGGTGTTCGCGGTCGACGAGAACAGCTCGGGGTGCGTGGAGACGTACTTGACGTCCGCGTGCCGGGTCACGGCCCAGTAGCCGTCGTCGTCGAAGCCGGTGGTGCCGCGCTCCTGGGGGCACCACCACACCGGTGCCGTCTGCCGCAGCCGCGCGAACTCCGGGAGGGGGACCCGCTCCTGGAGGAGGTCGGGGTCGGTGGCGTCGAAGCCTTCGGGCAGCGCGGGACAGGTCATCGCGGCACTCCAAGTCTGACGGCCCATCAGCAATTGGCCAGAAGGTAGTGACGGGCTCCGGAAGTGGCAAGGGGCCGCGCGCGGGCGGTTGCGTGTGGAATCCGTGGAGGCCGGATGCAAGACCCTTGCGTGCCGGGCCCGCGGGTCATAAGACTTCGGGGGGAGAACTAGAACGCGTACCAATTTCGGGGTGCGGGCGGGGCGCCGGGAACGGCCCGCCCCGTCCCGCCGTGCCGGCAGCGCTGCGCAGGAGAGGACGATCCCATGGCCGCGGAACCCGTCATCGTCGAAGCCGTACGCACGCCGATCGGCAGGCGCGGGGGCGTCCTCGCCAACCTGCACCCCGCGTACCTGCTCGGCGAGACCTACCGCGAGCTCCTCGCCCGTACGGGGATCCAGCCCGACTGCGTCGAGCAGATCGTCGGCGGCACCGTCACCCACGCCGGCGAGCAGTCCATGAACCCCGCCCGCACGGCCTGGCTCGCGATGGGACTGCCGTACGAGACCGCGGCGACGACCGTGGACTGCCAGTGCGGCAGCTCCCAGCAGGCCAACCACATGGTGGCGAACATGGTCGCCGGCGGCGTCATCGACATCGGGATCGCCTGCGGTGTCGAGGCGATGAGCCGGGTCCCGCTCGGCGCCGGCTCCAAGCACGGGCCCGGAAAGCCGTTCCCCGACGAGTGGAACGTCGACCTGCCCAACCAGTTCGAGGCCGCCGAGCGCATCGCCCGCCGCCGGGGACTGGTCCGCGAGGACGTCGACCGGCTCGGCCTGCTCTCCCAGCAGCGCGCCGCGGCGGCTTGGGCCGAGGAGCGGTTCAAGCGCGAGACGTTCGCCGTGCAGGTCCCCACCACCGAGGAGGAGCAGGCCGCGGGGCAGGGCATGTGGCGGCTGGTGCACCGGGACGAGGGGCTGCGCGACACGAACATGGAGGCGCTGGCCGGGCTCAAGGCCGTCATGCCGACCGCGGTCCACACCGCCGGGAACTCGTCGCAGATCTCGGACGGGGCCGCCGCCGTGATGTGGGCCTCCCGCCGCATGGCGCGCGCCCTGAAGCTGAAGCCCCGCGCGCGGATCGTCGCGCAGGCGCTCGTTGGCGCCGATCCGCACTACCACCTGGACGGGCCGGTCGACGCGACGCGGGCCGTGCTCGGCAAGGCGGGCATGTCCCTAAAGGACATCGACGTCGTCGAGGTGAACGAGGCGTTCGCCTCCGTCGTCCTCAGCTGGGCGCAGGTCTTCGAGCAGGACCTCGACAAGGTCAACGTCAACGGCGGTGCCATCGCGCTCGGGCACCCGGTCGGCGCGACCGGCGCCCGGCTGATCACCACCGCGCTGCACGAGCTGGAGCGCCGCGACAAGGAGTTCGCGCTGATCACCATGTGCGCGGGAGGCGCACAGGCGACCGGCACGATCATCCAGCGGCTGTGACACCGAGAGCCCACTGGGATGGGAAGCCGAAGGCCCCGGTGGCCGGCCTGGGGAGGCCGGCCACCGGGGCCTTCGCACCGCACCGCCGCGCCGGCTTCGTGCCGGGGCGGCGGTGCGGTGTCGTGCCGGGGCGTGCTGCCGCGGCTTAGTACCAGTGGTTGGCCTGCCAGAAGTTCCAGGCGCCGACCGGGGAGCCGTAGCGCTCGTTCATGTAGTCCAGGCCCCACTTGATCTGGGTGGCCGGGTTGGTCTTCCAGTCGGAGCCGGCCGAGGCCATCTTGGAGGCCGGCAGGGCCTGGACCAGGCCGTACGCGCCGGAGGACGCGTTCGTCGCCGTGTGGTCCCAACCGCTCTCGTGGGAGATGATCTTGTCGAAGGCGGCGAACTGGGCCGGGTCCTTGATCATCTGCTGGGCGATCGCCTTGGCGCTCGTCGGGGCGGCCTGCGCGGGGACGGCGGCCAGCATGGAACCGGCGGCGGCAAGGCCGACGACGGTACCCGCGAGGGTCTTCTTGGAAGCGGCGATGCGGCGGATGACGGAGATGGACACGGAGAGCCTTCCGTAGGGGACGGGGTGCGGCCGCCGCATGCAGGAGGCATGCGTGAGTCACTCACACGGGGGAGAGGGGCTCATCGGGCGGCGGGCTGTGGGCCCGGGCCGCCGTGGCGACATCACCAGTTAGCCAGGCCTCGGCGGCCCTGGCAAAGGCCCCCCGCTACTAGGGACCCTCGGAGGAAGCCCCTCCGTGCGGCCGGCCGAGGGGTCCCGTCCGCCGCCGCGAGGGGCTCGGCCCGGGGCCCGGCGGAGGCCGCCCGCCGTCCACTAGGCGGGGTCGTATGTGACTTGGGTCCTATGGGGCGCCTCACCCTCCAAGAGGTCCGATCTCACCCCGTGTAGCGGCCTATGTCCCTTTTGTTGTGTGGCCGGGGCCACTTCCAGCCCCCGGATCGAAGGAAACGGGCGCTTCGAACGCCGCTTTGCGAGTCGCCCGGCGCAGCGCCTTCAGCAGCGTCCCGCCCAGCAGCAGCGTCAGCACCACCGTCAGGACGGCCCGCCCCAGGTCCCAGCCCAGGGACGTCGCCGCGCAGTACGCGAGGAACCGCGCGAGGTTCGCCCCGACCGGGTCCCCCGGATGGAAGGAGACGCCCTGCCCCATGCCCTGGAGCAGCACCCAGCCCTGCAGGTTCATGACCGTCCCGTACGCGAACGACCCCGCGAACCCGTACGCCGCCAGCATCGCCGACTCCGCCCGGCCCCGGATCCGCCGCGCCCCCGGCAGCAGCCCCGCGCCCAGCGCGAACCAGCCCATCGCCAGCATCTGGAACGGCATCCACGGCCCCACCCCGCCCGTCAGCAGGGCGGACGCGAACATCGTCACCGCGCCCAGCACGAAGCCGAAGCCGGGCCCGAGGACGCGCCCGCTCAGCGCCATCAGGAAGAACATCGGCTCCAGGCCGGCCGTCCCCGCGCCCAGCGGCCGCAGCGCGGCCCCCACCGCGGCCAGCACCCCCAGCATCGCGACCGCCTTGGCGTCGAGGCCCTGGTCGGCGATGGTCGCGACGACCACGGCGACGAGCAGCGGCAGCAGCGCGGCGAACAGCCACGGCGCGTCCTGCGCGTGCGCGAGCCCCGAACCGGCGTCCGCGAGCAGCGGCCAGCCGAACGCGGCCACGCCGATCAGCGAGACCAGGACCAGGGCGGCCGCGGCGCGCGGCCCGATACGGACGGGCCGGTTCACCGCGCCACCTCCGCGGCCGCGGCACCGTCCGGCCCCCGAGCGGCATCCGCCGCGGACGCCGGGGACCCCTCCAGGGCGCGCGCCACCTCGGCGACCGTCAGCCAGCGGCCCGGCGCCAGCACCTTCGCGACCTGCGGGGCGAAAGCCGGCGACGACACCACCACTTCGGCGGTCGGGCCGTCCGCGACGACCTCCCCGCCCGCGAGGACCACCACCCGGTCGGCGAGCTCCGCCGCCAGCTCCACGTCGTGCGTCGCGAGGACGATGCCGTGCCCGTCCGCGACCAGCGCGCGCAGGATCCCCACCAGGCGGGCCTTCGCCGCGTAGTCCAGGCCGCGCGTCGGCTCGTCCAGTAGCAGGAGCCGCGGCCGGCCCGTCAGGACCAGCGCCAGGGCGAGCGCCAGGCGCTGCCCCTCGGACAGGTCCCGCGGGTGCGTGCCGTCGGCCACCTCGGGCAGCAGCGCCGACACCAGGGCCCGGCAGGACCCGGGGGCCGCGCCGGCGTCCGCGTCCGCGGCGGCGCACTCCCCGGCCACCGTGTCCGCGTACAGCAGGTCCCGCGGATCCTGCGGGACGAGGCCGACGCGGCGCACCATCTCGGCCGGGGCCGTGCGGTGCGGGGCCAGGCCGCCGACCGACACCTCGCCCGAGGCGGGGGCGAGGGTGCCGACGAGGGTGGAGAGCAGCGTCGACTTGCCGGCGCCGTTGCGGCCCATCAGCGCCACCGTCTCGCCGCCCGCGACCTCCAGGTCCACGCCGTGCAGCACCTCGGCACGGCCCCGCCGCACGGACAGGCCGCGCACCCGCGCCACCGCGGCGTCCGGGACGCCGGGGGCGGCGGCGGGGGCGGTCGTACCGCCGCGGCGGAGCAGCCGCGCCACCAGCCCGCCCCGCCGGGACGCGGCCGCAGGCGCGGGAGCCGCCGGGGGCAGGGATACCGGAACAAGGCCGTCCGCGGGTGCCTGCGGCGCCCCCGCCCCGGCCCCCGCTCCGACCCCGGCCAGCCGGGCCCGTAGAGGCTCCGCGCGGCGGCGGGCGTCGCGCACCGACAGCGGCAGCGGCGACCAGCCCGCCAGCCGGCCCAGAGAGACCACCGGCGGGTGGACGGGCGAGACGGCCATCACCTCCTGCGGCGCCCCCAGCACCGGGGCCGCACCCGGACCGGGCAGGAGCAGCACGCGGTCGGCGTACTGGACGACCCGCTCCAGCCGGTGCTCCGCCATCAGCACCGTCGTTCCCAGGTCGTGCACCAGGCGCTGGAGCACCGCGAGGACCTCCTCGGCCGCGGCCGGGTCCAGTGCGGAGGTCGGCTCGTCCAGCACCAGCACCCGCGGGTGCGCGGTCAGGACGGAGCCGATCGCGACCCGCTGCTGCTGTCCCCCGGACAGGGCGGACAGGGGGCGGTCGCGCAGCTCGTTCAGGCCCAGCAGGTCGAGGGTCTCCTCGACGCGGCGGCGCATCACGGCCGGCGGCAGGCCCAGCGACTCCATCCCGTACGCCAGCTCGTCCTCCACCGCGTCCGTCACGAAGTGGGCCCGAGGGTCCTGCCCGACCGTGCCGACGACGTCGGCGAGCTCCCGCGGCCGGTGCGTGCGCGTGTCACGGCCGGCGACCGTGACCCGGCCGTGCAGGGTGCCGCCCGTGAAGTGCGGCACCAGCCCGGAGACGGTCCCGAGGAGGGTGGACTTGCCGACGCCCGACGGGCCGACCAGCAGCGTCAGCTCCCCCTCGGGGACGGTGAGGTCGACGCCGCCCAGCGCCGGCCGGGAGGCGCCGTCGTACGTGACCGACACCTGCTCGAAACGGATCACGGGGACGACTCCTCGGGAGGTACGGGTGCCACGAAGGCGGGAAGCAGACCGATCAGGACGGCGGCCGCAGGCCACAGCGGGAACTCCGGCGCGACCAGCGGGACGACGCCCGGCCGCAGCGCCTGCGGGTCGGCGCCCGCGGCGTACGCGAGCAGCACGGCGACCGCCGCGCCGGAGCCCGCGACCAGCCACGCCCGCGCCCCCCACCGGTCGGGCCGGTAGCGGGTCCGCACGCTGCGCCGGCCGCCGAGGCGCAGCCCCGCCACGGCCAGGGCCAGGCCGGCGAGCAGCGCCGGCACCCCGTACGCGGCGCCTTCCGCGGCCAGCAGCCCGTACGTGCCCGCGCACATCCCGAGCAGGCCGCCGAGGGTGAGGCAGGCGGTCGTACGGCGGACGGCGGCCGGGACGCCGGCGGTACGGCCGTAGCCGCGGGCGTCCATCGACGCGGCGACGGCAATGGAGCGCTCCAGGGCGCCCTCCAGCACCGGCAGGCCGATCTGGAGGACGGCCCGGACCCCGCCGGTCGGGCGGCCGCGCAGGCGGCGGGCCGTCCGCAGCCGGGCCACGTCCGCGACCATGTTCGGCGCGAACGTCATGGCGACGACGACCGCCACCCCCGCCTCGTACAGGGCGGCGGGGAGGGACTTCAGCAGCCGCGCCGGGCTGGCGAGCGCGTTCGCCGCGCCCACGCACACCAGCAGCACGGCCAGCTTCGCGCCGTCGTAGAACGCGAACACGAGCTGCTCGGCGGTGACCCGCCCGCCCAGCCGGATGCCCTGCGCCCAGTCGGGCAGCGGCACCTCGGGCAGGGTGAACAGCACGTGCGTGCCCGGCAGCGGCGAGCCGAGCAGGGCGGAGAACAGCACGCGCAGCCCGATGACGAACAGCCCCAGCTTGAGGAACGCCCCGTACGAGCGGGCCCACGGCGCGGAGGTGCGCCGCGCGGCCACCACGTAGCCGGCAACAGCCGCGACCAGCGCGAGGAGGAGCGGGTTGGTGGTCCGGGAGGCCGCCGCGGCCAGGCCGAGCGCCCACAGCCACCACGCCCCCGCGTGCAGCGCGTTGCCCCGGCGGGCCAGCGGCGCCCGCAGCCGCCGCAGCGGCCCGGGGCGGGCGGGGCGCCGCGGGCCGGGCCCGTCAGCGGCCGCCCCGCCGGGCCCGCCTGCGGCCGCAGCCGACGGGGCGGCGCCGCGGCCGGCGGGCCGCGGCCGGGGTACCGGCCCGCCCGCGGCGAAGTGTGCACGGCCCGGTCCCTCGACGCCCGACCTCCCGGCGCCCGGGCCTCGGCTGTCCGGGTCTTGGGCGCCCGGCCCTTGGGCGTCCGGCCCCTGGGCGTCCGGGGCCTGAGTGCCCGGGCTTCGGGTGCCGGGGCCTTGGGCGTCCGGCCCTTGGGCGTCCGGCCCTTGGGGGCCGGGGCCCTGGGCGTCGGAACCTCGGGTATCCGGGCTCAGGGTGTTACGGCCCGGGGTGTCCGCGCCTCGGGCGCCCGGCCCGTGCGCGCCCGGGTCGTCGGCGGCCGGCTTCGGGTGGGGGGTCATCGGGAGCGGCGGCGGGACTGCCAGAGGGCCGCGCCGGCGACCGCGGCCAGGGCCGCGGCGCCCGCCAGCGGGCCTGACCAGCCGCCGCCGTCCGAGCCGGACGCCGGTTCCGCGGCGGCCGTGTCCGGTGTCCCGGTCGGTGCGGCCGCCGGGCCGGGCTCCTCGGCGACCTGCTCGCCGCAGCCCTGCCGCGGGTAGCCGGAGATCCCGCACAGCATCGCCGACCCGTTGTAGCGCAGTGGCTTCGCGACCGCGGCCAGCGCCTCCGCGGCGCCGGCGTCCGGGGCGACCTGGGCGCAGGCGGTGCGCGGGGCGTCCTGCGGCGGTGCCTCGCCGGCCGGTGCGTCGGCGGGGACGCCGAAGTCGACGACGACGGCTATGCGCTTGCGGCCCTCCGCGGCCGGCGTGGCCGCACAGACGGCCGCGAAGTCGGCCGGTGTGCGGGGCTGGGCGGCCTGCGCCGCCGCGTCCGCGCTGACCGCGAAGCGGAAGCCCTGCACGGAGCCGTCCGCGGGGCGGGCCATCGAGGGCCCGACCTGGGCGTACGTCCACCCGCCGGCGGCTGCGCCCTCCCAGTACGACCAGTAGCGGTAGCCCGCCGCATGCGCGGGGGCGGACGCCAGGAGCAGTGCCGGCACGGACAGCAGGGCGGCGGCCGCCGCCGCGGCGGTGCGGCGGAGTGGGGTCAGGCCGCGGCGCATCAGAGCTGGTTCTTCTTCCGGCGGCCGCTCAGCAGGATGCCGATGCCCATGCCGGCGGCCGCTCCGGCGCCGATCATCCACCAGAGGTTCTGGTCGCCGCCGGAGCCCTCGCCGTCGTCGTCCTTCTTCGCGGGCTCGTCCGTCGCGGAGCCGGTGGCGGCCTGCGGGGCGGGGCCCATCGCGTTCAGGGCGGTGACCAGGTCCGTTCCGCCGAACGCCTTCGGGTCGGTGCCGGTGGCGTGCGCGACCAGGACGAGGGTGCCGAGGGCGGCCGGGCTGCCCTTCGCCCAGTCGGCCGAGTTGCCCTTCAGCCACTCCACCGCGCCGGCCGCGGACTGCTTGTGCCCGGCCGCGACCAGGGCGAGGACGGCGTCGGCGGTGTTGCCGGTGTCGGGGGCGGGCTGGTCGGCGCCGGGGGCGACGGCGGTGAGGTGGCCGTCCTTCTTCAGCGCGGCGGCCAGGTGCCCGGCGGCGGCCTCGGCGGCGGCCTCCGGGGCGGCGCCGTCCGTGCACTCGGCGCCCGCCGGGGTGTCCTTCGTGGCGGGGGCGACCACGATGCCCTTGCCGAGGGCGGCCAGCGTGGCGGCGGCCGTCGCGTCGGCGTTCGCGAGGAGCTTGCCGTCGACCGGCTGGTACGCGAACGCGCCTCGGTCCGCGGCCGGCTCGGCGGAACAGGGCAGGCGGAAGGCGAGCAGGCCGTCGTACGCGGACTTGCCGGCCTTCGACTTCACCTCGGCCGGCTTGTCGCCGGCGGCGGCGAGGGCGCTGATGACGACGGCGGTGGAGCTGGCCTCGCTCGGCGAGCCGGGGACGTACGCCCAGCCGCCGTCCTCGTTCTGCACGGACTTCAGCCAGTCGGTGCCCTTCTTCACCGCGGCGTCCTGCCCGCCGAGGGCCTTCAGCGCCTGCACGGCCACCGCGGTGGCGTTCGTGTCGTACGCCGTCCCGTCGCCGCAGGCCGCGGTGGCGTCGGCGCGGAAGGAGGCGAAGCCGCCGTTCGCGCACTGCTGGCCGGCCAGCCAGGCCACCGCCTCCTTGGCGGGCTTCACGCCGACGGTGTGCTGGGCGAGCAGGGCGATGGACTGCCGCCACACGCCGTCGTAGGTGGGGTCGTTCTTGCCGTACAGCCCCGACGGGACGACCGGCGGGGCCGACGGCGACGGCGTGGCCGGCGCGGCGAGGGCTGCGGGGGCGGCGCCGGCGCACAGCACGGCGGAGGCGGCGAGCGCGGCTGCGCTGCGGCGGACGTTCATGGGGGCGGTGCCTCTCCTGCAGGGGGGCCGGAGGCAGGGTGCGGGGGCACCGGCTCCGGCTCCGTATTCCTCGACGGTGCCGGCCGCCGGGGGATCCGGCGGCACGAGCCGCGCACCTCGGTACGGGGCGTTCCGGCTGCCGCCCGGCAGGGTTGCCCGGGCGGGTCACGGTTGCGGGTCAGCGCCGGAATCGCACCGGCTTTCCCCCGTACGGAGGGTGGACGACGGCCCTCACTGTACCGGCCGGTACTGCGGGGGGACGGAGCCGGCGGCCGCCCGCACACCCCGGCTCGGGCCGCGGCGGAGCCCGGTCCGGCGCCGCCGCGGCGGGTGTCCGGGGGCCGTCCGCAGCCTGCCGGTCCGTCAGGCGGCTCGGTACTCCACGGGGTCGCTGCCGGGGACGGGTTCCGCGCGGCCCTGCTTGACGAGGTGCCGCAGGTGCGCCTCGGCCTCGGAGACGGCGATGGTGCGGGAGGCGTACGGGATGTCCTCCCAGGGCCGGTTCCACTCCATGCGCTCGGCGAGCCCCCAGGGGGTCAGCGGCCGTGCCGCCAGCAGCAGCCGCAGCCCCGCCAGCCGCTCCCGGTGGTGGGACAGCAGTTCCCGGACGCGGCCGGGGGCGCCGGTGAAGGCGTGCTGGTGGGCGGGGAGGACCTCGGCGGGGTCGAGGCGGGCGACGCGTTCGAGGGAGTCGAGGTAGTCGCCCAGCGGGTCGAGGGCGCCCGCCTCGCCGTCGGGGTCCTCGTAGAGGCCGATGTGGGGGGAGATGCCGGGCAGGAGGTGGTCGCCGGAGAAGAGGCGGCCGGCGCCGGGCAGGCCCGCCGGGTGGCGCTCCTCCAGGTGCAGGCAGACGTGCCCGGGGGTGTGGCCCGGGGTCCAGACGGCGCGCAGGCGGCGTCCGGCCAGGGGCAGCAGCTCGCCGGGGACGATGTCCCGGTCGGGGACGGCGGCCCGCAGGCCGGGGATGCCGCGGGGGTCGCGGCGGGCGGCGCGCAGCGGGGCGAGGTGCTCCTCGGGGGCGCCGGCGGCGGCGAGCTTGTCGTGGACGTACGCGTACCAGGTGCCGGGCGGGGCGGAGCGGGTGCGGACGACGACCTCGGTGTCGGCGGGGTGCATGGCGATCCAGGCGCCCGAGGCCTCGCGGACCCGGCCGGACAGGCCGTGGTGGTCGGGGTGGTGGTGGGTGGCGACGACGCCGTGGACGTCGGCGACGGCGGTGCCGAGGGCGGCGAGCCCGGCGGTGAGGGCGTCCCAGGAGGCGGGGTCGTCCCAGCCGGTGTCGACGAGGACGGGGCCCCGGCCGGTGTCGAGGACGTGGACGAGGGTGTGGCCGAGCGGGTTGTCCGGGATGGGCACCGCGATGGAGTGGACGCCGCCGCCGTGGTCGGCGGTCCGCGGCGGGGTGCGGGGTGGCTGCTGGGGTGCGTTCCGTGGCATGAGGGGTCCTGTCTGCGTCCGGCGGAGCCGCATGGCGAGAACGTGTTGCAGTGGTAGCCCCAGTCGACCATGCGCCGGACCGGATGGCCAGTACGGGATCTCCGCAGGCCGTGCGGAGCCGTGGACTCCTCGAACTGGAACTGGTATCAGTTCCGGAACGCCAAGCCGCAGGAGGCATCAGCCATGACCGAGCGCGTGGACCACGGACAGCTGTTCATCGGCGGGGAATGGGCGGATCCGCTGGGCGCCGGGACGATCGAGGTCGTCTCCCCCCACACCGAGCAGGTCATCGGCAGCGTCCCGCACGCCTCCCGGGGCGACGTGGACCGCGCCGTGGCCGCCGCCCGCCGGGCCTTCGACGAGGGCCCCTGGCCGCGGATGCCGCTGGAGGAGCGGATCGCGGTCGTGGCGCGGATCAAGGACGCCTTCGCCGTCCGCCACGAGGAGATCGCCCGCTCGATCAGCTCCCAGAACGGCTCCCCGTACTCCTGGAGCATCCTCGCCCAGGCGCTCGGCCCGATGATGGTCTACGACGCCGCGATCCAGGTGGCGCGCGCCTTCCCGTTCGAGGAGCGCCGACAGGGGGCGCTCGGGCCGATCCTGGTGCGGCGGGAGCCGGTCGGCGTCGTCGCGGCCGTCATCCCGTGGAACGTCCCCCAGTTCGTGGCCGCGGCGAAGCTGGCGCCCGCGCTGCTGACGGGGTCGTCGGTGGTGCTGAAGCCGTCCCCCGAGTCGCCCCTGGACTCGTACCTCCTCGCCGGCATCGCGCGGGAGGCCGGGCTTCCGGAAGGGGTGCTGTCGGTGCTGCCCGCCGACCGGGAGGTGAGCGAGTACCTGGTGGGGCACCCGGGCGTGGACAAGGTGTCCTTCACCGGCTCGGCTGCCGCCGGCCGACGGGTGATGGAGGTCGCCGCGCGGAACCTGACCCGGGTCACCCTGGAGCTGGGCGGCAAGTCCGCCGCCGTGATCCTGCCCGACGCCGACCTGGACTCGGCCGTCGCCGGGATCGTGCCCGCCGCCTGGATGAACAACGGGCAGGCGTGCGTGGCCCAGACCCGCATCCTCGCGCCCCGCAGCCGCTACGGCGAGATCGCCGAGGCGCTCGCCGCGGCCGCCGGGGCCCTCGTCGTCGGCGACCCCCTCGACCCCGCGACGCAGGTCGGACCGCTCGTCGCCGAGCGGCAGCGGCGCAGGTCGCTGGAGTACATCCGGATCGGGCAGGAAGAGGGCGCGAAGGTCCTCGCCGGCGGCGGCCGGCCCGCCGGCCTGGAGCGCGGCTGGTACGTCGAGCCGACCCTCTTCGGGGAGGTGGACAACGCGATGCGGATCGCCCGCGAGGAGATCTTCGGCCCCGTGGTCTGCCTCATCCCGTACGGGGACGAGGCGGAGGCGCTGCGGATCGCGGACGACTCCGAGTTCGGGCTGAGCGGCAGCGTGTGGACGGCGGACGTCGAGCGGGGCATCGACTTCGCCCGCGGGGTGCGGACGGGCACCTTCAACGTGAACACCTTCAGCCTGGACGTGCTCGGGCCGTTCGGCGGCTACAAGAACAGCGGCCTGGGACGGGAGTTCGGGCCGGAGGGGTTCGGCGAGTACCTGGAGCACAAGATGGTCCACCTGCCGGCCGGGTACGGGGCGGGGGCCTGAGCCGTGGGCGACCGGTGGCGGGTGGAGGTCGACCGGAGGGTGTGCATCGGCTCCGGCATGTGCGCGGGCCTGGCCCCCGAGGGCTTCGCCCTGGACGCGGCGCGGCAGTCGCACCCGCGGCGGGAGGAGGCCGACGCGAGCGAGCCGGTGCTCGCGGCGGCCGAGGGCTGCCCCGTCGAAGCCATCTCGATCACGCTCGCGGGGAGCGGGGAGGCGGTGTTCCCGCCCGAGGAGTGAGGCGCCCGGGGTGCCCGGGACGGGTGGGCCGGGCGCGCCGGGCGGGGTGGGCCCCCGCCCGGCCCTGCGCCGCCCTGCGCCGCCCCGCGGCGACGGCGGGTTCAGGCCTTTTCGGGCGGGGCGGTCAGCTCGATCAGCCGGCAGACCGTCTCGATGTCGATCTTCACTTGGGCGATCGAGGCCCGCCCCGACAGCCACGTGATCAGCGCGGAGTGCCAGGTGTGCTCGATGACGCGGACCGCCGAGAGCTGCTCCGCGGTCGGCGGCGCGTCCAGGCCCATCGCGTCCAGGATGATCGCGGTCGTCAGCCGCGAGACGGTGTCCACCTCCGGGCTGACGCTGCGGTCCGCGAACGTCAGCGCGCGCACCATCGCGTCCGCGAGGTGCGGCTCGCGCTGGAGGGCACGGAAGGCGCGCATCAGCGTCTCGGCGACCCGGGCGGCCGGGTCCTCCGCGGCCGGCGGGCGCTTGCGGAGTGTCGCGTGCATGTGCTGGAGCTGGTCCTGCATCGTGGCGACGAGCAGGTGCACCTTGGAGGGGAAGTAGCGGTAGAGGGTGCCGAGGGCGACGCCCGCGGCCTCCGCGACCTCGCGCATCTGGACGGCGTCGAAGCCGCCCCGCCCCGCCAGTTGGGCGCTGGCGTGCAGGATGCGGCGGCGGCGCGCCTCCTGGCGCTCGGTCAGGGGAGGGGACGCCGGTGTGGTGACGGCCTTCGCTTCCGCTGTCATGTGCCCCGTTCCGTGGTGTGCCGCTGGCTGGAGACGCCCCGCAGGTGCGGGGCCGTTTTCCGGGCTGGTGCGGGCCCAGCATGGCAGGCGCCGCGTGGTGGCGCGAATCACCTGCTCCGCCTCTTACGGTGGGGTTTCCGGCCGGTAGATTCAATGGTCCGCGACGGATCAACTCTGAAACTTGTTCTACATTATCCGAGCGGTTACGCTCCGGCGAAAGTTGCAGCCAGAAAGGGGCCGAGAGTGACCGCTGAGGCCGTGGTGACGAGCCCTTTCGCAGGGTCTGTGACGGACGGTGACCGGCCGTTGCGCATCGCACTCCTGACGTACAAGGGGAACCCGTTCTGCGGGGGCCAGGGCGTCTACGTGCGGCACCTTTCGCGGGAACTCGTCCGGCTCGGCCACTCCGTCGAGGTGATCGGCGCACAGCCCTATCCGGTCCTCGACGAGGGCGCCTCCCTGACCGAGCTGCCCAGTCTCGACCTCTACCGCCAGCCCGACCCCTTCCGCACCCCGCGGCGCGAGGAGTTCCGCGACTGGATCGACGCGCTGGAGGTCGCCACCATGTGGACCGGCGGCTTCCCCGAGCCGCTGACCTTCTCCCTGCGCGCCCGCCGCCACCTCGCGGCCCGCGCCGGCGAGTTCGACGTCATCCACGACAACCAGACCCTCGGCTACGGCCTCCTCGGCGACCTCGGCGCCCCGCTGGTCACCACGATCCACCACCCGATCACCGTCGACCGGCAGCTGGAGCTCGACGCCGCCCCCGACCGCAAGCGGCGCCTCTCCGTCCGCCGCTGGTACGCCTTCACGCGCATGCAGGCCCGCGTCGCCCGCCGCCTGCCGTCCGTGCTGACCGTCTCCGGCTCCTCCAAGCAGGAGATCGCCGAGCACCTCGGCGTGCGCGGCGAGCGCATCCACGTCGTCCACATCGGCGCCGACACCGACCTGTGGTCGCCCGACCCCGCGGTCGCCGAGGTGCCCGGCCGGATCGTCACCACCTCCAGCGCCGACGTGCCCCTCAAGGGCCTGGTGTTCCTCGTCGAGGCCCTCGCCAAGCTGCGCACCGAGCAGCCCGCCGCGCACCTCGTCGTCGTCGGCAGGCGCGCCGAGGAGGGGCCCGTCGCCCGCGCCATCGAGACGTACGGCCTCCAGGACGCCGTCCGCTTCGTCAAGGGCGTCACGGACGCCGAGCTCGTCGACCTCGTCCGCAGCGCCCAGGCCGCCTGCGTGCCCTCCCTGTACGAGGGCTTCTCGCTGCCCGCCGCCGAGGCCATGGCCACCGGCACCCCGCTGGTCGCCACCACCGGCGGCGCGATCCCCGAGGTCGCCGGACCCGACGGCGAGACCTGCCTCGCGGTGCCGCCCGGCGACGCCGGGGCCCTGGCCGCCGCGCTCGGCCGGCTCCTCGGCGACCCGCAGCTGCGGGCCCGGCTCGGCGCCGCCGGCCGCGCGCGGGTCCTCGCCCGGTTCACGTGGGCCAAGGCCGCCGAGGGCACCGCGGCCCACTACCGGGCCGCGATCGCGCAGGCCCGCCGCACCCGCTGAATGTTTCCCCACCCCCGCGACCGCGAAGGCAGGACCCCGTGCTGACCGTCGATTTCTCCCGGTTCCCGCTCGCCGCAGGCGACCGCGTGCTCGATCTGGGCTGCGGCGCAGGCCGGCACGCCTTCGAGTGCTACCGGCGCGGCGCGCAGGTCGTCGCCGTCGACCGCAACGGCGAGGAGATCCGCGAGGTCGCCAAGTGGTTCGCCGCGATGAAGGAGGCCGGCGAGGCCCCGGCCGGCGCCACCGCCACCGCGATGGAGGGCGACGCCCTCGCGCTGCCCTTCCCCGACGACTCCTTCGACGTCGTCATCATCTCCGAGGTGATGGAGCACATCCCCGACGACAAGGGCGTCCTCGCCGAGATGGTCCGCGTCCTCAAGCCGGGCGGGCGCATCGCCGTCACCGTCCCCCGCTACGGCCCGGAGAAGGTGTGCTGGGCGCTCAGCGACGCCTACCACGAGGTCGAGGGCGGCCACATCCGCATCTACAAGGCCGACGAGCTGCTCGGCAAGATGCGGGCCGCCGGCCTCAAGCCGTACGGCACCCACCACGCGCACGGCCTGCACTCCCCGTACTGGTGGCTCAAGTGCGCCTTCGGCGTCGACAACGACAAGGCCCTGCCCGTCCGCGCGTACCACAAGCTGCTGGTCTGGGACATCATGAAGAAGCCGCTCGCGACGCGCCTCGCCGAGCAGGCCCTCAACCCCGTCATCGGCAAGAGCTTCGTCGTGTACGCGACGAAGCCGCACCTCCCCGTCGGCGCCGCCCAGTGAGCTCCACCGGGCGCACCGAACGCCTCGCCCTGGACGGGGTGCTGACGGCAGAGGAGGCCGCGGCGACCGTCGCGGGGATCCTCGCCGTGCAGCGCCCCGACGGCGCGATCCCCTGGTTCCGCGGCCACCACCTCGACCCGTGGGACCACACCGAGGCCGCCATGGCGCTCGACGCGGCCGGCGAGCACGCCGCCGCCGAGCGCGCCTACCGGTGGCTGGCCCGGCACCAGAACACCGACGGCTCCTGGTACGCGGCGTACGCCGACCGGCCGGGCGGCGTCGACACGGTGAGCCCGCAGGACGCCGGCCGGGAGACCAACTTCACCGCGTACGTGGCGGTCGGGGTGTGGCACCACTACCTGGCCACCGGCGACGACCGGTTCCTGGAGCTCATGTGGCCCGTCGTGTACGCGGCCGTCGAGTTCGTCCTGGACCTCCAGCAGCCCGGCGGCGAGATCGGCTGGAAGCGCGAGGCCGACGGCACGCCCGTCGCGGACGCGCTGCTGACCGGCTCCTCCTCGATCCACCAGGCGCTGCGGTGCGCGCTGGCGATCGCCGAGCACCGCGAGGACCCGCAGCCGGACTGGGAGCTCGCGGCCGGCGCGCTCGGGCACGCGATACGCAGCCACCCGGAGCGGTTCCTGGACAAGTCCCGCTACTCGATGGACTGGTACTACCCCGTCCTCGGCGGAGCCGTGACCGGCGCGGCGGCCAAGGAGCGCATCGAGGAGCGGTGGGAGGAGTTCGTCGTCCCCGGCCTCGGGGTGCGCTGCGTGCTGCCCAACCCGTGGGTGACCGGCGGCGAGTCCTGCGAGCTGGCGCTCGCCCTGTGGGCGGTCGGCGAGTCGGACCGGGCCCTGGAGATCCTGCGCTCCATCACGCACCTGCGCGCCGAGAACGGCATGTACTGGACCGGCTACGTCTTCGAGGACGAGGCGGTCTGGCCGGTGGAGCAGACGACGTGGACGGCGGGCTCGCTGCTGCTGGCGGCCGCCGCGCTGGGCGGGGACGAGGCCACGACGGCCGTGTTCGGGGGGCTGTCGCTGCCCGCCGGGCTGGAGCCGGACTGCTGCCGCCGCTCCTGACGGGCCCGCCGACCGGCGGACGCAGCGGCTGCGGCTGCCGCGGGGATGGTGCGGGCGGAGGACCGCCCGCGCCACCCGGGTGGGCCGATCGGGTGGCCCGAGTGGCGGGGCCCGGGCCCGGGGGTGACGCTGCCGGGGACACCCCACTCCATCGGGAGGCAACCGTGTCGATACGCAGGAGCATCCGATTCAGCCGCGGCCTGACGGCGCTGGCGCTGTCGGGCGCGCTGGTCGCCGGAGGTGCCGCGTGCGGCGGCTCGGCGGCCGCCGGGGCGAGGGGCCAGGGCGGCGGTGCCGCCTCCGACGGCGTCGCGGCCGCCCGGGTCCTCGGGCACGCGGAGCAGGCCGACGCCCTGCGGGCGCAGGCCGTGCACGCCGCGGCCCGGGCCGCGCTCCCGGAGGCCGAGCCGTCCCCCACCACCTCGGCCGAGCGCCAGAGGTTCGCCAAGACCCGCTTCGTCGCGAACGCGGGACTCGCGGCCGGCGCCACCTACCAGTGGATCATCAAGCCGTACCAGCAGGGCAAGTTCCGCAAGGGAGCGAGCGGGCGCACGTTCACGCTGATCAAGGCGGCCCTCGCGGGCGCGTTCGCGTACAACCGGCTGAAGGCGGCCGTCGGCAACGCCCAGGCCGACCCGCTGCTGTCGAAGGCGCTCGCCCCGCTGACCGCGGGCATCGAATCCCTGAAGGAGATGGGGACGAAGCTGCGCAAGGGCGAGGTCGGCGACGCCGACATCAGCTCCTTCCAGAACGTCATCAACGGCGTGAAGGACGCCGGCAAGAGCGCCGGCGCACCCGTCAAGGACCAGGTGCCCAGCGTCTCCGAGCTCGGCGGATAGCCGGGCGCGGCCGCCCGGCCGGGGCTCTTCCCGGCCGGGCGGCGCACGTCAGGCGTTGAGGTCCGCGAGGACGCGCAGGGTGTGCGGGTCCGGGGCGGTGACCAGCAGGTCGGTGACCGGGCCGCGGCGCCACAGCTCCAGCCGCTCGGCGATCCGCTCGCGCGGCCCCACCAGGCTGATCTCGTCGGCGAACGCGTCGGGCACGGCGAGCACCGCCTCCTTCCTGCGCCCGGCGAGGAACAGCTCCTGGATGCGGCGGGCCTCCTCCGCGAAGCCCATGCGGGCCATGAGGTCGGCGTGGAAGTTGCGGGCGGCGTGGCCCATCCCGCCGATGTAGAAGCCGAGCATCGCCTTGACGGGCAGCAGGCCCTCGGCGACGTCGTCGCAGACTCGGGCCCGCGCCATGGGAGCGATCAGGAAGCCCTCGGGCAGGTCGGAGAGGGCCTCCCGGAAGGTGCCGGTCCGCAGCGGGGACCAGTACAGGGGCAGCCAGCCGTCGGCGATGCGGACGGTCTGGGCGACGTTGCGCGGGCCCTCCGCACCGAGGAGCAGCGGCAGGTCGGCGCGGAGCGGGTGGGTGATCGGCCGCAGGGGCCGGCCGAGGCCGGTCGCGTCGGGGCCGAGGTAGGGGTGGCTGTGGAAGCGGCCCTCCACGGCGACGGGTGCCTCGCGGCGCAGGACCTGGCGGACGACGTCGACGTACTCGCGGGTGGCGGTCAGCGGGCTCGCCGGGAACGGGCGCCCGTACCAGCCCTCGACGACCTGCGGTCCGGACAGGCCGAGGCCCAGCATCATGCGGCCGCCGGAGAGATGGTCCAGGGTGAGGGCGTGCATGGCGGTGGCGGTCGGGCTGCGCGCGGCCATCTGCGCGACGGCGGTGCCGAGGAGGATGCGGGAGGTGTGCGCGGCGATCCACGTGAGCGGGGTGAAGGCGTCCGAGCCCCAGGCCTCGGCGGTCCACACCGAGGAGTAGCCGAGGCGTTCGGCCTCGGTGGCGAGGGCGAGGTGGGAGGGGTCGGGGCCGCGGCCCCAGTAGCCGAGTGCCAGTCCGAGGCGCATGCGCGGTCCCTTCCGCCGACCGGTTCTGACGGTGCGTCAGTGAACGGGGCGACTGTAGGACAACGGCCCCCCGCCCGGAAGGGCGGAGGGCCGTCGGAACCGTCTGCGGAGCGTCAGCCGCGCTGGATGCCGGAGGTGTCGTTCAGGACACCGCGGCGGCCGTCCTGCGTCTGGGCGATCAGCGTGGACGGGCCGCGCTGGTCCACCGCCAGGTACCAGGTGCCGGGCGCGAGTTCGGCGATCGGGGACGGCGAGCCGTCCTCCGCGTACAGCGGGCGGGCCACCGGCACGGCGAACCAGAACGGGGCGAAGTCCGCCGCCGGGGCCGGTGCCGCGTCCTGCGGGCCCGGGGTGCCGCCGTACGGCGGCGCGGGCTGCGGGGTGGCGCCGTAGCCGGGGGGCTGCTGGCCGCCCGGGTAGCCGTACCCGGTGCCCGGCTGCGGCTGGCCGCCGTACGGCGCCGGCGCGGCCGGGCGGGCCTCCGGGAGCAGCGGGCCGGCGAGCGCCGGGACCTTCTCGCCGAAGAGGGCGGTGCCGGCCAGGACGAGGGTGGCGAGGAAGGCGATGATGCAGCCCGCACCCAGGTCGGCGCCGCTCGGGCTGGTGATGAGCGACCACAGCGAGGACCAGGCGGCGGAAACCGCGAGGACCGTCCCCCACGCCGACAGCGGCAGGCCGGCGAGCTGGCGGCCCGCCGGCAGGAAGCGGCCGGCGACGAGCAGGCCGGCGGCGATGAAGCCCAGCAGGAAGACGGACGGCAGCGCCAGCCGGTAGACGTCGGTGTCCCACACGCTCGGCAGGTCCAGGCCGGTCGCGGAGTAGAAATCGAGGAACGAGGCGATGAACAGCAGCACCGCTGCTCCGATCACCACGCCGTCGCCTCGAGTGAGGGAGCGGATGTTCACGTCTTAGGTGTCCTTCTCGGTCTCGGTCGTCTCGTGGTGCGGTCGTGCAACCAGGAGCAGGGGGCGGGCTGGACCATGGTACGGAGGTTTCCCGCGGCCGAGAGGACCGGGGCGGCAGGCCGCCCCCCCTCGTGAGGACTACCCGCCGAGGAAGCCGACGATCCCGTCCGCGATGCCCTGCGCGGCCTTCTGCCGCCACTGCGGACTCGTCAGCAGCGCCGCGTCCTTGCTGTCACGCATGTTGCCGCATTCGACGAACACCTTGGGCCGGGTCGAGAGATTGAGGCCGCCGAGGTCGTCGCGGACGACCAAACCGGTGCCGCCGCCGAGGTAGTTGGCGGGGCCGGAGCCGGTGGCGCGCGCGAAGTTCGCGGCGATCCGCTCGCCGAGCGTCCGGGACGGGCCGACGATCGCGGCGGTGTCCGCGGCGCCGCCCTTGACCTTGGCGGGGAGGATGACGTGGTAGCCGCGGCTGCCCTCGGAGACGCCGTCCGCGTGGACGGAGACGACGGCGTCGGCGTTCGCCTCGTTGCCGATGCGGGCCCGCTCGGTGATGCAGGGCCCCCAGGCGCGGTCGGCCTCGTGCGTGAACACCACCTTCAGGCCGCGGCCTTCGAGGAGGGTGCGCAGCCGGCGGGAGACGTCGAGGGTGAAGTCGGCTTCCTTGTAGCCGGCGCGGGTGGTGGTGCCGGTGGTGTCGCACTCCTTGCGGGCGGTCCCGATGTCGACCTGCTGGTTGATCTCGCGGCTGTGGTCGAAGTTGCCGGTGTTGTGCCCGGGGTCGATGACCACGGTCTTGCCGGCGAGGGGGGAGGTGGCGCCGGGGGAGGGCGCTGGGCCGCCGCTCGCCGAGGGGCCGGTGCTCGGGGAGGAGCTCGCGGAGGCGGTGGCGGTCGGTGAGGCGGTGGAGGTCGGGGTGGCGGTCGGTGTGCCGGTGCCCATCGCGGCCGGCGCCGCGATGCGGGGCGGACGGGCGTCGTCCGCCCCGGCACCGGTGCCGACCTGGACCAGGACCCAGCCGGCCAGGGTGGTCGGGGCGATGACCGCCGCGGCGACGGCGAGGGCGGAGCGGCGCGCGAAGCGCCGACGGTCCGCGCCGGGCGCGGGGGCGGTCTCGGGCTGCGGGGGGCTGTCGTCGTAGCGCACGGCGCGATGCTAGACCGGGCCCGCTTGCGCGGCCGGGCACTGGGCCGTCCGAGGGCGCGGTGCGATCGTGTGCTGATATGCCCCGTGTGCCCCGTGTGCCCCGGGCGGCCGGCGCCTGCTCAGATGCCGGGCCCGGTGCGGCGCAGGATTCGCAGCGAGTCGGTCGCCGAGACCTCCTCGAACGCGCCGGAGTCCAGAGCGCGCAGGTAGATCCGGTACGGGGCCTGCCCGCCGTCGGCCGGGTCGGGGAAGACGTCGTGGATCGCGAGGGTGCCGCCCTCGGCCAGGTGCGGGGCCCACCCCTCGTAGTCGCCGGCGGCGTGCTCGTCGGTGTGGCCGCCGTCGATGAAGACGAAGCCGAGCGGGCCGCCCCAGACGGCGGCGACCTGCGGGGACCGGCCCACGACGGCGACGACGTGCTCCTCCAGCCCCGCCCGGTGCAGGGTGCGGCGGAAGGTCGGCAGGGTGTCCATCAGCCCGATCTCGGGGTCGACGACGGTCGGGTCGTGGTACTCCCAGCCCGGCTGCTGCTCCTCGCTGCCGCGGTGGTGGTCGACGGTGACGGCGCTCACGCCGGCCTCCCGGGCGGCGTCGGCCAGCAGGATCGTCGAGCGCCCGCAGTACGTGCCCACCTCCAGCAGCGGCAGCCCGAGCGCAGCGGCCGCGGCGGCCGCCTCGTACAGCGCGAGCCCCTCGCGCAGGGGCATGAAGCCCTTGGCGGCCTCGAAGGCGGCGAGGGTCTCCGGCTTGGGGGTGGCGGCGGGGGCCATGGGTTCCTCCTGTGCTGCGCGTGGGCGGAGCCCATGCTGCCCTACCGCCCGGTAGGCCGCCACGGCCGGGTCGGCTGCGCGTCCGCGGCAGGGCCGGGCGGCGGGAGCAGCAGCGCCGACGCATGGTCCACGAGGCGCTGCAGCGCCGGCAGGTACCGCTCGTGGCCGCCGAGCGCGGCGAGCACGCGGTGGGCACGGGCGCGGAACGCGCCGAGGCCGGCGCGGTGGCGGTCGAGCACGGCGGGCGCGAGGAGGGCCGCCAGGAGCTCCGACCGGGCGGCGGCGGACCGGCGCGCGGCCTCGGACAGGGCGAGCAGGCGGTCCCGGCCGGCGGGTGGGGCGGCGCCTTCGAGGGCGCAGGCGAGCAGGTGGGTCGGTGTGCCGTTGCGGAGGTCCTCGTGCCGGCCGGTCAGGATGTCCTCCTGGTCGTTGAACAGCTGCCACAGGATGCCGAACAGGGCGCCGAACTCCCGCCAGGACTCCACGCGCTGCGGCTCCGCCCCCGACAGCCGCGCCGCCATCGCGGTGATCATCGAGTAGGGGCCGCCGGACTTCCCGCGGTAGGCGGCGACCGCGGATTCCGGGGTGGCGTGCGCGGCGGTCGTGCCGATGTCGGCCAGCTGCCCCTCCGCGGCGGCGGTCCAGGCGGTCAGGACCTCGGAGGCCAGGGCGGCGCGTGTCGCGGGCGGGGCGGGAAGGGCCTCGACGATCCGCAGCGGCAGGACGCTCCCGGCGAGGAAGGCGGCCATCAGCTCCTCGCTCGGGCCGGCTCCGGCCCCGGTCACGGCCCCGGACTCCCCGCGGCCCGTACGGCCGGGGGCGTCGGCCAGGTCGTCGAGGTGGCAGGCGGAGGTCCACCACAGCACGTGCAGGGCGGCGAGCGGGGCGGCGGGGGCGGGTTCGCCGGTCTCCGTTCCGTGCACGAGCAGCGGCAGCAGCCACAGGGGGTGCCGCAGCGGGTGGCGGCGCAGCAGCCCCGCGACCGCGCCGCGGGCGGCGCGCGCGTCCGCTTCCGGCCCCAGCCGCCGGATGGCGGCGTCCAGTTCCGCCTCGACGTCGAGGGGGACCAGCGCGTGGAGGTCCGCGTACGGAAGGGGGTGCACGGGCCGTTTCCTTCCCGGAGGCGGCTGCGGGGGGCGGCGGCCTGGGCCGCCCCCGGATTCGATCATTCGGGAACGGGCCGGATCCAGAGCGATTTCGGCCGCGTCCCGTTGCGGCACCCGACAACCGCCGCTCCCCGCCATGCATCTGACCTTCCGTCAGAATGGAACGTGTTCTACCCTGGCCCGCGGTCGCGCCGCCGGGTACCCCGGGCGCGTCCGCCGGGACGTCGGGGCACCGGAGGGGCGGCAGGATCCGCATGGGCATCGCCATCACGCAGGAGCAGCAGGACCTGGCCGCCGCCGTGCGCGGCTGGGCCGCCCGCCACGTCCCGCCCGACCGGGTCCGCGCCCTGCTGGACGCGCCGCCCCGCACCGGGGAGCGCCCCGCCTGGTGGGACGGCCTCGCCGCAGCCGGGCTCCTCGCCCCCCACCTGGAGGGCGGCACCCTCCTCGACCTGGCCGTCGCCGTCGAGGAGGCCGCCCGCGCCGCGCTGCCCGGCCCTTTCCTGCCCAGCTCCCTCGCCTCCGCCCTGCTGGACCGGGCCGGAGCCGCCGACCTGGCCGCCGCGCTCGCCGACGGCACCCGCATCGGGGCCGTCGCCCTCGGGCCCGGCACCCTGACCGCCGCCCCCGCCCCCGGCGGCGGACACCTCCTCGACGGCCTCGCCCCTCCCGTCCTCGGCGCCGGCGAGGCCGACCTCGTCCTCCTCGCCGCCGCCACCCCCGCCGGCACCCGCTGGTTCGCCGTCGACACCGCCGCCCTCGCCGTCCGCACCCACACCGCCCCGACCCGACCCGCCCCACCGCCGAGGTACGGGCCCTGCGCACCCCCGTCCCGCCCGACCGGCTCCTCGCCCTCGACGACGGCCTCGTCCGCGACCTCGCCCGCACCCTCTTCGCCGCCGACGCCTGCGGCACCGCCGCCTGGGCCGTGCACACCGCCGCCGAACACGCCAAGGTCCGCGAGCAGTTCGGCCGGCCCATCGGCCGCTTCCAGGGCGTCAAGCACCTGTGCGCCGACATGCTCGTCCGCCTGGAGCAGGCCCGCGCCCTGGCCTGGGACGCCGCCCGCGCCGCCGACGGGCCGCCCGCCGGCCGCCCGCTCGCCGCCGCGCTCGCCGCCGCCACCGCCCTGGACGCCTCGTACGGATGCGCCAAGGACTGCATCCAGATCCTCGGCGGCACCGGCTTCACCTGGGAGCACGACGCCCACCTCCACCTGCGGCGGGCCCTCGTGGCCCGCCAGCTCCTCGGCCCCGGCGACGAGCACCGGCTGCACGCCGCGGACCTCGCCGCCGCCGGCGCCCGCCGCGAGGTCCGCACCGACCTCCCCCCGCAGGCCGAGCGGTACCGGCCCGCCGCCCGCCGCGCCGCCGAAGGCGCCCGCGGCCTCGACCCGGCCGGCGCCCGCCGCGCCCTCGCCCCCACCGGGTACGCCGCCCCGCACCTGCCGCCCCCCTGGGGACTCGGCGCCGGGCCCCTGGAACAGCTCGTCGTCGCGCAGGAGCTGGCCCGGGCCGGCGTACGGATCTCCGACCTCGGGATCGCCACCTGGGTCGTGCCCTCCCTGATCGCCCACGGCACCCCCGGGCAGCAGGCCGCCTACCTCCCCGCCACCCTGCTCGGCGACCTCGCCTGGTGCCAGCTCTTCTCCGAGCCCGGCGCCGGATCCGACCTCGCCTCCCTGCGCACCCGGGCCGAGCGGACCGGCCCGGACGGGGCCTGGCGGATCACCGGCCAGAAGGTGTGGACGAGCGCCGCCCGCACCGCCGACCACGGCATCCTCCTCGCCCGCACCGACCCGGACGCCCCCCGCCACCGCGGCCTCGGCTGCTTCCTCGTCGACATGCGCGCCACCCCCGGCATCGACATCCGGCCGCTGCGCGAGATCACCGGTGACACCCTCTTCAACGAGGTCTGGTTCGACGGCGCGCTGCTGCCCGCCGACGCCCTCCTCGGCAAGCCCGGCGACGGCTGGGCCGTCGCCCGCACCACCCTCGGCAACGAGCGCGTCCACATGGCCGACCAGGTCGCCTTCGGCACCGGCCTGGAGGCGCTCCTCGCCCGCGCCCCCGGACTCGACGGCGCCCGCCGAGCCCGCCTCGGGGCACTGGCCGCCGAAGCCCACGCACTGGCCTGCATCGGGCTGCGCACCACGCTCCGGCAGGTCTCCGGGCTGGAGCCGGGCGCCGGCGCCTCGATCCGCAAGCTCGTGCAGACCGCGCACCAGCAGCGGGTCGCCGAACTGGCCCTGGAGCTCCTCGGCCCCGAGGGCGCCGTACGGGAGGGGCCGGGGGAGCGGGCCGTCCACGGGATGCTGCTGTCCCGCTGCCTGACCATCGCCGGGGGCACCACGCAGGTCCAGCTGAACGTCGTCGCCGAGCGGATCCTCGGCCTCCCCAGGGACTGAAGGAAGGGACGGGACGGGCATGAAGTCGTACGTCGCCGGAGTCGGGATGACCCGCTTCGAGAAGCCCGAGACGGCCGACCGGCCGTACTGGGAGCTCGCCGAGGAGGCCGGCCGGGCCGCCCTCGCGGACGCAGGGATCGGCTACGAGCAGGTCGAGCACGTCGCCGTCGGCTACTGCTTCCAGCCCTCCACCGCCGGGCAGCGTGCCGCGTACGGGCTGGGGCTGACCGGCGTCCCCGTCTACAACGTGAACAACAACTGCGCGACCGGCGCCACCGCCCTGGTGGTGGCCCGGCAGCTCGTCGCGGGCGGGCTCGCCGACTGCGTGCTGGCCCTCGGCTTCGAGAAGATGAAGAAGGGCTCCCTCGGCTCCGGGGCCGGCGCGGGCGACTTCGGGGCCTCCCCGGTCGCCCGGCACTACGGGATCATGGCCGCCCGGCACGGCTTCGGGCAGTCGCCGCCGACCGCGCAGCTCTTCGGGAACGCCGCCCGCGAGCACATGGAGCGGTACGGCACCACCCCGGAGCAGCTCGCGGCGGTCGCCGCGAAGAACCACCGGCACTCCGCGGACAACCCGTACGCCCAGTTCCGGGACGTGTACACGGTCGAGGAGGTCCTCGCCGCGAAGCCCGTCCACGAACCGCTGACCCGGCTCCAGTGCTCGCCCACCTCGGACGGCGCCGCCGCGGCCGTCGTCGTCTCCGAGCGGTTCCTCGTACGGCACGGACTGCACGCCGAGGCCGTCGAGATCGCCGGGCAGGCGATGGCCACCGACACCCCGGCCACCTTCGCCTCCGGCTCCTGCATCGACGTCGTCGGCAAGCCGGTGACGGCGGCCGCGGCCCGGCAGGCCTTCGCGGCCGCCGGCCTCGGCGTCGACGACGTCGACGTCATCGAGCTCCACGACTGCTTCTCCGTCAACGAGCTCCTGACCTACGAGGCCCTCGGCATGTGCGCCGACGGGGAATCGGGCCCCCTCGTGGAGAGCGGCGCGACGACGTACGGCGGACGCTGGGTGGTCAACCCCTCCGGCGGGCTGATCTCCAAGGGCCACCCGCTGGGCGCCACCGGGCTCGCACAGACCGCCGAACTGGTCTGGCAGCTGCGCGGGGAGGCCGGGGACCGGCAGGTCCGCGGGGCCGCGGTCGGGCTGGCCCACAACATCGGCCTGGGCGGCGCGGCCGTCGTCACCCTGCTGCGCCGCTGAGGCCGCCGGAGCCGGGGTCGGGGCGGGCGGGGGCTGCCAGGGCCGGGTCGACCACCGTCTCGCCGCGGGAGGCGCGCCGGACGGCGTCCGCCAGCTCCTCCAGCGGCCCGTCCCGCACCACCAGCCCGGCCGCCCCCGCCGCCAGGGCTGCGTCCAGCAGCCCGGGGCGCGCCGAGCCGGCCATCACCAGCACCCGGCACTCGGGGTCCTCCTCCCGCAGCGCGGTGACGGCCGACAGCTCCTGGACCAGCGCCACCGCGGGCCGGGCCGTCGCGGAGGCGACCATCTCGATGTCCGGCTGGAGCCCCAGCCGCAGTGCGAGCGCCGGGTCCGGCGGGAAGAGGAGCACCCGCAGTGACCCGGCGGGGCGGCGGTCCGCCGGCAGTTCGTCCACGCCGCCAGCGTAGGGCGCAGCCTCGCGCCGGCGGTTGCAACACGCTCCCGGACACGTCCATCTGACACGCAGTCAGCAGCCTTCCCATGTGGTGGGGCGTGCGTTATACATGCCTCACCGGTGGACACTGGAACGCGTTCTAGAACCGGTCCCGCATGCGACCTCGGTGCGGCCGACGGTGCGGACGACCGCGCCGAGGTCTTCCACGGACAAGGAGCACCATCCCCATGCCGATCGACGCCGCCAGGGCCCTCGCCGCCGACCCCCGCCGCGGGGACATCGCCTGGGACCACAAGGACATCCAGCTCTACCACCTGGGCCTCGGCGCCGGCATCCCCGCCACCGACCCCGACGAGCTCCGCTACACCCTGGAGTCCCGGCTCCACGTCCTGCCCAGCTTCGCCACCGTCGCCGGCGCCGGCATGGCCATGCTCGGCGGGCTCTCCGCACCGGGGATCGAGGTCGACCTCGCCGCCGTCCTGCACGGCGGCCACTCCATCGAGCTGCACCGGCCCATCCCCGTGGCGGGCAGGGCGACCGCCTCGTCCAAGGTCGCGGCCGTCTGGGACAAGGGCAAGGCCGCCGTCATCGTGCTCCGCTCCGAGGTCGCCGACGCCGACGGCCCCCTGTGGACCAGTGACGCGCAGATCTTCGTCCGCGGAGAGGGCGGCTTCGGCGGCGACCGCGGCCCCTCCGCCCGCTCCGAGACCCCCGACCGGGCCCCCGACCGGGTCGTGGAGCGCCCCGTCCGCGAGGAGCAGGCGCTGCTCTACCGGCTCTCCGGGGACTGGAACCCGCTGCACGCCGACCCCGAGTTCGCCAAGACGGCCGGCTTCGACCGCCCGATCCTGCACGGCCTGTGCTCGTACGGGATGGCCCTCAAGGCCGTCGTCGACACCGCGCTCGGCGGGGACGTCACCCGCGTCCGCGCCTACCGCACCCGGTTCGCCGGCGTCGCCTACCCGGGGGAGACGCTGCGGATCCGGATGTGGGAGGAGCCCGGCCGGGTGCGCGTCGAGGTGGGCGCGGCCGAGCGGGGCGACGCCCCCGTCCTCGCCGACACCGTCGTCGAGCACGGCTAGCCGCACAGCCGCCCCTGCCCCCCCAGCCACCCGCACCCCAGTAGCCCCAAGCCGAGGAGCCGCACCGTGCGCGCAGCGCTGCAGAGCGAGATAGGCCAGGACAAGCTCGAGGTCGTCGACGACATGGAGGCCGTGGGCTTCGGGCCCGGCCGGGTGCGGATCCGCATCAGGGCCACCGGCCTGTGCCACTCCGACCTGTCCGCGATGAGCGGGGTGCTGCCGCAGCCCGCGCCGTTCGTCCCCGGGCACGAGGGCGCGGGCGAGATCACCGACGTCGGGGACGGCGTCACCACCCATGCGGTCGGCGACCGCGTCCTCGTCTGCTGGCTGCCGCCCTGCCGGGACTGCCCGGCGTGCCGGCGCGGCCAGGGGCACCTGTGCCTGGCGGCCTTCGGGAACGCCGCCACCCCGAACTTCCGGCGCGCCGCCGGCGGCGACGTCTTCGGGTTCGCCGGCACCGGCACCTTCGCCGAGGAGCTCGTCGTCCCCGCCGCCTGCGCGGTGAAGATCCCCGACGACGTGCCGTACGACATCGCCGCGCTCATCGGCTGCGGCGTCACCACCGGGCTCGGCGCGGCGATCAACACGGCGCAGGTCGAGGCCGGGTCGTCCGTCGCCGTCATCGGCTGCGGCGGCGTCGGCATCTCCGTCGTCCAGGGCGCCAAGGTGCAGGGCGCCGCTCAGGTCGTCGCCGTCGACCCGGTCGCCGCCCGGCGCGAGGCGGCGCTGCGGTTCGGCGCCACCGAGGCGGTCGCACCCGACGCCTTCGCCGACGCCCGGCAGCGGATCACCGGCGGCGAGGGGTTCGACTACGTCTTCGAGGTCGTGGGCCGGTCCGCGACCGTGCGGACCGCGTACGAGATGACCCGGCGCGGCGGCTCCGTCGTCGTGGTCGGCGCGGGCGCCCTCGACGACGAGTACTCCGTCGACATGTTCTCCCTCTTCTTCGACGAGAAGCGGATCCTGCCGTCCATGTACGGCGGCGGGGACGTGCTGCGGTCCTACGAGCGCACCATCGCCCTGTGGCGGGCCGGCCGTGTCGACCTCGCCGGGCTGATCACGCACCGGGTGCAGCTCGCCGAGGTCAACGACGCCCTGGACCAGATGCGCACCGGGACGGCCCTGCGCACCTGCATCGAGCTCTAGCTCCCCACACGCCCGCGCCCGTACGCCCGTACGCCCGTCGGAGAGGAACCCGCAGATGCCGCTTCCGCTTGAGGGACTGTCCGCCGTCGTCACCGGCGCCGGCCGGGGCCTCGGCCGCGCCGAGGCGCTGGAACTGGCCCGCCTCGGCGCCGCCGTGGTCGTCAACGACCTGGGCCGGACCGGCCGCGACGGCTCGGGCGACGCGTCCGCCGGCCCGGCACAGGAGGTCGCCGAGGAGATCCGCGCGGCGGGCGGCCGGGCCGTGGCGCACGCCGGGGACGTGGCGGACTTCGGGCAGGCCCGCGAACTCGTCGAACTGGCCGTCGACACCTTCGGCAAGCTGGACGTCCTGGTCAACAACGCCGGGATCCTCCGCGACCGGATGGTGTTCTCCATGTCTGAGGACGAATGGGACTCGGTGGTCCGCGTCCACCTCAAGGGCCACTTCAACACCACCCGCTTCGCCGCCGCGCACTGGCGGGAGCGGTCGAAGGCGGCGGGCGGCCCGGTCTTCGGGCGGATCGTCAACACCTCCTCCGAGGCCTTCCTCGGCGGCTCGGCCGGCCAGCCGAACTACGCGGCGGCCAAGGGCGGCATCGTCGGCCTGACCACCTCGACCGCGCTCGCCCTCGCCAAGTACGGGGTCACGGCCAATGCGATCTGCCCGCGGGCGCGGACCCGGATGACGGAGGACGTCTTCGCCGGGTTCGGCGTGCCGGACGACGGCCGCCCCGACCCGCTGGCCCCCGAGCACGTCGCCCCGCTCGTCGGCTACCTGGCCTCGCCGGCCGCGGGGCGGGTGAACGGGCAGCTGCTCGTCGTCCACGGCGGGATCGTCGCCGTGATGGAGCGGCCCCGGGTGGCGGCCGTGTTCGACACCGCCAAGGACGTCTTCTCGTACGAGGAGCTGGACGCGCTCCTCACGCCCCACTACGCGGGCCGCCCGGACGGCGAGACCTTCGCCGCGGCCGAGGTGTTCGGCCTGCGGCACGGCCAGGCGGCGGCCGGGTAGGAGCGGACCGGCCGGGCGCGGGGCCGGTCAGGGCGCGGCGGTCCGGAGCGGGGCCTGCTGGAGCGGCACCGGGCGGGGCGGCACCGGCTCGGCCGCCGCCCCCGGCACCGCCCCCGGCGCGGCCGGGGCGGCGGTGGGCGGGGCCTCGACCCGGAGCGGGCTCGGAGGTGCGTCGGGCATCGCCACGCCGGCGATCCCGCAGGGCACCTCGGACGTGGAGTACGGCAGCCGGAGGCGGCCGTCGGCGCCCCACACGCCGGTGCCGAGCCAGCCGGCCGGCGCGGCGAGACGGAAGACGCGCCGGTCGGCGGGCCGCCACAGGGCGACGTCGCCCCAGCCGCCCGCGCCCTCCTCCAGCCGGAACGCGACCCCGCACGTCTCCGGCATCAGCGCCCGGCCCGGCTGGACCGCGAACGGGACCGCCGGCAGGCCGCGCAGGCACTCCGGGAAGCGGACCGGCCGGGCGCTGCCGAGGACGCCCCAGCCCAGGCGGGGCTCGCCCGCCGCGTCCGACCGGACCAGCACCAGCCCGCTGTCGGGGTCGGCGAACAGCAGCCGGTCCTCGCTGCCGTCCGCGATCTGCAGCAGCGGGGTGGCCTCGCCGCGCCCCAGGTCCACGGCGACGGCCTTCACCGTGCCCTCCCGCTCGCGGTCCAGGGCCAGCATGCGGCCGCCGCGGTCCAGCCAGACGCCGCCGGTGCAGCGGCCGGGGATCCGGGCCACGGGCCCGAAGGGGCCGCCCGCCACCCGCCAGACGGCGGAGCCGCCGACCGAGGAGGCCAGCGCGTAGGCGGCCGCCCCGCCGGGCGGCGGGGGCAGCAGGGACACCCGTACGCCCTCCCGGCCCGGGACCACCGAGCCCAGGGCGAGCTCGCCCGTCCGCGGCCCGGCCCCGGCGCCGCCCGTCGGGTACAGCAGGGCGAAGGCGTGCCGGTCCGCGACCCGCCGGTGGATCAGGACCCGCCCGTCGGCGAGCGGCTGCACCTCGCTGTCGGCCTCCTCGGGCTGGGCCAGCGGCAGCGGCACCGCGTACGGCTCGGGGCCGGCCAGCGTCCAGCGCTCCGGGTAGCGGGCCTCGCCGCTCCCGGCGAGCCGGGCCGCGTACGAGCCGTCCGCGGCGATGGTGAACGGGGCAGCCGTCGTGATCTCGATGGCACAGACAGTCATCCGTGCGTCACCTCCGGTGAGGAAGCTAGTTTTCGCACTTCCAGCCGAACAACACGACCTCCCACGCTTCACCCTTAAGGGTGGCCCGGCGGCGTTTCGCGCCGGGCCGCGCCGCCGCCTGTGCTGCCCGCCCGGTGCCCGCGGCGGGAGCGCCGCGGGCGGAGCTTTCCGATTCCGTACGGACGGTAGCCTTGGCCTGTGCCACGTCTCTCTGAAGTCATCGCCGCGCTGGACGCTCTCTGGCCCCCCTCGCGGGCCGAGGAGTGGGACGCGGTCGGAACCGTCTGCGGCGACCCCGATGCCGAGGTCGCGCGGGTCCTGTTCGCGGTCGACCCCGTGCAGGAGGTCGTCGACGAGGCGGTGGAGCTGGGCGCCGACCTGCTCGTCACCCACCACCCCCTCTACCTCCGCGGCACCACCACGGTCTCCGCCGGCACGTTCAAGGGCCGCGCCGTGCACACGCTGATCAAGAACGACATCGCGCTGCACGTCGCCCACACCAACGCCGACACGGCCGACCCCGGCGTCTCCGACGCCCTCGCCGGTGCACTCGACCTGCGGATCACCGGCCCGCTGGTGCCGGACCCGACCGACCCGCAGGGCCGCCGCGGCCTCGGCCGGATCTGCGAACTCGACCGCCCGGAGACCCTCCGCGAGTTCGCGGCCCGCGCCGCCGCCCGGCTGCCGCGGACCGCGCAGGGCATCCGCGTCGCCGGCGACCCCGACATGACCGTCCGCACCGCCGCCGTCAGCGGCGGCTCCGGCGACAGCCTGTTCGCGCAGGTGCGGGCGGCCGGCGTGGACGTCTTCCTCACCGCCGACCTGCGCCACCACCCGGCGTCCGAGGCCCGCGAGCAGAGCCCCCTCGCGCTCGTCGACGCCGCCCACTGGGCCACCGAGTGGCCCTGGTGCGAGCAGGCCGCGGCCCAGCTCGACGCCGTCTCCGAGCGCCACGGATGGGGCCTGCGCACCCACGTGTCCCGCAAGGTCACCGACCCCTGGACGGCGCACGCGCCGTCCGCAACCTCCCCGACTACCCCTGGAGCCCCCAACTGAACGCCGAGCCCGCCGACCAGATCCGACTCCTCGACGTCCAGGCCCTGGACGTGCGGCTGTCGCAGCTCGCCCACAAGCGGACGTCGCTGCCGGAGCACGCCGAGGTCGATTCGCTGACCAAGGACCTGTCCCAGCAGCGCGACCTGCTCGTGGCGGCGCAGACGCAGGCGAGCGACGCCGCCCGCGAGCAGGCCAAGGCCGAGCAGGACGTCGACCAGGTCCGCCAGCGGGCCGCCCGCGACCAGCAGCGGCTCGACTCGGGCGCCGGCATGTCCCCGCGCGACCTGGCGAACCTGCAGAGCGAGGTCGTCTCGCTCGCCAAGCGCCAGGCCGACCTGGAGGACGTCGTCCTCGAGGTGATGGAGCGCCTGGAGGCCGCGCAGGAGCGCGTCGGTGAGCTCACCGAGCGCGTCTCCGCCCTGGAGGCGAAGCTCGCGGACGCCACCTCCCGGCGCGACGCCGCCACCGGCGAGCTCGACGCGGAGACCGCCCGCATCACGAAGGAGCGCGAGCTCGTCGCCGCCTCCCTCCCCGCGGACCTGGTGGCCCTGTACGAGAAGATCCGCGCCAAGCAGGGCGGCGTCGGCGCGGCCCGCCTGTACCAGCGCCGCTGCGAGGGCTGCCGGCTGGAGCTCGACATGGCCGAGGTCAACGAGATCAAGGCGGCGGCCGCGAACCGGGTCGTCCGGCACGACAACTGCGGCCGCATCCTGGTCCGTACGGCGGACTCGGGCATCTGATGCCCCGGCTGGTCGTGGAGGCGGACGGCGGATCCCGGGGCAACCCGGGGCCCGCCGGCTACGGCGCGGTCGTCCTGGACCCGGAGACGGGACAGACGCTGGCGGAGCGCGCCGAGTACATCGGCGTCGCCACGAACAACGTGGCCGAGTACCGGGGGCTGATCGCCGGGCTGAAGGCCGCCCGCGAGCTGGACCCCGAGGCGGCGGTCGAGGTCCGGATGGACTCCAAGCTCGTCGTCGAGCAGATGTCGGGCCGCTGGAAGATCAAGCACCCCGACATGAAGCCGCTCGCGGCGGAGGCGGCGGCGGTCCTGCCGCGCGGCCGGGTCACCTACGAGTGGATCCCGCGCGAGCGGAACCGGCACGCGGACCGGCTCGCCAACGAGGCGATGGACGCGGGGCGGGCCGGCCGGCAGTGGGAGCCGTCCGCCTCGGCGGCCGCCCTGGACGCGTCGGCGGCCCGCACCCTGGCCGCACCGCCGCCGTCGGGCCCCCCGGGCGACGCCGCGGCAGGCGCGGCCGCGGTCCGCGCAGCCCTGGCCGCCTCGACGGCGACCGCGGGGTCCGCTGCCGCGGCGACAGCGGCGACGGCGCCCGCGGAGGCACAGGCCGCCACCGCGCCGGCCACGGCCACTCCGGCACCGGCCGTGGTCCCCGCCCCGGCTGCCGAAGGGGCGCCGGCTCCCGCCGAGGGCGCGCCGGTCGCCGCGGCGCCGCAGGCAGGCCGGGGCTGGGGCCCCGCCGACCTCGGCCCCCCGTCGACGTTCGTCCTGCTCAGGCACGGCGAGACGGCCCTCACGCCGCAGAAGCGCTTCTCCGGCAGCGGCGGCAGCGACCCCGAACTGTCCCCCGCGGGCCGCCGGCAGGCGTACGCGGTGGCCGAGGCGCTGGCCGCGCGCGGCACCATCCAGACGGTCGTCAGCTCGCCGCTGCGCCGCTGCCGGGAGACCGCGCAGACGGTCGCGGACCGGCTCGGCCTCGGCGTCACCGTCGAAGAGGGCCTGCGCGAAGTCGACTTCGGCGCCTGGGAGGGGCTGACCTTCGGCGAGGTGCAGGAACGCCACCCGGACGACCTCCAGGCCTGGCTGGAATCCCCGAAGGCCGCCCCGACGGGCGGCGGCGAGAGCTTCGCGGCCGCCACCCGGCGGATCTCCGCGGCCCGCGACCGGCTGCTGGCCGCGCACCGGGGCCGCACCGTGCTGCTGGTCACGCACGTCACCCCGGTGAAGATCCTGGTCCGCCTGGCCCTCGGCGCCCCGCCGGAGTCCCTGTTCCGCATGGAACTGGCGGCGGCGTCCCTCTCGGCGGTCGCCTACTACGGCGACGGCAACGCCTCCCTCCGCCTCCTCAACGACACGTCCCACCTCCGCTGACCCGCCCGCCCGGCGCGCACCCGCGCGCCGGGCGGGGGAACGGGAGGGCAAAGGCGTGGATTCGGGGAAGCGGCGGCGAGGCCCGGAGGCACGCGGCAGGCAGGTGACACCTCGAACCGGAGCTCCCCGGGGACTCCCCGGGTTTCGGGCAGGCGAAGCCGGCGGGGCTCCACCCCGGGCCGGAGGCACAGGCGGCAGACGAGTCGGCCTGTACGCCGGGTTCTGTCACCCGGCGGCCTCGCGGCCGCCGGGGAGACGGCCATCCATCTAGGACCGGCGTTGCCGCCGGCCTCGTGCGGTCTACCCGCGGACTCGGGCGGGCAGCCCTCGATCGTCCGCGCAGAGCCGTCCGGGGACGACTCCTTTTGACCTTGCTCCGAGTGGGGTTTACCTAGCCGCCTGGGTCACCCCAGGCGCTGGTGGTCTCTTACACCACCGTTTCACCCTTACCGGAGGCCGAAGCCCCCGGCGGTCTGTTTTCTGTGGCACTGTCCCGCGGGTCACCCCGGGTGGGCGTTACCCACCACCCTGCCCTGTGGAGCCCGGACGTTCCTCGGCGGGATCCGGGGATCCCGACGCGGCCGTCCGGCCGGCTCGTCTGCCGTGCCGACCATGCTACCCGGCCCCGCGCCGCCGCTTGACCTTGCCGCAACGGCAGGGTTTCTACTGGACGGCATGCGGATCGGAGAGATCGCCGCGCTCGTCGGGCTCACCACCCGGGCGATCCGGCACTACCACCATGTCGGCCTGCTCCCGGAGCCGGTGCGGCTGCCCAACGGATACCGGACCTACACCGTCCGCGACGCCGTCCTGCTGGCGCGCGTACGCCGGCTGACCGAGCTGGGGCTCGGCCTCGACGAAGTGCGGGACGTACTCGCGGACGATGCCGGGCGCGACCTCGCCGAGGTGCTCGAGGAGCTCGACGCCGACCTCGCCCGCCAGGAGGCCGACATCCGGGAACGCCGCAGCCGGCTCGCCGCGCTGCGGGCCGCGCCGCCCGGCGCGACCGAGCCCGTGTCGCCCGCGCTCGCCGACCTGTTCGCCAAGGCGCCGGCCACCGGTTCGCCGTCCGCCGCCCTTGACCGCGAGCTCCTCACCCTCCTCGACACGGCCGGCGAGGGCGGCGCCGACGTGTACGCGGCGCTCGGGCCGATCGCCGCCGACCCGGCCGTCCTCGCGCTGTACGAGCGGCTCGACGAGCTGGCCGACGCCCCGCCCGACGACCCGCGGATCCCGGGGCTGGCCGACGCGCTCGTCGCGGCGGTGCCGGACGCCGTGTTCGACGCGATCCCGGGAGACGGGGGGACCGGCGCCGTCGCGCCCGCCGTCGTCGAGGCGCTGCTCGCCGAGTACGCCCCCGCCCAGGCGGAGGTCGTACGGCGAGTGATGGAGGCCTTCGTGCGGCGGGGCCGGCGGTGAGCCGGGTGCGGGCCGCGCGCCTCGCGGCCGCCGTCGTCATACCCGGCGAGCTGCTGCTCGTCCTCGTCGTCGCCGCCGGGGTCCGCCCGCCCGCGGCGGTGCTCGCCGCTTGCGAGGTCCTCGTCGCCGCCGCCCTGCTGCTGGAGGCGTGGGTGCTGCGGTCGCTGTACGCCGCCGAGCGCGCCCGCGGAGCCGTACCGGGCGAGGCCCTGCGGGCGGCGGTGCGGGCCGCCGTCCCCGCCGCCGCGCGCCGGCTGCTGCTGCACGAGCTGCGGGCCGGGGCCTCCCTGGTGCGGTGGATGCTGCGCCGCCCGCCTCACGGCGTCGCCGCGGGCGACCTGCCCGCCGCGTACACGGGGCCGCAGACCGCGATGATGTACGGCATGGTGTTCGTCTCGGTCGTTGAGACCGCGGTGCTCGCCCTGCTGATCCCCTGGCCTGCCGTGCACCGCGTGGTGCTCGTCCTCGACGTGTACGGGGTGGCGCTGCTGCTGGCGATGCACGCCGCCTGCGTGACCCGGCCGCACGTCGTCCGCCCCGACGGAAGCCTGCGGCTGCGCTACGGTGCGCTGTTCGACCTGGCCGTCCCGGCGGACGCCATCGCCTCGGCCCGCGTCGACCGCCGCTACCCGGAGGGCCGGCTGGTGAGCCTGTCCGGGGACGGGGTGCTCGACCTGATCGTCGGCGGCCAGACCACCGTGACCGTCGAACTCTCCCGGGCCGTCGGGTTCACCCGGCCGCTGGGTGCACGGGGCGAGGCCCGGCTCCTGCGCTTCCACGCCGATGATCCTGGCGCCGTCGTCGCGGCCTTGCGCGGCGCCGCGGTCACGCCGCCCCGTCAGGGGTGAAGAGGATCTTCGAGTAGCCGGGGTCCGCGCGGGTGAGGCGGACGCGGATGCGGTCGCCCAGCGGCAGGTCGCCGGTCGGGGACTCCACGCGGCCGACGACCGCCGGCTCGGCCAGGTGGACCGTCCCGGAGCGGGCGTCGCGGTCGTCGACGTCGATCACCACCGCGTCGAAGGCCTCCCCGACGCGGTCCTTCATCACGGCCGCCTCCACGAGGTCCACGCACTCCCGCTCCACCGTGTTCGCCAGGCGCATGCCCCCCGCCATCCGGCGCGGCAGCTCCTCCAGCCCCGCCAGCACCCACTGCGGCGCCCCGGCCCCCGACGCCGCCGCCAGGCACAGCTCGCCCGTGTAGCGGTCGGCGAGCCGGCGCAGGGGAGCGGTGCAGTGCGCGTACGGCGCCGCGACCGCCGCGTGCACGACCGGGCCGGCGGGCGCGCCGCCCGTGAAGACCGTGTACCCGGCGCCCCGCAGCAGCGCCGTGCACTCCTGCAGGAACGCGGCGTGCGCCGGACGGTGCGCGTCCAGGGAGCGGACCAGCTCGGCGTACGGGACGTGGTGCGGCCAGTCGATCCCCAGCGCCTGCGCGGCGCGCCGCAGCCGGCCCACCGCACCGTCCGGAGCCGTCGGCAGGGTGCGCAGGACGCCCGTCCCGGCCGCCAGCATCAGGTCGGCGGCCGCCATGCCCGTCATCAGGGAGACCTGCGCGTTCCAGCCGTCCACGGGCAGCGGCGCGCGGTAGGCCAGGCCGTACGAGCCGTCGTGCGCGACGATCTCCTGCTCGGGCACGTTCAGGGACACCCCGCCCCGCTCGCGTTCCTGCTCCTCTCGGAGGCGGCCCACCTCGCGGAGGAGGGTCAGGGGCTCTTCGGCCGTGCCGGAGTCGATCGCCTGCTGGGCGCCGTCGTAGTCGTAGCGGGCCCGGCTGCGCACCAGGGCCCGGCGGATCGTCGTCCGCTCCACGCGGCCCGCCGAGTCCAGGTCCAGCCGCCACAGCAGTGCCGGGCACGTCTGGCCCGGCAGCAGGCTCGCCGCGCCCTCGGACAGGGCAGGCGGAAGCAGCGGGATCCGCCCGTCCGGGAAGTACAGGGTCGTGACCCGGCGGTGCGCCTCCGCGTCGACGGGCCCGCCCGGAGTGACGAACGCCGCCGGGTCGGCGATCGCGTAGTGGACGGCGTACCCGCCGCCGGCTCGGCGCGCCAGGTGCATCGCCTGGTCCAGGTCGCGGGAGGACGGCGGGTCGATCGTGAACAAGGGGACGTCGGTTGCGTCCTCGTCCGGGAGCCGGGGCGTCCGTACGGCCTGCTCCGCCTCGGCCAGCACCGGTGGCGGGAACTCCCGCGGCACGTCCAGCCCGGTCCGCAGGTCGCGCAGCGCCGCCCGCAGGGCAGCCCCGTCTGCGCCGGTCATGTGCAGATGACGGCGTGGCATGGATCGAGCGTAGGGCCGGACGGCGGGGGCGGCACGGCGAGCCGTCTACGCTGGGGCGGGGCCGCACCCCCCCTTTTCGCTTTGGTCTGAGGAGATACGCCGTGCTCGTGTTGCTGCCGCCGTCCGAGGGAAAGGCCGCCGGCGGGACCGGCGCACCCATGGACGCGGGAACGCTGTCGCTGCCGGGACTGGCCGCGGCGCGCGAAGCCGTACTCGCCGAGCTCGTCGACCTGTGCGCCGGGGACGAGCTGAAGGCGCGCGAGGTGCTCGGGCTCAGCGAAGGGCTCCGCGGGGAGGTCGCGAAGAACGCCGGACTGCGGACCGCGGCCGCGCTGCCCGCCGGCGAGCTCTACACCGGGGTGCTGTACGACGCGCTCGGGCTCGGGGAACTGCCCGCCGCGGCGCGGGCGCGGGCCGAGCGGTCTCTGCTCGTCTTCTCCGGGCTGTGGGGGGCCGTACGGGTGAGCGACCGGATTCCGTCCTACCGGTGCTCCATGGGGGTCAAGCTGCCCGGGCTCGGCGCGCTCGGCGCGTACTGGCGGGAGCCGATGGCGGAGGCCATGCCGGAAGCCGCCGGGGACGGGCTCGTACTCGACCTGCGGTCGGCGGCGTACGCGGCCGCCTGGAAGCCGAAGGGAGAGCTCGCCGAGAGGACCGCCACCGTGCGGGTGCTGCACTCGCAGGTCGTGGACGGGGTGGAGAAGCGGGCTGTCGTGAGCCACTTCAACAAGGCGACCAAAGGGAGGCTGGTGCGGGATCTGCTCGTCGCGGGGGTTCAGCCGGCGGGGCCGGCGGAGCTGGTCGAGGTGCTGCGGGAGTTGGGGTACGTGGTGGAAGGGGAGGCCCCTGCGCGGGGCGGGCGGGCGTGGGCGCTCGACGTCGTCGTGACGCAGATCCACTGACGGGGTGCCGGTGCCGGTGCCGGGGGCGGGGGGCGGGTGAGGGTTGCCGCTGCGCGGAGCCGGCTCCCCGCCCCGCCCCTTCTCCGTTTCCCGGGCTCTGCCCGGACCCGTTGCGGGGGCTCCGCCCCCGGACCCCCGCGCCTCAAACGCCGGCGGGGCTGGATTGGGCCCCCCGTCTCGAACGCCGGCGGGGCTGGATTGGGCCCCCCGTCTCGAACGCCGGCGGGGCTGGATTGGGCCCCCCGTCTCGAACGCCGGCGGGGCCGGATTGGGCCCCGCGCCTCAAACACCGGCGGGGCTGGATTGGCCGGCGGGGCTGGGTTGGCCCCCGTCGGCAGTCAGTGGTGGAGGGGCCAGGCCGTTGCCGGGGTCGTGGCGTGTTCTGCGCAGGCGTCCGTCAGGGTTTCCAAGAGGGTCAGCGGGTCCGGGAGGGGGTGCTCCATGCCGCGGATCCAGGTGACCGCCTGGTCGCCGGGGAGAGATGCCGGGGGGACGAGGACGTAGCTGCCGCGGCAGTGCCAGCGGAGGCCCGGGTGTTCGTCCATCGTTTCCGGGTGGCAGTCCAGTTCGCACGGCCACCACTCGTCCTCGTCCTCGGGGGTGCCGCGGGTGGCGGTGAAGAAGAGCATGCGGGCCTGGTCGCCCGTGCCGCCCGACTCGGCGACCGGGCCGACGTCGATGCCGGCGGCGAGGAGGCGTTCGAGGGCCTTGGCGCCGGCTTCCAGGGGGACGTCCAGGACGTCGTGGACCATGCCGGTCGCGGTGATGAAGTTGGCCTGGGGCTGGTTGCGCGCCCAGCGTTCGATCTGTGCCCGGTCGGTGGTCGACTGGGTCTGCCAGGCGAAGGAGAGGGGGTGCCGCGCGGGGGTCGGGCAGCCGATCCGGTCGCAGGAGCACCGGTAGCCGACCGGGTGGGCGGCGGGGGAGAGCGGCAGGCCCGCCGCGGCCGCGGAGAGCAGGAGTGCCTCGCGTACGCGGCCGGGGTCCTCCGGTGCGGACTTCGGGCGTCGGCGCAGCCACTGCGAAATCCTGCTCTGCTCGCCGCGTTTGACGCGGCCGGACTCAGACCCCATCTATCCCCTCACCTCAGCGTTGGCCCCGGCAGACCCTGACATCGTCCCACCATCCTGCGGTCCGGGTGACCGCTCTCCCCAAGGACGGGTCCCCGCTCGGCACCCGGAATGTCGCCACATAGCGGCTTAAATCCGGCCATTCGTAGGCCGGGGGATGTGGGCGGCGGCGTCGGTGACGTTCGCCACCCCCTCCCCGTCAGTCCGGTTCCCGGGCCGTGGCGATGCCCGCCAGGGCGCGGTCGACGACCTCGTCCGCGAAGGCGTGGGTGAGGGGGCCCGTGCGCAGCAGCCAGCGGTACGTGAGGGGGGCCACCAGCATTTCGACGGCCACCCGGAGGTCCGTACCGGGGTCGATGTGCCCGGATTCGAGGGCGGATCGCAGTCGTGCCTCGTACAGGGCGAGCTGGGGTTCCAGCAGCTGCTCCGTGAAGCGGGCGCCGAGCTCGGGGTCGGTGGCTCCGGCGGCCGCGAGGGCGCGCGCGGGGGCCGCGTACGTGTCGTCGGACAGTTCGTCGACCGTCGCCCGCATGACGGTCTTCAGGTCGGCGGCGAGATCGCCGGTGTCGGGGAAGCCTGTCCAGCCGCCCCCGTCCGCGGCGTCGCCGGAGAGCGCGAGCGAGGCGTCGAGCAGGACGGCCGCCTTCGAGGGCCACCACCGGTAGATCGTCTGTTTGCCCACCCCCGCGCGGGCCGCGATCGCCTCGACGGTCAGCCTGTTGTAGCCCACCTCGCCGACCAGGGCGAGCGCCGCGTCGAGGATGGCCCGCCGGGAGCGCTCGCTGCGGCGGCTCGCGTCGGGGGCCTTCGCGTCAGGGTTCTTGCTGGTCATTCGGACAAATTACCAACCGGAACGTCTCGTCTTTCAGTCAATGTGCACATCACTCGGTCAGTCCACTGCGCGGTGACCCTGGAGGAGAGACGATTCACCCACCAGTCCGTGAGTCGTGAGGAGCCTTCTTTGCGCAGAGACGCCACACCCCGGCGCTACCTGATGTGCCCACCGGCACACTTCAAGGTCACGTACTCCATCAACCCGTGGATGGACCCCGCGAAACCGGTGGACCTCCCCCTGGCCATGGCCCAGTGGGAAGACCTCAGGGACCGCTACCTCGCCCTCGGGCACACCGTCGAGACCCTGGAACCGGACCCGGGCCTCCCCGACATGGTCTTCGCCGCGAACGGCGCCCTCGTCATCGACGGCCGGGTCCTCGGCGCCCGGTTCGCGCACGCGGAGCGCACCGGCGAGGCGGAGATCCACCGCGCCTGGTTCCGCTCGCACGGCTTCCGGGACGTCCACGAGCCGGCCCACGTCAACGAGGGCGAGGGCGACTTCGCCGTCACGGCCAGCTGGATCCTGGCCGGGCGGGGCTTCCGCTCCAGCCCGCTCTCGCACGACGAGGCGCAGGAGTTCTTCGGCCGGCCCGTCATCGGACTGGACCTGGTCGACCCGCGGTACTACCACCTCGACACCGCGCTGTGCGTGCTGGACGGCGACGAGGTGATGTACCACCCGGAGGCCTTCTCGCCGGGCAGCCGGGCCGTGCTGCGGCGGCTCTTCCCGGACGCGCTGATCGCCGGCGCCGAGGACGCGGCCGCGCTCGGGCTGAACGCGGTCAGCGACGGCCGGCACGTCCTGCTGCCGCAGGCGGCCGCCGGACTGTTCCGCCCGCTGCGGGACCGGGGCTTCGAGCCGGTGCCGATGGACCTGGGCGAGCTGCTCAAGGGCGGCGGCAGCGTGAAGTGCTGCACCCAGGAGCTGCGGATGTAGTCAGGGCGGCGGCAGGGCGGCGGTCCGCCCGCGGGCCGCCGCTCCCCCCGCCTCCCGGCCGCGGGCGTCAGCCCGTGGCCGGGGGCCACTCCCGGCCCCACTCGGTGTCCCGGGCCCGCTTGTAGAGGTCGCCGTGCCGCTTGGTCACGGTGGCCCGGACCAGGCCCTCGCCCTCCGGTCCGCACAGGTCGAGCAGGACGAGGCCCTTGCGGATCTGCGGCTTGCGCGTGATCCGTGCGGCCGCCGGCTCCGCCGGGAAGCGGGTCGCCGCCACGTAGCTGAACTTCTCGTCCTCGTACGGCAGCGAGCCGCCCTTGACCTGCCGGTGCAGGGAGGAGCGGCTGACGCGCGCCGAGAAGTGGCACCAGTCCTCGCCGACGCCGATCGGGCAGGTCCCGTCGTGCGGGCAGGGCGCGGCGACGTGCAGGCCCGCCGCGATCAGCTGGTCGCGGGCCTCCCGGATGCGCAGGTAGCCCTCGGGGGTGCCCGGCTCGATGAGGACGACGGCCTGCCCGGCGCGGGCCGCCTCGGCGGTGACGGCGCGCCGGGCCTCCGGGGTGAGCTCCCCGAGCACGTACGAGACGGTCACGAGGTCCGCGGCGGGGAGGGCGAGGGCCGAGCCGATGACGGCCCGCCGCCACTCGGCGCCCCGCAGCACGGGCGAGCCGGACGCCCCGGCCAGTTCGCGGCCCAGGGCGAGTGCGGGCTCCGCCCAGTCCAGGACGGTCGTCGCGCGCGGGCCGTCCCAGGTGGCGTCGACCGCCCAGGTCGCCGCGCCGGTACCGCCGCCGACGTCGACGTGCGAGCCGGGCGTCCAGTCCGGGGCGGCGTCGGCGAGGCCGGCGAGCGCGGAGCGGACCGCCTCGAAGGTGGCGGGCATCCGGTACGCCGCGTACGCCGCCACGTCGGAGCGGTCCCGCAGGACGGGGGCGTCGGTGGGGGTGCGCCCCCGGTAGTTGGCGATCAGCCGCTCGACGGCGGCCGCGGCCTGCTTCGGCGGCAGCCCGTCGAGGAGTCCGGCCAGCGCGGACCGGAGGGTTTCGGCGGTGGTGGGGGCGGAGGCGTTCACCTCGGAAGTTTACGGCGCCCCCGGTGCCCGGCTCACGCCGCGGCGGCCGCCCCGCGGCCGCGCCAGGGCCGGCACAGGCCGAGGAAGCAGCCCGCGGCGAGCAGCGAGCAGCAGACCTGGACGGCCGCCATCGGCACCGCGGTGTCCTCGCCGGCGATGCCGACGAGCGGCGAGGCGGCCGCGCCGACGAGGAACGAGGAGGTGCCGAGCAGCGCCGACGCCGACCCGGCGGCGTGCGGGGTGCGCATCAGGGCCAGCGCGTTGGTGTTCGGCAGGACCAGGCCCATCGCGGACATGAGCACGAACAGGGCGGCGGCGACCGGCGCCAGGCCGACGCGGCCGAACACGCCCGCCGACATCAGCAGCAGCGCGGCGGACGCGGCGGCGACCACGGCGATCCCGCAGGCCAGGACCTTGTCGAGGCTGACCCGGCCGACGAGCAGCTTGCCGTTGACCTGCCCGACGACGATCAGGCCGACGGAGTTCAGGCCGAACAGCAGGCTGAAGGTCTGCGCGGAGGCCCCGTGGATCTCCTGGACGACGAACGGGGAGGCCGCGATGTACGCGAACAGCGTCGCGAAGGCGAAGCCGCCGGCCAGCACGTACCCGGCGAAGACGCGGTCCGCGAGCAGGCCGCGCATGGTCCGCAGGGCGGTGCCGACGCCGCCGGTGTGCCGTTGCTCCGGCGGCAGCGTCTCGTCGAGGCGGCGCCACACGAGCAGGGTGAGGGCGAGGCCGACGGCGGCGAGGACGACGAACACGCCGCGCCAGTCGGCGAAGCGGAGCACCTGGGCCCCGATGAGCGGGGCGACGATGGGGGCCACGCCGGAGATAAGCATCAGGCTGGAGAAGAACTTCGCCATCTCCACGCCCTCGTACAGGTCGCGGACGACGGCGCGGGCGATGACGATCCCGGCGGCCCCGGCCAGGCCCTGGAGCAGGCGGAAGCCGATCAGCAGCTCGGCGGTCGGCGCGAACGCGCAGACGGCGGTCGCGAGGACGTACAGGGCCATGCCGGCGAGGAGCGGCCGGCGGCGGCCCCACTTGTCGCTCATCGGGCCGATGACGAGCTGGCCGAGGGCCATGCCGGCGAGGCAGGCGGTCAGGGTGAGCTGGATGGTGGCGGCGGGGCTGGCCAAAGCGGACGCGACCTCCGGCAGGGCCGGCAGGTACATGTCCATGGACAGCGGGGGGAGGGCGCTGAGCCCGCCGAGGACGACCATGACGAGCAGCCCGGTGCGGCGGGCGGCGGCCGCGGCGCCGCGCGGCGCCGCGGGCGCGGCTTCCGTCCGCGGGGCGGGGACGGCGGCCGCGTCGGATCCGGAGCCGGAGTCCGGGCCCGGGGCGGGGGCCTGGCGGGTGTCGGGGGCGGAAGCGGTCGGTTCGGCGGGCGGCGTCTTCGGCGACGGCTCGTGCGCAGCCGTCGCAGGGCCTGTCTCCGGCATGCGGACTCCAGTCTTCTCGTCGTCTTTTCACACCCCTGACCGGTCCATGCTCTCAGCTGTCGGAACGTCCTCCGGCGCGCCCGGCTCCTGCCGTACCCTGCGGCCCCATGAACGCACCTGGCAAGAAGATCGCCGTGGTCACCGGGGCCGGCTCCGGCATCGGCCGCTCCGTCGCCCTCGCCCTCGCCGGCGCCGGATGGGCCGTCGCCGCGGCCGGCCGCCGGGCCGCACCTCTTGAGGAGACCGCGCGGGCGGCCGGGCCCGGGGCGGACGTCCTGTGCGTCCCCGCTGACGTGAGCTCCCCGCAGGACGTCGCCGCGCTCTTCTCGGCCGTCCGAGAGCGGTACGGCCGCCTCGACCTCCTCTTCAACAACGCGGGCACCTTCGGCCCCGGCGGGGTTCCCCTGGAGGACATCGCGTACGAGGACTGGCGGCGCGTCGTGGACGTCAACCTCACCGGCTCCTTCCTGTGCGCGCAGGCCGCCTTCCGGCAGATGAAGGAGCAGGACCCGCAGGGAGGCCGCATCATCAACAACGGCTCCGTCTCGGCGCACACCCCCCGGCCCCACTCGGTCGCGTACACGGCGACCAAGCACGCCATGACCGGCCTGACGAAGTCGCTCTCCCTGGACGGGCGCCCGTACCGGATCGCCTGCGGGCAGATCGACATCGGCAACGCGGCCACCGAGATGACCGAGCGGATGCAGACCGGGATCCTCCAGGCCAACGGGCAGCTCGCGGTGGAGCCCGTGATGGACGCCGCCGACGTGGCCCGCACCGTGCTGCACATGGCGGAGCTGCCGCTGGAGGCGAACGTGCAGTTCGCCACGGTGATGGCGACGGCCATGCCGTACATCGGGCGCGGCTGAGTCGGCCCCGCCGGGGGCGCTGCGGGCCGGGAATGCGCCGCGGCGCACCGCAGTTGAGCCACAGCATGACGACCGAGGTACTGCGCTACACCGCTTTCTCCGACGACCCGGCGGGCGGCAACCCCGCCGGTGTCGTGCTCGACGCGAGCGGCCTGGACGACTCCGCGATGCTGCGGATCGCCGCCGAACTGGGCTACAGCGAGACCGCGTTCCTGACGGGCCCGCCGCAGGGCCTCGACGGCCCGCCCGGCCGGGCCTTCACGCTCCGCTTCTTCAGCCCGAAGGCCGAGGTCCCCTTCTGCGGGCACGCCACCGTCGCCGCGTCCGTCGCGCTGGCGGAACGGATCGGCCCGGGCGAGCTGGTCTTCGCCACCCCGGCGGGCACCGTGCCCGTCTCGGTCTCCGACACCGGCGGCGGCCTGCGGGCCGTCCTGACCAGCGTCGAGCCGCACACCGAGGAGATCGCCGGCGCCGACCTCGCCGAGGCGCTCGCCGCCCTGGACTGGCCGGCGGCCGACCTGGACCCGGCCCTCCCGCCGCGGATCGCCTTCGCCGGGGCCCGCCACCTCGTCCTCGGCGCGGCCACCCGCGAGCGCCTCGCCGACCTCGACTACGACTTCGCCCGGCTGGAGGCGCTGATGCAGCGCCTGGACCTGACCACCGTGCAGCTGGTGCACCGGGCCGGCCCGGACACCTTCCACGTACGGGACCCCTTCCCCGTCGGCGGCGTCGTCGAGGACCCGGCCACCGGGGCCGCCGCGGCCGCCTTCGGCGCGTACGCCCGCGAGCTGGGGCTCGTGCCGCAGGAGGCGGTCCTCACCCTCCACCAGGGCGAGGACATGGGCCGCCCGGGCGTGCTGACGGTGGAGCTGCGGCCCGGCGACCCCCGGGTGCGGGTCGGCGGCTCGGGCGTCCGGATCCCCGCATGACGGCGGTGGTCGCCGCCTGGCCGGAGGCCGAGCTGCCCGCGGAGCTCGCCGCTCAGGTCGCCGAGCTGGAGGCGCAGGCCTGGCCGGGCGCCGCCTCCGGGCACGACCCGGCGCTCGCCCCGCGGGCGCTGCTGCTGCTCGACCCGTCCGGGACGGTCCTCGCGTCGCTGGCGCTGCTGTACAAGCGGCTCCGGCACGCGGGGCGGACCTACCGCGCGGCCGGCCTGAGCGCCGTCGTCACCCGGGAGTCGGTGCGCGGCCGCGGGTACGGGCGCCGGCTGGTCGCGGCCGCCCGGGCGGCTCTGGCCGCCGACCCGGCCGTGGACGTCGTGCTGTTCAGCTGCGACCGGCCGCTCGCCGGCTTCTACGAGGCGGCCGGGTTCACCCGCCTGCCCGGGGCGGTTCTGGTGGGCGGCACGCCGGCGGAGCCCCTCGCCACGGACGCGCCGGGCTTCGACAAGGAGGTGCTCGGCTACTTCCCGCCCCGCGCAGGCGGCCGCACCGGGAGGCCCGAGGACTTCGCGGGGAGCCGCATCGCCCTGCACCCGGGGGCGGTCGACCGGCTCTGGTGACCGGCCCCGGGGCGGCCCGGCGGCGGCGCGCGGCCCGCGGCCGAGCCGTGTTTGAATGCCCGCGTGAACGATCTCGACGTACTCAGGGTCTTCTGCGCGGGCGACGGGCGGTTCGGCAACCTGCTCGGCGTCGTCCGCGACGGCCGCACCTGCCCGGACGACGCGTCGCGGCAGGCGCTCGCCGCCGAACTCGGCTACAGCGAGACGGTGTTCGTCGACGACCCCGAGCGCGGGATCGTCGACATCCGCACCCCGGGCACGCGCATGGCGTTCGCCGGGCACCCGCTCGTCGGGCTCGCCTGGCTGCTGGACATCGAGGAGCTCCAGCCGCCCGCCGGGACCGTGTGGGCCCGCGACGACGGCGAGTTCACCTGGATCACGGTCCGCCCCGAGTGGGTCGAGGGCAAGCGCACGGAGCAGTACGCGAGCCCCGGCGAGGTCGACGCGCTGCCCGCCCCGCCGCCCGGCGAAGGCTGGCTGTACGCGTGGGCGTGGGAGGACGAGGCCGCGGGCCGCATCCGCGCCCGCGGCTTCCCCCGGCGGCCCGACGGGGCCATCACCGAGGACGAGGCCACCGGCTCGGCCGCCGCCCTGCTGACGGCGCAGCTGAACCGCGCCCTGAACATCAACCAGGGGGCGGGCTCGCAGATCCTCACCGCGCCCGGACCCGACGGCACCGTCGAGATCGGCGGGCGCGTCCGCTTCGACTCCCCGCCGCAGCCGGTCAGGCGCTGAGCGGGAACTCCGCGCCCAGCTCGCGGAAGACGGCCCCGTTGTAGTCGAAGGCCCGCTTGCACTCGTCGATGATGCGCTGCTTCTCCAGGTCGTCCGCGGCGATGGCGTCGAGGAGCCCGCGGTACTCGCGCTTGAAGGCGGCCGGGTTGGAGATGTCCGCGAAGACGTAGAAGCGGACGCCGTCGCCCTTGCGCGCGAAGCCCCAGGCCCGCTCCGCCTTGTCGCGGATGATCTGGCCGCCGGAGAGGTCGCCCAGGTAGCGGGTGTAGTGGTGGGCGACGTACCCGCCGGGCCAGGTGGCCGCGCATTCGGCGATCCGCGCCGCGTACGCCCGAGTGGCGGGCAGCGCCACCAGCGTCTCGCGCCAGGACGGGCCGCGCAGGTGTGCCAGGTCGAGCTCGATCTCGGCGACGCGCAGCAGCTCCGGACGGATGAACGGCCCCGCCACCGGATCGTCGGCGAGGGCCTCGGCCGCGTCCTCCAAGGCCCGGTACACGAACCACAGCTGCTCGGTGTAGCGGGCGTACGCGTCGACTCCGAGCCGGCCGCCGAGCAGGTCGCCCATGAAGGAGGAGGACTCGGCCTCGGTGTGCTGCTCGTGCGACGCGACGCGGATGGCAGTGGAGAAGGCGTCCAAGACAGACCTCCGGGGACGGGCGGACCGGGCGTGGCGGCACGGCCGCCACGCCCGATCCTCCTGCTTAGGCAAACCTAAGTCAATGTGTTCCCGACGCGTTGTCGGTAAAACGTCCCCGAGGCCTGAACCGGCTACGGCAGGGTGAGGATGTCGGCTCCCGAGTCCGTCACGACCAGTGTGTGCTCGAACTGCGCGGTCCGCTTCCGGTCCTTGGTCACGACCGTCCAGCCGTCCTCCCACATGTCGTACTCGTGGGTGCCCAGCGTCAGCATCGGCTCGATCGTGAAGGTCATCCCCGGCTGCATGACGGTCGTGGCGTGCGGGCTGTCGTAGTGCGGGATGATCAGGCCGGAGTGGAACGCCGAGTTGATGCCGTGCCCCGTGAAGTCCCGGACCACGCCGTAGCCGAAACGCTTCGCGTACGACTCGATGACCCGGCCGATCACGTTGATCTGCCGGCCCGGCTTGACGGCCTTGATCGCCCGGTTCAGCGCCTCCCGGGTCCGCTCCACCAGCAGGCGCGACTCCTCGTCCACGTCGCCGCACAGGTAGGTGGCGTTGTTGTCGCCGTGCACGCCGCCGATGTACGCGGTGACGTCCAGGTTCACGATGTCGCCGTCGCGCAGCACCGTCGAGTCGGGGATGCCGTGGCAGATGACCTCGTTGACGGAGGTGCACAGCGACTTCGGGAAGCCGCGGTAGCCCAGCGTCGACGGGTAGGCGCCGTGGTCGCACAGGTACTCGTGCGCGACGCGGTCGAGCTCGTCGGTGGTGACACCGGGGGCGATCAGCTTCGCGGCCTCCTCCATCGCCCGCGCGGCGATCCGGCCGGCGGTGCGCATCGCCTCGACGGTCTCGGGCGTCTGCACCTCCGGCCCGGTGTACGGAGTGGGCGCGGGCTTGCCCACGTACTCGGGCCGGCGGATGTTGCCGGGAACGGAACGGGTCGGAGAGAGCTCGCCGGGTACGAGCAGCGACTGGCCAGACATGCAAGCGAGTGTATCCAGCGCTCCTGGGGCAGCATGGCGGCAGACAGGACGCTACGGAGGCGGCACGCGGCCGCGGAGGAAGGAGCCGGGGACGATGGCCCTGTTCAAGAAGCGCCAGACGGGCAAGCCGGGCGAGTGGTACTACTGCCTGGTCCACAAGAAGGTCGAAGAGGGCCCCGACTGCCCGGCGAAGGACCGTTTCGGCCCGTACGGCTCGCGCGAGGAGGCGGCCCACGCCATGGAGACGGCGCAGGAGCGCAACCTCGAATGGCAGAACGACCCCCGGTGGAACGACAAGTCCGGCGACGGCGAGCCGGGCGAGGGGGGCGGCCCGAGCGCGTAGGGCCTGCCCGGCGGGTCACGGCCGGGTTCGCCCCGGGTGGCCGGACGGGCCCCGGACCGCCGGGCGGGCCCCGGACCGCCGGGCGGAGGAGGGGCCGCGGGGCGCGGCGCGGGGCCGTCCGGGTGGGGCGGGGAGCGGCGGGGGCCGCCGGGGAGACCCGGGGCCGGGCGGCCGCGCCGGGCGGTACCCGTTCGCCCGTGCGGATCCCCGCACTACGCTCCCCCCATGACCTCAAGCGACAGCACGCAGAAGCCGCCCGCGCCCGCCAAGGCGCCCGCCAAGGACCCGTGGGACCTGCCGGACGTCTCCGGCCTCGTCGTCGGCGTCCTCGGCGGCACCGGCGACCAGGGCCGCGGCCTGGCCTACCGGTTCGCCAAGGCCGGCCAGAAGGTGGTCATCGGCTCCCGCGCCGCCGACCGCGCCCGCCAGGCCGCAGCCGAGATCGGCCTCGGCGTGGAGGGCGCCGACAACGCCGAGACCGCCCGCCGCAGCGACGTCGTGATCATCGCCGTGCCGTGGGAGGGGCACGCGAAGACCCTCGAAGCCCTCCGCGAGGACCTCGCGGGCAAGCTCGTGGTGGACTGCGTCAACCCCCTCGGCTTCGACAAGCAGGGCGCGTACGCCCTCCGGGTCGAGGAGGGCAGCGCCGCCCAGCAGGCAGCCGCCCTCCTGCCCGACTCGCGGGTCACCGCCGCGTTCCACCACCTGTCGGCGGTCCTCCTCCAGGACGAGTCCGTCGCGGAGATCGACACGGACGTCATGGTCCTCGGCGACTCCCGCGCCGACACCGACGTCGTCCAGGCGCTGGCCGCCCGCATCCCGGGCATGCGGGGCGTCTTCGCGGGCCGGCTGCGCAACGCGCACCAGGTCGAGGCGCTCGTGGCGAACCTCATCTCCACGAACCGCCGCTACAAGGCCCACGCCGCCCTCCGCGTCACCGACGTCTGACCGACCCCACCGCGGCCGCCGCGGCCCGGCCGGCCGCCGGGGAGGCCGGCCCGGCCGCAGCGGCCGTCAGCCGCGACGGCCCGAACGCCCTTCGAAGCCGGCCAGGTGGGCGAGGACGCCGCTGTGGAAGCGGCTCACCGCGGCGTCGACACTGCGGACGAAGCCGGTCTCGGCGCTGCCCCGGCCGCTGCCCATGCCCTTGATCAGGGTCAGCCGGAACCCGGTGATCGGCGCCCCGTTCGCGGGCAGCAGGTCGCCCGGTTCCGGACGCAGCCGCTCCAGCGTGCCCCGGGGGCCGTTGTCGCCGTCGACGATGCTCTCGACGTGCAGGTCCGCCGGTGCCTCCGCGAGGATCCGCACCAGCCGTTTCACCGTCGGCAGCGGGTAGGCGCCTTCCGGGGCCGCCACCTCCGCCGACGTCCGGATCCGGCCCGTGCGGAGGTCCGCGGTCACCGCGACCACGCTGTTCGTGCCGTCGATGCGCAGCTCGGCGAAGAGCCTGCCCTCCCGGCACAGCCGCTCGGCCGCGGCGACCCGCCGCGCGTGCGGGTCGCTGCCGCGCCGGGCCCGCTGCACGGGCAGCGCCTTCTGCCCCAGCTCGCCGCCGAGGCGCAGGCACACCTGGCGGATCAGCCGCTCCCAGCTCTCCACCACGCCGACGGCCCGCTCGTCGCCCGCGGAGATCGTCTCGTCCTCGACCCCCTTGCGTACGGGCACCCAGGCCGGCCCCATGTTGTGGAAGCCGTGGCAGCCGGACTGCTCGTGCCGGAGGTAGGCGAGGAGCTCCTGCAGCAGCCAGGCGTGGGCCGGGTTCCCGACGCCCTCGTGCAGGAGCAGCATCTGCGCCTGGTGCGCCACCTCCGCCCAGGAGAGGTGCCACAGGCCGACCTTGTGCTTGCGCCGTCCGTCGATTTTGACGTCTACGATCGGGGCGCCGTCCAGCGCCACGTCGTTGGAGAGTGTGATCACCGCCTCGTAGCCGCGGCGCGCCGCGATGTCCATGTACTCCTGCACCTGCTCCGGCTTGAGCGGGTTGCCGTTCGTCTTCGTCTCCAGCAGGGCGGTCCAGATCCGGCCCGCCCGCTCCACGCGGATCACCCCGTCGGGCCGGCGCGGGGTGTCGCCGTGCGGCAGGGACACCTCGGTGAAGGTCTGCATCCGCCCGGCCGGCGCCCCGAAGCCGGCGGTCAGTCGGCGGCCCAGCTCGGGGACCTGTGCCATCACGGACAGCAGGATCGAGGTGGCGCGGACCTCCCGCTCGCGGTCGCTCTTCAGCGTCGGCGCCGGGAACAGGCAGGCCTGCCGCCAGGTGTCGCCCTCGGCAAGGGACTTCCCGGCGGCCTTCGGCAGCGTGGTCTTCTTCTTCGTCGTCCGCGGGCTGCGGGCCGTTCGCTGCACGGGCAGGGCGGGCACGGCGGGGGCCGCAGGGGCGGCCGGCGCGGCCGGCGCCGCCGCCCGCACGGCTGCGGGGGCTGCGGCGACCGCGGCCCCGACCGGGGCGGGGACCGGGAGAGCCTGAGGGACGGGGGCGTCATCACCGTCGTCGACGGTGATGCCGAAGTCCGTGGCCAGACCTGCGAGGCCGGTCTCGTACCCCTGGCCGACCGCGCGGAACTTCCACTCCGGGCCGCGTCGGTACAGCTCGCCGAAGATGAAGGCCGTCTCCGCGCCGGCGTCGTCGATGGAGAAGCCGACGAGCGGCTCCCCGGACCGGTCCGAGACCGTCATCCGCAGGTCGTCGAGGTCGCCGAAGCGGGAGTCGCCGTACTGGCTGGCCGCGACGACGATCCGTACGACGTCCTGCGGGACGGCGGTGAGGTCGAGGCTGATCCGGTCCTCGTCGCCGCTGTCCGTCGGCGTCTTCCCCAGCAACTGCACGCTGCCGTCGGCGGCGGCCGGGTTGTTGTAGAAGTAGAAGTCGCCGTCGCTGCGGACCCTGCCGCCCTCGTCGAGGAGGAGGACGGAGACGTCCGCGTCTCCGGCCCCCGAAGCGCTCGTCCAGCCCAGGCTGACCACCACGGATCCGGAATCCTCGCTGAGGGCGGTCAGGCTGGTGTTTCCGCCCTTGGTGATTTCCTGCACGCGTACCCCCCAGTCGCCCGCTTCCGCTGCGGCGGGCCGAGCGGGCCGGGCTGTCGTTTTGCCTCTGTGCTCGCGGCGCGTGATGCGCGACACACCGTCGGGCGCACCCTAGCGGCGCTGGAGGCCCCCGATCCGGCGAACGGGGAAAAGGACCGAGGGCGCCCCTGGCGGGGTGGGGGGTGGCGGCGCGGGGCCGGGTGGGGTGTGGGGGACACTGGAGGGGCTCGATGCCGTTCCGTGCCCCGTCTAGGAGACGTATCCCATGCCCCGCCTCGCCGTCTTCGCCCTCCTCGTCTGCGTGCTGTCCGTGGCGGCGGCCGTGGTCGCCTTCGTGGAGGGCAGCTTCCTCGGCATCGTCTGGGTGCTGCTGGCCGGCCTGTCCTCCAACATGGCCTGGTACTACATCCGCCGCGAGCGGGCCCGCAAGGCCGCCCGCCAGGCCGGCTGACCCGCCGGCCCGCCCGGCGTCAGGACTCGGGTGCCGCGCAGAAGCCCTCGGTGTCCTCCCAGAAGCGGTACAGCTCGAAGCCGCAGTAGGTGTCGAGGTCCTGCACGCCCAGCGCCGACAGGGCGCCGTGCACCACGTCGAAGAAGACCGCGTTCACGGCCGGGATCCACAGCAGCGCGAACACCGCGATCAGCCCGACCGGCGCCAGCGGCGCCAGCTCCCGGCGCACCCGGTACGACAGCCAGGGCTCGATGACCCCGTAGCCGTCGAGGCCCGGCACCGGCAGGAAGTTCAGGATCGACGCCGACACCTGCAGCAGAGCGAGGAACGCCAGCGCGAAGCGGAACGGCTGCGGCACCCCGTCCAGCGCGCCCAGCCAGAACGGGGCGGTGCAGACGACGGCGAACGCCACGTTCGTCAGCGGGCCCGCCGCCGAGATCAGGCTGTGCTTCCAGCGGCCCCGGATCCGGTCCCGCTCGATGAACACGGCGCCGCCGGGCAGGCCGATGCCGCCCATGATCACGAAGATCAGCGGGAGGACGACGCTGAGCAGGACGTGCGTGTACTTCAGGGGGTTCAGCGTCAGGTAGCCCTTGGCGCCGACGGTGAGGTCGCCGCCGTGCAGGGCCGTCCGGGCGTGTGCGTACTCGTGCAGGCACAGCGAGACCAGCCACGCCGACGTGACGAAGAGGAACACCGCGAGCCCGGCGCTCTGCGAGTAGCCCGTCCACACGGCCCACCCCGTGACCGCCATGATCGCGACTATGCCGAGGAAAACGGAACTGACCTGGCGCTCACTGCGCGTCCCCTGATGAACCATGCCGCGAAACCTACCTCCCGCTGCCGGCGGCCGGGGAGGGGGCCCGGGGCTCCACGCAGGGACGCGACGGGCTGAGGAGGCCCCGGGAGCGGGGTGGGGCCGTGCGGGAAAATCGGGGCGGGGGTGGGCGCCGGGGTGGGGACAATGGGGCGGTGCGCTACGCGATCCTCGGTTCCGTTCAGGTCGTTCGGGGCGACGGGACGCCCGTCGCCGTCGGCGGGGCGCGGCTGCGCGCCCTGCTGACCGCGCTCGCGCTGCGGGCCGGGCGGGCCGTGCCGGTGCACCTGCTCGTCGCCGACGTGTGGGCCGGCGGGCCCCCCGCCGACGGGCCGGCCGCGCTGCAGGCGCTGGTCGGGCGGCTGCGGCGGGCGCTGGGGCCGGATGCGGTGCGTTCCGCGGAGGGCGGTTATGCGCTCGCGGCCGCCCGCGAGGACGTCGACGCGTACCGCTTCGAGCGGCTCGCCCGCACCGCCGCCGCGGCCGTCGAGCGGGATCCGGCGCGGGCGGCGGCCCTGTACGACGAGGCGCTCGCGCTGTGGCGCGGCCCGGCCCTGGCCGACCTGCCCGAGCCGGGCGCGGAGGCCGCGCGCTGGGAGGCCGTACGGGCCGACGCGCGGCGGGGGCGGCTCGCGGCGGCCCTCGCCCTCGGCGAGGCGGAGCGCGTCCTGCCCGAGCTCGCCGAGCTGTGCGGGCGGCACCCGCTGGACGAGCCGCTCCAGGCGCTGCGGATCCGCGCGCTGCGCGACGCGGGGCGGGCGGCGCAGGCGCTCGCCGCCTACGAGGAGGTCCGGCAGGAGCTCGCCGGCCGGCTCGGCGCGGACCCCGGGCCGGCCCTGCGCGCCCTGCACGCCGAACTCCTCGCGCCGCCGCCCGGGCCTCCCGGCGAGGCGGCCGGGGAGCCCGTACCGGGCGGGGAGCCCGTGCGGGCCGCAGGGCCCGCGGCCGTTCCGGAGGCGCGGCCCGGGAACCTGAAGGCGCGGCTGACGACGTTCGTCGGGCGCGAGGAGGACATCCGGGCCATCGGCGCGGACCTCGGACGTGCCCGGCTCGTCACCCTGCTGGGGCCGGGCGGCGCCGGCAAGACCCGCCTGTCGCAGGAGGCCGCCGAGGCCCACGCCGCGGGCGCGGCCGGCGGGGAGCGGTGGCCCGACGGCGTGTGGTTCGCCGAACTGGCACCCGTCACCGACCCGGACGACGTCCCCGAGGCCGTCCTCACCGCGCTCGGCGCCCGCGAGACCAAGCTCCGCGGAGCCTCCGCGGAGGAGCTGCGGGCCCTGACCGAACGGGCGGGCGACGAGCCGCTCGCCCGCCTCACCGAGCACTGCGCCCGGCGCGCGATGCTGCTGGTCCTCGACAACTGCGAGCACGTCGTCGGGGCCGCCGCCGAGCTGGCCGAACGGCTCCTCACGCACTGCCCCGGCGTGCGGATCCTGGCCACCAGCCGCGAACCGCTCGGCGTGCCGGGGGAGTTCCTGCGGCCCGTGGAGCCGCTGCCGGACCCCGCCGCGCTGCGGCTCCTCGACGACCGCGGCGCCGCCGCCCGCCCCGGCTTCACCGTCGCCGAGGACCCCGGCGCGGCGGCCGAGATCTGCCGGCGCCTGGACGGCCTCCCGCTCGCGATCGAGCTGGCGGCGGCGCGGCTGCGGCTGCTGACGCTCCGGCAGATCGCGGACCGGCTGGACGACCGGTTCCGGCTGCTGACGGGCGGGGCGCGCACCGTCCTGCCGCGGCAGCAGACGCTGCGCGCGGTCGTCGACTGGTCGTGGGAGCTCCTCGACGCGGCGGAACGCCGGGTCCTCGCCCGCCTGTCGGTCTTCGCCGGCGGCTGCGACCTTCCCGCCGCCGAAGCCGTCTGCGCCGACCCCGAGCCCCCGCCGCCGCCGGCCGCGACCCCCCACGACGCGTCCGTCCCGGGGCCGGTGGATGCGGCCGGGCACACCCTCGGCCGGGCCGTGCCCGGTGCCGCCGGCCCGCTCCCGGCGGGGGCCCCCGCGGCCGGTGCCGGCGGAGCCGCACCCGCCGCCGGTGCCGGCGGGCGGGGGCGCGTCGTCGTCCGTACCGGGGACGTCGCCTCAGTCGTCGGGTCGCTCGTCGACAAGTCGCTCGTCATCGCCGCGCCCGGGCCCGGCGGCATGCGGTACCGGATGCTGGAGACCGTCGCCGAGTACGCCGGGGAGCGGCTCTCCGCCGAGGCGGGGGAGGCGGAGGCCGCCGAGGCGCGGCACCTCGTGCACTACCGGGAGTTCGCCCGGGCCGTCGAGCCGCTGCTGCGCGGGGCGGGGCAGCGGGAGGCCGGGGAGCGGCTCGCGGCCGACTACGAGAACATCCGCAGCGCGCTGCGCCGGGCCGTCGCGGCCCGGGACGCCGGGGAGGCGCTGTGCCTCGTGCACTGCCTCGTCTGGTACTGGCAGATGCACGACCTCCGCGCCGAGTGCCGGCACTGGGCGAACGCCGTCGCGGAGCTCGGCCCCGACCCCTTCCGCGCGCCCGTCGCCCCCGCCGGGCCGGTGCACGACCGGATCGCCGACACGCCGCCGCCGTACCACGGGGAGGCGCTCACCGAGGCCTGGCGCGGCATCCGGCTCCTCCAGCTCGCCGCGCGGGACCAGAACAGCGAGAACTGGAACTCGCCGGAGGTGCGCCCGCTGATCGAGGGCGTCCTGGCCGCCTACCGGCCGGGCCTGCCGCAGACCTGCCGGGCCCCCGGCTCGCTGTGGATCTACGCGGTGATGATCGGCGGGGACCCGGAAATGCTGCGCCGGACCATCGACGCCACCGTCGAGACCGCCCGCGCCCTCGACTACCGCTGGGAGCTCGCCGGCGCCCTGCAGCTGCGGGCGAACGTGCTCGCCAACCGGGCCGCATGGGCGGGCGACGCCTCCCGCGACGCCGAGGAGAGCCTCGCGCTGTTCACCGCGCTCGGCGACGACTGGGGCTGCGCGGAGGCCCTGTCGGCCCGCGCGGAGGCCCGCGAGAAGCGCGGCCTGTACGCGCTCGCCGCCGAGGACTTCCGGGCGGCGATCCGGTACGCGGAGCGGCTCGGCGCGCCCTCGCAGGTGACGGTGCTGCGGGTGCGCATGGCCGGGGTGCTGGTGGAGAGCGGGCAGCACGCCGAGGCCGAGGAGCTGCTCACCGACGTGCTGCGCGGCGTGCCCCGCGGCTACGGCAACGAGGCGATGCCGGCCGCCCATCTGTTCATGGCGGTGTGCCTGGGGCGCAGGGGCCGCATCGCGGAGGCCCGCGCGCACATCACGCAGCTGCGCGAGGAGTTCGCCATGGGCGCGTACGCCGTCTTCGACTGCTACCTGCTCGCCACGGTGGCCTGGCTGGACAACCAGGACGGCCGCCACGAGCAGGCGCTGGGCGCGCTGCGGCAGGCCCTGGAGTCCGCCCGGGACCCGCTGGCCGACATGGTCGCCCCGCAGCTGCCCGCCGTCTGCATGGTGACGGCGGCCCGCGCGCGGGCCGGGCTCGGCGGCCGTGAGGAGGCGCTGCGCGCCGCCCGGCTGCTGGGCGCGTACCGGGCGCTGCTGCCGGACGGGCACGTCCCGGTGGCTACCGAGCGGGAGGACCGGGAACGCGCCGAGGAGCTGGTCCGGGGGGAGCTGGACGACGCCGCGTACGGGGCCGCGTACGCCGAGGGCGGCGGCCTCACCCTGGAGGAGGCCGCCGCCCTCGTCTGACCCGGCCCCCCGCCGGGGGCCCGTCCGGGACGCGATCCGGAGCGGACCGTCCGGCCGGATCAGGTCTTCTGGCGGAACTTGCGCACCGCGAGCGGCATGGTGACGACCGTGATGGCCAGCGACCAGGCCAGGGTCACCCACACGGCGTGGGCGACGGGTCCGCCGTTGATCAGCCCGCGGGCCGCGTCGGCGAGCTGGGACAGCGGGTTGTAGTCGGTGAAGGACTGCAGCCAGCCCGGCATCGTCGACGGCGGGGCGAAGATCGAGCTGCCGAACTGGAGCGGCATCAGGACCATCATCGCCACGCCCTGGACGGCCTGGGCGTTCTGCAGGGTCAGGCCCAGCAGGATGAAGATCCACATCAGGGAGGCGCCGAAGACGGCGGAGAGCCCGATGGCCAGCAGCAGGTCGGTGAACGACGTCTCGATGGACAGGCCCAGCAGGAAGCCGACCCCGAGCAGGATCGTGATGGCGATCAGCGTCCGCCCCAGCTCGACGACGATCTTCGCGAGGAGGACGGACGACCGGGCGATCGGCATGGACCGGAAGCGGTCCATGACGCCCTTCTTGAAGTCGTCGTTGACGCCGACGCCGACGCCCATGGCGACGTTCAGGCCCATCATGGCCATCAGGCCGGGGATGACGTAGTTGACGTACGCGTCCTGGTTGCCGTTGCCGGAGATGGCGCCGCCGAAGACGAACACGAACAGCAGCGCGAACACGATCGGCATGAACACGACGTCGAACATCGACTGCGGGTCGGCCTTGAGCTGCATGACGTTGCGGCGGGCCAGGGCGGAGATGTGCCGCAGGTTGCCCCGCAGGCCGATGCGGCCCTCCCCGGGCAGCGGGCCCGTCCCGGCCGGTGCGGCGGCCGCGGCGGCCGCGGCGGGCTTGCTCGTGGTGGCGGTGCTCATGCCGCGACCTCCGTGTTCTGATCGGTCCGGTCGGTCCGGCCCGCGCGGCCGGTCTGCTGCCCGTCGGCCGGCGGCGCGTCCTGCGCGTCGGCGGTCCGGTGGCCGGTGATGGCGAGGAACACCTCGTCCAGGCTCGGCAGGTAGGTGCCGAGGTCGGCGATCGCGTAGCCGCGGGCGGCCAGCAGGCCGACCACCGCCGTCAGCTGCTCGTCGCTGAGGATCGGGACGAGCAGGACTCCCTCGTCCGGCACGGCCTGCGTGCCGGCGATGCCGTCCAGGCCGGCCTCCGCGAGGGCCCGCGCCATGCCCGGCAGGTCGGAGGCCGACGCGGGCCGGATCCGCAGGGTGCGGCCGCCGACGCGGGCCTTCAGCTCGTCGATCCTGCCGCCCGCTATGACCTGCCCGCGGTCGATGACCGTCAGCTCGTGCGCGAGGTGCTCGGCCTCCTCCATGTACTGGGTGGTGAGCAGGACGGTGGCGCCCTCGGCGACCATCCGCTGCACCTCGTCCCACACCTCGTTGCGGGTGCGGGGGTCGAGGCCGGTGGTGGGCTCGTCCAGGTACAGCACGGCCGGTCGGCCGATCATGGAGGCGGCCAGGTCGAGGCGGCGGCGCATGCCGCCCGAGTACGTCGTGGCGGGCTTGCGGGCGGCCTCCGTGAGGGAGAACCGCTCCAGCAGCTCGTCGGCGCGGGCGCGGGAGTCCTTGCGGGACAGGTCCAGCAGCCGGCCGATCATGTACAGGTTCTCCCAGCCGGAGAGCTTCTCGTCGACCGAGGCGTACTGGCCGGTCAGGCCGATGGTGCGGCGCAGCTGCCGCGGCTGGCGGACGACGTCGTACCCGGCGACGCGGGCTGTTCCGGCGTCCGGGACGAGCAGGGTGGAAAGGCAGCGGACCAGGGTGGTCTTGCCCGCGCCGTTGGGGCCGAGGACGCCGAGGACGGTGCCCTCGCGGACGTCCAGGTCGACTCCGTCCAGGGCCTTGGTCTCACCGAAGTGCTTGACCAGTCCCCGGACCTCGACGGCGTTCGGGCCGTGCTGGGGGTTGTTGTCGGTTCGCGTCATGGCCCCATGGGACCAGCGGCCACCGACAGATCACCGACAGACCACCGACAGCGGTGCCGACAGCGAATGGCGGCAGGGCCGACAGAGGCCGGCGGGCCGGCAGCCCGCCGGCCGCGCGGGGCGGTCGGCGGCCTGCCGGCCCGGTGGTCCGGCGCCGGTCGGCGGATCAGTGGAAGCTGTGCTGCTCCTGCGGGAACGCCCCGCCGACGACGTCCTCGGCGAACGCCTTCGCCGCGTCCGTCATGGTGGCGCGCAGGGCGGCGTACTGCTTGACGAACTTCGGCATCTTCCCGCCGGTCAGGCCCATCATGTCCGTCCACACCAGCACCTGCGCGTCGCAGTCCGCGCCCGCGCCGATGCCGACCGTCGGGATGTGCAGGGAGCGGGTGACCTCGGCGGCCAGCTCGGCGGGCACCAGCTCCAGCACCACGGCGAACGCGCCCGCGTCCTGCGCGGCCTTGGCGTCGCGGAGCAGCTGGTGCGCGGCCTCGTCGCCGCGGCCCTGCACCCGGTAGCCCATCGCGTTGACGGACTGCGGGGTCAGGCCCAGGTGGGACATGACCGGGATGCCCGCCTGCACGATCAGCTCCGTCTGGTGCAGCGAGCGCTCGCCGCCCTCCAGCTTCACCGCGCCGACGCCCGCCTCCTTCACGAGCCGGGTCGCGCTGCGCAGCGCCTGTACAGCGCCCTCCTGGTACGAGCCGAACGGCAGGTCGCCGACGACGAGGGCCCGGCTGGTGCCGCGCACGACGGCTGCGGACAGCAGGGTCATCTCGTCCATCGTGACGGGCACGGTGTTCTCGTAGCCGAGGTGGCAGTTGCCCATGGAGTCGCCGACCAGGATGACCGGGATGCCGGCCTCGTCGAACACGGACGCGGTCATCGCGTCGTACGCGGTCAGCATGGGCCACTTCTCGCCGCGCTCCTTGGCGAGCATGAGGTCGCGGACGGTGATCCGCCGGGTCCCCGTGCCCCCGTACAGGGTGGGGGAGGCTGCTTCGCGGGCAGGCGAAACGGCATGCGTCATGGCAACTGCTCCTTGTGTCATCTCGAGGCGCCCTGACGGCGTCCCCGGACTCATCCACCATGGTGGCACCTGGCCGGGCCGCCGCGAAAGTGGTGGGGTGACCGGTGCGTCACACTCCCCGCGCGGGCGAGCCGGCCCCGAGGCGGCCCCGAGGCGCCCGCAAGCGTTCCGGCGCGTCCGTTCGGGGGCGCGAACGGCACGCGTCCGAGCGAATGTGCGCGTTTCGTGACAACAGGAACCCGCGCCGCACGGCCGTTCGTCCTCCCGGACGTACGGCCGGGACACCGGCACCGAAGGCTCCGTCCATCGCCTAGGGTCATGGTGCGGGAACGGAGCGCGAGCAGGGCAGCGAGGGCAGTGGGATGGCACAGGCGTACATGGCGGAGACCGGGAACGGCGGTTCGGAGCGCGAGCCCTCCGGATCCGGCCTCGGGCGCCGCCTGGCCGAACTGTGCCGCGACAGAGGGATCTGGCGGCGTGGGATCGCCACCGCCGCCCTGGCGGTCGTCCTCGCCCTCGTCATGATCTTCCATGCGCAGCTGCCGAACGACATCGGCAACCTGGGCAGCCTCACCGAGACGTTCCTGCCCTGGCTGGGGCTGTTCGTCCCCGTCCTCGTCGCCTGCGCCGCGTTCCGCCGCTCGGCGACCGCGCTGATCGCCTGCCTGCTGCCGGCGGTCGTCTGGGTGAACCTCTTCGGCGGCCTGGTCTTCGGCAAGTCCGGCTCCGGCGGCGACCTCGTCGTCGCCACCCACAACGTCGACGCCGCCAACCCCGACCCGCGGGCCACCGCCGAGTCGGTGGCCCGCTCGGGGGCCGACGTGCTGGCCCTGACCGAGCTCAAGGGCAGCGCCGTCCCCTCGTACGAGAAGGCCCTGGCGGGGACGTACAAGTACCACGCCGTGGAGGGCACGGTCGGAGTGTGGAGCAAGTACCCGCTGGCCGCCAGCGCGCCCGTCGACATCCGGATGGGCTGGACGCGGGCCATGCGCACCACCGTGGAGAGCCCGCGCGGCCCGATCGCCGTCTACGTCGCCCACCTGCCGTCCGTCCGGGTGAAGCTGAACGCCGGCTTCACCGCGAACCAGCGCGACAACAGCGCCGGGGCGCTCGGCGCGGCGCTCGCCGCCGAGCCGCTGGGGAAGGTCGTCCTCCTCGGCGACCTCAACGGCACCATGAACGACCGCTCGCTGCGCGAGGTCACCTCGCAGATGCGCTCCACGCAGGGCGCCGCCGGCGAGGGCTTCGGGTTCAGCTGGCCGGCCGCGTTCCCGATGGCGCGGATCGACCAGATCATGGTCCGCGGGATGAGGCCGGAGGCCTCCTGGACGCTGCCGCGCACCGCGAGCGACCACCTTCCGGTGGCCGCCCGGGTGACGGTCGGCAAGTAGCCCGGCGGAGGGGGCGGGCCGCCGGGCAGGGGCGGCCCGCGCCGCGGCCGTCAGGCCTGCTCGCGCCAGCCGTTGGTGACGGGCAGGCGGCGGTCCTTGCCGAAGCCCTTCGCGGAGATCTTCGTACCGGGCGGGTACTGGCGCCGCTTGTACTCCGCCGCGTCCACCATCCGCAGCGTCCTGGCCACCAGCCCGCGGTCGAAGCCGGCGGCGACGATCTCCTCCAGCCCCTGGTCGCGGTCCACGTACAGGGCGAGGACCGCGTCCAGCACCGGGTAGTCCGGCAGCGAGTCGGTGTCCACCTGGCCGGGCCGCAGCTCGGCGCTCGGCGGCTTGGCGATGGAGTTCTCCGGGATCGGCGGGGTCTCCCCGCGCTCCTCGGCGGCCCGGTTGCGGTACCGGGCGAGGCGGAAGACGTCCGACTTGTAGACGTCCTTGATCGGGCCGTACGCGCCGACGGAGTCGCCGTACAGGGTGGAGTAGCCGACGGCCAGCTCCGACTTGTTGCCCGGCGCGAGGACGATGTGGCCCTCCTGGTTGGAGAGGGCCATCAGCAGGGTGCCGCGCAGCCTGGACTGGAGGTTCTCCTCGGCGAGGCCGGTCAGGGTGACGGATCCCGTGTAGGCGTCGAACATCGGCTCGATGGAGACGGAGCGGAAGTTGAGGCCGGTGCGCCGGGCCAGTTCGGCGGCGTCCGTCCGGGAGTGCTCCGAGGAGTACTTCGACGGCATGGAGACGCCGTACACGTTCTGCGCGCCGACGGCGTCGCAGGCGATGGCGGCGACGAGCGCGGAGTCGATGCCGCCGGACAGCCCGATCAGGACCGAGCGGAAGCCGTTCTTCCGGACGTACGCGCGCAGGCCCACGACCAGCGCGTCGTACACCTCCTCGTCGTCGTCGAGCCGTTCGGCGCCGCCGCCGCCGGCCGCGACCGGCTCGTACGGCTCCACGGGCTCCTCGGAGAGGACGACGCGGTCGATGCGCAGCCCGTCGTCGACGACGCCCTCGGGCGCGTCGGGCCGGGCCGCCGGCAGGTCGAGGTCGACCAGGACGCAGCCCTCGGAGAACTGCGGGGCGCGGGCGATCACCTCGCCGTCCGCGCCGACGACGATCGAGTCGCCGTCGAAGACGAGGTCGTCCTGGCCGCCGATCATCGCGAGGTAGGCGAGGGTGCAGCCGGCCTCCCGGGCCCGCTTGCGGACCAGTTCCAGGCGGACGTCGTCCTTGTTCCGCTCGTACGGGGAGGCGTTGACCGAGATCAGCAGCCCGGCCCCGGCCGAGCGGGTGGCGGGGACGCGGCCGCCCTCCTGCCAGAGGTCCTCGCAGATCGCGAGCGCGACGTCGACGCCGCGGACCCGGACCACCGGCTGGGTGTCGCCGGGCACGAAGTAGCGGAACTCGTCGAAGACGCCGTAGTTCGGGAGGTGGTGCTTGGCGAAGCGGAGCACGACCTCCCCGCGGTGGAGGACGGCGGCCGCGTTCTCCGGGGAGCCCGCGGGCAGGCCCAGGCGGGGGGTGGCCCGCTCGCTGCGGTCGAGGTAGCCGACGACGACCGGCAGCTCGCCGAGGCCCTCGTCGGCCAGTCGGCCGGCCAGCGCGGACAGGGCGGAGCGGGAGGCCTCCACGAAGGAGCCGCGCAGCGCGAGGTCCTCCACGGGGTAGCCGGTGAGCATCATCTCGGGGAACGCCGCGAGGTGGGCGCCCTGCTCGGCGGAGTGCCGGGTCCAGTGCACGACCGAGTCGGCGTTGGCGGCGATGTCGCCCACGTGCGAGTCGATCTGATTGAGAGCGAGGCGAAGTTGGGGCACGGGGCCAGTGTAATCGTCTTTCTGACGCTATGGGGTGGCGGCCCCGTGCCCGGGCGGTTCGCAGCGGCTCCGGTCAGCCGATCTTGCCGCTGAACTTCACACTCTGCATGAGGGTGCCGGGGGAGATGTCGGCGCTCAGGCTGGTGGTGCCCTCGGGGACCTCGAAGACGACCACGCCGCTGGCGGACTGGCCCGGCAGGATGTCGCCCCGGATGAGCTTCGGCACGTCGCCGTCGAAGACGAGCTTGGCGGTCATGCCCTTGTCGTCGCGGACGTTCGGGACGGCGTAGATGACGTTGTGGTTCTTGGCCGAGTCGTTGGTGATGGTCAGCGTCATCTGGACCGCGTTGCCGATGTCGGCGTAGCGGTTCTTCGTCTTGTACGGCTTCGGCTGCGAAAGGCTCACCTTGATCCCGTCGGGGTAGGCGAACGTCTCGCCGAACGGCAGCGGGGACGTCATGCCGGGCACGTCGCTGCGGGACGGGGACGGGGCGGGGGTCGGCCGTCCGGGGCGCGCCGGCCACGGGTCGTCCGACCCGAACTCCTCCGGGTCGATCTCCAGGCCGTCCGTGTCGGGCTCCGGCCAGGAGTCGATCTCCCGCTCGATGCCGTGGCGGGCGCTGTCGACGAGCCGCTCGGTCAGGAAGTACCCGCCGACCGAGCAGAGGAGGCCGAGGACGCCGAGGGCGGCGCCGGCGACGGCCATGGCCTTCCGGCCGAGCCCGGCCGAGGCGCGCTTGATGCCGCCGAGGCCCGTGCCGATGGCGATCAGGCCGAGGATGCCGCCGCCCCAGAAGAGGAGCGGGACCGGGCCGAAGAAGATCGCGCAGGCGCCGAGGACGAGGGAGGCCACGGCGAGCTCGTTGCTCTCCTGGACGGGCGCCCCCCACGTCCCCCCGGCGCCGTGGTACGCCCACGGGTTGCCGGCCGGCGGGGGAACGGGCGCGCCGGGGTACGCGGGCGGCGGCCCGGGCGGCAGCTGGGCACCACCGGGCATGCCGGGGGCGGCGTAGGCGCCGGGGGCCGGGCCCACGGGCGGCGTCCGGCCCGGCGCGGCCGCCGCGGGCGGCGCGTCCGCGGCGAGGGCGGCGCCCGGCGCGGGCGAGGCGAATCCGGCGCTTGCGACGGCCGCCTCGGCCGCGTCGGCCGGATGCGCCGCCGGGGCCGGAGACGGCTCGGCGGCTGCGTCCGCCTCGGGCGCGGGTGCCTCGCCCGAGACGGGCTCGGGCGCGGCGGTCTCCCTGCGGAGGGACGGCGCGGCGGGGGCCGCCGCCTCCGGCGCGGGCGCCTCGGCCGGGGCGGGCTCCTTCCGGAGGGAGGGGCCGACGGGCTCGCCCGGGGCCGCTGCCTCCGGCGCGGCCGCCGCGGCTGCGCCGGGCTCCTGGCCAAGGGCCGGATCGGCCGGCTCGGGCGCGGCGGTGGCCGTGGGCTCCGGCGCGGCCGTCTCGGCCGGCGTGGCCTCCTTGCGGAGGGACGGCCCGGCGGGCTCGCCCGGGGCTTCCGCCTTGGGCGCGGGTGCTGCGCCTGCGGCGGGGTCCTGGGCGAGGGGCAGCGCGGCGGAGGCCGCTGCCTCCGGGGCAGGTGCCTCGGTCGGGGCAGCGTCCTTGCTGAGGGACGGCGCGGTCGGCTCCGGCGCGGCGGCGGCCGCTGCCTCCGGCGCGGGTGCCTCGGCCGGGGCGGGCTCCTTGCGGAGGGAGGGGCCGGCGGGCTCGCCCGGGGCCGCTGCCTCCGGCGCGGCCGCCGCGGCTGCGGCGGGCTCCTGGCCAAGGGCCGGATCGGCCGGCTCGGGCGCGGCCGTCTCGGCCGGCGCGGGTTCCTTGCGGAGGGACGGCGCGGCGGAGGCCGCTGCCTCCGGGGCAGGTGCCTCGGTCGGGGCGGGCTCCTTGCTGAGGGACGGCCCGGCGGGCTCGTCCGGGGCTTCCGCCTTGGGCGCGGGTGCTGCGCCTGCGGCGGTCTCCTGGCCGAGGGGCAGCGCGGCGGAGGCCGCTGCCTCCGGCGCGGCCGTCTCGGCCGGGGCGGGCTCCTTGCGGAGGGACGGCGCGGCGGGGGCCGCCGCCTCCGGCGCGGGCGCCTCGGCCGGGGCGGGCTCCTTGCTGAGGGACGGCCCGGCGGGCTCGGTCGGGGCGGGGGGCTGCGGGGCCCCTGCCCCGGGCTCCGGGGTCTTCCGGAGCGACGGCTTCGCGGCCGGTGCAGGAGTCGGCTCCGCCTCCGGCCGGTGAACGGGTGTGCCCTCGTGCTCCGGCTCCGAGGGGGTGCCGGGCGGGTTCGGAGGCGTGCTCATGGAGTGGCGGTCGTCCTCATGTCATGCGGTCTGATGATCCGAAAGACTGCCACGGGGCGGGATGCCCGCCAAACGAGTTCCCCACGGGGGCGGCGCGGTGTGGCCCGCCGCACGCGGACCGCAGGCAACGCTTTCGCCCCGGCGCACGTCTTCCAGGCCGTGGAGCCACCCCCGGAGGGACACGGCACCTGCACGGCGACGACGCGCATGACCGGCGCGGCTGCCGCCGCAGCAGCGCCGCCGGGTGGCCGGGGGAGTGCGGAGGGGGAGCGGATCCCGTCGCGCCCGTACCCGGGCCGGGCGTCCGCGCAGATTACGGGGACCGCAGTCTTGAGGATGATGTAAACATGGCCATACGGGCTGAAAAGCGCACGAACCATGACCGGCGCGCGGGACGCACGAGCCACACGTGGCGCGCAGGCCACACGCGGCACACGGCACGGACGGGGCACACGCGGCACGCCGGGCAGGCAGGGCAGGCAGGGCAGGCCGGCCGGCCGGGACGCCCCGGCCCCGCGCGGCCCCTGGACCCCGCCGCGGCTCCGGCGACCGCCGCGGCCCCCGCGGCCCGGTCGGGCCGTACCTGGCTCGTCGCCCTCCTCATCGGGCTCGGCGCGGCCGCGTACACGGCCTGGGTGCTGGAGGTGGTGCTCTCCACCGGCCTCAACCCCATCGAGACGTACGTCAGCGAGCTCGCCGCCCAGGACCAGCCGCTCGGCGGCCTCTTCCGCGCCACCGACTTCACCGCCGGCGTCCTCGCCTTCACCGGCGGCCTGCTCGCCCTCCTCCGGCTGCGCAGCCACCCCGAGTCCCGCCGCTTCTGGTCCGTCACGGGCTGGGCCGGCGTCACCCTCTTCGGTGCGGCGACCGCCGCCGACGCCTGGCTGCCGCTGAGCTGCACGCCCACCGCCGACCCGGTGTGCGCCGCCCGCGAGACCGCCGGGCTCGTCCCCGCCACGCACCAGGCCCACGCCGTCAGCAGCAGCCTCGCCATGACCGGCGCCCTCGTCGGCATCATCGCCCTCACCGTCGCCGCCCGCCGCTACGGCATCTTCGCGCCCCTCGCCGGCCACGGACCCGCCCTCGTGGTCCTGGAGCTGATCGCCACCGCCTGGACGCTGACCGCCATAGCGATGTTCACCGCCGGCCGCGGCACCTGGGCCCTCGGCGCCGGCCAGCGCCTCCAGGTGCTCCTCGTCGCGCTGTGGCTGGGCCTGCTGGCCTGGTCGGTGCACAAGGAGCGGCGTACGTGACGTACGAGGCGTACGGGACGCGTGAGCCGCGCTTCGTCCGCGTCGACGGCACCGCACTGCACGTCGTCGTCGACGGCGCCGGGCCGCCCGTCGTGCTGAGCGCCGGGCTCGCCATGGCCTGGTTCGACTGGGACCCCGTCGCCGCCCTCCTCGCCGCCGCAGGCCGCACCGTCATCCGCTTCGACCGCCCCGGCCACGGGCTCAGCGGCCCCGCGACCGCCCCGCCCACCGCCGCCGGCGAAGCCCGCCGCATCGCCGGACTGCTGGACGCCCTCGGCCTGGGCGGCGCCCCCGCCACCGTGGCCGGACACTCGATCGCCGCCTTCCACGCCGAGGCCTTCGCCCGCCTGTACCCGCTGCGCACCGCCGCGCTCGTCCTCCTCGACGGCAGCGTCGAGGAGGACCCCCGAACCCTCCTGCCCCCCGCCCTGCGCACCGGCGCCGCACGCGCCGCGGGCCGGGCCCTCACCGCCGCCGGGCTGCCGGCCGCGCTCGGCCCCGCGGCCCGCAGGGCCGCCGTACGCCTCTCCCGGACCGGCGGCGCCGACCCCGCGCCCCGGGACCTCGTACGCCGCTGCTACCGCACCGGCCGGGTCTGGCGCGGGGTGCTGCTGGAGAACTCCCGCTACCCGGACATGGCCGCCGAGGTCCTCGCGCTGCGCGCCCGGCACCCGCTGGCCGCGCCGACGACCGTCCTCGCCGGCGACGACGGCTCCGGCAGCCGGTCCGCGGCCCGCTGGCTCGCCCGGCAGCGGGCGCTCGCCGCCGAACTCGGCGCCCGCTTCGAGGCCGCCGAGCCCGCGGGCCACCTGGTCATGCTGGACCGGCCGCAGCAGGTGGCCCGGGCCGTCCTCGGGGACCCCGCCGGTCAGCGGCGGGCGTAGACCTTCTCGACGAAGCCCGCGAGCTGCTCGTCCGACAGGTGCTGCGCGAGGTCCGCCTCGCTGATCATGCCGACGAGGCGCTTGTTCTCGATGACCGGCAGGCGCTTGATCTGGTGGGACTCCATCTCGTCCAGCACGTCCGAGACGTCCGCGTCCGCCGCGATCCAGCGGGGCGTGCCCTCGCACAGGTCGCCGCAGGTCACCTGGGCCGGGTCGTGGCCGGTCGCCACGCACTTCACGACGATGTCGCGGTCGGTGACGATGCCGCAGAGCCGTTCGTCCGCGTCGCTGACGGGCAGCGCGCCGACGTTCAGCCGGCGCATGAGCTCGGCGGCCCGGTCCAGGGTCTCCGTCGCCGGGATCCACTGGGCCCCGGGGTGCATGATGTCTGCCGCGGTGGTCATGGCGTCAACCTCCTGAGCATGCCGCTGATACGGCCGGCGCGGGCGCGTCGCCCGCCCGCCACGGAGCTGCGGCGGGGCCGGCCGGCGGGTGGGAGGGCCGCGAGTGGCGCCCTCCCACCCACCGTACGGTCGCGCCCCGTCACCCGCGCGGCGCAGCCCCGCGGGCGCGGAGCATGTCCGCCATCAGCGTCAGCTCGGACTGCTGGGCCTCGACCATGCCCTGGGCCAGCGTCCGCTCGGCGGGCGTCGCGCACTGCACGGCGCAGCCGCGGGCCATCGCCACCCCGCCCTTGTGGTGGTCGGTCATCAGCTGGAGGAACAGCACCTCCGCGTCCCGGCCCTGCGCGGCGCCGAGCGCGGCGATCTCCTCCTTGGTGGCCATGCCGGGCATCAGCGCCCCCGGCTTGGCCGCGACGCCGTCCATGGCGTGGCCGCCGTGGGAGCCGTCGGCGGGGGCGTCCTTGCCGGGGGCCATCCAGGACATCGGCGGCTCGCCCGCCAGCACCTTCGGCAGCCCCCACAGGTCCAGCCAGCCCAGCAGCATGCCGCGCTGGTTCGCCTGCGTGTTGGCGATGTCGTAGGCGAGGCTGCGCACCGCCTCGTCCTGCGTGCGGTCCCGCACCAGGAACGACATCTCCACCGCCTGCTGGTGGTGCACCGCCATGTCCCGGGCGAAGCCCGCGTCCGGCGAGTACAGGGCGGGCGTACGGGCGGCCCCGGCGCCGGCGGTGCGCCCGCCGCTCGCGGCGGCGACCGTGGCCGCCACCGCGAAGAGCAGGGCGAGCAGCACCGCGGAGCCGGCCGCCCAGTACGTGCGCCTCACTTGCCGGCCACCCCCATCGTGCAGGCCGCGCCCGGCTCGGGGGTCTGCGGGCCCTGCACGTACTTGGTGAAGAACTGCTTCACGCGCGGGTCGGAGGCGCTGTCGACGGTGACCTGCTTGCCCCACGCGCTCAGCATGATCGCCCCGGGCTGGTCGGCGACCGGGCTCATCAGCGAGTACGGGGTGTTCTCCACCGTGCGGGCGAGCTCGGCGACGTCCGCCGCGGGGGCCTTGTCGTTGTACGTCACCCACACCGCGCCGTGCTCCAGCGAGTGCACGGCGTTCTCGCGCGGGACCGGCTCCTTGTAGACGTTGCCGTCGCAGTTCATCCAGCGCGGGTGGTGGTCCCCGCCGACCGGCGGGTTCATCGGGTACGAGACGGGCGTCTCGACGTGGTTGCGGCCGAGCGACTTCGCGTCCCAGGACTGCTCGGCGGCCACGGGGGTGGTGCGGGCGGTCTCGGCCGCGCGGGCCGCCGCCTTCTCCTCGGCCTTCTGCTGCAGCAGCACCCACGCGCCGAAGCCGACGAGGCCCGCGACGAGCGCCGTCGAGACCGAGATCGCGAGGATCTTGTTGCGGCGCTCGCGGGCGCGTTCGGCGCGGCGCATCTCGGCTATGCGCGCCTGGCGGGAGGGGTTGGGGGTCGGGTTGGTGCCGGCCATGTGACCTGGTTCCTTCGTGAGGGGGGTGGGGTGGGTCTGGTGGCGGCGCGGGGCGTCGTACGCGGCGCGCCGGGACCCGTCAGGTCCGCAGCACCTGGAGGGCGTGCAGGTCGGGGGCCCGGGCCGGGGCGTCGTACGGCCGGGCCCCGCGCCCGGCGGCGGCCTGCCCTGCCGGATCCGCGGCGCCCGGCGTGACGGGCAGCGCGGGCGGCGGGGCGGGCAGGACGGCGGGGGTGACGTGCGAGAACGGCGAGCAGCCGGGCCGGTGCCCCGGATCCGCGCACACGGCGTGCCGGGGGCCGTGGGGGGCGGGCGCGGCGGTGACGGCGGCGGGCGCGGCGGTGACGGGTGCGGCGACGGCGGCGGGCGAGGCGGTGACGGGTGCGGCGACGGCGGCGGGCGAGGCGGCGGAAGCGTGTGGCTCACCGGGGCGCACGCACAGCAGCAACGCCCCGAGCAGCACCGCCAGGGCCACCGCGAACACGGCACGCCGGGGCGGGCGGCCCGCGCCGCGCCCCTGCCGTATGTGCTCCCAGCCCCCCATGGCGGCAGATGGTAGTGGCCAGGACGCCCCCGCGGTCAGTGCAGGGGTGCCACGAGGTTTCGATGGTGCGTAATGTGGCGGAAACCGCGGCTGGCGATACTGGGTCCGCCCGCCCCCGCGCCCACCCCTGACGGCGGTGGTGCACAGGCCGTCTGAACTGCGAGGATGAAGGCATGGACAAGCAGCAGGAATTCGTCCTCCGGACGCTCGAGGAGCGCGACATCCGCTTCGTGCGCCTGTGGTTCACCGACGTGCTGGGCTTCCTCAAGTCCGTCGCGGTGGCGCCGGCCGAGCTGGAGCAGGCCTTCGACGAGGGCATCGGCTTCGACGGCTCGGCGATCGAGGGCTTCGCGCGGGTCTACGAATCCGACATGATCGCCAAGCCGGACCCGGGCACCTTCCAGATACTGCCCTGGCGCGCCGAGGCCCCCGGGACGGCCCGGATGTTCTGCGACATCCTCATGCCGGACGGGTCGCCGTCCTTCGCGGACCCCCGCTTCGTCCTCAAGCGGATCCTCGCCAAGACCTCCGACCTGGGCTTCACCTTCTACACCCACCCGGAGATCGAGTTCTTCCTGCTGAAGGACAAGCCGCTGGACGGCTCCCGGCCCGTCCCCGCGGACAACTCCGGCTACTTCGACCACACCCCGCAGAACGTCGGCATGGACTTCCGCCGGCAGGCGATCACCATGCTCGAATCGATGGGCATCTCCGTCGAGTTCAGCCACCACGAGGGCGCCCCCGGCCAGCAGGAGATCGACCTGCGGTACGCCGACGCGCTGTCCACCGCCGACAACATCATGACGTTCCGCCTGGTCATGAAGCAGGTCGCGCTGGAGCAGGGCGTCCAGGCCACCTTCATGCCGAAGCCGTTCTCGGAGTACCCCGGCTCCGGCATGCACACCCACCTGTCCCTCTTCGAGGGCGACCGCAACGCCTTCTACGAGTCCGGCGCCGAGTACCAGCTCTCGAAGGTCGGCCGCTCCTTCATCGCGGGCCTGCTCCGGCACGCGGCGGAGACCTCGGCGGTCACGAACCAGTGGGTGAACTCGTACAAGCGCATCTGGGGCGGCTCCACCCGCACGGCCGGCTCCGGCGGCGAGGCCCCCTCGTACATCTGCTGGGGGCACAACAACCGCTCCGCGCTGATCCGCGTCCCGATGTACAAGCCGGGCAAGATGGGCTCCTCGCGCATCGAGGTCCGCTCCATCGACTCGGGCGCCAACCCGTACCTGACGTACGCGGTCCTGCTCGCGGCGGGCCTGAAGGGCATCGAGGAGGGCTACGAACTCCCGGCCGGCGCCGACGACGACGTCTGGGCCCTGTCGGACTCGGAACGCCGCGCGATGGGCATCGAGCCGCTCCCGCAGAACCTGGGCGAGGCGATCTCCCTGATGGAACGCAGCGAACTGGTCGCCGAAACCCTGGGCGAGCACGTCTTCGACTTCTTCCTGCGCAACAAGAAGCAGGAGTGGGAGGAGTACCGCTCGGAGGTCACGGCCTTCGAGCTGCGGAAGAACCTGCCGGTGCTGTAAGCGCAGGTCAGTGCAGGTAGACCCTGGAACTGAGTCTGAGGGCCGACGGTCGTGAACCGTGGGCCCTCAGCCGTCCTACTCGGCCGGGGCCGTCTCTGGGCCGTCAGACGTTGAACTGGGGCCCTCGTAGAGCCCGTCCACGGCCCGGCGGGCCCGTCCGTCGCTGCTCGCCATCATGTGCGTGTAGACCCGGAGCGTGAACCCGGGGTCGCCGTGACCGAGGTACGAGCTGAGCGCCTTGATGTTCTCGCCGGCGTCGAGGAGGACGGACGCGTAGAAGTGCCGCAGCGCGTGCATTCCGTGCTCGCGGGCTGCCTGGTGACGCGCGCCCTCCCTGGGCTCGGGAATCACGCCGGCCTGGACGAGGGCGGGTTTCCACACGCGGGTGTTGAAGTCGGTCCGGCGCACGGCGCCGCCGCCGGTGAGCGAGAAGTACAGCCGCTTCGTTACGAGCGGCCCGTCCGGCTTCAGCCAAGGCAGAGAGACGTCGACGGGCGGGAATTCCTCGGCGTGCTCGCGGAGCACGCGGGCGACCTGGCGGGGGAGCGGGACGTCCCGCTCCTTTCCGCGCTTCGGCGGCCCGAAGACGAGATGCCCGTTGACGACCTTCACCTGATTCGCGATGTGGAGCCATCCGGTGTCGAACCTGACGTGCTCCTCCGCCAGTCCGAAAATCTCGCCCTGGCGGAGACCGCACCCCCCTCCGATGTCGACCATCGCCTGATAGCGCTTCGGGAGCGCCGAGCGGATGGCGAACACCCGGTCCAACGTCCATGGCCGGACCCGCGGTGCGACCGGCGCCGGCGGCCGGACCGAACGGGACTTGCACGGGTTCTTGGCGAGCAGCTCGTCGTCCACGGCCGCGGCGAGCACCGCGGAGACGCTGGCGAAGATGACCCGGCGGTAAGAGGACACTGGCAGAGACTTCTCCAGCTCCGCGAGCCAATCGCGGATGTGCTCCGGCCGGAACGAGTCGATCGGCCGAGTCCCGAGGTAGGGGAACGCGTGCAGCCGAAGGTGGACTCCCACCGTCGTGCGCGTCGTCGGGTCCGTGGTCTGGGAGGCGAGCCACTTCGCACCGTACTGCCGGAACGTGATCCGCCCAGCGGACGGATCGATGTACTGCCCTCGGGACATATCGGCCTCGATGGCGGAGAGCCACTTCTCCGCGAGCCGCTTCTGCTTGTCCGGAAAGCTCTTGGACTTCTCGGCGCCGTCGGGGCCGACGTAGCGGGCCCGATAACGCATACCGATGCCGTAGCGGTCGCTCTTAACCCGGATTTCCTTGCCGTTGTCGTCGGTCTCGGTCTTGTACCAGCGGTCCTGGACGTGGCCGGCCATAGGTGGCTGTGGTTCCTTTCGGTGTACGGGGAAGGCCGGTGCGCGCCCCGTGACGGGGCGCGCACCGGCCGGTGAGAGGCGGGTTCAAGCGGCGGCGTCAAGCTCGCTCTGCTGGGCGACCCACGCCTGGACGGCCTCGGGGTCGTAGCGGACGTGCCGGCCGACGCGGAAGCCGGGCGGGCCGGTGCGCTGCTTGCGCCAGTGGTAGACGGTCTCGATCGGCACGGAGAACATCGCGGAGATGTCCTCGGGGGTGAGGTATCGGTCGGGGAGACCGCCCCGGAGCACGGATTGTGGGTCGGAGATGGACTTCACTCGGTGCCCTCCCTAGGTTCGAGCGACAGCTGGTCGTGCTGTCTGCCGCGAGCGTCACGCAGGCGGCGTGTGTCCGAGGTGGGGATTTCTGCGTCACGGCGTCATCCGCGTCATATGGCCCCTTGACCTGCGGGTTCGGGTGACGCACGGGCTTGGGCGCTGTGTCACCGGTGACGCAGCCGTCTGTCACGGGGTGACGCAGGTGACGCGGGGTGACGCAGAGATTTGGGCTCTGCGTCACCCTTGTCTGTGCAGGTGGGGAGCGGTTTGCGGGGCCCCGGTGACGCAGGTGACGCAGCGTCTTCCTACTTAGGAAGGAAAGGGGCCTGTGTTCTGTTGTTGGGTGCGCCTTCAGTCGTGAATGGGGAGCCGCGGAGCGGCACGCCCTTTGAGCGGCGGCGAGGCCGCCGAAGTGCAAGAGGAGCACCGCCGGCGCGGGGCGGGGTGCTCTTCTTGCCTGTGCGGTCGGGTCCGCGTGGCGGGGTTCAGAACGCCTGCTGCTGCGCGTCGACCGGGGGTGCGGGGCGGGCCATCTCGATGTAGCGGGCGGTACGGGTGCGGCCCCAGTCGACGAGAACGCCGCGGGCGGCGAGGACGGGCTGCAGGCGCTTGAGGCGGTCGGAGAGGACCTTGCCGGTGGTGGGCCACCCCTTGGGCAGGGGCCGGAACTCTCCCTCGCCGGTGTAGAGCTGGGTGAGGCCGTGCAGCCATTCGGCGGACGTCATCCGCACGTCGGTGCCGGGCTCGATGTCGACGGCGCGCTTGAGGATGGTCTGGGCGAGGAGGTCGCCCTCGATGACGTCGTCGTTGAGGTCGTCCAGGCTCGCCCGGTAGGCGTCGAGGGCGCCGAGGCTGCGGGCGGCGTCGAGCTGGGCGCACAGGTGGGCGAAGTCGGCCATGCGCAGGTCGGTGGGGATGTCGGCCTGCGTGGCGCGGACCGTGACGGCCAGGTCGAGCACGGAGCCGAGGATCACGGGCAGGTCGCGTGCGAACTCCGCCCACAGCTCCGCTTCGGTCCGCCGTACCCGGGGCCGTTCCAGGCGGAGGGGGAGGAGGCGTTCGGCGAGGTCGGGGCGGATGACGCCGACGTCGATGCCGGTCAGCAGCATCGGCCGGCGGTAGCGGGCGCGGACGACGTCGCCGTCGGTGAACAGGGCGCGCTTGATGTTCTCGGCGCCGGTGACGATGCAGCACATCAGGTCGGAGAGGTCGGGGCCGAGGTGGGAGAGGTTGTCCAGGCCGGTGACCCACCCGGCCGCGACGGCGGTGATGAGGTTCTCCTCGTCCTTCGGCGCCCGGCGGAGGTCGCCGCTCATGCCCTCGATGATCCGTACGAGCATCTTGCCGGCGGTGGACTTGCCCGCGCCCTGGGGGCCGGTGAGGAAGGGGGCGGGGACGGGGACGTCGGGGCCGAGGCAGCCGACGAGCCAGGCGAGGGCCAGGGACTCGGCGCGGGCGTCGGAGAAGTTGCACAGCCGCATCAGCAGGTCGATGCCCTTGCCGTTCGTGTCCTTGACCGGCAGGGGGAGTTCGCCGGTGAGCTGGGTGCGGCGCCAGCAGACCTCACGCGGGTCGGGGACGGTGATGTTCCAGCCGGTGGGGTGGATGCGGACCGACCGGCCGTCGTCGCGCCCGAGGTCGAGCCAGGTGGCGCCGTCGAAGCCGGGGGCGACGCGGATGTGGACGGGCTGGACGTCCTCGGTGAGCGCGAGTGCTTCGATCAAGTCGAGTGCCTCCTTCAAGGCGGTTCCGTTGAAGACGCCGAGCCCGTCGCGGAACAGGCCGACCATGAGTTCCTGCCGGTGGCTGCCGGTGGTGCCCTGGGAGCGGATGGGGCGGGCGACGGGGTGGCCGTTGCGCTGGGCGTAGACGGTGCCGTCGACGGTGCGGAAGTACCGGAAGTGGGCCTGGGCGTAGTCGGTGATGACCTCGCGGGCCGGGTTCTTCTCGTCCTCGGACACCGCTACATCCCCAGCGTCGTGGCGGCGTTGGACCACGCGGCCGTGCAGTGCCGCGGGGACTCGCCCTTGGCCTGCGCGGCGGCGAACAGGCGGCCGATGTGGGTGTCGGTGAGGCAGCCGCACCGGCCGTGGGCGGACAGCACCGCGAGGAACGTGGCGTACACCGTGTTGTGTACCGCGCTGGTGGCGGCGGTGATCCGTTGCTCCGCCATCGCGATGCCCCGTTCCAGGAAGACGGGCGAGCGGTGCGGGCACCGTCCGCCCCCGGCCTGAGCGGGCACCGTGACCGGGCGGGGCGCCGGCCCGGCGGCGGGCTTCTTCTCGACCAGCTCGTGCACGAGTGAGGGCACCGCCGCCATGGCGCCGGTGCCGGGGCCGAGCCACCGGGCGTAGGACATGCTTGACTTGATGTCCACGCTGTCACGGACCCGGTTCACCGACCGGACGGTGCCGGAGTAGATCCAGTGCTCCCCACGCGTCGTCGCCACGGTCGTCGTGGCCGGGAGGGTGGCGCGGGCCCAGTCGACGGCGGCGGGGTTGTCGAGGTCGACGACGGTAACGCCGGCGCCGCCGGGGTGGTAGCCGATGGCTCCGGCCCGGTCCCAGGCCCTTCGCCAGAGCGGCGAGGTGATGACGGTCGGGTTGGTGGTGGCAGCGGCCCAGGCGTGGCACGGCGCCGGGCAGGCGCACGGGCCGGGCGTCTTCATCCCGGGTCGTCCACCGCAGAAGTTCAGCCGGCAGGCGGGGCAGTTGGCGAACGGTCGCTTGTCCGCGCTCAGCGGCAGCACTGGCACGCCCGCGGTGGTCAGCGCCAGAGCGGTGTCGAGAATCCCGGTCACGCCGCCACCGCGGGTGCGGGAGAGAGCCGGCAGTAACGGCAGGTTGCGGTTGTGGTCTCGTCGGATGTCGGTGCGAGGGGTCATGCTGGAGGTCCTCCAAGTCTTGAGTGGCCATGGAGTGCAGGGCGGCCCCGTTTCATTGGCGTGAGGGGGCCGCCCTTTCACGTGCTCTGCTGCTCCGGTCCGTGGCGGGTGTGGTCAGTGGCCAGGGCGGTCAGTCGCTTGGCCTCGTCCGCCGTGACGGCGCGGTAGCGGATGCGGACCGTGCAGCCGGGGTGGGGGCAGCGGACGGTGTGCTGGCCCAGCAGCAGGGCAGCCGCATCGCCGATGCGGCTGGGCAGGGGCTGGCTCATCGGGCGCTCTCTTTCAGCGGTGGTGGATGGTGCCGGTGGCGCGGCCGAACAGGCCGGTCGCGGTGACGTGCTGCGTGATGTGGGTCGTGGTGGTGCCGGTCCGGCCGCGGGGGCGGCCGGTGCGGGCGAGGAGGGGGAGGGCGGCGCCGGCGGCGAGGAGGGCGACGAGGGCCCAGAGGGCTTCGGCCATGGCGAGGACTCCCGGGGCGGCGTAGGAGATTCCGATTCCGGCCGCGCCGATGCCCCCGCCGACGGTCGGGGCGAGCAGCGCGGTGGTCTTCGCCCACCCGGGGATGCCGGCCGTGGGGGCCGGGTTGGGGGCGGGTTCGGTGGGGGTGGGGTGGGTGTAGGCGAGGGTGCGGGTTCCGTCGGGCAGGGTCACCAGCCGGATGTCCGCCGTCGGCGGTATCGCCGGCCGCAGCGGCATCGGGACGGCGGGCGGTGTGGGCGTCGGGCCGGTCGGGGTCGGGTGGTGGATGACGGGGTGGTGGGGCATAGCGATGCCTCCGGGTGTGGGTCGGGCCCGCGCCGAGGGTGGGTGGCGCGGGCCCGAGGGTGAGGTGTCAGGCGTCACTGTCAGGGGGTGTCAGAGGTGGGTGTCACGGGGTCTGACAGCGGGTTTGCCTAGGGGTTTGGGTGTCAGGGCGGCGTGACGGTGTCAGGGGGTGTCAGGTGTCAGGCGATCTTGAGGGTGGGGACGATGCGCCACCGGCCGGTGACCGAGGTCGGCTCCAGCCGGCCGTCCAGGGCGGCGTCCTTCAGTCGGGCAGAGACCCAGGGGCGGGAGAGGTGGTGGCGGTCGCACCAGTCGAGGAAGTCCTTCGGCCCGACCACCATCTGCCCGGCCGCCTCGAAGTCGTCCAGCGCGGCCGCGAACAGCCCCCGCGCCTCCTCCGGCGACGGCTTGTGCCCCGGCGACTCCCACAACGGAATGTCGTCGCCCACCTCGTCGTCGGGCAGGTCGGCCTCAGGGTCGATGCCAGCGTCCTCCTGGTCCACGAGGAGCCCGAAGGATTCCGCTTCCGCTCCGGCGTGCTCCTCGTCGGCGACGGGCCGCAGCGCCGGCGCGGCGCCGGCCGCGGTGCGGCCGGGGTAGTTCTGCCCGGCCACCGCGCGGGCCGCGCCGGCGGTGACCGGGTCGGCGGCCGCGCCGTTGCCCTGCGCCCACCCGGCCAGCGCCTCCATCGTCGGGACCGCGGTGTGGGGGACGGCGAAGGTTCGGGCCGGGGAGGGGTAGCGGTCCTCCGGGATGCCGGGGGAGACGACGTAGCAGTAGCCGGGCCGCCGGTTCCCCCACGCCCCCGGGTGCGCGCCCGCGTCGATGACCGCTTCGGGGAGGGAGAACCCTTCGTCGCGGGGGTCACAGCCCAGGGCGATCACCGACGGCAGGGATGCGCGGGTGGAGGTGGACATCTGGTCGTAGGAGGGGCGCTGCAGGGACACGATCAGGGCGACGCCGGCGGAGCGGGCTTCCTGGGCGATGCCGGTGAACGCGTCGTCGCCCATCAGCCGCAGCGTGTTCGCGGCCTCCTCCATCCACGTGACCAGGAACGGCATGCCCGCGCATCCGCAGGGCGCGCCGTCGGGGCGGCAGGTGTGCTCGTGGTTGGTCTGCTGCTCGGCGGCTTCGGGGATCCACTGGCGGTAGCCGTGGGCGCCGAGCCAGCGGGTGCGGGCGGGGATGACGGCCTTGATGGCCTCCACCATGACTTCGGTGTCCGGTCCGCCCTCGGCCGCCCAGTCCAGGCCGGGCAGCAGGGGACGGAAGTCCTGGAACATCTTCGGGTCGGACACCCACAGCAGCACGTCTCGGCGGGAGAGGATCTCCAGCATCAGGTTCAGGGCGGTCTCGCCCTTGCCGGAGCCGGTCCCGCCCGCGATCAGCAGGTGCGTGCTGTTCCGCTTAGTCTCCGGGTCGCCGGGCAGCCACAGCAGCAGCGGGGCGCCGTCGTCGTAGCGGCCGATGACCAGCGGTTCGGCGATCGACCCGCCGAGGTTGGACGGCCCCTGCCACTCGGCGACGTGCGCCAGCATGTCTTCGGGGACGATGACGAGTTCGCCGCGGCGGGCGGAGTCGGCATCGGGCAGGTAGCGGACGGCGGACTTGGGCAGGTCCAGGGCGGATGCGATCCGCGGCAGCACCTTCGCCACGTCGTCGTTGGTCTGCTCGCCCGCTTCCAGGGCCATCTTCGCCGTGACCCGGTTCGGCTCCACCGACGTCGCCCCGATCTGCGCTCGCGCCAGGCCGACCTTTTCCAGCAGGCCCTTGTCCGTCCCGCCGGCGGTGGTGCCGTCGACGTTGCGGCGCAGGACCATGCGGATGTTCCACGACAGGGCGAGCGCGGGCCCGCCCATCAGGTAGAGGTCGGGCAGGGGGCCGGTGATGGGGCCGGCGAGGCAGGCCCCGGTCAGCCACGCCGACCCCGCCGCCACGGTGATGGCCGAGTGCAGACGGCGCTGCGGCCCGGTGCTCTTGCCCGCCCACCACGTCACCCCAGTGAGGGCGACGGAGGCGAGGGTGAGGCCGACGCCGGCCGCGGCACTGCCCTCCCACTGGGTGCTGCCCAGCAGGCCGGCCAGCCCGATCCCGCCCGCGCACAGCCACGGCGGCAGGTGCGGCTTGGCCCGGTGCAGCACGTACGCGCCGAGGCCGGCGCCGTCGGAGGAGCCGCGGAGCTGGTCCTCGTACTGTTGCTCAGCTGTGGTGCGTTCAGTTGTTGCCATCACTCCTCCTTTAGAGCTGGCCCCAGTCCATGCGCGGCGCCTGCGGGCGGCGGGCGCGGTGGCGGACGCGGTTGATCTCTTCCTCGTACTCCTGCTGGAACGCGGCGTAGGTGGCGGCGGCGTTCTTCGCCGCGTCCCGCAAGGCGTCCGCGGCGCGCTGCATCTTCCGCGCCACCTTCGCCGCCCGGATCCGCGATCCGCCCAGACGGCCGTCGGGGTCGGGGACCTGCACCAGCGTGGCCTTGAGGATTTCCGCGCCCATCGCCACTTCGATCGACAGCGCCACGCCGGCCGCGCGGACGGCGTTGCAGTACTGCCGGACCTGCGCAGGGGAGGTGAACTCCGGCGCGGGCAGCAGGGACCGGCCGCCGCCCTGCCCGCCCGCGGCGGGCGCGGCATGACGGCCACCGCCACCGTTGCCGCGGCCGCCGCCGGCGTTGACGTTCAGGGTGAAGCCGGGCGAGAACGACTTGTTGAACGTCTTGCTCTGCGAGCCGTTCGCACCCGGCCGCGGCGTCGTCCGCGGCCGCTGCGTGCGCGCCTGGCCGCCGGCAGGGTTCCATCCGGCTCCGGCGCCCCAGTTGCCGCCCGGGGTCGTGTCGGCCATCAGCGGTTCTCCTTCATGGTCGTGGCGGTCAGGCGGCGCGCGAGGACCCAGCCGACCTGCGCCGCGGCGGTCAGGACGATCCAGGCGGTGAACACCGGCGGGCGCGCCGGGCCGAACCCGGCCGCGACGGCGATCCACGCCGCGCCGGCCGTGGCGGAGACGGCCAGCAGCGCACGCCACAGGGCGGCCTGCCGGGAGAGGGGGCGGTGGCGGAGCATCCCCCACGCCCAGACGCCAGCCGGGGCCAGCGCGAGCGCGGCGAACACCCATGCCGTGCGGGGCTCGATCAGGTGAACGACCCCGGTCACGGCCAGCAGGGCGGTAGCGGCGCCGGTGGGGGCCCAGGTGCGGCGGTGCTTCCACGCCCACCGGCCGGTCGCCGTAGCGGCGCGGGCGGTCAGCGTGGGCGGTTCGTGGCTCATGACGAGGATGACCGGCTCGGCACCCCGCCGCCGCGGGATGCGCACGGTCGAACCGGCCGAAGGCCGTATACGACGAGACACAGCAGAACTCCTTACGACGGTGGGGTTCAGGCGGCGCACTGTTCGGAGTTGGGGAAGGCGCACGGCGTGCACTCGCCCAGCCGGGTCGGGATGACGTAGCCGGCGTCGCGCCCGCAGGTGGGGCAGGTGCGGCGGGCCTGGTTCGCCGCGGCAAGCGCGGCCCGCCGGGCCGTGGTCATTGGCCGGACCGGCAGGGCAAGGTCGATCCGGTAGAGGAACGCGACCAGCGGCCCGCGCCGACGGCGCGGCCGCTCAAGCTGTGCGACGACGTCTTGTCCGCCGGGCCGAAGCCCGGCGGCACGGAGCTGCCGCCGGGTGGCCAGTCCGTCGGGGGCGAGGCGCCACCGGTAGACGGGGACGGCGCCCATCACGCGGTCTCCTCCTGCGTGATGAGGGTGCTCCAGGCGGTGCGGATGCGCTGCTCGCCGCCGACGAACCCGCCGTCGCGGAAGGCCGTGACGGCCTGCCGGTAGGACAGCGGCGGGTCGGCTGTGTAGCGCAGGTGCCGCAGCACCACCACAAGCTGAGCGTCCGTGAGCGGCTCCGCGGGCTGCGGGGTGGGCACGCCTGCGACGGCCGCGACTTCTGCCAGGGTCACGGGTGTGACGGCGTCCGTGACGCCCCCGGCCCCGTCCCCGGGCATCGGGGTGGTGACCTGCGTGTCTTCCCCGTCACGGGGTGCCTCGCCCACCGTGTCCGTGGCGGCCGGCGCCGTGGGCGCCGGGCCGGTTGCGGGGGCCGGGGGGAGGGCGGGTGTGACGGGCGGCGTGACGGCGTGACGCTCGGGTGCGACGGCCACGGCGAACATGTCCGCCAGCGCGACCTCCGCGCCGGTGGTCACCCGCTGGCGCTGCACCTGCAGCAGCCGTGCTCCCAGCGCGGTGTCCCCGCCGCCGACCTTCCGGGCCAGGCGCCACGATGCCCGCTCCGAGTACCTGCGGACTCGGGCGTCGGGGTGGTTCGCGGCGCGGGCCCGGTGGAAGGCCAACGAGCGGACCACGGCGGCCGCGCGGTGTTCGGCTTCGGCGTCACGGCCGTCGGTGTGGACCACGATCCGCCGGGCCAGGAACGCCGTGCCCTCCGCCGCCACGCACATGCCCATTGGTGTGACCGCGTAGATGACGGTGCGGCCCGGGCCGTCAGCGGCCATCGCGGACATGGCGGAGGCGGCGGCCGGCAGCAGCCACAGCCCCGCCCGCACCACCAGCGGCGCCGCCTGCCCGAGCATGGTCAGGCCCAGCAGCACCAGGGCCAGCACCGCGGTCGCGCCCTCGCCCGCGGCGACCGCGCCGAGCGCGGTTCCGGAGCCGTAGGCGCCCTTGATGTTGGAGAACGTGCCCGCCCCGCCGGCCGCGCCGGTGGCGAGCATCGGCACGAACGCCGCCCCCAGAACCAGCTTCTGCGGCCGGGTCAGCACCCGGCCGGTGCTCACGCCGCCTCCTTGGGGCCCTGCCGGTTGGCCAGGTCCCGCCGGGCCGCCAACACCCGGTTGTGCGCCCGCCGGATCCGCCGGGCGTCCAGCACTGTGACAGCTCGGTCCAGGATCATGATGCGGGCGTCGAGGAGGTCGACTTCCGCCAGGATCAGCGGCATTTCCCGCTCGATCGCCACTAGCTCCGCGTCCGACGGCTCACCGTCGAACGGGGCGGCCGTAACAACGGCCTGAAGTGCAACGATGGACTTCATTGGGTCGTGCTCCCTTCACACCAAGGGGGTAGGAACGGCCCGAACCGAGGCCCCGGTGTTCCCGCACCGGGGCCTCTCGCCGTTGGAACCATCCGGCTCCCCTCGACCCCGCCCGTACGGCACCCCGCAGAGGGGCCCGGACGGGCGGAGGAGGCAACCGGCCGCAACCGCCGAGCGGCTACGGAGATCAGGTGACGCCGTGGGCGTGGCCTGCCTCGCCGGTCCAGCGAGGCGGCGCCCAAGGTCTTAATCGCTTCACGTCGCCCCCAGAGGACGGACATGGGTACCTGGCGTAGATCGCGATCTCTGCCCTTGTCTCACCGCACTTAGAGGACTCCTCGACCCGCCCGAAGGGCGGTCCGGAGCAAGGTGCTTGCTGCCCGTGCGGCAGGGCCTGCGGCTTGTCGCAGATGCCTGGCTCTTGCCTTGCTGACGGCCGCTCTCCCCTAACGCAGGTTGCGGTGCGTCCTCTGTTCAGTTCTCAAGCCACCAAGCGCTTCCATCGAGCCCCTGTCGAGGGCCCTCCGGGCGTCCCCAAGGCAGCCCGAAGAAGGGCCGCCCTGCGCCCACCGCCGACCCCCTAAGGGATCTATCTGGTGCGCACCAGTAGCTTGACATCTGGTGCGCACCAGATGCAACCCTCGGTTCGGATTGCATGTCGGTGTGCTCCTCCAGAGAACGGCCAAAGCGGGGTACCTCGGTAGCCAACTGGGGTTAACCTCACAGGTGTTAACCAGCTCTCACCTGCGGATTTGCGGAGGCGGCGTGGCTAAGGGGTTAAGGGCGATCCGGACCGCACGGGGGTGGTCTCAGGACCGACTGATTCACGAGATGCGTCGGTTCGCGGAACAACGGCTGATCGACATCGCCTCAGCGGCCAGCCTCAAGACCTACGTGTCGGAGTGGGAGAACGGGCGACGCACCATCACGGATCGCTACGCCGCGATCCTACGGCCACTCCTGGGGGCCACGGATGGCGAGTTGTGGGGTGAGGGCGATACCCCGGAGCCGCAGGCGGATGGCTACGCGGACCTCCTGAGCAGGATCGATGCATCTGGCAGCCTGAGTCAGTCCATGGTCCCGTCGTTCCTTGCCCAGACTGAGTTGCTCCGGACCATGGACCGCCAGATGGGGGCAACCGGCTTGGTCGACCAGATGAACGGCCACTTGGCGGCGATGGAGGAAGCGTTGACCTTCGCCGTGCTGCCAGGGGCGCGACGGCCTATCGCAACCGCTCTTGCGGGAGCATCCACCCTCGCCGCCTGGCAGGCATTGGACGCCGGCGCCGTGGATAGGGCATGGCGCCGGTACGAACTCGCCAAGAAGGCTGCTCAAGACGCCGAGTCCCCGTTGTACCTGGCGCACGCCATGGGGGAGCAGGCGTACGTTCTCGCGGACGCCGGCCGGCCTCAGCTGGCAGTCGAGCTGGTGCGAGACGCGCAGTGCACCCACCCCGAGCGCCAGTCACCCCGCCTGAGGGCGTGGCTGGCGGCGGCAGAGGCGGAGCTGTGCGCTGCCGCCGGCGGCCCGGAGATGGAGTCGGCCGCTAGGGCGGCGCTTGAGCGGGCGACCGCGCTCCTTCCGGACGACGGAGAGGTCCGCGACGCCGACATGCTGAGCATCTTCCTCAACACCGGCCACCTGTCGAGGTGGAGGGGAAACGTCCTGGCCAAGCTCGGCGACGCTGCAGCGATGGAGGAACTGTACGCGTCCCTCCGAAGCGCTGATGAGACCTTCGTACGCGCGAACTCCGGCATCCACTGCGACCTCACCCAGGCGCACCTCGCTCGCGGCGAGCTGGACGAAGCGCGGACGCATCTCCAGAAGGCGCGCTTGCTTGCGAACCGCACGGGATCCGTGCGGTACCGCCGGCGCGTTGAGCTTCTTACCGGGCGCCTCTAGACCGGGACGCGAGGATGTGGAGCAGGGCCACGAGAGTGCCCGACCCCATGAGCTTGCCCTCGGCCATCAGGCGCGGGACGTCGTCCAGGGGGATCCAGGCGATCTCCCCCGCTTCCTCGGCGTCGGTCGGCTCGCCGACCTTCTCGGCGCCACGCGCCACGAAGATCTCATGCGGTGAGTCGACCATGCCAATCATCGGCTGGTAGCTGACGACGTGCTCCACAGGGCCTGGACGCCACCCTGTTTCCTCCTCTGTTTCGCGGGCTGCCGTGCGGGCGGCGTCCTCGCCCACGTCCACAATCCCGCCAGGCAGCTCCCACCCCCACTGCTGGGGCACGAAGCGGTACCGCCACAGCATGAGTACGCGGTCCTGGTCGTCGATCACGGCGGTGACCGCTACGCGGAAGAGCCGAACGACGTGGTGCTCGAAACGGTCGACACCGGGAGGCTCGACGTCGACCAAGTCCAGAGTCACCCATCGGTTCTCGTACACGTGGCGGGACCCATGGATCTTCCACGGCTCCATCTGCGCCGGCGTCGGAGCGCTCTCGCCGCCGAGGACGCGGTAGGAGCTGCGGTCGTGAGCCTTGATGAAGTGCTCGCTCGACAGACGGGCGAGCACCTGGCGCAGCGCAGTACGGCCGATCTCAAGCTCTGTGCTCAGCGTCCGCTCGGACGGCAGCTTGTCACCGGGGCCATACCGGCCCGACTCGATCCACGATCGGATTGTCTCGTAGACCCTCTGCGTCTTGGGTCCCATCCTCGGCGCACACTCCCGGATCGTCGGCTGCTGGTGGTCAGCGTAACGGGGGAGGAGTGCAGATGACTTAGCCATAGGGCTCTCTCGCTTCCGTAGATGCTCGTCCCGGTGCCTGCCAGAGCGAGGGGTCACCGGGAGGGGTGTTCCGGACTTCCTGTCTCCGCCCGTTCCAGCCCAACCGCAGGCCTTCGGGTCGGATTGAGGGGCGGAGGACCCCTCTGCGGCTGGGGCGGCCGGCTCCACGGCTTGGTCCCCTCCAGGGTCGGGGAACCGCGTTGAGTAGCACCAGGGGAGGGGGCCACGCGTGCCTATGACGGACAGGTTCAAGGCCTGCCGAGACACCAACCAGCGTGCGGCCCCCTGCTCATGCTCGACCTCGCCCCGGGCAGGCCGTCAGTCAAACCCGCCTCGGCAGCCTCTGATTGCCAGTGTCCACGGCGCCCTCCTGCCGCCGGACGAGCTTCATCCCTATGCTTCTCGCAGGAGTCTTCCTGCACCGGGTCCGGCCACCATGGAGATCAACCTTGTACATCGAAAGAGTCGTACTCAAGAACATCAAGGGGTTCGAGAACTCCGACCTAAACTTCTCGTCCGACGATGGGACACATGCCGGCTGGGCTGTGATCACTGGAGATAACGGATCCGGAAAGACGGCACTCCTCAAGTCAATCTGCATGGCGATCCTTGGTCCAGACGACTCACGGGTATTGCTAACTGATACCCGAGGATGGGTCGCAGAGGGGAAAGATTCCGGGACAATTTCCGTGGAGATTAAACCCTACAAGGAGTTGGATCGAACCAAGAGGGGAGGGTTCCCAGTCCAGAATACATTCTGGGCAGAAATCGGGTTCTCGAAAGAGGCTAACGCCTGGGTAATTTCTGGTTCAGTAGACGTTTTTAGACACAAGAAGCGAGGGGCCTTCAATGGCCCCTGGGCCCCCGGCACGCAGGGTTGGTTCTCGCTCGGCTATGGCCCCTTCCGTCGACTATATGGAAGCTCCCCGGACGCCCAGCGCCTGATGGTCATTCCTGGCCGCGTCCCTCGATTCGCCACTCTCTTCAAGGAAGACGCCACGCTTGCGGAGTGCGAACAATGGGTGAAACAGCTGAATTACAAGAAGCTTGAGCAGCAAGAATCCGAGCGGGTCGCTCTAGACTATCTCATCGATCTGCTCAACGACGACTTCCTGCGTCAAGGTGTAGTCGTAAGCGAGGTCAATTCTGAAGGGATCTGGCTAAGAGATCCAGCGGGCCGCCGTATGCCTCTATCCGACATGAGTGAAGGGTACCGATCGGCACTAGCAATGCTGATTGATATCTTCCGTCATATGGTGGATGTATACGGAACTTTCGATCTAATCGAGAAGCGTGAAGACGGCAGTACTTACGTCAATCGGCCCGGCCTAGTTATTATCGATGAAGTCGATTCGCATCTCCACCCGGCCTGGCAACGTGAAATCGGATTCTGGCTAAAGAAGCACTTCCCGCTGGTCCAATTCATCGTCACCACTCACAGTCCGCTCGTATGTCAGGCCGCCGATGGTGGTCGCATTTATCACATGCCGCAACCGGGTACGGGTGAGCCGTTTCAGCTAGACCGCACGGACTTCGCGCGCGTCATCGCCGGAAAGCCGGATCAGATTCTGCTATCCCCTGCCTTCGGTATGCATCACACTAGGTCACCTAGGGCGGTAGATGCCAATAAGCGGCATTCGAGGCTGCGCGCCAAGCAAATCGCCGGGAAGCTGTCGAGGGATGAATCGAAGGAACTGGAGCAGCTTTCTCTTTTTGCCGATGCGGAGTAGCGATGCGAAGAGTTCACCGGACGGATATCGACCTCGCTACCCGTCGCGTTCTCGCGGCAGCGCAGAAAAAAGTCATCGACAAAGAAGCCGCTCGAATCGAGTGGAACGCCTATCGCAGATCGGCGCGAAGTAGACCTGTCCTTGATGCGCTAAAAGGAATGAATGGACGGCGACAGAGATGCGTTTATTGCTGCGATTCTCGATCCGCTGACGTGGATCACTTCACGCCGATCGCCATTGACTTCTCCAAGACGTTCGCCTGGAGAAACTTCATCCTGGTCTGCCCCGAGTGCAACAGGAGGAAGTCGGCACGGTTTCCCCTTGATGCCCAGGGGTCCCCCCTCGTAATCGACCCAACCCTGGAGGATCCATGGGAATTTCTGATCCTTGACACAAAGACCGGCTATATCGCAGCCAGGTTCTTGGAAGATGATTTCGACCCAAAGGGTGAATGTACAATCGACGTACTGCCGTGCGTGAATCACGAAGCGGTGATCGAGGGGCGAAGGCGTGTGATTAAGCGATACTACGACGCCGTCGATTCTGTTCTGAGTAGCTCAAGCCCGGAACGCCATGTAGGGAAGATTGTTCGAGAGATACGCGAAGACGAATACGGCATCGGAGAATGGTTCGCCCGATGGGAAGGGCGAGAAGATTCGCTCTTCAGTGCCTTCAGAGAGCAACACCCTGAGGCTTGGAAAAGATTCGTCCGACAAGCCTGCCGTTCCTGACGCAGAGACCTTCTCTATAGGGCACGAGGCGCGTGGGACCTTGCATCAGGAATGGTGATAGGAGCCCGGAAATAGGCCCCCTATCATCCATGGTGCTTGACTATCTAGATGAAACATCGGCATGGGTCCACTGCTAAATCATGCGACTCAAGCTGACGAACGAAGTGTCGAGGCGAAGCACTGCTAGCGGCAAGCCTGACGGGCAGTGGAGAGTCGGGCCGTCCCTGGGCCGTCTGAGGGCGGCCCAGGGCGACCAACACCCGCCAACAGTCACCGATCTACGGTCGCTGTGACCTGGATCAGCAGCAGGCGCCCGAGGCCGACGTGGAGGCTCGCCACTTCCTGCGCAACAAGAAGCAGGAGTGGGAGGAATACCGCTCGGAGGTCACGGCCTTCGAGCTGCGGAAGAACCTGCCGGTGCTGTAACCGCAGGTCATCCGTGGTTGCACCACTACCGGCACTCGGGGCCGGCGGCACACAGCCGCCGGCCCCGAGTCGTCGGTGGCGGGTGCCGGCGGCCTGTGGGGGAGGGTGGATTGTTCAGGCCGCTTCCGAAGGCGCTCGGCGGACAATGGCTGCATGACGGTGACCATTTGGGTCGATGACTGGCAGATGCAGTGCTGTGGGGAGAGCTTCGGTCGGGGGGACGTCGTTTCCTGGACGCTGCTGGAGGCCGATCCGGAGGATTACGCCGACACCGTCGGCCGTGAGCGCGCGGACGGGATCGACTTCCGCGAGGAGCACCACGGCCAGGAGGGCGGACATGGACCCACGTCGGTGGAGGTGGTGTCGATCACCGAGGTGCACTGCCGCAACGGCGTCCCACCGGGCGCAGCGGACAAGGTGCAATGTGCCGTTCCGGGCACGACCGTACTGGTTCCGGTCGAGCAGGCGGACGGGTGGGCGAAGGCCAGGCCGGACGTGAGATTCGCGGGCTACCTGGTGACCGCCCGGCGCGTCACCGGACCCGTGGAGGGCGGGCGCGGCTGATCGCGGTCCTTGAGGGAGCTGGGGGGGCAGGTGGCCGCGATGTGCGCTCCGGCGGGCGGTGACGGTGTCGGTGCGGGACCTCAGGGTTCCCCGGAGTTGACGGGGGTTTCGGGGAGGCGGGCGTGGGGCGGGGCAGGCCGGGGTTTCCGTACGGGTTGGTCGCCGGGTTGAGGCTGTGGCTGATCGTGCTCGGGGCGCTCGCGGTGCCCGTGCTCGACAATCTGGCCGGCGGGGCGATGCGGATCCAGGACGTGTCCGCCGCGTTGACGCTGGGTCTGCTGCTGGCCCTGCCCGTCGAGTTCGCCGCCCGCGCCGCATATCGGCGCCGGGTGTGGCGCTACGAGGAGGAGGCCGGCCGCCTGCGTGCGGAGGCGGATCGGCTCCGGGAGCGGGAGCGGAGCCTGGAGGCCGAGCTGCGGCGGCGCAAGGAGCTGCTGCGCCGTGCGCGGGTGCGGGAGAAGGAGGCGCAGCTGATGCTGCAGCGGAAGGCGTGGGAGGCGGGGGTCGAGGCCGGCCGGAGGGCCCGCAAGGCGGAGTACAGCCCCGACGCCCGTGAGGTGGACGGGGCGTCGCCCGCCGGATTCGAGGAGATCGTGCGCCGTCTGCTGGAGCGGGACGGCCTGCGGGCCGAGGTCGTCGGCGGCCGCGGGGACCAGGCGGTCGACGTGCTCGCGGTCGACGCCGCCGGCCGCAGACTCGCAGTGCAGTGCAAGCACACCGTCGGCGGCCGCAGGGTCGGTGCCGAGGTGCTGTACCGGATCAACGGGACGGCCGGGCCCGTGTACGGGGCCGCGCAGTCGATGGTCGTGACGAACGGGTCGTTCACCCGTGACGCCGCCGCCTGGGGGGAACGGCACGGGATCCTGCTGGTCGACCGGAAGGCGCTGCTCGGGTGGGCGGAGGACGCCGACCACGTGTGCCGGGTCGTCGCGCTCGCACCGCCGTACTGAGCGCGGGCGCTACCGCTGCGGCCGGCCCGTGTTGCTCGGGCCTATTGGTTGCCAGGGGGTCAGGTACGCCTTCGGGGTGTCCGGGGAGGACGTCGTGTACAGGCGGGCGTCCAGGCCCATGACCGCCAGGTTGACCGTTTTGCCGTTGGCCGTGAGCGCGGCCGAGGGGTCGCCCACGAAGAGGAGGGGGGAGCGTTCCCAGGGGCGGCCCTCGCCCAGTTCCGCGCCGAGTTGGCCGCCGGCCGCGCGGGCCGCCAGGACGTGGCCGCCCGCGGCGACCGCGCCGAAGCCCTGGAGGCCGCCGAGGTCCGTGAGGCCCCGTACCGCCGGGGTGCCGTCGGGGGTGGTCGTCGCAAGGGCGGTGCGAACGTCGCCCGAGCCCGGCTTGCGGAGCCACAGGCGGACTCCGCCCTCGCGGGCGTCCGCCGTCAGGGGGAGGGCCGTCTGCGGGAGGCCCGTCGGGGTCGCCGGGCCCAGGGGGGCGCCCGGGGCCGGCTGGGCCCAGGCCGTCACCGAGGCCGCGGCCGCGGCGAACACCGTGCGCCGGCCCGCCGCGTCGGTGGCCGCCACCGGGGTGCCGAGCAGGCCGGCGCCGCCGTGGGCCTCCCAGGGGCCCCAGGTGCCGTCCGCCCGCTGCTCGCGGCCGCGCAGGGTGTGGCCGCCGTCGCGGACGTACGCCGCGAGCCGGCCCGCGCCGTCCACGGAGACCGCGGGCGCGCTGATGTCGGAGGTGCGGTCCGCGTCGGACGCCTCCGGGGTGCCCAGTGATCGCCAGGCGCCGAATTCCCGTGCGCCGGGGGCCCTTTGAACGGCGTACACGACCTCGCGCCGGTAGTCCGACGGCTGCTCGCCGAGCGTGGTGCGCGTCGCGAACGCCGCGATGCGCCCGTCCGGGAGGGTGACCGTGGACACGCCCGGGTCGATGCCGGTGCCCGGCAGCAGGTGCGGCCCGCTCCACGGGCCGATCGGGCCGGCCCGGTGCCAGAGCGCGACCTGGCCGTCGAGCACCTGGAACGCCCACAGGCCGTGCCGGCGGTCGGAGGCCAGCCAGGTGGTGCCGGAGCCGCGGGCGTGGTTGATGTTGGAGGTCCAGTTGTTGCCCGCGGGGTGGTCCGCGACCTTGAGGTCGCCGCAGCCGGCGCTGCTGCCGCAGTGGTTCTCGCGGTCGACCCAGGCGTAGACGTCCATGATGTCCAGCTTGTCCGCGGACGTCTGCGGGTCGAGGGTGCCGGGCAGGGAGCCGTTGGAGTAGCCGAGGTAGTTCTGCACGGCGAAGTGCGGCCGGTCCTTGACCTGCGCCGCGTAGGCGGCGAGCGCCGCCTGGGCGAAGCGGGCGCCGTAGAAGTGGTCCTGGTGGTCGGTGAACCGGCCGGTGGCGGGGGCTCGGCCGGGGGTGGGGTCCTGGACGCGGACGGTCGTCGGCCGGTAGTGGTCGAGTACGCCGACGAGGGTGCGGACGAGATCGTCGCGCGAGTAGGCGTACGGCTCGGTGACGGGGCTGCCGGAGGCGAGGACGGACTCCAGGCGGGGAGTCTTGCCGTCCCACAGGCCGCGCAGGCTGTCGGGGACCTCGGCGTGGACGGTGCCGGCCTCGCGGAGCTGCAGCCAGACGAGGTGGACCTCGGGGCGGGCGACGAGGACGTCGACCTCGGCGCGGCCGCCGCCGCGGGTGGGGACGGAGGTGCGCTTCCAGGCGCTGGTGCGGTCGCCGGTGGCCATCTTGGCGTAGGCGGCGCGGATGCCGTTCTGGCGTGCCTCGGCGTAGGCGCGCTTGTCGGGGCGGGCGGACGCGCGCCCGGCGGCGCCGGCGTTGACGCCGTCGGCCTCGCCGGAGGTGAGGTAGACGGACGTGACGCTGTGGCCGGTGCCGGCGGACAGGGAGTGCCGGAGTTCCGGGTTCATGAAGTACAGGTCGTCGTCGGGGTGGGCGACGATCTGGACGACGCGTCCGGGGTCGGGGGCCGCCGCGGGTATGGCCGGGGCCTTGGCCGCCGAGGGGGCGGCGGGGGCGGTGGCGAGGCCGGTGAGGGCTTCGTTGCCGCGGAGCAGGAGCATCGTGCCGGCGGTGACGGCCGCGCAGAACCCGGCGGCCTTGACGACGCGGCGCGCGAGGCGGCGGGCGGCGGCAGCCTGGGCGTGGGCCTGGGTTTCGGACTGGGCTTCGGCGTGGGCGTCTGCTGTCGCCGCGGCCGCGGGGTCTGCGGTGGCCGCGGCGCCGGGTGCGGTGGTGGCCGCGGCCGGGGCTGCGGCCGGGGTGGCGGGCTGCCGCGGGCCGGGGACGGTTCGGCCGCGCCGCCGGCCCGTGGGACGGCTGCCGGGCCGCTGCACGGGGATGCCGGGAGGCCCGGCCGTCGCCGGGTCGGCCGCCTCGGCGGAGGCGGAGCCCCCGCCGTCTGTCGCCGCGTCGTCGGGGTGCGGGGCGGCCCCGCTCCCGAACGCGTCGTCGGGGTCCCCGTAGCCGTGCTCGGGCGACGGAACCCGCTGGCCCGGTATGTCCGTTGTGCTGGATATGCCCTCCGGGTCGCCCGGCCTGACCCGGGCGGCATCGAGGGGCCGGCCCTCGGACTCGCCGACCGCGGGCGCGCACTCGCCCGGCAGCCCGCCTACCTCCCGACCCGGACCCTGCCCGGGCACCCACGCCGGGGCCTGACCGGGCAGCCCGCCCGGAGCGCCGTCGGCCTCGGGGTGCGGCCGGGCGCCCTCGCGGTCCGGGACGGCGTACGGGTACGGCGGCGCGGGCGGCTGCACCTTCGGCCCGCGCTGTGATCCGGCGTTCGGGGGCAGGCTTCGGCCCCCCTCGGGGCGCGGACCGGGGAGGGGGTGGGGCCGGGGGGTCTCCGGGGGTGGGGCGGTGTCCGGGTGCGGGCCCGCGAGGGGCTGCGGCCCGCGCTGCGATACGGCCTGCGGGGGCAGGCCTTGGCCGCCCTCGTGGCGCGGACCCTGAACGGGACGCGGCCGGGGGGCTTCCGGGGTCGGGGCGGTGTCCAGGTGCGGGCCCGCGAGGGGCTGGGGCCCGCGCTGCGATACGGCCTGCGGGGGCAGGCCTTGGCCGCCCTCGGGGCGCGGTCCGGGGACGGGGTGCGGGGATGTCAGAGGCTGGGCCTGCGGGTGTGATTCTGCTCGCAGCCGGGGGCGGGCGGTCGCGGGGCGGGGGCCCGAGTGTGCGTACGGGCCGGGGCGCGGGGATGTGGGCTGCCCCGGCTGGGAGCCGGGGCGCGGGGGCAGGCCTCGGCCGCCCTCCGGGCGCGGGGCCGGGATCGGGGGTCCGGGGGGTGGTGGCACCTGCCGCCCGGCCGTCCCCGTCGCGCCGGCCGCGGCCGTCCCCGCAGTGCTGGAATCCGCCGTATCCGTCGTGCCTGCCCCGGGCGTTGTGGCTTTGGTCACCCGGATTCCGGTCTCGGGCCCGGTTCCGGCCGCTGCGGCCGCCTCCGCCGCCCCGGCTCCCGTTCCGGCCGGCGCCGTGCCGCCCGCATGGCGGTGGCCCTGGCCGGGGTGGTGGTCGGGCATGGGGGTCCTCTGGGGCGGGTCCGTTCGGCGGGTGCCCGCCTCCGCGGGCGGAGGCGGGCCGGTTGTCGGGGGCGGGTTGGCTTGGGTGCGCGCAGGCGGGTGCGGTGCCGGGGCCGGTGGCCCGGCGGCGGTGCCTGTGCAGGGGTTCGACGGGTTTCCGGCGGTTCGGCCTGCGGCATTCCTCGGATAACCCGACAATTCCGCCTCATGATACGTGCCGGGTGTGCCCGTGAGGTGCCCGTGAGTCGAACGCCTGCTCCGGCTAGGCTCCCCCTCAAGGCATACGAGGTCAGTCGGCACAGCGGCGTGAACGTGCGCGGGAGGCAGCGGGATGACGGTCCCCGGACGCAGGAGCAGTACCTTCACGAGGCTGCTCCGCAGCGGCTTCACCGACCCGTCGGCCGCTGCCGCGCTGCTCGACTCCGACGCGCTGGCCGCCGTACGCAACGACCCGGTGCTCCTCGACGCCCTCGGCGCGACCGCCGACCCCGACCTGGCCCTGCGCGGTCTGGTCCGCCTCGCCGAGGCCGAGGACGAGCCCGGCCGGCGCGTCCTCCTCGACACCCTCCTGCGGTCCAAGCCGCTGCGCGACCGCCTCCTCGGCGTGCTCGGCGCGTCCGAAGCCCTCGCCGACCACCTGGCCCGCCACTCCGCCGACTGGCACGCCCTCGAAACGTACGAGCCCGCCGACCTCCACCCCGGCCTCGCCGACTTCGAGCAGTGCCTCGCCGACGCCCACGATCCCGTACGGCTGCGCGTCGCCTACCGCCGCTGCCTGCTGTCGATCGCCGCCCGCGACGTCTGCGGCACCATCGACGTCGCCGAGACCGCCGCCGAGCTCGCCGACCTCGCCACCGCCACCCTCCGCGCCGCCCTGCGCATCGCGACCGCCGCCGCGCCCGAGGACGCCGCGCAGTGCCGCCTCGCCGTCATCGCGATGGGCAAGTGCGGCGGCGACGAGCTGAACTACGTCTCCGACGTCGACGTCATCTTCGTCGGCGACGCCGCGAACGGCGCCGACGAGTCCGCCGCGCTCCGCGCCGCCACCCGCCTCGCCTCCCACCTGATGCGGATCTGCTCCGAGACCACCGTCGAGGGCACCATCTGGCCCGTCGACGCCAACCTGCGTCCCGAGGGCCGCAACGGCCCCCTCGTCCGCACCCTCCCCTCCCACCTCGCCTACTACCAGCGCTGGGCCAAGACGTGGGAGTTCCAGGCGCTCCTCAAGGCCCGCGCCGTCGCCGGCGACCCCGACCTCGGCGCCCAGTACGTCGAGGCCATAACGCCGCTCGTGTGGCAGGCCGCCGAGCGGGAGAACTTCGTCGCCGACGTGCAGCACATGCGCCGCCGCGTCGTCGACAACATCCCCGCCGCCCACGTCGACCGCGAGCTGAAGCTCGGCCCCGGCGGGCTCCGGGACGTCGAGTTCGCGGTGCAGCTGCTCCAGCTCGTCCACGGCCGCAGCGACACCACCCTGCACTCCCGCACCACCCTCGACGCCCTGCACGCCCTCGCCGCCGGCGGGTACGTCGGGCGTACGGACGCCGCCCAGCTCGGCGACGCCTACCGCTTCCTGCGCGCCATGGAGCACCGGATCCAGCTTTACCGGCTGCGCCGCACCCACCTCGTCCCCGAGGACGAGGCCGACCTGCGCCGCCTCGGCCGCTCCCTCGGGCTGCGCACCGAACCCGTCGCCGAACTCAACCGGGCCTGGCGCCGCCACGCCTCCGTGGTCCGCCGCCTGCACGAGAAGCTGTTCTACCGGCCGCTCCTCGACGCCGTCGCCCAGCTCACCCCCGGCGAGACCCGGCTCTCCCCGCGCGCCGCCGGCCAGCGCCTGGAGGCCCTCGGGTACGCCGACCCGGCCGCCGCCCTGCGCCACCTGGAGGCCCTCGCCTCCGGCGTCACCCGCAAGGCCGCCATCCAGCGGACCCTGCTGCCGGTCATGCTGGGCTGGTTCGCCGACTCCGCCGACCCCGACGCCGGCCTGCTGAACTTCCGGAAGGTCTCCGACGCCCTCGGCAAGACCCCCTGGTACCTGCGCCTCCTGCGCGACGAGGGCGCCGCCGCCGAGAACCTGGCCCGCGTCCTGTCCGCCGGCCGCCTCGCGCCCGACCTGCTGCTGCGCGCCCCCGAGGCCGTCGCCCTCCTCGGCGACCCCGAGGGCCTCCAGCCGCGCACCGCCGACGCCCTGGAGCAGGAGGTGCTGGCCGCGGTCGGGCGCGCCGACAGCGCCGAGGCCGCCGTCACGGCCGCCCGCGGGGTGCGGCGGCGGGAGCTGTTCCGTACCGCCGCCGCCGACATCATCGGCTCGTACGGTACGGAGGACAGCCCCGCGGAGACCGACCTCGGCGCCCTCGTCGACCGCGTCGGCCGGGCCGTCACCGACCTCACCGCCGCCACCATCGGCGGAGCCCTGCGCGCCGCCGTCCGCGAGCAGTGGGGCGAGACCCTCCCGACGCGGTTCGCCGTCATCGGCGTCGGCCGCTTCGGCGGGCACGAGCTCGGCTACGGCTCCGACGCCGACGTCCTCTTCGTCCACGAGCCCCGCGAAGGCGTCGACGAACAGGAGGCCGCGAAGGCCGCCCAGGCCGTCGTCGCCGAGATGCGCCGGCTCCTGCAGCTCCCCACCGCCGACCCGCCGCTCCTCATCGACGCCGACCTGCGCCCCGAAGGCCGCTCCGGGCCGCTGGTCCGCACGCTCGCCTCGTACGCCGCCTACTACCGCCGCTGGTCCCTCACCTGGGAGAGCCAGGCCCTGCTGCGCGCCGTGCCGGTCGCCGGCGACCCCGACCTCGGCCGACGCTTCATCGACCTGGTCGACCCGCTGCGCTACCCGGCCGGGGGGCTCGGCGACGACGCGGTCCGCGAGATCCGCCGCCTGAAGGCCCGCATGGAGTCCGAACGCCTGCCGCGCGGCGCCGACCCCACCCTCCACACGAAGCTGGGCCGCGGCGGACTCAGCGACGTCGAGTGGACGGTGCAGCTGCTCCAGATGCGGCACGCCTGGACCGAACCGGGCCTGCGCACCACCCGCACCCGCGAAGCCCTGGCCGCGGCCCGCACGGCCGGCCTCATCGGGAGGGAGGAGGCGCAGGTCCTGGACGAGGCGTGGGTGCTGGCCTCCCGCGTCCGCAACGCGGTGATGCTGGTCCGCGGCCGCGCCGGGGACACGTTCCCGTCCGAGGCCCGCGAACTGGCCGCAGTCGGCCGCTACCTGGGCTACGCGGAGGGCACGGTCGGCGAAATGCTGGACGACTACCGCCGCACCACCCGCCGCGCCCGCGCCATCGTCGACGACCTCTTCTACGGCGGCTAACGCCCTGTGCGTAATGTCTGTCGGATGGACAACACGATGCATCTACCGCAAGAAGACCTGGAGCTGGTCGAGTTCGCCCGGCGCATCGTCGAGGCGAACGGCGACGGCGAGGTCCACACCGTCGGGGCGGCCGTGCGCGACGCGCAGGGCCGGATGTTCGGCGGCATCAACCTCTACCACTTCACGGGCGGCCCCTGCGCGGAGTTGGTCGCGCTCGGGCATGCGCGCGCCGAGGGGGCACGCGACCTGACGGCGATCGTCGCCGTCGGCGACAGGGGCCGCGGGGTGCTCGCACCGTGCGGCCGCGACCGGCAGATCCTGCTGGACCAGCACCCGGGCATCCGCGTCCTCGTACCGGTGGCCGACGGCATCCGCAGTGTTGCGATCACCGACCTGCTGCCCCATGCCTATGTCTGGGAGGAGCAGTCGGCAGACCCCGACGGGGCGCCGGGCCCGGCTGCGACGCAGATCCTGTACTTCCACCGCACATACCTCGATGCCGTACGCGCCGGGCGGAAGACGTCGACGGTACGGTTCCGCGACCCGGTGGAACCGGGCCCGGTGAACATGGTGTTCGAGCTGGACGAGGACGTGGTGCTGCCGGGCGTCATCACGCAGACCACCTCCAAGAGCGTCGCCGAGTTGACCGAGGAGGACGCCGTCGCCGACGGCTTCCGGGACCTTGCCGAGCTGCAGGACAGGCTGAGGTTCCACTACCCGGACATCAAGCCGACCGACGACGTCTCGGTGGTCCACTTCCGCCTGGCGGAGTGACCGCCTGGGCGGGCCGCGGCGTACAGGCTGCGGACCGCCTTCAGGACCGTTGAGCGGGCCCGGTGACCGCGAGCCCGACCTGCGCGGCGACCCAGTGGGCGTACGGCTCTCCCGCCTGGCGGCCGTCGCAGACGATGCTGCGGACGTGGACGAGCACCGTGTGGTCGCCGGTGGGCCCGTCGAGCTCGCGGGTACGGGTGTTGAAGAGGAGCGTCACCTCGGCGTGCGTGGCTTCGCCGTGGAAGCCCGCCTCGGGTGCGGCCGGCCATTGCAGGGACTGCCAGTTGACCAGGCCGACGTTCGGGCCGATCGCCGCGGTGAGATCGTCCTCGATGCTGCCGACCGGCAGACCCCAGACCTCCCACTCCACCGGCAGCACGGCCGGCACGCATCCGCTGTACCAACAGGCCGGGACGACGCGTGTGCGACCCCTCAACAGGCGTGTGCGGTGAGCCGGAATTTCCGCAGCGCGGCCACGTAGTCGTCCGCAACCCCGTCGGGAGGCAGGCCGTCCAGGTGGAGGCGCGCCAACTCTTCGGCTGCGGAGAGCGCCGTCAGTGCAAGCGCCGCAGGACTGACGACCGCGACCGGCCCGGATGAAGATGCGACTCGGATTCCCTTTGTCGTCATCCTGAACGCCAGCCCGAACGACGTATCGGCACCAGTGAAGGATGCAGACCTGGTACGTCCTTGGAGCAGCCCTCCGAGGCAGTCCATCAGTTCGGTCACCGAGACGTAGATCATCATCCCTTGATCGGGCCTATGCCCCGCCGACCCGGCCTGCCCCAACTCCCCACACCACAGCATGTCCCCGAGATTGAACCCGCTGGGATCGCCCTGGTCGGGGCGCACGCTGAATTCCATGTTCACGGAACAAAATCCTGCCTCAGTGGTCGGGAAAGCTGACGAGTAGTTCTTTGGGGTCGATGCGCCCAGCACCGTGGCCGACGAGGGTTACCTTGGCGAGAGGGGCACGCCCCACGGTTTCCGGCCTGAGCGGGTACCAGTGGAGCGCGGCCAGCCGGACCTCGATGTCGGGCGCACCGACGGCCCGGAACAGCATGCCAACCCGCGCCTCACCCGTGAAGCTTTTCACGATGCACACCAACTCGTCGGGTGAAACTTTGGCTATTTGGGTCACGTACAGCCGTGTTGCGGTCGGCAATGCAGGCTGTGCGGCGATCGCATGGATGATGAGGTCGATGTCATGGGAGGCGGCGATGCAGAACTGCTGATCATTTCCACTTGGGGCAATCGCGAGATCGGGGTGGTCTTCGCCGCCCTGCTCGTGTTGCGTCAGCCGCGACGGCGCGATCAGCGAATTCCGCCTCTCCTTGAAAACCCAGGTGACGTTTTGTGGTGCATCCTTTACCACCGACATGAACATCTCTTTGAGCTCGGGATGCGGTTCGCTGAAACGCCAACCCGGCAAAGGTGCTTGGATGCGCCCTGTGTGATCGATTTCGGGGGTGCATTTGAGCCATGCCAAAGGCGCGAATCGCTCAAGTGCGGTCCTGGCTCGCTCGAAGCGCGGCATCGGATTCCCCGTGTTGGTCACCGCCATTTTCTGGTCCTTGCCAGTTCCATCAATGCAGACAGCTGGGGGCGGCACCCTCCCGCCCTCCCGCCGTATGACTCGTTCGTTGTTCTGTGATCTCAGGGCCCGCTCATAGTCTCCTAGGGCAATTGGCTCCGGGCTGAGGGTGGGGTCATCCGCGAGACGCTGCAGCGCCGCCGCTCGCGCCACCTCGTACGCATCAACGACCGGTGTCGCAGGCCGTGTTGCGGCCTCGGAGCGCAGGGCGCCCCACTCCTCGTCGACCCCCACCCCGAAGCCTTCTCGCCACCAACCGGGCTGCGCCCCCCGCAGCCCTCTGCAATCGAACGTGATTCTGCATGATGCGCTGGTGTACGCCCGGTTTTGCTCTTCCGACACGCACAGAATCAGACAGATATGCGGAGACCCGCCCGAGCGGGCTTCCGTGTGATGATCAACGCGTGACTGAGTACTCCCGGCCTTCCGAGAGCGGTGGCTACCGGGCATTCACCGCCGCCGCGGTCTGGCCTGAGACGGTTCGGGCGCTGCCCGTCGGGTCTCCGATCACCGGGGAGGTCGTCGGGAGGCGGCCCTTCGGGGTCTTCCTCTCCATCGACGGCCGGCCCGAAGCCGCCGGACTGGCCGAGATCGTCAGGATGCCCAGGTGCATGGAACTGCCGGTGGTGGGACAGCTCGTCGCCGGCACGGTCGTCTGGCACGAGGAGCACAACCGCCAGGTGCGCATCTCGCTCCGCGAGTGGGCGGAGCACGAGGACCTGCTGCCCGGGTTCGTCGACCGTGTGGGTCAGACCGTCGCCGGGCGTGTCACGAAGATCGCGTCGATCGGGTACTTCGTGCGCATCGCCGACTGTGTTGAAGGGCTCGTTCCGGTGAGCGGCTCGGCGGAGGGCGTCCGCGAGGGCCAGGACGTGCAGGTGCGGATCGTTTCCGTGGATCCGGAGCGGTCCCGCGTCGTCCTGGCCGCCGCCGGCGGCGGTGCCTGAGTCAGGGCGCGGTGGTCCGGGTCACCGGGATCCACAGGTGGGCCGTCGCCTGGGGCGGCTCGGAGTCCGGCGGGGTGACGCGGAGGATTTCCGGGCCCGGGCGGTACTCGTACGGGTTCGACGGCATCCAGTGGGCCGCCACGTCCGCCCACATCTGCTGGAGCGCCTGCGGGAACGGGCCCGTGTTCTCGAAGACCGCCCACGTGCCCGCCGGGCACTCCAGGACGTCCAGGTCCTCGGGCGCGGTCTCGGCCGACGTCGCCGCCGCGTGGTAGTAGTCCAGGTCGGCGCCCTCCTCGAAGCCGTCCGACACGCGGACCGTCGCCGACACCACGCCCCGCGGGTCCTGGTCGGACAGGGCCGCGATCCGCTGGAGCGTCTCCGGCGGGATGCTGCGGATGTGCTCGGCGATGTGCGGGTTGGCCCCCTCGTGGATCAGGGGGACGCGGGCCTTCCTGCCCACGATCCGGAACGCTTCCTTCTCGACGATGCGGTACCGCATGGTGCTGCTCCCTTCGACGGTGAGGCGGAAGGAGAGCCGGGGCTGGGCGTTGAGGGCCGCGCCGGTGCGCCGGGCCTCGCCGGGGCCGACGCCGTGCACGGCGCGGAACGCCCTGGCGAACGCCTCGCCCGAGGTGTAGCCGCAGCGGACGGCGATCTCCAGCAGGGACGGCGTCCCGGCCAGTACGTCGGCCCCCGCGACGGTGAGCCGCCTGCGCCGGACGTACTCCGACAGCGGCATCCCCGCCAGCGACGAGAACAGCCGCCGGAAGTGGTACTCCGACGTGGCCGTGATCCGGGCCAGTTCGGATACGTCGACCTCTCGGTCGAGGTGGTCCTCGATGTACCCCATGGCCTGGTTCAGCCGCTCCAGCACGTCCGGCCTCCTTCCCTTTCCACCGCCACGCTAAGGGCGCCCCCGCCTGCCGCACCCGACATCCCGTGCCCGCTCCGGTCGGGTCACTCGTCGGCGGCTCTCTCGGCCCTCACCCATTCCATCGTGTCCTTTGTGCCCGCGCCCCAACGGGGGGCGGGCGGCGACACGGCTCCTACTGGGCTATCGGGCAGTTCATGAACGCCGAGAACAGTTCCAGGACCAGGGCCTCGCTCCATGCCCCCGGGTTGTCGCGGAGGTGTTCGAACCTCTGGTAGAGGAATTCCCATTCGCTGAAGTCGCGTCCTGTCGCGTAGGGGAGGTCCAGTCCCGCGTTCGACTGGACATCGCGGAGGTAGCGCACGATTTCGCCGGTGTTGGTCATTCCCCTGACCGCTTCGTAGAAGGGGCGCGCCAGTTGCGCCTGCCGGATCTGCTCGAATCCGTGGAACTGGTTGATGGTGTCGAAGGCTGCCTGGCCGGTGAGCCCTTGGGCCTGGATCGTATTGATGCGCGCGGTCATGTGATGGGACAGCATGCCGATCGCGCTGTTGTCGGGGCCGTCACCGGGCCAGAGGTTGTTGGGGTTGTTGTTCATGTCGTTCAGCATCTGCTGCACGTGGTTGACGGACTGGAGGTACGTGTGGGCGGCCGCGTTGGCGCTGTGCGCGGTCCACCAGTTGGCCAGGGCGTCCCTCATCAGAGCGTGGTCGATCACATGGCGCCGGTGTTGTCCCGGGGCGACGGCCACGACCTGCTTGGTGGTGGCGTTGAAGTCCTTTCGGTGGAGGATGCGCTGAATCGGCACCCCGTGGTGTTCCGTCCCGCCAGGGTGCGGCGGCGCCTGCTTTTCGACGGGCGCCGGTGCGGGTGCCCGCTGCAGTGCCCGGGTGGCGTTGGCTTCGGCTTCGCGCTCGAACTGGTCGGAGGGGTCGGAGACCTTGAGGCCGGCGCCGTTGTCGGTGCCGGCGACGGGACCGCGACGCTGCTGGATGACGTGGGTCAGCTCGTGGGCCAGGGTGTGCAGGTCGTCGCCGCCGTCGCCGATGACGATGTGGTTGCCGCTGGTGTAGGCGCGGGCGCCGACCTCTGCGGCGGAGGCTTTCGCCGCGCCGTCGTCGTGGATGCGGACGTCGGAGAAGTCGGCGCCGAGCCGGTATTCCATGTCGGTGCGGGTGGCCTCGTCCATCGGGCGTCCGGGGCTCTGGAGGACGTCGTGGACGGCGGAGCGCTGGACCGGGGGCAGGCCGGTCTGCTGGTGGCCGCAGTCGGCGGTGTGCTGGTGCTGCTCGGGCTGGGCCCAGGTGTGGCCGGCGTGGCGGAGCATCTGGACGACTGCGGTGTTTCCCGCCGCGGCCTGCAGCCCGGGCAGGCCGCCGGGCCGCGCGGGAGGCGGTGCCGGCGCGCGCTGGGGAAGGCGGCTGCCGGCGTCCGGCCCGGCGCGGTGGGCGTGGTCGTGTTCGTGCACGGCGGCCTTCCCGAGATGCGGAGGTAGCGACTGCTCCTGGATATGCGGTCGCGGCTGCCGGCACCAGGGGCGGGCGGGCAGCGTGCCGTGCGCGATCGGGCACAGGGGGGAGTACGGTCCCGCGTCCTGCCGCTCAAGGAAGTCCCGAGCGGCGCAGTCGGCTCAGGGCGTGCCCGCCCGGGTGGGGAGGGTGTAGTGCCAGCCCTCCTGCCAGGCGAAGGGGGCGTCGACGAGGGATTCGATCGCCGCGCAGGTCAGGAGGCAGTCCAGCGCCCATTTGTTCGCCGAGTGGGCGATCAGCAGGACGCGGTGGCCGTCCCAGGCGGCGGACAGGTCGGTGAGGAAGGCCGCGGTGTTCGCGATGACCTCGCGGTAGCTCTGGCCGCCGCCCGGGAACGGGGTGTCGATGTGGCGGGAGCGGAGCCGGGCCAGGGAGGCGACCGGGGTGCCGTTGAGGGTGCCGTAGTCGCATTCCCGCAGGCGCGGGTCCTCGTGGAGGGGGACGTCCGTCCCCGCGAAGGCGATGCGGGCGGTCTCCACGGCCCGGTGCAGGTCGGAGGTGAATACGGCGGCGATGCCGTCGCCGCGGCGGCGTTCGCCGAGGCGGGCCGCGAGCTGCCGGCCCTGCGGGGAGAGCCGGCCGGGCAGCCATCCGGTGGCGATCCCGTTCTCGTTGTCCTCGGTGAGCGCGTGGGTCTCGTAGACGATGTCGACGGCCATACGGGCCAGGCTCGCACCGCCCGGCGCCGCCCCGCTAGGAGGCGTCCGCGCCGGGCAGTGCGGAGGGAAGGAGGGGGCGGAGCGCACCGACGACGGCGCCGATGCAGGCGTCCCGCAGTTCGGTGCGGTGGCAGGTCTCCCGGTCGAGCCAGTCCACGCAGAGGACTTGGACGAACACCAGCCACGCCTTGAGCACGGCGGAGACGGCGTCGCGGGTGCGGTCGTCGGCCAGGGGGAGGACGTCGAGCAGGCGCGAGCGGAGGGCGTCGAGCTCGTTCGTCATGATCGTCTGGATGACCGGGTCGCCGGCGAGCACGCGGTTCGCGGCGAGTACGGCGTGGCGGTTGGCGATGAAGTAGTCGAGGTGGGCGTCGAGGCCCTGGGCGAGCTGCTCGACGAGGGTGGCCCCGGGGTCGAGGCGCGTGGCCGCGAGGAGCTGGTCGGCGGCCTGCCGGTAGACGGCGGCGAAGAGGGCGTGCTTGCTCGGGAAGTGGCGGTACAGGAGGGCGCGCGAGACGCCTGCCTCGCGGGCGACTTCCTCCATCGTGACGTCGTCGTACGGGTGGGCCGCGAAGGAGCGGGCGCCGACGGCGAGGAGCTGGGCCCGGCGCTCGGCCGGGTCGAGGCGCCGGCGGGGGAGGGAGTGGGGAGGCACGCCCCCCAGATTAGTTGACATGTGTCTACTGGTGGCTTCTCATCGTTGGTAGACGGATGTCAACCAACAGCGGGGCGGGGTGGCTTGCGCATGGCCGGGGTACTGCGGGGATCCGCGTGGGTGATGGGGATCGCGTGCGTGGCGATCGGGCTGCTGCACGTGGTCGGCGGCAACGCCGCCATTCCGGGCGAGGGGGACGCCGGTGCCACCGTCGACAGTCTGGGACGCTTCCTCGGTGCGGTCTTCGCCGGGTACGGGCTCGCCTGGATCTGGGCGGCCCGGCAGTCGCCGGTCCCGGCGGCCGCGGTGCGGTGGCTGGCCGCGGTGTTCCTGCTCGGTGGTGCGGGGCGGCTGCTGTCCCTGGCGGTGCACGGCCGGCCGCACTGGTTCCAGCTCGTGCTGACGGTGATCGAGCTGGTGCTGCCGCCCCTCTGGTTCTGGCTCGCCGCGGCCGACGAGCGCGCGGCGGCGACTGCGGCCGTCCGGCCGGCCGGAGCCTGACGCGTCAGGCGGCCGCTCGGCGGCGGGTGCAGGGCGGGCACTCGCCCGGGGTGGGGGAGCGGTGGGCCTTGTCGCAGGTCGGGCAGGTGCGGAGGGGGTGTACCACCCGGTCGGGGCGGGCCGCGCCGACCGGCAGGATCGCGGGCAGGCGGGCGGGGGCCAGTTCGCGGATGCGGTGGAGCAGCAGCCCGTACGGGGAGTGGATCGGCGCGAGCGGCAGCCCGTTGGTCAGCGAGGCGCTGACGGCGGCCACGGGGAGCCCCTGGTCCAGCCACTCCGACACGGCGGGCGCGAGGCGTTCCACGTCCCGCTTCGAGAGGACCAGTCGCGGGTCGCGCAGGCGGAGCCGGGCCAGCAGGTCGTACGCCTCCGGCCGTGCGGGCGCCTTCTGTTCGGCGTTCCCGGGGGCCGGTTCCGGGTCGGGCTCCTCCTCGTCGGAGGTGGGGGCCGGATCCGGTCCCGGGGCGGCCTCCTGCGGGCGGGCTGCGGCGGGCTCCAGGGGTGCGGCCTCGCGGGCGGCGCGGGCCTCCGCCCACAGGGCGGGCGGGTTGTTGTACGACTCCGTGCAGGTCACGACCCGCCCCGACGCCGCGCGCTGCTGGTGGCGGCGCAGGTAGCCGTGGTGCTCCAACTCCCGCATGGCGGCGGCGATGCGCACCTCGCCCTCCGGGAAGCGCCCGGCCAGGCTCTTGATGGTGACGCGCGCGCCGCTGGGAAGCGACTGGATGTGCACGGCGAGACCGATCGCCGTCAGGCTCAACTCGCGGTGCTGGGCGAGGTGGTTGCCGACTTTGACGTACCGCCGGTGGTGGTCGCGGTTGATGTGCCGGATGCCCGGCATGGGGCACGCGGGCGCGCTAGGCTGCTGGTCAGCCATGGGGAAGGGGCTCACTTCCACTGTGGTCAGGCCCTCGGTTCGGGATGGCAGTCCCGGTCGAGGGCCGTTCGCGTTTCTGGGGTTGTGGGGAAATCGTGCACCGGGAATTGGCGTACCCGCCAGTGGCGTTGGCGCCATTCACCCGACCGGGTGAGAGGGGGAGGGGGGAGGTTGGGTGAGGTCGTTGTACCCCCGGTTATGTCATTAGGCGTCGTGCGTCGCCGGAACGCGGTCCACCGGGTCGTGAGAACCTCGATCCGGTGAAAACGGATTCACGAAATCCATTTCCGCCCAGACCGTTTTCAGGGGAACCGGCCCACGGTCGATTCCCCACCGCGAGGCGAGCGCGGACACCAGCAGCAGCCCCCGCCCGCATTCCGCCGCCGGGTCGGGAACGGCCGGCTCGCAGGGCGGGCCCGCCTCGGCGCGCGTGTCCGACACCTCGATACGGAGCGTAGGCCCGGGCCCCGTCCGCAGCCGCAGCCGGAACCCGCGCCCCGGCACCCTCCCGTGCGTCACCGCGTTCGCGGCCAGCTCGGCGACGACCTGCGCCGCGTCCGCGAACGGAAGTCGATGTTCCACCAGTTGGGAGACGGTGAGGGAACGTGCGGCGCGAGCGCCGCGCGGGGTCGCGGGGAGGGTCGCGACGAGGGAGATTTCCTGATTCACGTGACTCAGCGTGGCCGCCCCTGCGTAACCTGAACAGTGCCGAGGCGGCTGTGTACGGCTGCTGTCCACGGCGGTTGCGTGCTGTCCTGACGGTCCCCGCGGAGGTGGGAAGTGAACACAGACGGCGCCGACGAGTCGAGTTGGGAACTCGACCCGGAGGACGAATCGGGGGCGGTGATCGCCGCGGTGGGACGCCAGTTGAAAATGTGGCGCGAGGCCGCGGGCCTCGACCGCGCCAAGTTCGGCCAGCGGATGGGTTACGGCCCGAACCTCATCTACAAGATCGAACGCGGCACCCGCATTCCCCGCCCGGAGTTCCTGGACAAGGCGGACGAGGTCCTTGAGGCGGGCGGGAAAATCGCGGCGATGAAGGCCGATGTGGAAAAGGCCCGCTACCCCAAGAAGGTACGGGATCTCGCCGAATTGGAGGCGAGAGCGGTTGAGCTGGGGGCATACGGGAACCACAACCTGCACGGACTGCTTCAGACCGAGGCGTACGCGCGGGCACTGTATGAGATTCGGCGTCCGGCCTACTCCGTGGACGAGGTGGACCGCCATGTCGCCGCACGCATGTCGCGTCAAGAGATCTTCCACCGCCAGCCGGCTCCTGCGCTGACGTTCGTTTTGGAGCAGGTCACGCTTGAGCGGCCGATCGGAGGTCCCGGTGTGCTGCAAGGCCAGTTGAAGCGCCTGCTGGAGGTGGGTGCCCTGCGCAACGTCGAGATTCAGGTCATGCCTACTCAGTGCGAGGACCACGCGGGGATGGGGGGTCACATTCAGGTCGTGAAGCTGGAGGACGGCTCTGCGGCTGCCTACTGCGAGTCGCAAGTGGCAAGCCGCTTGATCACTGATCCCAGGGACATCCAACTCCTCGAACTGCGCTATGGGATCATCCGTTCCCAGGCTCTCAGTCCCCGGGAGTCACGAGCCTTCATCGAGAAAGCGCTGGGAGAGACATGAGCATCAAACGCTCTGCAGCGGACCCCGCTGCGTTGGTGTGGGTCAAGAGCAGCTACAGCGCGAGCGACAGCAACGAGTGTGTCGAAGTCGCCTGGATCAAGAGCAGCTACAGCACCAACGACGGCCCCGATTGCGTAGAGGTAGCCCACCTCACCGGCACCGTCCTCGTCCGGGACTCCAAGGTCCCCGACGGCGGTCGGCTCGCCGTGGCTCCGGCCGCCTGGGCCGGGTTCCTGGCGTCCGCCGTTGCTTAGACGCCTGCGCGAGCCCCGCGGCGCGGAGGCGGCCGTGCAGGCCGTCCTCCGCGAGCGGCGGCCGGATCCGGCCGCCTGGGCGGCGGTCGCCGAGGCGGCCTGCGGCCCGCCCGAGGACCGGTGGAGGGCCGGGGACGCGGTCATGCAGGGCCGGTTCGCACTCGCCCCGCACACCGACCGCCTGGCCCGCCGCCTCGGCCGAGGCCACCTCGGGGCCGGCAACGAATCCCAGTGGGACGTCCAGATGCTGGCCCTCGCCCTGGCCGGGACGGGCGATGTGCGAGCCATGCCGGCCCTGAGGAACCTGTCCGCGGCGGACTGGTTCCTCATCGACGCACGCCCCCTCGCCGTGCTGCCCGCCGCCGACCTGCTCCCGCTGGTGCGGGCCGAGCTGCGGCACACCCGCCTGTCGACCTCCGACTTGCTCCGCGTCCTCGCCGACCTGGGCGCGACCGCCGCCCCGGCCCTGCCCGAGGTGGTCCCGCACCTGGAGCAGGAGCGCGCCTACGACGCCGCGCGCGTCCTCGGCCGGATCGGGCCGCCCGCCGCCGCGGCCGCGGGCCGGCTGGCGAAGTTCGCGACGGGCGCCGCGCGCCCGGAGGGCCCGTACGGCCGGGAGGCCGCCGGCGCCTGGCACGGGGTCCGCATGGCCGCCTGGGCGCACTGGCGCACCACCGGCGACGACACCCTCCTCCGACGGGCCTGCACCGCCGACCTGGCGGCGGGGCGCGGCAGCCGGGTCCTGCCCTACCTCGCGGACCTCGGCCCGGCCGCCGCCGGGCACGCCGACGCGGTGCGCGGCCTGACGGGTTCGCCGGGCGCCTGGACCCGGGTCGCCGCTGCGCACGCCTGGTGGCGGATCACGGGCGATCCGGAGCCCGCCGTGCCGGTGCTCCTCGAGGCAGTCGATCCGGACTTCGACGGCCACCCCGCGGACGTCACCCCGACCGCGGTCCGGCACCTGGGTGCGATCGGCCCGGCCGCCGCCGCGGCGGTGCCGGTACTGGTCCGGCTGCTGGAGCGGGAGGAGCGGGTCCGGGAGCCGTGGGAGCGGAAGCGGATCCTGGTGGACGACGACTTCACCCGCGCCCTCGCGGAGGCCCTGACCCGGATCACGGGCAGCGTCCCCGACGCCACCCCGCCGGCCGTCCTCCCCTGGGTCACGGGCAGGCGGCCCGTGCCCGTCTCGGATCCCGGGATATCCGCTGCGCCGCGCCTGCGCGGCCTGTTTGGATGGCCGGATGAGCACTGAACCGCTGCCCGACGGGTACGAGATCTCCGCCGACCCCTCCCGCCTGGACGTGCCCCGGATCCACCGCTGGCTGTCGGAGGACGCCTATTGGGCGCTGGGCCGCAGCCGGGAGAAGCAGGAGGCCGCCATCGCCGGCTCCCTGAACTTCGGGGTGTACGACAGCGCCTCGGGGGAGCAGGCGGCGTACGCCCGGGTGGTCACCGACCGGGCCACCTTCGCGTGGCTGTGCGACGTGTACGTCGACCCGGCCGTCCGCGGCAAGGGCCTCGGCGGGGCGCTGGTGGGGGCGGTGCGGGCGCACCTGGAGCCGTTCGGGCTGCGCAGGATCCTCCTGGCCACCGCCGACGCGCACGAGGTGTACGCCCGGCAGGGCTTCGAGCCGCTCGCCTTCCCGCAGAAGTGGATGGCCCTCGGGCAGCAGTAGGCGCCCGGCAGCGTCAGGTGCGCTGCCCGCGGAACCGGTTCAGCAGGGCGGCCGTGGCCGGGTGCGGGCCGGTGTGGAGGGGGTGGCGGGGCAGCCGGTGCGGCATGGCGCCGTACCAGGCGCGGGAGACCGCGTAGCCGAACGCGAGACAGATCATGCCGCCGACCGCGTCGAGCCAGAAGTGGTTGGCGGTGGCGACGATGACGACGAGGGTCGCCGTCGGGTAGAGGAGGCCGAGCACCCGGGCCCACGGGACGGTCGCCACCGCGAAGATCGTCAGCCCGCACCAGAGCGACCACCCTATGTGCATGGACGGCATGGCGGCGTACTGGTTCGACATGTTCTTGAGGTTGCCGGAGGCCATCGAGCCCCAGGTGTGGTGGACGAGCACCGTGTCGATGAAGTGCTCGGTCTCCATCAGCCGCGGCGGGGCCAGCGGGTAGAAGTAGTAGCCGACGAGCGCCACGCCGGTCGTCGCGAAGAGGACGAGGCGGGTCGGGGCGTACCGGCCGGGGTGGCGGCGGTAGAGCCAGGCGAGCACGCCGAGGGTCACCACGAAGTGGAGGGTGGCGTAGTAGTAGTTCATGCCGACGATCAGCCACGTCACCGAGTTCACGGTGTGGTTGACGGTCTTCTCCACGGCGATGCCGAGCGCCTGCTCCAGGCGCCACAGGAAGTCGGCGTTCGCGAGGGCGACGGCCTTCTGCTCGGGCACCGCGTTCCGGATGAGCGAGTACGTCCAGTAGCTGACCGCGATCAGGAGGATCTCGAACCAGATCCGCGGGCGGCGGGGTGCCCGGAGGCGGCCGAGGAGGTCGGGCCGGGTCTGCGGCGGGGCCGCGTCGACGGCAGCGGGCGTCGAGACATCCGTCCGGGTTTCCAGTGTCTTCACGCTCGCTTCAGCCATGGGACGAGAGTCTGCCAGATGCCCTCCCGCCTACGATCATCCCGCGGGAGCATCCTTGCCGCGGCCGCTCAGCCCTGAGGACGAGACGGACCCCTGGTCTGCCCGGGGCCGGACGCGGTGGACCCGCGGACCACCAGCTCGGGCAGGAACACGAACTCGGTGTGGGGTGCCGGGGTGCCGCCGATCTCCTCCAGCAGCGTGCGCACGGCGGCCTGTCCCATGGCCTGTACGGGCTGGCGGATGGTCGTCAGCGGCGGGTCGGTGAACGCTATCAGGGGGGAGTCGTCGAAGCCCACCACGGAGACGTCCTGCGGGACCCGCAGGCCCTGCTGGCGGGCGGCCCGGATCGCGCCGAGCGCCATCATGTCGCTCGCGCAGACGACGGCGGTGCAGCCGCGGGCGATGAGCGCGGTCGCGGCGGCCTGGCCGCCCTCCAGGGAGTACAGGGAGTGCTGGACGAGCTCCTCGACGGCGTCCTCGCCGAGGCCGAGGCGCTCCTTCATCCCGAGGCGGAAGCCCTCGATCTTGCGCAGGACGGGCACGAACCGCTTCGGGCCGACGGCCAGGCCGATGCGGGTGTGGCCGAGCGCGGTCAGGTGGGTCACGGCCAGCTGCATCGCCGCCCGGTCGTCGGGGGAGACGAAGGGGGCCTGGACCTTCTCGGAGAAGCCGTTGATGAGGACGAAAGGTACGCCTTGCGCACGAAGTTGGTCATACCGGCCGGTGTCGGCGGTGGTGTCGGCGTGCAGGCCGGACACGAAGATGATCCCGGAGACCCCGCGGTCGACGAGCATCTCGGTCAGCTCGTCCTCCGTGGACCCGCCGGGGGTCTGCGTCGCGAGGACCGGCGTGTACCCCTGGCGGGTCAGCGCCTGGCCGATGACCTGGGCCAGCGCCGGGAAGATGGGGTTGTCCAGCTCGGGGGTTATCAGCCCGACGAGCCCGGCGCTGCGCTGCCGCAGCTTCACGGGCCGCTCGTACCCGAGGACGTCGAGCGCGGCCAGCACGGACTCGCGGGTGCCTGCGGCCACACCGGGCTTGCCGTTGAGCACGCGGCTGACTGTGGCTTCGCTGACCCCCGCCTGGGCTGCGATGTCGGCAAGCCGTGCGGTCACGGCATTGGACTGTACCGGTCGCACGTCACAAAGCCCACCAGGTGCACGAATCCTGCGGCAGGCGGACCGAGCGGCCGTCCGTCTCGACGGGGGCGCTGGAGAGGACCGGGCGTCCCGGCGACGGCAGCTCCACCACCGTGCCCCGCCCGTTGAGGGTGCAGGCGAAGCCGGGCCGGGTGAAGAGGAGCACCCCCTCCGGGGACGGCTGCCACACCAGCGGGCCGGCGTCGGGGGAGCCGAGGCCCGGCAGGGCGCGGCGCAGTTCCAGGGCGGCCCGGTACAGCTCCAGCGTGGAGTGCGGGTCGCCGGTCTGCGCGGCGACGCTCAGGCCCGCCCAGTCCCGGGGCTGCGGCAGCCAGGTCCCGGCCGGGCCGAAGCCGTACGGGGGCTCCTGTCCCGACCAGGGCAGCGGGATCCGGCAGCCGTCGCGCAGCCCGTCCTGCCCGGCGGTGCGCAGGAACGCCGGGTCCTGGCGGACCTCGGCGGGCAGGTCGGCGACCTCGGGCAGGCCGAGCTCCTCGCCCTGGTAGACGTACGCCGACCCGGGCAGCGCCAGCATCAGCAGGGCCGCGGCCCGCGCCCGCGCCAGGCCCTGCGCGCCGCCGCCGTAGCGGGTGACGTGCCGGACGACGTCGTGGTTGGAGAGGACCCAGGTGGTGGTGGCGCCGACCGCGGCGGTCGCGGCGAGCGACTCGTCGATCACGGTCCGCATCAGGGCCGGGTCCCAGGGGCAGGTCAGGAACCGGAAGTTGAAGGCCTGGTGCAGTTCGTCGGGGCGGACGTAAAGGGCCAGGCGCTCCGAGGTCGGCGCCCAGGCCTCGGCGACGCCGATGCGGTCGCCGCCGTACTCGTCGAGGAGGCGGCGCCAGGAGCGGTGGATGTCGTGGACGCCGTCCTGGTCGAAGAACGGCAGCGGCTCGGTCCCGATCAGGGTGGCCTGGGCGCCGCGGCCGATGTCGGGGAGGCCGGGGGCCTTGACCATGCCGTGGGCGACGTCCACGCGGAAGCCGTCGACGCCGAGGTCGAGCCAGAACCGCAGGACGGAGGCGAACTCCTCGGCGACCTCCGGGTGCTCCCAGTTCAGGTCGGGCTGCTGCGGGGCGAACAGGTGCAGGTACCACTCGCCGCCGGCGGCGCGCGTCCAGGCGGGGCCGCCGAAGACGGACTCCCAGTCGTTGGGCGGCAGCATTCCGCCGGGGCCGCGGCCCGGGCGGAAGTGGTAGCGGGCGCGGGCCGGGCCGCCGGGGGGCTCCGCGAGCGCCTCGCGGAACCAGGGGTGCCGGTCGGAGGTGTGGTTGGGCACCACGTCGACGATGACCCGCAGGCCCAGCGCGTGCGCGGCCCGGACCAGCTCGTCGGCGTCGGAGAGGTCCCCGAAGAGGGGGTCGACGGTCCGGTAGTCGGCGACGTCGTAGCCGCCGTCGGCCTGGGGGGAGACGTAGAAGGGGGTCAGCCACACCGCGTCCACGCCCAGCCGGGCCAGGTGCGGCAGCCGGGAGCGGACCCCGCGGAGGTCGCCGACGCCGTCGCCGTCGCTGTCGGCGAAGGAGCGGACGTACACCTGGTAGATGACGGCATCGCGCCACCAGCCGACGCTTTCGGTGGTCTTGCTGGAAGCGCTTGCAAGCCGGGGGGCGGTCAGCTCATGGGTCATAACGGGGTCAACGCGGCGACACCGCCCCTGGTTGCGGGCCTGACGACCCGAAGGACGTTCGAACGGCCAGCAAGGCGCGGCAACCGTCCGGACACATGGATGTAACGATCCCCCGTCCTTGCAGAAAATTGCCGCAAGCTCTTTCGGTCGGCTTTCAGGCTTGTTACGTTCCCTGCAACTCGGGACCGCGAGGGCGCGGCCGGGATCATCGAAGGAGTTCATATGCGGCGTGGCATAGCGGCCACCGCGCTGGTCGCGACCCTGGCGCTCGCGGCGACGGCTTGCGGCGGTGACACCAAGGACGACGGCGGCGCGACCAAGGCGGGCGGGGAGCTCTCCGGCACGGTCACGTGGTGGGACACCTCGAACGATGCCGAGAAGGCCAGCTTCCAGAAGATCGCCGAGGCGTTCACCGCGAAGCACCCCAAGGTCACCGTCAAGTACGTCAACGTGCCCTACGGCGACGCCCAGAACAAGGTGAAGAACGCCTTCAGCAGCGGCGCCGAGGCCCCGGACGTGATCCGCGCCGACGTCGGCTGGGTCGCGGACTTCGCCTCCCTCGGCTACCTCGACGAGGTCCCGGCCGAGACCGCGAAGAAGATCGACGCCGAGTTCCTGCCCCAGGCCGCGGCCAGCGGCAAGTACGAGGGCAAGACCTACGCGGTCCCGCAGGTCATCGACACCCTCGGCCTCTTCTACAACAAGAAGATGCTCGCCGACGCCGGCGTCCAGCCCCCCAAGACCCTGGAGGAGCTGAAGGCCGCCTCGGCCGCGATCAAGGCGAAGACCGGCAAGGCCGGCCTGTACCTGCGCGGCGACGACTCCTACTGGTTCCTCCCGCTGATCTACGGCGAGGGCGGCGACCTCGTCGACGCGAAGAACAAGACGGTCACCGTCGACAACGAGGCCGGCGTCAAGGCCTTCAAGACGGCCCGCGACCTCGTCACCTCCGGCGCGGCGATCACCAACGCCACCGACGGCTGGAACAACATGCAGACGGCCTTCAAGTCCGGCGAGGCCGCCATGATGATCAACGGCCCGTGGGCCGTCGCCGACAGCTACTCCGGCGAGCAGTTCAAGGACAAGTCGAACCTCGGCGTCGCCGCCGTCCCGGCCGGCTCCGTCAAGGCCGGCGCCCCGCAGGGCGGCCACGACCTCGCCGTCTACGCCGGCTCCAAGAACCGCGCCGCCGCGCACGCCTTCGTCGAGTACATGACCTCCCAGGACGTGCAGGTCCAGTCCGCCAAGGACCTCAGCCTGCTCCCGACCCGGACCGCCGCCTACGAGCAGCCCGACGTCAAGTCCAGCGAGATGGTCCAGTTCTTCAAGCCGGCCGTCGACAAGGCCGTCGAGCGCGCCTGGATCCCGGAGAACGGCTCCCTCTTCGAGCCGCTGAAGGTCGAGTACACGAAGGCGATCACCGGGGCTTCGAGCCCCGAGGACGCGGCCAAGGCCGCCGGCGCCGAGTTCCGCAAGATCCTCAAGGGCTGGAAGTAAAGAAGACCATGGCTGCTCACACCAGCCAGTCTGTGGCGAAGGCCGCGGGCGACGAGACCGACGTCGCCCGCGGCCGGAGCCGCAGGACTGACGGGCCCCAGCGCGCCGCGAACCGCGGCGGGCTCAAGCGTGCTTTCGCCACGCACTGGTACGCCTGGGCGATGGTCGCCCCGGTCGTGCTCGTCCTCGGCATCATCATCGGCTGGCCGCTCGTCCGCGGCGTCTACCTGTCGCTGACCGACGCCAACGAGCGGAACGTCGCCCGCACGATCGGCGCCAACCACATCGAGGCCACGTACGCGTTCGTCGGACTCGACAACTACGCGGCCGTGCTGAGCGACCCGGTGTTCTGGCAGCGGCTGGTGTGGACGGTGGTGTGGACCGTCGCGTGCGTGACCGTCACCTTCGCGCTCGGCCTCGCCCTGGCGAACATGCTGAACCGCGAGTTCAAGGGCCGCGCCCTCTACCGCATGGCGCTCATCCTGCCCTGGGCCGTCCCCGGCTTCGTCTCGGTCTTCGCCTGGCGGTTCCTCTTCAACCGCGACAACGGCATCCTCAACAAGCTCCTCGACGGCGGCGGCATCGCCGCGATCCCGTGGCTCGACGACCCCACCTGGGCCAAGCTCTCGGTGATCACCGTCAACGTGTGGCTCGGCATCCCCTTCATGATGGTCGCCCTCCTCGGCGGCCTGCAGTCCATCCCGGGCGAGCTCTACGAGGCCGCCGAGATGGACGGCGCCACCACCTGGCAGCGCTTCCGGCACATCACCCTGCCCGGACTGCGCTCGGTCAGCATGACGGTGATCCTGCTCTCCACCATCTGGACCTTCAACATGTTCCCGGTGATCTTCCTGCTGACGCGGGGCGGCCCGGGCGACTCCACCGAGATCCTGGTGACCCAGGCCTTCCGCGAGGCCTTCGTGGCGAGCCCGCGCGACTTCGCCGGCTCCGCGACCTGGGGCGTGCTCATCCTCGCCCTCCTCATGATCTTCGCGCTGGTCTACCGGCGCGCGCTGCGCAAGCAGGGAGAGGTGTGGTGACCATGGCCGCCTCCACGACCACGGCCCCGACCGAGGCCGGGAAGACCGCCGCGACCCCCGGGAAGGCCCCCGGCAAGGTCCGCGCACGCGGGCAGCGCTCGCCGCTGGCCTCCTTCGGGCTCCACGCGACGCTCGCCGTCGCCGCCGTCGTCGCCGTGTTCCCCGTGCTGTGGGTCCTGCTGACCTCGCTCAAGCCCGCCCAGCACGCGATCACGACCGACTTCGTCAAGGACCCCACCCTGGAGAACTACCGCTACCTGGTGGAGGAGACCTCCTTCTTCACCTGGTTCGGCAACTCCCTCCTCGTCGCCGGCATCACCACCGTCCTCGGCGTGTTCATCGCCGCGACGACCGGCTACGCCGTCAGCCGGTTCCGGTTCCCCGGCATGAAGCCCCTGATGTGGACCCTGCTCATCACGCAGATGTTCCCCATGGCCATCCTCATCGTCCCGCTCTACAACCTCATGGGACAGCTCGGACTGCTCAACCAGCCCGTCGGCCTGATCATCACCTACCTCACCATCGCGGTGCCCTTCTGCGCCTGGATGATGAAGGGCTTCTTCGACACCATCCCCGCGGAGATCGACGAATCCGGCCGCGTCGACGGGCTCACCCCCTTCGGCACCTTCTGGCGGCTCATCCTGCCGCTGGCCCGCCCCGGCCTCGCCGTGACCGCCTTCTACTCCTTCATCACCGCGTGGGGAGAGGTCGCGTACGCCTCCGCGTTCATGGTCGGCGACGAGAACCTCACCCTCGCGGGCGGCCTGCAGACCTTCGTCACGCAGTACACCGCCAACTGGGGTCCCATGACGGCCGCTTCGGTCCTCATCGCGATCCCCGCCGCCATCTTCTTCGTCTTCGCCCAGCGTCACCTCGTCGCCGGGATGACGGCGGGCGCCACCAAGGGCTGACCACCCGGCACCCGCCCCCGCACACCCCCGGCCCGACCCACAAGGACGTCATGACCCAGCACCTCGCCGAAACACTCCACACCCCGACCGGCACCCTGCCCGGTTGGTGGAGAGAAGCGGTGATCTACCAGGTCTATCCGCGCAGCTTCGCCGACTCCAACGGGGACGGCATGGGGGACCTCGAAGGCATCCGCAGCAGACTGCCGTACCTGAAGGAGCTGGGCGTCGACGCCGTCTGGCTCAGCCCGTTCTACGCCTCCCCGCAGGCCGACGCCGGCTACGACGTCGCCGACTACCGGGCCATCGACCCCATGTTCGGCACCCTGCACGACGCCGACGCCGTGATCCGCGACGCCCACGAACTGGGCCTGCGGATCATCGTCGACCTCGTGCCCAACCACTGCTCCGACCAGCACGACTGGTTCAAGCAGGCCGTCCGCGAAGGCGCCGGCTCCCGGCTGCGCGAGCGCTTCCACTTCCGCCCCGGCAAGGGCGAGGACGGCGAGCTCCCGCCCAACGACTGGGAGTCCATCTTCGGCGGCCCCGCCTGGACCCGCGTCCCGGACGGCGAGTGGTACCTGCACCTCTTCGCTCCGGAGCAGCCCGACTTCAACTGGGAGCACCCGGCCGTCCAGGACGAGTTCCGCTCCATCCTCCGCTTCTGGCTGGACCTCGGCGCCGACGGCTTCCGCGTCGACGTCGCCCACGGCCTCGTCAAGGCCCCCGGCCTGCCCGACATCGGCTCCGGCGACCAGCTGAAGCTCCTCGGCAACGACATCATGCCGTTCTTCGACCAGGACGGCGTCCACGAGATCTACCGCTCCTGGCGGCGGATCCTCGACGAGTACGAGGGCGACCGCGTCCTCGTCGCCGAGGCCTGGACCCCGACCGTCGAGCGGACCGCCCTGTACGTCCGCCCGGACGAGATGCACCAGGCGTTCAACTTCCAGTACCTGACGGCCGACTGGAACGCCGGGGAGCTCCGCAAGGTCATCGACGGCTCGCTCGCCGCGATGCGCCCCGTCGGCGCCCCCACCACCTGGGTGCTGTCCAACCACGACGTCACCCGGCACGCCACCCGCTTCGCGAACCCGCCCGGCCTCGGCACCCAGCTGCGCGAGCAGGGCGACCGCGAGCTCGGCCTGCGCCGCGCCCGGGCCGCCACGCTGCTGATGCTGGCGCTGCCCGGCTCCGCGTACGTCTACCAGGGCGAGGAGCTCGGCCTGCCCGACGTCACCGACCTGCCCGACGAGGTGCGCCAGGACCCGTCGTTCTTCCGCGCGGCGGGCCAGGACGGCTTCCGCGACGGCTGCCGCGTCCCGATCCCGTGGTCGGGCACCGAGCCCGCGTACGGCTTCGGCGACGGCGGCAGCTGGCTGCCCCAGCCCGCCGAGTGGGCGCAGCTGAGCGTCGAGGCGCAGACCGGCGACCCGGACTCCACGCTGGAGCTGTACCGGGCCGCGCTGCGGATCCGCCGCGAGCGCGCCGACCTCGGTGCGGGCGACGCGGTCGAGTGGCTGCCCGCGCCCGACGGCGTCCTGGCGTTCCGCCGCGGCGGCTTCGTCTGCACCGTCAACACGACGGCCGAGCCGGTCGCACTGCCCGCCCCGGGCACCGTGCTGCTGGCCAGTGCCGTCCTCGAAAGCCCGGGCACTCTGCCCGCCGACACGGCGGTGTGGTGGGAGGAGTGACCACCGGGGACACACCCCTCCGGCTGACGGACATCGCCGCGCAGGCCCAGGTCAGCGAGGCGACCGTCAGCCGGGTCCTCAACGGCAAGGCGGGCGTCGCGGCCGGCACCCGCCACAAGGTGCTGGCCGCGATGGACCTGCTCGGCTACGAGCGGCCCGTCCGGCTGCGGCGCCGCAGCAACGGGCTCGTCGGGCTGCTCATACCCGAGCTGACCAACCCGATCTTCCCCGCGTTCGCGCAGGTCATCGAGCAGGCACTGGCGGGCCACGGGTACACGCCGGTGCTGTGCACGCAGACGCCCGGCGGGGCCACCGAGGACGAGCTCGTCGAGCAGCTGGAGGCGCGCGGCGTCACCGGGATCGTGTTCCTGTCCGGTCTGCACGCCGACTCGCACGCCGACCCGGCCCGCTACCAGCGGCTCGCCTCCCGCGGCGTGCCCTTCGTGATGATCAACGGCTTCAACGACCAGGTGAACGCCCCGTTCATCTCCCCGGACGACCGGGCCGCGGCCGACATGGCCGTCCGGCACCTGGAGGCCCTCGGACACCGGCGGATCGGCCTCGCCATCGGGCCGACCCGGTACGTGCCGTCGGCCCGCAAGGAGCAGGGCTTCACCGCGGCCGTGCCGGGCGCGGAGGCCGAGGGGCTGATCCAGCGCACCCTGTTCACGGTCGAGGGCGGGCACGCCGCCGGCGTCGCCCTCCTCGACCGCGGGTGCACGGGCATCGTCTGCGGCAGCGACCCGATGGCGCTCGGCGTGATACGGGCGGCCCGGGCGCGCGGGCTGCGCGTCCCCGAGGACGTCTCGGTGGTCGGGTTCGACGACTCGCCGCTGATCGCCTTCACCGACCCGCCGCTGACGACCGTCCGCCAGCCGGTGCGCGCCATGGCGACCGCCGCGGTCGGCGCCCTCCTGGAGGCGGTCGGCGGCACGCCCGTCCAGAGAACCGAATACGTCTTCCAACCGGAGCTGGTGGTCCGGGGCTCGACGGCCCCGCCGCCGCTGCGCACCTGAAAGCTCGGGGCCGACCCCCGAGACCCCGCCCGGCGCCGGGGCCCCGATCACGGGGTCCCGGCGCCGCCATGTCCGGGGCCGTTTCGGGCGGCCCGGGTCCGGGCCACGGGACCTACTGGCCGGAAACAATTCTGCAATCTCTTGCGCAAAGTCTTGCAACACGCGGGGGCGGCCCCTACGGTCGCGTGCAATCCCCACCTCTCCCGCCAGGAGGTCCCCGCATGTCTGCCACCGACGTCAGACCGCCCGCCGCCCCCACGCGCCGGGCGAGCGCCGCAGCGCTGCTCGCCGCCACCGCCCTCGCCGCCGCGACCCTCACCGCACAGGCACCCCCCGCCCAGGCCTCACCACCCGGCGACAAGGACGTCACCGCCGTCCTGTTCGAGTGGCGCTTCGACTCGGTCGCCCGGGCCTGCACGAACACCCTGGGCCCCGCCGGATACGGCTACGTCCAGGTCTCCCCGCCCCAGGAGCACGTCCAGGGCGGCCAGTGGTGGACCTCGTACCAGCCGGTCAGCTACAAGATCGCCTCACGGCTCGGCGACCGCGCCGCCTTCAAGGCGATGGTCGACGCCTGCCACGCCGCCGGCGTCAAGGTCGTCGCCGACTCCGTCATCAACCACATGGCCGGCCCCGCCGATCCGAACGCCACCCTCACCGGCACCGGCGGCAGCAGCTACCGCAAGTACGACTACCCCGGCCTGTACTCCGGCGCCGACATGGACGACTGCCGCAGCGAGATCGGCGACAACTACCGCGACCGCGGCAACGTCCAGAACTGCGAACTCGTCAAGCTGGCCGACCTCGACACGGGCGAGGAACACGTCCGCGCGCGGATCGCCGGCTACCTGAACGACCTGCTGTCGCTGGGCGTCGACGGCTTCCGCATCGACGCCGCCAAGCACATGCCGGCCGCCGACCTCGCGAACATCAAGTCCCGGCTGGCCAACCCGGGCGCCTACTGGAAGCAGGAGGCGATCTTCGGCGCCGGCGAGGCCGTCGACCCGGCCGAGTACCTCGGCAACGGCGACGTCCAGGAGTTCCGCTACGCCCGCGACCTCAAGCGGGTCTTCCAGGGCGAGAACCTCGCCTACCTGAAGAACTTCGGCGAGGCCTGGGGCCACATGCCGTCGGGCAAGTCGGGCGTCTTCGTCGACAACCACGACACCGAGCGCAACGGCGAGACCCTGAACTACAAGAACGGGTCCGCCTACACCCTCGCCAACGTCTTCATGCTGGCCTGGCCCTACGGCTCCCCGGACATCCACTCCGGCTACGAGTGGACCGACAAGGACGCCGGTCCGCCGAACGGCGGCACCGTCAACGCCTGCTACAGCGACGGCTGGAAGTGCCAGCACGCCTGGCGCGAGATCTCCTCCATGGTCGCCTTCCGCAACACCGCCCGCGGACAGGCCGTCACCAACTGGTGGGACAACGGCGGCGACCAGATCGCCTTCGGCCGCGGCAGCAAGGCGTACGTGGCCCTGAACCACGAGGGCGCGCCCCTCACCCGCACCTTCCAGACCTCCCTGCCCGGCGGCGCCTACTGCGACGTGCAGAGCGGGCGCGCCGTGACCGTCGGCTCCGACGGCCGGTTCACCGCGACCGTCGCCCCGGGCACCGCCCTCGCCCTGCACGCCGGAGCCCGGACCTGCACGGCCGCGTCGAGCGGCGCCGGGGCCTCCTTCGCCGTCGACGCGACCACCGTGCCCGGCCAGAACATCCACGTCGCCGGCGACCGGCCCGAGCTCGGCGGCTGGAACCCGGCCGCCGCCCCCAAGCTCGACCCCTCCGCCTACCCGGTGTGGAAGCTCGACGTGCAGCTGCCGCCCGGGACGGTGTTCTCGTACAAGTACGTCCGCCGCGACGCCGCCGGGAACACCGCCTGGGAGAGCGGAGCCAACCGCACCGCCACCGTCCCCGCGGACGGCAAGGTCGCCCTGTTCGACACCTGGCGCAACTGACCCACCCCCACGGCCCAGGGCCGCCCGGCGCCGCACCGGACCCCACCGGTCCGAACGCCCGCGCCGGGCGGCCCGCTGCCCCGCACCCGAGGAGACGACGCCTTGAACCGCCCAGCCGCAGGAGTCATCGCCGCCGCCCTGGCAGCGACGCTCCTGCCCGCCCTGCCCGCCGCGGCCGCCGGACCGGCCCGGCCGCCGGCCCCGCCGTCGGACGCGGCCCTCGCCGCCGAACCCGCACGGCACGACCTCACCCGCGAGCAGTTCTACTTCGTCCTCCCCGACCGGTTCGCCAACGGCGACCGCCGCAACGACACCGGCGGCCTGACGGGAACCCGCCTGCAGACCGGCTTCGACCCCGCCGACAAGGGCTTCTACCAGGGCGGCGACCTCAAGGGCCTCACCGACCGGCTCGACTACATCAAGGGCCTCGGCACCACCGCCATCTGGATGGCGCCGATCTTCAAGAACCAGCCCGTGCAGGGCAAGGGCGACGACGTCTCCGCCGGCTACCACGGCTACTGGATCACCGACTTCACGCAGGTCGACCCGCACTTCGGCACCAACGACGACCTCACCCGGCTGATCGACAAGGCGCACGCCAAGGGGATGAAGGTCTTCTTCGACGTCATCACCAACCACACCGCCGACGTCGTCGACTACAAGGAGCAGTCCTACTCCTACCTGTCGAAGGGCGCCTTCCCCTACCTCACCAAGGACGGCGTCCCCTTCGACGACGCCGACTACGCCGCCGGCGGACGCAAGTTCCCCGCGACCAACGCCTCCACGTTCCCCCGCACGCCCTTCGTCCCCGAGGGCAAGAAGAACCTGAAGGTCCCGGCCTGGCTCAACGACCCGGCGATGTACCACAACCGGGGCGACTCCACCTTCGCCGGCGAGTCCTCCGAGCACGGCGACTTCTTCGGCCTCGACGACCTGTGGACCGAGCGCCCCGAGGTCGTCAGCGGCATGCAGAAGATCTACGAGAAGTGGGTCAAGGACTTCCGTATCGACGGCTTCCGCATCGACACGGTCAAGCACGTCAACACCGGCTTCTGGACCCAGTGGGCCACCGCCCTCGACAAGTACGCCGCCAAGCAGGGCCGCGACGACTTCTTCATGTTCGGCGAGGTCTACTCCGCCGACACCGCCGTCACCTCCCCCTACGTGACCCGCGGCCGCCTCGACGCCACCCTCGACTTCCCGCTCCAGGACGCCATCCGCGCCTACGCCTCCCAGGGCGCCGGCGCCGGACGCCTCTCCGCGGTCCTCGCCGACGACCACCGGTACACCACCGACAAGGCGAACGCCTACGAGCAGGTCACCTTCCTCGGCAACCACGACATGGGCCGCTTCGGCACCTTCCTGCGCCAGGACCGGCCCGGCGCCGGCGAGCAGGAGCTCCTGGCCCGCTACCGGCTCGCCAACGAGCTGATGTTCCTCAACCGCGGCAACCCCGTCGTCTACTCCGGCGACGAGCAGGGCTTCACCGGAGCCGGCGGCGACAAGGACGCCCGCCAGCCCCTCTTCGCCTCCAAGGCCGCCGACTACCTCGACGACGACCAGCTCGGCACCGACCGCACCCACGCCGCCGACGCCTACGACCCCGGCCACCCCCTGTACCGGCAGATCGCCGCCCTCTCCAAGCTCACCCGCGAGCATCCGGCACTGCGCGACGGCGTCCAGAGCGAGCGCCTCAACGACGGCTCCGTATACGCCTTCGCCCGCACCGACGCCCCCGCCGCCACCGGCAAGGGCAAGGGCGGCAAGGACAAGGCCCGCCCCGCCCCCCGCCACGAGTACCTCGTCGCCGCGAACAACGCGGGCGAGGAGCGCACCGTCCGCCTCGACGCCCCGGCGGGCGCCCAGTACCGCATGCTGTACGGCGGCACCGCGACCATCCGCGCCACCGCCGACGGCAAGCTGACCGTCCCGCTGCCCGCCCTCGGCACGGTCGTCCTCAAGGCCCTCGAACCGGTCGTCGCCCCGGCGGCCAAGCCGGCCCTGACGCTGAAGGCCCCGGCCGCCGGAGCCGCCGGCACCGTCGAGGTGTCCGCCGAGGCCACCGGCGGCGGCCTGAACCGGGTCGTCTTCGCCGCACAGGCCGGCAACGGCCCCTGGCAGGTCCTCGGCTCCGCCGACCACGCCCCCTACAAGGTCACCCAGCACGTGGACGCCGAGCCCGGCACCCCGCTGCGGTACAAGGCCGTCGTCGTCGACGCCGCCGGGCGCACCGCGAGCGCGCTCGCCGCATCGACCGCCGGGCAGCTGCCGCCCGTCGGCGTGCCGACCGCAACGCAGCGCGAGTACGCCGTCGTCCACTACCGCCGCCCCGACGGCGACTACACGAACTGGCGCCTCTACGCCTGGGGCGACCTCGCCGAGGGCGAGGCGACCCCCTGGCCCGAGGGCCACGCCTTCACCGGCCGCGACGCCTACGGGGCGTTCGCGTACGTCCGCCTCAAGCCCGGCGCGTCCTCGATCGGCTACCTCGTCATCGACAAGGACGGCAACAAGGACGTCGCCGCGGACCGCACCCTGGACGTGACCCGCACCGGCGAGGTCTGGCTGGAGCAGGGCCAGGAGGCCGTCCGCACCGAGCGGCCCGCGTACCCGCCCCAGGACCGCTCCAAGGCCGTCCTGCACTACCAGCGCGCCGACGGCAACCACGACGGCTGGGGCCTGCACGTCTGGACCGGCGCGGCCACCCCCACCGACTGGTCGAAGCCGCTGGCCCCCGCCCGCACCGACTCCTACGGCGCCGTCTTCGAGGTGCCGCTCGCCGCCGGGGCCGAGTCGCTGAGCTACATCGTCCACAAGGGCGACGAGAAGGACCTCCCGACCGACCAGTCCCTCGACCTCAAGGCCGTCGGCCACGAGGTGTGGATGCTCGGCGGACGGGCCCCCTACCTGCTGCCGCAGCCCGCGGGCTCGGCCGCCGCCCTCGACCTCGCGAAGGCGCACGCCGTCTGGATCGACCGGGACACCGTCGCCTGGAACACCCCCGCGTCCGCCGCGTCCGTCCAGCTCCTCGCCTCCGCCGACGGGTCGGTCAAGGCCGAGAACGGCACCCTGACCGGCACGGCGCAGTGGATCCGGCTCACCCCGGGCACCCTGACGGACGCGCAGAAGCAGAAGTTCCCCCACCTCGCCGGATACACCGCGCACCGCGTGGACGCCCGCGACCGCGACCGCGTCCGGGAGGCCCTGCGCGGCCAGCTCGTGGCCTCCGCCCGGGCAGCCAACGGGGCGGTCCTCGCCGCCACCGGCGTTCAGCTCGCCGGAGTCCTCGACGACCTGTACGCGAACAAGAGCGCCCTCGGCCCCGTCTTCAAGGACGGCCGGCCCACCCTGTCCGTGTGGGCGCCGACCGCCCGCACCGTCGAACTCGAACTCGACGGCCGCATCCTGCCGATGCGCCGCGACGACGCCACCGGCGTCTGGTCGGCGCGCGGCGAGCGCTCCTGGACCGGCAAGCCCTACCGGTACGCCGTAACGGTCTGGGCGCCCGGCCCCCGGCAGATCGTCCGCAACCTGGTCACCGACCCCTACTCCACCGCCCTGACCGCGGACTCGGCGGCGAGCCTCGCCGTCGACCTCGCCGACCCGAAGCTCGCCCCGCCCGGCTGGCGGCAGCTGCGCAAGCCCGCCGCCGTCCCCTTCACCTCGGCGCAGATCCAGGAACTCCACATCCGCGACTTCTCCGTCGCCGACCCCACCAGCAAGCACCCCGGCCAGTACCTGGCCTTCACCGACGCCGACTCGAAGGGCATGCGGCACCTGCGCGACCTCGCCGCCGCCGGGACCTCCTACGTCCACCTCCTGCCCGCCTTCGACATCGGCACCATCCCCGAGAAGCCCGGCGACCGCACCGAACCCGCCTGCGACCTGAAGGTGTACGCACCGGACTCCGAGGAGCAGCAGGCCTGCATCGCCGCCGCGGCCGCGAAGGACTCCTACAACTGGGGCTACGACCCGCTGCACTACACCGTCCCGGAGGGCAGCTACGCCAGCAACCCGGACGGCACCGCCCGGACCGTCGAGTTCCGCAAGATGGTCCAGGCGCTGAACGGCGCCGGCCTGCGCACCGTCATGGACGTCGTCTACAACCACACCGTGGCCTCCGGCCAGGACGGCAAGTCCGTCCTCGACCGGATCGTCCCCGGCTACTACCAGCGGCTCCTGCCGGACGGCAGCGTCGCCACCTCCACCTGCTGCGCCAACACCGCGCCCGAGAACGCCATGATGGGCCGCCTCGTCGTCGACTCGATCACCACCTGGGCGAAGGAGTACAAGGTCGACGGCTTCCGCTTCGACCTGATGGGCCACCACCCGAAGGACAACATCACCGCCGTCCGCAAGGCCCTCGACGCCCTCACGACGGAGAAGGACGGAGTCGACGGCAAGCGGATCGTCCTCTACGGGGAGGGCTGGAACTTCGGCGAGGTCGCGAACGACGCCCGCTTCGTCCAGGCCACCCAGGCCAACATGGCGGGGACCGGCATCGCCACCTTCTCCGACCGGGCCCGCGACGCCGTCCGCGGCGGCGGCCCCTTCGACGAGGACCCGCGCGTGCAGGGCTTCGCCTCCGGCCTGTTCACCGCCCCCAACGGCTCGCCCGCCAACGGCAGCCCGGCCGAGCAGCGGGCCCGCCTGCTGCACGACCAGGACCTGATCAAGGTCGGCCTCTCCGGCAACCTCGCCTCGTACGCCTTCACCGACACCTCCGGGCGCCGCGTCAAGGGCTCCGAGGTCGACTACAACGGCGCCCCGGCCGGCTACGCGGCCGCCCCCGGCGACGCCCTCGCCTACTCCGACGCCCACGACAACGAAACCCTCTACGACGCCCTGGCGTTCAAGCTCCCGCAGGACACCACCACCGCCGACCGGGCCCGCATGCAGGTCCTGGCGATGGCCGTCTCCGCCCTCTCCCAGGGCCCCGCCCTGTCCCAGGCGGGCACGGACCTGCTCCGCTCCAAGTCCCTCGACCGCAACTCCTACGACAGCGGGGACTGGTTCAACGCCGTCCACTGGGACTGCCGCGCCGGCAACGGCTTCGGCCGCGGCCTGCCCCCGGCGGCCGACAACAAGCCGAAGTGGACCTACGCCAAGCCCCTGCTGACCGGCCCCGCCCCCGGCTGCGCCGAGATCAACGGCGCCTCGGCCGCCTACCGCGACCTGCTGCGCATCCGCACCACCGAGCCGTCCTTCCGGCTCGGGACCGCGGAACAGGTGCAGGCGGCACTCGCCTTCCCGCTCTCCGGGAAGGAGGAGACGCCCGGCGTGATCACGATGGTGCTCGGCGACCTCGCCGTCGTCTTCAACGCCACCCCGCAGGCACAGGAGCAGCACGTCCCCGCCCTCGCCGGCACCGGCTACCGGCTCCACCCGGTGCAGGCCGCGGGCTCCGACCCGGTGGCCCGGAAGGCCGCGTACGAGGCGAAGACGGGAGGGTTCACCGTCCCGGCCAGGACCGTCGCCGTGTTCACACGACGCTGAGCCGGTCCAGCCGCTTCTCCAGGAGGACCACTCCGTAGACGCGGCCGTCCCTGCCCTCCTTGTGGGGGAACTCCCCGACCACCCGGTAGCCCGCGTCCTGGTAGTACGCGAGCAGCCGGGGGTTGGTGGAGAGGCAGTCCAGCCGCGCCCGCGGCAGGCCCGAGCCGGCGATCCGGCGCTCGGCGTGTTCGAGCATCCGCCGGCCGGTCCCCGCGGGCGCGGTCCGGCGCTCCACCATCAGCCGGTGGACGTACCCGGCGACCGGGGGCTGCACGCCCCAGGCCTCCTCGTCCGACCACCACAGCTCGTACGCGCCGGCGATCCGCCCCTCGGAGCCGACCGCGAGCCACACCTCGCCGTCGCGCATCCGCGCCGCGAAGTGCGCGGCGTCCCTGTCCCCGGGCTTCCACTGCTCGATGCGGTTCTGCTGCATCCAGCGGGCGGCCCGGTCGAACAGGCCCGCCAGCATGCCGGCATCCGTCTCCACGGCCCGCCGGAACAGGATCATGTCGTCAACGCTCACGCGCGTATTATCACGCGGTGATCACCGGGGTTCGGGGGCCGCCTCGGGTGCCGGATCGGACGTCGGCCCGGATGCGGGGTCCGCGTCGCCCGGGACCAGCGACGCCAGGCGCGCCACCAGTTCGCCGAACGGCCCGTCCGCCGGCTCGTGCGCCAGGATCCGCGCCAGCACCCCGGCCATCTCCGCGTTGTACGCGGCGCTCACGGCCGCCAGTGCCGCGAAGTCGTGCACGAGCTGGAGCTCCAGCTCCGCGCGCGGGATCTCCCGCCCGTCCAGCCACAGCAGCGCCGTCGACTCGGCGAGCGAGACCCACGAGCGGACGACGAGCCGCAGCCGCGCCGGCGGCTCCCCGATTCCCAGGTGCCGCAGGATCTGCTCGTACGCGGCCTGCCGCACCTCTTCGATCAGGGCGTTGGCCCGCGTGGACCCGACGGCCGGCCCGCCCCGCATCAGCGCGGAGAAGCCCGGCCCGTGGTCGTCGACGAACGCGAAGAACCGGCCCATCACCCGCAGCAGCCGTGTCCCGAGCGGCCCTTCCAGCGGCTCGTCGAACCGCTGCGCCAACTCGTCGGCGGCCCGCCGCAGCGCGGCCTCGTACAGGCTCAGCTTCCCCGGGAAGTAGTGGTAGACGAGCGGCCGCGATATGCCGGCCGCCGCCGCGATCTCGTCGATCGACACGTCTTCGGGCGCCCTGTCGCTGAACAGCTGCAGAGCCACTGCGATCAGCTGCTCCCGCCGCTCCTCGACACCCATCCTGCGCCGCACCCCGGTTGTCATGCCGAACACCCTACTGCCCGCCCGGCGCGGGTCCTTGGGGTGCCGTCCTGCCGGTCAGAGGTCCAGGACCAGGCGTTCCTCCCGGGCGCGGGAGACGCACAGCAGCATCGAGTCCGCCTGCTCGGCGTCGGTGAGGAGTCCGTCGCGGTGGTCCACGGGGCCCGCCAGGACCCGCTGCCGGCAGGTGCCGCAGAAGCCCTGGCCGCAGGAGTACGGGGTGTCGGGCAGCTCGCGGCGGACGGCGGCCAGTGCCGTCTCGCCGGCCGCGACCTCGACCGTGCGGCCCGAGCGGCGCAGTTCGACGGTGAACGGCCGGTCGCCGGCCCCGCCGGAGGACGCCGGGGCGAAACGCTCAAGCCGTACGCGGGAGGGGTCGGGGGCGGCGGCGAGGACGGCGGCCGCCAGCGGCTCGGGGCCGCAGGCGTACACGAGCGCGCCGGGGGCGGCCGCGGCGAGCAGGGCGGCCAGGTCAGGCAGGCCCGCCTCGTCCTCGGGGACGACGCGGAGGGCGTCGGGCCGACCGGCGGAGGCGGCGAGTGCGGCGAGCTCCGGCAGGAACGGCATCGTGGCGCGGCTGCGGCCCCCGTACAGCAGCGTCCAGTCGGCGCCGGCCGCGGCGGCCGCACGGACCATCGGCAGGAGGGGGGTGATGCCGATGCCGCCGGCGACCAACACGTACGAGGCGGCCGGCTCCAGCGCGAACCGGTTGCGCGGCGGCCGCAGTTCCAGCACGCCGCCCTCGGCGAGCCGGTCGTGCACCTCGCGGGAGCCGCCCCGGCCGTCCTCCACCAGCCGGACAGCGATCGTGTAGCGGCCGCGGTCGGCCGGGTCCCCGCACAGGCTGTACTGGCGGACCAGCCCGGACGGCAGCAGGACGTCCACATGCGCCCCCGGGGTCCACTCCGGCAGCTCGGGTGACTCCAGCACCAGCCGCACCACGCCCTGGGCGGGCTCGGTGCGGGAGGCGATCCGCGCGCGCAGCCGGCGCCGCGGTGCGTGCCCGGACACCGGCTCCGCCAGGGCGGGCAGCGGCCACAGCGGCGAGCGGGAGATGCGGGCACGCAGGGCGCGGCGGGCGACGAGGACCGCGCCGGCCACCGCGGCCGCCTTCAGGGCCCGCGTCACGGCCGGGCACCGCCGTTCGCACCGGGGGAGGAGGCCAGGTAGGCCGCCGCCTGGGCCGTGGAGCCCTCCTGCGACGGGTGGTACGTACGGGACAGGTAGGTCGGTATGGACTTCAGCATCGCCCCGGTGGAGGGCAGGACCCCCTGCCGGCCGGCCCGGACGAATTGCCCCAGCGAAGCCTTGGCTCCGACCAGCTCGGGGTCGTTGTCCATGAAGAAGCGGACGCCGCGCTGCCACAGCCACACCAGCGACGCGAACGCGGTCGCCCAGGTCCGCACGCGCCGCCGGTAGCCGCCGTCGACGTGCAGGAAGAGGTCGAAGGCCACCGAGCGGTGCTCGACCTCCTCGGCGCCGTGCCAGCGCAGCAGGTCCAGCATCACGGGGTCGGCGCCGCGGCGGTCCAACTCGTCCGCGTTGAGGATCCAGTCGCCGAGGAACGCCGTGTAGTGCTCGATCGCCGCGATCATCGCGACCCGCTCCATGAGCCACCAGTGCCGGGCCCTGCCGGGCGGCAGGGCCCGGTCGCCCAGCAGCCTCTCGAAGACCCAGTCGACCTGGGCGGTGTACGGGGTGGGGTCCAGGCCCTGCCGCCGCAGGTGCGGCAGCACGTCGTCGTGCGCGGCGGCGTGCACGGCCTCCTGCCCGATGAACCCGATGACGTCCGCGCGCAGCCGCTCGTCCCGGATGTGGGGGAGCGCCTGCTTGAAGACGTGCACGAACCAGCGCTCGCCCGCGGGCAGGAGCAGGTGCAGCACGTTGATGGTGTGCGTGGCGAAGGGGTCGCCGGGCAGCCAGTGGAGCGGGGTGTCCTCCCAGCCGAAGGACACGTTCCGCGCCTTGAGCTCCGTGTGCTCCGACGCCACGCGGGCAGGGGCGAGCGGCTTGTTAGACATGGCGTCAATGTACTGGCGGGTGCGGGACGGGAAAACCCCCGCGACGGCTGCACACAGCCCGCAGGCATTCTCCCGCGTCACACCGCCGCGACCGCCACCGCCCCCGCAGGGAGGCGCGGGCCCGGGGACGACCCGGCGACGGCCCGCGCCGTCAGTGCTGCGGCGCCCCGCCCAGCGGGGCCGCCTTCGTCCCGTCCGTGAGCTTGCCCGACAGGGTGACCTGCGCGCCCGCCGGCGCCTTCACCGCCAGCCGGCTGCTCGCGGACGCCCCGCTCACCCCGCCGCCCGACACCGACAGCGAGGCGAACTGGCCGCTGCCCGCCGCCAGCACGTACCACTGGCCCGCCTTCGACTTCCACTGCACGCCCGCCAGGACGCGCGGCTCCCGCGGGCCGCAGGCCGGCGACCCCTCCGCCTGCGCGGCCTGAGCAGCCACCTCCTGGCCCGGCGCCAGGAACTGCGCCTGCACCCGGTCCCGCACCCCCGCCCAGGTCTCGGCCCGCGTGCACAGCCACGACGCCGTGCCCCCGCCCTCCGGCAGGGACTGCCGGGCGTACTCCCAGGCGTTCACCGACCGGACCCCGTTCGAGCGGAACGACGGCAGCAGGCAGGCGATCCTCGACCACTCGCCGAGCTCCCCGGCCTGCGCCACGTCCCGCTCGGCGCCCGGCGCGCCCGAGGTGAGCCGGGCCGGGACCAGCTCGCCGAGGTCGGTGACCAGCCGGGTTCCCCCCTCGCCGGTGACGGCGAGCGCGTTCCAGGAGGTGCAGGTGCCGCCGGGGGCGGGGCTCGGGACCGGCGGGGTGACGCCGTGGGCGTCCGGCTTCAGCGCCGTCGGACGCTCGTCCGGCTTCAGCAGGTCCCGTACCGCCGCACCGGTCGCCCACGGGGCCGTCAGGTAGCGGACGTTGCCGTCGACCCGGCCCAGCACCAGCGCCGACGCCGTCTCCGCGGACGCGCCGTCGGCACGGGCGAAGTCGAGGGCCGCCGCGGAGGTCCCCGCGACCGGCTCCGCGTACCGGACCACGCGCAGGCCGTCGTACAGCAGCACCACGACCGCCTGGTCGACGGTCCCCGCGAACAGCAGCTGTGCCGGGCCCATCGGCGGGCCGGGCGGGGTGCCGGGCGTCGCCGACGCGGCGACGGACGCGCCGGGCCGCGCCCAGACGGCCAGCGCGCGGCGCAGCAGCGCGGAGTCGCCGATGCGGTCGCCGCGGGCCGGCCAGGTCGAGAAGCCCGTACGGGACGACGTACGCCACAGTGACGGGACGACCCGGATCAGCTTGCCGGGATCCAGGGCCTGCTCGGCCGCGGCGTTCTTCGCGTACGGCGGGGCCGCGGCCCCGTCCGCGCCCCACCCGCCGCCGGGCAGGGCGAACAGCGCCCCGCACACCGCGAGCGCGGCGCCGGCCGCCACCGCGGCCCGCCCGAGGCGGCGCCGGCGCAGCAGGTCGGTGGGGCGCGCCTGGAGCACGCACGGATCGAACTCGGGGGAGGCGAACAGCGCGTCGTGGACCGGATCCCCCGACTCCGCGACCGCCGCGGCCGGATCGGCGACCCCCGCCTCGGCGAGGACCCGCAGCACCTCCGGCTCCGGCAGGCCCTCCAGCGCACGCAGCACGCACGCGGCCCGGCCCGGCCCGTCGAGGGTGGCCAGCCACTGGTCCAGCGCCAGCTCCTCGGCCCCGCCCGCGCGGGGGAACAGCCGCAGCCCCCACACCTGCGGGAGCAGGCCGGGCAGCTGCGCCCGCTTCGGCAGCGCCCGGAACGTCAGCGGAACCCCGGCCTCCAGGGCGGAGCGCAGGACGCGCAGCCGGACGTACGCGTACCCCGCCCCGCCGGCCGCGGCCCCGGCGCGCTGCCCGGGGAGGCCCTGCCGCCCCCGCCGGCCTCCGCGGCGGGCGGGGCGCCGGGGGCCGCGCGGCAGGGCCCGCTGGGCCAGGGCATGGGCGGTGAACACGCGCCGGTGGCGGCCCAGCGAGGGCGGCAGCACCAGGTAGGCGAGCCGCACCAGCCGCGGGTAGTGCTCGACGATCGCGGCCTCGGCCTCGTCGACGCCGAGCGGCGCGGGGGACGGGTGGCGGGTGGCGGTGTCCGGCGCAGTCACGTTCAGCAGAACGAGCGAATGGTCGGATGGTCACCGCTCCCGCCTCACCCGTCCGGCCGGGCGGCGGGGGGACGGGGTGGGGCGGGGCCGGCTGCTGAATCGTTTTGCTCAGTGGATGAGGCGGGCCCTCAGCGCCTCCACCGTCTCGTCCGGGACTCCGAGCCCCTCGCGCACGTACTTCTCCATCGAGCCGTACCGCGTGCTCACCTCGTCGAGCGCCGCCTGCAGGTAGGAGGGGAACACCCCGATCAGGCCCAGCGCGATGTCCGGGTCGCCGCCCGAGACGGTGAAGCCCTCGATCATCCGGGCGAAAGCCTGCCGGACCGCCGGATTCACCGACAGGTACTCGGCCATCAGGGTGTCGTCGTCGGCGCCGAGCAGCGCGAGCACCACCGTCGCACCCCAGCCCGTACGGTCCTTCCCCGCCGTGCAGTGGAACAGCAGCGGGCCCGCCTCCGGGTCCGCCAGCTCCGTCAGCAGCGTCCGGTACGCGGCCTGCGCCGACGGCAGGCTCACCAGCGACCGGTAGATGTCGGCGAACAGCACCGTCACCTTGCCGCCGCCCAGGTGCTCCTCCGCCAGCACCGGATCCGCCAGCAGGTCCTTCAGCTGCGACGCGGCCGGCATCCGCCCCGCGCTCACCTTGTCCGCCAGGACGTCCTCCACCACCAGGCGCACGCCCGGCGGTATCCGGTCCGGGTAATCCGCGCGCTCCACGGCCGTCCGGAAGTCGATGACCGTGCGCAGGCCGAGGGCGGCCACCGCCGGGTCCGAGGCCGCGTCCATCCGGTCGAGCTGGCCGGAGCGCAGCACCAGGCCCGGCCGCACGGTGCGGCCGCCGGCCAGCGGGGTGCCGCCGAGGTCGCGGAGGTTGGCGACGGTGGTGGAGGGCGTTGCGGTGGCGGTCATCGGGCGGCTCCGGGAATCGGTCGGCGGGGGCGGTGAGTGGACGGGGCTGGGGCTTGCCTGTGCTGGTTCATCCGATTTTCAGTGCTTTTCGGGTGGAGAGGTAATCGAAGGCGAGCGACAGCCCGACCCCGATCCCGAGCGCCGCCAGGTGCCCGGCGTCCGTGAACGTCCGCCCGCGCCGCAGCACCGGCTGCGCGGCGGCCGCCAGCAGCCCCACCCTGGTCGCCGTGCGGACCGGCCCGCGCGGCAGCACCGACGTCAGCGCGCCGAGCACGGCGTTGAACCCGTAGCTGGTCCCCACGTCCAGGGCCCGCCGGGTCTCCGGGCCGGCCCGGCCCCGCAGCGCCCCGTACACCAGCAGCGTCGCCGTGACGTGCCCGAACAGGAACACCCCCGCCGTCCACCAGGCCCCGTACGCGTACTCCGCGTACCCGAGCACCGCGACGAGCAGGAGCGCGTACGGGAGCGGCAGCGGCTCCTCTACCACCAGGGCGCTGCTCAGCAGCGTCTCCCAGCGGCCCGCGGCGAGGTTGTCGACGTTCGTCGAGCAGCCGCGCAGCAGCCGCTCCCGCCCCGGGGCCTCCAGCGCGGCCAGCGCGTACGCCCCGAGCTGCACGCCGACCGTGTACGCGGCCCCGCCCAGCGGCAGGGGGGTGGGGACCGGCAGACGCCACCGCCACGCCTCGGGCAGCGGCCGTGCCCACGGGCCCGGCGCCCCGGCGGGCGGCGGGCCGGACGGGGACACCGCCGGGCGCGGGGCGGGGGCGGGCCGGGCGGCGGCCGGCAACGGCCCGGGCGCGGGGCGCGGCCCCCGCGCCGGCACCGGCCCCGGCAAAGGCGTCGGATTCATCCGCCCATGATCGGCCAACGGCCCGCGGCGCGCCCCGCCGGGTCCGGTAGCTGACGTTCCGCCTCGCAGCGGCCTGTGCGAACATGTTCCGGCCATGTCAGGTGAACCCGCGCCTTTGCGCGCCGCCCGAGCTGCGCTCTTCGCGGCGGTGTGCACCGCGCTGGGCGCCGCCGGGCACGCCCTGATGTCCGGCTCCGACATCCCGCCCCGGGGGCTCCTGGCGGCCTTCGCCGCGACCGGCGCCCTCGCCTGGCTCGCCGCCGGACGCCGCCGCGGCCCCCTCCCGATCGGCGCGGCCCTGCTCGCCGCCCAGGGAGCACTGCACCTCGCCTTCTCCGGCACCGCCGCCGGCCACCACCACGCCGCCGCGCCCGCCCCCGCCGAGCCGATGCCCGGCCACCACCACCTCCACGGCACGGTGCTGCCCGCCGGAGCCGCCGACCCGCACGCCGCCGCGGGCGCCGACGCCCTCGCCGCCGGCGGGGCCTCCCTCGCCGACACCGCCGGCCGGCTGGCCGACACCGCCGGGCACGGCGGCCCCGGCATGGTCGCCGCCCACCTGCTCGCCGCGCTCCTGTGCGCCGCCTGGCTCGCCCGCGGCGAGGCCGCCGTCTTCCGGCTCGCCGCAGCCCTCGGCGCGGCCGCCGTGCACGCGGCCCGCCCGCTCGCCCGCGCCCTCGCCCTCGTACGGGCACGCGCCGCCCTGACCCCGCGGCCGCCCGCACCCCGCAGGCCCGCGCACGCGCCGCCGCGCCGGCTGCGCGGCGCCGTCCACGCCCACGCCCTCGTACGCCGCGGACCGCCCCGCCGGCCCGGCAGTGCCCGCAGCACCACCTTCACGGCCCCCGGCCGTACCGCCCGCGCCTGACCAGCGCGCCTCCCGCATGCCGGGAGGCGGGGCGGGCGGGACAGGGGGCCGGTTCCCCCATGTCTTCGCCCACACGACAGGACACCCATGTCTCTCGACGAGGCCCAAGGCGCCGCCGTCCGCCCCGCGGACGCCGCCGACACCGAAAACCCCGTACCCCCGCCCGCACCGGCCGCCGACCGGCCGACCGGCGACCGGCCCGGCCCCGAGGCCAAGGCCGGCGGCTGGGCGGCCCTGCGGCCGCTCCTGCTGCGCCTGCACTTCTACGCGGGCCTCCTCATAGCCCCGCTGCTCTTCCTCGCCGCCGCCACCGGACTGCTGTACGCGGGCTCCTGGCAGGCCGAGAAGATCCTCTACGCGGACGAGCTGACCGTCGACCGCGTCGGCGAGGCCGCCGTACCGCTCAGCACCCAGGTCGCCGCCGCCCGGCACGCCGAACCCGAGGGCAAGGTCGTCGCCGTGTGGCCCGCGCCCGACGCCGAGGCCACCACGCGCGTGATCATGGAGGCGCCGGGCCTCGCCGAGGGCGAGACCCGCACCGTCTTCGTCGACCCGTACACCGCCCAGGTCGACGGCGCACTGACCACGAACGGCGACGCCCTGCCGCTGCGCGCCTGGCTCAGCGAGTTCCACGCCAGCCTCCAGCTCGGCGAGTTCGGCCGGAACTACAGCGAACTCGCCGCGAGCTGGCTGTGGGTGGTCGCCCTCGGCGGCGCCGCCCTCTGGATCGGCCGCCGCCGCACGAGCAAGGCCCGCCTCGTCCTGCCCGACCGCAAGGCCACCGGCCGCCGCCGCACCCTCTCCTGGCACGGCATCGTCGGCCTCTGGGCCGCCCTCGGCCTCGTCGCCCTCTCCGCGACCGGCCTCACCTGGTCGAAGTACGCCGGCGAGAACATCGGGCAGCTCCAGGACCGCCTCGGCGGAGCCACCCCGTCCGTCTCCGCCTCCCTCACCCCCGGCCAGGCCGCCGGCGAAGACGAACACGCCGGGCACGTCATGACCGAGGACATGGAGATGCCCCCGGCAGCGCCGACCGCCGACATCGGCATCGACCGGGCCGTCGCCGCCGCACGCGAGGCGGGCGCCACCGAGTCCCTCCAGGTCACCCTGCCGGCGAAGGGCCACGGCTACGTCGTCAAGGAGAAGGACAGGGAGTTCCCGGTCCACTTCGACACCGTCGCCGTCGACCCCGCCGACGGGCGCGTCATGGACGTCCTGCGCTTCTCCGACTACCCGCTCCTCGCCAAGCTGACCCGCTTCGGCATCGACCTCCACATGGGCCAGACCTTCGGGCTCGCCAACCAGATCGTCCTCGCGGCCCTCGCCGTCGCGGTCATGCTGCTGGTCTTCTGGGGCTACCGCATGTGGTGGCTGCGCCGGCCCACCAAGGACCGCGTCCTGTCGGCCGGGCGCGCCCAGCCGCGCGGCGCCTGGCGCAAGCTGCCCGTGACGCTGCTGCTGCCGCTCGCCGCCGCGACCGCAGCCGTCGGCTGGTTCGTGCCGCTGCTCGGCCTCAGCCTCGTCGCGTTCCTCGCGGTCGACATGCTGCTCGGCGCCCTCGCCGGCCGCCGCGCCAAGGCGGAGGCCGGGGCCGCCGGCTAGCCGCGCGCCGCCCCGGCACCGTGCGGGCCCGTACTCCACAGGGGGGAGTGCGGGCCCGCAGCCGTCGGTCAGGGGGCGTACTTGTAGCCGACGCGGCGCACCGTCTGGATCGCGCCCCGGTGGGCGGCGCCCAGCTTGCGGCGCAGGCGGGCCACGTGCACGTCGACGGTCCGGCCGTCGCCGACGTGCCCGTACCCCCACACCGTCGTCACCAGCTGGTCCCGGGTGTGCACGCGGTACGGGTGCGCCACCAGGTGCGCCAGCAGCTCGAACTCCAGGTACGTCAGGTCGAGTACGCGTCCCCCGACCTCGGCGGTGCGCCGCGCGGGGTCGATGCGGACGAGGCCGTCGCCGGTGGCGGGGGAGGCGGCCGGGGCGGCGGTGCGGGCCGGCGCCGGGGCGGCCGCGGCGGCGGGCGGGACGGACTGCGGGGCGAACGCCACGGGCTGCTGGTCGGCGGGCACCAGCACCAGGTAGCCGACCATCGGCGGCCGCCCCGGCAGCACCGGCAGCGCGTGCTGCGGCGCCGGCAGCCAGGTGGCACCGGGCGGGAGCAGGCCGGCGACGTCGACCGGCTCGTCGGCGGAAACGGCCCGCAGCCGGTGGCGGGCACCGGGCGGCGGGAAGGCGGGGGTGGAGGCGGTCGCAGCGGACGCGGCAGAGGCGGCGGATGTGGCGGGCGTCAGGGAACGGGTCTGAGACATGGGTGGTCGGCTCTTTCACGCGAGTGGTCGGCAGGAGACGTGCGTACGTCCTCGTTCCGCGCGCAGACCGAAGGCCTCGGGGAAGGGCAGCCGCGCAGGGCGGTCCCGGAAGGCTTTAAAGGGCCGGCGCGTTCACCGCGCGGCAACACACCCGGTCGAAATCGTGGTCCTGACGGGAGGGCCAGAACGGCTCGAGGTCGCTGCGACCGGTCGAGGTGTGCGAGTGGCTGGCCATGGGCCCATTGAAGCAGACGCACCCCGGGCCGGGCAGGGTGCGTCCCACTTCGTGGAGCGGAATCCCATATTCAGCAAACCGGGCGGGATGACAGGGGCGTTCAATCGTGACAAACGGGCCCATAGGGAGGTGGCGGTCGTGGCAGGGATCTCGCTGCCGTATCGCATGGTGGACGCATGCGTCCCGTCCCAACACCCCGGCGGAACGCGAACGCCCGCCGGACCCCGAGGGGTTCGGCGGGCGACGGGTGCGAGCCGGTCAGACCAGGCCGTCCTTCTCCAGACCGGCGCAGCAGGTGTCCGTGATCAGGCGCGTCACCACGTACGGGTCCACGTTGGCGTTCGGGCGGCGGTCCTCGATGTAGCCCTTGCCGTCCTTCTCCACCTGCCACGGGATGCGCACCGACGCGCCGCGGTCGGAGACGCCGTAGCTGAACTCGTTCCACGGCGCCGTCTCGTGGAGACCCGTCAGGCGCTCGTCGATGCCGGCACCGTAGTTCTTCACGTGGTCGAGCGGCTTGCTGCCCTCGCCCAGCGCCTCGCACGCGGAGATGATCGCGCGGTAGTCCTCGCGCATCGCCTTCGTGGAGAAGTTCGTGTGCGCGCCCGCGCCGTTCCAGTCGCCCTTCACCGGCTTCGGGTTCAGCGTCGCCGACACGTTGAAGTCCTCCGCGGTCCGGTACAGCAGCCAGCGCGCCACCCACAGCTGGTCCGCGACCTCCAGCGGGCCGAGCGGGCCCACCTGGAACTCCCACTGGCCGGGCATCACCTCGGCGTTGATGCCGGAGATGTCCAGACCCGCCGCCAGGCAGTGGTCGAGGTGCTTCTCGACGATGTCGCGGCCGAAGATCTCGTCCGAGCCGACACCGCAGTAGTAGCCGCCCTGCGCGGCGGGGAAGCCGCCGACCGGGAAGCCGAGCGGGCGCTGACCGTCGAAGAACGTGTACTCCTGCTCGATGCCGAAGATCGGCTCCTGGGCCGCGTACTTCTCGGCGACCGGGCGGAGCAGGGCGCGGGTGTTCGACTCGTGCGGGGTCATGTCGATGTTCAGGACCTCGCACAGGACGAGGACGTTGCTCCCGCCGCGGATCGGGTCCGGGCAGGAGAACACCGGCTGGAGGACGCGGTCGGACGCGTGGCCCTCGGCCTGGTTCGTGCTCGACCCGTCGAAGCCCCAGACCGGCAGCTCGGCGCCGTCCGCGAGGATCTTCGTCTTGGAGCGCAGCTTCGCCGTCGGCTCGGTGCCGTCGATCCAGATGTACTCGGCCTTGTAGCTCACGGGACCCATCCTTCGGTGCGTCGCTCCGGCGCAGACCCGGCGGGGGCTGCGGGGGTGCTGCGGGTGCTGCGGGTGTGGTGCGATCGGCGTGCCGCGATCGGCGTGCCGCGTCTGCGTGCTGCGTCTGCGTGCTGCGTCTGCGTGCTGCGATCTGTGCTGTGGTTCAGACCGCAGCGTGCCCGGTCGCGATTTCCCGGCCGTTGCCCGACTGTGAACCCCGTGTTACCGGCGTTTACGCCCCTGGTCGGGCCGCTCGTGCGGGTCGCATGCCGTGCCGCCGCCCGGGTGCGGCACACTGGCCGGGTGAGCATTTCGTACGATTTGATCGCCGCAGGCGACCCCGCGGACCCCACCCCTCCGCCCGTCCGCCCCCGTGTCGGCCTGCTGGGCACCGGCCCCTGGGCGCACCGCACCCACGCCCCCGCCCTCGCCGCCCACGCGGGCACCGACTTCGCCGGCGTCTGGGGCCGCCGGCCCGAAGCCGCCGCCGAGATCGCCGACACGTACGGCGTGAAGGTGTACGACGATCCGGACGCGCTCTTCGCCGACTGCGACGTCGCCGCCTTCGCCCTCCCGCCCGACGTCCAGGCCCCCCTCGCCGTCCGCGCCGCCGCGGCCGGCTGCCACCTGCTGCTCGACAAGCCCGTCGCCACGACCGTCGCCGACGCGCGCGCCGTCGCCGACGCGGCCGAGCGGCACGGCGTCGCCTCCGTCGTCTTCCTCACCCTCCGCTTCGCCGAGCCGGCCGCGTCCTGGGTGCGCGAGCAGACCGGCCGTGACGGGTGGTTCACCGCGGCCGCGCACTGGCTGGGCGCCGTCTTCCCGCCGGACGGCGCGCCCAGCGCGTACGCGGCCTCGCCCTGGCGCAAGGACAAGGGCGGGCTGTGGGACGTCGGCCCGCACGTCCTGTCCGTCCTCATCCCGGTCCTGGGCGACGTCACCGCCGTCACGGCGTCCCGTGGACCGTCCGACGTGGTCCAACTGGCACTCCGCCACGCCTCCGGCGCGGCGAGCACCGCGGTCCTCAGCCTGGGCGCCCCCGTCGCGGCAGCGGGGGTGGGCCTGGAACTCCGCGGCGCTGAGGGCATTCACTCGCTCCCCAACTGGACGGACGTGCCGGCCGCCTACGGCCGCGCCGTGGATGCGCTGCTGACGGCAGCCGAAACCGGCACACCGGACGCGTGCGACGCACGCTTCGGACTCCGCCTGACGGAACTCCTGGCGGAGGCGGAGGAGCGGCTGGGGGCGGGGGAGTAGGAGGCCCGCACCCGGGGGCGGGGAGTAGGAGGCCCGCACCCGGGGGCGGAGAGGCACGGCGGGGAGGGGGTAGGCGGGAGCCGGCGGGTCGGGGCGGAGAGGCGACGGCGGGGAGGGGGGCGGCGGGAGCCGGCGGGTCGGGGCGGAGAGGCGACGGCGGGAGCGGGGGGCGGCGGGAACCGGCAGGCCGGGGCGGAGGGCGCACCGGTGGCGTGGGGAGGGCGGGAGCCGTCGACTCGGGGTCGGTGGGTGCGGGGGGTGTCCCGGCAGCCCATTGTCCTTCCGGTGCGGGCCGCCCTGTAAAGGGCG
>NZ_BMTY01000014.1:382-210673 GCF_014649915.1 Streptomyces toxytricini | reverse complement strand
CCCGCGGAGCGGGTACCCCATCGCTGCGCGATGGGCAAGCGCACACCCCCGCTTCGCGGGGGTGTGGCGGTTCGCTGCGCTCACCGCGGCCACGGCTTCGCCGTGGCCGGCTCCCTTCGCTGCGCTCCGGGAGCCTAGGGAGCCGGCCGGCTGCGCAGGCCGGGGGGCGTCCGCTTCGCGGACGCCCCGGGGGGGTTGCGAATTGCAATGTTTTCAGCCTGATGTGGTTGAGAGTCAGGGTGGCTAGCGCCACCCTGGGGAGGCGGGTCCGCTGCGCTCCCCCGCCTGACGGTCCTTCCGGCTGCGTCTCCAGGATCGTCGAGGGCCCGCTGGTGCGGTCCGTGCTGGCTGCGAGGGGTGGGGGTTCAATCGTGTCGGTGGAGTGTGTGCATCACTGATGCAGCATGTACCATTGGTGGAAATAAAGGGTAGCTAGGGTCGTCTATGAATCAGATCGGGACGACAGATTTCGCAGGGTCCTCGCTGGGCCTGCACTTCGCTGCGTGGGACGGACTGAACATCATGGGTCTCGTCTCCTCTCCAACGAGCGTAGCGCTGCCCATCTTTGATTCCTTCACAGCTAGGCGTCCTGTGGTAGACGCTCCCGCCTTTGGTGACATACACCCTCCGGGGAAGCTCCGATCGTGCTGTGCGGCAGTGGTCACACTGGGAGCTGGGCAGGAGCATCACTTCGCAGAAGCCTTCATCCATACCTCCCATTCTCTCGTGCCGGTACCTCCGTGACCACCTCATATAAGTCAACTACCGTGTCACCACGGATTTTGACGCCCTGCATGAAACCGTGACCTAAGCCCTAGATTTGCGAGTCTGTCAAGAGATGCATGTGAGGTTTGAATCTCGATGATCCAGCTCCGTGAGCACCAAGTCGACCAGAAGTCGGCGTTTCGGAAATGGGTGGGATTTCCTGCAAGGTCATCAGTGTCCCCTGTGGGAGCCCGGGGCACGATCGTGTCCGCAACCGGATCGGGGAAGACGATCACGGCCGCCGCGTGCGCGCTGGAGTGTTTCCCGGGCGGGCGGATCCTCGTCACCGTCCCCACTCTGGACCTGCTCGCCCAGACCGCCCAGGCGTGGCGCCAGGTAGGGCACCGGGCGCCGATGATCGCGGTGTGCTCGCTGGAGAACGACCCGGTTCTGAACGAGCTCGGGGTGCGCACCACCACCAACCCGATCCAGCTGGCGCTGTGGGCCGGTCACGGGCCCGTGGTCGTCCTCGCCACGTACGCCTCCCTGGTGGACCGCGAGGACATCGACGCACCCGAGGGCCAGCGGAAGGTCCGTGGGCCCCTGGAAGCCGCCCTGGCGGGCGGGGAGCGCCTCTACGGCCAGCAGATGGCGGGCTTCGACCTCGCGATCGTCGACGAGGCCCACGGCACCGCCGGCGACCTCGGACGCCCCTGGGCCTCGATCCACGACAACGCACGCATCCCGGCGGACTTCCGGCTCTACCTCACCGCAACCCCGCGCATCCTCGCCGCGGCCCGGCCGCAGAAGGGCGCCGCGGACGAGAAGCTGCAGATCGCGAGCATGGCCGACGACCCGGACGGCACCTACGGCCCGTGGATCGCCGAGCTGGGGCTCTCAGAAGCGATCGAGCGGGGCATCCTCGCCGGATTCGAGATCGACGTGCTGGAGATCCGCGACCCCTCCCCCGTCCTGGGCGAGTCCGAGGAGGCGCAGCGGGGCCGGCGCCTGGCGCTCCTGCAGACCGCACTCCTAGAGCACGCGGCGGCGTACAACCTGCGCACCGTCATGACCTTCCACCAGAAGGTCGAGGAAGCGGCCGCGTTCGCGGAGAAGATGCCCCAGACCGCCGCCGAGCTCTACGCCACCAATGCCTCCGACGCCGACCTAGCCGCCGCGGCCAAGCTGCCGAAGTCCTCAATCGACGCCGACTTCTACGAGCTGGAGGCCGGCCGCCACGTCCCGCCCGACCGGGTCTGGTCCGCGTGGCTATGCGGGGACCACCTCGTCACCGAGCGCCGTGAAGCCCTCCGGCAGTTCGCAGGCGGCATCGACGCCAACAACCGGCGCGTACACCGCGCGTTCCTCGCCTCCGTACGCGTCCTCGGCGAGGGCGTCGACATCACGGGCGAGCGGGGCGTGGAGGCGATCTGCTTCGCCGACACCCGCGGCTCCCAAGTCGAAATCGTCCAAAACATCGGCCGCGCACTCCGCCTCAACAAGGACGGCTCCACCAAGGTCGCGCGGATCATCGTGCCCGTCTTCCTGGAGCCCGGCGAGGATCCGACCGACATGGTGGCCTCCGCCAGCTTCAAGCCGCTCGTAGCGGTCCTCCAGGGCCTGCGCAGCCATGACGACCGCCTGGTCGAGCAGCTCGCCTCCCGCGCCCTCACCAGCGGAAAGCGCAAGACCCACCTGCGCCGCGACAAGGACGGCCAGATCGTCGGCACCGGAGGCGAGGGCAAGGGCGAGGACAAGGAGGACGACGCCGACGCCGACGCCGCGGCCGATTCACCCCTGCTGCACTTCTCCTCACCCCGGGACGCAGCCACCATCGCCGCGTTCCTGCGCACCCGGGTCTACCGGCCCGAATCCCTGGTATGGCTGGAGGGCTACCAGGCCCTGATCCGGTGGCGGGCCGAGAACGGGATCACCGGCCTCTACGCCGTCCCGTACGACGTAGAGGTCGAGGTCGGCATCACCAAGGCGTTCCCGCTCGGGCGGTGGGTCCACCAACAACGCAAGGCCCTGCGCGCCGGAGAGCTCGAGGACCGGCGCAAGGTCCTCCTGGACGCACCAGAGGCAGGGATGGTCTGGGAGCCCGGAGAGGAAGCCTGGGAGGCCAAGCTCGCCGCACTCCGGACCTACCGGAAGGCCACCGGACACCTCGCACCCCGACAGGACGCCATGTGGGGCGAAGACGACGAGATGGTCCCCATCGGACAGCACATGGCCAACCTCCGCCGCAAAGGCGCAAAGAACGGCCTGGGCAAAGACCCAGACCGCGCCGCGAAACGCGCAGCGCAGCTCACCTCGATCGACGAGGACTGGAACTGCCCCTGGCCGCTCCACTGGCAACGGCACTACCGGATCCTCGCCGACCTCGCCGCCGACGAGTCGGGCGGGCAGCTGCCCGACATCGCACCCGGCGTCACCTTCGACGGCGACGACATCGGCAAATGGCTCCAACAGCAGAAACAGCCCGCCACCTGGGCGCGGCTGCTGCCCGAACAGCAGAAACGGCTGACCACGATCGGCGTACAACCCGACAAGGCGCCTGCTCCCGCCCCTACCCCCCGCCACGGAGCCAAGGGACCGAGCAAGACACAGCAGGCATTCCAGCGCGGCCTGACAGCCCTCACGCAGTGGGTGGAGCGCGAAGGCGCCCACCGGCACGTCCCCCGCGCCCACAGCGAGGAGATCACCGTCGACGGCGAAGCAGAGCCGGTGACCGTGAAGCTCGGCGTATGGATCTCCAACACCAAAACCCGACACCACAAACTCACCCAAGACCAGCTGGACGCGCTGCGGGAGCTCGGCATCCACTGGACATGACAGGCTGCCCGGCTCGTCGTTGAGCGGGGAGGTCAGCGAAGTGGAGGCCCCGGGACCTCGTGACGGCCCCCGGGGCCTTCCTCCTGCCTCCCTGTATTGGATCGTGGTGCAACGGGCTGCAACACAGAGGCAGCCGCGCTGATCGTCCCGCGTCTCGCCGCCGCGCTGACGTCGGTGCTTGACCAGCGGAAACTGCTGGCCCGGCCACAGGTGTCGGTCTAGCTAACAGCCTCTGGACGAAGCAGCACATGCCGAGGTGCGGGGTGTGTCAGCGGCCTGCGGCATGATGCTGGGTGTGACGGCGCAACTTCCGAGTCCGTCTGTAACAGGGGGCTTTGTGCACAAGTTGTTCGCAGATGAGGTAGGGGTCACGGAGGATCCGCAACTGCACTATGAAAGGTGGCAGTGGGGCGGAAGGCTGCCAAGCAAGAGGCTGCGCGGTGTCCGCGGGAGCAACGTCCTGGGTCTGCTCACCTTCGACAGTGACCTGGTGCACTGTCGCGGGACCCGACGTCCAGCGTTCAGTGGCATTGCCCAGGGCTGGCAGAGGGGCAGGCACTCGGGTCAGCGGGGCGGGCGGCTGCGGGTCGGTGTCCGCCTCTGGTCAGCTGGCCATGGGGTGGGTGGCCTGGGGGCCGTGCCAGTCCAGGCACAGGACGGTGGCGTCGTCCTTGGGCGGGCGGCCTTCGTAGGCGTCGGAGACCGCACCGACAAGCGTGCGTACGACCTCGCGGGGGTGGTCGTCGGCGGTCTTGCGTAGCAGACCGGCAAGGTCGACGGTTTCGGCGTCGCGTTCCTGCATGCCGTCGGTGTGGAGGAGCAGCCGGTCACCGGGACGCAGGTCGAGGCCCTGTACCTGGTAGGCGCCCTGCAGCTCGACGCCGAAGGGCATGTTCACGGCCAGAGCGAGTTCGGTGACCGCGCCGTCGCGCAGCCGCAGGGGCCAGGGGTGGCCGGCGTTGACGAGCTGGGCGCTCGTGCCGTCCAGGGCGATGCGCAGGAGCTGTCCGGTGGCGATGCTGTGCTCGCCGTGGTCGATGAGGGCCTGGTGGAGCTGGCGGGCTTGTTCGGCGAGGTCTTCGCCGGCGCGGCGGGCGCCGCGGGAGGCATTGACCAGGAGGGTGGCCATGAGGGAGGCGCTGACGTCGTGGCCCATGGCGTCGGTGATCGACAGGTGCAGGGTGTTCTGGTCGAGGCTGTAGTCGTATGTGTCGCCGGCGATGTCGGAGGCGGGCACCAGTGCGCCGGCGAGCGTGAACTGGGGCGCTTCGCAGGCCGAGGCGGACGGCAGGAGCTGGCGCTGGATCTCCGCGGACAGGCTGACCGTCGTGGTGCGGTTGCCCCAGTGGTAGAGATCGGTGAAGCGGCGGTCCGTGACGATGATGTACGCCAGCGCGTGCGCGGCCTCTTGGACCTGCTCCAGCACGCCCCGGGTGACGTCGGTGAGGAAGAGTTCCAGGACACCGATCGTGTCCCCGCGGTTGGTGACCGGGGCCAGGACGCGCCGGCCTTGCCCGCCGTCCGCTGCCAGGAGCAGTCGCTGGTTTCGCAGGACCTCGTCGTAGACGCTGCTCCCGGCGAGCGGTACCTGCGCGGCACGGTCCTCCCGCTGCGGGCCCGCCGTGTCGTGGACCCGCAGCAGGCGCCGGCCGACGACATCGACGAACAGGAACGACACGTACTGGGCGCCGAACCTGTCGCGCAGATTGGACGCTACGACGTCGAGGGAGTTCACCGGCGCTGCGGCCTCTGCCGCCGCGAGCACCTCGGCCAGCCCGATCCGATCATCCGCCACATCAGCCTCCTAGGGGTCTGCAAGCTCTCCTTCCCGTCTTTATGGGTAAACAGCGGTTGTCGCCGGTTCGGGCGGATAGGGGTCGGGCACGATGTCCAGCCCGAGTGCGCCGACTGCGGCGAGCAGGCGGGCGGGCAGGACGCTGGTCGTTCTCGCTGTCGAAGCTGGGAAACAGCTCCGGGTCGCAGTCGACGGACGGGCTCGCCAGCTCCTCGCGAGCCCCGCCGACGAGCTCGACCAGCGCTCGCATACGGCGCCACCCCGGCCCGGCAGGGTGGGCGGGGGCCGGCGGCGGCCGTCAGGCGACCGCTGCACGGCGACGGCAGCACGAGGAGCCGCGGCCTCGGCACCGGCCCCCGCGGCGCCGTGGACGCTGGTACCTACGACCCGGCGGGACGCCGGGGCCCGCAACAGTACGAGCACCTAGTGATGGTCGTCTCTCGAAAGCTCCCGCTTACGGCCGGAGCAGCCACCCCCGCCAGGGGCGCAGGTCTCGAACGTGGACGACGTTTGCAGCGCGGATGGACGCCGCCCCCCTCCCCGGGGCCATCACCGGGCCTCACCGAACGGGATGCCGACCTCTGCCGCTGCAACGTCGAGGATGGGGACCGATCTCCGCAGCAACGTCCGCGGCTTCGGCCGGGGTGGCTGCATCAGCAGCCCGATCCTCCAGCGCGCAGGCCCTCGGTGTCGCCGACGGCTGCGGGCCCGCGACACGCGTGGTCGGCCGACCCGATATTGAGTGAAATACGGATTTAGCGATTAATGCTCGGTTTGAGGGTAAGTGCGTGGTAAATCACTTCTTTCTCTGGAGGTCACCATGGCGTCGATGCACCGCGCCCCTATAGAGGAGCACCCCGACCTCGTGGAACTGCGTGCGCGTCACGACCGTGCGGCAGCGACGCCAAGGGCCCAGGCCGTTGAAGCCTGCGCGCTCATCACCGGCGTGTACCTCGCCGCATCCCCCTGGATCGTCGGCTTCAACGGGTTCACCACCCTAGCCGTCACCAACCTGATCGCCGGCATCGCCTACATGCTCCTGCTGGGCGGACTCGGCAACTCCTACGAACGCACCCACTCGATGGCCTGGGCTGCCGCTGTCATCGGCATCTGGACCTGCATCGCCCCCTGGGTCGTGGCCGGGGACGTCGCCCACACACGTTCCATCACCAGCAACCTCATCACCGGCGCCGTCGCCACCGTCCTCGCCCTCGCTGCCGCGTCAGGCGCCCGCGACCGCGCCCACCACGGCAGCCGCGCCGCCTCGCCTGACCACCGCATGATGCCCGGCACACGCCCCTGACTGCTGAACCGGAAATGGCGCCGCCAGGGTCCACTGGCGGCGCTCGGGGGCGTCGCGGCCACCCTGCGCACCGCGCACCGACGTAGTGGGCGAGCCGCCGGGACCTCGGGCGGGTCAAGGAGGCGTGCGGTGGCGCCGGGCAGGGTCACTGTCCCCTCGGCCTACTGGCGTGCGTGTCCCGGCGGGGTCAGCGCTTGCGGCGGAAGGCCGCTGCGGTCAGGCATACGGCGGCCGCCGCCAGTGCGGCGATGACTGCCCGCCGCCGCCCGGGGGTGTGACTCAGCAGATCGCGGGCACGGTCGAACGGGCTCAGGGGGACGGCTGCCAGCGCGTTGCCCGGTGGGCGGCGCGGAACGGCCGGGTGGGGGCGTGTGGGTGCGGTGCGCCGTACGGTGTCCCATGCCGCACCCAGGCGTCGCAACCGCGCGGCATCGTGCCCGACCGCCTCCTGGAGGCGTGGCAGCAGCTCGTCTTCCTCGTCCCGGATGTCCTGGCGGATCAGGGCGAAGGCCGCCGCGACGAGCTGGTCGTGCCGGGTGCCGCCCGGGTGGGTCGAGTCGATCGCGGCGACGAGGTCGTTGATCTGCTGGTGTTCCTCTTCCACCCGCGAGGTCAGCTCCTCGCCGTCGGGAGCGAGCCGCCGCAGGGCTGGCCACAGGACGGTCTCTTCGGCGAAGGCGTGGCTGAAGGTGAGCTGGACGATGTCCTGGAGCAACTCCTGCCGCTCCGGCAGGGGCAGGTCTTTCGCTTCGTAGAGGTGCATGAGCCGGTCGAGTTCCGCGTGGTCGCGGCGCTGACGGGCCAGGACGCTGGACCGTCCGCCGAGCTCCTCGACGCTTTGCCGTGCAATGGACAGGGACATGGGACGGTCCTTCTTCAGAGACGCAGTGCCGGCCTGGGCGGCCGAGCAGGACGCGGCGGTTGATCATGCCGACGCCGGCAGCGGAGTCGTCACGCCGCCGGCGATCGGGTAGGCGCGGGCTCTCTCCTTCCGCGGGGGCGGGTAGGGGGCGACGGTTACGTCCCCGGGCGGATGACGGCGCGTACGCAGCCGTCCGTCTTGTGCTTGAACATGTCGTAGGCCTCCGGCGCCCGCTCCAGGGGGAAGGAGTGAGTGGCCAGGTGGGAGGTCCGGAGTTCTCCCGCGGCCAGGCGTTCCAGGAGCATGGGGATGTAGCGCTGGCCATGCATCTGTGCGCCGCGCAGAGTCAGGCCCTTGTTGACGACGGCGCCGAGGGGGAACTTGTCCACGGCCCCGGTGAAGACACCAAGGACGAACACCGTGCCGGCCTTGCGGCAGGCGTGGATGGCCTGCCGTACGGCCGTGGGCCGGTCGGTCTGCAGGCGCAGCCGCTGTTTGGCCTGGTCGTAGAGGTGCATCGGGCCGTCGCTGTGGGCTTCCATGCCCACTACCTCGATGCAGACGTCCGGTCCGCGGCCTCCTGTGCGCTCGCGCAGTTCAGCGGCGACATCGGTGGATGTGTAGTCGAGGGTTTCGGATCCGGCGAACCGCTGGGTCATGGCCAGCCGTTCGGGGATGCGGTCGATGGAGATGACGCGTTCGGCTCCGAGGAGGAACGCCGCCCGCGCGGCCATTTGGCCGACGGCACCGCAGCCCCATACGGCGACGGTGTCGCCCGGCGTGACACCCCCGAGGTCGGCGCCCATCCAGCCGGTCGGCACGGAGTCGGAGACGAACAGGGCGCTGGTGTCGTCAATGCCCTCGGGAACGGCGAAGGCGCCGTAGTCGGCGAAGGGGACGCGCACATACTCGGCGTGGCTTCCCCGTAGCCCTCCCATGGCGTGGGAGTAGCCGAAGATGCCGGCCGATTCGTAGCCGAAAAGAGCCTGTCCTATTCCGGGGTTGGTGTTGGTGTTGTCGCACAGTGACCACAGGTCGTGGGCGCAGTACCAGCACCGGCCGCAGCCGACGAACGAGCAGACGACCACCCGGTCGCCGACCCGGTGGCGCCGGACGTCGGCGCCGGTCTCTACGACCTCGCCGATGAACTCGTGCCCGATGACGTCACCCGCCTGCATGGCCGGCACGTAGCCGCTGATCAAGTGGAGGTCCGACCCACAGGTGGTGCCGGCGAGGAGCCGTACGATCATGTCCTGGTCGTTGCGGAGCTGCGGATCGGGCACCTGTTCGACGGACAGCTTGTTGACGCCTTCCCAGCACAACGCCTTCACAGCACTCCCTCCCCGCCTGAGCGGCGGCTGATCCAGCCGACGAGCTTGCCTGCGGGCGTACCACCGGTCGCAGTGGGCGGGTAGTCCGGCAGCATGACCTCTCCCGTCTCCAGGAGTGCCTTGGCCTCGCGCAGGGCGGTGCGGACCTCCTGCCGGGGGTCACGGCCGGCGAGCCGCGCGGGCCACGAGGCGGCCTTCGGCGGAACGGGGCGGCGTATCCGCGCCGCGAGCTCCGTGCCGTGGTCGCCCGGCGCCGGGCGGACGCGTACCTCGAGCTCGTCGCCGAACCGGTCCAGCGGCTTCGGAGGAGCGCCCTGTATGCCCACGTCGGTGGGGGCGCGGTTGACCGTGACGACGAGCCAGCGGTCCGCTTCCTGCGCGGCCCGGCGTCGGCGCGCGCGGACCCAGCCCAATCGCGCGGCGGCGGTCAGGACGGTGGCGAGCATGACGGCGCGGTACGACCACTTCACTTCTGCCTCCATGGCAAGTGGTCTCGCCCTGCGGCTGCCCCGGGGAAGGGGCTGCAAACGACCGCCGGGGCAGAGTCCTGAGGCGGCGAAGCGCCTCGGCGCCTTACCTGCACGCACAGCCCCTGCTGGCGGCGTTTCCCCGAAGGCGTGAAGACCAGAGACTGCCGGGGACTCGCGGACGTGCTGACTTCCAAGGCTGTGCGCGGAGCCGACCGACGGGTCGTGTCTTCGCCGGCTCGGAGGCTCGACCCGAAGCGGCCCCCTGCGAGAGGGCCCGTCGGGCGCGTCGTCGTGCGTTGAGCAGCCAGTGGGGGGAACTACCGGCCGTATGCCCGGCCGCGGGGCAGGGGGCCTACGTCGGCCTGACGTCCACGGCGGAGGGCGGCGTGGCGACGTCCGGGTCCGGGGCCGCCGCCTGCGGCGAGCGCATCGGCGACGGCGCCCGCGGTGAAGGCGTAAACCGTCTTGTGGAGAACGTCGATGACGAGCTCCTGGCGGGGCCAGGTGGACGGCGGGGCACCCACTCCGGTGGCGTTCTCCAGGATCTGATCGTTGGTGAGGCGCACGACGGCGAACTGCGCCGAGGCCAGCGGGCCGCGAAGTCCGGCGTGGGCCATCACCGACCGCAGCACCCCGATAAGGGCTGCCTGGCCGAAGTGCATGCCCCAGTTCACCGGCAGCGGCTGCCGGCCCGGCTGTTCGGCCATGCCGGTCAAGCGTTGGAGGACCCGCGCCGGCACGTGCGAGTCGGGCCGTCGAGTGAGGGCCTGTTCGATCTTCTCGCCGAACGTCATCACGATGCCGCCTGCGGTGCCGGCGATCAGTCCCTGCCACAGCGCACGTTTCATCATGCCCAGCGGGTACCCGCTTCCAGGCCGCTGACCCAGAGGCCTTCCGCCCACACCCGCGGACCGGTGGCACTACCCGGTGTGGGGGGGCGGTCCTGAGCCGCATGCGGCGGTCCTCCGGGCTGGGAGTCACCGCCTGGGGCCTTACGGATGCCCGCCCCCAAGCCGCGGTGTGAGGCTGAGGCGGTCAGCAGATCCACCCCGTCACCGACCGGTCTGGTCTGCCGGTCGCGGTCGCCGTCCCGTCGCGCCGATACCGCCGATCCGCAGCCGCCGCGGTCCCGCAGGCGGCCCGACAAGCCCCCACGGAGACGAAGGCTACGACTACCCTCACCTGCGGCGGTGGCTCCGCGGGCGGGGCATCACGCCCCGGATCGCCCGTCCGGGGACCGAACATCACAGCGACTGGGACGTCATCGTTGGGGGGATCGCCTCGACGAGCCGGTCGCGCAGTGGGCCAGGGACGCGAAATCCGTCCTCGGCATCAAGGCAATGCACCCGCACCGACATGGACCGCGCCGACATCTGCACCGCCACCGCCGCGGTCCTCTCCCGCCACAGCGGCTACGACGCCAGCATCACCCGCGCGATCCTCCAGGCGTGCACCGTGGCCTGCAAGGCGCTCGGGAGTGTCCGCGTGGGAGGCGGGCGCACTCGTTGCGAACGCAAGATGACGCCCCTCGGCGCGGTCGCGCCCGGCAGCACGGGCCGCCCGCCCGTGCCCGGGTCAGTTCGCGCCGAGCATCTTCTTCATCTGGGTGATCTCCGCCTTCTGGGCGGTGGTGATGTCGTCGGCGAGGTCCTCGGCGGGAATCAGGGGCGTACCAATACGGCACAGACAAAGACACCTCATGCAGTTGGCCTGTCAAGGGGAGGCAGTCGTGGCCTCATGTAGCGTGGCTCCTCGTTGATCGGAATCGGGGGGCAATGGACATCGCACGGATCATGGAAACGCTGGCCGAGCAGGGTGTCACGGTCACCTTCAAAGCAGATGCCGAGCGCATGCGCGACGGCACCAAGCCCTGGACGTTCGTGGCCAGCGGGGCGCCGTTTCGGCAGGGTTTGCTTGTCCGCACCGACGCGAAGTCGATGGAAGACTGCCTGGCGGTCTGTCTTCCCCGGCTCAGGGAAGCTGGTCTGATCGTCCCGGAGTGAGCCCCAGCGGGATCAGCCGGCCACTGGGAAGGCCGTCGGCTCATCGAAGTCACAGCGATCGAGCAGACAGTGGCGGAGCTGGCCGAGCATGCGGTTGAACAAGCGCCGCAGAGCCTGCATGCGCCAGCCCCCAGTGGTCCGTCGGCGCCGGTAGCGAGCGTCCGCGCCGGACGAACCGCTGAGGGAGGCGAAGGCCCAGAGATGGCCGACGTGGTTGAGCCGGTTGTTTTTGACGAACCGGCGTCCGACGTAGCGGCGCTTGCCCGACGCCCGGGTGATGGAGGCCGCGCCCGCGTACGCCTTCAGCCCTCCGGCGGTGGCGAACCGCGTGCGGTCTTCCCCGGTCTCCGCCAGGATCCGTGCGCCGGTTTGGGCACCGATGCCGGGAAAGCTCAGCATGATCGGGGCGCCCGGGATGGGATCGAAAGGCTACCTCAGTAGCCTGGCCAAGGTCGGCGACTGCTTCGCAGGCGGCGTCCAACTGCAGCAGCAGGGCCGCGGCCTGCTTACCCATCGCTTCTTCGACCAGCGGGACCTGGTGGGGCGCCTCCCGGCGGAAAAGCTGCTGCAGACGCTCGGCATCGGCCTCGATGTTCCAGCGCCGGCCAGCCCGCGCGCGTGCCACCCGGCGCATGCAGCGCGCAAGCCACTGCTCGAACGCGGGAGCCTGCCCGAAGAGTTCTTCGCTCCGCTGATGGCCGCGGCCGTCCACGACCCCGCCCCGAGCTGCTGCCGCTGGTTTGTCGGGCCGGTGGTCTACGCGTTCGCACGCCGCCGGGTCTTGGCGACACTGCTCCACTACCTACTGACGGGCACGGACGCCGAACGGGCTGGCGACAAACGGGCCTGGTACTGCGCGCACGTGGCGCTGCACGCGTACAGGTCCCCGGCATACGCGCCCGGTGGGCGCCGCGATCCCGCCCTGGACGAAATCCGCGACCTGGTGGACGAGTGGCTGGAGTACGCAGCCGTGCCCGGCCGCAGCGACGTCTGATCCCGCGCACCGAGCGATCGGCGATCGGTACCCCACCTTCTCGGCTGTGGGCAAGCCTCCTGAGCAGGGGTTTTGAGACTGGGCCAGCCTCGCCGCTTAGGGGCCAGCCCTGACCCCGAATCCGGCCCGCCCCTGGGGGCGGACCGCCGTATTGCCCTGGAGGACTGTCCGCGGGTCAGCGGCCGTCTCCATCCTGGCGATCGGTGCCCACGAGGCCGGAGGACGGCTCGGTGGAACCCGCAAGAGTAGTGCGGTCCGAGTTCTGCGGGTGGAACTGCATGGTGTGCCCGCTCTGCCGACGATTGGCTGGAGGCACACGCACAGCACGGTTCCGGCAGCGCCGGGCGAGAGAGAGACCCCTGATGAGAATCCGAAGCGGTATCGCGGCGGCCCTGACCGCGATATGCGTGACCATCGCGCCGGCGCCTTCGGTTCAGGCAGCCGAGCCAGCCGTCGGCCGTTCGGACTCCGTTGAGAACGAGGCGACCCGGCTGTGCCTCTGCTCGGACACCGACGGGCACGTCCACACGGCGGAGTGTCGCTGGAACAGCCCGTACCGGCAAGGGGTGCCGGAGGTGACGACCCCATGGGGCACGTCCAGAAACGTCGGCTACAGCCGGAAGGCACGGTCCGACACGGGCACGCCCCCTCGACTCGGACGCCCCGGCCACGGCGGGCCACCGGTACCAGGGCGGAGTGTCCTACCGCAGCTTGCCCACCTGTCGCCCTCTCCCAGGACGACGGACGTCCCGGCACGCCACCACATGCGCAAGTACCACCGGGCAAAGCGCCACTGGGCACCGCGGTCCTCCCGGTGGGCCGGGCAGGCCTGCCAGGTTGCACGTTCGCGGCCCATCGGATCGCAGCGGGTGCCTTCGACCGTCCTGGGTGGCGTGTCTTGCCGCAGTGAGGGCGCCGGGCTGACAGCAGAGCCGACCTGCCGTACGTAGCGCCCGTCGTCGGGCCCGCAGGCGACCCCTGGACCGGTGTGCGAACGGTCCGGCCCACCGGACGTGAGCGGCCCCTTTGTGACGTTCGTGCTTGCGGGTCAGCTGTGCACACCCGGCGGTTTCACCGACCGGGGGCAAACGTTGTACGCACGCGACCGTGCATGTGGCGCACCGTCAGTGACCTCCCGCGTAACCAGCCTTGGAACGCGACATTTCAGAGAGAGAGAACGATGAAGGCAAGAATCGCCACGGCCGCCGTCGCGGTTGCCGTGCTCGCCACCGGTTCCGGCGCCGTGATCACCGTCGCCACCGCCTCCGCTTCGGAGACGGCCGACGCCGCCGTCTCGGCCCAGGCCGCGACGGTCGCAGCGAAGCCGGCGGCCACGGTCGCGGCGGAGCCGAACGCCACGGTGGCGGCGCAGCCGAACGGCTCTGTGCTCGCTCCGCAAGCGGGCGGTACGACGGCACCGCCGTCGAAGCCGAGCAAGACGCCGGCTCCGTCGGGCAGCCCGCAGCCGGACACGAGCACCACACCTCCCCCGAAGCCGGGCAAGACCGCGACGGCCTCTCCGCAGCCGGACAAGCCTGGTGAGACCTACAAGGGCACCGCGACGTTCTACTCCCCCGGCCTGGGTGCGTGCGGCAAGGTCATCAAGGCGAGCGACTTCGCCGTCGCGCTCGATCCCACCATGTTCGGGCCCGGGTACCCGTCGAGCAACTGCGGACGCAAGGTCGTCATCACCTACAAGGGGAAGTCCATCACGGCGACGGTCCTCGACGAGGCTCCCGGCGCGGGCCGACACGGCCTCGACCTCACCCCGGGGGCGTTCAAGGCACTCGCCCCGCTCGACAAGGGCAAGGTCGACGTCACCTGGCGCTTCGCCAAGTAGCTCTGTTCTCAGGGCAGCGCGCCGACCATACGAAAACGACGCGGGGTTCATGCCGTACCTGGTCCCGACCCGTACGCCGCTGACGCCCGAGCACAAGGAGCGGGGCTTCGGCTACCTCCCGGCGCTGCAGTTGGGTGGCGGCACCGGTGCCGCCGGGCGGGCGGAGGCGGACCCGGAGCCGGCGTTCGTCCTGCTACGGCTGGCCGAGGACAGGCCCGTCACGGCCGTGGACGGAGAGGCTGCCGACCCGTGTACGGCCTCCTTCGTGCGGGACGAGGTCGGGTGCGTGGTGCTGTCCGCGCTGCGGGACGGGCGCGACTCCCCACCGCAGCGGTGCCCGGCATCGACCGCAGCATCATCCGCTTCGTCGAGGTCCTCGACCCCGACGACCACGGAATCACCCGCGCCGCCCTGGAGACGATGCGCGACGAACACCTGGCGCCGGCACGCGCGGCGCACTGCCGAGGGGGCGTCGCCCGTGTGGGCAACCACGGGGCGGCGCCCCCCTCGTAACCCACGAGTCCCCCCAACGGAGGGTCTTGCGCTCCGGCCGCGGAGGACCTGCTCGCCATCCGCTGCTGCCCGGTGGTGACCTCGTCACAGCAAGGAGGTGCGGGTGACCTCGAGGCTCTGTCAGCGTTCGCGCATTCTGGCCCACCACCAGCACGTCGCCGCCCACTCGTTGTAGTGGGGTTCCGGCAGGGTTCGGTGCTCGAACTCCTCATCGATACGAGTGATCAGACGCCCCAAGTCCCTTTTGGCCCCGGGTGGGAGAAAAAGCATCGCCCACTCCAGGTCGTCACGGGCATCTCCCACCCCGGGCGATTCAAACGCGGAGGCGTCCAGGTAGCGCCCAGGCTCACGGAAAGCCCACTCGAAACACGAGAGTGCCTTGGCCACTGCGTTGGGCCACATCTTCTGCTCTTCGACCCGGCGGATCGCGGCACGGGTCCGCGCGGAGACACCGGGGACCCTGAAAACCGGATACTGCCATCGTGGCCGCCACTGCTGAGCGCGGACGGCCTTGGGACGCCTACGCGGCATCGCCCTTTCGGATCAACATGAGGACATCCTGCCACGGCTCGGCGCCTGCATGCACTGGCTATACGTGGCCTTGGCTGCACAGGTCACATCGGACGCGGACGGAGAGCTGATTTCCGATGTGTCTGACGGCGCCCTCGGTGCCCGGAGCTGCTGACGGCCGTCACGGCCAGCCGGTGCCTTTGGAGCCAGCCGTGCCGGCGCACCGGGAGCAGACGGTCGGCCCAGACCTTGGGCCAGGCGTTCGCCCGGTGACCAGGTCCCTGCGCCGGACGCCGTCGCACCAGCGAGCGAGGGGTTGCGTGGGGGTGCTCGGTGACACCTGCCTCATCACCCGCCACGTCCGAGGCCTTTGTCAGGACCTCTTGGACCGTGTCCCATCTCGTGATGCGAAGGGGCCCGTTGGTAGCAGCAGATGGCGGCGGCGAGGTCGAGGAAGGCTGGGTGGTTGCGGGGTCGGCGTTCGTAGCGGTGGTTGAGCCGGCGGTAGCCGGTCAGCCAGGACATGGTCCGCTCGATCCCCCACCGCCGACGCCATAATCGTTCGGACGACTCCATGCCTTTCCGGGCGATGCGGACGCCGATCCCTTTGCCACGGGGCGATTTGCGCAGTTCAGGCATGCCGTAGGCCTTGTCGGCGTGCAGGGGCTGGGGTTTGAGTGGCGGCCGCGGTGGGGTCGTGTCTCGTTCGGTGACCGAGCATCATGGGCTTCACGGCCTGGCTGTCGTGGGTGGTGGCGGCCGAGACGCCGACGAGGAGGGGCAGTCCGGCCGCATCCGCCAGGCGCGGGCGGGATCAAGTGTGGATGCGGCCGTTGGTGCCGTCGTGGTGGTCGGCGCTCTCGTCGTCGAACCAGTAGTCGCCAGCGGCGAGGTAGCGAAAGGAGTGACTGCTGTGCGCGGGCAGGGAGACCTGTGCCGCGCGGGTGCCGTCACCGCGGGGTTCAAGGGGGTGGGCGGCGGGGTTCCAGTGGTTGAAGTCCCCGACCACGCTCACCGGTCCGGCAGGGCTGTCTTCCGGCAGGACGAAGGTGGCCTGGGTGCGGCCCTTGAGCTGCTTGCGTTCGAGCACGGTGATCTCCAGCCGTGGAAGTCGGGACAGGCCCGTGGATCGTCGCCCGCTCGGCATCCGGGCGGGCGCGGGGCGGGGGACGTGAGGCCGCCACCGGGTCGGGGAGGGGTGCGTGGCAGGGGCCCGGCCGGGGTGGCTTCTTCGTCCGGCCGGGCCCTGCGTGCGTGGACCTCTCGTCGCCCTGCCACCGTGACACGGGTGGGACGGTCCTGCCCGATGTGCGGGCCGACCGAGGGAAGAACGGTGCGTGGTCCGCGGGTGCCGCGGTCAGGTGTCCGCGAACCGGAACAGGGTGTCGGCGCCGCAATCGCCAGCGGTAGCGAGAACGGGGTCTGGGCGCGCGAGACGAAGCCGCTTGCCCCATTCGCGCTCTGCAGTGACGGCGGCCGGCCGTCAGCGACTCGTATGGACCCCGCCGGTCGGCGTCAAGATCCCGTCAGGGGGCGGCTACGAGGGCACTGGGCCGGGGATAGCTTGCGAGTGCAGCCCCGGACTGCCTCCCCGCAGCGGGGCACCGTCTTGCGTTCACGGCTCCGCGAGGAGGGCCCATGTGTCTCTTCCAGTACGACGACGATCCCGACCCCGAGGAACGGGTCCCGGCCGGGCTCCTCTATGTCCCCGTCCGGCCGGGAACGGCGGAGGTGGTGGTGCGCATCTTCCGCACCCCGCTGGGCGCCCGCACCGCTGTCGGCTTCACCGACCCGGCCCGCCTGGCCGCCACTTTGGGCGCGGAACAGCCGTGGATCCGGCTCTCCGAGCCCGCGCTCCGGGCCCTGGGCGAGCCACTCGGGGCGGCACTGCTGACCGTGGACCCGACGTTCACCGCTCCCCCGGTCGCCGGACCGCCCATGGCGGGCTCCCCCATGACCGGTCCCGCTCCGGTCGCGGCGTCCCGGCGCGTCGCTGCCACCCCCGGCGACCGAGACAGGGAGATCACACGATGACCACTGCGGTCATACCCACACCGGCCTCCGGTACCGACGACCTGTCCGTCTGGCCGGCCTCGGCATCCCGGGTGGCGCGCGGCGGCCTGACCGTCGGCGGGGTCGACCTCGCGGAGGTGGCGGAACGGTTCGACACGCCCGTCTACCTCCTGGACGAGGGCGAGGTGCGCGAGCGCTGCCGGTATTACCGGGACACCTTCCACGGGGCCGACGTCCTCTACGCGGCGAAGGCGTTCCTGTCCCGCGCAATGGTCCGCTGGGTCCACGAGGAGGGGCTGGGCTTGGACGTCTGCTCGGCGGGAGAGCTGGAATCGGCCGTCATGGCGGGGTTCCCGCCTGAGCGGATCGTGCTGCACGGCAACGCGAAGTCGCCCCGCGACCTGGGCACCGCCCTGCGACTCGGCGTCGGGCGGATCGTCATCGACAGTCCCTCGGAGATCGCCCGCATCGCCGCCGCCGTCGGGCCGCAGGGGCGGCAGAGGGTGATGGTGCGGGTGGTGCCGGGCGTCTCGGCCGGCGGCCATGACAAGATCCGTACGGGTACGGACGGGCAGAAGTTCGGACTGTCCCTCACCGACGGGTCCGCCCTGTACGCCGTAATCCGCGTACTGGCCCAGCCTCAGCTGGAGTTGACGGGGCTGCACTGCCACATCGGCTCCCAGATCACCGAAGTGAAGCCCTACCTCACCGCACTCCGCCGCATGGTGGGGCTCATGGCCCGCATCCGTGACTCCCAAGGCCGCATCCTCCCCGAACTCAACCTGGGCGGCGGCCACGGCATCGCCTACCGGCCGGGGGAACCCGCCCTCGACGTCACCGCGCTCGCCCGCAGGCTGCGGAACACGCTGGCCGAGAGCTGCGCCGCCGCCTGCATGCCCGTACCACGACTCGCCGTCGAACCGGGCCGTGCAGTGGTGGGGCCGGCCGGAGTCGCGCTGTACCGGGTGCTCGCCGTCAAGCTCACCGGTGACACCCTGTTCGTGGCCGTCGACGGCGGTATGAGCGACAACCCCCGGCCGGCTCTGTACGGGGCCCGCTACGCGCCCCGGCTGATCGGCCGCTCCCCGACGGCGGCATCCCGTACGGCCACGGTCGTCGGCCGGCACTGCGAGGCGGGCGACCTGCTCGCCGCCGGGGTGGAACTGCCCGGGGACACCCGGCCCGGAGACCTGATCGCCATGCCGGTGGCCGGCGCGTACCACCTCTCCATGGCATCCGGATACAACATGGTGGGCCGCCCGCCGGTGGTGGCGGTCCACGAGGGCACTGCCCGGCTCCTCGTCCGCCGCGAGACCCCGGAGGATCTCCGCCGGCGCGACATCGGAGCGTAGCGCCCGGTCGGCGGAGGAATCCTGCCGGTCTCCCTCCGTCGCGAGGGGACCGGCGGGATACCTCGTGTTTGCCGTACGGAAGGCTCGGCCGACGGGAACGTGTTGTCGGACCGCCCCGGAGGGGCCGTTTCTTCACGGCGGGTCAGGGGGGCGGCGTAAGAGAGTCGTTAAAAATCCCCCCGCGCCCGTATGAACATCATCAAGGCCTCTTAACGCATGGGTCCATCCGCGGTTTGCTCTGTCTCGGCCATTCCGGCCGATTCCGTTTTCGTCACTTCATTCCAGGAGCTCACGATGGCCGATCTGGCCTTCGTCGCCACCACGGTCGCGGTATTCGCGCTGGTGGGCCTCATCGCCAAGGGGGTGGTGAAGCTGTGACCGTCGAGAACATCGTCGGCCTGCTGGTCGCCCTCGCCCTGCTCGGCTACCTCGTCCTCGCCCTCGTCAAGCCGGAGAGGTTCTGAGCACCCTCATGAGTTCCCAGACGGCTGGTGTGCTCCAGCTGCTTGCCCTGATCGCCGCGCTCGCGCTGGCCTACCGCCCCCTCGGCGAATACATGGCCCGGGTCTACTCCTCCGAGAAGCACCACGAGCCGGAGAAGTGGATCTACAAGGCGATCGGCGCCAATCCGACCGCCGAGATGCGCTGGCCCGCGTACCTGCGCGGTGTCCTGGCCTTCTCCGCGGTGGGCGTCCTCTTCCTGTACGCACTCCAGCGAGCCCAGGGCGTCCTGCCCGGGTCGCTCGGCTTCCAAGCCATCGATCCGGACCAGGCCTTCAACACCGCCGCGTCGTTCGTGGCCAACACGAACTGGCAGTCGTACTCCGGCGAGCAGGCCATGGGCCACGTCGTGCAGACCGGCGGCCTCGCGGTGCAGAACTTCGTCTCGGCCGCCGTCGGGATGGCCGTGGCCGTCGCCCTCGTCCGCGGTTTCGCCCGCTCGCGCACCGGTGAGCTGGGCAACTTCTGGGCCGACCTCGTGCGCGGTGTGTTCCGGATCCTGCTGCCCCTCTCCGTAGTCGGCGCGATCATCCTGGTCGCCTGCGGTGCGGTCCAGAACTTCTCAGGTATCCACGAGGTCGGCCGGTTCACGGGCGGCAGCCAGGAGTGGAACGGCGGGGCGGTGGCCTCGCAGGAGGTCATCAAGGTGCTGGGCACGAACGGCGGCGGCTACTTCAACGCCAACTCCGCCCACCCCTTCGAGAACCCCACCCCGTTCTCCAACCTCTTCGAGGTCTTCCTGATCCTGGTCATTCCGTTCTCCTTGACCCGCACGTTCGGCCGTATGGTGGGCAGTCTGCGTCAGGGCTACGCGATCCTCGCGACGATGGCGACGATCTGGATCGGCTTCACCGCGCTGATGATGTGGACGGAGTTCGCGCACCACGGCCCGGCCTTCGAGGTCGCGGGCGGTGCGATGGAGGGCAAGGAGACCCGCTTCGGCATCGGCGCCTCGGCGATCTTCTCGGTGGCCACCACGCTGACCTCGACCGGCGCGGTCAACTCCTTCCACTCCTCCTACACCGGGCTCGGCGGCGGGATCCAGCTGCTGGGCATGCAGCTGGGTGAGATCGCGCCCGGCGGCGTCGGCTCCGGCCTCTACGGCATGCTGGTCATGGCGATGATCGCGGTGTTCATCGCCGGTCTGATGGTCGGCCGCACCCCCGAGTACCTGGGCAAGAAGATCGGCACCCGCGAGATCAAGTTCGCGGCCTGCTACATCCTCGTCACCCCGGCCCTGGTCCTCGGCTTCACCGCCGCGGCGATGGCGCTGCCGACCCCGCCGGACTCGATGCTGAACTCGGGCGCGCACGGCTTCTCCGAGGTGCTGTACGCCTACACCTCCGGCGCCAACAACAACGGCTCCGCCTTCGCCGGCCTCAACGCCGACACCCAGTGGTTCAACTCGACCATCGGCATCGCCATGCTGCTGGGCCGCTTCCTGCCCATGGTGTTCGTCCTCGCGCTGGCCGGCTCGCTCGCCGAGCAGAAGCCCGTCCCCGCGACCGCGGGCACCCTCCGTACCGACAAGCCGCTCTACACCGGTCTCCTCGTCGGCACGATCCTCATCGTCACCGGTCTGACCTACTTCCCCGCCCTCGCGCTGGGGCCGCTCGCCGAAGGGCTCGCATCATGAGCACCGCCACTGAGACCCGTGCCCCGCACGAGGACCTGCCCACCGGCCACAAGCCGCCCGCCGGCCGTGTCGGCGGCGGCCTGTTCGACCCGAAGCAGCTGCTGAAGTCCTTCCCCGATGCGGTGAAGAAGCTCGATCCCCGCAGCATGATCAAGTCTCCGGTCATGTTCGTGGTCCTCGTCGGCTCGGTCGTCACGACCGTGCTGGCCGTCATGGACCCGACGGACTGGTTCGGCTGGGCCATCACGGCGTGGCTGTGGCTGACCACGATCTTCGCCAACCTCGCCGAGGCCGTGGCCGAGGGCCGTGGCAAGGCCCAGGCCGACACCCTGCGCAAGGCCAAGACCGACACCGTCGCCCGCCGCCTCGCCGCCGACGGCACGGCCGAGGAGCAGGTCCCCGGCACCGAGCTGCGCATCGGCGACCTGGTGGTCTGCGAGGCCGGCGACGTCATCCCCGGCGACGGGGACGTCGTCGAGGGCGTCGCCTCCGTGGACGAGTCGGCCATCACCGGCGAGTCCGCGCCCGTCATCCGGGAGTCCGGCGGCGACCGCTCGGCCGTCACCGGCGGGACGAGGGTCCTCTCGGACCGGATCGTCGTCAAGATCACGACCAAGCCCGGTGAGACGTTCATCGACCGGATGATCAGCCTGGTCGAGGGAGCGGCCCGGCAGAAAACCCCCAACGAGATCGCCCTCAACATCCTGCTGGCCTCCCTCACCGTCGTCTTCCTGCTCGCGGTCGTCACCCTCAAGCCCTTTGCGATCTACGCGGGCGCCGACGAGCAGACCTCGCTCATCGTGCTCACCGCCCTGCTGGTCTGCCTGATCCCCACCACCATCGGTGCGCTGCTCTCCGCGATCGGCATCGCCGGCATGGACCGCCTGGTCCAGCGCAACGTCCTGGCCGTGTCCGGCCGGGCCGTCGAGGCCGCCGGCGACGTCTCCACACTCCTGCTGGACAAGACCGGCACCATCACCCTCGGCAACCGCCAGGCCGCCGAGGTCATCCCCGTCAAGGGCACCACCCAGGCCGAGGTCGCCGACGCCGCCCAGCTCTCCTCCCTCGCCGACGAGACCCCCGAGGGTCGCTCGATCGTCGTCCTCGCCGAGGAGGAGTACGGGTTGCGCGAGCGCCACCGGGGTGAACTCACCCGCGCGGAGTGGATCGCCTTCACCGCCCAGACCCGCATGTCGGGCGTGGACATCGACGGCAGGAAGATCCGCAAGGGCGCCGCCGGATCCGTCATCGCCTGGGTCGAGGCGCACGGCGGCCGGGTCGCCGAGGAGGCGGGCTCGCTCGCCGACACGATCTCCCAGGCCGGCGGCACGCCGCTGCTGGTGGCCGTCGAGGACGACAAGGGCGCCCGCGTCCTGGGCGCCGTCCACCTCAAGGACGTCGTCAAGGAGGGCATGCGGGAGCGGTTCGACGAACTGCGCCGCATGGGCATCAAGACCGTCATGATCACGGGTGACAACCCGCTGACGGCCAAGGCGATCGCGGAGGAGGCCGGTGTGGACGACTTCCTCGCCGAGGCCACCCCCGAGGACAAGATGGCCCTCATCAAGCGGGAGCAGGCGGGCGGCAAGCTGGTCGCGATGACCGGCGACGGCACCAACGACGCCCCGGCCCTCGCACAGGCGGACGTGGGCGTCGCGATGAACACCGGCACCTCGGCCGCCAAGGAGGCCGGGAACATGGTGGACCTGGACTCCAACCCCACCAAGCTCATCGAGATCGTCGAGATCGGCAAGCAGCTGCTCATCACCCGCGGCGCGCTGACGACGTTCTCCATCGCCAACGACGTGGCGAAGTACTTCGCGATCATCCCGGCCATGTTCGCGGCGGCCTACCCGGGCCTGGACAAGCTCAACATCATGGGCCTGTCCTCCCCGGAGTCGGCGATCCTCTCCGCGGTCGTCTTCAACGCACTGATCATCGTCGCGCTCGTGCCGCTCGCTCTGAAGGGCGTGCAGTACCGGCCGTCCGGCGCGGACACGATGTTGCGACGCAATCTCGGCCTCTACGGACTGGGCGGCCTGGTCGCCCCCTTCATCGGCATCAAGATCATCGACCTGCTCGTCTCCCTCGTACCCGGAATCGGCTGACCGCCCATGAACACTTCCGTATCCCACACCGTGCGTCTGATCGGCGCGGGCCTGCGGGCCCTCCTCGTCCTGACCGTGATCTGCGGCGTTCTCTATCCCCTCGCCGTCACGGGGATCGCCCAGGCCCTCTTCGGCGACAAGGCCGACGGCTCCGAGATCAAGGACGAGGCCGGGAAGGTCGTCGGCTCCTCCCTCATCGGGCAGACCTACAACCTGCCCGGGCAGAACCCTGACGACCCGGAGGAGGCGGCCAGGCCGGACCTGAGGTGGTTCCAGCCGCGCCCCTCGAACGGTCTCGGCACCAACAGCGTCAACACCCGGTACTCCCTCATCCTCTCCGGCGCCACCAACCGGGCAGGAGACGACGAGGAGCTGATCAAGTGGGTCACCGATGCCAAGGCCGCCGTGGTCGCCGACAACTCCACCGCCGGCTTCAAGGTCAGGCCCCAGGACGTGCCGGCCGAAGCCGTCACCTCCTCCGGCTCCGGCCTCGACCCGCACATCTCGCCCGTCTACGCCGGACTCCAGGTCCACCGCGTCGCGGAGAGGAACGGTCTCGACGTCAAGGAGGTCGAGAAGCTGGTGAGGGACCACACCGAGGGTCGGCAGCTAGGCTTCATGGGCGAGCCGCGCGTCAACGTGCTGGAGCTCAACACCGCCCTCAAGGCTCTGTCCCAGAACTGATGGTTCATGTCGCGTGAACCCGGAACCGGCGTGGGCGGGATTTCCGCGCCCACGCCGGTTCGCCACTGTGTTGCTCGCAACGAAGGAAAGGCTGCACACCGATGACCCGGGTGCTCGTGGTGGAGGACGATCCCCAGCTCGTCCGCGCACTGAGGATCAACCTCCAGGCGCGCAAGTACGACGTCGAGCAGGCGGCCGACGGCGGTACCGCCCTGCGGCTCGCCTCCGCCCGCAAGCCCGACGTCATCGTCCTCGACCTCGGGCTGCCCGACATGGACGGCATCGAGGTCATCAAGGGGGTGCGCGGCTGGAGCCGGGTCCCGATCGTGGTGCTGTCGGCCCGGCACACCTCCGAGGAGAAGGTCCGGGCGTTGGACGCCGGGGCCGACGACTACGTCACCAAGCCGTTCAGCATGGACGAGCTCCTGGCCCGGCTGCGGGCCGCCTCCCGGAGACAGTCGGAGCCGGTCCGGCGGGCCGACGACGTCACCGTCGTCGAGACCGACGACTTCACCATCGACCTGCTGGCGAAGAAGGTCCGGCGCGGTGACCGGACCGTTCGGCTCACTCCGACCGAATGGCACCTGCTGGAGATCCTCGTCACCCATCCGGGCCACCTCGTCACGCAGAGTCGGCTCCTGCTGGAGGTCTGGGGGCCGACCTACAGTGAGAACACGAACTACCTGCGCGTCTACATGGCCCAGCTCCGGCGCAAGCTCGAGGCCGACCCTGCACGGCCCCGGTACCTGATCACCGAGCCCGGCATGGGCTACCGCTTCGAACCCTGAACAGAAGAAGAGCCACCATCATGGGACGCGGAAAGCTCCGGATCTACCTGGGCGCGGCTCCGGGCGTCGGCAAGACGTACGCCATGCTGTCCGAGGCACACCGCCGGATCGAGCGGGGGACCGACTGCGTGGTCGGCTTCGTCGAGCACCACAACCGGCCGCGCACGGTGGTGATGCTCCACGGCTTGGAACTGGTTCCGCGGCGCGACCTGGAGTACCGGGGCACCACGTTCGCCGAGATGGACGTGGACGCGATCCTCGCCCGCAGGCCGGCTGTGGCCCTGGTGGACGAGCTGGCGCACACCAACGTCCCCGGCTCCCGCAACGCCAAGCGGTGGCAGGACGTCGAGGAGCTGCTCCAGGCCGGAATCGACGTGGTGTCGACGGTGAACATCCAGCACCTGGAGTCCCTCGGCGATGTCGTCGAGACCATAACCGGGGTACGGCAGCGGGAGACCGTGCCCGACGAGGTGGTCCGGCGGGCCGACCAGATCGAACTGGTCGACATGTCCCCCCAGGCGCTGCGCCGCCGGATGGCACACGGCAACGTCTACAAGGCCGACAAGGTCGACGCCGCCCTGTCCAACTACTTCCGGCCCGGCAACCTCACCGCGCTGCGCGAGCTGGCCCTGCTGTGGACCGCCGACCGGGTCGACGAGTACCTGCGCGAGTACCGCGGCGAGCACGACATCCGCACCACCTGGCAGGCCCGCGAACGCATCGTCGTCGGCCTCACCGGCGGCTCCGAGGGCCGCACGCTCATCCGCCGGGCCGCCCGCCTGGCCGAGAAGGGAGCCGGCGGGGAGGTCCTCGCCGTGTACATCTCCGCAAGTGACGGGCTGAGCACCGCCTCGCCCAAGGAACTCGCCGTCCAGCGCACCCTGGTCGAGGACCTCGGCGGCACCTTCCACCACGTCATCGGAGACGATGTCTCCGATGCCCTGCTGGAGTTCGCCCGCGGGGTGAACGCCACGCAGATCGTGCTCGGCGTGAGCAGGCGCCGTTCCTGGCAGTACGCGTTCGGGCCCGGGGTCAGCGCGACCGTGGCCCGCGAGTCCGGGCCGGACCTCGACGTGCACATCGTCACCCATGACGCCGCTGCCAAGGGGCGCGGCCTGCCGATCCCGCGCAAGGCGCGGCTGGGGCGGTCCCGCATCATCTGGGGCTGGCTGACCGCCGTCGCCGGCCCGGCCCTGCTCACGCTGCTGCTCAACCAGGTCCTTCCCGGTCTCGGGCTCGCGAACGACATGCTGCTGTTCCTGACCTGCACGGTGGCGGCCGCCCTGCTGGGCGGACTGATGCCGGCGCTCGCCTCGGCGGCCTTCGGCTCGCTGCTCCTGAACTACTTCTTCACCTCACCCCTCCACCGGTTCACCATCGCCGACCCGAAGAACATCGTGGCCATCGCGATCTTCGTGGGGGTCGCGGTCTCGGTGGCCTCCGTCGTGGACCTGGCCGCCCGGCGCACCCAGCAGGCCGCCCGCCTCCGGGCGGAGTCCGAGATCCTGTCCTTCCTGGCCGGCAGCGTCCTGCGCGGCGAGGACTCCCTGGACGCGCTGCTGGAACGCCTCCGCGAAACGTTCACGATGGACTCCGTGTCGCTGCTGGAACGCGCGAGCGAAGTCGAGCCCTGGACACTCGCGGCAAGTGCCGGCAGCCATCCGGTCAGCCGCCCCGAGGACGCCGACGTCGACATGCCTGTGGGCGAGAACCTGTCCCTGGCGCTGTCCGGCCGGGTGCTGGCCGCCGAGGACCGGCGCGTGCTCGGCGCGTTCGCCGCCCAGGCCGCCGTCGTCCTCGACCGGCAGCGTCTGGTCGGCGAGGCCGAGGAGGCCCGACGGCTCTCGGAGGCGAACCGGATCCGCACGGCGCTCCTTGCAGCCGTGAGCCACGATCTGCGCACGCCGCTCGCCGGGATCAAAGCCTCCGTCAGCTCGTTGCGCTCCGACGACGTCGAGTGGTCCGAGGAGGACCGGGCCGACCTGCTGGAGGGCATCGAGGAGGGCGCCGATCGGCTGGGCCAGCTCATCGGCAATCTGCTGGACATGTCCCGGCTCAACACCGGCACCGTCGTGCCGCTCATCCGCGAGAGCTACCTCGACGAGGTCGTGCCGATGGCCCTGGGCGGCGTACCCGAGGACAGCGTCGCACTCGACATCCCGGAAACCCTCCCCCTGGTCGCCGTCGACCGCGGACTGCTGGAGCGCGCCGTCGCCAACATCGTCGAGAACGCCGTCAAGTACAGCCCCGCGGGGCAGCCGGTCCTCATCACTGCAAGTGCCTTGCACGACCGGCTCGAACTCCGCGTGGTGGACCGCGGCCCGGGCGTCCCGGACGAGGCGAAGGACCGCATCTTCGAACCCTTCCAGCGGCACGGCGACGCCCCCGCGGGTGCCGGCGTCGGCCTGGGCCTCGCCGTGGCCCGCGGCTTCACCGAGGCCGTCGGAGGCACTCTCGCCGCAGAGGACACCCCGGGCGGAGGGCTGACCATGGTCCTGACCCTCCCCGTGGCGGGGAGCGAACACCCCGTCTCGGCAGAGTTGCCCGCTTCGGCAGTCAGCTGACGGCCGGCGGTCCCCCTGTCGGGGATATCGGCCGTCCGGCCCGGACGCCGGGAACTCTGGCAGCCGGCCCTCTCCTCGGCCTCGACCGGCAAGGCGATGGCTCCCGCGCCGATCCAGAGGTTTTCGACGGCTCCGCCCTCCCGGCTGGCGAGTCGGGCCCGGCGAGCAGTGTGGGGCCTGGACCGAGGGCGTTCGACGTTAAAAATCCGTATGGATTTCGCGGCGCAGGACGCCGTGCGAGGCTCTGTGGCCGCCTCCGGTAAGGCAGGGCAGGAAGGCCCACGGCATCGCACTGAACGGTGCATTTCCCCGCAAAACGCCGCCTGTTCAGGGCGGAGGTCACGGCCGGCATGGTGCGTGGTCGCCTGCGCAACCTCGGAGGGCGGGTGAGGGGACCGGTCCCTTCGGTGCGGGGCCGCGTCGGCAGCGGGCCCATACTCGGTGATCGACGAGAGGCCCCCGCGCTGGTGGCCAGTTGTGAGCAGGCCGGAGAGGTTGATGGGGGACATGAGGGACGCGGGTCACACGGGTATGCCCGAGGTGGTGGACAGCCCTGCCCTTCCGCCGCAGCCGTCGGGCGGGCTGGGACGGTGGATGCTGCGGCACCGGGTGCAGCCGGTGGGGCCGGCGGCCGACGAGGGCCATGCCAAGCCGCACCCCTGGTGGAAGGTGATGTGCCTGACCGGTGTCGACTACTTCTCCAGCCTCGCCTACGTACCCGCGATCGCCGCTCTCGCCGCAGGGGCGGTCTCGCCGCTGGCGACGCTGCTCATCGTGGCGCTGACGCTGCTGGGCATGCTGCCGATGTACCGGCGCGTGGCGAAGGAGAGCCCGCACGGCGCCGGGTCGGTGGCGATGCTGGAGGACCTGCTGCCCTTCTGGTGGGGCAAGCTTTTCGTCCTGGTCCTGCTCGGCTTCGTGGCCACCTCCTGGATCATCACCATCACCCTGTCCACCGCCGACGCGTCCGTGCACGTCGTGGAGAACCCCTTCTTCCCCGCGGCCCTGCACGGCCACGAAGTCGCCCTGACCGTGGTGCTGCTGCTCGTACTCGGCGGGGTGTTCCTGCTCGGGTTCAGCGAGGCGGTCAGCGTGGCCATCCCGCTGGTCGCCATCTTCCTCGCGCTGAACGCGGTCGTCATCGGCGTCGGACTGGTCCACGTGTTCACCACCCCCGGGGCCTGGTCGGCGTGGACCGACGCCCTCGCAGCGGGCGGAGGCGGCTTCGGCGACCTCATGGGCCCGGCCCTTCTCGCCTTCCCGCTGCTGGTGCTGGGGCTGTCCGGCTTCGAAACCGGCGTGAGCATGATGCCGCTCGTCGCCGCCGAGGGCGCCGATGCCGAGCAGCGGCTGCGCTCGCGGATCCGCAACACCCGCCGGCTGCTGACCACCGCCGCGCTCATCATGAGCGTCTACCTGCTCTCGGCGAGCTTCGTCACCACGCTGCTCATCCCGCACGAGCTGTTCGAACCGGGGGGCGCAGCGAACGGCCGCGCCCTGGCCTGGCTGGCCCACGAGCACGTCGGCGAGGCCTTCGGCACCGTCTACGACATCAGCACCATCCTGATCCTGTGGTTCGCCGGAGCCTCCGCCATGGCGGGCCTGGTCAACATCGTCCCCCGCTACCTGCCGGACTACGGCATGGCCCCGGAGTGGGGACGCGCCGTCCGACCGGTCGTGATCGTCTACACGCTCCTGTGCATCCTCATCACGATCGCCTTCGACGCCGACGTCGACGAGCAGGCCGGCGCCTACGCCACCGGCATCCTCGCCATGATGGTCTCCGGCGCCTTCGCCGTCACCGTCTCCGTCGCACGCCACCGCCGACGTGCCGCGACCGTCGGGTTCGCGCTGCTGACCGCCGTCCTGCTCTACGCCCTGGTCGCCAACATCGTCGACAAGCCCGACGGCATCGTCATCTCCGCGTTCTTCATCGCCGGCATCATCACCGTGTCGCTGGTCTCCCGTGTATCCCGCACCACCGAACTGCGCGCCGACAGCATCGTCTTCGACGCCGATGCCCGGCGGTTCATCGACGACACCCTCGCCCACGACAACGCGATCAACATCATCGCCAACCGCCGCCAGGCCGGCGACGCCGCCGAGTACCGCGACAAGGAACGCGAACAGCGCGGCGTCAACCCCGTCCCCGGCCGCGCCGACGTCATCTTCCTCGAGATCGACGTGGTCGACCCCTCCGAATTCAGCGACACCCTCACCGTCCACGGGGCCGAGGTCGGTGGCCACCGGATCCTCCGCGCGGCCGCCCCGGCCGCACCGAACGCCATCGCCGCCATCCTGCTTGCCCTCCGGGACGCCACCGGCATCCGGCCGCACTGCCACTTCGCCTGGGCCGAGGGCAGCCCGCTCGTCCACATGGTCCGCTACTTCCTCCTGGGACGCGGGGACACGGCCCCGGTCACCCGCGAGATCATCCGCAGCCACGAACCCGACCCCGCGCGCCGCCCCGGCATCCACGTCGGGGGCTGATCACTTCAGCCGCACACACGCCGTTCCCGCGTGCAGAGGCGTCGTGGCGAGGGCTGTGACGGCTCCGGCGGTGGCGATTGCGGACAGCAGGGCGAACAGGGGCGCGTAGCCGCCGAGGGGAGCGGCCAGCAGTGCTCCGGCGAAGGGGCTGAGGGCTGCTGCTGCATGGGCGGGTGCGCCGAGAAGCCCGGAGAGCCGGCCGTAGTGGGCGGTGCCCCAGCGGTCGGTGACGGCGGTGGCCTGGAGGAGGGTCAGGTTGCCGCGGACGATCCCGGCCAGGACGGACAGCACGACGAGGAGGCTGTAGGGGCTGGGGGTGAGGGCGAGGGCCGCGGTGGTGAGTCCGCCGAGCCCGACGAGCGTGGCCGTGCGGGCGGTGGTGCCGGTGTGGCGGGCGAGGGTGGCGTAGAGGGTGCGTCCCAGGACCTGCCCGGCGCCGCCCAGTCCGAGAGCCCAGGCGGCTTGGGTGGTGGTGTAGCCGCGTTCGAGGAAGAGCGGGACGAGGGTGATGACGGCGGCGTACATCGCGAACGCGGACAGGGCGAAGGTCACGGCGAGCATCCGGAACGCCCTGCTGCGGACGGCGGGGTCCGGCCCCGTGGCCGGTGGGTGGATGCCGGCGCCGGAAGCCGGTGGCCACGGGGCGCGCAGGGCGAGGGCGTGGGTGGGGATGGTCAGGGCGGCGAGGATCGCGGCGAGGACGGCGTAGGTCGTGCGCCAGGAGCAGTGGTCGGCCAGGACGGCGGTCAGGGGGGCGAAGACGGTGGAGGCCAGTCCCCCGGCGAGGGTGACGATGGTCAGGGCGCGGATGTGGTCGGGAGCCCACCAGCGGGTGAGGGCGGCGAAGGCGGGCGGGTAGAAGGTGGCGGCCATGGAGGCGCCGGCCAGGAGCCATCCGGCGGTGAATACGGCGAGGTTGGGGGCGGCGGCCACGATGAGGAGGCTGAGCGGGCCGAGGACGGAGCCGGCCGTCATCACGGCGCGCGGGCCGCGGTGGTCCAGGACGCGGCCGACGTGGATGCCGACGGCCGCGGAGACGATGAGCGCGGCGGAGAACGCGGCCGTGGTCGCGCCGACAGGCCAGCCGGTGGCGTGGGTGATGGCGGGGTTGAGAACGGGAAAGGCGTAGTAGAGGACGCCCCAGCCGGTGATCTGCGTGACGCACAGGGCGGGCAGGACGGCGCGTGGCCGCGACCGGACCCCCGTCCCGGTCGCGGCCACGCCGGCCTCGGTGTTCGGCACCGTCAGCAGCCGCCGGAGGAGGCCGTGGCGGGTGCGCCGATGGTGAGGGCGGCCGGTGCCGCGCAGCAGCCGCCGCTCTGCTCCTGCTCGGCAGCCTCGGGCTGGTCGAAGAGGCCGGCGCCGCCGCAGACGCCGGTTTCGGGGAGGGCGAGTTCGACGCGCTCGGCGGCTTCGTGGTCGCCGGCGAGGTGGGCGGCGATGGAGCGGACCTGCTCGTAGCCGGTCATGGCGAGGAAGGTCGGGGCGCGGCCGTAGGACTTCATGCCGACGAGGTAGAGGTCCTTCTCGGGGTGGGAGAGCTCGGCCTGGCCGTGGGGGTAGACGGTGCCGCAGGAGTGCTGGTTGGGGTCGATCAGCGGCGCGAGGGCGAGCGGCGCCTGGAGGCGTTCGTCGAGGCCCAGGCGGAGTTCGTCGAGGAAGGTCAGGTCGGGGCGGAAGCCGGTCAGCACGATCACCTCGTCCACGGCGTCCAGGCGGCGTCCGTCCTCGCCGACCAGGACCAATCGGCCGTCTCCGTCCCGCTCGAAGGCGTCGGTGCGGAAGCCGGTGACCGCGGCGGCGTAGCCGCCTTCGACTGCGGCCTTCGCGGCCAGGCCGAGGGCGCCGCGGGCGGGCAGCTGGTCGGCCTCACCGCCGCCGAAGGTGGAGCCGGAGATCCCGCGGCGCAGGATCCACGTGGCGTGCGTGCCCTGGCCGTCGTCGGTCTTGGCGAGGGCGGCGAGGTAGGCGAGAGCGGTGAACGCGGATGCGCCGGAGCCGATGACGGCGGTGCGCTTGCCCGCGTACCGGGCCCGGACGGCGGGGTCCTTCACGTCGGGGACGCGGTAGGTGATCCGGTCCGCGGCCGCCTTCTCCCCGAGGGCGGCGAGGCCGCCGGCGCCGGCGGGGCCGGGGGTCGACCAGGTGCCGGAGGCGTCGATGACGGCGCGGGCGAAGAGCCGCTCCTCGCGGCCGTCGCCGGTTTCGGTGTGCACCACGAACGGCTGCGCGTCGCGGTCGGCGTCGACGATGCGGTCCCTGCCCGCCCGGGAGACGCCGGTGACACGGGCGCCGTAGCGGACGCGGTCGCCGAGGGCGTCCGCGAGGGGTTGGAGGTAGAGGGCTGCCCAGCCGCCGCCGGTGGGGTAGGTGGCCGGGTCGGGCTTCACCCAGCCGGTCGGTGCGAGGAGCTTCTCCGCGGCCGGGTCGACGACTTCGCCCCAGGTGGAGAACAGGCGCACGTGCGACCACTCGCGGGTCGCGGTCCCGGCGTGGGGGCCGGCTTCGAGGACGAGGAAGTCCAGGCCGCGCTCGCGGAGGTGGGCGGCGGCGGCCAGGCCGACGGGGCCGGCCCCGATCACGACGACGGGCAGCTCGGTGGTGGTCTCGCTCATGACGTGTCTCCGGTGTTCAGCGGCAGCGGGGTGGACGTGGGTGGGGGTCAGCAGCAGCGGGCGCCGGCGGCGACGGCCTCGTGCTTGGCCTGCGGGCCGCAGCAGGTCCCGGCTGCTTCCGCGTCCTCGCGGGTGCCGCAGCACGGGGAGGGGTGGGCAGGGGTCGACTCGGCGTCGGGCTGGACGGGGGCGGGGCCGCAGCAGGAGGCCGCGGGTTCGGTGCGGTGGGGGGTGGTGGGGGTGGCCTGCTCGTTCATGACGACTTCCTGGTGTTTCGACGTTTGTCTATGGCTTGCGTGATCAGCATGGCACCTGTATCGACAGACGTCAACATAGACATTTATCTAATCCTTCGGGGTTGACGGCGGAAAAGGCGGACGCGGTGATCCTCGCGACCGGATACCGGCCCCACCTGCCCCACCTCGCCCGCCTGCACGGCGCGCTGGACTCCGCCGGGCGCCCCCGCCACCGCGACGGCGCCTCCCTCGCCCGCCCGGGGCTCGCGTTCGTGGGGCTGGAGTGGCAGCGCAGCCCGTCCTCGAACAGCCTGCGCGGCGTGGGCCGGGCAGCGCGCCGCCTCGCCGCACACCCGGCCCGGGCCTGCCCGGTGAACCCGGCCACCCGACTGATTCGACATGTGTCAACATAGACGTATGCCGAATGTGAAGGTTCTGCCGCTGCTGGAGCCAGACGTCGTCGCGTGCTGCCCCCCGCTGAACGAGCGCCCCATGTCCGCGGACGAGGCGGAGGTCGCGGCGAAGATGTTCAAGGCTCTCGGCGACCCGGTCCGCCTGCGCCTGTTCTCCGCCGTTGCCTCCCACGAGGGCGGAGAGGCATGCGTGTGCGACATCTCCGACGTCGGCGTCTCCCAGCCGACCGTCTCCCACCACCTCAAGAAGCTCAAGGAGGCCGGACTGCTGTCCTCCGAGCGCCGCGGCACGTGGGTGTACTACCGGGTCGAGCCCGCCGTCCTGGCCGCCATGGGCGCGCTCCTGGCCGGCGCTGCGAAGGCGACCGCATGAGCAGGGTGAGGATCGAAGCACTCCTGCCCGAGCACGCCGAGGACGTCCTGGCCGTCTACCAGGCCGGGATCGACGAGGGCAATGCCACCTTCGAAACCCGGGCTCCCACCTGGGAAACCTTCGACAAGGGCAGGCTGCCCCAGCACCGCTTCGTCGCCCTCGACGACGGCGGCACCGTGCTGGGGTGGGTGGCGGCGAGCGCCGTCTCGGACCGGTGCGCGTACGCGGGCGTGGTCGAGCACTCCGTATACGTCCACCCCGACGCCCGCGGCCGGGGCGTCGCCCGAGCCCTCCTGGACGCCCTGATCGCCTCCACCGAGGCCGCCGGGATCTGGACCATCCAGTCCGGGATCTTCCCCGAGAACACCGCCAGCCTCGCCCTCCACCAGCGGGCCGGCTTCCGCATGATCGGCACCCGCGAACGCATCGGCCGCCACCACGGCACATGGCGGGACGTGATCCTGCTGGAGCGCCGCAGCACGCTCGTGGAGTGAGCGGTGAGCGGACTGTCGGCGTACGCCTGAACGTGCTCAGTGGATGATGCGCCGACCACGGGTTCTCGTCCGCCCGCAACGGAAGGTCGACAAGGTCAGACGGCGGGCACTTCTCATGCCACCTTGATGACACGTTGCCCGAGGTATGACCGCTCTCGACGGTGGCGAGGGCGGCCGGAGCGTCCGAGAGCGGATGGACCGCGGTGATCACGGGTGCGAGTAGTCCGTCGAGGGCCAGTCGGGCCGACCGCTCCAGGTTCTCGCGGTCGACGCGACGCTCGACGAAACGCCCGCCGAGCTCGGACACGGACACATCCCCCACAGAGATGACGTTGCGGGGCTCCTGGGCCAGCGGAGCGACCGTCCGCAGCGAGGTGCCCCCGGCCAGGTCGACGACCCCGTCGAAGCCGTCCGGAACCAGCTCGCGTGCCGCGGTGGCGACGTCCTCGGCGGTGTAGTCGACGAACCGCACCCCGATGACCTCGGCGTGGGCGCGTTTGGCGGTGCTCCCGGTGCCGATCACACGTAGTTCGCGCCCGATGGCCAGCCGGGCGACGGCGAGGCCGACGCCGCCCCCGACTCCGTTGACCAGCCGGGGCGGCCTTCGTCGAGGGCCCGGCGGCGGCCGGTCACCGCGTCGAAGAGGGCCCGGCCGTCGATGTCGTCGGCCAGGTACCGCGGCGGGCGCCGGGCGCCGGATGGGCGTCCAGGACGACGTACTCGATGCCCAGGCGGCGCAGGTGGCAGCCGGCGGCGAGCCCGGCTTGGCCGCCGCCGATCACCACCGCGTCCATGCGCTGCGTCATCGGAGCGAGGGCTCCCCGGCGCTCTGGTCCCGCCTGGTGTCGGTGAAGATCAGGGTGACCAGGCACAGTCCGGCGACGGCGCCGAGCAGCTGCATGGCGATGAAGCCTGCGACCGAGGAGGGGGCGATCCCGGCGAAGGTGTCGGTGAACGCACGGCCGATCGTGACGGCTGGGTTGGCGAAGGAGGTGGAGGAGGTGAACCAGTACGCGGCGCCGATGTAGGAGGCGACCGCGACGGGGGCGAACCGCAGCCGGTCGGTACGGGCGAGGCCGAAGATCAGCAGGACCAGGCCGGCGGTGGCCACCACTTCGCCCAGCAGGAGGTTGCCCGCCGACCTCTCGTGCGTGGACCACTTCACCAGCGGCTGCCCGAACATCGCGTCCGCAAGGATGGCGCCTGCGATCGCACCGGTGATCTGGGCGGGGATGTAGGCGGCGAGCTCGCGGCCGGTGACGCCCGGGCCGCCGCGGCGGGCGGTCCACCACTCGGCGAGGCTGACAGCGGGGTTGAAGTGGGCGCCGGAGACCGGGCCGAGGAGAACGATCAGGACGCCGAGGCCGAAGACGGTGGCGGTGGAGTTGGCCAGCAGCTGCAGCGCGACATCGTCGGTCAACTCGGTGGCCTGGATGCCGGAGCCGACCACGATCGCGACCAGAGCGGCGGTACCGACCAGCTCGGCGGCCGCGCGGGACGGGAGCGGCTTGCACGGCGGGGTTGCCCCCGGTGCGGGGTGCGGCGCCGGAGCGGCGGCTGTGGCGTCGCTCGTGGCGGGTTCGGTGGCGGTCAAGGCGGAGTTCTCCTCGGGCAGGCGGGGGAGGTCAGGGGCAGGACCGCTTGAGGTTCGCCTCGGCGGTGGCGCGTGCGGTCCGGGCGAGGCCGGCGAACTGGCCGGCGAGCGCCTCCAGGACGTCCGGGCGCAGACGGTAGTAGATGAACCTCCCGCACGGCTCCGTGTCCACGATCCCGGCCTCGCGCAGCACCTTCATGTGGTTGGACAGGTTCGTCTGCTTCGCGCCCGTCTCCTCCACGAGGTGGGTGGTGCACAGCGTCTCCTGCGCGAGGAGAGTCACGATCTTGAGCCGGAGCGGGTCGGCAAGCACCCGGATCAGTTCAGTGTCGACTGACGTCAGCATGCACTGATACTGTCACATCATCCGAGGCTGATACCAGCCTGGGGTGAACTGTTTGGCCGATGCGCGGCTCGTCCCTCCCGGCGTGCCGACGGTCGCCCGCTCCCGAAGGAAGAGCCGATGTCCGCCACCCCGCTCGCGTCCGTGCTGTTCGTCTGCATCCACAACGCCGGGCGCTCCCAGATGGCCGCCGGGTTCCTGCGCCACCTCGCCGGCGACCGCGTAGAGGTCCGCTCCGCCGGATCGATGCCCGGCGACCGGATCAACCCCTCCGCGGTCGCCGCGATGGCCGAGCTCGGCATCGACATCTCCGAGCAGACCCCCAAGGTCCTCACCCCCGAGGCCGCCCAGGCTTCTGACTACATCATCACCATGGGCTGCGGCGACGCCTGCCCGTACTTCCCCGGCAAGACCTACCTCGACTGGCAGCTCGAAGACCCGGCCGGCCAGGGCGTCGAGGCAGTCCGCCCCATCCGCGACAAGATCCGGACCCTCATCGAGGGCCTGATCGCCGAGATCGACACCAAGCAGCAGGCATGACCCGGGCCGGCCCGGACCCGCACTGGCGTCACCACGACCTCCTGCCCACCGGAGACCTTCATTCCACCCAGGTGGCCGCGTGGATGCGGTGGTAGGGGCCGCCCGAGGACAGCCACTCCGCCGATCCTTGTCCGCCTTGGAACGGTTCGAGGCGGCGGAGACCGCGATCGGCATGTCCGGGGACGCCTGGTCGTTGGCGTGGGCCTCCCGCCGGGTCGCGCTCCACGGTGTCCGCTCGGAATCGTAGACCTCCATGAGCGGCACGAAGCGGCCGGCTTCCGGGTGCCGCGCGGGCTTTGGCGCCGCCGGGCCGGACCGCAATCGGTCCGGCCCGGTCGCAGTGGCAGGCGGTCGCCGTCGGGGTTGTCGAACGACCGTCAGGGTCTGCTCGCCCGTCCGTCGCGGCCGATCCGCCGGGAGGCGACCCAGTCCGGGGTGCGCTTGCCGCTTCCGAAGGTGGACGCCCGTACCGGCGCGGCTTCTGTACCGGTCGTGGGCGTCATCGGTGCGGCAGGCGATCTCCGCCGACTTCAGGGCGGATCACCATCCGGTCTGCGGCTCGCCCAAGACGTCACTGCCTATGTAACCGGCGAGCTTCCGGGCCCGAAGCAGGTCGCCGAACTTGCCCGTGTGCACGAAGACGGTGTGATGCTCGGCCCACCGGCCCCACTGGGCGTCATCGCCGTGGAACACCACTTGGACCCCGTCGTACTTCGGCGACCCGTGGTGACCGGCCTGCGGTTCGTCCGGCCACGAGCCGTGCCAGTCGATCGCGGCCATGCCCCGGCCGAGAGCGGCTACGAAGCGTTCCTCCACGCTCTCCTTCGGAACGTGCACCATGACGTCCAGCGGCAGGTGCGGCCCCAGTGCGGCATCGTCCGCCGTCGTCACGTCGAGGTCGAACCAGAGGTGCTCACCCGCCGGACCGGTCCGCAACTCCGGGTACTCGAAGCCCGCCTCGGGCAAGACCTCGGCGATCTTCCGCACATCGGCGACCGTGCGCAACTCGGCGAAGAGCCCTGTTTCGTCGTCGCGCTCCGCCATCAGGGCGCACAGGCGCTTGGCTTGCGTATACGCCTCGGCCGCGTCGGTGGTCCGGAGAACGGGATATGCCACGGAGTTGCCCATGCGCCGAACCCTCACACGCCGCCACGGGCCGCCGCCACTGCATTTTGCCTGGTCAAGCCTCTGTCGGTTGTGGCAGGGTGCTCGCATGTCCAGCCCGATCACGTACCCGGTCTTCCGCACCCCCAACCCTGCCCTGGCACTGTCCGTGGCACGTCGGCTTGTGGCGGTCGGTGACCGGCAGCACGCCGAGGTGTCGGTCGACGTCGAGCTGCGCACCGTCTCCGAGGTGCTGCGGATACGGGAGGCTCTGCCGGATGCCTGGTTCCGGAAGGAGGACATCGGGGACTGGACCCGTGACCCCTCCGACCCGACGGGTCTGCACGGTGGTGTCCACGCGTCCGACCTCCGGAGCGATCCGGAGTTCCTCTCTCCGCACCTGCCGCTCTGGGCATCGATGGAGTACCGGCCCGTGGGCTCCATCGAGGACGAGTTCACCGCCTTGGTCGGCTCAAACATCGGCCGGATCTGGTGGTCCGGGCTGCTCTGGCCCGACCTACCGGAGCTCGATCTCCACGGCGAACCCAACAATGCCCGGGTCTTCCTCCTGTTCAACAACCGCCACATCGGTGTCGGCGAACGCACCGACGACCACACCGTTCTCGTGACGGTGCGCCGCCGCGGGTCCTCCCACGACGAACGGCACGCCTCGTGGCTGGCCGAACAGATCGGCCAGTCCGTCATCGGCCCCGGCCAGCAGTAGTCCGTGGCGGTCCCGACGGCCGGACGGCGGCCTCAGGTCGGGAGCGCGGGCCAGACCTCGGGGGCCTCTGGGGGCTCGGGGGGCTTGGGGTCAGGCGGGGCGGGTGGGGGCTCGTAGTTCGATCTCGTATCCGCCTTGTGGGGTGGGTTCGGCGGTGAGGGTGCCGTCGAGCAGTTCGGCGCGTTCTTTCAGGCCGATGAGGCCGTGCCGGGCGCTGGGCAGGGCGACGGACGGGCGGGTGGGGGCGGTGTTGGTGACGGTGACGCCGAAGTGGTCGGCGTCGTGCCACAGGCGGATGTCGGCGCGGGCTCCGGGAGCGTGCTTGCGCACGTTGGTGAGGGCCTCCTGGACGGTGCGGTAGACGGTGCGCTGGGCGGTTGTGCTGATGCCGGGAGGGAGCCCTCCGGTCAGGGTGGTCTCGATGCCGCTGTTGGCGATGAGCTGCTGGAGGTCGGCGAGGGTGGGCTGGGGGCTGAGTTCGGTCGTCTTGCCGCCCGAGGCGCGGAGCAGCGTGACCATGTGGCGGAGTTCGTCGAGGGTGTTCGCGCTCAGGGTGCGGATGGTGCGGGCTGCCTCGCGGGCGTCGGGGTCCTTCGCCGCGACCTGCAGGGCTCCGGCCTGTACGGCGATGAGGCTGACCTGGTGGGAGACGACGTCGTGCATTTCGCGGGCCAGCTGGGCGCGCTCGCGGGCGAGGACGGTCTGGGCGTGCAGGGCGCGTTCGTGTTCCCGGGCCTCCTCGACCTCGACGAGCTGGCGGGCCACGTCCCGCCTGGCCTGCACGAGCTGGCCGAACAGGACGGGGGCGACGGCGGTGGCCAGCGTGTAGACGAACTGGACGAGCGTCCAGGCCCGGTCTTCGGCGAACGCGTCGGCCAACGGCCAGACGAGGGTTCCCGCGGCCGCGTTGAGCAGGGCGCAACCCGCCAGGAGCAGACGGTTGCGGGTCGAGGCGGACAGGGTGTACAGGGCGGCGATCGGGGCGACCGCGACGTCCATGAACAGGGTCATGGGCAGGGTCAGCAGGAAGACGGCCAGCGGGAAGCGTCTGCGCAGGAACAGTCCTGCGGAGCCGACGGCGGCGCAGGCCCACATGACAGGGGTGCCCTCGCCCAGGAGGTTGATCCATGCGTCGAGCGCGGCCAGTGCGACGAGGCCCGTGTCGACGGCCCGGGGCGGCAGTCGCCGCCACGGTGCCCGGCCCGTGCTCACCGGCCGTAGTCCCGGGTCGTGTCGTCGTCGTTGTGGGTGAGCAGGCCGGCCCGCTCGGCGAGGAGTGCGGCCTGGACGCGGCTGCTGACCCGCAGTTTGGTCAGGATCGAGCTGACGTGGTCCTTGACGGTGCCCGTGCTCAGGTGGATGCGGGTGCCGATGTCGGCGTTGGAGAGTCCTTCCGCGATCAGGACGAGGACGTCGCGTTCCCGGTCGCTGAGCAGCCCGACGCGCGCGATGTCGGCGTCCTGCGGTGCTCCGGCCCCGGGGTGGCTGCGGAGCAGCGCGCGCGAGGCCTTCGGCGACATCACCACTCCCCCGGCGGCGAGGGTGCGGACGAGTTGGGCGAGTTGTTCGGGCTCGGTGTCCTTGAGGAGGAAGCCGGATGCTCCCGAGCGCAGTGCGGTGAGGATGTACTCGTCCGTGTCGAAAGTGGTCAGCATGGCCACGTGCGGCGGTTCGGGCAGTGTCCGGATCTGCCGCAGCACGGTCAGGCCGTCCACGTCCGGCATGCGGATGTCGAGGAGGACGACGTCCGGCAGCTCGCGCCGGACGACGTCGGCCGCCTGGGCCCCTTGCGCGGTCGCCACGACCTCGATGCCGTCGGACGCGTTCAGGATCATCTGGAAGCCGGACCGCACCAGGGCCTCGTCGTCCACCACCACTACCCGGATCACCGGTGTCCCGCCTCGCACTCGTCTGCTCCGTTGCTGTATCCGGCTGCTGCCCGGCGACTCGTCCGCCCGGTGCTCCGCGCTCTCGACCGGTGTCCGCCTGGCTCGACCGTACGCCGGGCAGGGTACGCGGTGACGTGATCGCCCGTGAACGGTGGCCACCCGGTGGGTGGGCTCCAGCCGTTCGGGGGGTGCGGCTGCTGCCGTCGGAGTGGCCTGAAGGGCGAGATGCGGGGGGCGCCTTCACGTCACCGTCCGCCCCGGCCCGCCGGTCGGCGGGGCGGTCCTCGCCTGTCGGCGGGGGTCTCACCGAAGCCTGCGGGATGGTCCGCTGCCGTGCAGCACCGGGAGATTCCTCGTATGACACAGATGCAGCCGCCGCAGGCGACGTCAGCTACGCGGGAGAACGCGCCTCCCGTGCCCGCAGCCTCGCCCGACTCCGCCGGGACACCCTCGGGCGGCCCCCCGATGGGACGTTTGGTCGGCGTGGACCTGGCCCGTGCGCTGGCGGTGTTCGGCATGTACATCGTCCACATCGGCCCGGTGCTGTCGTCCACGCACGGTGTCGGCAGCTGGGTCCGGTATCTGGCCGACGGTCACTCGTCCGTCCTGTTCGCCACGCTCGCCGGGTTTTCGCTGATGCTGATCGCCGGCCGCCGTGAGCCGAAGACCGGGCCGGCCGGCAGGCAGGCGACGGCGCGGATCGCGATCCGTGCCGTGGTCCTGCTGGCTTTGGGCACGGTGCTGGCGATGGAGTACGGGGGTGTGATCATCCTCGGTTTCTACGGCGTCTACTTCCTCCTCGCCCTGCCCCTCCTGCGGCTGTCCGCGAAGGCACTGGCGATCACCGCCGCGGGCCTTGCGCTCGCCACACCGCAGCTGGCGTTCGTCCTGAACTCCCGGCTCAGCGAGTCCGTCCGGCAGACCGTCGACGCCTACGACCCGCTCAAGAAGGTCAGCGAGGTGGGCGTGCTGGATCTGCTGCTCACCGGCTTCTACCCGGCGATCACGTGGATGTCGTTCGTCGTCGCCGGTATGGCGCTGGCCCGCCTCGACCTGTCGGCCGCATCCGTCCGCCGGCGCCTGGCCGCGTTCGGTGCCGCCCTGACGGCGGGCGCCTACGGGCTGTCCCTGCAGCTGGCGGGCGAGGACGCGCTGCGGAGCATGGCGGAGGAGGCGAAGTCGTCCGCCGTGTTCGAGAAGACGTCCTCCTTCGGCAGCGGATCCTTCACGACACATCGGCCGGCCTCGGATCTGCTGTCCGCGGGACCGCACAGCGGCACCACGTTCGACATCGTCGGCAGCGTGGGCGTCGCGATCCTCGTGGTCGTGGGCGCGACGGCGCTGATGGACCGCGTACCGCGCCTGCCCAGCCTGGCGAAGCCGGTCATCGCTGTGGGCACCATGTCCCTGACGGCCTACGTCGGCCACTTCCTCGTGCAGTCCGTGCTCGGCGTACCGGCCGGTGAGAGCACCCAGGTGTCCTGGTCGCCGGTGCTGATGTCCATCCTCGGGGCGATCGTGTTCGCCGCGGTCTGGTCCCGTCTGTTCCGCCGGGGACCGCTGGAGGCGTTGCTCAACGCCGCCACCAAGCCGGCCGTGTACGTCCGCTGACGCCTGGCCGGGCCGGGTCCTCCATCGCCCGCCCGGCTCAGCTGCCGTGGCTGCCCGCTCGGAGGGACCGCCGGGACCGGGCGGGCCCGGCGGTCACTCCGAGCGGCTGGGACCCCGGCCCCACGCCTCGTGTGGTCCGCCGTCATCGACGGATGCCCGGTGCCGCTCCGCCACCCGGCAGGGCTGTCCCCGCCGTGCGGCGGGGACAACCCCCGCACTGCGCTCACCTGCCGGGACGCCCGGCCGGGAGCAGGAGCTGGGTCGCGGCGAGCTCCGCGTACAGCTCGTCCTCCGCCACGAGCTCCTCGTGGGTGCCGGTCGCTCGGACCCGGCCGGCGTCCATGACGACGATGCGGTCCGCGTCCGTCACCGTCGACAGGCGGTGCGCCACCACCAGGACGGTGGTCTCGCGTGCCGTCTCGACGATGACATCCCGCAGCGCCGACTCGTTGACCGCGTCGAGCTGCGAGGTCGCCTCGTCGAGCAGCAGCAGGCGGGGCCTGCGCAGCAGTGCGCGGGCGATCGCGACGCGCTGCCGCTCGCCGCCGGACAGCTTCGAGCCGCGGTGCCCGACCAGGGTGTCCAGGCCGTGCGGGAGACGCTCGACGAGGGCGTCGAGCCGGGTCCGGGCGAGGACGGCGCGGATGTCGTCGTCCGTCGCGCCGGGCGCGCTGAAGACCAGGTTCTCCCGCAGGGTGCCGGCCAGCACCGGCGCGTCCTGCTCGACGTACCCGATGGCGGACCGCAGCTCGGACAGCGGCCACCGGCGTATGTCCTCGCCGTCGACCAGGATGCGGCCGCCGGTCGTCTCGTAGAACCGCTCGATGAGCGAGAAGACCGTCGACTTGCCCGCGCCCGAAGGCCCGACGAAGGCGGTCATCCCGGCACCCGGCACCTCGAAGTCCACCTGCCGGTGGATGTACGGCAGCCCGGGCCCGTACCGGAAGGACACGTTTTCGAAGCAGAGCGACGCAGGACGCGGCACGGCTGCCGTCGCCGCGGTTCGCTCCGGCGGGTTCGTGGCCGGCGGCTCCGCCGCCAGGCGGTCCACCTCCTTGATCCGGGAGATCGCGGCCGAGCCCTCCTGGTACGCGGAGGCGGCCTCGACCAGCTTGTACACCGGCTCCATCAGGTAGAACAGGTACAGCAGGAAGGCGATGAGCGTGGAGACGGGGATGTCCCCGGACGCCACTCGCGCTCCGCCGACGGCGAGCACCGCGAGGAACGCCAGTTGGACGGCGAGGTTGTCCGCCGTACCCAGCAGCGCCTCCCACTTGGCACCGCGCACGCCGTGGCGCCACGCCCGCCGGGCCGACGCCTCGACGCGGGCGGTCTCGCGCTCCTCGGCGCCGGACGCCTTCACCGTGCGGAACGCGCCGAGGGCCCGCTCCAGGTCGGTGGACATCTCCCCGACCGCGGCCTGGGAGCGTTCGGCGGCGTGCCCGATCCTCGGCATCACCAGGGCGGCGCCCGTCCCGACGACCGCGACCACGAGGAGGGTGACGCCGAGCAGGACGGCGTCCAGAACGGCCATCACGACGAGCGCCGCGACGAGGGCCAGCACGCCGGTCGCGGCGTTGACCACGGCCTGGGTGCTGACGGCCCGCAGCAGTGTGGTGTCGGACGTCACCCGTGACATGAGATCGCCCGGCTGCACCCGGTCAACCGCCGAAAGCCGCAACCGCAGCAGCCGGCCGATCAGACTGCGCCGAGCGGCCAGGACCACCGACTCCGCCGTCCGCTCCAGGACATAGGCGCCGAAGGCCTCGGCCACCGTGCCGAACAGCACCAGCAGGGTCAGGGCCAGCAGGATGTCGGCGAGCGTGCCGCCGGACGAGAGCCGGTCGACCAGCGCCTTCGTGGCCAGCGGCTGCAGCAGTCCTCCGGCCGTTCCCACCAGCGCCAGCAGCAGACCGAGTACGACGGTCCACCGGTGCGGTCGGACGTACCCGTACAGCGCCTTGAGCGTCTCGCGGGTGCGCGGGGCGTCGGCACCCGTCGCCTCCGGGGCGGATGCGGTGTTCACAAAATTCCTTTCCTACGTGCTCTCCGGCGCAGCGCGTCAGCAGCGGCGGGCATCGGCCCGAACGGCCGTGGCGCTCGGTTCAGGGGGCCGGTTCGACGGCCGTCGCGGCGAGCGCGGGCACAACGGCAGCGCGGAGGTCAAAGCTGACGACAGCCAGACAGATGCCGCTCGCCGCCCGTGCCGTACCGCGGAACTCCCCGAGCGCGCCCTTGCGCAGCCCGGTGTCGCTCCTGCGCACGCTGTGTCATGCCACCAGCCTGGAGGGCCATGCCCTCCGTCGGCCATCCGGCGATCGTCGGGTACATCCCCGCCGAGTGGCTGGAACCCCCGGCCGACCGGGGACAGTCACCCGAGCCTGACGACCTGGTCGAAGTCGGTACGGCCCACGCCGGGGCGGCGGGCGGGCCGGCCCCGGCCGAGGGGAACGTGCCGGTCGAGGGCGGGCAGGTCCCGCAGCGAGCGAGGGCGGCCACCTGGTCCGAGGGGGATGTCGGGGAACCGCGGGCCACCGCCGAGGCGGACCACAGGCCGGCGCGGACCAGGTGGCCGACGGCTGACGCAGGCACCTCGGCCGGTGGAGCGGCACCCCCCGGCGGGCGGCTACTGCTGGTGGAGCCCTCGGCCGGCGAGCGAGAGGAAGGCTTCGCCCACCGCCTCCGACAACGTCGGGTGGGGATGGATATGGCGGGCCACGTCGGACGGCTCGGCGTCCCACCCCACGATCAGCTGGCTCTCCGCGATCATCTCGGACACGTGCGGCCCGACCATGTGCACCCCCAGCACCCGTCCGCCCCGCTCGGCGATGACCTTCACCGTGCCGCCCTGCCCGTGCACCATCCCCTTCGCCACCGCGGTCAGCGGCATCGTGTTCACCACCACGTCGTACGCCGCCTCGCGCGCCTGCAGCTCCGTCAGCCCCACGGCGGCGGTCTGCGGCGCCGAGTAGGTGACCCGCGGCACCGCCGCGTAGTCCACCGGCGCGCTCGCCACCCCGGCCAGTGTCTCGGCGACGAGCAGCCCCTCCGCGAAGGACGCGTGCGCCAGCCCCGGCGAGGGCGGCGGCAGGAGGTCGCCGACGACGTGGATGCCGGGGACGGCGGTCTCCAGCCGGGACCAGTCGGCCGGCGCCACGAACCCGCGTTCGTCGGTGGCCAGTCCGGCCGCTGCAAGGTCGAGCCCGTCGGTGACCGGGACCCGGCCGACCGCCACGAGCAGCTGCTCCGCCTCCAGCCCGCGCAGCTCTCCGCGCGCGGTCCGCACGGTGGCCCGGACGACCCCGTCCCCCACCGCCGCACCCTCCAGCCGGGCGCCCGTCTGGACGTCGATGCCGCGCTTCTTCAGGCCTCGTGCCAGGTGCCGGGACACGTCCGCGTCCTCCGACGGCACCAGCCGGTCCGCCGCCTCGACCAGGGTGACCTCGGCCCCCATGGAACGGTGGAAGGAGGCGTACTCCACGCCGATGGCCCCGCCGCCCAGCACGAGTACCGAAGCCGGCAGCCCGGGCGCGAACAGCGCGTCGTCGCTGGTGACCACCGTCTGCCCGTCGGGCTGCAGCCCGGGCAGTGTGCGCGGCCGGGACCCGGTGGCCAGCACGAGCCCCCGGGTGGCGGTGTACTCCCGCCCGTCCTCGGTCCGGATGGACCGCGGACCGGTCAACCGGGCGCCGCTGCGCAGCACCCGCACCCCGGCGTGCTCCAAATGGCCTTCCACGCCCCTGTGGTTGCGGCCGACGATGTCGTCCCGGGTCGCGCCGAGCGCCGCCCAGTCCACCGACTCCACGCTCGCCCGTACGCCCCAGCGCTCGCGCGCCTCGGCTATGCCGTCGACGAGTTCGGCCGCGTGCAGCATGGCCTTGCTGGGGATGCAGCCGCGGTGCAGGCAGGTCCCACCCACCTTGTCGCGCTCGGCGAGCAGCACGGTCAGTCCGAGGGCCGAGGCGCGCAGGGCGGTGCTGTAGCCGCCGGTGCCGCCGCCGATCACGATCACGTCCGCAGTGCCGTCGCCGAAGCTGTTGCTGTCGTTGCTCATGTACCGAGCCTGTACCGGCCGTTCCCCGCCGTCCAAGGCAAAGATGTTCTGGACCCCATGCAGGTTCCTTATGCTTGCCGATCATGAGTCTGCGTCAGATGGAGTACTTCCTCGCCGTGGTGGAGGAGTCCTCCTTCACCCGGGCCGCCGACGCCCTGCACGTCACCCAGCCCGCCCTCTCCCACCAGGTCAAGGCGTTGGAGACGGCCGTGGGCGGCGCGCTGCTGGAGCGCCTGCCGCGGGGGGTGCGGCTGACCGCCATGGGCCGCGCCTTCCTGCCGCACGCGCAGCTCGCCGTCCGCAGCGCCCGCGAGGCGGAGCGGGCCGCCCGGGCGGCGGCCGGAGTGGCCGGCGGCGAACTGCACATCGCGACCGTGCACGCCATCGCGGTCGGAATGCTCCCGGGCGTCACCGCCCGCTGGCGGGCCCTGTACCCCGGGGTCTCCCTGGTGCTGCGCGAGTACGGTTCCACGGACGCCCTGGAGGAGCAGTTGGAGCGCGGGGCCGCCGACCTCGCCGTGGGCCCCGAGCCCAAGGACTGGACGGGCCCCCTGGTGCGGGTGGGCCGCGAGGAGCTGGTCATCGTCGTCCCGTCGGGCGACCCCCTCGCCGGGCGCGGAGCCGTCCGCCTCGCCGAGCTCGCCGACCGCGACTGGGTCCGCTGCGCGATGGAGCCGCTGGTGGGTGGGCAGCCCGTCCTGGACTGGGCTTGCGGGGCGGTGGGTTTCACCCCGCGCACGGTGCTGCGTACGGACCACACGTCCACGGCCGTGCGGATGGCGGCAGCCGGGGTGGGCACCGTCATGGCCCCCGCGCACATGGTCCGGGGCGCCATCGGCGAGGACTGTCTCCTGCTCTCCCTCGACCCGCCGTGGCACCGCCCCCTGGCGGTGTTCTCCCGCGTCCCGCTGACCGGCGCGGCGGCCGCCTTCACCGAGCTGACCGTCGGCAGCCAGGCGGCCGTCGACACCGACTCCGCAGGCCCGTGGCAGTAAGCGCCCGGGGGATCCGGCGGCGATGGCGAGCGCCGTCCTCGCGGAGGCAGGTTTCCGGCCGGGGCGGGAAGGGATCCGGGAAGTCCGCGGAGCCGGTGAAGACGGGTTCAGCTCGATCGGGGCGGCCCGCAGGCGGCGGGTGCCGCCCCCGTCCGCAGCGAGGGCAGCGGGCCGGGGCGGCAGAGCGGGAACCGGACGTACGGGCCCACGCGCAGGACCGCCACCACCGGCGCGCGGGCCGGCGGGCCGGACGGCTCCGCCGCCCTCTCGTACGGGGTTCCGCGCCGCCCGCGAGGCCGGGGAGCGGGGACCGCGGGCCCGGCGGCAGGAGCAGCGCGATCCCGCGCCGGCCGCCCGCCGCGGCCGGCCCGGCGGAGAATCGGGTGGCCACGACCGCGGGGCCGGGGAGGGGGTCGAGGCCGGGCGGTGTTCCGCCGCCGTGCCGCGGGCGGGCAAGGCCGTCATCCCTCGAACAGCCCGGGCCGGCTGCTGCGCAGCCGCAGCAGGGCGGCGGTGAGCGCCGGCTTCTCCCCGGCCGGCGCGTCCGGCGCGGCCTCCGCGTCGAGCCGGGGCGGCTCCCCCAGCGGGAAGCGGGGGGCGGGAGCTTGGGCGGACGGCGGTACGTGAGCGTCCGTGGCCTCCTCGTGCACCGCGGGCACGGGCGGGCGGGGAATCCCCACCCGCCCGTGCCCGCGGTGCGGTGTCCCCGGCGTCAGTCGGTGCCGTGCACCTGGCGGACGGTGTAGTCCCGGACGTTGAGGTACCGGCCCTTCGGGTCCGAGGAGTACGTCCACGGGGCGTGGCCGATCCAGCCGTCGATCAGCCGGAACTGCTCCAGGGCCTCCGGGTACCGGTCCTGCCAGTACAGGAACCAGGCCAGAAGGTGGCGGACCCGCACCACGCGCCGGTCGTCCGGGTCGGCCGCGTCCACGTCGAGCAGGGCCGCGTCCACCGCCGCCACGATGTGCGGCTCCTTCAGCCAGACGTCCGGGTCGATGTCGTCCTCGTGCTGCTCCTGCTCGAAGCAGGCGTACAGCGGGAGCATCGACAGCAGCTCGCCCGGTTCGCCCTTGGCCGCGGCGGCCCGGGCGAAGGACTCCGCCCGCTCGTGCGAGCCGCACCATTTCGCGCACCAGTACTGCAGGGCGCCGGTGTGCGGGCCCAGGGCCTTGGGGGCCCGCTCCATGATCTCCGCCCAGAGGCGTTCGTACTGCTCGTGCGAGTAGCCCAGGCCCATCGCCATCGGCTGCTCGATCATGTACGGGAGCGGGTCGGCGGGGTCGGCCAGCCGTTGGGCTTCGTGGGCGGCCTCCTGGGCCTTGCCGAGCAGCTGGTGGAAGACCCGGAACTGCTCGCGGGTGGTGTGCTTGGCCCGCAGGGAGCCTCGTACGTTCCACGCGACCAGCACGGCGGCGTCGGCGTTGACCTGCGCCGCTATGGGGTCGGCGGGCCGGGCGGCCTGCCACCGCAGCAGCCAGGCGTCGTCCTCTGCGGCGAGCTCCGCGAGGGCGCGGACGCGCTCCCAGCGTTCGTCCCAGTCCTGGCCGGCCGCCTCGATCCAGGCGGCGCCGGCCTCCCAGTCCCCGGCGCGGACCGCGGTCTCGGCGGCGGTCCGCTCGGCCGGGACCGGTGCCCACGCGTCCGTGTACAGCCGGTCGCCGGGTACGAAGCCGCGGGCGACGACCGCGCGGGCGGCCTCGGCGCGGTTCGCGTCGGTCTCGGCGTCCAGCCGGGCGACCTCCGCCTCCAGCCGCTTGGCCTTGCGGATGAAGTACACGCCGCGCAGCACGTAGCCGACGGCGAACAGCAGCAGTGTGCCGAGCACCGCGAGGAAGATCATCACGAGGCGAGCACCAGTTTCCGCAGCGGTTCGGTGTCGGGGCGATCGGCGACCGCCGCGTCGAGGGCGAGGGTGACCTGCTCGGCGAAGCCGTCGGCCGGGTAGCGGACGCATGCCGCATGGCGGCGCGGCTGACCGTCACGGGGCCGGGAGCTGGACGGCCGGCCGGCGTGCGGCCGGCTCTGGGAGGCGGTCGCGATCAGCCCGCTCGGTCGCGGCATGGACGCTCGCCGTGCTGCCGATCAGCCCGCGCCGGGGCCCCCGGTCCTCGCCGCTTACGTCCAGGACGACCTGTGCGTGATGGTCCCGCCCGGCCCCGGGCACCTGGCCGCGATCCCAGGAGGGCGGCGTCATGACGAGCAGTCCGTACGTCGTCGGCGACGCCCCTGAATCGGGGCCGGCACCGGGAGTCACCGGCTCCGACCCAGCCACCGGCGAACACGGCGGAAAGGAAGGTCTTCCCCCTGGGGTGCCTGCGGCCGACGGTCCGCGCCTGTGCGGCGAGCCCGTTTTGCGAGCCGACCGGAGCCGAATGCGGGCGCCGGATTCCAGGAGCCGCGTACACCCGGGAACCCTGCGCAGAGGGCAGAGCGCAGGGGCAGGCCCGATCAGTTGGCCGGCGTGTTCCGTGTCCTCTCGGCTGCCTCGGAGATGGCGCGTCGTCTGAGATCGCCGAACAGCTGAATCGTGCCGGCGGCCAGGACGTCGTCCCCTCCCACAGTCCTCCCGTCGCCGCGGCGGGTGGACAGGGCGAGGAGGGGGTCCTTGAGCAGCGGGGCCGGGGCCGGCTCGCCCGGCACCATCAGACTGACCGTCCCGAACCGCTTGACCCCGCCCTCGCGGACGACCATGGCCGCGTCCCGGGCCAGGTCCGTCAGGAACACGCTCGCGATTCCGTCCAGGTCGCGGACCGTCGCCGGGACCGCCCTCACCCCCCGACTCCTCAGCAGCCTTCTCACCCCTGCCTCGAACCGGTGGGCGCCGGCCACACCACTCGGTGTACGCGCCCCGCGGCGCTCACGAAGAGACACAAGAGCACCATCGGCGTTGCGCACCTCGCCCATCCGGCCGTGGAAGGTCGGGCTGTGCAGGTACCACGCCGATCCCACCTCCACCTCGACGTTCCGGTCGATCGCCGAGATGAGGTCCTCGGGAGTGAGCCTCTTCCTGCCCTCCTCGGCCGCCGCGCTTCTCGCGCCCTCGATGATCTCCGTCAACACGGTCCGCGTCACCGACGCGGCGGCCCACGCGGCCGACTTGGAGACGTGCAACGACGTCACGTCCCTGAACACTGCTTTGACGAGCTGAGGCTTGAACGGCAGGTCGGTCGCAACGGAAGCGGTCTGCGGACCGCTGTGCCCGGTGCGTGGAGGTTGTGTGGTCATCGAAGAAATGTGCTTTCTGCTGTCGGAGGTGTCAGCGGCCCATACCGGACCGGGCGGCGAGGCCACGGCGCTCTGCGGAGGGCGCCGAGCCGACCACAGGGCCTGCCGGGCTGGGACGCCGGCACACGGAAGTACAGGCGGCCCCCGCTCGGATTCGCGACGTTCCGGCGACCGGGCGTGCGGCAGGGGCTGCCACCCGGGCGACGCGCTGTGGTGCGGCGCCGTGCTCGTGTCACACGTCGGCCGCTGTCCGGGTCGGCGAGGATCCGGACTGTGGCCACCTCAGGTCGTCGGCGTCCGGCTCGTACGCGGACGAGGACACCGCGGGGCACCGTCACCCGATCGTACCGCCGTGGCCGCGAAGGACGGGGGCGAGCAGGAGGGCCGGGGCAAGGATGCCCGCAGCGATGCCGGGCGCTAACGCCATGCAGTCGCAAGGGACATGCTCCTCTGCGTTCGCGACGGGGGTGAGTGGAGGACGCTTCAGGGCGTTCACTTCGCTGATGCTGCCAGCTGGGTCTGACAGTGGCAGTGTCCTTGCTGCGGTCGCAGGGCACCGTCGCCGCGGACGTGGCCTGTGTTTCACGGCGACGTGCCTTCGACAAGGGCGGCCCTCAGCGCGGCTCGTGGCTGCCGGGGCAAGATCGGGGCAGGACGATTCCTCGGGCGGTCGTGCTGTGGTCCGAGCGTGTGGTCTTGCGTGATGGGGCTGGTCCTGTCTGCCGGGATGGGGGCGGGCCGGGGGAAGCCGGTCGTGCTGCTGCACGGCTTGGCCGGTCATGCGGGTGAGCGGCAGGTGGTGGCCTCGCGGCCGATTGCCGGAATCGGATCGTCGCGGCCGATCAGCGGGCGTGGATGCAGGGTGTGATGCCGCGGGTGCGGCACCACCTCAACACCTATAACGGGTATGCCGCGCGGGAGGTGGGCAGATCCAGCAGGACACGGTGGCGCATCCGCAAGTCAGTGGCTTCGGCGAACACCCGCAGGGATGCCTCCGGCCAGGCGGCGTTGATGCCCTGTGACTCGTCCAGCGCGGGATCACGCACCCCGCCGGGTGCGTACGCCGGAGACCGGTCTGCACGCAAAGGGTCACGTGCGCGCTGTACCAGGCCCGCAGACGCACCGGCTCGCTCGGCATCCGTGCCGATCCTCAGGCCCATGCCCGACGGCCGCGGGCACTTGGGCGGAAGAGCACGCGCTCGGCCTCCCCTGGATGCCACCATCACGGCGCGACTGGTGCGATCGCGGCGCCGGAGCCGTCCCCGCGCAGCCCCTTTCTCCGGGCTGAGCCCTCACGCCTTCGGGAACACTGGCGACCGTGCTGCGACGTGGAGGTGCAGATGCGGAACTGCCGGACCGGGTAGGGGTCAACCGATCTCACAAGCAGGTCCGGGCCCGCGTCGAGTACGTCTTCGCCCGTATGACGACACCGAGATCAACCATTCCGCGGCGACCGAAGTGCATTTACGGGACAGCCCCTCGGCGGCTGTGCGGGCGAGATTCTCGGGGTGCGAAGCAAGCCTGGGCCGCCAGGACGGCTTCGGTGTAGCGTCCGGCCCACATCCCCATCGCGCGGATCGGGCCCAGCAGCGCGAGGCCCGCCTCGGTGAGTGAGTAGTCGACGCGCGGCGGGGCCTCCGCGTACGCCCGGCGTACGACCAGGCCGTTGTACTCAAGGCGGCGCAGGGCTTCGTTGAGGACCTTGGGGCTGATCCCACCGATGCGGGTGATCAGCGCACGCGGCCTCATGGGTCCGCTCTCGCCGAGGATGTACACGATCACGCTGTCCCAGCGGTTCGACAGTACGTCGAAAGCCACCCTCGCCTGGCAGTCCGCAGCGTACTCGCGGCCGCCCAGGTACTCGTCCAGGCCTTGTTCGTCTGCCTCTGCCCCCATGTCGCCCATGTGCTGATCCTGCCCGGCCCGATGCACACCATGTGGTGTGCATCGGCGCCCCTAGCGTCTTTTCCGTCACACCTCGCGGATCTTTCGGCATGGACGACAGGAGCAAGCACATGCGCATCGGCATTCTTGGTACAGGGGCGATGGCCACCGCCCTCGGTGCGGCCTGGGTACGGGCCGGCCATGACGTACTCGTGGGTGGTCGGGACACTGGGGCGGCCTCCCGCACCGCCCTGCTCACCGGCGCCTCCAGGCTCGGCAGCCTGGCCGATGCCGCGGCCTTCGGGGAAGCGGTACTCATCGCCGTACCGGCGAGCGCCGCGCCGCAGTTGGCCGAGGAGCTGGCCCACCTGCTCGCCGGGCGGACGGTGATCGACTGCACCGTTCCCATGGCGCCGGGCGAGGACGGCCCGGTCCTGACCACCGGCGGCGCCACCTCCGTCGCCCGGCTCATCGCGGACGCCGCCCCCGGCGCCCACGTGGTGAAGGCGTTCGGGGTATGCCACGAGAGCATCTGGACCACGGAACGGCCGACCTTCGAAGGGTCCCCCCTTGCGGTCCCGTTCTGCACCGACGAGCCGGGCGCCGCCGCGCGCGTGGCAGAAATCGTCACCTCCATGGGCTGCACGCCGCTGCCCTGCGGCGGGCTCGATCGCGCTGCGCTGCTGGAGGCCACTGCCGTCTTCGCCATCGGTGTCTGGTGGTCGGGCGCCGAGGCCCGCTTCGCGTTCCCGGCACCGGCCCTGGCCCCGGGAGCCGTGGACGACTAGGACTTGTCCGGCCGGTCATGTGGGGAGCGGGGTGACCACGACCGCTGGGAGCACGACATCAGCACCTCCGTGCCGGCAGCCCGCATCGTTCGCAAGTTCTCCGACGGTTCGCCGAATGGGTCTCCGTCGAAGTTGGGTGGCCGTCCGCCGTGTGATCCTTTGCGCAGGTGGGCAGCAAGGGCAGTCCGGGCCGGCGCAAAGGCCGTGCGAGCCGGGCGCCGGGACCGCGGGCGTGCGCCACACTGGCCAGGCCGGAGTGAAGGCAGACCACGAGGGGCATCACGGCCGCCCTCAGGATGCCGTGGCGGGCAGCGCACTCTCCGCACCGTCGAGGCGGGGACCTGCGCCGCCCGCGATCCGGCAGGGTGGCTACGCGGCGCCGGCCGCTGCCAGCGCTGCGACCGGCAGGAGCAGAATCCACTGCGGTAGGCGGAGCAGGGGCCGGGGCCAGCCGACGGACAGTGTGACGGCCAGGAACACCGCCGCGTACGCGGTGAAGTGGGCGGCCACGAACCACGCCACCAGGCCGGTACCCGGCGTACCGTTCGCCAGGGAGAGGAAGAGCAGGGCGAGTCCGGAGAGCGCCAGATCGGCGCTCACCATGTGCCAGACGGCGTGCAGGACGCGCTTGGGTTCGTCCGCGAGCCCGCAGGACAGCAGCGGGCGCACCACATCGCGGTGCCCGCCGACGATGTGGATCGCGGTCACGCCCAGAGCGGTGATCCCTGCCGCGAGGAGCCAGCCGTTCACCGGACCTCGATTCCTTTGGCCACGACAGCGGCCAGCAGTGCGGCGAGCTCCTGGTCGGGGTGCTCCCCGATCAGCCCGATGTGGAAGAACACAGCTCCTGCCAGCGTGTCCAGGACCAGGTCCACCGGCGTTTCGCCCGCGATCTCGCCGCGCAGCGCGGCGCGTTCGAAGACGACCAGCAGCCGTGCCTTCGACGGAGCCAGGAAGTCGCCGCGGATGCGCGCCCTCAGCTCCGGGTCCGCTGCGAAGTCGGCCAGCAGCCCCGGGAGTGCCGCCGCGGCGGCAGGCGCGCGGAACTCGTCGACCAGACCCTGCAGCAGCACGGTCAGATCCCCGGCCAGCGTCCCGGTGTCCGGGGGCGGGAGGTCATCGGTGGTCGTGAACACGGCCTCGAAGACCAGCTCCGGCTTGCCCGGCCAGCGCCGGTAGATCGTGTCCTTGCCGACGCCGGCCCGCGCGGCCACCGCCCCGATCGACGTCGCGGCGTAGCCGACCTCGACCATCAGTTCTGCGGTCGCGCGGATGATCGCCTCGTGCGATCGGGGATCCCTGGGACGCCCCCTGGAGGGCGGGGAAGAGCTCATGAGATTTACCCTACGGGTCGACCCGTAAGTAAACAAGGGCCGGCCTTCCCAACCCGGGCGTCGTCCCGGTCTCTGTCGTCGCCGGGCTGCCCGCCTAAGCCGGTGCGAAGACCGCCACCTCTGCTCCGGGCCGCCCGCGGGCAAGGAAGACGGGCACCACAAGGCGGACCAGCACCAGCCGCGCCGTGAAACAGCCCAGGCGGCGCGGGGGCGTTCTGCTGCGGCCAGCCCCTGGACAAACGCGCAGCGACGGGAGCCGAGGCTTTCGAGCCCCTTCGCGATAGATGCGCTGCATGTCAGCCGGTACCACGCGGCGTGCAGGGCGGGCGGGACAGGGCAGGCGCAGGAGTGGAGGGGGCAATTCTCGCCGCCCTGCGAGCCGACGCCGGCCCCGCTCCGCATCGGCTCTGCCGCCGCCCGTAGCAACGTACGCGCGCGGGGGGCCGGCGCGCCTCGTGCCACAGCCGGGAGGCCTCCGCGGCGACAGGCCCGCCGATGCCTGCAGGCCGCCGCTGCGGTCGCACAACACGCACCGACCGGGAGGTCCACGCCCTCGCCCGGGCCCCACACCGACGGTCCCCGCGAAGGGGCGTCGGAGGACGAGGTGGCGGTGGCTGCCGGGCCGCCGGCCGGCATCTGCCGAGAAGGGGACCGTAGATCACCCGCCCGGTGCCCCACCGGCCGGCCGCCGTACCGAGTCGGGGGGAGCAGTCGCCCGGTCCGGTAGTCGCGGTACGCCGAGGCGGCACCGATGACCGCGCCGGCCGCGACGTGGGAGGTGTGTGCGCGCCGCTGGCGACCTGTTCGAGCACCGGGAGCAGCGCGGGGAGGGCGTGGGCGATCCGCACCCTGGGTCGGGCGAGGGCAGGGCCGCGGTGAAGGTGACGGCGGCTGCGGTGTGCCCGGCCCGCCGGCCCTTGCGCTCGTGGCACGCCATGACCGCTGCCGCGCCCCATACCGTTTCGTGTGCTGCGCCGCGCCCTCGAGCAGCGGCCGGCCGCGCACCCGCGGGGACTCCCGGGAAACGGCACGCCGTGTCAGCCGGGCACCGTCCTCCGGCGGGGCGGTCCGGACCTCCGCGGGCGGCGCCTTTCCCCACGCCTGCAACCTCTCCGGCGCGGCGGGGGTCAGGTGAGCAGTCGCCTGCTGACCGCCGCGAGGACCTCCGTGCGGTCGCGCGGGCCGTTGTCGGCCGCGATCAGGTGGTCGCCGATGCGCAGCGAGAAGGTGATCAGGCAGCGGGCCTCGACGTCGTCCTCGTCGTCGCAGAAGGCGCTGTAGAGCCGGCGCAGGTAGTCCATGCGCCGGTTGTCGACCCGGCGGAGCCGGAGGGCGACGCCTTCGTCGCGGCGGGCCCAGTCCCGGACGGCCAGCTCGACGCCGGCGCTGGTCACGGGCGACTCGGCCGACCCCACGAACGCGAAGAGACGCGCGAGCCGCTCACGGGCATCGCCCCCGTCGCGCTCGATCCGCTCGATGACGTCCTCGGCGACGCCCCGTTCCCAGGTGTCGAGCATCTCCTCCAGCAGAGCGCCCCGGTTGCGGAAGTACCCGTAGAAACCGCCCTTGCTGACGCCGAGCCTCTGGGCGAGCACCTCGATGCGGACGGCCTCCGGCCCGCCGGCGTCGAGCGCCCGCAGCCCCTCTTCGATCCACTTGTCCCGCGGCGTGCGGATCGCGCCCATGTCCGTGTCCCTTCTCACCGTCCGAGAGAAGTATACGGAGCCGTATGTGCCGGGTTAGGCTTCATCTATACGTCACCGTATAGAAGGGGGCCTTTCCATGCACGAGCTGCGCCTTCCCGCGACCGAACACACCTCGCGGCCCTGGCGGATCCACGAAATCGCCGGCGACTTCCGCTGCGAGGACGTGTGGGTGCTGCCGACACCCGGAGGCCCGGACGACCTGCACCACCTGGTGCAGCAGATGGCGGACGGCGACGGCGGCCCGCACGGCGGGAACCCCGTGGGCCGCTTCCTGTTCGCGGTGCGCTGGAAGCTCGGAGCGCTGCTCGGCTGGGACGATCCGGCTTCGGGTGTCGGCGGCCGGGCCGGGACGCTGCGCGACCGGCTGCCGGACGACCTGCGCGAGGGGCCGAGGGGACCCGACCTCGGCTCGGCGCCCTTCACGTCGGTCTTCCAGACGCACCAGGAGTGGGCCGCCGAGTACGCCAACAAGACCATGCACGGTGTGATGCACATCGGCTGGGTCCCCGACGGGAACGGCGGCCACCGCGGCCAGATGGCCGTCCTGGTCAAGCCCAACGGACGCCTCGGCCGCCTGTACATGCTCGGCATCAAGCCCTTCCGGTACCTGGGCGTGTACCCGGCGCTGATGCGGTCGATCGGCCGGGAGTGGCAGGAGAACGCGGGGCGTCGAACCCCGGGTCGACAGCCTTCCGCCTCCTGACCTGCAATCTCCTTCGACCGCCGATTCGGTGACCGGGTCTCGCCGGTCGCGAGGCCGGTGGAGGAGAACGCGCGGAGCGCCGGCCCGCAACGACGGTGCTGGCGCTCGTAGGTGCACCCCGCCGGCCGGCGTCCCCATCGGGCAAGGCCTTGGGCTTGGCCCGGCCTGATGGCGGAGTACGGCGCTCGATGACTCGGGGCAGCCCTGCACGCCTGATGGCTGACGGTGCCGGGCCCGGCCGGGCCTGGCGCCGTCGTCCGCGAGTGCTGTTCCCGTGCGCGCCAGGCCTGCGCGGGAGCCCGGCGGCGTACCGACTCTTCCGGTGAACTCGTTCCCCCGAACGGCCCGCCGGCGGTTGCGGGGCGGGCGCCGCCCGTCTGAGGGGCGCTATCCATGGGACGTATGATCCAGAACGCCGTCCGCGGCCTGGCCGCGCTCACCCTGATCCCGCTCGCCCTGCCCGCCTCTGCGCACGCGGCGCCGGGCGCGCCCGGCGCCGTACGCGCCCTCCCCCTCGTCTACGCCGTCGACCAGATCCTCGTGGCAGAGGAGAGCCGGGGTGGCTACACGCGGGAGAAGTTCCGCCACTGGAATGCCGGCCTGGATCCGGCGGACGGCTGCGACACCCGCAGCGAAGTCCTGCTCGCCGAGGCGGCGGAGGCACCGACCGTGGACGCCGGCTGCGGACTGACCGACGGTGAATGGCTGTCGTACTACGACGAGCAGGAGGTCACCGACCCCGCCGCGCTGGACATCGCCCACACCGTCCCGCTCGCCGAAGCCTGGGGCTCCGGCGCCGGCCACTGGCCCCCGGCACGCCGGGAGGCCTACGCCAACGACCAGGACGCCCCGGCCTCCCTCGCCGCGGTCACCGCGCGGACGAACCGCCACAGGGCCGACCGGGACCCGGCCGCCTGGATGCCGCCCGCCCCCGGTGCCACCTGCCGCTACCTCGGCGAGTGGGTCGCCACCAAGCTCCGCTGGGGCCTGACCGCCGACCACGACGAGATCGACACCATCAGGGTCTACGCCGCCGGCCCCTGCGACCGGCACGTCGTCCACTACGCCCCCGCCCCCTAGCGAACCGCCCCCGCCGAGCGCTCAGGGCGTCGGTCGGCTGTGGTAGCCGCAGGAGTCCTCGGGTTGTCGGCGCGCCGTCGGCTGCTGTCCCGCCAACACCTTCGGCGGGGGTCCGCTGTGAAGGTGCGGTGCCGCGCTGCACCGCTCGTACGGGCCGCGACGCCGGGGGCCGTTGCTTCCGCCGGCTGTCAGAGGGAGCGTGCGGCTGACGGGTCCTGCTCGATGCCGTCCGGCGCCTGAAGGACCATTGGGCCGGGATTGGGCCGGGCGATCGCCAGACCGGGAGGTGCGCGCCGCGCGGCGGTGGGCCCCTCCCGGCGTAGAGCGTCAGGACTGGTCGGTGGTGGGGGTGGCGGCGGCCAGTCGGGAGGCCAGGCGGTGGCACGCCTGGGCGAGTTCGGGCGGGTGAAGGTCGGTCAGGTCGGTGTCGAAGGTGGCGAGGATGCCGGCTATGCCGGCCCACGACCAGGCGCCCAGGGTCAGCCGGCAGTGCTCGCTGTCGAGGTGTTCGACGACCGAGCCACTCGGCGCCCAGCGGGCCACCGTACCGGCCGGCAGGGCGAGGCGGGCACGGCCGGTACAGGGCCAGGCGGCGGGGACGTCGCCGCGGTCGTGGCTGCTCATGACGAAGTGGGCGAGGTCGCCGTCGGGGAACGGGCGCGGGGTGAACGGGCGGCCCGTGGGGCGGGCGCGGAGCCGGTCGACACGGTGCACCCGCCACCGGTGGTCCTGGAGGTCGTGGGCGACGACGTACCACCGGCCTGCCCAGACGACCAGGTGGTGGGGCTCGATACGGCGGGCGGGGGTGAAGTCGTCGTCGCCGGGTCCGGGGCGTGAGCCGTCGGCGCGCAGTGTTTCGGTGACGAGTACGTGGTGGTGGCGTACCGCGGTACCCACGGTGGTCAGTGCTTCCGGGTCGGCGGGCGGTGCCGGGAACTCCCAGTAGTTCGGCAGCGCGGTCAGGCGCAGGGATTTCATCGACTCGCGCAGCGCGGCGGGCATGGCCTGTTCCAGGGTGACCAGTGCCCGGGCCGCGTCGTCCCTGAGGCCGAACACGGTGCTCGGTGCGGTCTGGAGGGCCACCGCGGCGGCGAGGGCCTGGTCGTGGTCGAACAGCAGCGGAGGGAGGGTGTGGCCCGTGCCGAGCCGGTATCCGCCGCCGGGTCCGTGGACGGTGGTGATCGGGTAGCCGAGCCGGCGCAGGGTCTCGATGTCGCGGCGGACGGTGCGCTCGCCGGCCCCGAGCCGGGCGGCGAGGTCCCGCAGGGGCCACACGCGGCGGGAGCCGAACAGGGACAGGAGCCGTAACGCCCGTCGTGAGGTGGTTGCCATCCGCTCATCCTGCCCGGTGGCGGCCACTCGGCGTCCACTACCGGTGTCAGCGTGGTGCCAACGCAGGCTGAGAAGGCAGAGGAGCGGATGCGGATGCGTGTCGTGGTGGTGGGTGGCGGGATCGGCGGGCTCGCGCTGGGGGCGGGGCTGCGCCGCAGGGGGTTCGAGGTGGCGGTGTTCGAGCGGGACGGCGACGTCCGGGCGACGGGCGGCTACCACCTCACCCTGGACGGGCGGGCCCAGGCGGCGCTGCGGGAGCTGGTGGCCCCGGAGACCATGCGGCGGCTGCTGGCCTCGGCGTCCGCGCTGCGGCTGCGCGACCGGGACGCGTACTGGGACCGCCGCGGCCGGCTGCTCGGCCACGGACCGGATCTCCGCGGTGACGCGGGTATCGATGTCGACCGGATCACCCTGCGCACGCTGCTGGCGCAGGAAGTCGGCGCGGACCTGCATCTGGGGCGGACGGTGGCCGGGATCGCAGCGGGTGACGGCGGGCCCCGTGTGCTGTTCGCCGACGGCGCCTCCGCCGCCGGGGATCTGGTGGTGGGAGCGGACGGTGCCCGCTCCGTGGTCGCCCGGCATCTGGCGGGCGGCCCGACCAACAGCCCGGCCGGCATCGTCGGATTCTCCGGGCGGACGCTGCGGGGGGATCTGAGTCGCGGTGAGCGGGAGCGGCTCGGACGGCGTTCCGGGATGTCGGTCGGCCCGCGGGGCGCGGGGCTGTACGTCGGCTACCTGGATCCGGTCGGCAACGCCGCGCTGGACGCTCCGGAGCTGCGGATGTCCGTCACCACCGGACCCACCTACATCTGGGGTGCCATGTTCCCCGAATCCGTCGCGGCCGGCCTGCGGGGCCTGCAGGGCGGCGCGTTGCGGGATGCGCTCGTGGGGCTGTTCCGTGAGCGGCGCTGGGCCGAGCACACGCTGGAGGTCATCGCCCGCGCCGATCCGCACGGCCTGGCCGCGTACCGCTTCAACGCCGCCGCGACGCGTGCCGCCGAGCTCGCGCCGTGGTCCGCGGGTCCGGTCACCGCGCTCGGCGACGCCGTCCACGCCACGCCGCCCACCGCCGGGATGGGGGCGGGAGCGGCCATCCGCGATGCCGCCGACCTGATCCGGCACCTCTGCGACGGCCGGACCGCTCCGGTCGACGCCGTGCACCGGTTCGAAGCGGACATGCGCCGGCGGGGCAGCGAGGTCCTGACCCTCGCCATGAGAACCGTCCGGTTGATCCTCGCCACCGACACCGCGGCCGGCGCCGCCGCCACCGCCGTGTGCATCCCGGTCCTGGCCGCTGCCGCACGGTTGCGTCACCGGCGCCCCGTGCCCGGGTAAGCCGCCGGCCGGCCGCACACCGCCCGACCCCGGCGCCGCCGAGTGTGGCCTACCCCTGGTGGAGAGGGCTGCCGCTGCCTGAGCGGGCACCGGCTCCGGCTCGTGGGGACGCTCCCCGCCGAGCCCCAACGCCTTCGGGGACTGCTGCCGTTGCCAGCCGGCGGCCGCCTGGGGTGTGGGGCGCCCGTGAAGGACCGCCTCCCTCTTCGCCGGGGCCTCGTTGCCGGAAGGCTGCCCGGTAGGCGTAGGGGGAGGTTCCGGTGTGGCGGGTGAAGTGGTGGCGCAGGGTCGCCGGTGAGCCGAATCCGGTGCGGTCGGCGAGCAGCGTGACGGGCAGGTCGGTGGTCTCCAGCAGCAGCCGGACGCGGTCTATGCGGGCACTCAGCAGCCATTGCAGCGGGGTCGCCCCGGTTTGGGCCCGGAACTGGCGATTGAGCGTCCGGACACTGATCTTGGCGTGGCCGGCGATCTCGGCCAGTGTGAGGGGGCGGTCGAGGCGGCCCTCCATCCACTGCATGACGGGCTGCAGCGCGCCGGGATCGGTCGGGGCCGTGGGGCGTTCGATGTACTGGGCCTGACCGCCGTCGCGCTGGAGGGGCATGACGATGCGCCGGGCGGTGGCGGCCGCCGGTGCCGCGCCGAGGTCGTGGCGCACCAGGTGCAGACACAGGTCCAGTCCGGCGGCCACCCCGGCCGATGTGAGCAGACGGCCGTGGTCGACGAAGAGCACGGCGGGATCGACGACGATGCGCGGATGGCGGCGGGCGAGCGCGTCGGCGTACTGCCAGTGTGTCGTGGCGCGGTATCCGTCGAGCAGACCGGTGGCGGCCAGGGTGAAGGCGCCGACGCATACGGCTGCCAGGCGCGCCCCCCGCGCCGCCACCTGCTGCAGCGCCTCGATGACGGCAGGGGGCGGGGGTGCCAGGAAGCCGGCGTGGGCGGGGATGACGACGGTGTCGGCCTCGGCGATGCCCTCGAGGCCGTACGGGGTGCCGATCCGGAACGCGCCGTGCTCGGGGGAGGTCGTTGCGCTGCGGCCGGGAGCACAGACCCGGAGTTCGTAGTGCGGGGTGCCGGCGGCCTCGTTGGCGGTGCCGAAGACCTGGCCGGGGGTGGACAGTTCGAAGGGGACGACGCCGTCCAGTGCGAGTACGGCCACCTTGATGGTCATGGCCAGAATTTAGCGCATGACGGCATTGCGGCCGCTGGCCGGGCGGCGCGGGGGGCCGCACGATCAAGAGGTTCCCCGCTGTCACACATGAGGAGTCGCTGCGATGGCTGTCCCCCTGCCTGCCGTCTACGACGCATTCGACCTGCCCCGCACGGAGCTGGCCGCCCAAGCCCTGCGCCATGCCGAGGACGTGGAGCCCGAGGTCATCTTCCGACACAGCGTGCGCAGCTATCTCTTCGCCCGGGCGCTCGCGGACCACGACGGCATGAAGGCTGGAGAGGACTTCGACGACGAGCTGGTCTTCCTGAGCTGTGTCCTGCATGACCTGGGGCTGTCCGAACAGGGCAACGGAGACCAGCGGTTCGAAGTCGACGGTGCGGATCTGGCGGCGCGCTTCCTTCGTGAGCGCGGCACCGATGAGGGTGCGGTGACGGTGGTCTGGGACGCCATCGCCCTGCACACGTCGGTGGGCATCGCCTCCCGCAAGGGGCCGGAAGTCGCACTGGCCCATGCAGGCATCACGGTGGACGTTCTGGGCCTGGGCAGGGAGAGCCTCCCCGCGGGCTTCGCCGACCGCGTGCACGCCGCGTTCCCGCGCACTGATCTCGCGTACGAGATGACGGACCTGATCACCCGCCAGGCTCTGGCCAACCCGGCGAAGGCCGGCCCGCTCAGCTTCCCCGGCCAGCTCCTGCGCCGCCACCTGCCGCCCGGCGCGCTGCCCGACTGGTACGACCTGATCGCCGAGGCCGGCTGGGGCGACCGGCCGCCTGCCCACCCGGACACTCCCACCGCCTGACGGCATCCCGTGGTAGGACCGATGCCGCGGTGCCCCGTGCCGCGGCGGGCCGGAAACGGCAATGGCAAGGAGAGTGCTCTCCTTGCCGCTCTCAACTTATAGCGCACCCCGGGGCTTGCCGCAAGGCCCCGGGCAGGGCGCAGAATCGCTGCCCGAGCCAATGACCGCCCAGGAGGCAGCGCAGTGAACGAGCAGTACGTGTGGAGCCTTCACGAGGTGGACGAGACCCGGACCGCGACCTTCGGCGGCAAGGCCGCACACCTGGGCACGCTGTCCCGCATCGAAGGGGTCCGCGTGCCGGCGGGCTTCTGCGTGACGACCGAGGCCTTCCGGCGGATCGTCGCGCAGGCACCCTCGGTCGGCGACCTGCTCGATCGGTTGTCGCATGCGGACCCGGACGACCGGGAAGCGGTCCGCGCGCTCAGTGCGCAGATCCGCCGGACCATCGAGGAAACCGCGGTGCCGGACGACCTCGCGGCGGCGATCACCCGCGCACTTGCCCGCTCCGGCGAACGGGCCGCCTACGCCGTCCGGTCCAGCGCCACGGCCGAGGACATGCCGACGGCCTCCTTCGCCGGCCAGCACGACACGTACCTCAACGTCGTCGGGCCGACGGCGGTCCTCCGGCACATCAGCCGGTGCTGGGCCTCGCTGTTCACCGAGCGCGCCGTGGCCTACCGCCGTCGCAACGGCATCGACCACCGTACGGTCCACATGGCCGTGGTCGTGCAGCAGATGGCCTTCCCGCAGGCGTCCGGCGTCCTGTTCACGGCCGACCCCGTCACCGGCAACCGGAAGGTCGCCACCATCGACGCCGCATTCGGCCTCGGCGAGGCGCTGGTCTCCGGCCTGGTGAATCCGGACGTCCTCAGCGTGCGCGACGGCAGGATCGTCGCCCGGAAGATCGCCGCGAAGCAGCGCGCCCTGACCGCCCGGCCGGCCGGCGGCACGCACGAGGTGGCGGTCCACCCGGAGGAGCAGGAGCAGCCGGCGCTGACGGATGCGCAGGCCCTGCGGCTGGTCGAGCTCGGACGGCGGATCGAAGCGCACTTCGGCCGCCCCCAGGACATCGAATGGTGCCTGGTGGACGACGGCTTCCGGATCGTGCAGAGCCGGCCGATCACGACGCTGTTCCCCGTACCGCAGAGGGGCGACCGGGACAACCGCGTCTACGTCTCCGTCGGCCACGCGCAGATGATGACGGACCCCATGAAGGCGCTGGGGTTCTCCATGTGGCAGCTGACGGCGATGGTGCCGATGCACGAGGCCGGCGGGCGGCTGTTCGTGGACGTCACCCAGCGCCTGGCCTCGCCCGCAAGCCGTGCCGCCCTGCTGGACGCCCTCGGCAAGGGCGACCCGCTGGTCAGGGACGCCTTGGAGACGGTCCTCGACCGCGACGGCTTCGTTCCCCCGCTCCCCCGGCCGGCCCCGGGAGCGGGCGGGCCGCCGCCGGGCGGTGGCGGTGCGCCCGAGCCCGTCGAGACCGATCCGGCCATCGTCGCCGACCTGATCGAACGCAGCCGGGCCTCCCTTGCCGCCCTGGAACGCGACATCCGGACGAAGAGCGGACCGGCGCTGTTCGACTTCCTGCCGGAAGCCTTCGAGGAGCACAAGCGCCTCCTGAGCGATCCCCTGAGCATGCAGGCGATCATGGCGGGCATGGAGGCCACGTGGTGGCTCAACGACAAGCTCGAGGATTGGCTGGGAGAGAAGAACGCCGCCGACACGCTGACGCTGTCCGCCCCCGGCAACATCACCTCGCAGATGGGACTGGCCCTCCTCGACGTCGCGGACGTCATCCGCCCGCTGCCGGAGGTGGTGGCGTACCTGCATGACGTGCAGGACGACGGCTTCCTCGAGGAGCTGGCGAAGCTCCCGGGAGGGCCCGAGGCACGCGACGCCATCGAGGCCTACCTGGACCGGTACGGCATGCGCTGCGTCGGCGAGATCGACATCACCCGGCCCCGCTGGCGCGAATGCCCCGGCGCGCTGGTCCCCGTGATCCTCGACCACGTGCGCACCTTCGCACCGGGTGCCGCCGAACGCCGCTTCGAGCTGGGACGGCAGAAGGCGCACAGGAAGGAACAGGACGTGCTGGCACGCCTGCGCGCCCTGCCGGACGGGGACCGCAAGGCCGACGAGACCCGGCGGATGATCGACCGGGTCCGGACCTTCATCGGGTACCGGGAGTACCCCAAGTACGCCATCGTCAGCCGCTACTTCGTCTACAAGCAGGCCCTGATGCGGGAGGCCGAACGCCTGGTCAAGACGGGCGTGCTCGCCGAGCGGGAGGACGTCTTCCACCTCACCTTCCAGGAGCTCGACGACGTCGTGCGCTCCGGTCGGCGGGTCGACCCGCGGCTCGTGCGGCAGCGCAAGGATGCGTACCGGGCGCACCTGGACCTCACCCCGCCCCGGGTGCTCACCTCGGACGGCGAGGCCCTCACCGGGTCCTACCGCCGGGAGGGCGTCCCGGCCGGTGCCCTGGCCGGCGTGGCGGTCTCGGCCGGGACCGTCGAAGGGCGGGCCCGGGTCGTCCTCGACATGGCGGACGCCGAACTCGAACCGGGCGACATCCTGGTCACCGCCTTCACCGACCCCAGCTGGTCGCCGCTGTTCGTGCGGATCGCGGGCCTGGTGACCGAGGTGGGCGGCCTGATGACCCACGGCGCGGTGATCGCCCGGGAGTACGGCCTGCCGGCCGTCGTCGGCGTGGAGCGGGCCACCCGCCTGATCCGGGACGGCCAGCGGATCCGCGTGCACGGCGCAGACGGGTACATCGAGATCCTCCCCTGACCGGCCCCACCGGGCGCACCGGGCGTGGCCGGCCGCGGGGTCGTGTGCGGAGGTGCGCGGTGCCGGTCCACCGGGACCACGACGGGGCCCGCCCCGACGGCGTCCAGCCGGACGAGGCCGCGGCCGCGGCCTGCGGTCGCCGACGTCCTGCGCCAGGTAAGGGACGGCCCGTCACGGCAGTGCCTGGGCAAGCCGCCTTTCGCAGGCGGCTTGCCCAGGGCGCCTTGGGCTTGCGCGCACGCGCGCGCCTGCCGCTACTTCAGCAGGGTGCGGAACTCCTCGAAGTCGAGGACTCCGTCGTGGTTCGCGTCGGCCGCCATGGCCTTCTTGACCTCTTCGGCAAGGTGCCCCTGAGCGCCCTCGGCCTTGAACCCCTCCGCCAGCTCGACGATGTTGATCCGCCCGTCGCCGTCCGTGTCGATCTGATCGAACAGCGCCCTGAGCTCGGCCTCGTTCACGACATACCCCTTTCACGTTCCCAGGCCCCGAAGGCCCACATGCCCCACTACCCTGCCACACCATCGACATCGTGCCTGCCGCCGAGCACGGCGCCGGCTGCCACGGCACCGGCCGGGAGGCAGGAGACCCCCCGCAGGCAGCTCGGCCGGACTCCCCTTCAGCGGCGCAGCAGTGGTGTGGAGGCAGGGCATTCCTCGCCGGCGATCGTCGGCGTGGCGGATGCCGCACACGGTCCGGTCCCGGCCAGGCGGAACTCGGAGTCCGCCGAAGGGACCGCTGCGGCATGGTCCTCCTGTCCGGTGCGGGGGCCGGGCGCCCGTGGCGGATCACCAGTGCCGGTGGCGTCCGATTTCGTCGGCGGCCGACTGAGCGAAGCCCGCCACGTTCCGCGGGCAGCGCCAGGAGGATCCGGGGCCGGTTCCGGCGCCGCGACCGTCGAGGTCCTCCCAGGTGTAGTCGGATTCACCGGCCAACAGTGACAGCCACACCTCGAAGGACTCCAGGTGCGCGTCCAGGTCGTCGTCGCACGGGTGGCTCTCGTGGTGGCACACGGTCTGCCCGGCGCCGGGGTCAGAGGCGGCGGCCGACAGTGCCGCCACGACCTGCCGTGCGACGTCCGGGTCCGCGTCACACGACGTGTGGGCGTACGTCCACACGAGGCCCAGGGTGTAGAACGCCGTCGTCTCCGGATCACGCGGGCGGACGGCACGTGCCTCGTCGAGTCGCTGCACGCACTGCAGCAGGGTCTCGTCGTGCTCCCCGAGGAAGTACCCCTGGTATATCGACTCCCAGTCGTCCATCACGTCGCGCGCATCATTGATCATGATCGTAGGAGACGGTCAGCAGGAGGTTCCGGTTCCCGGTGGCATGCTGCAGCGCGCTGCGACCGTCGGACCCGGCCCTTCGTGCACCTGCCGCTGGGCCACGGGCGCCAAGCGGGCCCGGCGCGGCTGCCACCTCGGCGGCGCGCATCGTGAAGCGGTAGGCGCTGTCCTCTCCATCGCCAGGAGACCACAGGCCGCCGCCCCGCGGGCGGTTGGAGCTTGGTCAGATCGTGACCGGGCCGTTGGCGGTGGCGAACTCGACCGAGACCAGGCCCGGTTCCTCGTCCTCGACCCAGGTGACGTCGATCTGGTCGAGGGGATGGTCGGCCGGCTCGCCCAGGAATTCGGCGATGGAGGCGGCGTCGCCGGCGATGGAGAGCCCGTGGATGGTGGTGGAGGTGCGCGGGTCGGCGCTCGGGCGCTCCTCGCTGGGCACCAGCCACTGCAGGAAGTAGGGCAGTTGCGGGTCTTCCATCAGTTCCAGCAGGCCGATCTGCTTCCAGCGCAGGTCGAACCCGTCGGGGCGGACACGGTGGCCCTCGGCCGCGGCGCGGCCGAGACGGTCCTCGATCGGGGTGATGTCGTCGACGCCGACCACCCATCCGAGCCAGCCGCCGCCCTCGGCAGCGCGGCGCGCGACCGCCCGGCCGAAGGGTGCACGGTCGGCGGCGGGGTGGTCGAGCGTGGTGACGACCTCGACGTAGGTGCCGCCGCTCAGCGGCAGGATGAAATTGCGGGTGCCGAATCGCGGGTGCACGCCGCCGTCGACGAACCCGGCGCCGAGGGCCGATCCGATCCACTGGACGGTCGAGACGAAGCTGTCGCGGGCCACCGCATAGGACACGTGGTCAAGTCGCACTGCGCCATCATCGCCCGACAGCCCGCACACACCCGGGCGCCACGCCCGCCGCGCGGGCCGTGTCCGCCGTGGATTCGGTCGTGGAGCGGATCGATTCGGCCCGCGCACGGCTGAAGTGCCGAGCCATCGACGGACACGCACACGCCGCCCGGTTGCGGGTGCCCCGGCGGATCGGCCGCTTCCGGACCACGCCCAACGCGGTCCTGGCCGACAAGGCGTATGCACCCCGGGGACCGCCACCGCCTTGTGATCCCGAGGGGCGGCCTCAGACGCGCTCGAGGTCGGTGAGGGTGGTGCGCAGCCAGGCGAGTTCCGCCTGGCTCGTCGCGCGGGCGATCGTGAGGATGCCTTGGCGGAAGCGGTCGTCGAGGTCCTCCGCGCGCAGAGGGTGCTCGCCGGCATAGAAGAAGCTGGCCGGTTCCTCCAGGAAGGCGAGGCGGCGGCGCAGGACGGAGGCTTGGGCTGCCGGGTCGTCGAGGTGGCGCAGGAAGGCAAGGAGGGTGAACCAGCGGTTCTCGTCGGTGATGTCGGGTCCGTCGGCCGCGGCGAGGCGGCGCAGGAGTTCGTCCCGGCCGGCCGGGGTGAGCGTCAGGACCTGCCGCGGGGCGGCGGCCGGGCCCGGCTGTGTCTCCCGGACCAGCAGGCCGGCTTTCTCCAGGCGCTTGATCGCCGGATACAGCGTGGACTCGCCGACCGGGCGTACGTGGCCGGTGAGGGCGGTGATGTGTTTGCGCAGCTGGTAGCCGTGCAGCGGGGTCTCGTAGAGGAAACCGAGGATGGAGAGTTCCAGCATGGCGTCATCTTGCCTCATACCCTTCCACGCCGTCGCAGTACTCCGACAGCGCATTACTACGTTGACGTAGTACTGTGGCAGCTAAGTGTGGAGAAGGTCGCTGCGAGGGTGTGGCGGGGAGAGGGGTGGACGGTGCGCGAGGCTCCAATCGATGGGCAGGGCAGTGTGATTCGGTGGACCGAGTCGGTCGGCAAGGGGCCGGCGGTGGTGTTCGTACACGGCTTGGGGGCCGCCTCGACCGTGTATCACGCCCACATTGCAGGTCGCAGTGAACTGGCCGGGCGACGGATGCTGTTCGTGGACCTGCCCGGGCACGGCATCAGCGACCGGCCGGCCGAGTTCGGCTACCGCCTGGAGGACCATGCGGACGCCTTGGCCGCAGCACTTGACGTGGCACAGGTACGCGGTGGCGTGGTCGCCGGGCACAGCATGGGCGGCGCGGTCGCCATCGTCCTCGCCCACCGCAGGCCGGACCTGGTGGGGCGGCTCGTCGTCACCGAGGGCAACCTCGACCCGTTCCCGCCGCCGACGGCGGGCAGCAGCGGCATCGCCTCCTACACGGAGGAGGAGTTCGTACAGGGCGGTGGGTTCGCCCGCGTGCTGGAGCGCGTCGGACCCACCTGGGCGGCGACCATGCGCCTCGCCGACCCGCTTGGCCTGCACCGCTCCGCCACCCATCTGGTGCGGGGAAGCCGCCCCGTGATGCGGGAGATGCTGCAGGCCGCTCGCATGCCGCGCACGTATCTGCAGGGCGAGTTGAGCGGTGATGTGGTCGGCGCGGGCGGGCTGCGGGCGGCCGGCGTGGACGTCGTGACCATTCCCGGAGCCGGCCACAACGTCATGTTCGACGCTCCGGCCGCATTCGCACGCGCGGTCGCGGCGGCGGCGTGAGGCGGCCCTCCGGGGGGGCCGCAGCACATAGGCCCGGGGGGCGTTCCGGCCCGGCCAGCACCCCCGCGGAGCTGCTCGAGCCGGCCAGGCGGGGCGGGTGGTGCTACTCGGCGGCCTTGGCGCAGGTCACCTTCGCGAACTTCGAGGTGACGGTGTAGGTGTCGTTGGGGACGCCGGTGAACTCGAAGAACCCGTCCTGGATGGTTTGCGTGGTGTTCAAGACGGTGCCAGAGCTGTTCTTCAACGTGACCGTCTCCGCCACCGGGAAGCCCCTGCCGGACACTCCGTAGGTCGTTCCCGGGCCTTTGGTCACGGTGCACTTGATCGCAGCTTCCTCGTCCGAAACGAACTTCGGGCAGGTCGCCCTGGCGCGGCGTCCCGCGGCGCTGTAGGTGTCGTTCGGCAGTCCCGTGACCTCGAAGAAGCCTCCGGTGATGGCTCTGGTCGTGCGTACCGTGGTGCCCTGTGAGTTCTTCACGGTGACGCGTTCGCCGGGCCTGAATCCTTCGCCCGACACACCGAACGTGTTGTCGGGGCCTTCCGAGAGGAAGCAGGTGGCGCCGGGTGCGGCTCGTTCCGCTGGGTGCGCCGTCGTTGCGGTGACGGCTGTCCACCCGCCGAACGCCACGGCAACCGCAACCGCGGTGGATAGGGTCTTCCTTCGCATGAGATGTCCCTTCCCTCGGCTGAAGGCAGTCGCTTCACCCGAAGAGGGCCTCGTTCACGTACGTTGTCCACGCCTCGCGGAGGAATGGTGGCGGTGAACGAGCCTTCAGCGCGGCGGGCCTCAGAGCCGCCGCGTGAGGGTTCGGGCTCGGGTCCCGCCGGTTGGTGTGGGGAGTTCAGCGCCTTCGGCTTCGGCATGCAATGGAGTTGCCGACGATACGTGGAGGTCCGTGAACACCCGCGCCCCCAGGGGTGGCGTCCGCCCGCTCCCCCCACTATTCCACTGGGCTGGACGGGCCGCATGTGGGCGTGGTCGGTGATGCCGGGGAGGGTACCGGAGGACCTCCTGCCGCCTGCCCCGAGCCCCGCCGGCCGGGCCCGGTCCGGGAGTTTTCGCGGTGGTAGCGGCCGCCGTCGCCGTCGCGGGTGAAGCGATGCGAGACGAGCACCTGCTCGACCAGCTCGAAGGTGTCGAAGCCGAGATGCTGCCGAGAGACGTCGAACGGCACCGCGACCCGGCCGGGCGGCAGGAGCCGCAGCGGCGGCACCCCCGGCCCGATGACGAACCGGCCCGCCGGGCTCCGGATGCCGTGCGGCGTTGCGGAAGCACTCGACCTGCTCGTCCTGCGTCAGCAGGTTCGCGATGGTGTCGTAGACGAGGTAGACCAGGGTGAACCCACCGGAAACGACCGCGGTGGCCATGTCCCCGATGACTACCGGGAGGGGGTCGTCGATCTTGCGCCGCAGCACCGCTGCCATGTGCTCGGACGGTTCGATGCGCACCACCGGCACACTCGTTCCCGGAGCGGGACTCCCACCCGGCCGGTTCCGATGGCGAACTCCAGCGCCCGGCCGTCTCCGGCGGGCTCGGCGAGGAAGGCGAGGGTCGGTTCGAGGACGGCAGCCGAGGACGCCTCGGCTTCCTCGGCGTCGTAGCGGTCGGCGGTCGCGCGGGTCCACAGGCTGTCACGCGTGCTCAGCGCCATGAGTACGGGCACAAGGTGACCTGAGTACGATGGCCCACGCGCAACAGCGCCGGAGCCGCTTGGCTGGAGCCATGCACCGAACAGCCCCCGGAACAACCACCGGCAGCAATGCAGCCCCCGCCATCGACGCCGTACCCATGTGGACTACGGCCGTAACGGCGGCACTGGTGCCGGTCGCCTTTCTCTTCGGCGGTCTGGCCCCTATGGCCGGCGAGGCTCACCCTCGGACCGTGGCCGTCGTCACTGCCTGCTGGTGGGCTTCCTGGACGGTCACCCCCGTCCTCGTGGTGGCCTCCCGACTGGCTGCTCGGCGCCCGGTTGTCACCAGGGTTCGCCGTTGGGCGGGGCTCGTCGCGCCGGTGCCGCCAGTCGTTACGGTCTTGTTGACCATGGGGTTGTGAGCACCCCGCTCGCGATCCCGCATACCCGACGCAGCGGCGTGAGCCTGGAGTGGCCCGCGGCCGTCGATACGCGAGCAGCGGGTGGTCCGGGCCGGGTCTCCTTGCTCCTCCCCCGCCGCGCGCCGTGCACCCTGCGGGCCGGAGGGGCAGGGCGAGGAGGGGGGATGCCTGGTCGGGGTCAGGTCGTGGGGCGCAGGCCCGTCAGGAGGCGGTCGAGGGCCTGCTCGGCGGCTTCGGCGTTTCCGCCCTGCGCGATCCAGAGCGCGGCCTCGTTCATTGCCCCGGAGAGGAGTCGGGTCAGGGGCTCCACCGGCTGGTCGGCGATGATGCCGGCGGAGGCGAGTGCCGTCAGGGCGTCCGCGAGGTGGCGGGCGGAGGCCTCCTCGTCCATGGCCCGCCACTCGTCCCAGCCGAGCACCGTCGGCGCGTCGAGCAGGAGGATCTGCCGTACCGCGGGGTCGGTGCCCGCGGACAGGAAGGCCCGGCAGCCGGCCCGGAACTGTTCCCAGAGGTCCACGTGCTGCTCGGCTGCTGCCGCGACCCGCTCGCCCAGTTCCTGCTGGACCTCGCTGACGACGGCCCGGAAGAGCCCGGCCTTGCTGTCGAAGTGGTGGTAGGCGGCGCCCTTGGTGACGCCTGCGGCCCGCGCCACCTCGGCCAGCACCACGTGGTGGTAGCCGTCGGCGGCGAACTGCCGTCGCCCTTCCGTCAGCAGTGCGCGCCGCGTGGCCGCGCGCTGTTCCGCTCGGCTGACCGTCATTGACGGACACCGCCCTTCCCCATTGACATACCGAGGGTATGCTAGCGCTATGATTCACATACCCGGGGTATGTGAAATGAGGATGGGAGACCCACTGCCATGACGGACGAGCGCACCACCCTGCCCGCGGCCGAGCTGGGCGGCTTCTACCCGGTGCTCGCCACCCGGGACGTGGCGGCCGCCCGCGACTTCTACACGAGCCACTTCGGGTTCGAGGTGACCTTCGCGGCGGACTGGTACGTCAGCCTGCGCCGCCCCGACGCCCCGCAGTACGAGCTGGCCCTCCTCGACCACACCCACCCGACCGTCCCGGAAGGCCACCGGGTCGCGCTCCAGGGCGGCTTGCTGCTGAACTTCGAGGTGGACGACGTCGACTCCGAGCACCGGCGGCTCGTGGCCGAGGCCGGCCTGCCGGAAGTGCTGCCGCTGCGCACCGAGGAATTCGGCCAGCGCCACTTCATCATCGCCGCTCCGGACGGTGTGCTGATCGACGTCATCACCGTCGTGCCGCCCAGCGGGGAATACGCCGCCCAGTACACCGGCGTCTGACGGTCGGGCCGGGCCTGGCGCCAGCCGTGCTTTCGGCCGCTGCTTGGGCATCACCGGCGGGGCGGGCGTGCTTCCGCAGTCCCTGGAGGAGCTGGACGAGCACACGAAGGTCCACGACGGAAACGGGCCGAACGACGCCCCGCGCGTCGTGTTCGAGACCCCGTGGAGACACTGGACCGGTTCGACGAGCTGACGCAGAAGCGCAGCCGGGTGGAGATCTTGGGAGGCAGAGTTGTTGTTCCGCAACGACGAGGAGCTGGACGTGACGGTCGTCGCGGTCGCGTCGGTGGGCGCGAAGGTGGAGGTGGAGGGAGCCGAGGGCGTCTTCGGCTTCATCGACCAGGTCAAGCACCCGTCGTGGTGGGATGCCGAGGTGGCCCCGCCCCAGGCCGGTGACAGGCTGCACGTGTGCGTCCTGGATGCGACGCGGGAACCGTTCCCGCGGTTGAGCGCCCTGCAGGACGACATCGCCATCGCGCGGCGCCGGCGGGGGGACGCCTGACGTTCGGCCGAGTCACCGCGCGGATCGATCCGGCCGCGCGCAGTGTGGCACGCGGTGGCACGGGAGCCCCTTGAGGCGCGTCCCCTCGCGGACGTGTTCTGTGGTGTCGTACCGAAGTGGCCTGGTCGCGCTCTGCCGGGTGGCCCGAAGTGCCGTCACCTTCGAAGGGGAGACAAGTCGAGCGAAAGGTACGCCTTGGCCACGTCCGCAACGCCCTCACCGCGCAACACGTTGACCGCCTGGCAGGGCCGGATACTGCTCCGCTTCGTCGCACTCGTGCAAGGCACACTGGCCCGCCACCCCTTCCGGCCGGATGTGGCGCTGCGCAACGCCTCCATGCGGGCGGCACACAGGTGCGGCGTGTCCAAGTCCGACCTGATCCGCGCCACAGGACTGACGGGGCAGACCGTCACCAAAGCCCTGGCCGGCAAACCCACACCCGAGTAGCCGACCCACCGAAGCTGCGCGCTCCTCGAGGATCAGGGGCCAAGCGGCCCAGTGGACAACAGCCGAGGGCGGCTGTCCGATCAACGGTGGCGGCTACTCCGTCCGCAGCCGCCACACGGAGCGAGGCGCAGGCTCCGGCTGCCTGCTTCGGCCCCGACGACTGCCACGGCGTCGCCCGGTCGCTGCTGCATCTGATCGAGACAGGGCAACCGGCCCGGTCCCCCTGGGGACGCCCGGTTACAGGGGGCGGTACCAGTCCGTGCCCGGGTGGGTGAGGGCGTTGCGGAGGAAGGGTTCCAGGCGGGGAGCGATCCAGGTGCGGCTGTCCGTTTCGTGGTCCCAGACGAACACGTCGTCTCGGCTGGGTGTGCGGACGAACGCGAACTGGTCCCCTCCCCCGTTCTCACCGAAGAACACGAGCGGCTCGAACGGCATGTAGAGGGAGCGGAACGAGGGCTCGCTGCGGAAGGACAGGTTCGCTTCCAGGATGCGGGTGATTCCCCAGACGACCTCTGTGCCGTACTCGTCCGAGACCCCGTTGCATTCGAGGAGGAGGTCCCGCAGTGCCGTCGGCAGGGGTTGGTCGAGGACTTGTTCGGCGCGTGCCAGGTGTGAGGGGTCTGCCGGAGGAGAGGGGGTCGCCCCGTCGTACTCGGATATGGTCTTCAGCCACATTTCGGCTTCTCGTTTCGGAGGGGTGGGCCGGCGGGGGCATCGTCCCCGTCGGCACTGCGGGGGGGGGCCGTGTGTGGTGGGTCTTCGGCCGCAGCGGGGTCAGGGTGTTCTGCGGCGTTTCACGGCGTAGAAGGCGGCGCCGGCGAGGACGAGGGCTGCTGCGCCGATGCCGACCGGCAGGGCGAGCTTGGCGAGGGGCGAGTCGTCGTTCGCCGGGGCGGCCGCCTGGCTGCCGGTGGGGTTGGCGCCGGCCGGGGCGGGGCCCTGGGCCGCGTCGTCGCCGAAGTGGAACACCGGGCCGGTGTCGGCACTCGGGGTGCCGGAGACGTCCACGGTCAGCGAGATCGGGACCACGATGCCCTTGGCTTCCTTCTTGGGCTCGGCGACCTGCGCCTGGATGTAGTACGTGCCGGGAACGTCGTAGCCCTTGGCATCGGAGCTGCCGGCGCCCTCGCCGGTGATCTGCCACGGGCCGCAGACCCGCTCGATACGGCCGGTCCTGCCGGCGAGGAGCTCGGTCGCGCCGGCCTTCTTGTTGCACTCAGCCGCCTCGCGCTTGGCGTTGTAGACGGTGAGGCCCCACCCGGTGGTGACGGAGGTCGGGAAGTCGGCGGGGACCTCCACACCGGCCTTGACCGTCAGCTTCTGGCCCGCCTTCAGTTCCACTCGCCAGAACGGGGCTTCCCCCACGGCGATGGACTGGCGGTGCGTACCCGGTCCGATCGGGGTGGCGCTGTTGAAGGAGAACCCGCCCTCGGCGTCCGCACCGGTGCGGGGTTGCGGGGTGCGGGCGCCGGTCTCCCGGGTCGACTTGTCGGCGATGCCGACGAGGAGTTCCACCTGCATCGGCTTGTCGCCGGCCTTGGTCACGCTGTTCTCGACCACGATGCAGCCGGTGTCGTCCGGGGCGGGCTTGTCCTCGCCCGCGCCGGGCTTGCTGCGGCCGCCGGTGGTGATGATGTTGGCCCATCCCATCGACTGGTCGAACTCGCGCAGCCAGTCACGGGGCTTGCCGCCCTCCTCCGGGGGGCCGGCCGCGACGGCGATGAGGGAGCCTCGGTCGTATCCGTCCTCGGCCACGGCGGTGGCGCTCACCTGGAGCCGCTGGTCCGGGCGCTTCTTCACCCTGTAGTAGAGGTCGCGTCCCCCGGTGAACTTGTCCAGGTACTGGCCGGGCGCGACCAGCGGGGCGTCCCGGCAGCCGCCCGGCGAGCCCTCGACGGGCTTTCCGGTGGCGTGGTAGGTGCGCCATTCCTTGCGGAAGAGGGTGGACAGGTTCGCGGTGAGCGAGTCTGCGTCACCGGCGTCCGCGTACGACCCGCCGGTCACATCGGCTATGCACTTGAGCTGCGAACGCGCCGAGGAGGGGGTGCGGAAGCCGATCACGTCCACGGCGAGGTCGACGCCCTGGGCCTTGAGTTCACGGGCCACGTCGCACGGGGGCGGCGGCGCGCAGGTGTCCTCGCCGTCCGAGACGAGGATGATGCGGCGCTCGCCGCTCGGGCCGAGGTCCTTGGCGGCTTCGCGGAGGGAGACCCCGATCGGGGTGAAGCCGACCGCCTTGAAGCCGGCCACCTGCTTCCTGGCGTCGGCTCGGGCGGTTTTGTCCATCGGGGTGACCGGAAGGACCTGCTGGGTGTCGGCGCAGCCCTGCTTCTTGTCCTGGCCGGGGTAGGTGGCGCCGTAGACGCGCAGGCCCAGGGGGGCCTGTTCCGGGGCGGTGTCGATGATCCGGGTGACCGCCTGCTTGGCGGCGGCAAGGCGGGTCTGCCCGCCGGCGTCGTTCTCGTTCATCGAGCCGGACAGGTCGAGGACGAGGTCGATCCGGGCGGGGGCCGGGGCGTTGGGCGCCGGTGCCGCCGGGGTGGCGCCGGCTGTCGCCGAGGGCGCGAGGAGGGCGCCGCCGAGGGTGAGCGCGGGGAGGGCGGCGAGCACGCGTCGGCGTGGTCTCGGATGCATGAAGGTGGTCTCCAGGGGTTGTCATTCGGAGAGTCGGGGACGGGAGGGTGGTGCGGAACTCGACCTCTTTGACGATAAGCATGTGCGAACGGTTCCAACCTTGCCTGGAAGCAGGCCACTTGCGTCCCGGGTGCGGCTTGCTGGGCGATTGGTGCCGTTTGCAGTCGTTGGTGTCGCTTCTCGGCCCAGGTGGGGGCCGGGATCGCTGCACGCCTGACTGCTTCATCGGGATGCCGGATCGGTGGTCGGCTGGTCGGATGCGTACGCGCCCTTGCCGATTACTGGTGCGAAGTACCGGAGGAGAGCCCGGGGCGGTGTCGGCGCCAGTGGCCAGTGGCCGGTGTCCACGGTCCGGCCGGCCTCCAGGCCGATACGGCCGCGGAAACCGCCCTCGTTGCGCGTGACCGTGATCGGGGGCCGTCGGCCGTCCTGCGGGAATTCGTCGTGGAAGCCGTGCAGGTCGTTCGGGGCGTATGTCAGGTCGCGGGGCGGATGCAGAGCCCGTCCACGTGCTCCCGCCACGCCATGACGGCGCGCGGCGCCTGCCGGGAGGAGTTCCCGGCGCTTCCGGCGGGCCCCTCCACCGGACGGCCGCGTCGCCTTCGGACCAGGTCAGCAGAAGGTGCGGGCCGATGGGCGTCACCGGGGGCTCTCCTTGCCGTCACGCGGGCCCCTTGCCGGCGGGCGCGCGCCGTCGTCAAGGGGTGGGGGCGTCGCCGGTCGGGGGGAGGGTCGTTTCGATGTGGGCCAGGTGGGCCGCCAGGATTTCTTCGAAGGCTGCTCGGCGGTCCGCACCCAGGGGGGCGACATCGCGGGCGAAGTGGGACAGGGCGGGGAAGCGGTCCGGGTCGGCGCCCAGGACGGCCACGCGGAAGAGTTCCATGCCCTGTTCGTACTCTTCCGGGGTGATGGTGCTGACCCCGGCCTCGGAGGCGATCAGGGCGGCGATGAGGACGGCGAGGCGGTGGTAGCGCGCCGGGATCTCCTCGTCTGGGAGGCCCGACGCGCGCAGGGCCTGCAGGACCTCTTCCATGACCAGGCGGGAGCCGGCGCCCCCTGAGGCGTACCGGCCCCAGACCGCGGCGAGTTGGGGCTGCCGGCCGAATGCCTCCCGCATACGCAGGGCGAGGGCGGTGAGGCGCTGCTTCCAGTCGCCTTCGGCGCGGTAGCCGTCCATGGATTCGACGAGGATGCGGTCGGCGACCGCGCGCAGCAGTTCCGTCTTGCTGCGGAAGTGGCGGTAGAGGCTGGAGGAGTCGGTTCCGAGCGTCGCGGCGAGTTTGCGCAGGCTGAACGACTCCGTGTCCGTGGTGCGGAGCAGGTCTGCTGCCGCGTCCAGGATCTCCTCGCTCGTCCAGCGCCTTCGGCCTGCCATGCCGCCCCTCTCGTTCGTCACGGCGAGTTTAGCCTATGCACTTGGCGTTGCACGCGGTGCGTGCATACTGGGGTGCGTAAGCGGGGACCCGGCTCTGAGGCAACCGAAAGGACGTGTGTCGTGAGGAAGTCACTGGATCCGGCGGCGCTGGACGCCGCCGTCGAGAACGTCCGCCGCGCCGGGGTGCCCGGCGTGTTCGCCGAGGTGCGCGAGGGCGGGGAGGTGTGGCGTGGTGCCGCCGGGGTCGCCGATGTGGAGACCGGGCGTCCCGTCTCCGCAGCCATGCGCCACCGGGTCGGCAGCATCACGAAGACCTTCACCGCGGCCGCGGTGATGAAGGAGGCCGAGGCCGGCCGGATCGGGCTCGACGCGCCGATCGGCCGCTACCTGCCGGGGCTCGTTCCGGGGGCGCGCGGGGAGGCGATCACGGTGCGGATGCTCATCAACCACACCAGCGGCCTCGCCGAGTACTTCCCGTACGCGTTCCCGTCCTTCAAGGCGTTCCCCGCCCTCGCGGACACCCGGCCCGACAGCCTGGAGGACCACCGGTTCACGCGGTTCGACCCCGTCGAGCTGATCGGGATGGGGGTCGGCGCGCCGCCCGCCGGGACCCCGGGTGGTACGCCCGGGGTGTACTCCAACACCAACTACCTGCTGTTGAGCCTGCTGCTGGAGCAGGTGAGCGGCGAGAGCGCCGAGCAGTGCATCACCCGGAACGTCATCGAGCCCGCCGGTCTCCCCGACACCGGGTTCCCTGCCGGGCCGGAGGTGGACGGGCCGCATTCGCGGCTCTACGAGGCGTGGTTCGGGATGCTCGAACCGCCACGCGACTTCAGCGTGTACGACATGTCGTGGGTGGGGCCGTCGGCGTCGCTGGTGTCGACCGTCGCTGACCTGAACCGGTTCTACGCCGCGCTGCTGGCGGGAGAGATCGTCAGCCCGGCGTCGCTGGCGCAGATGCAGCGGACCGTTCCCGTCGTGTCCCAGGAGCAGAAGACCGTCCCCTACGGCCTCGGCCTGCACCCGGTGGAGGGGCCGCACGGGCAGGGCACGTACTGGGGCCACGGCGGCACCGTGTGGGGCGGCGGGACGCTCGCCGCGATCCGGGACGACGGCGAACGGCAGATGGCGGTCGCCGTCAACCTGCAGCGGTGGAACCGGCTCGACGCCGCCGGGACGCCGCAGCCGCACCCCGTCGACCGCGCGCTCGCGGCCTTCCACCGCCTGGCCATGTACGGCTGAGCGGGCGCGGGTGCGGCCGGTGGTGCTCCCCCGCCCCTGCGGGGGAGCACCACGTCATACTGCGGCCCGCCGTCAGCGGTTCTCGCGGATGTCGGCTTCGGCCCGCGGGGCGGTGAAGTCGTGCTGGGCGGACGGCGCCGCCGAGCGTGCGGTCGGGCCCGCCGGGGCGGGCTTCTTGCCGCAGAAGGCCGCTTCGAGGGTGCCGCCGAGCGCGGTGTTCGCCGCGCCGCGGTTCGAGGTGTTCGCCATCGCGCTGAGGCTGCGGCGGCCGTCGCGGGTGGTGAACGCGTAGGTGTAGAAGCCCTGCACGGTGCCGGTGTGCCCGTACACGGAAGTGCCGCAGGTGAGGTCGTAGCGGCGCAGGCCCAGGCCGTAGAAGCGGGTGTTCGTCGCGTCGGTCGGGGTCATGGTGAGCATCGCGTCCAGCGTGTCCGCGGGCAGCAGCCGGCCGCCGAGCAGGGCCGACATGAAGGTGGAGAGGTCGGCCTCGTTCGAGATCATCGCGCCGGCGGACTGGGCCCAGGAGACGGTCTGCTCGGTGGAGTCGACCAGGGGTGCGCCCTCTTCGTCGGGGTGCAGGTAGCCGCGGGCGTGGCGGCCGTTGATGGCCGTCGACGGGTGGACGTACGAGGTGTTCTTGAGCTTCAGGGGCTTGATGATGCGCTGCTCGTACGCCTTGGCGACGGGCTTGCCGGTCAGCTTCTCGATGAGCATGCCGACCACGACGAAGTTGGTGTTCGAGTAGCGGTACGCGGCGCCGGGCTCGGTCGTCCGGGGCTCGCTCAGCGAGAGGTCGACGAGCTCCTGGTAGGTGAAGACGCGGTTGCGGACGGACTCGAAGCCGGGGACGGTCCGCTCGAACATGGCGTTCGTGTAGTCCGACAACCCGCTGCGGTGGCTGAGGAGGTGGCGCACCGTGATCCGGTCGTCGGGCAGCACACCGGGCAGGTGGGCGGTGACCGGGTCGTCCAGGCGTATCTTGCCTTCCGAGACGAGCTGGAGCAGGACGACGGTGGAGAACGTCTTGGTGACGCTGCCGATGCGGAAGCGGGAGGCGGGATCCATGGCGGCGCCCGTGGTCCGGTCCTGGACGCCCTCGGTGCGGTGCTGGACGCCGCCGGGGCCGGTGAATCGGGCCATGGCGCCGGGCGCGCCGGCGGCGAGGGTGTTGCGCAGTGCCTGCGATATCCCCTCCAGGTCCGGGGCGGGTGCGGGCGCCGCCGCCGGGCGGGCGGGGGCGGGCGGGGCGGCCACTGCGGCGGACACCGGGGTCACCGTCATGGCGACGGCGAGTGCGGCGGCACCGAGGGTGAGGCGTCGGTCGATGGTCAGGCGCACGGTTCTCCTCAACTGGTCGTGAAAGGGGGCCGGTTCGCAGGCGGACCGGCCCCGGACGCCGAGCCTACTCAAGATCGACAAAAGGTGCGGCACCCGGCCCGGTGCGGCCGTCGCCGGGCCGGACGGACCCGGGCGGGAACTCCCGGCGGCGGGGTGCCCGTCCGGTCACTCCGCGTGGTCGGACGGGGCGGGCCCACCCTCCCCTGGGGTCACCCACATGGCGTAGTCGCGCGCGCTCTCGGGTGCATCGTGCAGTCAGTCTTGGAATGACCCGAACGGGTTAATCCCGAGAGGAGCAAGCCATGCGCGTTCGACGACTGCTCGGCCTGGCCCTCGCCTCGCTGGCGTTGGCCGGGACGGGCGTCACCGTCTCCCACGCGGCCTCCGCGGCCGCGCCCCAGGTGTCCTGGGGCGACTGCAAGTACGGCGGCGGCGCACCCGTGAAGCACAGCAGCGGCTACTGGTACTGCCAAGGCGGCACGTACGACGGCCAGCGCATCTACGGCAGCACCGGCTACTGACCGACCAGGGACGCCCCCGGGTCGCCGGCTCACCCGCCGGCGGCCCGGGGGCGGTGCTCCTGGCCGGTGTGCGCAGGAACGCTCGCCGGGGCGCGCGGGGTGTACGGAAAAGAGACCGGTTCGCGGAGAGCGCGGGGCGGCGCTGCGGCGGTGCGTGCAGGATGCCTGCGCATGTGCCCCACCGACACCGTATCCGCGGAGGCGCGATGGACCGTTCACCACAGCCGTTACCCCCGCCCGACGCCGGCCCGGCGGCAGCGGGGGAGCCGCCGGCGCCGCCCGGCCCGACGGGTCCGCCCGACGCTCCGGCCGTGGGGCCGTCGCCGCGGGAGGAGTTCGCATCCGATCTGACCCGCCTGCGGGAGGAGGCCGGCCTGACCGTGCGGGTGCTCGCCGCCCGGGTGGAGTCGCCCGGCGCGCACACCACGATCGGCGGCTGGCTGGCCGGTCAGAGCCTGCCGTCGCTGGGTTCGCTGCCGCTGTTCCGCCGGGTGCTGGAGGAGCTCGGCGTCAAGGATCCCGAGGAGGCCGGCCGCTGGCTGGAGCGGCTGGCCGACCTGCGCCGGTCCCGCACTCCGCGGGCCGCCCGCGGCGTCGTCCCGTACCGGGGGCTCGCCCGCTTCGAGGAGCACCACGCGGACTGGTTCTTCGGCCGGGACCGGCTGCGGGACGCGGTCGTGGAGCGGCTCCTCGCCGACGGGCCGGACGTCCCCCACCTCCTGGTCGGCGCCTCCGGCTCGGGCAAGTCGTCGCTGCTGAGGGCCGGGGTGCTGCCGGTGCTGCGGGCCGGGCACGGCTTCGTGCCCTGCCTGCCGGCCCCGGGGCGGGCTCCCGCGTCGGAGCTGGTCCGGGCCGTACGCGCCCTGACGGGCGGAGCGGACGCGGTGCCCGACACCCCGGCCGGGCTCGCCGCACACCTGCGGGAGTGGGCGGAGCGGCGGGGCGTCCGGGTGCTGGTGGCCGTGGACCAGTTCGAGGAGGTCTTCACGGTCTGCCGGGAGCCGGCCGAGCGGGAGCGGTTCCTGGCCTTCCTGGCCGCGCTCCCCTGCACCCGCGTCCACGTCCTGGGCGCGCTGCGCGCCGACTTCTACGCGCAGGCCCTCCAGGAACCCGAGTTGGCGGCCGCCCTCCAGCGCGGGCAGATCGTCGTCGGGGCGCTCACCACCGACGAGATCCACAGCGCCGTGCACGGGCCGGCCGCCCGGGCCGGGCTCGCCGTCGACGAGGGCTTCGCGGACCTGCTGGTCGCCGACCTGCGGGACTCGGGCGCCGGCGGGCTGCCTCTGCTCTCGCACGCCCTGCTGTCGACCTGGGAGCGGGGCCGCGGCAGCGTCCTGACCATCGCGGACTACCGGGCCGGCGGCGGGATGTCGGCGGCGGTCTCGGCGAGCGCGGAGGAGGCGTACGCCGCGCTCAGCGACAGCCGGCGCGCCCTGGCCCGGACGCTGTTCCTGCGCATGGTGACGGTCGGGGACGGTGTTCCCGACACCCGCCGGGTGCTGCCGCTGCCCGGCTCCTCCTCCCCCGCGGACGAGTGGTGCGGCGCGCGCGCCGAGGAGGTGTACGAGGTGCTGGAGTGCTTCGTCGACCGGCGCCTGGTGGGGCTGGACGGCGACGGCGCCCGGATCACGCACGAGGCGCTCCTGACGGCCTGGCCCCGGCTGCACGGCTGGATCGAGGCCGACCGCGCGGGGCACCTGGTGTGGCAGGACCTGGCGCGCGACGCGGAGCGCTGGCGGTCGGCGGACCGGGAGTCCTCGCTGCTGTACCGCGGCATGCGGCTGGCGCTGGCCGCCCGGTGGGCCGAGCAGAGCGGCCATGCCGGTGAACTGACCCCCACGGAAGGCGAGTTCCTGGCCGCGAGCCGGTCCGCGGAAGAGCAGCGGGCCCGCCGGGAGCGGCAGCACGCCCGGCGGCTGCGGCGGCTGCTGGTGCTGCTGACGGTCCTGGCGACCCTCGCGGGCTGTCTGGCCTCGGTGGCGCTGGTGCAGCGGCGCGATGCCGAGCAGCAGCGGAGGACGGCGCTGTCCCGCCTGGTCGCGGCCCGCTCGGAGCGGCTGCGGGGCAGCGACGTCGCGCTGGCCGCGCAGTTGAGCCTGGTGGCGTACCGGACCGCGCCCACGGCGGAGGCGCGGGCGGCGCTGACGGACGCCTCGGCGATGCCCGCGGTGACCCGGCTGCTGGCGTTCCGCGGGGTGGTGCAGGCGGTTGCGCTCAGCCCGGACGGGCGCACGCTCGCGGCAGCGGGCCTGGACCGCACGGTCGCGCTGTGGGACCTGCGGGACACGGCGCGGCCGCAGCGCCTGGACGCACCGTCGCCGCCGTTTGCGGACACCGTGTACGCGCTGGCGTTCAGCCCGGACGGCGGGCTGCTCGCTGCGGGCGCGGGCGACGGGACCGTACGGGTGTGGGAGCCGGGCCGGGGCGCCGCCGCGCCCGGCGCCTCGGGCCAGGGCGCCGGCGCGGCCGGGAGCTCGGTGGCCGGCGGCGCGGACGGGAGCTCGGGCCGAGGCGCCGGCGCGGCCGGGAGCACGGTGGCCGGGGGCGCGGCGGCCGGGGCTGTGCTGCCCGGGCCCTCGTCGGCCGTGTACGGGCTGGCGTTCGCCCCGGACGGGGCCCGGCTGGCCGCCGGGTCCGCGGACGGCGGGGTGTACGTGTGGGAGCGCGCCGGGGGCGCCCGCCCGGCCGCGTCCGCCCCCGGCGCGGGTACGGGCGCCGGCGGCTTCGGGCCGGCCGTCCGGCTCGGCGGCTCCGACCGGCCCGTCCACTCGGTCGCCTTCCGCTCCGGCGGCCCGGCCGTGCTCGCGGCCGGCGGGGCGGACGGGGCGGTCCGCCTGTGGGACGCCTCCGGCAGCGACCGGCCGGTGCCCTTCGCGGAGCCGCTGGCCGGGGCCGCGGGGCCGGTGCTCGGGCTGTCGTTCAGCCCGGACGGCCGGCGGCTCGCGGCCGGCAGCCAGGACCGGTCCACCCGGCTGTGGACGGTTCCGGGCGCCGGGGACGGCGCGCCGCCGTCCCCCGACGTCATCGCAGGCGCCCCCGCGGCCGCGGACGGCCCCGCCAGCTACGTGAACACGGTCGCGCACAGCACCGACGGGCGGTGGCTGGCCACGGGCAGCGCCGACAACCGGGTGCGCCTGTACGACGCCGCCGGCCGCACCCCGCTCGGCGTGTTCCCGCACCCGGGCCCGGTGACCTCGCTGGCGTTCCTCCCCGACGGGCAGGGAATGGTCAGCGGCGCCGCCGACGGCACGGTACGGATCTGGCGGCTGCCCGCGCGCCCCCTGCACGGCGTACAGGGCACCGTCAACGCCGTGGCCTACAGCCCCGACGGGAGGCTGCTTGCTGTGGCGGGACGCGAGGTGCACCTGTGGGACGTCCGCGATCCGTGGCTCCCCCGCCCTGTGGGCCGGCCCCTCCCCAATCCGACGGGCTATTCGGGCACGCTGTCCTTCACCCCGGACGGCCGCACGCTGGCCGTGGGCGGCCGCGACGGCAAGGTGTGGCTGTGGGACACGAGCCGTCCCGAGCAGGCCGCGCCGCGCGGCGAGCCGCTCGCCGGCGGCACCGGAACCATCCAGTCCGCGGTTTTCTCGCCGGACGGCGGCACCCTGGCGGTGGGCAGCGAGGGCCGTACCGTCCGGCTGTGGGACACCCGGGACCCGGACCGGCCCCGACAGGCGGGCGAGCTGACCGAGCCGACGAACTTCGTGTACGCGGTGGCGTTCAGCCCGGACGGGCGGCGGCTGGCCGCGGGCACCGTCGACAAGCAGGTGCTGCTGTGGCGGCTGCCGGAGGGCGGCGCCGCCCCGCGGGCGGAGGCCGTGCTCCAGGGGCCGGGGAGCTATGTGATGTCGGTGGCGTTCAGTCCGGACGGGCGGACGCTCGCCGCCGGCACCGGCGACCGGGACGTGTGGCTGTGGAGGTTCGACGGCACGGCGGACGGCGGGCGTCCGGTGAGCACCGGCCCGCCGCTGACCGGTCCCAGCAGCTACGTGTACGCGCTCGCTTTCGCCCCGGACGGCGCGACCCTGGCCGCGGCGAGCACCGACAGCACCGTCTGGCTGTGGGACACCTCCGGCGCCGGGCGTGCCGGGGCGCGGCCGCCGCAGGCGCGGGCCGTGCTGAGCGGCCTCGGCGGCAAGGGGTACGCCGTCGCGTACAGCCCCGACGGACGCTCGCTGGCGGCCGGCGGCTCGGCCCCGGCGGCCCTGGTGTGGAGCACGGGCGCGGAGGACGCCGCCCGGCACGTCTGCGAGCGGGCCGGCTCGCCGATCACCCGGGCCGAGTGGGCGTCGCTGCTGCCCGGTCTGCCGTACGCGCCGCCCTGCCGCTGACGCACGGGCTGTACGGAGTTGTACGGAGCGGCGTCCGGACCCGTCCGGCCTGCGGCGGAGCCCTTCCGCCGGGCGGGTCCGGACGGGCTTGCTGGTTGGGCGCCGCCGGGTCACCGAGCAGTGCCCCGGCGGCGGCTTTGACCTCCACGACGCGAAGGAGCACCACCATGCGACGCTTCACCGACAGGCTGCGGACCCGGACGGCGCTCGCGGCGGCCGCCGCGGGCCTGGCCCTGACCGGCGTCCTCGCCGGCGGCGGCGCGGCCGAGGCCGCCGGCAGCTACATCTGGTCCAACAGCGGCGGGGCGAACGTCCGCTCCTGCGCCAACACCGGCTGCGGCTCGTACGGCTACCTCGGCAACGGCACCGGGGTGGGCATGCAGTGCTGGCTGGACAGCCAGTGGGTGTACCCGCCGAGCTCGAACTACGCCTCGAACCGCTGGTTCCGGGTCTCCAGCCCGGTGGGCACCGGGTACGTGCACTCGTCGCTGGTCGCCGCCCAGACGTCCGTGCCGCACTGCTGACCGGAGGGCGCGCCGCGTAGGGCCGCGGGGGCCGCTCCGGGACGACCGGAGCGGCCCTCGCGGGCTACCCGGGCGGGCCGTCGTCGCGGAGGGCGGTGCGGACGCCGGTGACGACCACGGTGACCAGGCAGAGGGCGATGACGGTCTCGGCCCACAGGAACGCGAACCAGTCCAGCACACAGCCGATCGGCGGTGTGCCGGGGGCGGTGTTGCGGAACGCGGCCAGCGCGAACAGGGTGGCGGCCATCCAGGCGAGCGCCGGCCAGACCAGGCCCAGGTTGCGGGTCGTCAGGTACCAGGCGCCGAGGAGCACGGACCCCGCCAGGGCCCACATGACGGCCATCATGAAGACCGCGAAGACCAGCAGACTGCCCGAGCGGGACAGCGTCAGCACCATCACGGCCCCCTCCTGTCCGGAGGGCGCGGGGCGGGCCTTCATGGCGAAGAGCGTGTCGTTGTTGGCGACGAGCAGGCGCACCGGCACCTGTTTGCCGCCCATCTGCGCCCGGAAGGCGATGCCGGTGCGGTAGGTGTCGAACGGGTAGTCGCCGACCGACCCGCCCGTGAGCGCGACCTGCACGTCCTTGCTCTCGATCCGCTCGTGCGCCGCGAACTCCAGGTCGCCGACGGTCGCCCCGGAGGTCTGGAGGTCGAGGTCGGCCGCGGGGGCCGTGCCCTCCGCCTCGCCGAGCGTCCCGCGCGGGGTCACCCAGACGCGCAGCACCAGCTCCCTGGCCACGGCGTCCACGTGCTGGACGACGGCCTCCACGTCGACCCGGTCGGCGGCCCGGGATCCGACGGTGTGCACCGTGTCGCCCGCCTGCCGCTCGCCGAACTGCAGCCACGAGCCGACGCCCACCGCCGCGACGACCAGGAGCGCGAGGGGGAGGAGGACGGGCAGGAGCGACGCTCCGGAGCGGCGCGGGCGGGGCGGGGCCGGCGGTGCTGCCATGGGGACTCCGACGGGGTGGGAGGGGGTGCGGGCTCGTCCGGGGCCGGGCGCCGCGGCGCGTCCTCCATCGTGGCGGACGGGGTGGCCGATACGGGTCGCGGCGGGTCGGGGTGCACCCGAACGCGCCACTGCGGGGTGTCGGGGGTCGGGGCACCGCCGGGACGGGCGTGACGTGCGGGCGGCCGTCCGGGTTGTGCAGGCGTGACGGTGCTGCGCGGACCGGGGATGCGCCGGTCGACGTTCCTGCGGGCGGCGGCCGCGGCGGCCCTCGGGGCCGGCCCGGTCGGGCGTACCGGAGGCCGGGGCCCCGACGGGCCCGAGGGCGCCGGACGGGGCGGGCCCGGGGAGCTGCGGGTGGGGAAGGTGCGCGATCTGACCGGCCCGGGCATCACGACGCGCTTTCGCATGGAGGCCACCGACCTCGGGATTCCGGTCCGGGTGCCGGACGGCCGGATGCTCTTCGTGTTCGGCGACACCTTCGAGGAGGCCCGCGTGGGCGGCGGCTGGTGGCGCTCCCCCGTCGGCCTGTACTCGGACACCTCGCGCCTCGATGAGGGGATCGCCTGGAGCGGGGCCGTCGGAGGGGAGCACGCCCGGCAGCTGTGGGCGTACGCGCACGACAACCCGCTCTTCACCACCGTGCTCCCGTCCGACGTGATCCTGCTGGACGGCAGCCTGTTCCTGCATGTCAGCGTGCACCGCGGGTGGGGGAACGTGCTGTCAACGGAGATCTGGCGGTCGGACGACGCGGGCACGACCTGGCGGCACACCGGGGCCCGCTTCCCGGGCGACGCCCACGGCGGCCTGTTCCAGCTGCTGACCTGGGCGCTCGCGGACGACTGCCATGTCTACGCGTACTCCACGGGCTACGGGCGGAACGGGCCGCTCCTGCTGCACCGGGTCGCGGCGGACGCGCTGGCCGATCCGGCCGCGTACGTGCCGTGGGGTTACCGGGCGGGCTCCTGGGGCTGGGGGAACCCGCCGACGCCGGTCCTGGAGGGGGGTTTCGGGGAGCTGTGCCTGCGGCGGCTCGACGGGCACTGGCTGCTGGTGTGCTTCGACGCCGCGCAGGCGCGCATCGACGCCCTCGTCGTGGACCGGCCCACCGCGGACCTCGGGGCGGCGTACCGGAAGACTCTGATCCAAGGGGCGGCCTGGGGCGAGGAGGGCGGTGCGCACGTCGCCCAGCCGTACGGGGGGTACGTCGTCCCCGGCTCGCGCCTCGACGACCTGCACCTGACGGTGAGCCAGTGGCGGACGGGGGCCGACTGGCCCTACCGGGTGATGCAGTTCCGGGTCCGTGGGCTGGGCCGGGGCTGACGGCGGCCTCCCCTGGTATCGGGTCAGGTCCAGCGCTGCCGGTCCGAGCCGTCGCACGTCCGGGCGGCCAGGGCCGCCGGACCGGCCTCCAGGCAGGTTCCGGTGGCCAGGTTGCGGAGCTGGACCGTCCCGTCGTCCCGGCTCGTGACCGTCCAGTCCTGGTGGGTGGAGCCGGTGCACGAGCGGGCGCGGGGTGCCGTACCGCTGTTGTCCAGGCAGGCTCCGGTCGCCCGGTTGCGGAGCTCGCCGGGGCCGGAGCCGCCGGGGCGCAGTTCCCATTCCTGGTAGTGCAGGCCGTTGCAGGGCCAGCTCCGCAGCCCCTCGACGCTGTCGTCCAGGCAGGTTTCGGTGGCCTTGTTCCGGAACACGCGGGCCGGGTCCGGGGCCGGCGTCGCGTCCCACAGCAGGGTGCCGCCGACGCCCAGTGCCAGGCCGGCCACGAAGGCGGCAGCCGTCCAGCGCCGGCGGCCGGAGGCGGACGGCCGTGCAGGGCGCTCCGGGGACCGGGGCGGGGACTCGGCAGACGCGTCGTCAGGAGCCGGGCGCGGCTCCGGCCTCCCCTCCGCGGACAGGCTCGGGGCTGCCGCCCGTTCCGCGTCCGCGGCCGGTTCCGCTGCAGTGGCCGGGCCGGGCTGCGGGCGGTTCTGCGTGCGGTCGGCGGCTTCCCACAGGGCGCGGTAGTCCGCCGGATCGGTGTCCATGGCCCGGCAGATGTCCCGTACGACGGTCCAGGGCGGCACCGTCGACCCGCGGAAGTAGCGGGAGAGGGAGGAGTCGCTGACCAGGGCCCGCCGCTCAAGGTCCCTGAGCGTCAGCCCGGACCGCTGCTGGAGCGCCCGCAGGGCCTCCCCCAGCCGACGGGCCGGCGTCGCACGCCGTTCGACGCCGTCGACGTGGCCCATGCGTGCCCCCGTATCCCCGTGGAAGATTCCCGGTTCGCCCGCCCGGGGTGCCCCCGCGGCGGCGCGCCTGTCCCGGGACGGGCACGTCCCGGCAGGTCAGGAGGGTAGGGATCCCGACATGGGCGAAGCAACCGGGACAACGTTGCGGGACCTCCCGGACCGGCACAAACTCGGAGCATCCAGTCGGCGGTTCACCCCGTGAGGTGAAGCACGCGGCTCCCGTCCCCCGCATTCCCTGCGCGGCACCGGTATGCCCGCCGCCGGCCCGTTTCCGAAACGAAAGGCCACTCGACCATGCGCTTCGACATCCGCACGGCCCGCAACCTGTCGGCCGGCGTGGCGCTCACGCTCCTGCCCCTGGCCACGGTGGAGGGGGCCGCGGGCGCCGCGGAGGGGAACGCCCGGACGGCCCCGGCGCCCGCCGCCGCGGTCTCCTACCGGGTCCAGATCAGCAACCGGTGCCTGGACGCCGACACGAACACCATCAACGACAACGGCGGGCGGGCCCAGGTATGGGACTGCAACCACGCCGCCAACCAGCGCTGGATCCTGGAGCCGAACGGGGCGCTGAGGGTGGACTTCAACAACAACAAGTGCCTCGACGCCGACACGAACACGATCAACAACAACGGCGCCAAGGTCCAGCTGTGGACGTGCAACGGCCAGCCGCAGCAGCAGTGGTACCGCGGCCCGGACAACACGATCCGCTCGAAGTTCAACCACAAGTGCCTGGACCAGGACACCCACGAGAACCGCAACGGCGGCAAGGTCCAGCTGTGGGCGTGCAACAAGAGCCCGCAGCAGAGCTGGCTCTGACGCTCGGGTCCCGCCCCGGCACCGGCTCCGGCCCGGTGCCGGGGCGGGGAAGCCCGGTTCCGCTCCCAGGCCCTGCCGTTCGACGACCGGGAGTGGAGCCATGTGTACCGGGCCGACGCCTTGCCCTCATCGGCACACGAGATGCAGATCCTGCTGCCGTTCCGCGTGGAGGAGGAGGTTCCGGCGGAGGGGCCGGTCGACGCGTTCGTGCGCGCCCTGGGGTACGGTCCCGCCTCGGTCTACCGGGGCGGGTACTGGCCCGACGTGCCGGAGCTCGGCATCGAGGCGTACGCCAAGTACGAGGCGGTCCAAGCGGTCTTCAACAGCGACGGCCTCGACGGGGAGGAGCCCGCGGGCCACCACACCCTGTTCGTCCACCTGTCGAAGTGGGGGGACCTCCCGCGCGCGGAGTGGCTCGCCGGACAGCTCGGCACCCGGGTCATCGGCGAGGCCGTCGCAGGCCGCTGACCCGGCGCCCCGTCCGGGCCGGGGCAGCCGAAAGTGAGTGGCATCCGGCCTCTCCGTCCAGCCACTGGTCCGTGGGGGCGAGTCCGGCTGCGGCGGTGACTGCCGCGGACGCCGCGCGGACGGGGCGGATGTGGACGACGCGTGGCGGACATGCCCTCGCTCCTCGGCCGTCCGGCGCCCCGCGCGTGGCAGAGTCGGCCATCGCGCCGGTGTCCGCTGCATCCACGGCGGACCGCGGCGGCGAAGGACGCCGTACCGGCGCGGGTGCCCGGGCTGCGGAGGCGAGGAGTGCTGTCATGACGGTCCCCCACTGGTTGTTCGGCGACCAGCTCGGTCCGCACTTCCTGGCCTCCGGAGCCGACGTGCCGGTGGTGATGGTCGAGGCCCGCTCGGTCTTCCGGCGCCGCCGGTTCCACCGGGCCAAGGCTCACCTGGTGCTGTCCGCGATGCGCCACCGGGCGGCCGAGCTCGGCGACCGGGTGCGGTACGTGCGCGCCGAAACCTACCGGGAGGGCCTGCGCGCGGCGGTCGGGGAGGGCCCGGTGACGGTGCACCACCCGACGTCGTACGCGGCACTGCGGCTGGTGCGGTCGCTGCCCTCGGTGACCGTGCTGCCGGCGCGCGGTTTCCTCGTCGCGCACGAAGACTTCCGGGCCTGGGCCGGCGGGCACGCCGGTCGGCGGCTGCGGCAGGAGGACTTCTACCGCTGGGTGCGCCGCTCGCACGACCTGCTGATGGACGGCGACCGCCCGGCCGGCGGCCGGTGGAACCACGACCGCGACAACCGGGAGCCCCCTCCGAAAGGGGCGCGCACCCTGGGGGCCCCGCCGCCCTACCGGCCGCGGGAGGACGACATCGACGAGGAGGTGCGCCACGACCTCGATCGCTGGGAGCGCGAGGGCTCCGTCGCCTTCGTCGGCCGGGACGGCCCGCGCCGGTTCCCTGCGTCGCGGCGGGAGGCCCTGGCCGCGCTGCGTCGCTTCACCGGGCACCGGCTCGCCGGGTTCGGGCCCCACGAGGACGCGATGCTGGCCGGGGATCCGGTGATGAGCCACAGCCTGCTGTCGTCGTCGCTCAACCTCGGCCTGCTGGACCCGGCGGAGTGCGTGGAGCGGGCCGAAAGTGCCTGGCGGGCGGGGCGGGCTCCGGTGGGCAGCGCGGAGGGGTTCGTCCGCCAGGTCGCCGGATGGCGGGAGTACGTCTGGCAGCTCTACTGGTATTTCGGGGAGGACTACCGCCGCAGCAACGCCCTGCGGCACCGAGAGCCGCTCCCCCGGTGGTTCCTGGAGCTGGACGCGGACGCGGTGCGGGCGCACTGCCTGGCGACGGCGCTCGCGCAGGTGCGGGACACCGGCTGGACGCACCACATTCCCCGGCTGATGCTGCTGGGCGGCTACGCGCTGCAGCGGGGCTGGGATCCGCAGGCCGTCACGGACTGGTTCCACCGCTGCTTCGTCGACGCATACGACTGGGTGATGGTGCCCAACGTCGTCGGGATGTCGCAGTACGCCGACGGCGGGCGCATGACGACCAAGCCCTACACGTCCGGCGGGGCGTACGTGAACCGGATGAGCGACCTGTGCGGCGGGTGCGCCTACCGGCCCGGCGACCGGGTCGGCGAGCGGGCCTGTCCGTACACCGCGGGCTACTGGGCCTTCCTGCACCGGCACCGGGCCCGTCTGGAGCGCAATCCGCGGATGGCGCAGCCGGTCCGCGGCCTGGACAGGCTGGCGGACCTGGAGGAGGTGCTGCGCCGGGAGGGGTTGCGGGGCGGCGACCCGCCCTGACCTCCGGCCCGTCGCCGGCTGCGGTCGTACGGGGGCGTTCAGGGCCGGCCCGGGAACCCCAGGTCGCGCAGCACCTCGCGGGCGGCCCGCGCACCCGAGGCCAGCGCGCCCTGGACGGAGCCGGTGGCACGGTGGTCCCCGCACACGTACCGGCCCGGGGCGACCCGCGTGGTGCGGGTGAGCGGTTGCGGCGGCGCCATGGCGGGCAGGGCGTCCTCGACGGTGCGGGCGGCCAGCAGGTCCCAGCCGTCGGTCGCGGTGCCGTACGCCTCGGCGAGCGCCGCCCGGACCCCCCGCTCGCGGCCGTCCGCATCCCGGCCGAGGACGGAGGTGGCGACGAGGGCGTGGCCGGCCGGGGCGTACCGGGGGGCGACGGCGCTGAGGACGCAGGTGTTGAGGAACCGGCGCCGGGTGTCCAGGAGGAGCGTCGGCTCGCCGAGTGGGCTGCGGGGGGCGACGTGGTAGTAGGTGGTCACGACCCGGTAGGCGGGCAGGGCGACTTCGGGGAGCAGTGAGGGGACGGCCCCGGGCCCGGTGGCGACCACGACGGCGCGGGCGGCGACCTCCCGGCCCGCGGCGGTGAGCACGCCGTCGCCGGTGAGCTCCGCAACGGGGCTTCCCAGGTGCACGGTGCCCTGGGGCAGGGCGGCCGCGAGGGCCTGCGGCACCGCCCCGATGCCCCGGTCGGGCAGGGAGAGGCTGCCGCGCAGCATGCTGCGCCAGACCAGGTGGAACATCCTGGCGGAGGTCTCCAAGCGGTCTTCCAGGAAGACCCCCGACAGGAAGGGGCGGAAGAACCCCTCGACGAGGGCGTCGGAGATTCCGGCGTCGGCGAGCGCGGTGCGCGCGGTGGTGTCCGGGAGGCGTTTGATCCGGTTCGCGGGCAGCAGCCCGTCGCGGGCGCACAGCAGGCCGAGGGCCGCCAGGTCCCGCGGGCCGGCGAGGCGGCCCGTGAGCAGGTCGGGCAGGATGCGCGGGCGGCGGGCGGGGTCGCCGAAGCGGAGTCTCCCGGAGGGGCCGTGGACGAGGACGCCGGGAGTGAACGGATGCAGTCCGAGCGCCTTCGGCAGGAGTCGGCGGCGGACCTGGGGGTAGGAGGTGTTGAACACCTGGAAGCCGCGGTCCACCGTGAAGCCGTCGACCAAGTCCGACCGCATCCGGCCCCCGACGTCGTCGCCCGCCTCCAGCACGCGGACGCCGGCACCGGCCGCCAGCAGGTCCCGGGCGCACGCCAGCCCGGCGAGGCCGGCCCCCACCACCAGCACGTCCACCGTGTCCGGGGATGCTGCCACGGGTCGCCTCCCTTCACTGCCGTGCGGCCCGGACGGGCCGTACACACCATGGATTCGGCCGGTCCGTCCGCCCTGGATGCGCCGGACCCCGTCCGGTGCCTGACGGCGGCCACCCGGGGGGCAGCCCCACCCTGAGCGGGTGGTCGGCAGGGCGCCGCGGGCCGGCTCCGCCGGACCAACCACGTGGTCGCGGGCCTGTCGGTGGAGGAGGTGACCGGGCGTTCCCTCGCCGCGGAGATCGAACGGCGGGTCATCCGGCGCGCCGGGCTGCGCCACGCCTCCGTCCCCGCCCCCGGCGAGCTGCGCCTGTGCGAGCGGCACCCGAAGGGCTGCCACCGGGCGTCCCCGGACGCGCCGTTCGCCGACGCGGCGGAGCGGGATCCGTCGCGGGCGCGGGCGGGGCGAAGGGCGATCGGGGGGAGGGCTGACCCGACGGGCGGGCGTTCACCGTGCGAGGAGGTCCTGGAGCGGCCCGTCGAGGTCCAGGGTCTCCGTCCCGGCCGGGACGAGGGCGTACGTCTGCTCCAGGAACTCGGCGACGGTCGCCGTGTCCGTGCCGACCACGGCCGTCCGCCGGTCGGGCGCCGTGTGGTCGCGGAGCTCCATGAGGACCTCGTCGCCGTCCTCCGTCCGCTGCGGCCGGAAGACGACGTCGCCTTCGCCGACGCGGCGGTGGAGGCCCTCGGCGAGCATCTGGCGGTCGAAGTGCCAGCGGGCCAGGGCCGTTCCGCGGTCGAAGAACTGGACCTGCACCGTGTACGGGTCGGTGGAGTCGTAGTAGAGGTGGGCCAGGAACGGCACGCGGCCGGCGCCGGCCACCGCCATGTGGACGTCGGCCAGGGCGGAGTGCGTGGGCATCGGGGAACCTCCAGAAGGGGACGCGACGGCTGCCCGCGTATGCCCGGCCGTGCGGGAACCACACGGCGCCGTCCGGATCCGTTCGCACAGCCTTCCGCGCCGGGCCGCACGACGGGGTGGTGTGGGAGGTGCGGCCGGGACTCGGCGTGACGCTGCCGGCCGGTGCCGGCACCCTCGCGTTCGGGATGCCCGCGGACGAGGTGCGCGACCTGCCGGCGCCGCCGCGCCCGGACTCCATCGCGCCCGGCAGTGCACGCCGTTGGCGCGCGGCGGCCATGCGGAGCTCCGGCACGCCCAAGCCGCATGGCTGTACGGGCTGCTCTTCGACCCCGCGTGGACGGCGGTCGACGTCTTCGGCGACGTGGCCGTCGCGGGCGGCGGGCCCGGCCGGGGCGGACCGCCTCACCCGGATCGGGATCGAGGCCGGTGCCTGCGCGGGTGCGCCGTCCGGGGCGGTGCCGGTGGTGTGGGACGGCGTCGGCCTGTTCGGGCATCCGCCCTGCGACGTCGTATCCGTACTGCCGGGGGCCGCCCGCCCTCCGGAGGTGCCGCCGGGCGACGCCGTGGTGGAGGCGTGGGGGGCCGTGGCTGCGCGGGAGGCCGTCCGCAGGCGGCCGGTGGTCGCGGCTCGTTGCTCATCGGGGCTCCCGCGGGGCGGGAGGCGTGCTGTGGAGGGACCTTCGCGTGCGCCGCAGGTGGGGGCGACCTCGCGGGAATCCTCCACTGACCCGCGTAGGGGCGCGGTGAACCCGGACGGCCCGCCCGTGAGGGCCGAACGGCCCTGCGCGGACGGGCTCCTCTGCCCGATGCTGGGAGGGAAGGGGCGGCCGGACGGGCCGCGCCCGCCGAACCGGTAGGGAGGCACCCCATGACCCGCGCCATCGCGGTAGGAGTCGACGGATCCGCGGAGAGCCTGGCGGCAGCCGACTGGGCGGCACGCGAGGCCGCACTGCGCGGCGTGCCGCTGCGCATCGTGCACGCCTGGCTGTGGCAGCCGTTGGACGTACCCGTGGTGCAGGACGAGGAGAGCCAGGCCCGCTCGGCCGACGCCGTGCTGCGGGAGGCCTCGAAGCGGGTCGCCGACCGGTTCCCGGACCTTCCCGTGACGGCCGGGGTGAAGCCGGCGGGCGCGGTCGCGGCGCTGCTGGAGGAGGGCGAGCGGTCGCAGATGCTGGTCCTCGGCTCCCGGGGGCACGGTGCGCTCCTCGGGTTCCTCCTCGGGTCGTACGGGCAGGAGGTGATCGCCGAGGCCTCGGTGCCGGTCGTGTCCGTACGGGAACGCGACGCGCAGGCGGGCGGCCCGGCCGGGGGCGGGGAGGTCGTCGTCGGCCAGCAGGGCGACCCGGAGGACAGCGAGGCGGTGCTGGGCTTCGCGTTCGAGGCCGCCGCCGCGCGCGGGGCGGCGCTGCGGGCCGTACGGGCCTGGACGCTGCCGCCGGTCTTCGCCTACAGCCCCGGGTCGCTGCGCCTGGCGGACGAGGCGGGCGGGCTGGAGCCCTTCGAGCGGAAGGCGCTGGCCGAGGCGCTCGCCCCGTGGCGCGAGCGGTACCCGGACGTGCCGGTGACCGAGCACGTGGAGATCGGCAGCGCGGGGCAGGTCCTGCTGTCGGCGGCCTCCCGGGCGCAGCTGCTGGTGGTGGGCCGCCGGGTGCGGCGGGTGCCCCTGGGCAGCCGTATCGGGTCGGTCGCCCATGCGGCCCTGCACCACGCGGGCTGCCCCGTGGCGGTCGTACCGCCCGCGTGACGGGCGCCGGCCCGGGCGCGGCACCGGGGCGGGGGTCAGCCGCGGGGGCCGCCGTCCTTGGGGGCCAGCGCCTGGGCGGCGATGACGGCGGCCTGCACCCGCCGCTCGACGCCCAGCTTGGCCAGCAGCCGGGAAATGTTGTTCTTGACGGTCTTCTCGGCGAGGTAGAGCCGCTTGCCGATCTCCCGGTTGGTCAGTCCTTCGCCGACGAGGGCGAGGATGTCGCGCTCCCGGTCCGTGAGGCCGGGCAGGGCCTGCGGCTCCTCCGGGCGGGGGGAGTCGCCGCGCAGCCGGGCCATGACGCGGGCGGTGGCGCCGGGATCGAGCAGGGACTGGCCGGAGGCGACGGTGCGGACGGCGTGGACCAGGTCCGTTCCGGTGATCTGCTTGAGGACGTAGCCGGACGCGCCGGCCATGATGGCGTCGAGGAGGGCCTCCTCGTCGTCGAACGACGTGAGCATCAGGCAGGCCAGGTCGGGCATGCGGGAGCGCAGTTCGCGGCAGACGGCGACGCCGTCGCCGTCGGGCAGCCGCACGTCCAGGACGGCGACCCGGGGGCGCAGGGCGGGGACGCGGACGAGTGCCTCCTCGGCCGTGGCGGCCTCCCCCACCACCGTCAGGTCGGGTTCGGCGTCCAGCAGGTCGTGCACGCCCCGGCGCACCACCTCGTGGTCGTCGAGCAGGAAGACCCTGACCGGTGCCCCGCCGCTGCTGTCCGTCATCGCTACTCCTCGTCTGTCGTCCGCCGCCTGCGGATCCCCTCCATCGTGCCCGGTCGCAGGGATCTTCGGCCAGGGCCGGACGGCCCTGCCGGGGCTGCCGCACCGGGGAGCTCGAACGCGGCCGACCTGGGAGGGGGACCTTCGGCCCCCCTCCGGGGACTTGCCGGCCCTGCCGTGCCCCGTGCGCCGCGTGGTGGACTCCAGGGGCGGGCGCATCGGGGCCGCAAGGGGCTCCGTAGGGCACGCGGGAAAGGGGTTGCAGCCATGGCCACGGCCGAGATCAGCCTGACGGTGGTCGGGGGCGGGCCGGACACGGTGGCGGTCGCCGTGTCCGGGGAACTGGACATCCACACCGCCGGACGCGTCGAGTGGGCGCTGGCCGGCCTGGCGGGCGGGGCGGAGCGGGAGCTGCTCCTCGACCTGGCGGGGGTCACCTTCTGCGACAGCTCCGGGGCGGAGTCCCTGCTGCGGGTCCACGAGCGCTGCGTGGCGAGCGGACGGCGGCTGAGCCTGCGGCGGGTGCAGCGGCTGCCCGGTCGGGTGATCCGCGCGCTCGGCGTGGACCGGGCGGTGTCCTGTTCCTTCGCCTGAACCCCGACAGACCAACGGGTCCTGTCCTCGTGAGGCCGCCGGAAGGGAGGTGGGCGTATGAACGGCGAAGCCGCGCTCCGGACGGTGTACGGGCCGGGTGCGGGGCCTGCGCCCCGGCGCATGCTGCCGCTCGGCCGGGCGGAGGCCCTGCGGCTGCTCGGCACGGTCTCGCTCGGGCGCCTGGTCTTCACCCACCGGGCGCTGCCTGCCGTCGTCCCGGCCGTCCACCTCATGGACGGGCAGGACGTCGTCGTACGGCTCCACGACGGTGCGCCGCCGGCGGCGATCGAGGCTCCCGCGGACACGGCGGGCGTGGTGGTGGCGTACGAGGCGGACGGCATCGACCCCGAGACGCACCTGGGCTGGGGGGTCGTGGTCACCGGCTACGGGCTCCTCGCCGGGGGTGACGGCCGGGCCGCGGGTCTCGCCGCCCGCCTGCGCCCGTGGGTGTCGGACCCTCCGCGCGGTGCGGGCGGGTCGACGGACGCCGTACTGCGCATCCGGCCGGACATGGTGACGGGATTTCGGCTGACCGAATAGGCGGCCGTAGGGCGGTGCGCGCCCGGGCCGCCGTACGGTCAGCCGGTGTGGCCTGCGGCGAGCGGCGCCCGGAACACGAGCCGGCTGCCGCCTCCGTCGGGGCGTTCGACCAGCAGGGTGCCGCCGACGCTGCGGGCCCGCTCCTCCAGGTTGCGCAAGCCGCTGCGCCGGCCGCCGCCGGGGATGCCGCGGCCGTTGTCCGCGACGGTGAGGACGACGTCCTCGGACCGGGCCTGCACGGAGACCTCGACGCGGGTCGCGTGGGCGTGGCGGGCAGCGTTGCTGAGCAGTTCGGTGAGGGCCGCCATGACGTGGTCGGCGAGCTGCGGCGGTACGTCCGTGTCGAGCAGGCCCTCCATGCTGAGGCGGGGAGGGAAACCGAGCACCGTCGCCGTCTCCCCCACCGTGCGGGCGACCCGCGCGCGCAGGCTCACTCCGGCGTCCTCCTCGCGGGCGCGCAGGCCGAAGATCGTGGACCTGATGATCTTGATGGTTTCGTCGAGGTCGCCGACGGCGCGCGAGAGCCGTTCGGCGGCGCCCTGGTGCTGGACGAGCCGTGCGGCGCTCTGCAGGGTCATCCCCGTCGCGAAGAGCCGCTGGATGGCGAGGTCGTGCAGGTCGCGGGCGATGCGGTCGCGGTCTTCGAGGAGGGCGAGCTGCTCGGCGTCGCTGCGGCGCTCGGCGAGTTCGAGGGCGAGGGCGGCCTGTCCGGCGTAGGCCTGGAGGGCCTCCAGGTCCGCCTCGGTGAAGACGGCCCCCGTCTCCTCGCGGGCCAGGAGGAGGACGCCCCGGGTGTCCTTGGCGGCGGTGCCCAGCGGCACGGCGACGGCGGGGCCCGGTGTGGCGGACCGGTCGCCTTCCGCGCCGCGGGGGCCGTCGTGCGCGGAGCCCGCCGCGGCAACCGGGGTGCCGGCCTCGTACGCGGTCCCCGCCAGGGTGCCCTCGATCGGGACGGCGAGGCCGCGGCGGGTGTCGCCGTCCGCGCCGAGGGAGAGTTCGACGACGAGGCCGTCCGTCCCGGGAACGGGCACGGCCACCTCGGCGAGCACCGCCCCGGTGATCTCCTGGGCGCGGCGGGCGATGAGCCCGAGGACCTCCAGGCGGGGGCTGCCGGAGAGGAGGCTGTTGGTGATTTCCGCGCTGGCGCGGAGCCAGCGCTGCTGGCGCTGGGAGGCCTCGTACAGCCGGGCGTTGTCGATGGCGACGCCGGCGGCCACGGACAGGGTGGCGATCACCGATTCGTCCTCGGCGTCGAACTCCTGGCCGCCGTGCTTGTCGGTCAGGTAGAGGTTGCCGAAGACCTCGTCCCGGACGCGGATGGGCACGCCGAGGAAGGTGCGCATCGGCGGGTGGTGGGCGGGGAAGCCGTACGAGGCCGGGTGGGCGCCCAGTTCGGCGAGGCGCAGGGGCTCGGGCCGGCGGATGAGCTCGCCGAGGATGCCGTGCCCGGCGGGCAGCGGCCCGGACCGGGCGACCTCCTCGTCGGTGAGGCCCACGGTGAGGAACTGCGACAGGGTCCGGCCGTCCGGGCCGATCACGCCGAGGGCCCCGTACTGGGCGTCGACGAGCAGGGCGGCTGCCTCGACGATGCGCCGCAGCACCTGGGAGAGGTCCAGTCCGCGGCCGACGGAGACGACCGCCTCCAGGAGGCTGTGCACGCGGTCCCTGGTGCCGCGCGCGGCGTTGATGCGGGCCTGCAGTTCCTCCAGCAGCTCGTCGAGCCTCATCTGGGGCATCCGCGACAGCGGCTCCTCCACGCCCACCGGCCCTCCTGGCCTCGGTCTTCCGGTCTTCGGGGCCAGCCTATCGGCCGTACGGGTGAGGCGCGGCCACCGAGCCGGAAGGGGCGGTTCCCGCCGGTGTGTCGGGATCCGGGGCCTCGGGGCGCCGCACGGCGGCCGGGGGCGGTGCGGCGCTCCGGGGCGGGTCAGTGGTCCCAGGTCCAGTCGGCGACCTCGGGCATGTCGGTGCCGTGTGCGCGGATGTAGGCGTGGTGGCGGGTGCGGGCGTCGGCCATGGCCTGCCGGACGCCCGCGGCACGGGCGGCGAGGCCGGGGACGCGGTCGACCACGTCCATGACGAGGCGGTAGCGGTCGAGGTCGTTGCGCACGACCATGTCGAACGGGGTCGTGGTGGTGCCGACTTCCTTGTAGCCGCGGACGTGCAGGTCGGGGTGGCCGTGCCGGCGGTAGGCGAGCCGGTGCACGAGCCAGGGGTAGCCGTGGTAGGCGAAGACGACCGGCCGGCCGGGGGTGAAGAGGGCGTCGTACTCGGGGTCGGTCATGCCGTGCGGGTGGTCCTCGCGGGGCATGAGCCGGGTCATGTCGACCACGTTCACGACGCGCACCGCGAGGTGGGGCAGGTGCCGGCGCAGCAGGTCGGCCGCCGCGAGGACCTCCTGGGTGGGGACGTCGCCGGCGCAGGCCAGGACGACGTCGGGTTCGCGCGTGCCGTCCTCGGTGCCCGCCCACTCCCACACCCCGGCGCCGCGGGCGCAGTGGGCGCGGGCCACGTCGAGGGAGAGCCAGTCGAAGCAGGGCTGCTTGCCGGCCACGACCACGTTGACCTGGTCGCGGCTGCTCAGGATGTGGTCGGCCACCGACAGGAGGGTGTTGGCGTCCGGCGGCAGGTAGACGCGGACGACTTCGGGGCTCTTGTTCAGGACGTGGTCGACGAAGCCGGGATCCTGGTGCGAGAAGCCGTTGTGGTCCTGCCGCCACACGTGCGAGGTGAGCAGGTAGTTGAGGGAGGCGACGGGGGCCCGCCAGGGCAGGGCGCGGGAGGTCCGGAGCCATTTGATGTGCTGGTTGACCATGGAGTCGACGATGTGGACGAAGGCCTCGTAGCAGGAGAACAGGCCGTGGCGGCCCGTCAGCAGGTAGCCCTCGAGCCAGCCCTGGCAGGTGTGCTCGGACAGGATCTCCATGACCCGCCCGTGCCGGTCGAGGTCCTCGTCCGAGGGCAGGACCTGCTCCTGCCAGGCCTTGCCGCTGGCCGCGTACACCGCCTGCAGGCGGTTGGAGGCGGTCTCGTCCGGGCCGACGAGCCGGAAGTCGCGGCGGTCGGCGGTGGCGGCCATGACGGCCTGGAGGAGGTCTCCCAGCACCCTGGTCGGCTCGTGGCGGCTGCCGCCCGGGCGGTCCACGGGGACGGCGAACCGCTCCAGGGGCGGCAGGGGCAGGTCCCGTACGAGGAGGCCGCCGTTGGCGTGACGGGTGGCGCCGAGCCTGCGCGGGCCCTCCGGTACGCAGGCGAGCACCTGGGGGCGGGGCCTGCCGTCGTCGTCGAAGAGCTCCTCGGGGCGGTAGGAGCGGAGCCAGGCCTCCAGTCGGGCGCGGTGGCCGGCGTCCTCGCGTACGGCCGGCAGGGGGACCTGGTGGGCGCGCCAGGTCCCTTCGACGGGCAGGCCGTCCACTTCGGCGGGGCCGGTCCAGCCCTTGGGGGTGCGCAGGACGATGACGGGCCAGCGGGGTCGGCTGCCTGCCGCACCGCTGCGCGCCTGCTGCTGGAGGCGGCGGATGCGGTCGACGGCCGTGTCCATGGCGGCGGCCATGGCCTGGTGGACCCGGCGGGGGTCGTCGCCGGTGACGTGGAGGGGGTCGTGGCCGTATCCGCGCAGCAGGTCGTCGAGTTCGGACTCGGGCAGGCGGGCGAGGACGGCCGGGTTGGCGATCTTGTAGCCGTTGAGGTGGAGGATCGGCAGGACCGCTCCGTCGTGGACGGGGTCGAGGAACTTGTTGGAGTGCCAGGACGCGGCGAGCGGTCCCGTCTCGGCCTCGCCGTCGCCGATCACGCAGGCCACGAGGAGGCCGGGGTTGTCGAAGGCGGCGCCGTACGCGTGGGACAGGGCGTAGCCGAGTTCGCCGCCCTCGTGGATGGAGCCGGGGGTTTCCGGCGCGACGTGGCTGGGGACGCCGCCGGGGAAGGAGAACTGGCGGAAGAGGCGGGCCATGCCCTCCTCGTCGCGGCTGACGTTCGGATAGGTCTCGCTGTAGCTGCCTTCGAGCCAGGCGTTGGCGAGGACGGCGGGGCCGCCGTGCCCGGGCCCCCAGATGCACAGGGCCTCCAGGTCCCGGTTCCGGATCACCCGGTTGAGGTGGGTGTGGACGAGGTTCAGGCCGGGTGAGGTGCCCCAGTGGCCGAGCAGCCGCGGTTTGACGTGGGCCGGTTCCAGGGGTTTGCGCAGCAGCGGGTTGTCCATCAGGTAGATCTGGCCGGCCGACAGGTAGTTGGCCGCCCGCCAGTGGGCGTCGAGGGCGCTGAGCTCGTCGTCGTCGAGCGGGGCGTTCTGCGGACGCTGGTCGCTGCGCATGCTTCCTCCATCGTCGTGCGTCGTCGTGGCTCGCGGGGCCGGCCGACCGGACCGGCGGGTCCGGGACGGGTGCGGACCCCCCGCCGTCGTACCGGACGGGACCCCGTACGGCACGGTGGCACGGGCGCGGAGCCGGCGATAAGGGCCGGATGGGCCAGCCCGCGTGGGCCGCGGGTCTCGGCACCGGGCTCGGGACGGCCGCCGCGCGGGCGGCCCGGCGCGGCACGGTGCTTGCGGGGTTCGGTCACGTGTCGCGAGTGCCCGCTGCGGCGGCGGAGTACCGTCGCCGCGGGGCGGGCTCCGGCGCAGCGGCGGGCCCGTCCGGCCCGCCGCCACCGGTTCAGATGGTCCAACCGGAGAGCCTGACCCGCGTGGTGCCCCCCGGCTCGTGGTACAGCTCGAGTGACAGGGCGTCGGCGCGGCGGGGTTCCCCGTCGTCCGCGGGGGCCGTCCGGATGCGGCCGGGCAGACTGCACGCGTCCGCCTGCCGGCAGTCGCCGGACAGCTCCGTTCCGGGGTACGAGGCCTGCAGCCAGTCCTCGACCTCCTCGCGCGGCGCCCTGAAGTCCAGCTCGTACGAGATGCTCTGCCACTGGCCGGCCGTGCACCGCCGGTCGTGCGCTTTCGGCGGCAGCGGAGCCGCCTTGGCGAACCGGGCGGCCTCGTCGCAGGGCACCCCGAGGGTGCCGTCGAGAGCGGCCAGGACCCGGGACACGTACCAGCAGCCACCCACGAGGCCCGCGACCACCACGGTGCAGACGAGCCGGATGACGGTGCGTCGACGCTGCGGCGACATTCCCACTCCTTGATCACATTTCTTTGAACGTGTTCAAGGACGGAGGTCCGCCCGGGAGCGGTTCCCTGCCCCGCCCTCCTGTGATGATCACCACGCGGCACGCTCCCGCGCCGCTCAGGGCGTGGTGGCGCTCCGGATGTCGGGGTGGAGGGTGAAGACCTGGTCGAGGCCGACGATCCGCATGATGCGGAGGGTGTTGGCGGGTACGGCGGCGAGCGCAAGGTCCGCCCGGGCGGCGTGGGCGTGGCTTCGGGCCGCGATCAGGGCGGTGAGGCCGCTGGAGTCGCAGAACTCCATCCCGTCGAGGTCCAGGACCAGGCGCAGTCCGGGGCGGAGGGTGAGGGCGGCGACGCGTTCCCGCAGCTCGGGGGCGCCGGCGTAGTCGAGGTCGCCGGAGACTTCCAGGACCGGCCCGGTCACGGCCTCCCGGGCGGTGATCCTCAGCGGGGTCACGGGGTGCCTCCCGTCGGGCGGTCAAGGGCGGGTACGCCGAGGGCCAGGAGCGCGGTGTCGTCGTCCAGGCCGTCGCCGAATCCGGCGAGCAGGCCGGTCAGGGCCTCGACCAGGGACGCCGGGGAGGTGCCGGCCCGCGCGGCGTGCCCGGTGGCGAAGGCGAGCACGGCCTCCTCCCCGTACAGGTCGGTGCGGGTCTTGCCGGTGCGGGCCTCGGTGAGGCCGTCGGTGTAGAGCAGCAGGGTGTCTCCGGGACACAGGACGGTGGTGGCGGTGGTGAAGGCGGCGTCGGGCAGGACGCCGACGAGGAGGCCTCCGGGGGTGCGGAGGTAGGCGGCCGTGCCGTCGGCGCGGAGGACGAGGGCCGGCGGGTGGCCGCCCGAGGCGAGGTGGACGGTGACGTGCCCGGTGGCGGGGTCCGGCTCGAGCGTGCCGAAGACGGCGGTGCAGTAGCGGGTGTCGCCGCCGGCGGCGTACCGCTCGTGGAGGACCGTGTTCAGGGTCGTGAGGGCGGAGACGGGGTCGGGGTCGTGCAGGGCGGCCGCGCGGAGCGTGTACCGGGTCAGGGAGGTGACCGCGGCGGCCTGCGGGCCCTTGCCGCACACGTCGCCGAGGAAGAAGGCGAAGCGCTTGCCGTCGACGGGGAAGACGTCGTAGAAGTCGCCGCCGAGGCGGTCGGGCGAGGCGGTGTGGTAGTGCGCCGCGGTCTCCATCCCGGGCACCGCGGGCAGGGTGTCGGGCAGCAGCGACTGCTGGAGCACGGCCAGGGCGTCCTGCAGGCGGGCGCGGTCGGCTTCGGCCTGCCGGCGCGCCGCCTCGGCGGCCTCGCGGCCGCGCAGGAGCTCCTCCTCGTAGGCACGCCGGTCCCGGGCGTCGAAGACGGTGGTGCGGATGAGCAGCGGCTCGCCGGTGCTGCCGTAGCACCAGGCCGAGCGCGGAGAGCATCTCGAAGTCGTGGGCGTCCTCGACGAGGACCGGGCCGGGGGTGTGCGGGCCGAGGAGGATGCCCGCGAGCATGAACAGCGGGATCGTCGGCAGTCCGATCCGCCGGCCGAGGCGCGCGAAGACGGCGGCGGCCAGGAAGGCGCCGCCCATGGCGAGCAGGGTGTCGGCATGTCCCACGGGTCACCGCCTTCCGCAGCGTGGGGTGGGCGTGGGGTGGCGTGCCGTGCCCGGCGGCAGCGGATGCGGCCTCCTCGGGTGCGGTGCCGGTCAGGGGCAGGCAGCCCCCGGCCGGCTGTCGTGGACCGGCCCGGACAAGTGGACCGGCCCGGATAGGGGGAGGTCGAGGCGGTCCCGGTCGTACGGCGGAACCAGGAGGTACGTCGCCATTCCTGCGGTGACCAGGCCCGTCGCGAGGAGCAGACCCTGCGGCAGGATCATGCCCGCGACCAGCATCGCCACGGAGAGCGCCAGCAGTGCCTGCGCCGGGCGGCGTCCCCGCCGGTGCGGGCCCGGCCGGAACGGGTCCCCTGTGTCGGGGGCGGGGGCCGGGGCGGGGGCGAGGCGGGGTTCACCGTGCCGCGTCCGGGCCGCGCGGCCGTGCAGGGGGTCGGTGTCGTGCTGTGTCATGACTCCTCCTTCCGGGGACCGGTCATCGGGGTCGACACCACCGTCACACGCGCGCCGGCCGCACCGCCATCGGGCCCGGCACCCATTTCCGTCCGGGCTCCCCCGGCGCCGCGGAAGCCCCTCAGCCCCCGCCTGTCAGGAGCAGCGCGGCGGGGGCGGCGGTGTCGGCCGGGGTCCAGGTCCGGCGCGGCCGAGTCGGCGGGAGGGTGCGCGGCCGGGCGAACGGTCCCTCCCTCCCCGCGTGATCAGGGCCGCACAGCCCCCTCCCCGTGCCGTACGGCAGGGCCCGGCTGGGGACGGCCGTGCGGATGCCGGTGGGGGCGGAGGGGGTCGGCGCCGGTGAGCGGGTCGTGGCGGATCCGGTCTGCGGGCACGCCGAGGGCGGACAGCTGCCGCACCGTGGCGGATGCCATGGCGGGCGGGCCGCTGACGTAGGCGAGGTGCGCGGACCAGTCGCCGCCGCGGGCGACCGCCTCCGCGAGCGCGGTGTGGTCGGCGTCTGCGGCGGCGTCCCCGCCGAGGACCGGGACCACGCGCAGCCACGGGCAGCGGTCCTCCAGGGCGGCGAGGGCGGGCGTGTCGTACAGGTCGCCGGGCGTGCCGGCCGAGAGGAACAGGCGGGTGCGCGGCGGCCGCGGCCTGCGCTCCAGCTCTTCCAGGATGGCCTTCGCGGCGGCCCAGCCGGTCCCCGTCGCGGCGATGAGGACGTCCCGGTCCGGGGCGCCGTCCACGGTCATCACGCCCTGGGCGGGACCGATCCGCAACCTGTCGCCGACGCCGGTGCGCGCGACGAGCGCCTCGAAGACCTCGTCGGCGCCGCCGCCCCGGACGTGGAACTCCAGCCGGCCGTCGGGGCGCGGGGCGCAGGCGAGGGAGCAGGGCCGCCAGGCGTGCGGCAGGAGCGGCGTCTGGACGTGGGCGTACTGCCCGGCCCGGTAGGGGTACGGCTCGGCGGTGCGCGCGTGGACCACGGCGAGGTCCGGTCCGCACAACCGGTGCCCCGTCACCACCGCGTCCCAGTACGGCGGTTCGGCCAGCGCCTCCTCGGCCCCTGCGACCATGGCCGCGACGGCGAACCGCAGCATCCGCAGCCACGCCTGCTCCAGGTCCCGGCTCCAGCCCGCGCCCGCGCACCCGCGGAGGGCTTCGGCGAGGGACGCCTCGAAGACCTCGTAGTGCACCGGGCGCACGCCCAGCTTGCGGTGGTCGCGGCCGAGCCGGGTGCAGAAGGCGCGGAGCTCGTCCGGCCGGTGCAGGTGGTCGATGAGGTGGCGCAAAGCCCGCTCCAGGTGGGCCCGCTGGAACGCCATCGACTCGGGGAACAGGCCGCGCAGGTAGGGGTGGTGCTCGAACATGGCGTCGTAGAGGCGGTCGATGAGCTCCGGCGAGGGGCCGGCGAGGGGAAGGTTCGCGGTGATGAGCCGCTGGTCGGCGGCGCCGTCATAGGCGTCCGGGTGCGGGCCGTACGCGGCCGGCCGCCGGGCCGGGGCCGGTGCGGGCGCCGTGATCCGCCGGCGCAGCCGCATGGCGTCCTGCCGTGCCAGGAGCGCGTGGTAGGTGTCGTACTGGTTCACGTCGTGTGCTTCTTCCGCTCGTGCCTGCCTCCCTGTCGCGTGCGCGCCCCGGGCGGGGGCCGGCAGGCCCCTCCCGCGCGCCCCGTGTATCGCACCGTCGGCGGGGCCGGCGTCACGGCAGCGTCTCCCAGTGGGCGTGGAAGCGTGTGGCGGTGAGCAGGACGATGACGCCGTACCAGGTGGTCGGCACGGCCCAGTGGAATTCCCGGACACCGCTGGCCAGGGCGCGCGGGGCGCGGATCACGCCGTGCCGGAGGTTGTGGACGGCGGTGTACCGGAACAGGGCGATCGTGGCCGCCCAGGCCGGACGGCACCGCAGGCGCAGGGCCCCGGTGTCGTACAGGGCCCGGCTCGTCAGCCGCATGCGGAAGCCGTCGCCGAGGAGGGTGCCGACGTTGTGCCGGGTCCGGAACCACGGGCGGTGGCGTGCGGCCGCGAGAAGGCCGCAGCCTGCGGCGACGACGGCCGGGTAACCGGCGTGGCCGATCAGCGGGTGGGGGAAGCCGGAGACGGAGGCCTGCGCGCTGCTCATGACGTCGGCGCAGGACAGCACCGCGCCGGGGTTGCCTGAGGGGGCGAAGTCCGCGTCCCGCAGCAGTGCGAACTCGTCGACGGTGATGGCGAACGAGGCGATGAAGATTGCGCCGCCCGCGGCTCCCGGCAGCCAGGTGAAGCCGCGCCCCGCGCCGACGGTGCCCCGCCGGGCGGCGGCTCCCCCTACGCGGGGGCGCGCCGTGGCCGCGGGGTCATGCAGGGCGCCGGGCAGGGCCGGCCCCCTTCCCGGCGGACGGAGCGGCAGGTGCCCGGTCGCGCTGCGCCGCCGGGTGCAGGGCCGGCGGGTGCGCCGGGTGGCGCCCTCGAGCCGGACGACGCCGACGGGGGTGCCGTGGGCACGGGCGCGGGCCACCGGGCGGGCGGTCGCGCCACGGCCGTCGGGCGGGGAGCCGCCCCGTACGGCGGGCAGGCGGCGGCTCGTACGGATCATCCGCTGGTCGGCGCCGATGCAGGCGGCCCGGTCGTCCGGGTCGACGTCCACCGGGCCGGCACGGTCGGCCGGGACGAGCAGCTCGCCGGCGGCCCTGCGGTCGCCCGGCGGCAGCGGGGCGGGTGCGGCCCCGTCGGCCGAGAGCAGCGGCACCGGCCGCCGGCCCGCCGCGCGCACAGCCCGCGAGCGTGCGACGGGGAGCCCGGCGCCGGCGCGGACCACGACCGGGGCCTCCGGCGCCGGACGCCGCTCCAGCCGGGCCCGCACCGCCGACTCCGCCAGGTCGAGCGTCTCCGCTGTCAGGCGGGCATCACCCACCGCCGTCGTCATCCGTCCGCCCGCTTCCCCGCCATCAGGTGCCGCCCTCCGCTCGTCCCGCGTACGTACGGCCGGCCCGGCCGTTGCCGGGGGGCGGCCCCGGACGACGAGTCAACACGCGGGCGCGGCTGCCGGGTAAGGGCCCGAACGGCCCCGGGGACGGCGGCGCCGGGGCCGAACGTCCCTCCCTCCGGTGGCCGTCGGCTCCGGCGGCAGGGGCGGCAGGGGCGGCGTACTGGCGAGTTGTGATGGTTCGGTGCAGGGGCCGCGGAGAGCGGGTGTGCGGAGTGAAGGGGGTGCGGGGGCCTCTTCGAGAAACGTTGTCGATCATGCGTTTCCGCGGGGTGCGTCCTTGATTTGCTCCTGTCAAGCGGAACAGGGTTGAACCGAACGTTTGACGCCCCACACGTCAACCGGAGGAGAACTCCTTTCATGGCAACTCACAAGCGTCCCAACCGGCTTCGGCATGCCGCGATTGCGGCTGGAGTGGTAACGGCAGTGGCCGGAGCCTGGTTTGCGGTCCCCGTCGCCGGCGCGGCGACCCCCGCCGAGGGAACGGTCCACGGCCTCGGTGCACCGGGTGCGGTGGACGGCAGTTTCGTCGTCATCCTCGACGCATCCGCGAACAAGGAAGACCTGGCGAAGAAGTACGGGGGCAAGCTGGAGCGCTCCTACGGCTCCGCCGTCAACGGCTTCTCCGCCTCGGGCCTGACCGAGACGGAGGCTCGGCGCCTCGCCGCGGACCCCGCGGTCGGCACCGTCGTGCAGAACAAGCGCTTCACCGTCAACGAGACGCAGCAGAACCCCCCGTCCTGGGGGCTGGACCGGATCGACCAGACGGAGACGGCAGGTGACAGCAAGTACACGTACCCGGACAACGGCGGCGAGGGGGTGACGGCCTACGTCATCGACACCGGCGTCAGGATCACGCACAAGGACTTCGCCGGCCGGGCGAGCCACGGCTTCGACGCGGTGGACAACGACGACTCGGCGGACGACGGCAACGGGCACGGCACCCACGTCGCCGGCACCATCGCCGGGACGGCGCACGGGGTCGCGAAGAAGGCCAAGGTCGTCGCCGTGCGGGTGCTGGACGACAACGGGTCCGGCACCACCGAGCAGGTCGTGGCGGGCATCGACTGGGTGACCCAGAACCACTCCGGCCCGTCGGTCGCCAACATGAGCCTCGGCGGCGGCGCGGACGAGGCGCTCGACGCCGCAGTGAAGCGGGCCATCGCCGCCGGCGTCACCTTCGCGGTGGCCGCCGGCAACGAGTCCTCGGACGCCGGGCAGAAGTCGCCGGCCCGCGTCCCGGAGGCCATCACGGTCGCCTCCAGCACCGAAGGCGACGAGCAGTCCGGGTTCTCCAACTTCGGCGCCGTGGTGGACCTGTACGCCCCCGGCTCGGAGATCACCTCTGCGTGGCACGACAGCGACACCGCCACCAAGCGGATATCCGGCACGTCGATGGCGTCCCCGCACGTGGCCGGCGCCGCCGCGGTCCACCTGGCCGCCAATCCCTCGGCGACCCCCAAGGACATCGCCGCGGCCCTGTCCGCGGCGGCGACCAGCGGAGCGGTGAAGAACCCCTCCACGGGCACCGCGAACAAGCTGCTGAAGGTGGCTCCCTAGTCCCCTGGACTGCCGCCGGGCCGTGCCCGATCCCGCCCGGCGGCAACCGGACCCCGCCGCCCGTACCGCGCGAGCCACTCGCGTGCGGTACGGGCGGCGGGGTCCGGGCCGTTCGGGAAGGGGAGGCCGACCGGCATGCCCCGGCGGGACGAATGTCAAGGAGTTCTTGACAAGTGCGCGACGTCAAGGTTTTCTTGACGCATGTTGATCTTGAGGGCGAAGGCCCGACAGCGCGATTCCGTTCCCGCCGCACCGTCCACCGCCGCGGCCCTGCCGTTCGCCGTGAGCCTGCCGGCCCTGGCCGTCGTGTTCGGCGACCGGCTCGGGACTGCCGCCACCGCCGCCCTGGTCGCGGCGGGGCTCGTACTGGTCGCCTGGACGGCGGGCGCGGCCGCCCGGTCGGCGGCACGGACGTCCGCCGAGCAGGCGCGCCGCGACCGGGAAGTCCTCGACTCCCTCGATCCGCTCGCCGGGCTGGGCCGATGAGCGACCAACCGCTGCTCCGGCCCGCGGAGACGGACCGGATCCGGGAGGGGATCGCCGCGGCCGTGCTGGGTGCGCCCGACGGGCTCGCCGAGTCGCTCGAACACGATCCCCACGGGTACCTGCGCCTGGTGGACGCCTCGCGCGTCGGCGCCCAGGAGGCGAGCCGCCTGCTGTACGAGGCGGTCCAGGGCGCCAGAGCCGCCGGGCACAGCTGGGACACGGTGGGCCGCGTCCTCGGGGTGAGCCGCCAGGCCGCCCAGCAGCGCTTCGCCGGGAAGGGCGCCTCCGCGGGCCTGTCCGAGCCGGCCGCCGGGGCCGAGCGCCGCACCCTCGGCGGGTTGACCGCGTTCAACGAGATGGCGGCCCTGGAGGAGGCCGGGCGCGACGGCTGGCACATGGTCGGCTACGGGCCCTTCTTCCACGAGGTGGAGGCGTCCGACCGCCCCTGGGAGCACCTGCGGGTCACCCTCCCCACCGCCGCGCGGCACCGCCGTCTGGAGGACGACGGCTGGATTCCCGTCGGCGCCGGCTGGTTCCCGTGGCGGTACTACAAGCGGCCGGTCGGCACAGGCGGGTGACGTGCTGGGCTGGTCAGCGCGTGAGGTGGGCCCCCACCGCGCGGACGGCCCGGCGGACCGCCGCCCGGGCGGTGTCCGTGTGGTCCAGGGTTTCGAAGCCGTGGCGGCCTTCCGGCACGTCGATCACGTCCACGTGCGCGCCGCAGCTGCGGGCCGCAACCAGGAACTCCTCGACGGTGGCCGCGAATTCGGGGCTCTCCCGGCCCGCCCGGGTCAGGACGACCGGCAGGCCTCCCGACTCCCGGACCGCTTCCGCCGGACGGAACCGGCCGCCGGGCACCCCCCACGCCGGCGGCGGTGCGAGCAGCGGATAGGTGAGGGCCGCGCAGCGCAGCCACTGCGGCGGCCCCTGCAGCCAGTCCGCGCAGAGGAGGCCGCCGCCCGAGAAGAACCAGAGGGCGACGCGGTCCGCGTCGACCCGCGGGTCGGCCCGTACGCGTTCCACGGCCGCGGCGACGTCCCGCGCGGCGAGCGCGTGGTCGCCTGTGCCGTGCAGGCGGTGGTCGACCGTCGCCGCCACCAGGCCCTGCCCGGCCGCGAGACGGGCGTACCCGGTGAACGCCGGCCAGTCCCGCGGGGTCGGCCGCGCACCGGCGGGCACCGGTCCGCCGTGGACGAACACCACCGCCGGCCGCGCACCGCCGGGCCCGTCGCCCCGGGGCACGTACAGGTCGAGGGCACCGGTCCGTTCGCGCGGGACGTCGGGCAGGTCGGGCTCGCCGATGAGGAACGGACGCAGGTGCGGCGCGGGTTCCCCCGATGCGGGGGTGAGCCGGCGGCCGCCGCCCTCGGCCGCGGACAGCAGGGTGGCCGCCAGTGCGGCGGGGACGGACAGCATCGGCCAGTGGCCGGTGGGCAGTTCGAAGAAGGTGGTGCCGTGGTCGGCGAGGGCCCGCAGCGCGGGGTCGCCGAGGGCGACCTGCATCTGCACCATGTCGATGCCCGATCCGCCGGCGGTGCACAGCACGCCCGTGGCCGGCACCCCCGACACCGCGCCGGTCAGCCGCAGCGGTTGCAGCAGGGTGCCGAGCGGCTGCGGGGCGGCGAGCCGGGTCAACCTGTCCAGTGCCTGCCCGGAGAGGCCGGCGGTGCTGCCCCAGCGCTGCCATTCCGCGGCCGCGGCGGGAGGCGCCAGCGTGCCGCCGTCCGCCTTCGGCCCCGCGTCCGCCAGTTCTTCACGGAGGGCCTGGTCCGGGACTGCGCCCAGCGCCGGCATCCCGTCGCGCGCCGGGCCCGCGTCGAGGTAGACGAGGCGGGCGATGCGGTCGGCCCGACGGTCGGCGGCCGCCAGAACCGGGTGGACTCCGTAGTCGTGGCCCACCAGCACGAGGTCCGGGCCGGCCGCGGGCGGGATCGAGTCGATCACTCGCAGCACGTCCGCGACATGGGTCTCCAGGTCCGCGGCGGGGCCGGCGTCCGCGCGGTGCGCGCCGAGGCCTGTGAGCTCCACCGGATGCGCCCGCGCCCCCACCCCCGCCAGGTGCGCCGCCGTCTCCTCCCAGATCCAGCCGCCGGTGAACATTCCCCCGACCAGGATGAATGCGGTCATGGTCCTCTCCTCGCCTCCTCGCGACGTCCTCCGACGTCCCTACGTCCGTGCGTTCGACCCGCGGGTACCGTAGGAACTCCCCCTGAGGGAGCTTCAAGTGGAGGTCGCGCGTGCCCGGTCCGGATGACGGCCTGTGGAGCATCGGGGAACTCGCCGAGCGCGCGGGCGTCACCGTCAAGACCGTCCGCTTCTACTCCGACCGCGGGCTGCTGCCCGAGACCGCCCGCAGTGCGGGCGGCCACCGCCGGTACGGGAGCGGTGCGCTCGACCGGCTGGGGCTGATCCGCTCGCTGCGCGCGCTGGACCTGCCGCTGCCCGAGGTGCGGCGCGTCGTGGAGGACGAGGCCTGGGACGGCGGTGCCGGCGTGGTGCTGGAGGACGCGGTGGCGGCCCGACTGGGCCGGCTGGGGCAGCAGTTGGCGGCGCTGCGCTGGCGCGAGGCCGGGCTCCGGCTGGTGCAGGACTGCCCGCCGCGGGAGCGGGCCGACCGGCTCCGGCTGATCGCGGCGGTGGCCGTACCGCCCTCCACGGACGCGCTGGCGCGGTTCTGGCGGGCCTGGCTGCCCCCGCGGATGCCGGCCGGGGCCACCGCCGCCTTCCTGGAACACGCCGTGCCGCAGCCGCCCGGCGACCCGGCGCCCGCGCAGGTGCTGGCCTTCGCCCGCCTGCACGCCCTGGTGACCGGCCCCTGCCCGGCGGCCCGGCCCTGCCAGCCCGCCGCACACGGCGCCGACGCGCGTTCCCGCGCCGCGGTGCTGTACGCGGGGCTGATCGAGGCGTACGGGCTGGCAGCCGAGCCGCTGCGGAACGGCCGGGCACCGTACGCGGGGGCCGCCCTCGACTGCTTCGTTGCCGCGTACGCGGCGGCGTACGGGACCGGTGACGGTACCGGCTTCCGCCGCCGGCTCCGCGACCGGCTCTCCGCGGACCCGCGCTTCGACCGCTACTGGGAGCTCGTGGCCGAGGTGGCGGGCCCCCGGGACGGCCGCCCGGCCGTCACCCCGGGCACGGCCCACGACTGGCTGCTCGCGGCGCTGGACGCGGACGTGGAGCGGGCGGCCTGAGCGGCGCTCGTGTCGGGGCTGCCCCCCGCACAGGGGTAGCCGCCGATCCCGTGCTCGAAGCGGCGGGCGTACTCGGCCGGTGCGTCCGGAGAGCGTGGCCGTGTACGGGGTTGGCGTACGGTCCTGGTGCGCCTGCACGGCGAAGGCGGCGGACGGGTGCTCCGCCCGGCGTCGCGGGTGCTCGGCGGGGACGTGGACGGCGCGGCCGGGGGGCAGCACGTCGCCCGGCCGTGCGCCCGCCCGGACGATCACCGCCGTCGCGGCTCCGGCAGTCAGGGCGAGGCGGTGCGGAAGACGTCGGTGACGCGGCAGGTGACGGGCCGGTCGACCTGCGTCAGGCTCTGCGCCGTGTCGCGGGCCTGCTGCCCCGGCGCGACCCGGGTGAGGAAGACGTGCGCCTCGTCGAGCCGGAGCCCGCCGGGGGCGAGGAACTCGACGCTGATGTGGTAGTCGCTGGGCTTGCTGCTGCGGTTGGTCACCACCAGCACGGCGCTCGGCCAGCGCGTCGCGGCATCGACGCGGCAGGCGGAGAGCCGCACGTCCCCGTCGTGGCCGTCCCGGTGGGGGTCCTCGTACGCCGGAAGCACGGCGCCGAGGCCCACCGCGGCCAGAACTGCGAGTCCCGTGAGGGCGAGGCCGGCCACGAGGCAGGTGCGTACGGGCCGACGCCGCGGCCGGCCGGCGGCCCCCTCCGGTACCGGGCCCGACGGCCCTCGGCCGCCCGGCCGGGACGCGGCCGGGCCCCGCCCGAGGGGCTGCTGCTGCGGGCCGCGCTGCCCGGAGCGGTCCTCCCACCCCTCGTACCGCGGCTCAGCCGGTTCTCCCATGGCGCCCGCCTCCGTCGCTTCGGCCTCGGCACCACGGTGCGCGCGCCTGGGCGGATCGGCACGTCGAGCGGGGCCGCTCGCCGGTCACTCCCGCAGGCGGCCGAGGGCCTGCATGGCCTCGCGTTCGGTGCGGGCCAGGTCGCGGAGGACCGAGCCGGCCTCGGCGAGCGGCTCCGCCCGGCCCGACTCCCCCGCCTGCGCGATGAGTTCGGCGGTGCGGGTCCACAGGGACGCCGCCTCCGCGTACAGCCGGTGCCCGGTGCGCAGGTGCGGGCTGTCCACGTGGGCGAGGCACTCGGCGAGGAAGTCGCGGTACAGGTTGCGGAAGAGGGCGCCGCCGGTTCCGGCGCGCTCCATCAGCAGGGCGGCCTGCGGCAGGTCCCGCTCGGGCCGGTCGGAGCGGTCGAGCCAGCCGGGGACCAGTCGGGCGGCCTTGTCGATGCCGCGGTGGCCGAGGTTGGCGATCGGCGGGTCGAGGAAGGCCTCCGCGCAGGCGGTCACGGCGGCCGTGATCCGGGTCCGCGGGTCCGGCAGCGCCCGGGGAGCGGTGATCGTGAAGGACCGGTTCCGGGCCGTCATCGGCCCGCGTGCCGACCGGGCCAGGGCGAGGCTCTCCAGGGAGGTCGACACGGCGCCGCCCTGCTGGTCGGTGTCCACCAGGTGGGCGCGCTGTCCGTCGTACCCGTACAGGGCCACGACGTGGCCGCCGAAGTGCACCTTCGAGGTGAAGTAGTCCAGGTGGAAGCTGTCGAGCTGGAGTCCCACGGGCAGGCCGGCGGCGAGGGGTTCCGCCGCGTTCTGCCAGGCCTTGCGCGGAGAGGCCGTCTCGCGGACGTCGAGGCCCAGTCCCAGGGCGGCCGCCAGGTTCCTGGTGAGTTCGAAGGGGCGCACCCGTCCCCCGAGGAAGGGGAAGTCGAGGTTCTTGGCGTCCCAATAGACGAAGGACAGGCCGCGGCCGAGGCCGAAGAGCATGGGTTCGGACAGGTCGATGCCCTGGTGGCGCAGCAGCACCCCGAGCGCGGTCGTCTCGCAGTGCCGCATGCCGCGGGCCTCGACGTCGAGCACGGTGGCCGCCATGCCGCATCCTCCTCCTGGACGGGGACGACCAGACGGGTCGTCAGCTCCCGGGGCGCGGCGTGTGCCGGTCCGGTCGGGTACGCCTCGTGCACCGGGCCCTGGGGGGCCAGGCCCCCGCTCGTGGAACGCGGCGAAAGGGGCATGGTAGGCCACGGTGAGCCGGCTGTACGGACCGGACGTGCACGGTCTCCGCCACGGGCCCGCGGGGAGGGGCGAGCAGCTCCGGCCCGGGCGGCGGATCCGCGTCGGCCTGCACTCCGGCGGCGATCTCCATGCGCCCGGCGACATCGAGCGGGTACAGCCCCCGCGGCGGTGGCTTCCAGGCGGTCCCGGCGGCGCCGAGCGCGGGCAGCAGCCTGCCGACGCAGTCCCCCATGCCGTCTGCGATGCCCGCCGCAGTGCAGCGGGCGCGGACCACGGCCAGGCGGCGTTCCGGTTCGCGGCCCCAGGTGACCTCGTGGCCGGGCGCGTGGCAGCGGTAGCCGGAGGCGGGGTCCACGCGGGCCGGGGCCGGCAGTCCGGTCTCGTCGTAGTGGCGGAGCTGCTTGACGCTGAGCCGGCACAGGCGGGCGAAGCGCCGGGTGGTGAGGAGTTCGTCGCGCAGGGAACCATGGTGGACCCTCCCACGGGGGGGAGGGTCCAGTGCGGCCCGCATGGAAACGGCGGGGGCGGGCAGGCGCGGTGGCCGGAGCCCGCGCCCCGTCCGCGGGAGAGACTGCGGGGCCGGCCCGCGCCACCAGGGGTGCCGTGTACCAGGGCCTCCGTGTGTCCGTGAGAAACCGTGGCACTGCGTAAGGCACCTGCGATGCACGATCTTCACAAGCACCCGGCCGGCGGCGACGCGCGCCGGGCTCCGATCGCCTCGGTGGCGTGCCGTACCGGCCGGGGCGGTGTGTGCGTGGTCACCCTGGTCGGGGAGTTCGACCTGGACTCCGCTCCCGACGTCCGCAGGGCGCTGGACGCCGTGGCACAGACCTCCACCGCCCGCCACACGATCATCGACTGCACGAGCATCACCTTCGCCGGGTCCGCCCTGCTCGACGTGCTGCTCGCCGCCCGCCGCCGCCAGGACCTGGTTCTGGCCGGCCCGCTGCCGCGCGCCCTGGGGGTGCTCCTCGACCTGACCGGCAGCGCCGGCCTGTTCACCGTCGCGGACAGCCTGGACGCGGCCCGCCGGCGCTTCGAAGACCGGTCCCCCGCCGCCCCCGGGCCCGGCCGCTGACCGGTCGGGGGCGCGCGGCGGTCCTCAGACCGCGGTCCGGGGCCCCGCGGCGCGGCGCAGCCGGTTGGCGATCGCCAGGCCGAGGTCTTCCTCCGCGGGCAGGGAGGCGATGATCAGGTCGCAGCCCTGCTCGTCCAGCTCGCGCAGGAACCCGTACAGTCCGCGCGCGTACGCGTCCAGGGAGCGGGGCACGGCGACCACGGCGTGTGCCTTGACGGGGGTGCCGGCGAGGGCGGCGGGGAGGAAGACGCCCACCCGGTGCCCCGCCTCCTGCGCCAGCGCGGCTTCGGCGGCGACCGCCTCCGGCTCGACGAGGACGACGCGGGCGCGGGGGGCGTAGTGCGAGGGGTGCTGGCCCGGCACGCGGACGGTGCTCGCGGCGGGGACGGCGAGCGGCCGCCCCAGCACTTCTTCGAGGTCCTCGCGCGTCACGCCGCCCGGGCGGAGGATGCTCGGGGCGTCGCCGGTGACGTCGACGATCGTCGACTCGACGCCGACCTCACAGGAGCCGCCGTCGAGCACGAAGTCGACGGCGTCCCCGAGCTCGGTGCGGACGTGGGCCGCGGTGGTGGGGCTGACGGAGCCGAACCGGTTCGCGGACGGGGCGGTGACGCCGCCGCCGAAGGCGGCGAGCAGCTCCAGGGCCACGGGGTGGTCGGGGACGCGTACGGCCACCGTGTCCAGGCCGCCGGTCGCTTCGAGGGGCACGCGGGCCCCGCGCCGCAGGACCAGCGTGAGCGGCCCCGGCCAGAAGTGCTCGGCGAGCAGGCGGGCGGTCGGGGGCACGTCCTGCACCCAGCTGTCGAGCTGCTCCGCGCCGCCGATGTGCACGATCAGGGGGTGGGAGGGCGGACGCCCCTTGACCTGGAAGATGCGCGCCACGGCGGCGGGGTCCTCGGCGTTGGCGCCCAGGCCGTAGACGGTCTCCGTGGGGAGGGCGACGAGCCCTCCGGCGCGCAGCACGGCGGCTGCCTTCTCGATGTCAGTGGTTGTCGTACCCATTCCAGGAATTCTAGGAGACCGCAGGGGCGGGGACGGCCGGGTCGGGCCCGGCCGGGCTGCGGAGGCTGACGTGGAGGGCGCAGACGTCGTCGCGGCGGGCCACGGGGTCCACCAGCGCGTTCAGGATGCCCTCGAGGACGCCGCTGTCGGCGGCGCTGCGGACGGCGGCGCCGGCGAGGCGCGCCAGGCTGGTGTCCAGATCCTCACGGGGCTTCTCGATCAGGCCGTCCGTGTAGAGCAGGAGCTGGTCGCCGGGCCGCAGGTGCATGCTCGCGGCCTCGTAGCGGGGGTCGGGCACCGCGCCCAGCAGGATGCCGGCGGGTGCCGCGAGGTAGGCGGCACTGCCGCGGCGCAGGAGCAGCGGCGGCGGGTGTCCGGCCTGCACCCAGGTCAGCTTGGAGGTGGCGGGCTCGTAGTGGGCCATGATCATGGTGGCCGTGCTGAAGCTGCGCTCGGCTGTGTGCAGCAGCAGGGTGTTCAGCCTGGTCAGGATCGCGGGGAGGGGCATCCCGGTGATGGCCATGCCCTTGGCGGTGAAGCGCAGCTGGGCCATGGTGGCCACGGCGTCCAGTCCGTGGCCGGCGACGTCGCCGATGACGAGGAGGGCGCTGCCGTCGGGCAGCTTGATCGCGCTGTACCAGTCGCCGCCCACGTTGAGGCCCTCCTGGAGCGGGTGGTAGGCGACGTCCACGGTCAGGCCGGCCATGCTCAGGGACTGGTGCGTCAGCGGCAGCAGGGCGTGCTGCAGCCGTTCGGCGACATCGCGCTCGGCGGTCAGCTGGCTGCGGTGGACGAGGGCGGCCTGCTGGCTCTCCAGGAGCTGGGCCTGGGCCCGTTTCGCGGCGGTGAGGTCCTGGAAGAAGCCGTGGACCTCGACCGGGCGGCCGCGTACGTCCGATTCGGCTTCCGCGACGATCCGCACGTGCCGGACCTCGCCGCCGGAGGTGGTGAGGCGGAAGGTGTGGTCGACGGGCCGGCACGTGCCCAGCAGGCCCTCCATCGCCCCGCTCAGCTCCGGGAGGTCCTCGGGGACGGCGTGCGCGGCCAGGTCCTCCAGGGTGATCGGGCCCGCCGCCCGGTCGCGGTCGAAGACCGTATAGGTCTCGTCCGACCAGGTGATCGTGTTCTGGACGAGGTCCCAGTCCGCCCATCCCATGCCGCCGAGGCGCTGCATGACCGCGAGGCGGCGCTGCTCCCGCTCGCCGCTGTCGAGCCGCACCCAGGAGACGATGAGTCCGCCCAGGGAGGCCGAGGCGCGTACGGCGAACCGGGAGAGGCGGGGGATTCCGGCGAGGACCTCCTGGTACTCGAACGGCTCCCCTTCGTAGCGGACGCCGGTCCGCAGGGCCTGCAGGTACCCCTCCCACAGTGGGGATCCGACCACGGTCGGGTAGGTGCCGGCCACGCTCAGCCCGATCAGCTCCTTGCCCCGGCGGGCGCCGATGTCGAGCGCCTCGGGGGAGGCCGCCGCAATGTGGAAGTCGGTGACCGCGCCGTCGGCGTCGGACACGGGGAGGAGGAAGGTCACCGAACCCGGGATGCCGTCCAGCATGGACTGCACCGCGGGCACCGGCAGGGTGCCGGCCGGCTCGCCGGCTCCGGGTGGCCCGGAGGCCGTGTCGTGGTGCGGGGAGTAGACCGACTCAGCGTCTCCCGCAGCGGTGGCGGCGCCGTCGGACCCGGGCCGCAACGGCTGCACGTGGTCAGTCATGGAACGAGCATGTCACATCGCCGGTCCCCCTTCGATGCTGCCCGTCGCCTCCTGCGGCGACCCGGACACCGTGCCGGAAGCGGCTCGCGCCGTGCCGCATCGCCAGGCGGGAATGATCTCCACGGTACTGGCAGTGGCGGGGCAAGTCCTCGGTTCGGAGAAGGCGTTCCGGTACGGCGGTGCAGGTCGGGTCGGTTCGCGGCTGGGCAGCTTGCGGACGATCCGGAAGCGGCCGTCCCCTTCCCCGAGCGGCTGACCGGCCGGACGGCCCGGCGGTTCGCCTTCGCGGGTGGGGACCTCGCGAGCGTGCGGCCCTTCCTCCTGTACTGCGGTCCGGGCGACGCCGTGAGCGGGTCGCAGGGGCGGCCGGCGCGGCAGCCGTCTCGCCGGGCTCTCCCCGGCTGGTCCTGGGACGGGAGTGAGGCAGTCGGGTGAACCGGGGGAACGGGCCGGAACCGATGCCGGAAAAAGGGGGTTGCACTTTCGTGCGCCGATTGCGGCGCCCTTCGGAAAGGAAATCCCGTGAAGAGTGTCCTGCGCACCGCCTCGGCCATCATCCTCGCGCTCGGAACCGCCGTATTCGGGAGCGGCAGCGCCGTTGCAGCGGCCTTCTCCGAGGACGTGCCGGTCATCATCCAGTGCAACAACCCGACGAGCGTTTCCCTCGTCGACGCATCGGGCGGGGATTCGCTCGTGAGCCAGTTGATCGCGGTTCTCGCGGAAGACGACGGGGTGGGTGCGAACGACGGCAACAACGCCTCCGCCGTCGACACCGGTTCCGGGGGCACTGCCAGCGGCGGCGACGCCTCCCAGTCGGCGAACAACAACCGCTGCGGCCTGAGCTCGGACGTCGACGCGAGCACGCGCATCGACAACAGCCAGCGCATCGACAACAGCCGCCGCCTCACGTTCGACAACGGCCCCGGCCTGCTCTGATCCGCTCCGGGGGGGGCTGGGTGGTCAATTCTTCGTGCTGTCTAATGCGGCAGCCTCCGGAAAGGCACATCAGTGAAATCCCTCTTCCGTACCATCTCCGTCGTCGCCCTCGCTTTCGGCACGGCTTGGGTCGGAAACGGCGCCGCTGTCGCGGCGGCTTCGTCCGGAGAACTCCCGGTCGTCATCCGGTGCAACAACCCGGCGAACCTCGCCGCCGTCGACGCCTCGGGCGGAGACTCACTGGTCAGGCAGCTGATCTCCCTCGCCTCCGAGGGGAACGCCACGAACGACGGCAGCTCCGCCTCCGGCGTCATCACGGGTTCGGGGGGCGAGGCCGTCGGTGGCGACGCCTCACAGTCGACCAACAACAACCGTTGCGGCGAAAGCTCGGGCCTCGACGTGAGCACGCGCATCGACAACAGCCGGCGCGTGGACAACAGCCGGACCCTCGACATCGACAACGGTCCCGGACTGCTCTGAACCGCATCCGCGCCCCGCGCGCCCGCCGCCCCTGGCCGGACATCGAACCGGATGGGCGCGGGGGCGGCGTGCTGCGCGGTTATCTTGGCGCCATGGACGTGCAGTCGGCCGTGGCAGGGTTGGTCACAGAGGCGGAGCAGCAGGTTCGGGACGGGGCGTGGGACCTGACGCCGGCCGACCGGGCCCTGGCGCTCGGGGCGGCCGCCGGCCTGGAGGAGGCGGTCGGCGATCCGCCCCCTGAGGACCCGCTGCCCGACATCGAGCGGCTGGCGCACCTGCGCGAGGCGCTGGCCGCCCTGGCCATCGCCCTGGCCCGGACGCACGGCCGCCTCGCCTGGTTCCTCGCCGCGTGCATCGAGGCGCTGACGCCGGTGCTGCACTGGCGGGCGCTGCCGCCGGGCGACGGGCCCGATTTCGACACCGTGCAGCCCGCACGGGAGCAGCTCGCGGACGCCGAGGACGCGGTGCGGCGGCTGGCCGCGGTACTGGCCCGGATCGGCGCGTAGCCGACGGCGGGCGGCGCCTCTCGGATCACCTCCGGCAGGACCAGCCGCGGCTGCGGCTGCGGCTGTGGCCTCGGCGGAGGATCAGGAGGAGGGCGAGTGCCACCGCGCCGGCGGCGATCAGCGGCGTCCGGTTGGACCGTGCCATCGTCGCGGCGGTGCCGGCCTTCTCGCGCAGCGGCTCGGGGGTCCTCTCCGCGGCGAGGTGACCGGCCCGGGCGGCACCGTCGCGCAGCTGTGCGGCAGCGTGTGCCGCCTTGTCGCGGACGGGCTCGGGAGTCTTGTCCCTGACTAGTTCGGCCGCGTGCGCCGCCTTCTCCCGCAGCTGGTCGGAGGCGTGTGCGGCCTTCGCGGCCGCCTGCTCCTTGATCTCCGCCGCCTTCTCCTTGGCCTGCGCTTTGACGTCGGCCTTGGCGGCCAGCGCCTCCACGGTCACGCCGAGCTCCTCCCGGGTGTGCTCGACCTGCTCGCGCAGCTCCTCGGGGTCGGATGCGGATGCGGATTCGCCGCTCCGGGGCTGTTCGCTCATCGGTGTGCCTTCTCCCTGATCTCGGCCACGTCGGCCTTGATGCTGTCGATGGTCCGCTCGGGAGCGGGGGCGCCGGCCTTGGCGACCTGCTGTTTGCCGGCCAGGGCCAGTACGGCGGCCACCGCCGCGAGCAGGGCGGCGATGACGAGGGCCGACGCCCAGACCGGCAGGACGAGGGCCAGGGCCGCGATCGCTGCGGCGACCAGCGCCTGGGCGGCCAGGACGCCGACGAGGCCGGCGCCGCCGAAGAGGCCGCCGCCCACTCCGTAGCGTTTTCCCTTGCTGGTCATCTCGGCGCGCGCCAGCTGCATCTCCTCCCGGACGAGCTCCGAGAGCTGCTGGGATGCCCGTGTGACGAGCGCGCCAACCGACTCGTCCTGGCCTGGACTGCGTCCAACGGAGCTCATTGCATGCCCGCCTTCCTCCGCGTGCCGGTGATGGTCCCGGCGCGCGCCTACCCCCTGACCGGCCTGGCATCCGCCCCAGCCGTCACCCTCACGGGTGGCGGGCCTCCGGACGGCCGGGCGGCGGTTTCACCCGGCAGGGGGACGGGGCCGTCCCGCCGGGCCGACCGCGGCGGCACGGGCGAGGAGGTCCGCACGGCTGACGGCGCCGGTGCGCGTCGACGGGACGGTGCAGGCGTGCGCCCCTGCGATCGCCCCGTACAGGGCGCAGCGGCGCGCGTCCTCGCCGTTCAGCCGGCCGAACAGGAAACCGGCGGCGAAGGCGTCGCCGGCGCCGTTCGTGTCCACGACCGGGCCGGGCGGCTCGACCGCCGGTATGCGGATCAGCTCGCCGTCCGCCAGCAGGAGGGCGCCGTCGGCGCCGGCCGTGGCGACGACGGTGCGGGCCCGGCCGCGGGAGGCGATGTCGCGCAGGGTGCGCTCCGGGTCGGTGAGGGCGGCAGTGGACAGGAAGACGAGGTCCGCGGCGAGGGCGTACGGCTCGTGGTACGGGTCGGCGCCGTCCCAGTCGTGCAGGTCGGTGGAGAGGGTGGTCCGGGCCTCGCGGAGCAGGGGCAGGGCGTGCATCCAGGGGCGGGTGATGACGACGTGCGCGTGGCGGGAGGCGGCTGCGAGCCGGCGCACGGGCGACTCGGGCAGCCGGTCCGGGCCGTCCGTGCGGGTCGCGTCGTAGAGGGACTGCCGGCGCCCGTCGGGGCCGACGAGGTTGACGGCGCGCTTGGTGCCCGCCGGGTGCGGTAGCGCGGTCAGGGGGATGCCGTGGTCGCGGTGCAGGGCGCGGACCAGGTCTCCTTCATGGTCGTCGCCGAGCAGGTCCACGTGGTGGGTGCGCAGGTCCAGCGCGGTCAGCCCGAGCGCGACGAAGTCACCGCTCTGCCCGGCGCGGGTCGTGATGCCGGGCCGGATCATGTGGCTGTCGGCGAAGGGCAGCGGCAGTTGCGGGACGTGGACGATCGTGTCCACGCCTGCGCCGCCCAGGACCAGGACGTCGATGTCGCGGGGCATCGGGTTCCTCTCGGGCTGTCGGGAATGATCGGTGCATGAGGATTCTGATCGTCACGGCCGGCTCGCGGGGGGACGTCGCCCCGTTCACGGGGCTGGGGAGGCGCCTGCGCGACGCCGGCCATGAGGTCGCCGTCGCCGCGCACCCGGCGCTGGCGGGCCTCGTCAGGGGGTGCGGTCTGGAGTGCCGGCCCCTGCCGGGGGACCCCGAGGGGCTGATCCGGGGCTGGTCGCGGGCGGCGTCCCGGGAGGAGGCGAGGGCGCTGACGAGGGCGTACGCGGAGGGGCTCGCGGACGGGGTGGCGGAGGCGGCGGAGGGCGGCGCGGACCTCCTGCTCACCGCTTTCGGCCCGGCGCCGCTCAGTCTGGCGGCCGGGGAGGCGCTCGGTGTCCCCGTGATGGGGACCTACCTCACCCCGTCGTTCGCCACCCGGCGGTTCCCGCTGCCCCCGCAGGCACCCGGGGAAGGGTTGGGGCCGGAGGGGAACCTCGCCGCGGGCCGGGACGTGGTGGCGCGTGCGGCCGGGGTCTTCGCCGGCTCCGCGGCCCGGCTGCGCAGGCGGCTCGGGCTGCCGGCCGAGGCTCCTGCGCAGCCGGACCGCCTCCGGCCGGTGTTCCACGGCTTCAGCCCGCTGGTGGTGCCCCGCCCCGACGACTGGCCCGCCGGGGTCGGCGTGTCGGGGTACTGGTGGCCCGCGCGGCCCGACGGCTGGCGGCCTCCGGCCGGCCTGGCCGACTTCCTGGAGGCGGGACCGCCGCCGGTGTTCATCGGGTTCGGCAGCATGGCCGCCGGGGAGGGGGAACGGCTCGGCGCGCTGGTGGCCGCGGCGGTGCGGCGGGCGGGGGTGCGGGCGGTGGTCCAGGCCGGGTGGGCCGGCCTGGACGCGCGGGGGGACGGGGTCCTGGCCGTCGGCGACGTCCCGCACGACTGGCTGTTCCCCCGCACCGCGGCCGTCGTCCACCACGCCGGGGCGGGCACCACCGGGGCCGGGCTGCGGGCCGGGGTGCCCGCGGTGCCGGTACCCGTCATGGCCGACCAGCCGTTCTGGGCGGCCCGGCTGCACCGGCTGGGAGTCGCCACCCGGCCCCTGCCGCTCCGGGACCTCACCGCCGAGGCCCTCGGCACCGCGATCGGCGCCTGCCTGGCCGAGCCGGCCCACCGCCGCCGGGCCGCCGCGCTGGCCCGCCGCATGGCGGCGGAGGACGGCGCCGGCGCGGTGCTCGCCCGCATCGGCTCGCGGTACGCCGGCTGACACCCCGTACGGGCGGCGTATCCGGGCCTGACGCGCCTCAAAGGGCGGAGAGTTCGCCGAGCAGGTCGTCCAGGCCGAGCGAGCCCTGCGACAGGGCGGCCATGTGCCAGGCCTTGAGGTCGAAGTCCGCGCCGTGGCGGGCGCGGGCGGCCTCCCGGCCCGCCAGCCAGACCCGCTCCCCCAGCTTGTAGCCGATGGCCTGGCCGGGCATGCCCAGGTAGCGGGTGATCTCGCTCTCGACGTAGTCGGCGGGGCGGCTGGTGTGCCGGCCGAGGAACTCCTGGGCGAGGGCGGGCGTCCAGCGTTCGCCCGGGTGGAAGGGCGAGTCCTCGGGGATCTCCAGTTCCAGGTGCATGCCGATGTCGACGATGACGCGGACGGCCCGCATCATCTGCGCGTCCAGGTAGCCGAGGCGGCGCTGCGGGTCTGCCAGGAAGCCCAGTTCGTCCATCAGGCGCTCCGCGTACAGCGCCCAGCCCTCGGCGTTGGCGCCGACGAGGCCCAGGGTGGTCTGGTAGCGGGAGAGCTCGTCTGCGACGTGCGCCCACTGGGCGAGCTGGAGGTGGTGGCCGGGTACGCCCTCGTGGTACCAGGTGGTGACGAGGTCGTAGACGGGGAAGCGGGTCTCGCCCATGGTCGGCAGCCACGTGCGCCCGGGCCGGGAGAAGTCCAGGGACGGCTCGGTGTAGTAGGGGGCGGCGGCGCTGCCCCGCGGGGCGATGTGCGACTCGACCCTGCGGACGCGCGGGGCGAGCTCGAAGTGGATGCCGTCGAGGAGGTCGATGGTGTCGTCCATCAGCCTCTGGAGCCACTGCCGGGTCTCCTCGACGCCTTCGACGGCGTCGCCGTGCCGGTCGCACCAGGCCAGTGCCTCCCACGGGTCGGTGGCACCGGGCAGGACGCGTCCGGCCTCGGTGCGCATCTCGGCGAGCAGCCGGCGGAACTCGGCCCAGCCGTAGGCGTACGCCTCGTCCAGGTCGAGGTCGGTGCCGTTGTGGTGGCGGGCGAGGCGGACGTAGCGCTCCCTGCCGGCCACGTCCGGCGCGTCCGCGACGGCCGGCGCGTAGGTGTCGCGGAGCCAGTCGCGGAGCTCCGCGAGGGCGCCGGTGGCGGCCGCGGCGGCCCCGGCGAGCTCGGTGCGCAGGGGCTCGGGGCAGGGGTCGGTGAACTCCTGGAACCAGCTGCGGTCCGTGCCGGTCCACTCGTTCAGCTGGCCGATGACGGCGGCGGTCTGCCGCGGCCCCGCCGTCAGGCCGCGGGCGAGGCCGGTGTCGAGGGAGGCGCGGTAGCCGGCGAGGGCGTCGGGGACGGCGTACAGCCGCCGTCCGATCGCCGCCCAGTCCTCGGGGGTGTCCTGGGGGGTGAGGGTGAAGACGTCGCGGACCTCGTGCAGGGGCGAGCCGAGGTTGCCGACCGTGCGGAGGTGCTCGCCGGCCTCGTGGACGGCGAGTTCGGCGGTGAGCCGCTCGCGGAGCAGGCGGGCGCAGCGGCGTTCGGCGGCGGTGTCGGCGCCGGGTGCCCGCTCGGCTTCGGCGAGCTGCCGCAGGGTGGTGCGGGCCAGGTCGGCGACGGCGTGCCGGCCGTCGGGCGAGAGGTCGGGGAGCCGGTCGGCCCCGGCGGCGACGCCGAGGAAGGTCGCGGCGATCGGGTCGAGGGCGACGAAGGCGTCGACGTGGGCGTCGGCGACCTCGCGGGGCAGCCTGCCGCCGCCGGGGGAAGTGGTGTGGGGCATGCGAGCCGTCCTTGTACGGGTGCGTGCGTCGGCGGGATGGGGGCCTTCGGGTCGGTGCGGTGGTGTGCGCGGCGGCGGGGTGGAAACGGGGGCCGGTGGGCGGCCGGGGTTCAGATCCACTCCCGTTCGCGGGCCATGCGCAGCGCGTCGATGCGGTTGCGTGCGCCCATGGCGGACACGACGGCGGAGACGTAGTTGCGGGCGGTGCCCTCGGAGAGGGAGAGGCGGGCGGCGATCTGCGGGACGGGGTCGCCGCGGTGGAGTAGTTCGAGGACGGCGAGCTGCCGGCGGGTGAGCGGGCAGTCCCCGCCGGCCGCGGCCGCGTCCGCGAGCCCGTCGTCGAAGACCCGCTCTCCGCGGTGCACGCGGCGGACGGCCTCGGCGAGGCGTTCGGGCGGGTCGCTGCGGCGGACCATGCCGTCGATGCCGGCGGCGAGTGCCCTGCGGACGACGGGCCGGGTGCAGGCGGTGGCGAGCAGCAGCGTGCGGCAGCCCGGGAGGGCGGCGATCTTCTCGGCGACCTCGACGGTCTCCTCGTCCCGGCCGCCGAAGCTGATGAGGACGACGTCGGGCCGGTGGAGTTCGGCGAACTCCAGGGTGGCGTAGGCGCTGGCGGCGGATCCGACGACGGTGAGGCCGGGGAAGCCGTCCAGGAGGGCGGTGAGGGCGGCGCGGGACAGGGCGAGGTCGTCGTGGACCAGCACGTCGGTGTTCATGCGGTTTCCGCCTGTCGGTCGGGACGGTGCGGCAGCGGCAGCGGCAGCGGCAGGGCGAGGAGGTCCACGCCGTGGGGCGGGCCCGTCAGCCGGCCCGCTCCGGTCCAGCCCCACCGCCGGTACATGTCGCGGGCCGGAGCCTTCGCGGACGCGGCGAGGACGGCGTACGGCTCGGTGCGGTCGGCCAGCAGCCGGTCCAGCAGTCGGCGGCCGTGCCCGTGGCCGCGGGCCTCCGGGACGACCGCGAGCTCGTACACGTAGAACAGCGGCCGGCAGCGCAGCCGCCGCGGTGCGGGGGCGGCGGCCCGCGGGTGCCACCAGCCGGCCTCGCGGTGGACTCCGTACGCGAATCCGGTCAGGGCCGCGCCGTCGCGGACGGTGGCGACGGCGAAGCCGGGCAGCGCGGCGTGGTCGGCGAGCTGCCGGGCGAAGCCGTCCGCCTCCGCCGCGCCCTCGTGGTAGGGCGGTTCGCGGTAGACCCGGTGGTAGACCTCGCGGAACTCGCCGGGGTGCAGGAGTGCGGAGCCGGGCTCAGACATCGGCGGTCTCGCGCTGGACGTGGGCGGGCAGCACCCGGTTCAGCCGCTGGAGCAGGACGACCGCGACGAGGCAGAAGGCGCACAGCATGAGCCACGGCAGGGCGGCCCCGAAGGCCAGCAGCCCGGTGAAGACGGTCGGCGCCAGCACCTTGGCGAGGCTCCACATCAGCTCCTCCATGCCCAGGTACCGGCCGCGGAGGTGCCCCGCGGCCATTCCCACGATCAGCGCGCTGGTCGTGGGGGCCTGGAGCAGCTCGGCGACCGTGAAGACGACCATGCCGAGGACGAGCCCGCAGAAGGCGAGGCTCGCGTGGTCGCCGGGCACGGCCGCGATGACCACGAAGGACGCCATCCACAGGACGGCCGCCGTCTGGAGCACGGCGGGCCGCCGGTACTTCTCGACGGCCTTGGCCAGGGCGGTCTGGCCGAGCACCACCATGACGGTGTTGATCGCGAACAGCATGCCGGGCTGCCACTCCGGGAGCCCGCGCCCCTCGATGACGTACGCGCTCAGCAGCAGGGTCAGCGCCAGGTCGCACAGGGCGAACACCCAGGTGGTCGCGAGGACGGCGAGGAACGGCCGGTCGGCGAGGACCTCCCGGTAGCCGGCGCGCGGCTCCGTCTCCCGGGCGGCTTCGGCGGGGGCGGCGCCGGCGGGGCGCGGGAGGGCGCCCCGGCGCCAGGTCGCGACGAGCCCGGCCGCGAGGAGGAACGACAGGGCGTTCAGGGCGACGACGGCGGTGTAGCCGGAGGTGCCGCCCCAGCCGACGAAGGTGCTGCCGATGAGGCCGCCCGCGCCGATCCCGGCGTTGCGCAGGGAGCGGTCCATCGCGTACCAGCGGGCCCGGTGCCCGTCGTCGGCGACTTGGGCGACGAGGGCGAAGACGGAGGGCCGGAACAGGCTGTCGCCCCACATGGTGGCAGTGACGAGGACGACGAGCAGCCAGGGGGTGTCGGTGAACACGTAGGCGGTGAAGGTGAGGACGCGGATCAGGTTGGCGGAGACGAGGACGCGCCGCGGCCCGATCCGGTCGATCAGCCTGCCTCCCAGCGGGCCCGCGGGCAGCGAGAGCAGGGCGCCGGTGGACAGCATCAGGCCGACCGTGGTCAGGGGGATGCCCTTGGCGGCGTGGAAGTACACGACCGCGAAGGGCAGGAAGAGGCCTGTGCCCAGGGCGTCGACGATCTGCGCGACGATCAGGGGCCTGCGGCCCTTGGTGTTGGGCAGGCCGAATGTGTCGATGACAGCCATCGTGTCCCTCACGCGTGGGGTAGGGGGAAGACGTTGTACTCGCTCTCGGCGAGCGGCTGCGCCCACCAGCCCAGCCGGACGCCGGCGCGGCCGATCCTGCCGTCGCCCCACATGGGCATGCCGGCGGGGAAGTTGGAGACGAGGCCGGGCACGATCGTGTGCGCGGCGGAGAACCCTGCCGCTTCGGCGTCGCAGGTCGTCAGGTCGACGCTGATGACCTCGAAGCCGCGGGCCTCGACGCGTTCGCGGTAGGCGGCCAGGCGCCGTTCGCCGAGGGCGGGCAGGCCGTGCCAGGGGCGGACGGGCAGGTCGTGCAGCCAGGGCGCGATGCGGTCGCCGGCCCTCGGGTCGAGGTGGAGCTGCTGTTGGCACAGCAGGTCGCGGACGTCCGCGAAGTCGGGGCGGTAGGAGTCGAGGTAGCGGCGGTCTGCGCGGTGGGGTTTGAGGTTGCCGAGGTGCGGCAGGTCCGCGACGCCGTCCCCGAGGGCCTTCTCGTCGTCGAGGAAGCGGAAGGTGTGGTGCAGGGTGAATCCCTCGGCGAGTGCCTTCTCCGCCGCTTCGTGCGGGTCGGGGCGGGTGGCGAAGCCGATGGCCGGCCAGCCGGTGGCGCGGTCGCGGACGACGGCGGCGAGGACGGGGACGTCGAACTCGTTGTCCAGGGGGATCAGGGTGGTGTCGTAGGCGTCGGCGCTGTCCGCTGTGAGGGCGCGGAGCCGGTCCGTCATCGGCAGCCGGGGCAGGCGGGCGGCGTTCGCCCACCACAGCATGGTCGTGTCGCGTTCGATGACCTCTTCGAGGCCGGAGGTGACGGCGTGCTCCTCGCTGGTGCCGCAGGCCACGCCTGCGACGAGCGGGTCGGAGTACGGGACCGGGTCGTGCTCGCCGTGCGCGACGAGGAAGGCGGGCACCCAGACCGGTTCGCCGGTCGTCCAGGAGCGGCCCTCGACCCAGGAGCACTCGGCGTCGGTGGTCAGCGGGGCGAAGGGGAAGGCGTCGCTTCGGTACTGCCGCTCGGAGTACAGGTGCAGGCGGCGCGGGTCGAGTGCGGGCACCCCGGCCCGGCGCAGGCGGTCGTAGCTGCCGAAGCGGAGGCGGTCCTCGGGGAGCCGGCTGCCGCAGTAGCGTTCGACCGCCTCGCCCACGGCGCTGCGGCGCGCGGCGTCGAAGTCGGACCAGGACGTGCCGAACGCCTGCCGGTCGTTGGGCCAGTCCGCGACGCGGCGCATGTCGGCGACGTCGACCGCGCACACCCGCAGCTGCGCGGGCATGCCGGGGAGCGGGGCCAGCTCCTGCACTCCGGTCACCACGCCGACCTGGTCGTCGAGGAGCAGGTCGTCGTCGGGGTTGCCGCGGGTTACGGGCCGCGGCCGGGTGGGGACGGGCAGGACGGTGCGTTCGAGGCGGGTGAGGCGGCGCGGATCGAGCTCGGTCTCGTCGACGGTGGCCTCGCCGCCGATCCAGCGCTCCAGGCCGACGGCGAGTTGGGAGGCGGTCCAGCGGACGTCGCCGTCGCGGAGCCGGCGGGCCCCGGGCGGCGGAGCCGCCCGCATGGCTTCCGGAATCCGCGGGTCGGCCGCCGCGCTGAGCCGGCGTTCCAGTACGTCGGTGAAGTCGGCCGAGGTGCCCGGGGTGATGGCGGGGCCGAGGACGGCCCGGCCGCGTTCGTGGCGCAGCGGCAGCCAGCGCAGGCCGAGCCGCGCACACAGCCCGTCCAGGCGGCCGAGTTCGGCGTGCGCGGGGTGGGGGAAGGCGGCGACGAGCACGGTGTCGGCGGTGTCGGCGGCGTCGATCTCGCTGAGGTCTTCGGGGGCCGGCCCGACGTACCGGTATCCGGTGGTGGCGAGCGCGTGGGCGAGGGGGGCGGTGAGCTCGGCCGCGCCGGTGAGGAGCACGGTGGTGCGGGCGATGCGTGCGGCGCGGTCGGTGTCGCGGGCGGCCCGGGCCGGGCGCAGGCAGCCGTCGTCCCGCAGGACGTCGACGACCTCGGCGTAGTCGGGGGACATTCCGGCGAGGAGTTCGGCACGGGTCCTGGTGCCGTCGCAGCGCGCCAGCCAGGCGCGGAACTCGTCGGGCGGGGCGGAAATGTAGAACTGTCCGCCGTTCGGTGTGGCAAGAAAGCACATATCCCGCTCGAGGTCGTACACCTCGGCGTCCACGAGTTCCCAAGCGGTGTCGTCCGCCGGCATTACTGCCCCCATGAAACGAGTTCCGATACAAAGGGCCACGGCCCCGGGGGATGGATCCCGGGACCGTGGGAGAAGGACCTTAGGCGGTCAGCTTCACTTGGCCACCGTGCGGTTGTGCACGACCGCACGGTTGTGGACGACGGCCCGGTTGTGGACCACGGCGCGGTTGTGGACGACGGCGGTGACGGCGCTGGCCTTGACGGTGGAGATCATGGTTTTTCCTCCTGTTTTTCGTTCGGTCGTGCTTACGGGAAATACGTTACGGGCCTCCAGGGGACTTGCACAGATGCGTTTTTCACATTCCGCCGCAATTAAAGCGGCACTCCATCCATACTCCAGATTTCTCCTCGCGGGAGGGCTTGTCCTGCGGAAATTTCCGCTGGTCACCGGCAGTTTTGGCTTCGTCCGGCGAATGCAAATTGCCCCGGGGCCTCCGTTTGGGCGGGCCGGGCCGGGGCACACGGCCTCGAAACGACAGCCACAGCCACACCGGGAGGGAACCGTGTCCGGACTACTCACCAGGCTCAAGGCGTTCAGCCGCAGCCCCCAGGGGCAGCGGGCCATCGCGTCGGTACGCCGGGCGGCTGCGGACCCGCGCAAGCAGGAGCAGGCGCGCAGGCTCCTCGGCAGGCTGCGCGGACGGCGCTGACGGACGAAGGGAAGGAGGGGCGGGGGTTCTCCCCCGCCCCTCCTTCCCTTCGTCCGCCGACTCCTGCGACGGCGCCGTCAGTGGAGCCGGTTGACGACGTTCTTGACGGTGACGTTCTTGAAGTGGTCGACCGGCGGGGCGCTCCAGTTGCTCTCCCACTCCACGATCGTGACGGTCATGCCGTCGCGGCCGATCCCGAACAAGTGGTTGTGGTACGTGTCATCGAAGGTGTACGTGACCCGCATCCCCAGGACGGTGGCCCCTTCCTCCACGTCCACGGTGCCGTGGTCGTAGAGCGTCTGGACCGTGTGGGGCCCGGCGATGCCGGGGCACTCCGCGTAGATGCGGCGCGCGTGGTCGGCGAAGGCGATCGCCTCCGCCTCGGTGTCGAAGACGATGGTGTTCTGGCCGCCGGCCGCCGTCTCCGATGTCCAGACCTCCCGGTTCCAGACGTTGACCTCCGGGAAGGTCCACGAGCGGCCGCAGGCGGGCTGGCGCCAGCCGCGGGACGGGCCCGCCCCGTACCAGGTGGTGCCGTCCTTCGGCATGTCGGAGAGGTACAGCATGCCCGGCCGGGGCCGCCATTCGGCGGCGGCGGCCTCCGCTCCCGACGCGGCCACCGCGAGTGCGGCTGCGGCGGTTGCGGTGACGGCGGCGCGGAGCCGGCTCCGTATGGTCATGTCGGATCCCCCTGTGCATGAGGTGGTGCGTGCGGTGGCGTCGGCCGGCCGCGGGCGGCCGGACGCCCGGTCGCGGTTCGAAGTCGACCGTAGGGGTGCCCCCGATTGCGGGGCACCCGCCGGTTCAGGGGGGTACCGGGCCGCATGGTGGCGGGCGGCAGGGTCCGGCTCGCGCCCCACCCCGGCCGCGCCGCCCCCTCCCTCTTCGCCGTCTGTTCGATTTCGGGCGGCGTCTGCACGGCCTCGCTGGGGCGCTTTGTCCTCTTTGCATGGATACCCTGATAGATGTGATCGAGACCGGACGGCCGCAGCCCCGTCGGCGCCCCGGCCCGGGCAGGTTTGTGCGGCTGTCGCCGGTCATCCTGACCGTCGTCATCGCCAGCCTGGCCTACGCCACACCGCCGGAGATGGCCTTCAGCCGCCTCCTGCCCGCGGCTCCGGCCCTCGCCGCCGCCATGTGGCCGGTCCTGCCCACCGTCCTGCTCGGGACGGTGTGCCTCTTCCTGATGATCGGCCTCGGCCTCGTCTTCCCCGACCTCGGGACCTGGTGGACGGCCGCGGGGATCATCGCGGTCACCGTGGCCGCCGCATACGGGAGCCACGCCCGGCTGCAGCGGGAGCGCACCCTCTTCCAGGTGCGGCTCGTGGCCGACGCGGCACAGCAGGTGGTGCTGAGCCCCCTGCCGCGCCGCTTCGGGAACGTCGAGATCGAGTCGCTGTACCTGGCGGCCGCGGCGGAGGCCAGCATCGGCGGGGACTTCTACGAGGTGGTGGACACCCCGTACGGGGTCCGGCTGCTCATCGGGGACGTCCGCGGCAAGGGCCTGCCGGCGGTCGGGGCCGCCGCGGCCATCGTCAACGCCTTCCGGGAGGCGGCGTACGGCGAGGACGACCTGGTCGAGGTCGCACGCAGGCTGGACGCCAGCAGTGCCCGCTACAACGCCGCCTTCCCCCCGGACGGGCCGATGGAGCGCTTCGCCACCGCGCTCCTCGCCGAGATCCCGCACGAGGGGGGACGCATCCGCATCCTCAACTGCGGGCACCCGCCGCCGCTGATCCTGAACCGGAGGGAGCTCCGCGTCCTGGAGCCCGCCTCGCCTTCGCCGCTGCTCAGTCTGGCGGAGCTGATCGGCGAGCACTACACCGTGGACACCTTCGACCTCGCCCCCGGTGACCTGCTGCTCCTCTACACCGACGGGATCGCCGAGGCCCGCTCCCGCGACGGCGAGTTCTTCCCGCTGGCGGCCTGGATGCGCCGGCAGCCGCAGACGCCGCCGCGCGAGCTGCTCACCGCCCTGCACGGCGACCTGCTGCGCTACAGCCGGGGCCGCCTCGACGACGACGTCGCCGCCCTCGCCGTCCGGCTGGGCGAGGGCTGAGGCACCCCGTTGCGGGATCAGCCCGCCGGTGCGCGGAACGGTCCGGCGACCGTGTGCTGCCGTCCTTCGGCCGTGGCGGCCTTCGCGGTGTACGTGTCGGCGGCCGCGGCCCGCGGGCCCTGGGCGTGGTTGTACTGGACGGCGAAGACGTGCTGCCCCGGGGGGACGGTGCGGCCCGGCTTGAGGGTCCACCGGTAGACGACGGTGCCGCCGTCCCCGTCGGCGGTGGTCAGCGTGAGATCGCCCTCGGGCAGGGTGCGCCACGCACCCGTGGGGGCGACGCCGCCCGTCTGTGCGATCCGGACCTCCAGCGTGAGCGCGCCCAGGGGCACGCCGGTGCGCAGGGTGATGCTGCTCTGGGACCAGTACGGGTTGCCGCCGGGGTCGACCGCGCCGTCGGACCGCAGCGGCCCGTCCTGGGTGCGGGGCGGGGGCGCCGAGCCGTCCGCCGCGGGCGGGGGTGTCGGCGGCGGCGCGGCCGGCGCCCGTCCGTCCGGACCGGAGGGGGCGGTGCCGACGGCCGCGTACCCGCCGGCCAGGAGCACCGCCGTCGTGGCGAGGGCGGCGAGGGCGACGCGGGGCCAGGACAGGCTCCCGGCCGGACGGCGGGCCGGGCGGCGGGCCGGGCGGCGCGGGGTGCGGCGGGTGTCGGCGGCGACGCCCTGGCGGATGCGCCGCAGCATGCCGTCCCGGTCGGGTTCGTGGGCGGCGGCCGCTTCCCGCAGCCGGCGCTTCAGGTCCTCCATCGGCTCCCCGTTCCCGTCAGTTCTTCGGCGGCCTGCACGCCGAGGATGCGCTGCAGTTCGGCCATGGCCTTGGAGGTCTGGCTCTTCACCGTACCGACGGAGATCCCGAGCGCGAGCGCGGTGTCCTTCTCCGACAGGTCCAGGGCGTGGCGGAGCACGACGCAGGCGCGCTTGCGGAACGGCAGGCGCGCCAGCGCGCGGCGCACGTCCACGACGGCGTCGACATCCGGGCCGTGGGTGCGGGTGGGGCGGGCCGCCCAGAAGAGGTGGATGCGGCGCCGCTCGCGCACGGCCGAGCGGATGCGGGCCCGGGCCATGTGGGCGACCACGCCGCGTGCGTAGGCCACCGGGTGGTCGGCGCGCACGACGCGGTCCCAGCGGTGCCAGAGCGCGACGAACGCATCCGCGGCCAGGTCGTCGGCGGTGTCGGCCTCACCGGTGAGCAGGTGCGCGAGGCGGGCCAGTTCCGCGTGGTGGTGCTCGAAGAAGGCGTGGAACTCCGCGGCCGCGTCGTCGTCGAAGGGCATGCCGGAGTCTCCGTACGGTGCTTCCGCGCCCGGGGGCGGGGGCGGGGCGGGGGCGGTGAGCGTACCAGCCATGCGGTCAGCGCCTTTCCGTGTCCTGCGGGGCCGGGCCCTGCGCCCCCGGGCGGCCCGGTTGGCGGGTCACTTCAGGACGCCGGCGCCCGCGGTGCGGGCGAGGGAGGCGGGCAGGCCGGCGGCGGAGGCCTCCAGTCCCCGGGAGAGGGCGGGCCGCCACGCCGCCTCAGCCTTGATCTTCTTCTTGTTCGCGGCGTTGTGGGCGGCGACGAGGTCGGTGACGGTGCCGTTGACCATGTTGCCGCTGCCGGCGAAGGAGCCCGTGCCGTCGCCGGACAGGAGCTGGGACGCCTTGCGGTCGGAGGACAGCGTCCAGTGGTTGTGCTGCGCCACGATCTGCACGCCGGCGCGGGCGTTCACGCTGTAGTGGTGCGCGTAGCCGTTGCGCGCCGTGGTGTCGAAGTGGTTGTTGTAGAGGTGGACCTGTCCTGCGCGGGCCAGCGGGGCGCGCTGCACGATGCCTTGGAAGACGTTGTGGTGCAGTGTCACGCGGAGCTTGGTGTCCTTGTCGCTGCTGCCGATGAGCATGGTCTTGTCGTGGTCGGTGAAGCGGTTGTACGAGACGGTCACCAGGTCGGAGGCGTTGGTGATGTCGAGGGCGCCGTCGTGGACCTGGTATGCGCGGCCGAAGTGGCGCGGGTTTCCGGAGTCGAAGTTCGGGCGGTCGGTGAACGTGTTGTGGTCGATCCACGCGTGCGTCGCGCCGCGGAGGGTGACGGCGTCGTACGCGGAGTTCCAGTTGCCGTCCGAGCCGTCGGTGGGGTCCCACTGGGGGAAGCAGTCGCGGGTGTCGGCGAAGGTCAGGTTGCGGATGATGACGTTGTCGGCCTTCTGGACCAGGAGGCTGCCGCCGTTGATGCCCGCGTCGGTGCCGGGCACGCCGACGATGGTGGTGTTCGACGGCACGGCGATGGCGATGCGCTCGGCCTGCCGGGCCTGGGCGGCGGCCCGGGCCGACTCCTGGGCGCCCGCGGGCAGCTTGGACCGGCCCCAGACGGCGGGGTCGTACGCCTTCAGGTAGGCGGCGAGGGTGTAGCCGGTGCCCTTCGCGTAGTCGTCGCAGCCGAGGCGGCGGCCCTGGTCGTCGGTGTTGGCGTCGATCCGGCCCCTGATCCGGATGATCCTCGGGGCGCCGGAGGGGCCGGCGCGGAGCGCCTTGACCAGCTCGGCGCGGGTGGTGACCGTCGTGTCGTGCGCCGCGTCGGCGGCCTGGCCGCCGGTGGTGCCGGAGCCGCTCGACGCCCAGCCGTCGCGGGCGGCGAGTGAGGTACGCGCGAGGTCGGGGGTGCCTGCGTCGGCGCGGGTGGCGAAGGGCAGCACGCCGACGCCGGCGACGGCGGCGAGTCCCGCGGCCGCGACGGCGAGACGGCGGGGGCGGAGGGAGGGGACGCTCATGGGGTGGTGTTTCCTTCGTGGAACGGGCTGTCCGGAACTGCTCTCTGTCGGATTCCAGTTGCCGCCGCGACCGTGAGGGTTGCCGTACAGGGCGGGAATGATGTGAGAGCTACGCCACACCGGAGGCTCGCCGAACTCCGGTTTTGGTGAGGGGTTTTGACGGGTGGTGGCACCGACCCCGGTTCGCGCCGCGGCCGGCAGCCAAGTGATCATGGGTTCGGGTCCGTGTGCCTGCCCGGGCGGACACACGAGGGGGGACCCGACCCGGCTGTGCCCCCGCGCCGTTCAGGCCGGCCCGCCACCGCAACCGAAGAAGGCCGTTCCACCATGACGACGACACGCAGACTGCTCCGCGCGGCCGCCAGTCCCGCACTGGCCGCCGCCCTCCTCGCCTCCACCGCCCCCTCCGCCTCGGCGGCCGACCCGCAGCCCGTCTACGGCGAGTTGGCGGCCAACGGCACCTTCGCCGCCGGCACCGCCGGCTGGTGGTCCGCCGGCGCGTCCATCGCCTCCGCCGGCGGCGCACTCGTCGCGACCGTCAACGGCGGGACGCAGAACCCGTGGGACGCCATCGTCGGCCAGAACGGCATCCGACTGCGCCCGGGGGCGACGTACACGCTGTCCTTCGACGCCAAGGCGTCCGCCCCGGCGAAACTGCGCGCGACGGCGCAGCTCGGGGGCGCCCCCTACACGGCGGCGCTCGACCGCACCGTCGACCTGACGACGGTCTCCAAGCGCTTCACCTGGACGTTCACCTCCGGCATCGACACCACCACCGGGGCCCTCAACTTCCAGATCGGCGGGCAGCCGGCGAAGACGGACATCACCCTCGACAACGTCTCGCTGACCACCTCCACAGCCCGCGAGGGCTTCTACGTCGACCCGGCGAACAACGCGGCGGCATGGGTCGCGGGCAACCCGGGCGACCCGCGCGCCGCGAAGATCAAGGCGGCGATCGCGGACCACAACACGTCGAAGTGGTTCGGGGACTGGGACGCCGACCGGAATCCCGCCACCGGAATCCAGACGGAGGTGTCCGACTACGTCGGCGCCGCTGCGGCGAAGGGCCGGCTGCCGGTGCTGGTCGCCTACAACATCCCCGGCCGGGACTGCGGCGGCGCCTCCTCCGGCGGCGCGGGCTCCCCGACCGCGTACAAGGCCTGGATCGACAAGTTCGCGCAGGGCATCGCGGGCCGCCCGGCGATCGTCGTGCTGGAACCCGACGCGGTGGCCCAGTCCTCCGACGACGCGTGCATGAAGGGTGCCGCCGAGCAGCGCTTCGACATGCTCCGGTACGCGACGCAGAAGCTCCGGGACCAGGGCGGGTTCGTGCAGACGTACCTGGACGCCGGCAACGCCACCTGGACGCTCGGCCCGGACCTGAGCGGCACGCAGGGCATAGGCCTGGAGCGGATGGCGTACCTGCTCAACCGGTCGGGGGTTGCGGCGGCGCGCGGCGTCTCCGTCAACGTGGCGAACTTCGACGCGACGGCCGTCGCCGACGACTACGGCAAGCGGCTGGCGGCCCGGCTGAAGGCCGACTTCGGGGTGACGAGCCGCTGGGTGGTCGACACCGCCCGCAACGGCAACGGCGGGTACGTCGTCCCCGGTGATCCGGGCAGCGGCCACGTCGGGTTCTGCAACCCGCCCAAGCGCAAGCTGGGCGTGACGGCGCGGGCCGGCAGTGCGGGCGGCGCCGAGTACCAGCTGTGGCTGAAGAACCCCGGCGACTCGGACGGCAACTCGGCCGAGTGCCCGGCTGGTTCGCCGCCGGCCGGAACGTTCTCGCCGGTGCTGGCGGAAGCCCTGGTCGACGGGCGCTGACGGACGGCGCCCTGCGGCGGTGCGGCCGGGTCCCTACTCGCCGCATCCGCCGCAGGAGCCGTGCCGGCTGTCGTCGCGGGCCCACCAGGAATTACACCGGCACACGCCGAAGGGCGACCGGCAGGCGGCGCATTCCGGCTCCGGCGGATCCTCGGGGGCCGCGACCGGGCGGGGCTCGTCGGGGATGCCCGCCCGGCTCTCGCGGCACTCGCAGGAGAGGCTGCCCCGACAGCTGCCGCCGCGCAGGACGGAGTGGACGATCCGCTGGTGGCCGCACTCCGCGCACCGGTATCCGGGCACGGGCGGCCTTATCCGGCCGGGGCGGGGGCCGGGGGCGGTACGGCTCGTGCCGCGGTGCGGGCGGTGCCGAAGACGGGGCGCATGCGCCCAGCATGGCGCAACCGGCGCTGCCGTGCACAGGGTTGGGTACGCCCACCCCGGCGGCGGACGTACGGTATCCGGGCCGTGGGGTGCGTCCTGGCCGGAACGACCGTTCGCGGGGCCGGGAGGCCTGTGCGAGACTCCCCGTCGATCTTGGAGGTTCCGTGTCCGTCATACGCATGTCTGCGGCGGCAGTCTTCGTGGGGGCGGCTGTCCGCGCTGCCCACCGCCACGCCTGGACGGGGCACCGGTGAAGCTGCCCGTCACCGTCCACGAGGTCCGACTGGGGGCCCGGGAGTTCAGGGTGGTCCGGCCTGCCGGGCCCCTGGCGCATACGGCGCTCGTCGACCGCGACCGGTACATCGACGCCCACCTCGACGCGGACGCAGCGTGCAGCGTCGCCGCCCTCTGGCTGCTGGCCGCGCGCTCGCCCCGCTCGCTGGTCCACCTGCCCCTGCGGGCCGACCGGTCTCCCGTCCCGGAGGCACCGGGCCCCTTCGCCGGCCGGCTCGACCTGGTGCTGCTGCACCACTCGCTCCAGTTCGCCCCGTCCCGCTGGAAGCAGCTGCGCAGCCGTCTCGGCCACGGGCGTCCCGCGTCCGTGGCCGTCCCCGGGACGGGGCGCGGGGAGGCCTCGGCGGCCGACGACGGCGCCCGCCACCACCGGGAGAACCGCGACCTTCTCCACCAGCACGTGCACGCCGAGACGCTGTTCGTGACGGGGAGCGCGAAAGTGTTCCGGGACACCGCGGAGCACTTCCTCGAAGTCGCCCGCGAGGGGCCGGGCCACACTCCGACCCACAGGCGCTGCCCGCACTTCTGCACCCGCCTGTACACGGACGCCGGCATCCTCGCCAACGGCCGCGAGATCCACATCCAGTACCGGGACCGGTGGGACGCGTGAGCTCCGGCTGAGGTGAGGCCGGGATACTCGTGCCATGACGAACTCCCCTGTCTCTCCCGTCCCTTACTCCCGGATCAAGATCCGTGTCGGGGGGCTGGTGTTCTGCGGCAACGACGTGGCGCTGATCCGCCGCGACCGTGCCGGCTCGACCCACTACACCCCGCCCGGCGGCAACGTCGAGGACGGCGAGGACCTCGTCGCCGCGCTCAGCCGGGAGCTCGCCGAGGAACTGCGCCTGGACACGGCGGCGGCGCAGGGCGGCGACCTGCTCTGGGTGGTCGACCAGCGCGTCTCCCGCCCCGGCCCCACCCCTCCCCCGCGCAAGCTCCATCTGATCTACCGCTTCCACATCGACCCGGGGATCCGGGCGACCCTCGCCGTAACGGAGGTCGACGAGCTCCCCGGCGGCGGGCACGAGGTCGGGGTGGTCGAGTGGGTCGACTACCGCGAGACCGCCGGCCTGCCGGTCTTCCCGCCCATCGGGCGGGCCCTCGCCGCCCTCGCCCATCCCCGCGCCGCCGTGGCCGACGCGGCCCTGGAGGCAGTCACCGACGCCACCTATACGTGGGTGTGACCGGCGGGGAGGCAGGGGCCGCCGCGGCGGCGCCCGCCGGAGCGGCCGCCGGGCCATCCTGTCCGGGACGACTCTTGCCCCGTATTCGTAATACGTATAACTTGACCCGCGTCGAGAGGGTGAGGTGGCCTGCAGGACGCGGCCCCGGCCTTCCCGGCGCCGTCCGTCCCCCCGCGATCCGTCGCCGCACCGAGAAACCAGGCATGACCAGCACCGTCACCTCCCTGTCGCCCGACACCATCGCCCGGCTGCCCAAGGCCGTGCTCCACGACCACCTCGACGGAGGCCTGCGCCCCGCGACCCTGGTCGAGCTCGCCGCGTCCGTCGGCCACCGGCTCCCGACCACCGACCCCGCCGAGCTCGCGGCCTGGTACGTCGAGGCCGCCGGTTCCGGCGACCTCGTCCGGTACATCGGCACCTTCGAGCACACCCTCGCCGTGATGCAGCACCGCGAGGGCCTGCTGCGGACCGCCGAGGAGTACGTCCTCGACCTCGCCGCGGACGGCGTCGTCTACGGCGAGGTGCGGTACGCGCCCGAGCTGATGGTGCGGGGCGGGCTCACCCTGAACGAGGTCGTGGAGGCGGTCCAGGAGGGCCTCGCCACCGGCATGGCCAAGGCCGCCGCGGACGGCACCCCCGTCCGGGTCGGCACCCTGCTGTGCGGCATGCGCATGTTCGACCGGACCCGCGAGATCGCCGACCTGGCCGTGGCCTACCGGGACGCCGGCGTCGTCGGCTTCGACATCGCCGGTGCCGAGGACGGCTTCCCGCCGGCCGACCACCTGGCCGCGTTCGCGCACCTGCGCTCCGAGAGCGTGCCCTTCACCATCCACGCCGGCGAGGCCCACGGCCTGCCGAGCATCCACCAGGCCGTGCAGACCTGCGGCGCCCTGCGCATCGGGCACGGCGTCCGCATCACCGACGACATCGTCGACGGCCGGCCCGGGCGGCTGGCGTCCTGGATACGCGACCGCCGGATCGCCCTGGAGATGTGCCCCACCTCCAACCTCCAGACGGGCGCCGCCGCATCTATCGCCACCCACCCGATCACCGAACTGCGGAAGCTCGGCTTCCGGGTGACTGTCAACACCGACAACCGGCTCGTGTCGGGCACGTCGATGACCCGCGAGATGTCGCTGCTGGTGGACGAGGCCGGCTGGACCCTCGACGACCTCCGCGCGGTCACCGTCGACGCGCTGGAGAGCGCCTTCATCCCCCTCGCGGAGCGCGAGGCGCTCATCGCCGACGTGGTGCTGCCCGCGTACGCTGCGCACGCCTGACCCGACGGAACCGGCCGCCCCTCCCCCGGGGCGGTCGACACCCGATGTAGTGCCCCCCAGGAGGGACGGACGATGGCCCGGCGCATCGAGGACCTGCGGATCGGCTTCATCGGACACGGGCAGCACGCCCGTGCCAACCTCTACCCCGCCCTCGCACTCGCCGGCGGCCGGCTCACGAGCATCGCCACCCGCGACGGTGCGGCGGCCGCCCGCGCCGCGGCCCTCCACGGGGCGGCCCGCGGGCACGGCGACCACCGGCGCATGCTCGCCGAGGACGGCCTCGACGCGGTGTTCGTCAGCGTCGCCCCCGAGGACCAGGCCGCCGTCACCGAGGACTGCCTGCGGGCCGGTGCCCACGTGTTCGCGGAGAAGCCGCTCGGCTTGGACGAGGCCGAGGCCCGCCGCGTCGCGGACACCGCGGAGCGCGCACGGCGCAGTGTGGCCGTCGGATTCATGAAGCGCCACGCCCCGGCCTACCGGCGGCTGGCTGCGCTCACGGCCGACGAGGCGGCGTTCGGGCGGGTGCTTTCCTTCCACGGGTTCTTCGCGTTCAGCCCGTGGACGGACACGCTCCGGGACGACACCTACCTGAAGTTCGGCGCCGTCCACATGGTCGATCTCGTGCGGTGGCTGTTCGGGGAGGTGGCGGAGGTCTCGGGGCACACCAACTCCCGGGGCTCCGACATCAGCATGGCGGCGACGCTGCGTTTCCGCAGCGGCGTGATCGGCAGCCTCACGCTGGCCGGGGTGCCGGCCTGGAGCCGCGAACAGGAGGAGCTCACCGTGACCGGGCAGCGCGGGTTCGCCCGGGTCGAAAACCTCTCCACGCTCGCCTACCACCACGCGCGACGCGCGGAGCCGGGCCGAGGTGAGGCCTGGCAGGAGCTGGACGAGGACACCGTCGTCGTCCGCTCGGTGAACTCCCCCGCCTCCGGCGGCCACCAGGACCTGTACCTGCGGGGGTTCGCCGGGGAGGTACGGCACTTCCTGGAAGCGGTCGCGAACGGCACCCCGTCGGCTGCCTCGGCGGCGGACAACACCGCCACGATGGCCCTGTGCGACGAGCTGCTGCGCAGCCTGCGCCCCTGCTGACGCATCCCGGGCACGGCCCCAACCTCTGAACTTGCTCAAACCGGGCTTCGACGGGATGCCGCACAGGGCATCGTCGGGGCACGACCGGTACGGAGAGAGAACGGGGGGGTCAGAGGATGGAAGTCGTCCTGGCCATCGCAGTGGTCATCGTCGTGGTGGGCTTCAAGGTATGGCTCTCGGATGGGCGTCGCTCGAAGCGGCGCAAGAGCTGGTGGAGCGGCGGCGGCTCCTCGGGAGGCGGCGGCGCGGCGTGCGGTTCGTCCTGCGGCTCGTCCTGCGGAGGCGGGGGCGGGGGCGACTGAGGGCGTGTTGCGGAAGTGGGCCGTCTGTCAGACCTGCCTGGGATGCTCCGAGGATGGAGATGACAGTGCAGCTGACGATCGACTGCTCCGATCCGCAGAGAATGGTCACCTTCTGGGCCGAGGCCCTGGGATACGTGCCTGAGCCTCCACCGGGCGGGCACACCACGTGGCGCGCCTACTTGGACAGCCATGGGGGTCCCCGAGACAGAGTTGCCGGCCGGTGCCGGGGATGTTCCGGAGTCGATCATCGATCCCGCGGGACGCGGACCGAGGGTGTGGTTCCAGCAGGTTCCGGAGCTGAAGGTCGCCAAGAACCGGTGGCACTTCGACCTGAGGGTCGGCGGGGGCCGTGACGTCCCGCTGGACGTCCGCACACAGCGGGTCAGTACCGCGGTGGAGCGGCTGGTCAAAGCTGGTGCCACCGTGCTGCGGATCAAGGATGAGCCGGACGTGGGGCTCTACGCCGCCGCCATGCAGGACCCCGAGGGCAACGAATTCGACGTCGTCTGAGGGCCGTCGTGACGGTGCTGGTCACAGCCGTTCGTCGATGGCAGCGGCCGGCACTGTTGTCCACGCGCCGCAGCCCGCGATCATGCACAACCTTGATCCGCTCTTGCGACAGACCCTGGAGGGGGGGCCGAGGGCGTACCGCGGCCGGCTACCGGCCCGCGCCGCGCAGGCCGAGCACGTACGCCGCCGTGGAGGCGACGACCCGGTCCCCGTCGTGGGAGAGGTCGGCGAGGGCGCGGTCGGCCGCGGCGCCGGGGACGTCCGCGAGGGCCTGGATCAGGCGGCGGCGGGCGGGCGCGGGGGTGGTCGGGTCGCCGAGGCGGTCGACCAGGGCGGCGGCGATGCGGTCCGCCAGGGCGTGATCGCCCGCCAGGGCGGCCAGTGCGTCGGCCGCGTCGGCGTCGCTGCGGTCCTCGACGACCATGGTGATGAGCACCGGGACCGCGCCGGCCGCGCCGCGCGCCCCGAGCGCCAGGGCCGCGCGGCAGCGTACCTCCGTGTCGGGGCCGGTGAGCGCCTCCGCCAGGAGTGCGGTCGCCTCGCCGCCCGGGATCTCGGCGAGGGCCCGGACGGCGCGTTCGCGCACCTCGGGCGCCGCCGAGCGCAAACCCTCCCCGAGCAGTACCGGCACGTCGCCGCCCGCCTGCGCCAGGGCCCATCGGAGGGCTCCGGCGACGTGCGGGTCCGCCTCGCCGAGCGCGGCCTCCACCAGCGCCTCCACCGGTACGGGGGCCTCGGCGGCCGCCGACAGGGCCGCGCGCTGCCGGGCTCCCGCGCTGTGCGAGGTCAGTGCCTGCAGCAGGGCGACGGTCTGCAGGACGTCCTCCCAGTCGCCCGGCTCCGCGGCGCCGATCCGGCTCAGCCGCGTGAGCAGCTCGGTCTCGGCCGCGATGCGCTCCCGCGTCCGGCCGATGAGGTCCTCGACGAGTCCGGCGGGCGCGAAGCCGGGGTCGTCGAGTGCACGGCCGACGTCGCGCAGCGACAGCCCGAGGGAGCGCAGGCTCTCGATGTGGAAGATGCGCCGGATGTCCGCGTCGGAGTACTCCCGGTAGCCGGAGGCGGTCCGCACCTCCGGACGCACCAGGCCGAGCGATTCGTAGTGCCGGAGCATGCGGGCGCTGACGCCGGAGCGCCGCGCGACGTCGCCGATCAACACTGCCTGCCGCCCCTCACTGTCCGGCCCCGCCGAGGGCCGTGACGCGTTTCGCCTCCTCGATCGCGAACTCGAACCCGGCGTCCGGGTCGCGCCGCAGCCGCTCCGTGGCCAGCGCGTGCGTGCGGACGCGGGGGTCGGGATGCCGCGTCGCGGCGTCCACGGCCGGCAGCATCGCCTCCCGGAGCGCGACCAGCGCCCGGCTGAGGCTCAGCTGCGTCTCGCGTCCGCCGCGCCCGAGCTGCGTGGCCAACCCTACGGCCAGGGCCTGCTCCTCCCCGTCGGGTACGAGGACCACCGCGGCCCGCCAGGCGCTGCGGGCCACCTCGTCGTCGGGGTCGGCGAGCAGGGCGGGCGTGATCACCGGCCACGCCCGCCGGTCCCCGATCTTGGAAAGGGTGTGCAGCGCCTGACTCCGCGCCTGCCCCTGCCCCGAGCGCACCTCGTCGACCAGCAGCGGCACGGTCGCCGAGGCCCCGTGGCGGGTGAGCGCCCAGGTGAGCATTTCGCGCACGGGGAACTCGGGCTCGACGCCGCACCGCCCGATGAGCGGGCGGACGTTGCCGGGGCCGGGCGCCGAGCCGACCGCGAGCGCCGCCCGCAGCCGGACGGACGGGTCGCCGTGCGCGAGCGCCGCAAGGGCGCGCAGGGCCTGCGGGTCGGTTTCCGACGTGGTCATGGGAACCACCTCCTGGCCGGCAGTGAAGCCCTTGCCACGGTGTCAAGGTCAAGCGCCCGGTAAACGGACGTTGCGGTGTCATCCTTGGTCGAGTCGGAGGCCGGGGGCGGGACGTTGCTTTCTCGCCCGTCTGGGGGAGGCACCTTGAAGACACGCCACGAGGACCGAGGGGTGCCCAATCCGGGCGCCCCCTGGAACGAGGTCGCAACGGGGCTCTGGATGGGCGGTCACTACTGGACCGACGCCCTGGGCGACGGCCACCCGGTGGTCGTCGGCACCGAGTTCGGGCCCGTCATCAGCTTGTTCAGCCGTCCTGGCCACGGGCCGTCTCCCGGCGTCGAGCACCTGGTCGCGGAGATTCCGGACGGCCCGCTCACGGCCGCGCAGCTGCACAGCGTCCAGCAGCTCGCCGGGGCTGCCGCCCGCGCGGTGCGGGCCGGGCGGACCGTCCTGGTCCGGTGCAATGCCGGCTACAACCGCTCCGGTCTGGTCGTGGCGCAAGCCCTCGTCGAGCTGGGTTGGGAGACGACCACAGCCATCAAGGACATCCGGAAGAAGCGGTCGCCCTCAGCCCTGAACAACCCGCTCTTCGCGGACTACCTCGCCACGGGGCTCACCGTTGCCCGGCTCCTCGTCGACCTGGAGACCCTCACCTGATGCCCGGGCAGGCGAGGGCGGCGGCTACGGCTGCTTCGGCGTGGAGGCGGGACGTGGGGAAGAGGGGGACCGGGCTGTCCTCGGGGCCTATGAGGAGTTCGATTTCCGTGCAGCCGAGGATGATGCCTTCCGCGCCGGCGGACACCAGGTTCCGGATGACCTTCCGGTAGGCGGCGCGGGATTCCTCGCGGATGGTGCCGCGGCAGAGTTCCTCGTAGATCACCTGGTGGACGAGGGCGCGGCCCTCGGCGTCCGGGACGGTGACGCCGAGGCCCGCCGCTTCGAGGCGGCCGCGGTAGAAGTCCTGCTCCATGGTGAATGCCGTGCCGAGCAGGCCGACCCGGCGCAGGCCCGAGGCACGGACGGCGGCTGCCGTGGCGTCGGCCAGGTGCAGCAGCGGGACGGACACCGCCGCCGCGACGGTGTCGGCGACCTTGTGCATGGTGTTCGTGCAGATGAGCACCATGTCGGCGCCGGCCGCCTCCAGGGATCCGGCCGCGGCGGCCAGGGCGTCGCCGGCCTCCGCCCAGCGTCCCTGGACCTGGAGCTGCTCGATGTCCGCGAAGTCCACCGAGTAGAGCACGCAGCGGGCCGAGTGGAGTCCGCCGAGGCGGTCGCGCGTGAACTCGTTCAGGAGGCGGTAGTACTCCGCCGTCGACTCCCAGCTCATTCCGCCGATCAGCCCGATCGTCTTCATCGCCGCTCCCCGCTCGTCCGTCTGGTCGACACCATCCTTCCATAAGTTGAATAAGGGATTGAGCTTCCTTCTATAAGTACGCCTTTGAGTGCGGTCGCCGCCACACGTTCGGCGGGTCGGGGGTTTGCGATCGCGTCGAGTGGCCAGACAGTAGGCATCCTGCTCGTCGACAGGGAAGGTTCGTCATGGCAAACGTGGTGCTGCTCACCGTGCCGATGCTGGTGGCCGTGCTCCTCACCGTCACCAGGCGTGAGGGCGGCCGGCATGCGGGAGGCCGCCGGTGACGGGTGTGCGCAGTGTGGGCGTGGAAGAGGAGCTGCTGCTGGTCAGCCCCCGGACCGGGGAGCCGATCGCGCTCGCGGCCGCCGTGCTGGAGGCGGCGCGCATGGCGCCCGGCGGGGGCGAGGAGGTCTTCGAGCGGGAGCTGAAGAACGAGCAGGTCGAGTTCGCGACCCGGCCCGTGACGCAGATGGGCGAGCTCGCCGAGGAGATCACCCGGTGGCGGGCGGAGGCCGCGCGCCACGCCGGGGAGGCCGGGGCGGCGGTCGCCGCGCTCGCCACCTCGCCCCTGCCGGTGGAGCCGTCGAGGAGCCCCGGGGAGCGCTACCGCTGGGTGGGCGAGCAGTTCGGCCTGACCGAGCAGGAGCAGCTGACCTGCGGCTGCCACGTCCACGTGTCGGTGGAGTCCGACGAGGAGGGCGTGGCCGTACTGGACCGTATCCGCCCCTGGCTGCCCGTCCTGACGGCCATGAGCGCGAACTCCCCCTTCTGGCAGGGCCAGGACAGCGGGTACGGCAGCTACCGCAGCCGCGTGTGGAACCGGTGGCCGTCCGCCGGGCCGGTGGAGGTCTTCGGCAGTGCCGACCGCTACCACGAGCAGGTCCGGGACATGCTCGGCACGGGCGTCCTGCGCGATGCGGGGATGGTGTACTTCGACGCCCGCCTGTCGGCGACGTACCCGACGGTGGAGCTGCGCACGGCCGACGTGTGCCTGGACCCCTCCGAGCCCGTGCTGCTGGCCACCCTGGCCCGCGCGCTGGTGGAGACCGCGGCACGCGCCTGGCGGGCGGGCGAGCCGCCGGCCCGGATCGGCGTCGGCCTGCTGCGGCTCGCGTCGTGGCGGGCGGGCAAGTCGGGCCTGGACGGCCCGCTCGTCGACCCCCGCACCATGAGGCAGGCCCCGGCGGAGGCGGTGGTCGAGGCGCTGATGGACCATGTGGGCGAGGCCCTGGAGGACAGCGGGGACGCAGCAGCCGCCCGCAAGGGCGTTGCGGAGCTGTTGGAACGGGGCAACGGGGCCCGCGTACAGCGCCGGCTGCTGGAGGAGCGCGGCGGGCTGCCGGAGGTCGTGGCCGAGTGCGCCCGGCTGACGGTGGGCGAGGCGGGCCTGCCGTAGCCCGCCGGGCCGCGGGTCCGGGGGTCAGGTGCGGCGGTCGTCGATCTGCACGGAGATGTGCGGCCACGCCGCCGTCAGCCGGGCCAGGTCGTCGGTCGTCGGGCCGCCCGCGTCCCGCAGCGCGCGGGCGGGGAGGAAGTGGACGGTGGTGCCGGTCGTGCCGTCGTCCGGGACGGGGTGCAGGCCGGTGGCGGGCACACCGTGTTCGTACCGCTGCGTCCAGGCCCCGTTGCGGCGGCGGTTGGTGTGGACGAGCCACGTGCTGAGCGCGGCCACGACGGACATGCCCCGCCGGGCGTGGGCGTCGGGCAGGGGCGGCGCGGCGGGGTGGTCGAAGAACCGGAGGTCCTTCGTCGCCATGACCGGCTTCTTCACCGGGTGCCCGTGTTCGTCGAGGCGGGTGTCCGTGCCGCGCCCGTCGTCCGCGACGGTGACGGAGCCGTCGGGGTGGAGGGTGAGACGGCAGTGGCCGCCGTTGCCCGACGCGGCCTCGTCGGCCGCGTAGGCGACGACTTCGAGGGCGAGGTGCGTGGTGCCGCCCGGGGCGTAGACGGCCGGGTTCCGGCGGATGTGCTCCAGGTGGCCGAGGTCGACGGCGCTCGCCCAGTCGTGCGTGGTGTTCTGCCAGGAGGCCCGCGGGGTGGTCGTCATCCCGGAAGTATGCCTCGGGGTCGTTGCGTTGACGGCTGCCGCCCCGGCGTGGATCGCCGGGGCGGCAGCCGTTTCCGTCTGTGCCGGGGTCCGTGTGGGCGCACGGGCGGGCCGGCTACCGGACCCGCAGGGCCTCCAGGCGCTGGGCGAACGGCACGACCTCGAAGCCGTCCGCCGGGTCCACCGACGTGATCGCGCCCGTCAGCGACCGGGGGGCGATCGCCGCGGCGGTGTCCGTGTCGGGGGCGCCGGCCCGGTCGGCCGGTGCCATGAAGCGGGCCAGTTCCGCACCCGCGCGGGCGATCCGCCGGTCGAGGCCCTCCTCGCCCCAGTCCTCCGAGGCCGCGTACACGGCGGTCGGCACGGCGAGCGCGCGCAGGTACGTGAACAGCGGGCGCAGGGCGTGCTCGGTGGCCAGGGAGTGGCGGGCCGTGCCGCCGGTCGCGCCGAGGAGCACCGGCTTCCCGGTGAGGGCGTCCTTGTCGAGGACGTCGAAGAACGACTTGAACAGGCCGCTGTACGAAGCCGCGAAGACCGGCGTCACGGCGATCAGGCCGTCCGCGGCGGCCACCGCGTCGAGCGCGGCGGCCAGGCGTGCGGGCGGGAACCCGGTGGTGAAGTGCCGGGCGATCTCGGTTGCCAGGTCACGCAGTTCGATCACCTCGGGCTCGGCGTCGACGTGCATCAGCGTCGCGGCGGTGAGCCGGTCGGCGAGCAGCCGGGTCGAGGAGGGCGAGCCCAGTCCGGCCGATACGGCGATGAGCTTCATGCCTGCGTCTTCTCCTTCGGGGTCTCCCGGGCCGCGGCGACGCGGGCCGAGTGGGTGGGCGCGTCCGGCACGCCGGCCGGGCGGAGGCTCGCGAACTCCTTGCGCAGGACGGGCACGACCTCCTCGCCGAGCATGTCGATCTGCTCCAGGACGGTCTTCAGGGGCAGGCCGGCGTGGTCCATCAGGAACAGCTGGCGCTGGTAGTCGCCGACGTAGTCCCGGAAGGAGAGGGTCCGCTCGATGACCTGCTGGGGCGAGCCGACGGTGAGGGGCGTCTGGGAGGCGAACTCCTCGAGGGAGGGGCCGTGGCCGTACACCGGGGCGTTGTCGAAGTACGGGCGGAACTCGCGGACCGCGTCCTGGGAGTTGCGGCGCATGAACACGTGGCCGCCGAGGCCGACGACGGCCTGCTCGGGGGTGCCGTGGCCGTAGTGGGCGTAGCGCTGACGGTAGAGGTTGACCATCTGCCGGGTGTGGGAGGCCGGCCAGAAGATGTTGTTGTGGAAGAAGCCGTCGCCGTAGTAGGCGGCCTGCTCGGCGATCTCCGGGGAGCGGATGGAGCCGTGCCATACGAAGGGGGCGACGCCGTCGAGGGGGCGGGGGGTGGAGGTGAAGGACTGCAGCGGCGTGCGGAACTTGCCCTTCCAGGTGACGGTGTCCTCGTCCCAGAGGCGGCGCAGGAGGGCGTAGTTCTCGATGGCGAGGTCGATGCCGTCGCGGATGTCCTTGCCGAACCAGGGGTAGACCGGGCCGGTGTTGCCGCGGCCCATCATGAGGTCGACGCGGCCGTCCGCGAGGTGCTGGAGCATCGCGAAGTCCTCGGCGATCTTCACCGGGTCGTTCGTCGTGATGAGCGTGGTGGAGGTCGAGAGGATGAGGTTCTCGGTGCGCGCGGCGATGTAGCCGAGCATCGTCGTCGGCGAGGAGGGGACGAACGGCGGGTTGTGGTGCTCGCCGGTGGCGAAGACGTCGAGGCCGACCTCCTCGGCCTTCAGCGCGATCGCGAGCATCGCCTTGATCCGCTCGTGCTCGCTGGGCACGCGTCCGGTGGTCGGATCGGGCGTGACGTCACCGACGGTGAAGATCCCGAACTGCATGGCTCCCCTTCCCAAGGTTGTTTACGATTCAACTATATCCGGGAACGGGGGCGCCCTGCGAGGTATTCCCGGCCGCGGCGCGGAGGACGGCCCGGGGCCCGGATGCGGGCGCCCCGGCCTTCCCTGCACGTCCCTGCCTACCAGTCCTGCGGCCCGCCGGGACACGGCGCCGGCGGCGGTGTGTCACCTTGCCGCCCGGCCGTGCCGGGCGGTCGTCACAGGCTCCACGACCACGTGCCGTCCGCGGCGACGAGGCAGGCGAGGACCACGACGTCGGCCACGCCCAGGGCAATGCCGAGGCGGGCCCGGGCCGGCCTGGCGGTGCCCTTGCGCAGGGCGAGCGCACCGAGGACGGCGGCGGTCGGGCCGAGGACCAGGTTCGCCACGAGCAGGCCCACGAGGCCGAGGACGAACGCCGTCACGGCCATCGCGTCGGCGTCCCGGAGCCGGGCCGCGTACGGGCGGGGCCCGCCCTGCCGGCTCCCTTCGGCGGTCGGAGCCTGGATGCGTTCACCGGTGCGCGGGCTCATCGGCCGGCACCTCCCCGGTGGCGGGTGCGGCCCTGCGATCCCGCCCGGGCCGGGCCGGAGAGCCGCTCGCGGGCGGCGAAGACGGCGAGCCAGAGCGCGATGGCGAGGCCGCCGGCGACGCTGACGGGGACGGGTACGTGGGCCACGGCGCCGAGGAGGACCCCGAGCAGCAGCAGTGCGGCCACGAGGAAGAGCATCGGACGTCCCTCCGTTCGGTAGCGGATGTTCCGGATGACTCGGTACCACTCGGGTACCACTCGGTCCGGTTACCCCCTAACCGGCAGCGCACTACCGGCACTTCGCCGGCACGGGCGGGTCGGGAGCGGGGCGGGAGCGGATCTGAGTACGCGTACTCAAGCCGTCACACGGGGCGCCGGGCACAGTGTGAACATGACACAGCCAGGCAGCAGCCCCTCCCCGGCCGCGCCGCCGCCCGCCCTGCGACGGCCCCGGCTCCGTCCGGCGGCCGACGCGGTGGCCGCAGTCTCGCTGCTGGTCCTCGACGCGGCGGCCGCGTTCGTCGCCCTGCTCGTCGGCCTCGGCCACACGGACGCGAACCTGTTCGAGGACACGACCGGCACCGACTGGACGCCGGTCGCCGTCGCACTCCTCTTCCCGGCCGCGCTGACCGGGCTCAGTGCCTGGCCGCTGCGGCGCCGCGCGCCCGTCTCCGCCGCCCTGCAGGCCCTGGCCGCGCTCGCGCTCGCCGGCGCCGCGGTGCTGATCGTGCTCGACACCGGGGGGCCCGGCCGCCGGTGAGCGCGCAGGGGGCTTCCTCGGTAGCGTGGGAAGCGGACCGTTGCGTCTTCCCCTCCGTTCAAGGAGCGCCGCGCGCATGTCCACTCCTCCCCCTCCCCCACCGCCGCCCCCGCCGCCGTACGGCAGCCCCCAGGGCTGGGATGCGCAGCCTCCGCCGCACGGCCCGGCGGCGAAGACGAACACGCTGGCCGTCGTCGCGTTCGTGCTGTCCCTGCTGTGCGTCCTGCCGCTGATCCCGATGATCCTGGGCATCGTCGCGATCCGGCAGATCCGCGCCCGCGGGGAGAAGGGGACCGGGCTGGCCGTCGCGGCGATCGTCCTCAACGGCATCACGGTGATGCTCGCCGCCGGCGTCCTGTGGGGCGGGCTCTCGGACATGTCACCGCGCAGGGACAGCAGCGGGGAGGTCACCCGGCCGGGATCCGGCGAGACGCAGGACATCCGCGTGGGCGACTGCTTCAACACCCCCGACGACATACGGGACTACGACGCCAGCGCCGCGCCCGCGGACCCGTCCGTGGACATCGTGCCGTGCGGGCAGCCGCACGACGGGGAGGCCTTCGCGGTGTTCACCGTGGAGAACGGGGACGGGGCGTTCCCCGGCGCCGACAAGATCCGGGTCATGGCCGAGCAGAAGTGCGGCGAAACGGTCGTCGCCGCCTACCGCGGCACCGACGCCGCCCTCCCGCAGGACCTGGAGCTGTACTACTACCTGCCGACGGAGAGGTCGTGGGATGACGGCGACCACGAGGTCACCTGCTTCGTCGGCGACCCCGCCGGGCAGCGCACCGGATCGATCCGCACGTCAGGCTCCTGACGCGCGCAAGGCTGCGCGAGCGTGCGCGCAACGGCCCCGCCCGGTGGTACGGGCGGGGCCGTCGGCGTGCGCGTCGCCGCGGATGTCAGCAGGTGACGACCTTGCCGTACGAGCCGCGGCCCCACGTCCACTCCCACTGCTCGCCCGGCTGGTAGGTCAGGCACGGGGAGTCGGAGCCCCAGTCGATGACGACCTTCAGGTGCATCGTCTCACGGCAGGTGTTGGTCACCTTCACGTAGTTCCGGTGCTTGACGACGTCCCTCTTGACGCACGCGGGCGCCGTCCCCGTGACCCCGAGTGCCGCCGCCGGGGCTGCGGTGAGGACGGGGGTGAGGGTCGCTGCCGCGAGGACCGCCGCGGTGCCCAGTGCCGTTCGTGCGGTGAGGCGAAAGCGCATGACGTCTCCCTGTTCGGTGGATGCCGGATCGGCCGCACCGGCCGGTCGCTGCCGGGCGGCGTCGGCTACGACTCTTCCGCCCCGGCCCGGCGCGAGTCCAGCCGATGCCCCGAAAGGGGGTACCGCGGGACGTCCCGGGCGCCGGCCTGCTGGGACGCGCCGCGGCCGGACGCGGCCGTGGGACGCCCGGCACACAGGGGCGGCCGTACGCCAGGGGTCGGCGGGGGTGGGCCGCGGCCCCGGCGGCCGTATCATCGAGTCCGCGTTCGGCCCGGTACGGGGAGGGGCCTGCACACCCTGGCCCACCCGCCGGCCCACCCACCCGACAGATCAGGCGAGGACGTGCACAGGACCGTCACCGAACTCGCGGACGGCCGCGAGCTCATCTACTACGACACCGCCCCCGGCCGGGACCGCCGGGCCCGGGACCGCCGGCCGCCGGACCGCGTCGAGAGCGTCCCGGAGCTGCGCCGGGACCCGGCCACCGGCGACTGGGTGGCGATCGCCGCGCACCGGCAGTCGCGCACCCACCACCCGCCCGCCGACTCCTGCCCGCTGTGCCCCTCGCGGGAGGGGCGGGAGAGCGAGATCCCGGCCGCCGACTACGAGGTGGCCGTCTTCGAGAACCGCTTCCCCTCCCTCTCCGGCCCCACGGGCCGCTGCGAGGTGGTGTGCTTCACCCCCGACCACGACGCCGGCTTCGCCGACCTCACCCCGGAGCGGGCTCGGCTCGTCCTCGACGCATGGACCGACCGGACCGCCGAGCTGTCCGCCCGCCCCGGCGTGGTGCAGGTGTACTGTTTCGAGAACCGGGGCGCGGAGATCGGGGTGACCCTCCCCCACCCGCACGGCCAGGTCTACGCGTTCACCGCCGTCGCGCCGCGGACCGCCAAGCACCTCGCCGCCGCGGCAGCCCACCGGGCCGAGACCGGGCGGAACCTGTTCGAGGACCTGCTGGCCGAGGCCCGCGCCGCCGACGAACGCATCGTCCTCGCCGGGGAGCACTGGACCGCGTTCGTCCCCTACGCCGCCCGCTGGCCGTACGAGGTGCACCTGTACCCGCACCGCCGGGTGTCCGACCTGACCCGGCTCACCGAGGCGGAGCGCGCCGAGTTCCCCCGCCTCTACCTCGACCTGCTGCGCCGGTTCGACCGCCTCTTCGGGCTCGCCGCGCCCACCCCGTACGTCGCCGCCTGGCACCAGGCGCCGCTCAGGGGCGGGGGCGAACTCGCGCTGCACCTGGAGCTGTTCACCGTGCGGCGGACCGCCGACAAGCTGAAGTACCTGGCCGGGACCGAGTCCGGCATGGAGGCGTTCATGAACGACGTGGCCCCGGAGACGGCCGCCCGGCGGCTGCGGGAGGCGCGGTGACCGCGGACGCGGCCGGAGCCGTCCGGGAGGGGTTCCGGCGGGTACACGGCGGCTCTCCGGAGGGGGTCTGGGCGGCGCCCGGCCGGGTCAACCTGATCGGCGAACACACCGATTACAACGACGGGTTCGCCCTGCCCATGGCGCTGCCGCAGGCGGTGGTGGTGGCTGCACGGCGGCGCGGGGACGGCCTGCTGCGGCTGCACAGTGCCCAGGGCGGCGCCGCCGCGACCGCCGTACTGCGGGTGGAGGACCTCGCCCCGGGCGCGACCGAGGGCTGGGCCCGCTACCCGGCGGGCGTGGTCTGGGCGCTGCGCGAGCGCGGGCTGGCGGTCGGCGGCGCGGACGTGTACCTGGACAGCACGGTCCCGGCGGGGGCAGGGCTGTCCTCCTCCGCGGCCCTGGAGTGTGCGGTGGCCGTCGCGTACGACGAGCTGTACGGGCTCGGGATGGCGCGGCCGGAACTGGCGCGGGCCGCGCAGCACGCCGAGAACGCGTACGCGGGGGTGCCGTGCGGGGTGATGGACCAGATGGCGTCGGTGTGCTGCGCCGGCGGCCACGCGCTGCACCTGGACAGCCGGAGCCTGGAGGTGCGCCAGGTGCCGTTCGACCTCGCCGGGCATGGGCTGCGCCTGCTGGTACTGGACACGCGCGTCAAGCACGACCTCGCCGACGGGGCGTACGCGGCCCTGCGGGCCGGGTGCGAACGGGCCGCCCGCCTGCTCGGCCTGCCGGCCCTGCGGGACCTGGACGGTGCGGGGCTGCCGGCGGCGCTGACCCGGCTGCCCGGTGAACTCGTCCCGCTGGTGCGGCACGTGGTCACCGAGAACGCGCGGGTGGGCCGGGCCGTGGCGGAGCTGGCCGCCGGTCGGCCCGAGGCGCTGGGGCCGCTCCTGACGGAGGGGCACGCCTCGCTGCGCGACGACTACGGGGCGTCCTGCGCGGAGACCGACCTGGCGGTGGCGGCGGCGGTCGCGGCGGGGGCGCTCGGCGCGCGCATGACGGGCGGCGGGTTCGGCGGCTCGGTGATCGCCCTGGTCCGCGCCGGGGAGGCGGCGGACGTGGCCGCCGCGGTGGCGGAGGCCTTCGCGGCAGCCGGCCGGGCGGCGCCCGCCGTACTGGAGGCCGTACCGTCACCGGGCGCCCGCCGCATCGGCTGACCGGCACACCGCTCGGCCGCGGGCCCCGTACCGGCAGGCCGTGCGGGGCAGGCCGGCCGGCGTGCCGGTCGAGGGGGCGCCGGGCGCAGACGGCGCACGAGCCGCCGTACGCCCGCCAGGCCGGCAGGCGCGTCGGCTGATGGCAGCGCGTCGCCCGGGCCCGCAGGCGCCGTGACGAGCCGCGCCGTACACCCGCCGGGCCGGAAGGCGCGCCGCCGGCGGGCTCCCTGCGGGGCCGCAAGCGCCGCACCGGCAGCCGCACGGGGCGGGGCCGGCCGGCGCGCGGCTGACCCGCGGGTTGCCGGGACCGCCGGCCCTGCACGTGAGGCCGACTGGCACCTGGCGGGCCCCCGGCCGGCCGCGAGCGGCGTCCCGGCGGGTGCGCGGGCGTCAGGCGGGCCAGCGGAGTTCGACCACCGTGCCCTCGCCGGGATGGCTGTCCACGCGGGCCGCGCCGCCGGCCGCGGCCATCCTGGCGTGTACGGAGCGGCGCAGGCCCGTCCCGGCGCCGGCGGGCTCCGCCGTGTCGAAGCCGGCGCCGCGGTCGGCGATGGTGACCTCCAGTCCGTCGGCGCGGCCGGCCGCGGTGAGGTACGCCTGGCCCGTTCCGGCGTGCCTGCGTACGTTGTTCAGCGCCTCGGAGGCGGCCGCCGCGACGGCCTCGGCCACTTCCTCGGGGAGCTCCGGCACCGCGTGGTACTGCGCCTTCACCACCAGTCCCAACGCCTCGGCGGAGCGGACGGCCTCCTCCAGGGCGGCGGTGCCGGCCGTGCCCCCCGCCGCGGGCAGGTGCCCGGGATCGTCGGTGAGCTGGACGAGCCGCCGCAGGTAGGCCGCTTCGCGGGCGCAGCGGTCGCGTACGGCCTGCGCGTTGGCGTCGACCCCGCCGGAGGCGATGGTGGTGAGCGTGGCGAGGACGGTGTCGTGCAGCGCGGCGTGGTGGGCGGTCCGCTCGGCCTGGCGGGCGCGGGCGGCCTCGGCGGCCAGCGCCCGCTGCTGCGCGTCGTCCAGGAGGATGCCCTGGCGTCTGACGTACCACCAGCCGGCGGCCATCAGGCCGCTGCTCATCGAGAGGGCGCTGAGGTGCTCCAGGAGTTCGGCCGTGTCGGGTCGGCGCACCACCTGGTGCACGGCGAGCGAGGTCGCCGTCAGCAGAACGAAGCAGAGGACGGTGCCGCGCCAGCGGAGCGACACGACGGCGGCCGCCGAGGCGGAGAGCGCCTGGACCGCCAGCCAGCCGTGCCCCTCCGCGGCGGGCCCTTCCCCGATGGCGACGGCGGCCGTGAGCGGGAGCAGGCAGCCGTTCACGCCCACGTCCGTCCACATCAGGCGGTCGGGGATCCGGCCGTGCCGCAGTCCCGCCGCGTAGACCGCCAGGGAGACGGCCCATACGGCGGCCAGGAGGACGGCGGCCCGGACGTCGACGGGATCGGCCGTCACCACGCCGCTCGCGTACAGCAGGTGCGCCAGCCGGTAGAGCCCGGCGACCTGCACGGCGACGCGCCGCGCACGCTGAAACCCCACTCCGTCCCCCCTGTGGACCGGTCCCCCGCCGTCGTCCGCCGCGCGGGCGGGTGCCGTGGCCTTCAGTGGATCCCGCCGCAGGAGGGCCGTCAAGGCGGTCCTCGGCCGACGCGTGCCGGCCGCGGGCCCGGGGCGGAGGGCGGTCACGGGACCAGGTCCCGCACGAGGTCGAAGAGGGCGGCGACCCCCGCGGCCAGGGCGACCGCGGTGCCCAGGAGCACGGCGGTCACCCCGGAGCAGCCGCCTCCGGCGCCCGCTGCCGGCTCGTCCCGCCCGCCCGCTTCCCCGTCGAAGAAGTCCATGCCCCGGTCCCCCCCCTCCACGGGCCGGGCCGCCCGGCCCCGCGACGGAGGGAAATCTCGCACGGCGCGGCCGCCGGGCGGAGCCGTGCGGATACTCAGGACGGGTGCGAAAACTACTCAGGCGCCCCGGCGGACCGCGCGGTCGGGTACGAGGTACTGCTCCAGCCAGTCCGCGGCTGCCCGTCGGTAGAGGCGGCGGGTGTCCGCCCGCAGGAAGTCGTGGCCCTCGTTGCGGAGGGTCAGCAGCTCGGCCGGGACTCCCTGCGCGCGGGCGGCCCGGACGAACTGCTCGGACTCGGTCGGCGGCACGTTGGTGTCGTGTTCGCCGTGGACGGCGAGGACGGGCGCGCGCAGCCGGTCGATGCGGCTCATCGGGGAGAGGGCGCGCAGCAGTTCCCGGTCGTGCTCGGGGTGGCCGTACTTGGCGGCCGCGGAGCGGGCGATCCAGGGCTCGGTGCCGGCGAAGAAGGTGGTGAGGTCGGACATGCCGCAGACGGCGACGCCCGTGCGGAAGAGCTCCGGGTGCCACACCAGGGAGGCCATGGTGAGGTAGCCGCCGTACGAGCGTCCCATCACCGCCAGGCGGAGCGGGTCGGCGTGGCCTTCGGCGACGAGGTGTGCGGCGCAGTCCGCGACGTCGTCGATGGCGGCGAAGCGGCCGGTGCCGAGGTCGGCGTCGACGAAGGAGCGCCCCCAGCCCGAGGAGCCGCGGACGTCGGGGGCGAAGACGTCGATGCCGCGGCCGAGGATCTCGTGGTAGAGGGGGTTGAACACGGGGCGCTCCTGCTCTTCGGGGCCGCCGTGGAGGTGGACGACGCAGGGCCCGGGCCGGCCGGGGTCGCGGTCGGGCGCGCGGTAGTACCAGCCGCCGAGTACGAGGCCGTCCCGTGCCCGGCAGCGCAGCGGCACGGGGCGGACGGGGGGTCGGCCGGGCGGGGCCGCTTCTTCGTCGGGGGCCGTCCAGCCGGTTCGGACGGGCCCGAAGGGCCCGTCGATCTGCCAGATGCCGGGCCGGCGGCGGGAGCCGGAGAGGGCGGCGAAGAGGCCGCCGCGGGCGACGGACGCGATGCGGGTGACGACCTCGTGCGGGAGCTCGGAGCGGTGGTGCGGCCCGACGGCGTCGCCCGCGCCCGGTCCTTCTCCGGGGCCGGCGCCGTCGAGGCCGACGCTCTCCAGGTCGCTCGCGCCGTGGGCGTTCCAGGCGAGGAAGGCCCAGCGGCCGTGGTCGGGCAGGCTCAGCAGATCGAGCTGGGAGCCGTCCCGTTCCGCCGCCACGGACACGTCCTCGGCGGTCCCGTCCTCGGCGAGGCGGACCCGCAGCAGGGCGGCGAACTCGCGGTCCGCGTCGCTGCGCAGCCACAGGGTGCGCGAGTCGGGCGAGAGCCGGCCGATCCACGGGTCGCCGTCCGCGACGTGCAGGCGGAAGGGGATGCGGCCGGTGGCCCGGTCCAGGAGGAGGGCCTCGCGGCGGCCGCGCGGCCCGCGGCGCAGCAGGACGAAGCGGTTGTCGGCGGCGATGTCGCACACGCGGAGGGAGGCGGCGCCGGGCTCGGTGTGGAGGAGGACGGGGGCGTGCGTGCCGTCCGGGTCGATCAGGTACGCGGACAGGGCGCCGTCCGGGGCCGCGGGGGCGGCTGAGGGCGGTCGGACGGGCGCGCCGTTGACGTGCGCGGCGGGGGCGGCCGCCGGGTGGCCGGGCGGGAGGAGGATCGCCGCCTGCCCGGCGCGGGCGGCGCGGGCCGCCGCGTACGCACCGTCGGGGAGGGCGCCGTCGGAGAAGCCGGGTTCGGCGTCCTGCGGCATGTGGCCGGGGCCGGTGTGCGCGCCGGGGCCGGCGGGCTGGGCGACGGTGACGCCGAGGGCGGACCCGTCGCGGCTCCAGCGGCCGATGTGGGCGGAGGCGCCCGGTTCGGCGCCGGCGAGGACGTGCCGGTCGGTGCCGTCCGGGCGGACCACCAGGACGCGGGTGTGCTCGCCGCCGCCGGGAGCCGAGGTGTACGCGATCCACCGGCCGTCCGGTGACCACGACACCTCGGTGACGGGGTCGGGGTCGGCGTCGAGGACGTGGGCTTCCGAGCCGTTCGCGGGGCCGCTCCACAGCTGCGGCACGCCGGCGCGGTCGCAGATGAACGCCACGCGGTCGCCGGTGGGGTCGGCGGACGGGTACCAGCAGCCGTGGACGGTGAGCACCGCCGGCGGGTCCGCCGCGCCGGTGTCGGCCAGGTGGAGCACGGCCGGGGCGGCTCCGGCGGGTGCCGGGGCGGCGGCGGGCGCGGGGCCCGGTGCCGGGTCCGGGGCGGCGGGTGCGCCGGCGGTGCGGGGACGGTGTCGGTGCGGGGAGCGGTCAAGGGGCATGCGGGCCTCTTCGAGGGCTTCCGGGGGACAGTCACCGCTCGGTGTCGGTTGTCAGACGATGCCGTGGGTCTGGAGCCAGATCTCCAGCGAAGCCACCTGCCACAGGGTGCTGGCTCCGCGTTTCGTGCGGTGGCGCGCGGGGTCGGCGAGCATGTCGGCGACGCGGCCCTGGTCGAAGATACCGCGGCGGCGGGCTTCGGGGGCGGTCAGCGCGTCGCGGACGCGGGTGAGGACCGGTTCGGCCATGTGCCGGACGGCGGGCACCGGGAAGTAGCCCTTCGGCCGGTCGACGACCTCCAGGGGAAGGACGCGGCGTCCTACGTCCTTGAGGATGCCCTTGCCTCCCTGGCCGAGTTTCAGCTCGGGCGGGCAGGCTGCGGCCAGTTCGACCAGCTCGTGGTCGAGGAACGGCACGCGCGCCTCCAGGCCCCAGGCCATGGTCATGTTGTCGACGCGCTTCACGGGGTCGTCGGCCATCAGTGCATGGACGTCGAGGCGCAGGGCGGCGTCGAGCGCGGTCTGTGCGCCGGGCGCGGCCATGTGGGCCGCGACGAACTCGCGCGGGGTGTCGCGGTCGGCGGCCAGGTCGCGGTGGAGCAGGTCGTTGACTCCGTGGTGCGTGCGGTCGAAGTAGGCGTCCGCGTACGCGTCGGCGGCGTCGGGGCGGGCGGCCTCGGCGATGCCGGGGTACCAGTGGTAGCCGGCGAAGACCTCGTCGGCGCCCTGCCCGCAGAGAACGACCTTGACGTCCTTGGCGACCTGCTCGGCGAGCAGGTGGAAGGCGACGGAGTCGTGGCTGACCATGGGCTCGTCCATGGAGGCGATCGCCCGTTCCAGCGCGGCGGGGAGCCGGTCGGAGGGGATCATGAATTGGTGGTGGTCGGTGCCGAAGCGCCGGGCGACCAGGTCGGAGTAGTGGAACTCGTCGCCGTCCTGGCCGCTCTCGGATTCGAAGCCCATGGCGAAGGTCGCGGTGCCGCTCTGGCCGTGCTCCTCCAGCAGGGCGACGATCAGGCTGGAGTCGAGTCCGCCGGACAGCAGGACGCCCACGGGGACGTCGGCCACCATGCGCCGGCGCACGGCCCGGCCGAGGGCCTCGTGGACGGCTTCCCGCCAGGCCTCCGGGTCGTCGCCGAGCTCGCCGCCGGGTCCGGCGCCGCGGGTGTAGGACGGCTGCCAGTAGCAGTGCTCGGTGGAGGTGCCGTCGGGCTCGATCACGCGGACCGTGGCCTGGGGCAGCTTGCGCACGCCCCGCAGGACGGTGCGGGGCGCGGGAACGGTGCCGTGCCAGCTCAGGTACTGGTGCAGGGCGACCGGGTCGGGGCTGGTGTCGACGCCGCCGCCGGCCAGCAGGGCCGGCAGGGTGGAGGCGAAGCGGAGCCGGTCGGCGTCCTCGGTGATGTAGAGGGGCTTGATGCCGAGCCGGTCGCGGCCCAGCACCACGCGCCCGGTGTGGTGCTCGACCACCGCGAAGGCGAACATGCCGAGCAGGTGCTCCACGCAGGCGGGACCCCACTGCCCGTACGCCTTGAGGAGTACCTCGGTGTCGGAGCCGGAGAAGAAGTGGTGGCCCAGCCCCTCCAGGCGCCGGCGCAGCTCGCGGTGGTTGTAGATGCAGCCGTTGAAGGCGGCGGTGATGCCGAGGTGCGGGTCGCTCATCGGCTGGGCGCCGCTCTCGGACAGGTCGATGATCTTCAACCGCCGGTGGCCGAGGGCGACCGCGCCCTGCGACCAGGCGCCTCTGCCGTCCGGACCGCGGTCGGACATCTCGTCGGTCATGCGCTCGACCGCCGCCAGGTCCGGGCGCCGGCCGTCGAAGCGCACCTCACCGCTCAGACCGCACATGCCGCACCCCCCTGGATACGCGCGCCGGCATGCCGGCGCGTGGCCGCTCCTGCTCCGGGGGTCCGGAACACCTGCACCATGTGAGTTCACTCCCTCGTGCTGCCCGTCCGGCCGCGACACCGGCGGGACGGGCGATCGACGTACAGGCCGCCTGCCCCACCAGGCGGTTTCCATTCGGGGCGGTTCCCGGGCCGATCTTGGGGCGCTTCCTCCAATATGCCCCGCGGTGCCCGTGCGCGCGTGGCGGGCGGCGGCGGACCGGACGGCGGCCGACGGCCGGGCGTGCGGTGTGAACAGCGGGTTCTGCCGCCCCGCCAATGGGTAGACAAGCGAATAATTCCGGCATATCGCTCGCCTATGCGCGTGGGAGGGAGGGCCCGCATGGAACCGTGGCTGCTCTGGCTGATCGCCGCGGCGGGGCTGGCCGTCGCGGAGGTGTTCTCCCTCACCGCGGCGCTCGGGCTGCTGGCCGCGGCCGCCGCCGTGACCGGGGGCGCCGCCGCGCTCGGGCTGCCGGTGCCCTGGCAGTTCCTGCTGTTCACCGCCGTCGCCGCGCTGAGCCTGCTGTTCGTACGCCCGACCGTGCTGCGCCGCCTCCAGCCCGCCCAGGAGGCGCGGTTCGGCGTCGACGCGCTGATCGGCAGGGTGGCGTACGTCGTCAGCGAGGTGTCCGGGCGGGACGGCCGGGTGCGCATCGGCGGCGAGGAGTGGACCGCCCGCGCCTACGACGAGACGCTGGTCATCCCTCCCGGCGCCGCCGTCGACGTCATCGAGATCAGCGGCAGTACCGCCCTCGTCTACCCCCGGGAGTGAGCCATGGATGCATCGGGGTCCCTGATCATCGCCCTGGTCCTCGCCGCCCTCGCCGTGTTCACCGTGGTGCGGGCCGTGCGGATCGTGCCCCAGGCGCGGGCCCGCAACGTGGAGCGCCTCGGCCGCTACCACCGGACGCTGAAGCCCGGCCTGAACGTCGTCATCCCCTACATCGACCGCGTGTACCCGGTGATCGACCTGCGCGAGCAGGTCGTCTCCTTCCGGCCGCAGCCGGTGATCACCGAGGACAACCTGGTGGTGGAGATCGACAGCGTGCTGTACTTCCAGGTCACGGATCCGCGGGCGGCCTCGTACGAGATCGCGAACTTCCTCCAGGCGGTCGAGCAGCTCACCGTCACCACGCTGCGCAACGTCGTCGGCTCCATGGACCTGGAGAAGACCCTGACCTCGCGCGACACGATCAACAGCCAGCTCCGCGGTGTGCTGGACGAGGCGACGGGCAAGTGGGGGCTGCGCGTCAACCGCGTGGAGATCAAGGCCATCGACCCGCCGCAGTCGATCAAGGACGCGATGCAGAAGCAGATGCGGGCGGAGCGGGACAAGCGGGCGGCGATCCTGGCGGCCGAGGGCCAGCGGCAGGCGCAGATCCTGACGGCGGAAGGCGACAAGCAGTCCGCGGTGCTGCGTGCTGAGGGCGCCCGCACTGCGGAGATCCTCAAGGCGGAGGGCCAGTCCCGGGCGATCGACGAGGTCTTCCAGGCGGTGCACCGCAACGACCCCGACCCGAAGCTCCTCGCCTACCAGTACCTCCAGGTGCTGCCGCAGCTCGCGCAGGGGCAGGGCAGCACCTTCTGGGTGATCCCCGGCGAGGTGACCTCCGCCCTGGGGGCGGTCTCCCGGGCCTTCGGTGAGGTGCTCCCTCCGTCGCCCGCGACCCGGGAGCGGTCGGCGGACGGCGCCGACGAGACGGCGACGCAGGCCGCGAGCGACGCCGCCCGGGCCGCGGAGGCCGCGGCGGAGGCCCTGGCGGACGCGGCCGAGGCGGACACCTCCGGCGGACGGCTGCCGTAGCCGGTTCCCGGCGGCACGGCAGGGGTCGGCGGGCAGCGCGGCGGGATCAGAACGGGTCGATCTCCACGTGGCCCCGGGACGCCGAGCAGACGTCCCAGCGGTCGCCGCTCCGGCGCAGCTCCAGGGTCACCGCGATCCGGTCCCCGGCGGGCGGGGCGAGGTCGGCGTTGACGACGGCGCTGTCGCCGCTGCGGGTGGAGGAGACGATGCGGTGGCCGAACTCCGCCGCGAGGGCGCGGAGGGAGGCCTCGGGGTCGCTGCCGGCGGGGCAGCGGGCGTCCGGCCCCAGGGCGGGTGCGGGGGCGCCGCGGCCGACCGGCCCCAGGTAGGCGTCCACCGCGCGGTGCAGCGGGCTCGGCGCGGCGGAGCTGCCGCTGCCGAGGACGACGGCCACGACGGTCCCGGCCACGGCCAGGGGAAGCCCCACCGCGAGGGCCACCGTCCATCCGCCCGCCCTGGGTCCTGCGCGCACTGCCCCTCCTCCCCCGGCGCCGCGGCGCCGGCCTGCTGGACCGGTCCGGCCGGCTCCGTCGGAGGGGAGGACGCAGGCCCGCGCGGGACCGTTCCCGTAACCCCGGCCGGGGCAGTCAGCGGTCAGCGGTGTCGGACGCGGGCGGGCCGGGCAGGCCTGAAGGCGGCGCTCCCCCGCGGGCCGCCGGCGCCGCCGCGGCTACCCCTCCGCCGCCCGGACGAGGCGCGCGTACGCGAGCTGCATCGCGTCCGCCGCGGCCACGGCGGCGAGCGTCCGCTCCACCGCTCCGGTCGCGTGCGGCCACAGCGCCCGGGCACCGGTCAGGGTGGTGGCCACCCACACACCGAGGCAGAACGGGCAGCTCAGGAGCGAGCCGGCCACGCGCCGGCCGGCTTTCGGGGTCTCGTTCAGCTCGGCCGGCGCTCCGGGGCCGTCGACGTCGGTGAACGGCGCCCGCAGCGGACGGGTGATCTTCGCTTTGGTGATGAGGCGGCTCAGGCGGAAGGTCGCCGCACCGGTCAGCAGCACTCCGGAGGCCCGCCCCGACGCGGCGTCGGGACTGCCGTGCCGCTCCGCCGCCTGCGCCCACGCGGCCGCGTAGAGGCCGAAGGCTGCCAGGGCGGCCAAGTGGAGGTGTTCCGCATCGTCCCGTGCCGTGGTCGTCGATTCGGTCATGCCCTGCGCCTGCCCGCCCGGCGGCCGGGGATGCCCCCTGGCGGGGCGGCACTCGGCGCGTTCCCCCGAACGGGGCCGGGACGCCGCATGATGGGGGCATGCGTACCCGGCCTGTGCTCGTCTACGACGGTGACTGCGGCTTCTGCACGACCTCGGCGCGGCTCGCCGAGCGGTACGTGCGGCCCCGCTGCGACGTCGTCCCCTGGCAGTTCGCGGACCTCGACGTCCTCGGCGTGAACCGGGACCGCGCCGCGTACGAGGTGCTGTGGGTGACCCCGTCGGGGGCGGTGCACGGCGGCGCCCGGGCCGTCGCGAAGGCGCTGCTGAGCGCGGGTGGCGCGTGGCCGGTGCTCGGCGGCGTGCTCGGGCTGCCCGGGGTGCGGCGGGCCGCGGACGGGGTGTACCGGCTCGTCGCGGCCAACCGGTACCGGCTGCCGGGAGGAACGGCGGCCTGCGCCGTCCCGCGCGATCGGTAGGGGCTCCCCGCGGCGGGCGGCCTGACTTGGCGCAATGCTTTTGGGAGCGCTCTCACAGCCGCCGTCCGGCGTTTATCCTGTTCCGCGTCGGACAGCGGCGCGGCGTCGGCCGCGGATGGAGTCAGGAGTGCCTGCCGTGCCGGAGCAGACCACGGGGTCGTCCCGCCCCACGCTGGAAGCCGTTGCCGCGCGGGCCGGCGTCTCCCGGGCCACGGCCTCACGGGTCGTCAACGGCGGTGCGGGCGTGCGGCTCCCGCTGGCGGAGAAGGTCCGCGAGGCGGTCCGGGAACTGGGCTACGTCCCCAACCACGCGGCGCGCTCGCTGGTCACCCGGCGGCACGGCGCCGTCGCCGTGATCATCGCGGAGCCCGAATTCCGGATCTTCTCCGACCCGTTCTTCGAGAAGCAGGTCCGCGGGATCAGCCGGGAGCTGACCGCCCACGACACCCAGCTGGTGCTGCTGTGGGTGGAGGGCCACGGCGACCACGAGCGCATCTCGCGCTACCTGGACGGCGGGCACGTCGACGGCGCACTGGCGTTCTCCCTGCACACCGCCGACCGGCTGCCCGCGGTGATCGCCCGGAGCAGGATCCCCGTCGTGTTCGGGGGGCGCCCGGTGTCGGGGGCGGAGTCGGCCGTGCCGTTCGTCGACTGCGACAACCGGGGCGGGGCGCGGGAGGCCGTCCAGTACCTGGTCTCGCTCGGGCGCCGCCACATCGGCCACCTCGCCGGGCCGTGCACGCAGACGTCCGCGCTCGACCGGCTCGCCGGCTACCGGGACGTGCTGGTGGACGCCGATCCGGCGCTGGTGTGCCAGGGCGACTTCACCCGGGAGAGCGGGGCCCGCACGATGGCCGAGCTGCTGGAGCGGCGGCCGGACGTGGACGCCGTGTTCGCCGCGAACGACCTGATGGCGGCGGGGGCGCTGCGAGTCCTGCGCGAGCGGGGGATCCGGGTCCCGGAGGACGTCGCGGTGGTGGGGTTCGACGACATGGACGCCGTGGTGCGGGCCACGGAACCCGCCCTGACCACGGTGCGGCAGGACATCGAGGGAATGGGCCGGCTGATGGTCCGGCTGCTGATGCGGATGCTGGACGGTGCGGCGGACGCCGCCTCGGCCTCCGTCATCACGCCGACGGGGCTGGTGCGGCGGGAATCGGCATGACGGCGGCATGACGGCGGCGGGTGCAGGGAGGACCCCGCACCCGCCGCCGCGGTGCCGCGGCCGGATGTGTCAGTCGTACGGGATGACGACCACGGCCGTGTCGGTGCCGGTCTGGAGCCGGGAGTCGGCGTTGCCGATGGCGCTCCACACCTCCAGGCGGACCGTTCCGCCGCGCAGGTCGCCGAGCGTTCCGGTGGCCGACTTCAGGCCTCGGGCCTGCCGGTAGTCCTCCCAGCCGGCGACGGGGTCGGTGGCGAAGTAGTGGTAGGTCTCCGTCCGGTCGAAGGTGCCGTCGCCGGTGAGGTCGTACGAGATCCGGGCCTGCTGGCCGAGGCCGACCGCGGTGCCGGCGTCCACGGGAAGTCGGAACGCGGTGGCGGCGCCCGCCCGGAGCGTGCCGTTCACGCCCTTGGCCTCGTAGACGAGCGGCCGGTAGGGGGTGCCGTCGTGGTTGGCGCCGCCGGCCGACGGGATGGTGTCGCTGCCGGCCGCGGTGCCGCCGGCGGTGGTGAGGACGCCGCCGGAGCGGAGCCGGAAGGTGTTGCCGGTCGAGGGCTCCGGGTCGGGGCCGGGGCCCGTGCCGGTTCCGGTGCCGGAGGCGGTGGAGCGGGCCGGCACGGTGAGGGTCCTGCCGTCGGAGAAGGTGACGGTGCGGGCGGTGGCGCCGTGGTTGTGGGCCGCGTAGGTGCGGGTGCCGTTCCGGTTGAAGACCGCCGAGGTGGGGATGGAGCCGGTCACCGACGGGTCGGGGGCGCCGAGTGCGTCCAGGGTGGTGATCCAGTGCTGGGTGTGCGCCTTGGACTCGCCCGCCTCAGGGGTGTAGCCCGCATTGCCGGCGTCCCACTTCGCCTTCGCGGCGGCCGGGTCGGCGAGCGCCTGGAACTCCCAGAGGATGTCGCGCCATTCGACGGCGGGGCCGCCGTTCTCCCGCTCCATCTCTGCGATGTTGCGGCGGATCGCCTGCTGGTGTCCGCCGAGGTGGAGGGAGCCGCCGGTCACGGGGAGGACGTTGATGCCGTGGATCTCCTCCGGGTTGGCGGTCCACCAGGTGGCGTACGCGGCGCCGCTGCCCCACACCATGCCGGCCGTGTCGTGGCCGAAGGAGGCCGGGAAGACCTGCCCGTCGCCGTCGAACCAGTACTGGGCGATCGCCTCGCCCTCGGTGGCCAGCAGGTAGGAGCCGAGGTCGCGCAGGCCGGTGTCGCCGGTGGCCGAGCCCCACAGCACGAGGGCGGCGCTGAGGTTGGTGGACTCGGAGGAGGACTCCTGGTTGTTGCCGGCGGCGAAGCCCTGGTGCCCGGAGGCCCAGCTGTGGCCGGCGTACACGTCGAAGCCGCGCAGGAACGGGAAGGCCGTGTCGGTGCGCGAGGGGTTGGCGGTGTCGCGGATCAGGGTCTTGACCATGCCGCCCCAGGCGGAGTCGGCGGCCCAGCCGGGGTCGTACTGGGCGGTGATCGCGGCCGCGTACACGTAGTAGCCGTAGTGGAAGTGGTGGTCGTTGAGCTCGGTGTCGCTGCCGTAGGAGGCCGGGTAGCCGGTCAGGGTGCGCCACGTGCGGTCGTAGGAGAACTCGCCGGCGCCGCCGGCGGTGAACCACTCCTGCAGGCGCCCCTTGAGGAGGCCGAGGAGCTTGTCGCGGACGGCGGTCTCGCCGATCTGGTCGGCTATCGGGACGAGTTGGGCCAGCTTGCCGAGCGCCTTGCCGGTCCAGTAGGTGTCCACGGCCCCGGAGAACGGGTCGGACGCGTTCGCGGCCTCGTGCAGGCGGGCGCGGAGCGCGGCGGTGTCGGCCGCGCCGGTGCGCGGCAGGGCGGGCAGCACGGGGGCCGCCTTCTGGGTCGTGGTGAAGGAGGCGCCCTCGCGGACCTTCATGGTGCCGCGCGGCGAGACGTACGTGTACGGGGTGAGGGGGTCGGCGGTGTGCAGCCACTGGTGCCGGTAGAGGGCCTGGAGGGTGCCGCGCTCGGTGCCCTCCTTGGCCTCGGTGGAGAGCGTGTAGGTGGCGCGGACGGTGCCGTCGGAGGTGCTCCAGTCGACGCGGGAGCCGGTGACGAAGCTGAAGGCGTACTTGCGGTAGGCGGCGAGCGCGTCCGGTGAGGGCAGGACGGCGACGGAGAAGTAGTTCCGGCCGCCGAGGGCGGCGCTGATCGCGGTCCCGTCGACGTTCCAGTCGGCGCCGGTCGGCGCGAAGAGGGCGTAGTGGTGCCCGGCGACGGTGATGCCGAGGACGTTGCCCTGGTCGGCGAAGACGGCCGGGGCGGACGCGGTGGTGATCCGGGCGTCGCCGCCGGATCCCTGGGCGTACACGAACGGGCTGCCGTGGCCGATGGTGGTGCGCAGGGTGCGGGCGCCGTCGGACCAGTAGGGGGTGACCGTCCAGTCGGACCAGGCGTCGGCCTTGGTGTCGGGCGAGTTCAGGCCGGCGAGGCCGATGGTCAGGTCGCGCTTGTGGGCGAACTCGTACTGGCGGCCGTCGCCGACGACGGCGGGGCTGGTGGGGTAGCCGACGTCCAGGCCGCCGGCGGCCGCCTGGTAGGTGAGGGGGTGGCCGTACATGGGGGTGGAGTACGGGTTGTCGCCGTAGCGCTGGAAGGCGAGGGAGGACCACCAGTCGTTCGTGGGGACGGGTCTGCCCTGGGCCGCGGGGGTCACCTTGGGGGCGACGGGCGTGCCGGTGTTGGTGGTGGGGCCGGAGGTGCCGGCGGGGCGGGTGTCGGAGTAGCTTCCGGCGCCCACCGGGACGGTGGCGGCCGCGGCGGGGGCCGCGGCCGGTCCGAGGCCGATGCCGAGTCCGGCGGCCGCGAGGGCGGCGGCGAGGACGGGCGGGGCGGCTCGGCGCGGGAGGAGGACGGGCATGCGGGGAACACCTCGTGTCTTGGCGGGGACGTACGCAGGTGGTGTCGGGGTCGCGTCCGGGAACCGTAGAAGAGAGCGCTCTCAACTGGCCGGAAACGTAGAACTTCCGAAAGACGGGTGTCAAGGGAGTGCGCAAGACCGGAAGTTGATGTCCATTCCGGTCTGTTGCGGCTTCGAGTCTTGACGGATGGCACGCGCCGTGGGCACGCTCCCCTCGCTTGATGAGAGCGCTCTCAGAAGCGTTCTCCCCCGATCCAGGAGCCCAGGAGGCCCCCATGTCCCACGCCCGAGCCGCCGGAAGAACCGCCGCCCGCCTGGGGGCGGCCGCCCTCGCCGCGGTGCTGCTCGCCGCCTGCGGCGGTTCACCGGAGGGCGCCGCCGGCGGCGCGGACGGCAAGGTCACCGTCACCGTGGACCTCTTCGGCTCCTTCGGCTACGAGGAGGCCGGGCTCTACGCCGAGTACGAGAAGCTGCACCCGGGCGTGACCATCAAGCAGACCGACACCGAGGACGAGGCCGACTACTGGAAGTCGCTGCAGACCCGCCTGGCCGGCGGGGGCGGCCTCGCCGACGTCCAGGCCATCGAGGTCGGCCGGATCGCCTCCGCGGTCCAGCAGCAGGCCGACCGGTTCGAGGACCTCCGCGCGTACGGCGCCGAGGGCCTCAAGCCCGGTTTCCCGGAGGCGAAGTGGGCCGCCGCCACCGGGAAGGACGGCCGGATCGTCGGGCTCGGCACCGACGTGGGGCCGGAGGCCATGTGCTACCGCACCGACCTCCTGGCGCAGGCCGGCCTGCCCACCGACCGCGAGGAGCTCGCCCGGCGGTGGTCGACCTGGGAGGGGTACCTGGAGCTGGGCCGGCAGTACCAGGCGAAGGCCCCCGCGAAGAGCGCCTGGATCGACAGCGTCGGCAGCCTGTACTCCGTCATGATCGGCCAGCAGAAGGAGCGCTACTACGACGCCTCCGGCACGCTGATCTGGGACACGAACCCGGCCCTGAAGGCGGCATGGGACGCGTCGGTGTCCGCGGCGCAGAGCGGGCTGAGCGCCAAGCTGGACCAGTGGTCGCCCCAGTGGAACCAGGCGTTCGCCGCCGGCTCCTTCGCCACGCTCCCCTGCCCGGCGTGGATGCTCGGCTACATCAAGGGCCAGGCCGGCGAGGCCGGCAGGGGCAAGTGGGACGTCGCGAAGCTGCCCGCGGGGGCCGGCAACTGGGGCGGCTCGTACCTGGCCGTGCCGCGCGCGGCCAAGCACAAGAAGGAGGCCTACGAGCTGATCGCCTGGCTCACGGCGCCCGAGCAGCAGGCGAAGCTCTTCCGCAAGCAGGGCAACTTCCCGTCGGCCTCCGGCGCCATCGCGCAGATCGCCGACGCGACCGACCCGTACTTCTCCGGTGCGCCGATCGGTCGGATCTTCGGCGAGGCGGCGAAGGCGGCTCCGGTGCAGGTGCTCGGCGTCCACGACCAGAACATCGCCCAGCAGATCACCAACGCCCTCGGCGAGGTCGAGCGCAAGGGCACGGCGCCCGAGCAGGCCTGGGGGAACGCGAAGAAGGGCGTCCAGAACACCGTCGGCTGAGACCGCGCCGTCCGCTCAGACCCCGCCGTCGGCAGACCCGGGGCGGGCCGGCGCCGGCCCCGCGCCGCCTCCGGCCCGCTCCGCCCGTCCCTCCTTACCCGGCCGCCCAGCCCGCACCACCCGCCCCGACTCCCCCGAAGGGCCGCATCGTGACCCTGACCGCACCCGCCCGGACCGCGCCCCCGCCGGCGCTGCCCGGCCGCGCCCCCGGCGCCCGCCGCGCCTGGCGCAGGGCGTCCCCGTACGCCTACATCGCCCCCTTCTTCACGCTGTTCGCCGCGTTCGGGCTCTTCCCGCTGCTCTACACCGCGTACGTGTCCCTGTACCGGGTGGAGCTCCAGACCCCCGGCGACATGCAGTGGCGCGGCCTCGGCAACTACACCGCGCTGTTCGCCGACGAGTTCTTCTGGACCTCGCTGCGGAACACCTTCACCATCGGCGTCCTCTCGACCGTCCCGCAGCTGGCGATGGCGCTCGGCCTCGCGCACCTGCTGAACCACCGGCTGCGCGGGCGCACCTTCTTCCGCACGGCGATGCTGCTGCCGTACGCGACGTCGGTGGCCGCCGCCACGCTCGTCTTCTCCCAGCTGTACGGCCGCGACTTCGGGCTGGTCAACTACGTGCTCGGGCTCGTCGGCACCGACCCGGTGGACTGGCAGTCCGGCACCTTCGCCTCCCAGGCAGCCGTCTCCACCATCGTCATCTGGCGCTGGACCGGCTACAACGCCCTCATCTACCTGGCGGGCATGCAGTCCATCCCGCACGAGCTGTACGAGGCCGCGGAGATGGACGGCGCCTCCCGCTGGCGGCAGTTCTTCCACGTCACCCTTCCGGGGCTGCGGCCGACCATCGTCTTCACGGCCGTCGTCTCCACGATCGGGGCGACGCAGCTCTTCGGGGAGCCGCTGCTGTTCGAGGGGTCCCTCTCCGGCGGGATCTCCCACCAGTACCAGACCCTCGGCCTGTACATGTACGAGCAGGGCTGGGGCTTCTTCCACCTGGGGCGGGCTGCCGCCGTCGCCTGGGTGATGTTCCTGCTGATCGTGCTGCTCGTCGGCGCCAACGCGCTGATCGCGCGCCGCCGCACCCGCAAGGAGGCCGGCCGATGACCGCGCTCGCCGAACCGCCCGTCGGCCACCGGCCCCCCGACCGGCCCGCCCGGGGCGGATCCCGCGGCGCAGCCCGCCGCGCCCGCTCGGGGGCCGGGCGGACCATGCAGGGCGGGAGGCTCACCCATGCGGTGCTGGTGCTCGCCGTGCTCGTCTCGGCGTTCCCGCTGTACTGGACGGTCGTCGCCGCCAGCCGCTCCAACGCCGACCTGGCCCGCGTCCCTCCGTCCCTGCTGCCCGGGCCGCACCTGATGCGGAACTTCGAGGCGGTCGTACGGGAGGCGGACATCGGGCGGGCGCTCGTCAACTCGTTCATCGTCTCGGGGTCGATCACCGTCGGCACGGTCCTGTGCTCCACGCTCGCCGGGTTCGCGTTCGCCAAACTGCGCTTCCGCGGCCGCGGCGCGCTGCTCGCCGTCACCGTCGGCACGATGATGATCCCGCCGCAGCTGGGCGTCATCCCGCTGTTCATCCTGATCGCCGAACTCCAGTGGGTGAACCAGCTGCAGGCCGTGATCCTGCCGGGCCTGGTCTCCGCGTTCGGCGTGTTCTTCATGCGGCAGTACCTCGCCCAGTCCCTGCCGGACGAGCTGATCGAGGCGGCCCGCGTCGACGGCGCCTCCTCCGCGCGGATCTTCTGGTCGATCGTCGTGCCCGTCGCCCGGCCCGGCATGGCCGTGCTCGGCCTGCTGACCTTCATGGCCGCCTGGAACGACTTCTTCTGGCCCGTCGTCGCCCTCTCCTCCTCCGAGCCGACCGTGCAGGTGGCGCTGCGGCAGCTCGGCGGAGGCTACGTCAACGACCAGTCCGTCATCATGGCCGGCACCCTGCTCGGCACCCTGCCCGTGCTGCTCGTCTTCGGGCTGCTCGGCCGGCAGATCGTCGGCGGCATCATGCAGGGCGCCGTCAAGGGCTGAGCCGCCGGGCCGGCCATCCCCGCACACCCCCACTTCTCACCTCCGGGAGACGCAACGCCATGACCGCGCTCGACGCCCGCCCCCGCACCGGGACGATGCTCCGCTTCCCCGAAGCCTTCCGCTGGGGCACCGCCACCGCCGCCTACCAGATCGAGGGCGCCGCGGGCGAGGACGGCCGCTCCCCGTCCATCTGGGACACCTTCAGCCGGACCCCCGGCAAGGTCCGCAACGGCGACACCGGCGACACCGCCGCCGACCACTACCACCGCGTGGACGAGGACGTCGCCCTCATGCGGAGCCTCGGCGTCACCGACTACCGCTTCTCCCTCGCCTGGCCTCGCGTCCAGCCGACCGGCCGCGGGCCCGCCGCCCGCAAGGGGCTGGACTTCTACCGGCGCCTCACCGACCGGCTGCGCGAGGCGGGCATCCGGCCCGTCGCCACCCTCTACCACTGGGACCTCCCGCAGGAGCTGGAGGACGCGGGCGGCTGGCCCGAGCGGGAGACCGCGTACCGCTTCGCCGACTACGCGGCCCTCGCGGCGGATGCGCTCGGCGACCGCGTCGCCACCTGGACCACCCTGAACGAGCCCTGGTGCTCGGCCTTCCTCGGCTACGGCAGCGGGGTCCACGCCCCGGGCCGCACCGGCGAGGCCGACGCGCTGCGCGCCGCCCACCACCTGAACCTGGCGCACGGCCTCGGCGTCCGGGCGCTGCGCGCCGCACTGCCCGCCGGGGCGGAGGTGTCGCTGACCCTCAACCTGCACGCGGTGCGCCCCCACACCGACACCCCGCAGGACCGGGACGCGGTGCGCCGGATCGACGCCGTCGGCAACCGGATCTTCCTGGACCCCGTCTTCCGGGGGAGCCTCCCGGACGACCTCGTCCGCGACACCGCCGACGTCACGGACTGGTCCTTCGTGAAGGACGGCGACTGCGCCGCGGCCGCCGAGCCGATCGACTCGCTGGGCCTCAACTACTACTCCCCCGCCGCGGTCGCGGCCCGCACCACCGCTGACGACGATGCCGCCCCGTCGGGTTCGCCGTCGCCGTGGGCCGGTGCGGAGCGGCACGTCCGCTTCGTCCCCCTCACCGGGCCGCGCACGGCCATGGACTGGCCGGTCGACGCCGCCGGCCTGTACGAGCTGCTGCTGCGGCTGCGCGACGAACTCCCCCACGTCCCGCTGCTGATCACGGAGAACGGTGCGGCGTACGAGGACTACGCCGATCCCTCGGGCGAGGTGAAGGACCCGGAGCGGGTGGCCTACCTGCGCGCGCACCTGGAGGCCGTGCACCGGGCGATCGGGGCGGGCGCCGACGTCCGCGGCTACTTCCTGTGGTCCCTCCTGGACAACTTCGAGTGGGCGTACGGATACAGCAAGCGGTTCGGCATCGTCCACGTCGACTTCCCCACCCAGCGGCGGACGCCCAAGAGCAGCGCCCGCTGGTACGCGGACGTCATCGCCCGGGGCGCCCTGACCGACTGACGGCCTGACGGGGCGCACGGGAAGGGGTGGGCGGAGGGGTTTCCTCCGCCCACCCCTTCCGTCGTGCTCCGCTCCGCGCGTCCCCGGCTGCGTGCGACGGAGTTTGAGGGTGTGTCGGGCGGCCATACGCGGCAGGGAGGAAGTCATGGCCGAGAGAACCGACAACCGCACATCCGACAACGCGGCGGACGGCAAGCCGCTCTCCGCGGCCCGCGTGATCCGCGCGGCCGCCGACCAGCTGGCCGACCTCCTCGGCCTTCAGGCCGAGGCCGTCAGCTCGTGCACCCGTACCGAAGACGGCTCCTGGCGCCTGTCGGTCGAGGTCCTGGAACTCGCCCGGATCCCCGACACGATGAGCCTGCTGGCCTCGTACGACGTCGAGGTCGACGCGAACGGAGACCTGACGGGGTACCGGCGCACCCGCCGCTACGAGCGGGGGCGCGCGGACCGCACCTGAGCGGTCCGTCCGCCGCCCGCTCCCACACGAGAGGGAACCGGAACAATGACAGTCGTCCCCGCACAACCCATGCCGGCCGCCTCCGGAGGCGGCGGCTCCAGCGGCCTGTACGACGTCCTGGAGCTGGTCCTGGACCGGGGCCTCGTGATCGACGCGTTCGTCCGCGTCTCCCTGGTCGGCATCGAGATCCTGAAGATCGACGTCCGTGTAGTCGTCGCCAGCGTCGACACCTACCTGAGGTTCGCCGAGGCGTGCAACCGCCTCGACCTGGAATCCGGGCCGCGCAAGAACCCCGGCCTGCCCGACCTGGTCGGCGAGATGACCGAGTCCGGGGCGCGCGGCAAGGCGAAGGGGGCCCTCAGCGGGGCCGCCCGGACCATCTCCGACGCGTTCGAGCAGGCCCGTTCGGAGGCGGAGGAGAAGAAGACGAGCAGCCGGTCCGGCCGCAGGTCCGGCAGCAGCCGCAGCAGCAGCAGCGGGGAGGAGAAGGAATGAGCACCTACGTGTACGCGATCACCCGTGCCTCCCAGGAGCTCCCCGACAGCCTGGAGGGCATCGGCGAGCCGGCGCTTCCCGTCCGCACCGTGCGCAGCGGCCGCCTCCTCGCCCTGGTCAGCGATGCCCCCGCCGAGCTGCGGCCCAAGCGGCGCGACCTGCTGGCGCACCAGCGGGTGATCATCCGGGCCGGGGCGGGCGGGCCGGTCCTGCCGCTCCGGTTCGGCGGGGTCTCCCCGGACGACGAGACGGTCGCCGCGGTGCTGGAGGAGCACGAGGGCAGCTACCTGGAGCGGCTGGAGACGCTGGAGGGGAAGGACGAGTTCAACGTGAAGGCCTCGCACGAGGAGGAGGCCGTCCTGTACAAGGTGCTGTCCGAGGACGCCGCCCTGCGGGCCCGGCACGAGGCGAACCGGGCGGCCGGCGGCGGCACGCACGACGACCGCCTGGCCTTCGGCGAGCAGGTGGCGCGGGCCGTCGCCGAGCAGGAGCGTGCCGATGCCCAGCTGATCGAGGCCGCTCTGACACCGTGTGCGGCGGGCCTGCGCCGGGGGCCCGAGAGCGACGGCTGGCTGGCCAATCTGTCCTTCCTCGTGGAGCGGGACCGGCAGGAGGAGTTCCGCGCCGCGGTCCGGGCGCTGCACGAGGAGCACGCCCACCTGCGGGTGCAGCTGACGGGCCCGCTGCCTTCGTACAGCTTCGCGGAAGCGGGTTGACGATGGGACTGCTGAGCGAGGTGCTGCTGCTGCCCGCGGCCCCCGTGCGGGGCACAGTGTGGGTGCTGCGGCAGGTGGCGGCGGAGGCGGAGCGGCAGTACCACGACCCGGCCGTCGTGCAGCGTGAGCTCGCTCGGCTCGTCGCCGCGTACGAGCGGGGCGAGATCGGCGACGCCGAGTTCGACCGCCGGGAGGACGAACTCCTGGCCCGACTGGAGGACGGTGCGCGAACGCGATGAACGACCGCGTGGCGATGGGGCTGGCCCTGGGCGGCGGCTACGTGCTGGGCCGCACCAGGAAGGCGAAGTGGGCGCTCGGGGCCGCCGCCCTGCTGGCGGGGCGGCGGCTGGCCCCCGACGCGGCGGCGCTGGCCGGCTTCGTGCGCGACAGCCTCGGCGGCAGGCCGGGGCTGGAGGAGATCCGCGCCCGGATCGCCGAGGATCTGCGCGGCGTCGGCTCCGCGGCGGTGGCGGTGCTGGTGGAGCGGCAGCTGGGGGCGGTCGCCGACCGGCTGCACGACCGTACGGAAGAGGTACGGGACCGGCTGGCCGCCCTCACCGGCGGCGACGACGGTGGCGGCAGTGAAGACGGGGACGATCCGGACGGCGACGGCGGGGCGGACGGGGGCGGCGACGATGGCTGAGCCCTTGGCGGTCCGGCTCGCCGCCGCCCCCGGGGCCGACCGGGTGAAGGAGGAGCTGGCGGCGTACGCGGCGGCGCGGGCCGAGTGGGCGCTCGCGGCGGCCGGGCGGGCGCTCGGCCGGCTCTCGGCCCTCGCGGCCGCCCTCGCGGACGGCGACAGCCCCGCGCTGCACGCCCTGGCGCTGGACTGGGCCCGCCGCATCACGGAGGGGCGGGACCCGCGCCGGGCGGCCGTCGAGGTGGGCGCCGCCCGGCTGCTGACGTGCGCCGCCGGGCGGTCGGGGCGCGGCGGCCCGGCCCGCGACGGGCCCCGGGCGGGCGGGCGGCCGCTGCGGGTGGCGGCGTCGGTGGACGTCGGGGTGGGCGTCGACGAGGCGTACGAGTGGTGGGCGCGGCGTCCTGACTTCGCCGGCGAAGCGGGACGCCGGGGCGACACCGCGGTGCACGTGGTGGACCGGGCGCCGGGGGTGCGCCTGGCCTGGGCGACCGCCGGTCCCGGTGGAACGTCCCGCAGCCTGGTGACGTTCCACCGGCTCGGGGACGGCCTCACCCGCGTGCTGCTCGTCTCCGAGCAGCACCCGCGCGGCCCCGTCGAGCGGACGGCACGCCTGTGGGGCGCACAGGAGCGGCGCGCCCGCCGGACGCTGGCCGCGTACGCCTGCACGCTCGCCCTCCGGGGCGGGGCCGACCGCGGGGAAGGGGCCGGCTCATGACGTTCCCCTCCGGGATGCCCCGGCCCTATGAGGACGGCGGTGGCGCCAACCTGGCCGACATCCTCGAACGCGTCCTCGACAAGGGCGTCGTCATCGCCGGCGACATCCGCATCAACCTCCTCGACATCGAGCTCCTCACGATCAAGCTGCGGCTGGTCGTCGCCTCGGTGGAGCGGGCGAAGGAGATGGGGATCGACTGGTGGGAGCAGGATCCGGCGCTGTCCTCGCGCGCCCGGCGCAGCGAACTGGGCCAGGAGAACGAGGAGTTGCGGCGGCGGATCGCCGAACTGGAGGACCGGCGGGAGGAGCGGCCGTGACCGAGGACCGTCCCCTGGACGGGGACACCCTGTTCTACGTGTACACCGTGATCGAGGCGTCCGCGACGGACGCGCTGCCGGACATGCCGCCGCCGCTCGGGGGCGGCGGGCTGCGGCTCGTGTCCGCGGGTCGGCACGCCGCCGTCGTCGAGGCGGTCGACGCCCTGCACTTCGAGGAGGAGCCGCTGCGCGGCCACCTGGAGGACCTGGAGTGGCTCTCCGCCGTGGCCCGGGCGCACCACGGGGTGGTGGCCGCCGTGGGCGGTGCCACGACGACGGTGCCGATGCGGCTGGCGACCGTGTGCCGCGGCGAGGAGGGCGTACGGCGGCTGCTGGCGGGGGCGGACGAGCGGATCGCCGAGGCGCTGGTGCGGCTGGCGGGCGCCCAGGAGTGGGGCGTCAAGCTGTACGCCGGGCAGCCGCCGGAACCGCCGGGCGGCGGCACGGTGGGCGGCGGGCCCGCGGCGGGGGCGGGCGGCGGGCGGGACTACCTTCGGCGGCGGCTGAAGGACCGCGACGTGCGGGAGGCCTCCCGCACGCGGGCCGCCCGCACCGCGCGCGACCTGCACCGGGAACTGTCCCGGCACGCCGCGGCGGCGGTCCTGCACCCGCCGCAGGACCGCCGGCTGTCGAGGGCGGAGGGCCTGCACGTGCTGAACGCCGCCTACCTCGTGCCGGCCGCGGGCCGCGAGGCGTTCCTGGACGCCGTACCCCCGCCGGATGCCCTGGACGCCGGCCTGCGGCTGGAGGTGACGGGCCCCTGGGTGCCGTACTCCTTCACGGCCGGCGCCGACGAGGAGGCGGGAGCGGCCCTGTGACCGGCGACGACGGCGGCATCGCCCTGGTGGACCTGCTGGACCGGCTGCTCGCCGGCGGGGTCGTCCTGGCCGGCGACCTGACGCTGCGCATCGCCGACGTCGACCTCGTACGCATCGATCTGAAGGCGCTCGTCAGCTCCGTGGACGACGCCGTCCCCTCACCCTGGAAGCAGGTGGAGCCGTGAGCCGGCAGCAGCGGGTCGAACTCGACCCGGACACCGTCGAGCGCGACCTCGCGCGCCTGGTGCTGACCGTCATCGAGCTGCTGCGGCAGCTGATGGAGCGCCAGGCGCTCAGGCGCGTGGAGGTCGGAGACCTCAGCGAGGAGCAGGAGGAGCGGCTGGGGCTGACGCTGATGCTGCTGGAGGACCGGATGGCGCTGCTGCGCCGCCGCTTCGGCCTGACGGCGGAGGACCTCAACCTGGACCTGGGCCCGCTGGGCACCCTTCTCTAGCCGAAGGAGGAACCACGTTTGAGGAACGCGAAGTCGGCCAGACGCACACCATGACTGCATCTCGGAAACCCACCACCAAGTCCGCTTCCGACAACGCCGGTTCGAACGGCGGCACGACGCGTGGGCGCACCGCGAGCGCCGCGGCGAAGGCCGGTGACGAACTGAAGGAGCACAGCGTCGGCACGCTGACCGCCCTCCCTTCCCAGATCGCGGAGAAGACCACCACCGCCGCCCAGGTCCTCCGCTCCACCGCCGGCCGGGCCGGCCTGCTGTGGACGCTGGTCCGGGCGCGCAAGGCGGCGGCCGCGGGAACGGCGAGCGGGACGTTCGCGCTCGTCGCCGTCTCGTACGCGGCGGGCCGCCGCGCGGGCCTCCGCCGCCGCGGCCCGCTGTCCCGCCTGACCGGCGGCCGCCTCTGACCGCCCGACACCACCACACCACCGGGGCGGGGGCCCGAAGCCCCCGCCCCCGCCCGTGTCCGCGACCGTTCCGCTCCGGCACCGCCCCGGTCCCGGCGGCGGTCCGGGCACAATCGCCGGCATGAAGCCCCTTCCCACGCTTTCAGCCCCGCAGATCCTGACCGGCCGCCTCAGGTTGCGGAGGGCGCACGACGCCGACACCGGCGGCCTCGTCGAGCTCCGGACCGATCCGGAGGTCCGCGCCCACCTCGGGGGCCCGCAGCCGCGCGCCGCCGTCGAGGGGTACTTCGCCGCGTACGGGGTCGGCGCCTTCGCCGACAAGCCCGGCGCCTACGTCATCGCCGACAGGTCGACCGACCGGTGTCTGGGCGTGCTCGTGCTCGACCGCCGCTCGGCCGAGCTCCCCGGCCACGTCGACCGGGCCGGAGGGGAGCTGGAGCTGTCCTACGTGCTGCGCCGCACCGACTGGGGTGCGGGGGTCGCCTTCGAGGCGGCCTCGGCCGCTTTGCGCGCCGCCGCCGAGGAGCTGCCCGACCAGCCGGTCCTCGTCGTGACCCAGGCGGCCAACGCGCGGGCGGTCTCGCCGGCCGTGCGTCTGGGGTTCCGCGCTGCGGCCTCCTTCGAGGCGTACGGCGCGGAGCAGCTGCTCGCCGTGGCCGACCTCCACGCGTTCGAGGCACCGCCCCCCTTACGTCAACCACGGTTGACAGGGCGCAGCTTGTCAACGTAAATTGACAACATGACCGATGCGACCGATCTCGCCGCCCGTGCGGGCGACCGCGACCCGAGGGTGGGACTGCGGGCCGTGTCCGCACTGCGGCGGCTGCTGGAGCAATTGGAAGCCGTCCAGGTACGCAGTGCGCGCAACCAGGGGTGGTCGTGGCAGGAGATCGCGACCGAACTGGGCGTCAGCCGGCAGGCCGTCCACAAGAAGTACGGGAGGCAGTGATGTTCGAGCGATTCACGCAGGCCGCACGCGCCGTGGTGAAGGGGGCGTTCGAGTACGCCGAGCGGACCGGCGCCACCACCGTGACCGAGGAGCACCTGCTGCTGGCGCTCCTCGACCGGGAGGACACCCGGGCCGCGGCGGCGCTGCGCGAGCTGTGCCCGCCGGAGCGCCGGCCCGCGGTGGCCGCCGCCCTGGCCGACGCCCGGCGGCGGGCCGGGCTGTCCCGGGCCGACACGGAGGCCCTGGAGGGACTCGGCATCGACGTCGGCGCGATCGTGGCCCGGGTGGAGGAGGCGCACGGGCGGGGTGCACTGGCCAGGAACCGGAAGGGCATCGGCCGGCGGTCCGGCCGCACGGCCTTCTCCCGGGAGGCGAAGAAGGTGCTGGAGAAGTCCCTCCGCGTGGCACTCGCCCGCAAGGACCGGGAGATCGGCGACGAGCACATCCTCCTGGCCCTCACCACGACCGGCGGCGTCGTCGCGGAGGTCCTGGCGGACCACGGGGTGACGTACACGTCGGCCGACGCCGCCCTCTCCGCCGCTGTCGCACCCTGACCTTCCGGGACCCAAGCCGCTCCTCGAAACCGCTCAGCTCCCCGAGGCGTTGTTCGCCCCGCTGATGGCGGCCGCCGTACACGACCCGGATCCCGGCTTCTGCCTCCGGTTCGTCGAGCCGGCGGTCTACGCGTACGGGCGCGGCGCAATCCGCGATCCGGCGCTCGATGACACAGGGGATGCCGAGGCGGCATGGAGGGAAGCCCGCCGACAGCTCCCCCTGCACAACCTAGGCTGATCCCATGGATCTTCAGGCCGAACTGCTCGAACGCCCCTACTCCGCGTACGAGATGCTGCGGGACGCCGCACCCGTCTGCCGGATCACCGGTACCGACGGCATGCCGGCCTGGCTCGTCACCCGGTACGACGACGTGCGCGCCGCCCTCGCCGACCCCCGGCTGTCGTTGGACAAGGCCCGCGCCAACGAGGGGAGCTACCGCGGGCTGTCGCTGCCGCCCGCCCTCGACGCCAACCTGCTCAACATGGATCCGCCCGACCACACCCGCATCCGAAGGCTCGTGAGCCGTGCCTTCACCCCGCGCCGCACCGAGCAGTTGCGCGCGCCGATCCGCGCGACCGCGGACCGCCTCCTCGACGCCCTCGGCGCGGCCGGTACGGCCGACTTCGTCGCCGCGTACGCCGCACCGCTGCCCGTGATCGTCATCTGCGACCTGCTCGGCATCCCCGAGGACCGCCGCCTCGACTTCCGCGCCTGGACCGACACCCTGATCGCCCCCGATCCCAGCCGGCCCCGCGCCGCGAAGGAGGCGGTCGGCTCGATGCTCGGCTTCCTCACCGAGCTGATCGGCCACAAGCGGAGCCGCCCTGCCGACGACCTCCTCTCCGACCTGATCGCCGTACGCGACTCCGACGGCGACCGGCTCGGCGAGGACGAGCTGATGTCCCTCGCCTTCCTCATCCTCTTCGCCGGCTACGAGAACACCGTCCAGCTCATCGGCAACGCCGTCCACGCCCTCCTGGAACACCCGGCGCAGCTGGAGCTGCTCCGCAAGGACCCGGCGCGGATCCCCGCAGCCGTCGAGGAGTTCGCGCGGTACGAGGGGCCCGCGCTGCTCGCGATCCGCCGCTTCCCGACCGAGGACGTCACCATCGCCGGGGTCACCGTCCCGGCCGGGGAGACCGTCCTGCTGTCCCTCTCCGCGGCCAACCGCGACCCGGCCCGCTTCTCCCGCCCCGACGTCCTCGACGTCGACCGCGACACCGCCGGGCACCTCGCCCTGGGCCACGGCATCCACTACTGCCTCGGCGCTCCCCTGGCCCGGGCGGAGACGGAGATCGCGCTCGCGGCCCTCCTGGAGCGCTTCCCCGTCCTCGAAGCCGCGGGAACGCCGCGCCGGCGCCCGTCCCTGCGCGCCCGCGGACTGGCCGAACTGCCCGTCCGGTACGCCGCCGCGGCGGCCGGTCCCGCCTGAGGGCGGGGCGCGGCCAGTCCGCCACGTGGGCAGCCGGGCCGGCGCGCCGCTCGGCATCGCCTCCGCCGGAGCCTCCGGCCCGTGCGGGCCGCCAGTGGCAGTCGGGACAGGGGCGGCAGGTGTGCCGGTTGCGGCCGCTCCCCCGCCGGCTGCGACCATGGGGCCATGCCCCACGCCCTCGTCACCGGCGCCACCTCCGGGATCGGCGCGGCCTTCGCCGAGCAGCTGGCCGCCGCCGGGTACGACCTGACGCTGGTCGCCCGCGACCCGGACCGGCTGGCCCGCACGGCCGACGCCCTGCGCCGGGACCACGCGGTCCGCGTCGCCGTCCTCGCCGCGGACCTCGCCTCGGACGAGGGCTTGGCGCGCGTCGCGGAACGGGCGGCGGCGGAGCCGCTCGACCTGCTGGTGAACAACGCCGGGTTCGCGCACCCGGCCGGCTTCCTGCGGGTGCCGGCGGCCGACGAGGTGCGGATGCTGCGCGTGCACTGCGAGGCGGTGCTGCGGCTGACCCACGCCGCCCTGCCCGGCATGAACGCCCGCGGCCGCGGCGGCATCGTCAACGTCTCGTCCCTGTGGGCGTTCTTCCCGCGCAGCACGTACGGGGCGTCCAAGGCCTGGATCAACGCCTTCAGCCGGAGCCTCGCCGACGCGCGGATCGCCCGTCCGGGCGTGCGGGTCATGGCGCTCTGCCCGGGCTACGTCCGCACCGCGCTCCACGAGCGCTCCGGCCGCGACACCTCCTCGATCCCCCGCGTGATGTGGACGGGTGCGGACGCGGTCGTACGGACGGCGCTGCGCGACCTGGAGCGGGGCCGGACCGTGTGCGTGCCCGGCGCCCCCGACAAGGCCCTGGTGGTCCTCGGCCGTCTCACCGGACCGCGCTTCGCGGGCCGCATCCTCCAGCGCCTCGGCTCCCGCCCGAGCCGCCCCGGCCCGTAGCCGGGGCCGTGTACGGCGCTTTCCACCGCGGCGGCATACAGGAACCGGACAGTCCGGGCGGCCCGGTGCGGCCCGCGCACCGCGGGTTACCTTGCCCGCATGATCGTCGGCGCGGTGCCGGTGACAGCGAGGGGTGGGGGCGTTCGGAAATGGTCGGTCAGGTGTTCGGCGGCGCTGGACGGGTGCGGGTAGGACTGGTGGGCGGCGTCGCGGCCGGCGCCGCCCTGTTGTCGGGGTGTGTGCCGTCGGGGACGGACGGGAAGGCGGGCGGGCCCGCGTCTTCGCCGTCCGCCGCTCCTCCCGCCCCGGCCCTGGTGATCGGCAAGGAGCAGGCCGAGAAGGTGTTCAACACCTTCGCCTGGGAGCAGTCGCAGTTCGTCAAGCCCGGAGGGCAGCAGGGCATCGCCTCGGTCGCGACCGATCCGCTGCTCGCGGAGTACCGGGCGCGGGCCGGGGTGCCCTCCGACCGCGGCACCGCCCCGACGCCGCAGACCGGTCCGCAGTACCTGATCCCGGCGGAACGCGACTGGCCCTCGCACCCCCGGTGGTTCGCCGTCGTCTCCCGGAACCACAGCCAGAGGGTGGAGCGGGCCGCGATGACGACCTACTTCACACAAGCCGAGCCGGGCGGCCAGTGGAAGGCGGCCGCGATGACGTGGATGCACGACAAGCCGGCCCCGCAGCTCGGGGAGGGCGAGTTCGAGGACCGCGGGTACGAGCGGTTCGGCTTCGCGGTGCGGGACGAGGAGGTCGCCGAGGTCACCCGGGACGCCGCCGGCGCCGCCGCGGCGGTGCCGGGCGCGGAGGAGGACCGGCGCGTGTGCGGACGCTACGCGGACCACCTCTCCTTCACCGCCCCGAACGGCGACCCGGACAGCGAGCACTTCGCGCCCGGCAAGCTCACCTCCGACGTGGTACGCGACTACAACCACCCGGAGGACGAGCTGGGCGGCGTACGGCGCAGCTACGGGCTGGAGGTGACCGGCCCCGCCCTGCCGGTGCTGCGGCTGGCGAACGGCAAGTCGCTGGTGACCTGCTCGTTCGTCCGGACCGACCACTGGCAGGGCAAGTCCGGCGGGGGTACGTCATGGAGGTTCAAGTTCGGGAAGGACGACCCGCGCAACGCGCTCCTCGGCGGCGGCTCCGCGTACTGGCGGAAGGCGACGGTACGGCACAGCATGACGGTCACCTTCGAGGTGCCGCCGCAGGGGAAGGCCGACGTGGTGGGGTGCAACTGCCTCAAGCCGGCCCTGCTCTCCGCCGAGGGCACGGCCTCCTAGGACGCCGGCCCGGCACGGACCGCTCCCATGGGCGGCCGGCGCCCGTGGGGGCCGTTTCGGGGTGGGGAAGCGGGGCATGCGGCGAGGTCGTGACGGGGTGTCACGGCTCGGCGGACGGAGGACCCATGGCAGGATCCGCGCAGCGGCAGTACAGGACGATCACCACCCGGGTGCCGGCGCGCCTCGACCGGCTCCCCTGGTCCCGCTGGCACTGGATGATCGTGATCGGCCTCGGGACGGTGTGGATCCTCGACGGCTTGGAGGTGACGGTCGTCGGCGCGATCGCCGGCCGCCTCTCCGAGGAGGGCAGCGGGCTGCCCGTCACCGACGCCCAGGTCACCGGTCTGGCGGCCGCGCTCTACGTGGCCGGCGCCTGCGCCGGCGCCCTCTTCTTCGGCCGGCTCACCGACCTGTTCGGACGCAAGAAGCTCTTCCTCATCACCCTGGCGGTGTACCTCGGTGCCACTGCGATGACGGCGCTGTCGTTCTCGTCCTGGTGGTTCTTCCTCTTCCGCTTCCTGACCGGCTTCGGCATCGGCGGCGAGTACGCCGCCATCAACTCGGCCGTGGACGAGCTCATCCCGAGCAAGTACCGCGGCCGCGTGGACCTCGTCATCAACGGCAGCTTCTGGCTCGGCGCGGTCGCCGGCTCGCTCCTGTCGGTCGTCGTCCTGGACACGTCGCTGTTCGCCCTGGACGTCGGCTGGCGGCTCGCCTTCGCCCTCGGGGTGGTCCTGGGCTTCGCCGTGCTCCTCGTCCGGCGGCACGTCCCGGAGAGCCCCCGCTGGATGCTGATCCACGGTCGGGCGGAGGAGGCCGAGCGCCTCGTGGACGACGTCGAGGCGCAGGTCGCGGCCGAGCACGGGGGCCGGCCCCTCCCGGAGCCCGGGCGGGCGATGACGGTGCGGCAGCGGCGCAGCACCGGCTTCGGGGAGATCGCGGGCACCCTCGTGCGCACGTACCCCAAGCGGGCGGTGCTCGGCTTCTCTCTGTTCGTCGGGCAGGCCTTCCTGTACAACGCGATCACGTTCGGCTTCGGCACCATCCTCGTGCGGTTCTTCGACGTGCCGAGCGGCTCCACCGGCTACTACTTCGCCGTCATCGCGCTCGGCAACTTCCTCGGGCCGCTGCTGCTCGCCCGCTCCTTCGACACGGTCGGGCGCCGTCCCATGATCGCCGGGACGTACGTCGTCTCCGGGCTGCTCCTCTTCGCCACGGCATGGCTCTTCGGAACGGGCCGGCTGTCGGCGGTGACGCTGACGGCGTGCTGGTGCGTGGTGCTCTTCTTCGCCTCGGCAGGCGCCAGTTCGGCGTACCTGACGGTCAGCGAGATCTTTCCGATGGAGACGCGGGCCATGGCCATCGCGTTCTTCTACGCGGTCGGCACGGCGGCCGGCGGCATCGCCGGGCCGCTCGTCTTCGCCGACCTCACGTCCAGCGGCGTCCCCGGCGAGACGGCGCTCGCCTTCTGCGTCGGCGCCGCGCTGATGACGGCCGCCGGCCTGGTCGCGGCCTTCTTCGCCGTACCCGCGGAGGGCCGCTCCCTGGAGGACATCGCCACCCCGCTGTCCGTGACGGCGCCGTCCCCCGAAGACGCGCCGACGCCGGCCGCCCCGGCGTCCCGCGAGCGCTGAGCCCCTGTAGGCCGATCCGATGAGATGACCGCGACTTGCCGCCGCGTCGGCTCCCGGTTCACCGAAAGCGGGAGAAGCTCCAACTGGTTCCGGCCGGATCCCACGACTGTTCGTACGAGGCACACCCGTACGGAGACGTACGGAAGAGGAGCAGAGCTATGCGTTCTGTACAGCGGGCGACCAGGCGCACCTGGGGCATGCGGGCCTTCGCCCTCCCGGCCGCCGTCGTGTTGGCGGGGCTGGCCTCGCCGGCCGTGGCGACGGGGCCGGTCCCGGGGGCCGGCGAGACGGACCGCGGCGGAGGAGCGGTCGCCGCGCCGGTCCCCGGACCCGAGGCCGCCAAGCCGGCGGCCGGGGCCGCGGACCGGGACGACAAGGACGAGGACGACAAGGACGACGGCAAGGAGAGCAAGAAGACCAGCAAGAAGCCCAAGACGACCAAGGGCGAGAAGGGCGACCGCGGCCCCAAGGGCGAGCGCGGGGAGAAGGGCGAGCGCGGCGAGCCCGGACCCAAGGGCCCGAAGGGCGACAAGGGCGAGAGGGGCGAACGGGGCGAGAAGGGGCCGAAGGGCGACCGCGGCCACGACGGGCCGTGCGTCGAGATCGACACCGTCTCCTACACCCCGGACGGCGAGTTCAGCGTCGCCCTCAACCACGACCGGGCCTTCGTCGGCTACCGCAGCAGCCTGTACGCGCCGTACGTGTGGCGGGACCTCTCGACCCGCGACAACCCGGGCTTCCCGCGGAACGCCTGCGCGGCGTCGATCTCGCTCGGCGTACCGGCGGTCGGCCCGCAGGTGTACGTGAAGGTGATCACTCGGGGCGGCGACGTGTACGAGACGAGCTGCACGTACACCCTGCCCGTCGCCCTGGACACGCTGGTCTGCCCCTACGGTTGGACGGCCCTGGCGACGCCGCGCCCGACGCCCTCCCCGACGCTGCCCGTGCCGCCGCCGGCGGGTGCCGGCGCCGAGGGCGCGGGTGCGGCGCCCGCACCGCAGCCGCTGCCGAAGCCCGCGCCGCAGCCGGCCGGCAAGCCCGCCCCGGAGGGCCCGGTACGCCTGCTGCCCGCACCGGGCGTCTGATCCCGGCGGTGCGCGCCGCCCCGCACCCGAAGCCGCCGCGTGCCGCCCCGCAAGGGCGGGTACGCGGCGGCTTGGCGGGTGCTGCGGGGCGGCGGGGTCAGTCGGCCTGTTCCGAGGCGGCGGAGGCGGAGAGGTCGCGTCCCCAGGTGGTGACCAGGCGGGCGCTGCCGTCGGCGAGCCGGTAGGACATGCCGACGACCGCGGTGCGGCCGGCGGCGACCCGCTCGGCCAGGGCGCGGGAGCGCTCCATCAGGAGGCTGACCGTGTGGCGGATGTGCTCGTCGACGATGTCGTCGCCGGACGTGAGGCCCGCGGCGCGGGCGGCCAGGACGCTGGGCGTCACGCGCTCGATGACGTCGCGGACGAATCCGGTCGCCGTCACGCCGTCTTCGAGCGCGGAGCGGGTGGCGGCGACGGCGCCGCAGGAGTCGTGGCCGAGGACCACGACGAGCGGGGCTTCGAGGACACTGACCCCGTACTCGATGCTGCCCAGCACCTCCGTGCCGGCCACGTGTCCGGCGGTGCGGACCACGAACAGGTCGCCCAGGCCCTGGTCGAAGATGATCTCGGCCGCGAGTCGCGAGTCGGAGCAGCCGAACACGACGGCGAACGGGCGCTGGCCGGGGGCCGTCTCGGCGCGGCGCGCGGCGTCCTGGTTGGGGTGCTGCGGCGTGCCGGCCACGAACCGCTCGTTTCCGGCGAGCATGGTCTGCAGGGCCGTGGAGGGCGTGAGGGTGTTGGCGTCGGTCATGCGAGCAGCCTACGGCCCCCTTGCGCGCGCCGTGGCGGCGGGTGGGCGATCTCTTCCGCGCGTCAGGCCCGGGGCCCGTCCTCCGGCCGACGGGGGTGCTGGCCGGGGCCGGTGGGCGGTCCGCTGAGCGGGGTGGGCGACAGGTCCGCCGGCTCCTCGCCCGCCTCCAGGAGGGTGTCGGCGGAGCCGACGATCAGCGGGTCGGGGTGGCCGACCGCCTTCTCGTCCTTGCTGGCGTAGTCGATGCGCCAAAGCAGGCTGCGGATCGCCTCCAGCCGGGCGCGCCGTTTGTCGTTGCTCTTCACGACGGTCCAGGGCGCGTGCTCGGTGTCGGTGGCGCGGAACATGGCGACCTTGGCGTCGGTGTAGGCGTCCCACAGGTCCAGGGAGGCGAGGTCGGTCGGCGAGAGCTTCCACTGGCGCACCGGGTCGACCTGGCGGATCGCGAAGCGGGTGCGCTGCTCGGAGCGGGAGACCGAGAACCAGAACTTGACCAGCAGGATGCCGTCCTCGACCAGCATGGCCTCGAAGGCGGGGCACTGGTGCAGGAAGCGCTCGTACTGCTCGTCGGTGCAGAAGCCCATGACGCGTTCCACGCCCGCGCGGTTGTACCAGGAGCGGTCGAAGAAGACGATCTCCCCGCGGTCGGGCAGGTGGGCGGTGTAGCGCTGAAAGTACCACTGGCCGGCTTCGCGCTCGGTCGGCTTGTCGAGGGCGACGATGCGGGCGCCGCGGGGGTTGAGCCGTTCGGTGAAGCGCTGGATGGTGCCGCCCTTGCCGGCGGCGTCGCGGCCCTCGCAGATCACGACGACCCGGGCGCCGGTGTCCTTGACCCAGCGCTGGAGCTTCAGCAGCTCGATCTGCAGGATGCGCTTGGCGCGCTCGTACTCGACCCTGCGGATCTTGCGGGTGTACGGGTAGTTCTCCCGCCAGGTCCGGATGGGCTGCCCGTCGGCGTCCAGCAGCACCGGCTGCTCGGGCCGGCTGGCGTCGATGCTGAGCCCTTCGAGGAGCGCGTCCTCCAGTCCCGGCGCGGGCTGTCCCCCGTCGTGCCGCCGGCCGTCCTCTTCCCGCTCCTGCCCCTGCGCGTCCATGGCGGACGTATACCCCGGGCCGGGCGGCACTATCGCCGACCTGCGGTGTCGTACGCGGATGCCGACCGCGCGGCGTTGCGCCCACGGGGACGGCCGCCCCGGCCGCGGCTGCGGCTCGGCGGCCGGGGCCCGCAGGCGGCCAAGGAGGTAGAAAACCCGGCTGCCGGTGTCATCCGGCAGGCCGGCCGGGGAATGGGCGCAGGTATGCCCCAGATGATCAGCACCCTCTCCCGCTTCGCCCGCCGGCACCGCGAACCGGTCGCGGTGCAGGCCCTGCGCTCCACCGCCGCCGCCGTCATCAGCTACGTGATCGCGCTGCGGCTGAGCAGTGAGCCGGCCCCGCTGACCGCCCCGCTGACCGCCCTGCTCGTCGTCCAGGTCACCCTCTACTCGACGCTGACCACCGGCATCCGCCGGGTGAACTCGGTGGTCGCCGGGGTGCTGATCGCGATCGGATTCAGCGTTCTGGTGGGGCTGACCTGGTGGAGCCTGGGCCTGGTCATCCTGGCGTCGCTGCTGGTGGGCCATCTGGTGCGGGTGGACGAGTTCGTGCCGGAGGTGGCGATCAGCGCCATGCTGGTGCTCGGCGTCACCCAGGTGGCGGACACCGCCTGGGACCGGGTGCTGGAGACCCTCATCGGGGCGGCCGTCGGACTGCTGATCAACCTGCTCGTCGCGCCCCCGGTGTGGGTCGGCCCGGCGAGCAGCGCGATCACCGACCTCGCGGCCCGGATGAGCCGGCTGCTCGGCCACCTCGGCGAGGACTGGCCGTCCGGTCCCGCGAAGGTGGAGGAGGCCGCGGCCCGCCTCCACGAGGCGCGGCGCCTCGACAACGACATCGCGCTGGTGGACGCGGCCCTGCGGCAGGCCGAGGACAGCCTGCGGATGAACCCGCGGGTCAAGGAGGGCCTGCTGTTCCGGCTGGTGCTGCGGACCGGCCTGGACACCCTGGAGATCTGCGCGGTGGTCCTGCGGGTGGCCTGCCGGACGCTGACCGACCTGGCGAAGGCGCGCCCCGACAGCCCGCTGTTCACCGCCGAGGTGAAGGCGGCGCTGCGGGAGCTGCTGGACCACACGGCGCGGGCGGTCGAGAGTTTCGCCCAGCTGATCACCGCGCAGGTCAGCGCCAACGCGGAGAAGGCGGAGGAGCGGCTGGCCGGGGAGCTGCTGGTGGCCCGGGCGAGCCGCGACCGGCTCGCGGACCTGATGTTGGAGAAGGTGCAGGAGGACCCGGCCGAGTGGCAGCTGCAGGGTGCGCTCCTCGCCGAACTGGACCGGGTGCTGGACGAACTGGGCGTCGACAAGCGCTCGCAGCGCCTGCTGGAGGAGCTCGACCGGCACACCCGCACGCGGCGCGCCGGCCGCTTCGCCCGGCGCGGACGGGACGGCGCGGAGCGGCGCGCGTGATCCGGGCGGCGGCCCAACTGGTGTGCGGGGCCCCGCGGTCGGGCCCCTCCCCCGCCGGGGGGTGCCGCAGCCGCGCACTAGGATCGGGGGCATGCCGCTGACCATGGACGACGTCGAACGCTTCGAGGCCGCGAGGCCGCGCCTGGAGGCCATCGCCTACCGCATGCTGGGCTCCGCGGGCGAGGCGGAGGACGCCGTGCAGGAGGCGTTCCTGCGCTGGCAGGCCGCGGACGTCTCGCTCATCGAGGTCCCCGAGGCGTGGCTGACGAAGGTCCTGACCAACCTGTGTCTGAACCAGCTCTCGTCGGCCCGCGCCCGCCGGGAGACGTACGTCGGCCAGTGGCTCCCGGAGCCGCTGCTGGAGGGGGACCCGATGCTCGGCCCGGCGGACACCGCGGAGCAGCGGGAGTCCGTCTCGTACGCGGTCCTCGTGCTGATGGAGCGGCTGTCGCCCAACGAGCGGGCGGTGTACGTGCTGCGGCAGGCCTTCGACTACCCGCACCGGGAGATCGCCGAGATCCTCGACCTGACGGAGGCGGCCAGCCAGCAGATCTTCCACCGGGCCAAGAAGCACCTCGCGGAGGGCAGGGCGCGCACCGAGATCGACCGGGCGGCGGCCCGGCGGGTGGTGGAGGAGTTCCTCGCGGCCGCGACGAGCGGGGAGACCGAGCCGCTGGTGCGGCTGCTGACCTCCGACGCCATCGCGGTCGGCGACGGCGGCGGGAAGGTCCCGGCGCGGGCCAGGGCCTTCGAGGGCGCGATGGCGGTCGCGAGGTTCATGCGGGGGCTGTTCAAGCCGGCCCCGGCGAAGCGGAAGCTGGTCGGCGGCGCGGCGGACATGTACGCGACGACCGCGAACGGCGAGCCGGCCGTCGTGGCGGTCGTCGGCGGCCGGGTCATCGGCGTCATCTGCCTCCAGGTCACACCCGAGGGCATCGCCGCGTTCCGCAGCCAGGTCAACCCGGACAAGCTGGAGCGGGCCACGGAGGCCTGGGCGTCCAGGCCCCACGGGGAGCCCCTCCTGCGGGCGTTCTAGGGGCGGCGCCAGTCCTCGCTCTCGAGGTGGGAGCCGGCCATGGGGCCCATGCGGAGCATGCCGCCGTCGACCGCCCAGGAGGCGCCCGTCACGTACGAGGCGTCCGGGCCAGCCAGGAAAGCGATGACGGCGGCCACCTCGCGGGCGTCGCCGGGGCGGCCGAGGGGGACGCCGGGGCGGTGTTCGCGGTGCACGTCGGTGTCCTCCTGGCCGGTCATGGGGGTGGCGATCTCGCCGGGGGCGACGGCGTTCACCGTGATGCCGTGCTCGGCCAGTTCGAGCGCCATCACCTGGGTGAGGAGGCCGAGGCCGCCCTTGGCCGCGCAGTAGGGTGCGGAGCCGACGCGCGGCTGGTGCTCGTGAACGGACGTGACGTTGACGATGCGGCCCCCGCCGCCCTGGGCGATCATGCGGCGGGCGGCGTGCTGGGAGCACAGGAACGGGCCGACCAGGTCGACGTCGAGGACCTCGCGCAGGGTGTCCGGGGCGATGTCGAGGAACGGGGTTGCCGTGCCGGTGCCGGCGTTGTTGACCAGGACGTCGAGGCGGCCCAGCTCGTCGGCGAGGTCGTCGACGATCCGGGCGGCGGCCGGCAGGTCGGTCAGGTCGAGGCGGGCGACGGCCGCCCTCCTGCCGTGGCCGCGTACCTCGGCGGCCGTCTCCCGGGCTCCCGCTTCGTCGGTGTGCCAGGTGATGCCGACGTCCATCCCGGCTTCGGCGAGGCGGGCGGCGGTCGCCCGGCCGATGCCGGAGTCCGCGCCGGTGACCACGGCCGCCCGGGGGGCGGGCTGGGGCTGTGACATGGGCCTGTCCTCCTGCCTGTGCGTGGGTGCTGTTCCCCGGGCGTGGATCCGGGGCGGTCCGCGCCTGCCCGCCGACCGGCCCCGCAATCCCTCCGCCGGTGGGGCCGGCTCATCCGGCGGGGGGCTGCGGCCAGAGCTCGTCCGGGCCGTCGACGACGCGGGCGCCCATGTTCTCCACCATCATCCGCAGGGCCGCCTCGGCGAGGTCCGCGTGGATGTGGGCGACGGCGTTCCGCGGTACGACGACGTCGAGGTGGCGGATGTGCGCGTCGAGCGCGGAGTACAGCACGCACTGCTCGGTGACCTGACCGGCCAGCACCAGGCGGCCGACGTCCATCGTGCCCAGCAGGTAGGCCAGCGGCGTCTCGAAGAACACCGAGTGGCGGGCCTTGACGACGAAGAGGGAGTCCTCGTCCGGCAGGACCGGCTCCACCAGCTCGGGGTGCGCGCCGGCCATCGCGACGTCGACGATCTGGCCGTGGTGGGAGCGCCACTGGCCGAAGTTGTCGTTGACGTAGATGACGGGCACCTGCGCGGCCCGGGCCGCGTCGAGCAGCTCCACGATGCGGGGCAGTGCGGTGCGGACGGAGGGGACCAGCAGGTCGGCGTCCTCGTGCCGGTAGGGGTTGAGCATGTCGATGACCACGACGGCCGTGTTGTCCATGCCGTCGAATCTGTGGGGCGGGCGGGGCGGGCGCGGCCGCCGCGCCGCAGGCGTCCCCCCTTCGGCCCATGTCCGGCGCACCGGGCCGGGGCCGGCGGGGTGGTCCCTCAGGCGAGGGCGGGCGGGGCCCCCTCCGCGGGTGGGGCGGGGGTGTCGCGCAGGCCGAGGCGGAGGTGTTCGACGTGGTAGAGCGCCTGGTCGAGGAGGTGCGCGACGTGGTCGTCGTAGAGGGAGTAGACGATCGAGCGGCCGTGGCGCTCGCCGGCGACCAGGCCGAGGTTGCGCAACAGCCGGAGCTGGTGGGAGCAGGCGGACGCCTCCATGCCGACGGCGTCGGCGAGGTCCCCCACCGAGCAGGGGCCCTCCTGGAGGCGGGCGAGGATGTGCAGCCGCGAGGGGGTGGCGAGGGCCTGGAGGGTGGCGGCGACGTCGGCGCTGCCGACCGCGTCGAGGCGCTCGCGGGTGGTTCTGCCCTGGCTGACGGTTCCGTGGCCCATGGCCCCATGATACCGACGACACTTGAAGACCTCTTCAGATGTTCTTGTATGGTGGTCGCGGTCCTCCCACCCGCCCCCCGAAGGGTCGTTCTGCCATGTCCTCAGGCCTGGAACAGCGCGCCGCTCCGGCCGGCGCCGGAACCCGCCGCGCCGCCCCGCCCGTCCGGCGTACGCGCGTCCTCGCACTGCCGGAGGCCCGGTGGGCGCTGGCGGCGCTGGTGCTCTTCCTGCTGGCCCTGCCCGCGTACCTGCTGGGCGGACCGGCCTGGCTGTGGGGGCCGCTGTTCGCCGGCTGCTACGCCGCGGGCGGCTGGGAGCCCGGCCGGGAGGGTCTGAAGGCCCTGAGGGAGCGGACGCTGGACGTCGATCTGCTGATGGTGGTCGCCGCGCTCGGCGCCGCCGCGATCGGACAGGTCCTCGACGGAGCGCTGCTGATCGTCATCTTCGCCACCTCCGGCGCCCTGGAGGCCCTTGCGACGGCGCGCACCGCGGACTCGGTGCGCGGGCTGCTCGACCTCGCCCCGCCTGCCGCAGCCAGGATCCGCGGCGACGGGACGGAGGAGGAGGTCGACGCCGCGCGGCTGGAGGTCGGGGACACGATCCTCGTCCGGCCGGGCGAACGCGTCGGCGCCGACGGCCGGGTGCTGGCCGGGGCGAGCGAGGTCGACCAGGCGACCATCACCGGCGAGCCGCTGCCGGTCGCCAAGCAGGCGGGCGACGAGGTGTTCGCGGGCACGGTCAACGGCACCGGCGCGCTCCGCGTGCGGGTGGAACGCGACCCGGCCGACTCGGTCATCGCGCGGATCGTCCGGATGGTCGAGGAGGCCTCCGGGACGAAGGCCCCCACCCAGCTGTTCATCGAGAAGGTCGAACAGCGGTACTCGGCCGGCATGGTCGTCGCGACCCTCGCCGTCTTCGGCATCCCGCTGGCCTTCGGCGACGACCTCTCCTCCGCACTGCTCCGGGCGATGACCTTCATGATCGTCGCTTCGCCGTGCGCGGTCGTCCTGTCCACGATGCCGCCGCTGCTGTCCGCCATCTCCAACGCCGGCCGCCACGGCGTGCTCGCCAAGTCCGCCGTCGTCATGGAGCGGCTCGGCCAGGCCGACCTCGCCGCCCTCGACAAGACGGGCACCCTGACCGAGGGCACCCCGCAGGTCACCGACGTCCGGCCGCTGCCCGGCAGCAGCCTCGGCCCGGACGCCCTCCTGCTGCTCGCCGCCCGCGCCGAGCACTCCAGCGAACACCCGCTGGCCCGTGCGGTGGTCGCCGCCGCCCGGGAGCGGCAGCCCGTACCGGGCGGTGCCACCTGCTTCGCCTCCCTCCCGGGGCGGGGCGTCGCGGCCACCGTCGACGGGCGGCGCATCGAAGTGGGCTCCCCGTCCGCACTCCTGTACGGCCGCCCCGGCTCCGGGCCGGGGCAGAGTGGCGGTCCCTGTGCGGCGGAGGTGGCCGCCCTGGAGGAGGCTGGGCGCACCGCGGTCGTCGTCCTGCGCGACGGCGCCCCCGTGGGCGTGATCGGCATCGCCGACCGGCTGCGGTCCGACGCGCGGGCGACCGTGGCCGCCCTCGCGGAGCTGACCGGCCGCAGCCCCGTGCTGCTCACCGGGGACAACGAGCGCGCTGCGCGCCGCCTCGCCGCCGAGCTGGGCATCACCGACGTGCGCGCCGGGCTGCTGCCCGAGGACAAGGCCGCCGCCGTCCGGGCGTGGGAGGCGGAAGGCCTGAAGGTCCTGGTCGTGGGGGACGGCGTCAACGACGCCCCCGCGCTCGCGGCCGCCCACTGCGGGATCGCCATGGGCAAGGCGGGCTCCGACCTCGCCCTGGAGACCGCCGACGCGATCGTCGTCCGCGACGAACTGGCCGCCGTGCCCGCCGTCGTCGCCCTCTCCCGCACCGCCCGCCGGCTGGTCGTGCAGAACCTGGCGATCGCCGGGGCCTTCATCACCGTCCTGGCGGCGTGGGACCTGATCGGCACGCTGCCGCTGCCGCTCGGCGTCGCAGGGCACGAAGGGTCCACCGTCCTCGTCGGCCTCAACGGGCTGCGCCTGCTGCGCGAAGCCGCCTGGCCGCGGCCCGCGGCGCCGTAGGCCCGGACAGGGCGCCGGGGGCGGAGCACCGGTCAGCCGTCGCACCTGACGTGCAGGAACTCCTGGTCGCAGCTGAGGGCGAAGCCACCGGAAGGCTCCACTGCGCCGTGCTCGCGCAGGTAGGCGGCGACGGTGTCCCGCGCATCCGGCGAGTCGAGCGGGCCGACGACGAGTTCGCTGGCCTCCAGGGCGGTGGCGAGGTCCGGGAGCCGCAGGGACGCCGGCTGGACGTGGCGCCGCGCGGTGTACGGCCGGCCCGCCGCCGCGTCGTCCAGCAGGGCCGCGGCCCCGTCCAGGACGGGCGTGCGGATGCCGAAGTGGCGGGCCATGGCCACGCAGTCGCTGCCCGGGTGCTGGAGGACGAGGACGAGCTCCCCGCCGGGGCGCACCCAGGACAGCAGGGCGGCGAGGTGCCCGGGCCATTCGGCCTCGGGGATGTAATAGAGGACGTGCGAGCACAGCACGAGGTCGGCGGGCTCGGGGACGGCCGCGGCGGAGATCGGCACCGGGAGGACCTCCGCTCCTGGGCAGGCGGCGCTCAGTTCGCCGCGCAGGGCGGGGTCGGGTTCGACGGCGACGGTCCTGCGGAAGCGGGGGGCGAGGGCGGCGGTGAAGTAGCCCGTGCCGGCCCCGGCGTCCACGAAGACGTCCCGGCGGGGCAGGCCGTCCACCACGTCGAGGAGGTGGTCCCGTTGGCGTTCCTTCTCGTCGGTGTGCGCGAGGTAGGTGCGGAAGACCTGCCGGTAGCGGGGGTGGGAGGGGTCGAGCTCCCGCCATGCGCGGTCGTCCATGTCGGGTCGTCCTTTCGCCGGGTGCCGTCGTGGGCGGTGCGGCGCGCGGCGCAGGGCGCCGGCCGGCACCGTGCCGGGCCAGCGTAGGGCCGCGGGGCGGCGCGACGGCGCTGCGGCGGAAGAAGGGTGCGTCAATCGGCCGTGCGGGGGCAGGCGAGCGGGCATGACAGGAAACCAGCTCTCGTTACTGGCCGCCGAACCGGCCCCGCCGGGGCCGGTCTGGCTCCATCTGCTGCTGCTCGCCTTCGCGTTGGGCGTGCTCATCCACAGCCTGGCCGGGGGCCGCTGAGCCGCTCCGGCCCGGCCGCCGCATCCCGAGAACCGCCGAGAAAGGAACCGAAGCCCATGACCGGGAACATCTGGGTCTACCGCCTCACCGTCGGCCGCCTGGAGGGCGTCGACCTGACGGGGTACAAGGTGGAGGCCGTCGACGGCAGCATCGGCAAGGTCGACAAGCACTCGGACGAGGCCGACGCCTCCTGGATCGTCGTCGACACCGGGCCCTGGATCTTCGGTCGGCAGGTGCTGCTGCCCGCCGGGACGATCACCCGCATCGACGCCAACGAGCGGAAGATCTACGTCGACCGGACCAGGGAGCAGGTCAAGGACGCGCCGGAGTTCGTCCGGGAGAAGCACCTGGGCAGCGCCGACCACCACCGGGAGGTCGGCGGCTACTGGGGCGACGCGCCGCTGGGCCGCTTCTGACGGGGCCCCGGGCGCGGCCGCCCCGGGCCGCCGGACCGCCCGGCCTCGCGGGCGCGGCCGACCGGGTGACGTTCCGTCACGGGTGGCCGAGCACCGCCCGGCGTTTCGGCCGCACGCCCTGCACAGGTCGGGGAGGGTGGGGAACCACAGGCGGCTCGCCGTGGGCCGCCGTCCGCCGGGGAGTGTGAACCATGCGCCGACCTGTTCCCGTCGTCCTCGCCGCCGCCGCACTGACCGGGGCGCTCGCCGCGCCCGCCGCCGCGGCGGACCCGGCTCCGATCACGTCGCCGTACGTCCAGGCCGCGGCCGACGTGAGCCCCTCCGGGGTGCTGAGGCGGGCGAAGAACATCGACTGGGTGCGGCACATCGACCGCGGCCGCTACTGCGTCAACGTGGGCGACCAGGTGAACCTGGCGTTCAGCATCGTCCAAGTCGAGCTGCCCAACTCCAACCGCCGCAGCTTCAGCACCGCTCCGAACGCCGTCTGCGGCAACAACTCCGTGACCGTGTACACGTACGACCTGAACGGCAGCTACGTCGACAACGCCTTCACGGTCGCCGTCCTCTAGGACTGTCCGGCGGATCAGGCGAGGGCGCGCGGCCGCGACTGGACCCCCGTCCCGGTCGCGGCCCCGCGGTCGTACCCCCATCCTCTGCCGGGCCCCGCGGCCGGCCCAGGGGCACTTCCCGCCACCGGGGGGACCCGGCGCGCCACCGGGGGACCGCGGGCGCCACGAGGGGGGCATCCCGCGCCGGACTCCGCGAAGGGCTTGTGCCGGGACCTGCCCTATGCTCACGCCCTGTGGTTTCGCATGCGCATCCGGGGACGACCTCCTCCGCCCTCACCCGACTCAGCGTCAACGTCGCGTCCCTGCTCGGCGTCCCCCGAGCCGGATACGGCCACCTCCTCGGTGTGGCGGCGGAGCACCTCCACGACGACCTGTGCCGGACGCCCGCGGCCACGAGCAACCGGATCGCGGAGCTGTCGACGGCTCATGTGTCGTGGCCGGAGCTGTCCCTGCTGCTGGCGCAGCAGTCGGCCGTCGGGACGTTCGGCGTGTGGGACTACCTGATCACCTCGGCGCCCACCCCGCTCGAAGGCATCCGGGACGCCGCCGCGCACCTGGCCGTCGTCGCCGACACCAGCACGGACACCCTCCGCGTCACGGAGGACGGCGAGCAGGTGACGATCAGTCACGTGAACCACGCCGACATCGGCCACGATGCCGCCTGCGCGGTCCGCGGCTACGCCCTGGGCCTCTACCGGCAGCGCCTGGGCGACGCCGCACGGCGCCGACTCGTCCCGGTCCGCGTGACCCTGGCTGCCGAGGCCCCCCGCCGGCACGACGCGCTCATCGAGCTGTACGGCACCCGCGCCATCGACTTCGAGGCCCCGGCCAGCTCGATCACCTTCCTCGCCTCCGACCTCACGGCGCCGACGCCCCACGCCCAGCCCGGCCTCTCCGCGGTGCTCCGCCGGCACGCCGAGCAGACCCTCGCCTCCGCGATCCCCCTGCACGACTGGCTGGACCTGTTCCGTACGGCGCTGGCTTCGGCGAACGACGGGGCAGGCCCGTCCCTCGCGGGGGTGGCGCGGCGGATGGCCGTCAGCACCCGCACCCTCCAGCGGCGCCTCGACGAGCACGGCACCACCTGGAACGGCGAACTGGAGACGCTGCGCCGGGACCGGATCACCCGGCTGCTCCACACCACCGACCTCGGCATGGACGCGATCGCCGCCCGCAGCGGCTACGCCGACGCCCGCGCGCTGCGCCGCGCGGTGCAGCGCTGGTACGGCACCACGCCGGCGGCCCTGCGCAGCGCGGCCCGCGGATGCCCGGGCGCCGTCCTGCCCTGAGGCGGAGCGCTCCCGCTCCAGGGGGCGCGTACGCCGCACGGCCGCACGCGAAACGGCTCCGGCCGCCCGGGAGACCGGGCGGCCGGAGCGTGCTGACACGCGGGGAGGGTCAGCCGGCGAGGAGCGTGAGGGTGTCGATCACGCGGTTCGAGAAGCCCCACTCGTTGTCGTACCAGGCGACCACCTTGACGTGGCGGCCGTCGACGCGGGTGAGCGCCGAGTCGAAGATCGAGGAGGCGGGGTTGCCGACGATGTCGGCGGAGACCAGCGGGTCCTCGGAGTACTCCAGCACGCCGGCGAGGGGGCCCTCGGCGGCGGCGCGGTACGCCGCGAGGACGTCCTCGCGGGTCACGTCGCGCGACACGGTGGTGTTCAGCTCCACGATCGAGCCGACCGGGACCGGGACGCGGATCGAGTCGCCGGACAGCTTGCCGTCGAGGTTCGGCAGGACGAGGCCGATCGCCTTGGCGGCACCCGTCGTGGTGGGCACGATGTTGACGCCGGCGGCGCGGGCGCGGCGGGGGTCGCGGTGGGGGCCGTCCTGCAGGTTCTGCTCCTGCGTGTAGGCGTGCACCGTCGTCATGAAGCCGTGCTCGATGCCCGCGAGGTCGTCGAGGACGGCGGCGAGCGGCGCGAGCGCGTTCGTGGTGCAGGAAGCGTTCGAGACGATCGTGTGCACGGCCGGGTCGTAGGCGGAGGTGTTCACGCCGTAGGCGAGGGTGACGTCCGCGCCGTCCGACGGGGCGCTGACCAGGACCTTCTTCGCCCCGGCCTTGATGTGGGCGGAGGCCGCGGAGGCGGACGTGAAGCGGCCGGTCGCCTCCAGCACGATGTCGACGCCGAGCTCCGCCCAGGGGAGCTGCTCCGGCTCGCGCTCGGCGAGGACCTTGATGCGGCGGCCGTCGACGACCAGGACGTCGCCGTCGACGGTGACCGGGCGGCCCAGGCGGCCGGCCGTGGAGTCGAACGCGAGCAGCCGCGCGAGGGTGGCCGGCTCGGAGAGGTCGTTCACGGCGACGACCTCGAGGTCGGTGTTGCGTTCGAGCAGCGCGCGCAGCACGTTGCGTCCGATGCGGCCGAACCCGTTGATGGCGATGCGAGTCATGAGCGGTGTCCCCTTCTGTTCGGCTACAGATTCGCCCGCCGCGCCCCGGCGGGGACAGTGGCGTGATCGCCACGGTTCAAAAGGATCTCGCCAGTCGAGCGGGGGCTTGCAGCCGCTCGCTACTCGCCGCGGGTGAACGTGCGCCGGTACTCGGTGGGGGTCGTGCCGAGGATCCGCTGGAAGTGCAGCCGCAGGTTCGCGCCGGTGCCGAGGCCGACGTCCGCGGCGATCTGCTCGACGCTGCGCTCCGAGCGCTCCAGCAGCTCACGGGCCCTGTCGATGCGCGCCCGCATGATCCACTGCATGGGCGTGTAGCCGGTGTCGTCGGCGAAGCGACGCGAGAACGTCCGGGAGGAGACCGCCGCGTGCTCGGCCAGCGCCTCCAGGGTCAGCGGCTCGGCCAGTCGGCGCAGCGCCCACTCGCGGGTGGCGGCGAACCGCTCCCCGAGGGGTTCGGGCACGCTGCGCGGCAGGTACTGCGCCTGGCCTCCGCTGCGGTAGGGGGCCGCGACCAGGCGGCGGGCCGCGTGGTTGGACGCGGCGACCCCGAGGTCGCCGCGCAGGATGTGCAGGCACAGGTCGATGCCCGACGCGGCGCCCGCGGAGGTGAGCACGCTGCCCTCGTCGACGAACAGGACGTTCTCGTCGAGCCGGATCCGCGGGTGTTTGGCGGCGAGCGCCCGCGCGTAGTGCCAGTGCGTGGTGGCGCGCTTGCCGTCGAGGAGGCCCGTCGCGGCCAGCGCGAAGGCGCCCGTCGAGATGGCGGCGAGCCGGGCGCCCCGCTCGTGGGCGGCGGTCAGGGCGGCGAGGACGGCCTGGGGCGGGTCGTCGCGGTCGGGGAAGCGGTAGCCGGGGACGAACACGATGTCGGCCCAGGCCAGCGCGTCGAGCCCGTGGTTCACGTGGTACGACAGGCCGTCGCCGCCCGTGACGAGGCCGGGGGCCGCACCGCACACCCGCACCTCGTACGGCATGCTCGCGCGGGTGGTGAAGACCTGGGCGGGGATGCCGACGTCGAGCGGTTTCGCTCCTTCGAGGACGAGGACGGCGACGCGGTTCAGACGGGTTGACGACACCCGTCCGAGGGTACGCGCCGGTGCGCCGGGCGCCGCGGGCCGGGCGCGGCGGGCGTCGTCAGCCCGGGTGCCACTCGACCAGCAGGATCGTGGCGTCGTCGCGCAGCTTGTGCTCCTGGTGCCCGCGCACGAACTGGATCAGCCGGCGCAGCGCCTCGGGGGCGGTGTCACCGGCCGCGGTGGAGCGGATGACGGTGTCGGCCAGGCGCTCCTCGCCGAAGAAACTGCCGTCGGGACCGCGCGCCTCGGTGACGCCGTCGCTGTGGATGAGCACACGGTCGCCGGGCTGGAGGCGTTCCCGGTGCAGGGCCGGCGGTTCCTCGCTGTGGAGGCCCAGCCCGAGCGGCAGCTGCGGGGTCCGCTCCAGCACCCGGGGCAGGACGTGTCCGTCGCGGATGAGCAGTGGCGGCGGGTGGCCGCAGTTGACCCAGGTGAACTGCCCGCCGACCGTGTCGAGGTGGGCGATGACGGCGGTCATCAGGCGGCCGGGGATCCACTGGTCGAGGGTGCGGTCGATGGTGCGGGCGATGTCGGGGAGGGTGCCTCCGGCGCGCCGCGTGGCCCGGCAGGCGGCGAGGCCGGTGGCGCTGGCGCCGCCGGAGGCGAGGTCGTGGCCCATCGCGTCGAGCAGGGTCAGGTGCAGGCCGTCCTCGGTGAAACTGTGGTCGAAGGCGTCGCCCCCGATGTCGTACGCCGGCTCCAGCACCGCGGACGAGGTGGCCTCGGCGGTGCCGATGGTCCGCGGCGGCAGGAACGCCCACACCAGCTCCGCCTGGACGGTCATGGGGCGCAGCCGCTCCCGCTTGACCACCAGGTCGTTGTACGGAGACTTCGACATGAGCACCAGCGTCGCCAGCGTCGCCAGGGCCCGGCCCGCGTCCAGCAGGGCCGGGGGGAACGCGGGCGCGGTCGCCTGCATGACGCCGACCCGCTCGATGCCGTCGATCATCGGCACCCAGGCGGTGCCGCCGTCGCGGGGCACTTGGACCTGCCGGGTCCGGTAGGCGAGGCCGCCGAGCGAGGAATCGATGTCGAGGGCGTCGGCGTGGCCGCCCGTTGCAGGACCGGTCTGGGGCATCGCGACGAGCCGGACCTGCTGGAGGTCCGCCACGTACATGCGCGTCCCGGTCAGCCCGAGGCGCCTGCCTGCGGCCTCGACGAGGTCGGGGACTTCGCGTGCGGCCACGCGGTGCGAACTCTCCAGCAACTCGGCGAATACGGCGTCACTCCCAGTCACGGCCGCTCCCCTCGTCGCGGTGGGCCGCCCGGCCCCGCCGCCGCACTGCCGGGCCCGGGGCGACAGGCCGTTCGTCTCGGGTGGGCCGCCACCCGGTGGGCCACCTCCAGCGTGCCCCACTTTCCGGGTGGGCCGCCATTCGCCGCGGGGCGTCAGGAGGTACGCACGGAGGGGCAGGGCCGCCGGCCCGATGGCGGCCCTGCCCGAGCGGCACCGGGGGCGGCTACGGCCACCGGCACCGTGCGGCTCCTCGGACGGGTCCGGACGGCTTCTGCCCGCCTGGCTGCCACTCATGCCGCGCCGTGGACGGCCGCGGCGCGCCGGCGCAGCGCCCGGCGGCGGGTGCGGCCCGTGGCGGCGTACCACTGGACTGCGAGGACGAGGGCCAGGCCGATCTCGACGGCGTCGCCGCCGTAGTACATCAGCACCGCGCCGGCGCGCAGGTCGCCGGGGGTGACGGCGAGCCCGGGCGGCGGGACCGCGTACAGGCCCTTGGCCAGGACGGCGTGCGCGGCCCCGGCGGCGAGCAGCGTCCCACCGCGGATGCCGAGCCCGCCGCCGCTGCGCCGTACGGGGTCCAGCCTGCAGACGGCGAAGGTGAACAGCAGCCCGGCCAGGAGCATGTGGGCGTGCACCGCGGCGTGGAGCAGCGGCCGCTCCCCGGCTGCGGCGAGGAGAGGGGTGCGGTGGAGCAGCCACAGCCCGCCGATGTCGGCCAGGGCGGCCACGGGGGGCAGGACGGGCAGCGCGGCGGCCCGGGAGCGGCCGGCGGCGGTGAGCGCCCGGCGCGCACGCGCCGGCGGCAGGACGCGCAGGAGCAGCGTCACCGGGCGGCCGAGGACGAGCAGGAGCGGGGCGGCCATTCCGGTGAGGAGGTGACGGCAGACGTGTGCGGTGAACGGCTCTCCGGGCAGCGGGCCCAGGGCCGCCCAGGCGAGCGCGGCGGCGCCGGCTGCGAACGAGGCGTCCCGGCGGCGCGGCCAGGCGTCGCCTCGCCGCCGGAGGCGGGCGGCGGCGACCGCGTAGGCCGCGGCGGCGAGGAGCACGGCAGCCGCAGCAGCGAGTGCGTACACGCCGGTACCGGCGGCCGCGTCGGGGTGGGTGTGGGCGCCGGTCACCCGTGCTGCTCCCGTCCGGCGCGGCGACGGCGGTGCGCGCGGAGGGCGAGACCGCAGCCGGCGAGGAGGAGTACCGCGCCGGCGGCGTTCCAGGCCAGGTCGTACGGGGCGAGGTCGACGCCGTAGCGGATCTGGTGCACGCGCAGCAGCTTGTGGTCGACGATGCCGTCGAACACCTGGAAGCCGCCGAGGCCGATGAGGGCGCCGGCACGCGCGTCCGGCCGGGAGAACGCGCCGCGGCGGCGCAGGTCGGCGTAGAGGAAGAGGCCGGCGACGAGGGCGAGCAGTTCCGCGGTGTGCAGCAGGCCGTCGGAGAGCAGGCCGACCGCGGGTGTGGAGCGGTCGTAGAAGTGGTGCCAGCCGAGGATCTGGTGGAAGACGATCTCGTCGGCGGCGGCCATGACGGACGCTCCGATGAGGGCGCAGACGAGGAGGGAGCGGCGGGCGTCGGGGCCGTCGTTCGTGCCGACACCGGCCTGCTGCACTTCCCGACGGCCTTTCACCGCGGCGCGAGGCGGGCAGGGCGCGGCCGTGAGTCGCGTTCGCCGCCGGCCTGCCGGGCGGTGAACCGGCCCTCCATCAGGTCGACCATGTCGTCCAGGACTTGTACGAAGTCCCGCCACGGCGCGGGCCCACCCTGTGCGTGCTCCTCGCGCCGACTCCGCGGCGGCTCGGGCTTGGCCATGACCCACCTCCCGGGTCGATCCGGCGGCCGGGCGCGGTGCGGGACGCACCGGGCCGCTGTGGAGAGAGCCTCTGCCCGCGAGCGGAGCGTTCATGCGGCCGCGGACGGACGGGCGGACGGGCGGGCGGGCGGCAGCGGATGGGTCGCGGACGGCCGCGGACGTGAGGAGACACCGCCCGTTTTCACCCGCCGTGGCGGGGCAGCCGCCCTGCGGGAGGCGGCCGCAGCGGCAGCCCGGAAGCGAAGGGGGCGTTCTTCGCCGTCGTCACCTCCGGCGTCGTCCGCCGCCGGCCGCCCACGTCCGCGTCACCGCCCCCAGCGGCAAGGAGCACGTCATGGCCCTGCACACCCGAGCCCAGCCCAGGACCGCCGTACAGCTCGCCGCTCTCGCGGTGGGCGCCGTCTTCCTTCTGATCAGCATCCTCGGCTTCATCCCGGGGATCACCACCGACTACGACACCCTGCGGTTCGCCGAGCACCACTCGGAGGCGAAACTGCTGGGCGTCTTCCAGGTGTCGGTCCTGCACAACATCGTGCACCTGCTGTTCGGCGCCGCCGGCCTCGCCATGGCCCGCGCCGCCGGCAGTGCCCGCGCCTACCTCGTGGGCGGCGGCGTGGTCTACCTGCTGCTGTGGCTCTACGGACTGATCATCGATCACGACAGCGCCGCCAACGTCATCCCGCTCAACGACGCCGACAACTGGCTGCACTTCCTGCTGGGCATCCTCATGGTGCTCCTCGGCGTGCTGCTGTCCCGCCGGCGCGTGCCGCGGGCATGACCGGGGACGCGGATGCCGCCCGCGGAGGGAGAACGGCGCGGCCGGCCGGTCCCCGGCGGCAGTGAGGGAGCGGCCGGCGCTGCCGGTGCCCGCCGCGCCGCGGTTTTCCGCCGCATCACGGCGGCCCTGGAGCGGAGTGCGCCCGAGGACGTGCCCGGCCGGTTGTGCGCGGAGCTGGCGTCGATGCTGCCGGCGCGGGGGCTCGCGATCAGCCTCCTCGCCGTCGGCGGCGTTCCCGGCAGCACCTGGTGCGCGAGCGACGCGGTGGCCCGGCGGCTCGCCGACCTGCAGTTCACGCTGGGCGACGGTCCCGGTATCACGGCCGCCGAGGTGTTCGCACCCGTCCTGGCCCCGGACCTGTCGTCCGCCAGGGAGGCACGGCGGTGGCCGCTGTTCACTCCCCCGGCCCTGCGGGCGGGGGCCCGCGCGGTGTACTCCGTTCCCCTGGGCAGCAGCAAGGACGTCGTCGGCACCCTGGACCTGTACCGCGACGCCCCCGGCATCCCCGCCCCGCCGGAGCTGGCCACGGCCGTCATCGCGGCCGACGCCTCCACCCAGGTGCTCGGCGCCCTGAGGCGCCGCGACGGCGGCGGGGACGTCACGGCCTGGCTCCACCCCGGCCTGACACCGCCCGAGGCGAACGAGATCCACCAGGCCGCCGACCTGATCACGGCGGTTCGGGGCATCGACGTGGACGAGGCCTTGGCCCTGCTCCGCGCACGCGCCTTCCGCGAGGACCGCACCGCCGCCGAGGTGGCCCACGACGTCGTCCGGGGCACCCTCCGCCTCGACACGGACTGAAGGGGAACGCGGCCGGGTGGAAAGTCCCGGGCCCCTTTGAATCGGTGCCCCGATTGCGGGCAGCGGCCAGGCGACGGACCCCGAGGGCGCAAGCCCGGATCAAACGAAGAGGAGACCGACATGGCCGATATCAGCCCCATCGACGTACAGAAGGCCCTGAAGGGCGCCGAATACCCCGCCAGCAGCGACGACCTGGCCTCCCTGGCCGAAAGCAACGGGGCCGACGACAACGTCGTCGAAAAGCTCCGCAGCTCCCGCTCGAAGCAGTACGACGGCCCCGATGACGTCCAGAAGGCCGTCTTCGGAAGCGGCTCGTGATCCGACCCCCCGCCCGGGCCTGACCGGTGCGGCGCACCGGTCAGGCCCGGGCCGTCGGGAGAGAGGGAGAAAGCGATGTCGGTCTATCACCATCAGCAGATCCAGCAGCAGACAATGCCGCGAGCGGATGCGCAGCACATTCTGCGCCAAGGGTTCCACGACCAGATCCTCGGCCTTCTCATGTTCATCGCCGCCACCGCCCTGTGGGTGGTCCCGATGGCCACCCAATCGGGACCCAAGGACGCCCAGGTCAACGAAGCCGTGGTCGGCATCCTGTTGACCTTCGTCGTGGGCCGGCGGCTCTACCTCGGCGGGGGTGTCCGGTCCGATGTGGTCGTGGGCCTGTGCGGCCTCTGGATGATCGTCTCGCCGTTCGTCCTCGGCCTGCAGAAGACCGCCGTCGACAGGGCGAGTCTCATCCTCGACGTGGCGGTGGGCAGCGTCCTCGTCCTCCTGTCGGCGATTTCGCTCCTGGTGCTCCGCGCGGACCGCAGAGCGACGGAGGGGGCGGCGGGGCGACGACGGGAGCCGGTTGGCGGGAGCTGACGACTCGGTGTCGGTGTCGTGCGGGGGCGTCCCGTCAGCCCATTGTCCTTCCGGCGCGGGCCGGCCCGTCAAGGGCGCTCCCTGCGGTCGCGTCGCTCCGCGATGGCCTGACGGCCACCCTTGACCGACCGACCCACTCCGGAAAGACAAAGAGCTGCCGGGAAGCCCCCAGGGGGAGGAACGGCCTGGAGGAACACGAGGCACGAGGCCGCATCAGGGAGCCTTCTCTCCCGCCCCGGCAGGCACATTCCGTCCCACCCGCATCCAGACCCGTCGGCGGAGAGCCGGGGCGACGTCCCTGCACGAATCGACGCCCAGAGCATCATCCGGAGACAGGAGCGCCCCAGATAGCTACGTGGACACTCTCCACTCGGCGGCCGACCGCCGCCTGGGGCCGCGAAGCGCCCAGCCCGCTGCTTGCCCCTCGTATATCGGCGCCAGACGGCAGGTTGCCCTGGATCCGGCGGTCAGTCGCCGAGCAGACGGCGTCCCGGTAGCGATCGGACGCGCCGCCCGGCCCCTGACGGCCGCCGGACGCTGGAGAATGCCGGGCCGCGTAGCGATCTGGGGCGCTTGTGTCACCGGATGATGCTCTGGGCATCGTTTCCCGACGTCACAGCCCACCCGACTCCTGCCGACGGGTCGACTGATGCCGGTGGGACGAAAGGGGCCCCTGGGGCGGGAGAGAAAGCTCTCTGATGACCCCTCATGCCGCACGCTACCTCCAGGCCGTTCCCCCGGGGGCTTCCCGGCAGCTTGTTGGCATTCCGGGGCGGGTCGTCCTGTCAAGGGTGGCCCGCAAGGGCCATCGCGCAGCGACGCGACGACGAAGGAGGAGCGCCCTTTACAGGGCGGCCCGACCCGGAAGGACAATGGGCTGCCGGGACACCCCCCGCACCCACCGACCCCGAGTCGTCGGCTTCCGCTCCCCGGAGCCCACCGTCTCGGTTCCTCCCCCGCCCCACTGGCCCAGATCCCACCGTCTCTATTCCTCCCCCGCCCCACTGGCTCACCCCTCATCCCCACCCCTCACCCCCGTGCCAGCCCCCGCGCCGCCTCCAGGGCCGCCCCCACTTCCGGCAGGGCCGGCACCGCCGGCTGTACCGCCTTGATCAGGCGGCGGGTTTCCGACTGGCCCGCCGCCACCGCCAGGGGGACCCGGCGGGCCGTGCAGTGGCGGTGGAGGGTGAGGACCGTGGCCGCGGCCGATGCCGTGGCGGCCGCCGGCGGCAGTTCGACGACGACGCAGTCCGGGCGGTGCGCGTCCAGCAGGGTCCGGACGTACTGGACGAGCCCCTCGCGCCGGTCCGGGTCGGGCGGACTCCACAGCGTCACGACGAGACACCGCTCGCGTACGACGTGCGTGACGGGAGGCCGACCCGGCCTCCGCGCGGCCGGACCCGAGCCCCCCGCCGTCTCCGCCCCCGCACCCGCCTCAGACCCGCCTGGAACTCCCCCCGCCGGTGCGGGGACCGCCGTGGCGGGGCCCTGCGGCGCGGTGCGGCCCGGGCGGGCTGCGAGGGTGCGGCTGGGAGACGTCCCGTACGCGTCGCGGTAGGCGGCGGCGAAGCGGCCGGGGTGGGCGAAGCCCCACCGGGCCGCGGTCTCGGTGACCGTGCTCTGCCCCGGCATCGCCGAGGCGAGCTCCTCGTGGACGCGGGCCAGGCGGACGCCCCGCAGGTAGGCGAGGGGGGTGGTGCCGGCGTGGCGGGCGAAGGCGTACTGCACGGCGCGCGGGCTGACGGGGATCGAGGCGGCGATGTCGGCCAGCGTGATGTCGAGGTGGGCGTTGGCCTCGATGAACCCGATCGCCCGCTGGAGGGTGGCGTCCCCGGGCGCGGCCGCGGGGCGCGCCCCGGGCGTGGTGTACGGGAATGCGGCCAGGACGGCGGCGGCGAGCAGCTGGCCGCAGGTCGTGTCGATGAGCGGCGGCCGCGGGCGCGGAGGCGGGGCGAGGACGCTGTCGCGGAGGAAGGCGATGGTGGCGGCGAGCTGCCGCCCGGCCCCGGCGGTGGTGGGGCGCCGGTCGGTGAACAGGATGGGCCGGCGGGCGGTCTTGTCGCAGGCCTGGAGGGTGTCGGCCAGCAGGTCGGGGTGGAGGAGGGCCGCGGTGTAGCGGGCGCCTGAGACGGCTCCCCCGTACGGCCGGTGTCCGGCGGTGTGGAGGAACACCTCACCCGGTCCGAAGACCTCGTCGGGCAGTCCGCTTTCCCGGACCGCGACGGTGCCGGTGTGGAGGACGACGACGCAGACGGCGTTCAGCGGGTCGGCGGTGAACGACATCTCACAGCCGATCCGCAGGTCTTCGACGGAGAAGCGGTCCGCCGTGTGCCGGACCACCTCCGTGCGGGCGTCCGGCGAGGCGTGGACGGTCACCTCGGCGTACTGCCGGGAGAGGTAGGCCTCCGTCTCGGCCGGGTCGGAACTCCGGAACACCAATCCCACGACAGCCCCGTCCGCTCACCCCCACTGCCAGTGCCAGTGCCAGTGCCGCACGCGCGCGGCTCGCTCCCCCGCTGCCGACGCTACGCCCCGCCGTCCGGTGGGCGAAGCGCGACCCGTCACCGGGTTCGCTCCGCGGACCGGGGTCTTCGCGAAACGGATGCCGCCTCGGACGGCACCACCGGGTGGACCGGGCGGCGGATGTACTCGCGCGCCGACCCGCCGACCCGCCGACCCGCCGGTCAGCCGTCCCCCATGGCGCGCCGGACGGCGTCGCGCACGCGGTCGGCGACGGCGGCCGCGGGCCCGAGGGCCAGATTGGCAGCGGCGCCCTCGACGCCCGGGTGGGGACGGGTGGGAGCGGCCGCTTCCGCCGCCTTGACGGCCTTCGCCATGAGGGCGAGACGGTCGGGCGGGGTGGTGCGGCGCAGCTGCGCGAACTCGTAGCGCTCCTCGGACCGGGCGTGGACCAGTACGGCGTCGCGGAGGGAGAGCAGGGCGGGCATGAACCGCGGGTCGGAGGTGTCCATGTCGTCCAGTGCGGCCAGTTTCTCCTTGGCGGCCTTCTCCTCGGCGAGGCGCTCGGCGACGACGTCCCCGCCGCCGTCGAAGGCGGACCGCGCGGCGGGGTGCACCACCTCCTCCTCGGCGGTCTCGTGTACGGCGAGCAGGTGCACCAGGCGGCGGAAGGCGGCGGCGCGCTCCTCGCCGTCCGCGGCGCGGACCTCTTCGAAGAGGGTGTGGATCCGTCCGTGCTGGCGCATGAGCAGGGCGACGACGTCCTCGGTCACCGCCGGGTCGCCCTGCCCGGCGTCCTCGTCCACGGGGGTGTCCTTCCTGGCGGGCATCAGGCGCGCTCGGATGCGACGGGGTGCGGGCCCTCGGTTTCGAGGCGGTAGTCGCGGTCGAACATCTCGCGGTGCTGGTCGATGACGCGGTCGCTGGGCGGGCGCTCGCCGTCGTGGAGGCGCTGCTGCATCTGCTCGAACCGCTCGTGGGCTTCGCGAACGTAGCCGGCGCCCAGGGTGGTGAGGTCCATCTGGGTGGCGAGCAGTTCGCGGAGGTGGTCCTTGTTCGGCTCGAAGGTGAGGACGTTCGGCAATTGCGGGGCGAGGATCTCCTCGGGTTCGCGGCCGTCGTGGCGGCGCATCAGGTCGCAGGCGATGCGCAGGTGTTCCAGTTCCATGTTCAGGTGCAGCTCCCACAGTGCCTTCACCTTGGGGTGGGACTCCTGCTCCATGAAGGAGTGGTACAGGTAGCACTCGTTGTACTCGTGGTTGACGAGTTGCTCCCACCAGGTCTCCCCCGGGTCGACGAGGGACTCGTAGTGGGTGACGTGCTCTTCCTCGATGAGGCCGATCTCCTGGTAGAGCTGGCGGGCGATCGGCTCCATGTAGGTGGGGCCGGTGTTCATGTAGAAGTTCATGGTCTGCTGCTCGGCGGCCATGACCGTCAGGGCGTGCAGTTTGGACAGGGGGTCGGTGGCCGCCCGGTCGTAGGGGTCGCGGACGTTGTCGAAGGGGTGCCGGTGGTGCATCCGGGTGGGCCGGCCGGGCATGACCTCCGTGAGACCGTCGACGATGGCCTCGGCCTTGCGGTGCTCGATCATCTCGTAGAGGTTCGCGTACCGGTACAGGTGGTCGAAGTCCTCCAGCACCCCGAACTCGTAGGCCTGCCGCAGGTAGGGGTCGGGTTCCATCCGTGCGATCCACGCGGTGAGGTCCACCGCCACCTGTTCGTAGGCGATCGTCGTCTCCAGCACGGAGGACACGCCCGGCAGGAGCCAGTTCACGGCCTTCTGCTGCTGGGCCTCCACGTAGCGGACCTCGGCGAGGCCTCGCTTGACGTCCGGGTCGACGGTGTTGCGGGCCAGCTGGTGGCTGAAGAGGATCGCCTCGACTTCGATGCCGTTCATGGTGATCACCCGGCAGCGGGTGTACGGGTCGGAGGCGTCCGGGTCGATCGGCGCGACGTTCAGCTCCCGCCAGCTGCGGATCTGGCGGTCGAGGGGGATGCCCCGCTGCTCCAGGGGGTTGAAGGTCATGCGGCACCAGCCTTCGGGTGGGGGCGCGGACTGCGGCAGTGGGCATCCTGCCGTCCTTCGCGCCTCCGGCTGCTGCGCCGACTGCGCGCGCCGCGCGCCCGGCCTTGCGTCCCCTGGACAGGGGGTGGCGTACAGCCGCAGGTAGGACGGGTGGCTGTCCGCAAAACGACGACTGCCGCCGCCTCACGCCACGTCATTCGGGCGGCCCAGCGGCCGGGTGCCGGATCGGTCGGCTGCCGTTCACTCTGCGGGTACGGGTGTGCGGCATTCGGATGATGCGGCGGACTGTTCGCTTCGCGGATGGCCGGGCGCCCCACCTGCGGTTCCTCGGCGCGGCCGTCCGTATTGCGCGAACCCTGCGGTGCGCGGCCCGCGGTTCGGGTCGGGCACCGGAGTGCGGCGGGCCGATATACGGAGGGTGTGCGGCCGTCGGCCGTGCCTACACCTTCTCCGAGGGGGCGCGTTGTCTGCTTCCGCTGTCACCGAGCCGGTCGCGCCGGTGCCCACGCCGGGCCGGACGCCCGGCCAGGTCGTGGTGTCCTGGCTGTCCACCACGGACCACAAGAAGATCGGCCACCTCTATCTGATCACGTCCTTCGTGTTCTTCCTGGCGGGCGGTGTGCTGGCGCTGGCGATCAGGGCGGAGCTGGCCCGTCCGGGCCTGCAGATCATGTCCAACGAGCAGTACAACCAGGCGTTCACCATGCACGGCACGATCATGCTGCTGCTGTTCGCGACGCCGACGTTCGCCGGGTTCGCCAACGCCATCATGCCGCTGCAGATCGGCGCACCGGACGTGGCGTTCCCCCGATTGAACATGCTGTCGTACTGGCTGTTCCTCTTCGGCGGGCTGATCGCCTTCGCGGCGTTCCTGACCCCGCAGGGCGCGGCCGACTTCGGCTGGACGGCATACACGCCGCTGAGCAATGTGGAGCGCAGCCCCAGTATCGGCTCCGACATGTGGATCATGGGGCTGGCGCTGGGCGGCTTCGGGACGATCCTCGGCGCCGTCAACTTCGCCACCACGATCATCTGCATGCGCGCCCCCGGCATGACGATGTTCCGGATGCCGATCTTCACCTGGAACGTGCTGCTGACGTCGGTGCTGGTGCTGTTCGCGTTCCCGGTGCTGGCGGCGGCGCTGCTGGTGCTGGAGTCGGACCGGAAGTTCGGCTCCCACGTGTTCGACCCGGCCAACGGCGGCTCT
>NZ_BMTY01000014.1:0-357 GCF_014649915.1 Streptomyces toxytricini | reverse complement strand
GCTGTGGCAGCACCTGTTCTGGTTCTTCGGGCACCCCGAGGTCTACATCATCGCGCTGCCGTTCTTCGGGATCATCAGCGAGATCCTGCCGGTCTTCTCGCGCAAGCCGCTTTTCGGCTACATCGGGCTGATCGCCGCGACCATCGCGATCGCCGGGCTGTCGGTGACCGTGTGGGCGCACCACATGTTCGCGACGGGGGCGGTGCTGCTGCCGTTCTTCTCGTTCATGACGTTCCTGATCGCGGTGCCGACGGGGGTGAAGTTCTTCAACTGGATCGGCACCATGTGGAAGGGGTCGCTGTCGTTCGAGACGCCGATGCTGTGGTCGATCGGCTTCCTGGTGACGTTCCTGTTCGG
>NZ_BMTY01000013.1:86355-235746 GCF_014649915.1 Streptomyces toxytricini | reverse complement strand
ACGAAGGAGGAGCGCCCTTGAGGGACCGGCCCGCCCCGGACACCATCAACTGCCGGGGACACCACCGGCAACCTCCCTGATCCCGACCGACCGGCTACCGCCAACCGCCGCCCCCGCCGCCGCCTTCCAGCGCCGAGCCGTCGGCTTCCGCCGCCCCCACCCCGCCGCCTTCCAGCGCCGAGCCCTCGGCTCCCGCCGCCCCCACCCCGCCGCCCCCACCCCGCCGTCGCCCCCCGACCCCGAGCCCGGGGCTCCCGTACAACCGCCCCCTCAGCCCACCGCCGCCCTCAGCCGCTCCAGCCCCACCGCGATCTCCTCCGCCGTGTGCGTCGTGAACGACAGCCGCAAGGTCCGCGCATCCGGAGTGCCTGTATAGAAGGGTGCGCCGGGCACAAACGCGACGTCCTTCGCCACCGCGCGCTTCAGCAACGCCGTCGCGTCGTGGCCCTCCGGGAGGCGGGCCCAGACGAACATGCCACCCTCCGGGCGGTTCCACTGCGAGCCCTGCGGGAGCGCCTCGCCCAGGCCGGCCAGGAGGGCGTCGCGGCGGATGCGGTAGGCGTCGCGGACGGTGGCTATGTGGGCGTCGAGGTCGGCGGCGGAGAGGTAGTGGGCGGCGGCCAGCTGGTCCACCGTCGACGTGTGCAGGTCGGCCGCCTGCTTCGCGACGACCGCCGCCCGCCGCAGGGCGGCGGGGGCGCGGAGCCAGCCGAGGCGCAGTCCCGGCGCCATGATCTTCGAGAAGCTGCCCAGCAGCGCCGTGCGGTCCTCCGCGCCCGGGTGCGCGGCGAGCCACGGCACTTCGTCGCCCTCGAAGCGGAGGTCGCCGTACGGGTCGTCCTCGACCAGCCACAGGCCCAGGCGGGCCGCGACCTGGGCCACCGCGGCCCGGCGGGCGGCGGGGAGGGTGCGGCCGGTGGGGTTCTGGAAGGTGGGGATGCAGTACAGGAGCTTCGGGCGCTCCCGGCGGACGATCTCCTCCAGGGCGTCGGGCAGGATGCCCTGCTCGTCGCAGGGCACGGGTATGACGCGGGCGCCGGCCAGGCCGAAGGCCTGGAGGGCGGCGAGGTAGGTGGGGTTCTCGACGAGGACGGTGTCGCCCGGCTCGACGAGGGTGGCGGTGATGAGGGTCAGCGCCTGCTGCGACCCGGTGGTGACGAGGACGTCGTCGGCGGTGGTGGCGAGGCCGCGGGCGGTGGCCCGTTCGGCGACGGCCCGGCGCAGCTCGGGTGCGCCTTCGGTGGTGGAGTACTGGAGGGCCCGCGCGGCGGAGGTCGCGAACGCGGCGTCGTAGGCGGCGCGCAGCCCGTCGGTGTCGAAGAGTTCGGGCGCGGGCAGGCCGCCGGCGAAGGACACGACGCCGGGGCGTTCGGTGAGGGCGAGGATCTCCCGGACCGGCGAGCCGCCGACGGCGGTGGCGCGTGCGGCGAACGGCGGCGGCTGGACGGCGGGCGCGGGCGCGGAGGCGGCGGTGGCGGCCGAGGCGGTGGCGGTCATGGCGGGCGGCTCCTCGCGGGGGGTCGGTTCGGGTGCGCACATCCTAGGAGCGGTACGTGTAAGCAGCACCCATGCGTTCGAGGAGTGAACGGCGGCCGGTCGTGCCGGGTCTGGCGTCGTGCCGGTTCCAGCCGCCCCCCAAACACGACGGAGCCCCCTCGGCCAGGACGGCGGGCCGGTCGAGAGGGCTTCTGTCGATGCGCTGTGCGGTTGTTCCGGGGCCTGGCGGTCCGGATCCGGCGTTCGCCGGGTTCCGGTGCTCCGGTCTCGTCGTGGTGGGTGGGGGTGGTGGGGGTGGGGTGGGGGTGGAAGCGGCCGGGCGTGGCCGCCGTAACGTTTAGGCGAGGCGGCCGAGCGCGCCCTCGGTGACGCCGGTGACGAACGAGGTCCAGGAGCCCGGCGCGAAGGTGAGCGAGGGACCGTCCTGCACCTTCGAGTCGCGGACCGCGATGGCCTCCACGACGGGGGACTTGACCTCGACGCAGGCGCCGTTCCCGCCGGAGTAGGAGGACTTGGTCCAGTTGTCCGTGGCGCCCTGACGAATAGCCATGATTCTCTCCGGTTCAGCGAGTAGTGCCAGGTGGGTGGGTTCCCCTGGCCGACGTGATCGACGCTACCGGCACCTTCCGGAGGGCGAAGAGGTCATTCACCCGACCGAGTGGCATATTCCATTCAGGCCTTCTGTGGCCGGGGAGTGACGGTGTACGGTGCCCGGCCTTACTCGCCATCTGCCCGGTTCGTCCTGCTTTTACCGGTTCTTGCCTCCGAAATCATCGATGATGCCGGCGATGAACTCGCGGGTCTGCTCGACGTTCAGGGCCTGCGCGCGCAGGTGCTCGTACATGACGCTGTACATCTGGACGTCGTTCGCCTTCTCCAGGTACAGGTCGCTCGTCACGCCCTCGATGTAGACGACCGTCGAATCGGTCGCGTCCGGGAACTCGAGGATCGCGTACTGCCCGGTCATCCCCGGGTGCGCGCCCATCCCGAACGGCATCACCTGCACGGTGACGTGCGGTTGTTCCGACTGCTCTATCAGGAACTCCAGCTGCCGTGCCATCAGCTGCGCGTCGCCCACGCGCCGGCGCAGCGCCGCCTCGTCGATGACGGCCCACAGCCGCAGCGGCCCCACCTCGGGGTTGTTGTTGTCCGTCTCCGACAGGCGCTTCTGCCGGTGCATGCGCACCTGCACGCGCTTCTCGACGTCGGCCGGCGAGGTCTCCGGCACCGCCCCGCGGATCAGGGCGTGCGCGTACTCCGGGGTCTGGAGCAGGCCCGGCACCATCTGCGGCTCGTACGTGCGCAGGCTCGCCGCGTCGGTCTCCAGGCCGATGTAGACGCTGTACGGGATGTCCCCGAAGGCGTGCCACCAGCCCTGCTGGCGCGAGTCCTTGGCCATCTGCATGAGCGAGTCGACGAGCCGGCGGTCCTCGACCTCGTACACGTCGCACAAGTCGCGGACGTCGCGCTGGCTGATGGACCGGCGGCCGTTCTCCAGCCTGCTGATCTTGGACTGGGAGACGAGGAGGCGCTCGGCGACCTGTTCGGCCGTCATGCCCTTGTCCTCGCGGAGCTTGCGCAACTCCATGCCCAGTCGGCGGCGTCGGACGGTGGGATTGACATTGGACGCCACGTGAACGGCACCTCCGCCTTCTTCTGGATCTGTCTCTCTGCGTGCCTGATGGGGAGCAGACTGCCACCGAAGGGCGGGGCTGCGCCGGAGAACTGCACGGAAAGACAGGCGTGCGGGACGGCGGAGGCCGGGCGGACCGGCCCCGCCGCCCCGCGGGCACCGGGCGGCTCCCGGACCGGGCCGTCAAGGGGGGGGCCGGTCGGGGTGCTGGCGGTGCGGTGGCGGTGCGGTGGTGGTGCGGTGGAGCTGTGGATCTGCGTGTGTGCGGTGGTTCAGGTGATGCCGCGGTGCGTGGTGGTGCCGGTGTGGTTCCTGGTGCAGGGGTGGAGCAGTGGTGGCCGAGCGGCCGTTCCGCGGTCGCCCCGCGGCCGTTCAGCGGCCGTTCCGCGGCCGCTCAGTGGGCGGCGACGCGCTCCATCGCACCCGCGCGGCGCGGCTGCATCGGAACAGCGTTCGCCGTGGGACGCGCCGCCTGCGCGGCGGACGCCCGCTCGCGGCGCGGCTGCGCCGCCACCCCGTTCTGGACGTCCATCACGGCGTGCGCCACGAGGCCGCCCATCGGGTCGTGCCGGATCAGGTCCCGCAGCCGGGACCTGGACGACCGCCCCTCGTTGCCGGGGTACAGGTGCTTGCCGAGGCCGACCGCGTGGGCCAGCGCGGCGAGCGCCGCGGTCCGCGGGTCCGGCGGTACGCCGGTGCGGATCGCACTGTCGAGCCGGGCTCGGATCTCCCGGCTGATCGCCGTGTCCGTCGCCTGGTAGCGCGTCGTCGGCAGCACTCCGCACATCTGGCCCGCGACGGCATGCACCATGCCGCAGCGCTCCAGGTGCGCGAGGTAGATCTGGCGCAGCCCCAGCCGGGGCCCGCCGATCCAGTGGACCGCCCGTACCGGACTGCCGCGCCTGCGCAGCAGTTCCAGTGCGGAGTCCAGTGTCGGATCTCCTGTCGGCCGCGGCATCACCACGGCGATACGATCCCCGTCAGGGGCTATCCGTCCTGCCAGAGCCAGCTCCACTAGCTGTGCCCCGGCCAGGCCGAGGTCGAGCGACTGCGGCTGCGCCGTGGTACCCGTGGCCGGGTCCAAAGCGAGCAGCAGAAGCTCCTCCGGAATTGTTCTGCGGCTCCTGCCCATCCATGCCTCCCCGCGTGGATGAGTGACAGGGTGACCCCTCTCACATTCATCTGTCGAGAGTGCCTGGTCGCTTTGTAGGGGAACCGGCAGCTATGTCGTTCTCGTCTAGGGCGAGGGCGATGCCCCCGAGACGGGACACTGTTAGACATTCGGACAGCCGGACGCGACGCGGTGGCGAACGAGGAGGAACTGGTGGCGGGCGAGTCCCCCGACAAGTCGGTTGATGAAGCAGTGCCGGGGGCGGCGAAGTCCGCTGCGGAACGGGATCCCAGGTTGTCCGTGTTCCGTCCCCGCGACTCCGAGGACGCGGCGGGAGCGGCGTCCGGTTCCGTACGGGAGCGGAAGGCCGCGGAGGCGGAGCCGGCCGGGGAGTCGGCAGAAGAGCCCGAGCCCGAGGGCGAGGCCGCGGGGGACGCCGACGCGTCTCGCGCCGGTTCGTCCGGACGGGCGGAATCCGCAGCGTCCGAGGCTGACGCGGAGGTCGAGGCCGAAAACGGGGACGACGCCGACAAGGAGTCCGGCGAGTCCGGCGAGTCGGATGAGCCGGGTGAGTCGGACGAGCCGGACGAGTCGGGAGATGCTGACGCGTCCGCGGACGCCCCCGCTGTGACGGAGCCCGCGAAGGCCGCCGGCAAGGCCCCCGCGAAGACGCCCGCAAAGGCCACCGAGAAGCCCGCCGGCAAGCCCGCCGCCGAGTCGGACGACGCTGACGACAGCCGGCGCACCGCCGTGTTCCGCGCCCCGGTGTTCGATTCCGGTTCCGCGCAGGAGCGGGGGGCTGCCGGGTCCGGGGCGCGTCCCGCCGGGAAGTCCGGCGGCGCCGACGCTGCCGCCGAGGGCGGTGCCGAGAAGGCCGCGGAGCCCGCGGGCGGTGCCGACGACAGTGAGCGTACGGCCGTCTTCCGGGCCCCGAAGTTCGATTCCGGTTCCGCGTCCGCGCCCGCGCCCGCCGCTGACGCGAAGCCGGCTGCCAACGCTTCCACCGCGTCCGGGAACGACGACAGTGAGCGCACCGCGGTGTTCCGCGCGCCGCGGCTCGATTCCGGTTCCGGTCGGGCCGGTGGCCCCGCCGCGGCCGCCGCCGGCGCTGCGGGGCGCGAGTCCGCCGCGGCGACGTCCGGCGACGGGGCTTCCGAGGACAGTGAGCGCACCGCCGTCTTCCGTGCGGTCAAGCCGCCGGCCGCCGAGGCCGGCAAGGCGTCCGGTTCCGCTTCCGCCCCGGCCGCGGCGAAGCCCGCCGACGGGGAGCCGGAGGACAGCGAGCGCACCGCCGTCTTCCGCGCCGTCAAGCCCCCCGCCGCCCCCGCCGCTCCCGCGGCCGACAAGCCCGTCGCCGAGCGCCCCGTACCGCCGAAGTCGGAAGGCGGGGAGAAGGCGAGCACGTTCGTGCCGCTGCGGACGGACGACGGTCCGGCGAAGCCGGACGCCCCCGCGCGGGGCCCCGTACCGCCGCCGAAGGCTCCCGCGCCCAAGGCCGCCGCGCCCAAGGCCGCCGCGCCCAAGGCCGCCGCGCCCAAGGCCGCCGCGTCCAAGGCCGCCGCGTCCAAGGCCGCCGCGCCGAAGACCGCCGTCCCGGGGGCCGCTGCCGCCGCGTCGGCGTCGGCCGTCTCCGACCGGACCGAGCGGACGACGCAGCAGCCGCTGCCGCCGAAGCCGCCGCTCGACATGCTCGCGGACCTCACGAACAACCCGCCCCCGCCGCCGACCCCGATGCGCACCTTCGTGCGCCGGGTCAAGATCTACGCGCCGCTCGTCGTGCTCCTCGCCGTCATCCTGTCGGTCGTGCAGCTGGTCCGCCCGCTGCCCGAGCCGAAGCTCACGATGACCGCGAAGAAGTCGTACACCTTCGAGGGCGCCGCCCCGGCCCTGCCCTGGCCCAAGGAGGGCCAGGCCTTCATGGCGGCCTCCGGCCTCGGCACCGTCGGCACCTTCGGCGAGCAGAAGCCGATCGCCATCGGCAGCGTCGCCAAGACGATGACGGCGTACGTGATCCTGAAGAACCACCCCCTGAAGAAGGGGGAGCAGGGTCCGATGATCGACGTCGACAAGGCGGCCGTCGAGGACGGCAAGAAGGACGCCGAGGGCGAGTCGACGGTCAACACCCTGCAGGAGGGCGGCAAGATCTCGCAGTACGACGCCCTCGCCGCGATCATGATCCCGTCGGCGAACAACGTCGCGCGGCTGCTCGCCCGCTGGGACACCGGCGGCGACCAGGAGGCGTTCGTCAGGAAGATGAACGACACCGCCAGGGAACTCGGCATGACCAACACGACGTACACGGACCCCTCGGGTCTGGACGCCACGACGGTCAGCACCGCCGAGGACCAGGTCAAGCTGGGTCTGAAGGTCGTCGAGATGCCGGAGCTCGTCGCGATCACCAAGCTCCCGAGCTGGCAGGACCCGTCGGGCAAGGTGTGGCGCAACTGGAACGACCTCGTGCCGTACAACGGCTCGCTCGGCATCAAGACCGGCTCCACCAGCAAGGCGGGCGGCAACCTCCTCTTCGCCGCGGAGAAGCAGGTCGGCAAGACCCGGCAGCTGATCGTCGGCGCGGTCCTCGGGCAGCACGGCGTACCGATCCTCGGCACGGCGATCGCGGCCAGCAAGAACGTCATGCTGGCCACGCAGAAGTCGCTGACCAGCGCGGCCGTGGTGAAGAAGGGCGACGTCGTCGGGTACGTGGACGACGGGCTCGGCGGCCGCACCCCGGTCGTGGCCGGTGCCGACGTCGAGGCGGTCGGCTGGCCGTCGCTGACCGTCGACATCAAGCTGTCGCACGGCGACTCCAAGCTGCCGCAGACCGCGACGGCGGGCACCGAGGTCGGCGTGCTGACCGTCGGCGAGGGGGCCAGCCAGGTGAAGGTTCCCGTGACACTGAAGAGCGACCTGGCCGCACCGGGAATCGGCAGCAAGCTGACCCGGATCGGCTGACCGCGGCCGCACCGGAGACCATGGACCGGCGCCTCGGGGGCAACCCCGGGGCGCCGGTGTGCGTCCAGTAGCCGGGACGGGCGACGACCGGGACGCGACGGAGTGGACCCCAGGGCTGGGGAGTAGGGCAGTGAGCGACCAGTGACCACCGCTGAGCAGGAGCAGACCGAGGGCCGGGGCGCGCCGGCGCCGGCCGCCGCCGGGGCGGCGGGTGCGGCGGGTGCGGGCGGTGCTCGGGAGGGTGCCGCCGCCGGCGGGGGTCCTGGCGCCCGCGTCCTGGCCGCGGCCCGGCGGCACCCGGTGGCGGTGTCCACGGCGGTGGCGGCCGTGCTCCACGTCGTCTGGTTCTACGCCTTCGCCAACAGCGGCGGCGACCTGGCCGCGCAGGACGCCTGGGCCGAGTTCGTCGGCCGGCATCCGGACTCGGCGTACAACCTGGCGTGGTACGGCGGCATGCACCCCGTCTCGTACAGCGTCGTCTCCCCGTACGTCATGTACATGATTGGCGTGCGGACGACGATGATGGTCGCCGGCACCGTCTCCGCCGGGCTGCTCGCGCTCATCCTGACCCGCTGCCGCGGCGCCGTGCGCGAGCCGCTGTGGCCGGCGCTCGCCGGGGTGTACGGCCTGTTCTGCAACGCCCTGTCCGGCCGGGTGACCTTCGGGCTGGGCGCGATGTTCGCGCTGGGCGCCGTCGCCGCCGTCTTCTGCTGGCCGCGCCGCTGGGCCCGCCGCCGCTGGGCCAAGGCCGCGGTCGCGGCGCCGCTGGCCGGGCTCGCGACCGCCTCCAGCCCCGTCGCGGGCCTCTTCCTCGGGGTCGTCGCAGCCGCGCTGTTCCTGAGCCGGCGGCGGCCGGGCGCGTACGCCCTCGGCCTGGCCCCCGTGGCGGTCGTCGGGCTGTCGGCCTGGCTGTTCCCCTTCTCCGGGACGCAGCCGATGAAGCTCGGCTCGGCGTGGCTGCCGTTCGCGACGGGGCTGGCCGTCGCCCTCCTCGTACCGAAGCGGTGGAAGACGGTCCGGGCAGCCGCCGCGGTGTACGTCCTCGGCGTCTTCCTGACCTGGGCGATCGACTCGCAGGTCGGCTCGAACGTCACCCGCCTCGCCATGCTCTTCGGCGGCGCCGTCCTGCTGGCGGCCGTCCCGTACGCGGCCGCAGGTACGCGCCGCCGGCGGGCGCTGGTGGCGGCGTTCACCGGGGTGACCGTGTGGATCACCGTGAACAGCGTCACGGACATCGTGCGCACCACCCCCGTCGCCGCCTGGAACCGCGAGCTCGCCCCGCTGGTCGACCAGCTGCAGAAGGCGGGCGCGGACCGGGGACGCGTCGAGGTGGTGCCGGCGAGCAGCCACCGGGAGTCGTCGGCGTTCCCGGCGTACGTGAACCTCGCGCGCGGCTGGAACCGGCAGGCCGACCTGGAGCGCAACCCGCTCTTCTACGACGACACGCTGACCGCCGACACCTACCGCGAGTGGCTGGAGCGCTGGGCCGTCCACTACGTCGTGCTGCCGGCGGACAAGCCCGACTCGGGCGGCGAGGCGGAGGCCCGGCTGGTCGCCGGCGGGCTGCCGTACCTGGAGCGGGTGTGGGGCGACGCGAACTGGCAGCTCTTCCGGGTCGCCCGGCCGACGGAACTGGTGTCGGGGCCCGCCTCGGTGGTCCGGGCGGGCGCGGACCGGCTGGTGGTCGACGTCAAGGCCCCCGGACGGGTCCTGGTCCGGATCCCGCACTCGCCGTGGCTCGGGCTGGTCGACGCCGACGAGCGCCCGGTGCCGCCGCCGCAGGGGTACGCGAACACGGCCGGCTGCCTGTTCAAGGCGGAGGTGGACGGCGCGGGCGACGTGTGGACGGAGCTCCTGGCCCCGGCGCCGGGGGAGTACCGGATCGCGGCGAAGTACCAGCTGCCCCGCGGCACGCCCTGCCCGGAGGACCTCGTCAGGGAGGCGGTCGACCCGAAGGACCCGAAGGACCCGACGGGCGGCTGACGACCGCGGAAGGTGCGCCCTGCGACATATCTGCATACGATCCCAATAGTCCGATTGGGTGCTGCCCGAGGAGTTGACGACGGGATGAGCAAAGAGCAGAACCAGGACGTCCGGCGCGCCGCGAAGGGCCAGGAGCCGCCCGGACCGCCCCCCTCCAAGGGCCACGGCTTCGCCGGCCCCGTACGCAGCAAGGTCAAGGGCGGCGCACACACGAAGGCGGACCTGAAGCGCGCAGGCGCCCCGGTGGGCGACCGCATAGGCGAACGCACAAGGGGCCTGAGCTAACCCCCTCACCCCTGGCCCTTCCGGCCCCCCGCCCGGGACCCGGAAGGGCTTCGGCAGGACCCCGCACGGCCGGGTGCCGAGCCGTGTGTCAGAGCTGGCCGAGGTCGATTTCCACCGGGAAGGGAGCTGCTGCCTTGAGGACGCCGGTGAACACGTCCCCGTCCCGGTAGTACTTCGTCGCCGGGTCGAGGACGTACGTGTACACCAGTGGGACCCCCGCCGCGGCCTGCTCGATGCGCCAGTAGAAGCCGATGCCCGCCTTGGCGTACTGGTCGACCTTCACGATGCGGTCGGTGGTCTCCGAGCCCGGTGACACCACCTCCGCGACCAGCAGCACGTGCTCGGGGCGGGTGGGGGTGACGTCGATCGTGTCCGCGCGGTAGACGACGACGTCAGGTGCCGATTCGTGAGCGGGACGCCAAACGGACCACACCCAAACGTCTGGGTGTGGTCCGTGCGCTCGTGCCCCCGGCAGGATTCGAACCTGCGACACCCGCTTTAGGAGAGCGGTGCTCTATCCCCTGAGCTACGAAGGCGTGCTCGTGGACGCGGTCCGTGAGGACCTGGCCACCGCCGCAAGTGTAGCGGGTGGGGTGCGGTGCGTACCGGGAGATCCCGGCCGGGGGTCGCGGACGTGCCGGGGGCGCGGGCGCGGGCCCCCGGTCAGCGCCTGTCGTAGATGCCGAAGAGGTCGACCACCAGGTCGACCGGCTCCCAGCTGCGGTTCCAGAAGTCGACGATGCCGTCGGGGCCCGTGCCCGTCTGGGCGAGGTTCGAGACCGTCGCGCCCTTCGTCCAGTTCAGGTTCGAGGAGTGCGGGGGATGCGGGGTGACCGCCGTGCCCCTGTCGTACTGCAGCCGGGTGTTCGGGTCCGGGGCGATCGAAAGGTGGCCGCTGCCCGCGGTGTTGGTCACCGTCGCGTTCACCACGGCCGCCTCCGGCGCGGACTTGCCCGCCGGGATCCGCTGGTGCAGGAAGTCCAGGGACTTGACCTGCCACCACTCGCGGGAGTCGTGCAGGCGGGTCGGCGTGAGCGGCAGGTAGGCGGCCTTGCCGTCGGCGCTGTAGTGGCCGACGACGTCCACGATCACGTCGGCCCCGCTCCAGGAGCCGTTGCGGATCTCGATCCGGCCGTCGGGGCCGACCGGGACGATCACCGAGTTGGCGACGGTCTGGCCGGCGGTGAAGTTGAGGTTCGACGTGGTCGGCGCCTTCTGCCCGCTCGGGAAGAGCGTCAGGTGGCCCGCCTCCCGGGGGTCGGTCACGGTGACGTTCAGGGCCACCGCCGTGACGCCCTTCGACGGGACGCCGCCCGCGCCCGCGATCTGCACGGCGAACGACGACTGCCCGGAGGCCGGACCCCGCGGGGTGCCGAGGCCTTCGCGGGTGTCGACGAGGCGCGTCGGGGCCAGCGAGGTGTAGCCGGCCGCCGCGGAGCGGGTGAAGTAGCCGGTGACGTCCGCGAGGAGGTCCGTGGTGCCGTCGCTGTGGTTGGACAGCTCGACGTGGCCGTCCTCGCTCACCGGGACGATCGCCAGGTTCGGAACGGTCTGCCCCGCCGCGAAGTTGACGTTCGACGTGGCCGGGCGGTCGGTGCCCGCCGCGTACGCGGTGACGTGGCCGGCGGCGCGGGTGTTGGTGGCGGTCAGGTTGAGCGCCACCGCGGACACCCCGGCCGGGATGCCGCCGGTGCCGGCGACCTTCACGCGGGTCGTCCCGTACGCGGGGACGGGCCGGGCGCCCGCCGCGCCGGTGCCGTCGCGGGTGTCCAGCAGGCGGGTGGGGGCGTGCGGGGTGAACTCGGAGCCGGCCACGACGACGTCGACGGTGTTCGTCGTGGTCAGGTGGTTGCGGACGTCCTTCGCGGTGAGGGTGACCTTGTGGGCGCCCACCTCGGCGTAGGTGTGGTCCAGGTGCAGGAAGGGGTAGTCGGAGTCGGAGAGGACGACTTCCGTCTGCTTGTTGCCGTCGCCCCAGTCGACGTCCACCTGCACCGCGGTCGGCACGTCGCTGATCGTCATGACGTACGCGGTGAGCATGATGCCGCGCGCGGTGGTGTGGCTGGCGCCCATTTCGACGGACAGGTGCGGGTCGCCCGCCGACGCCGCGTTCCCGCCCTGCGCCGCTGCCCTGCCGCCGCCGGGGAGGGGCGTGGCGGTCGAGCGGTCCGCCGGGCTGTGGAACGGGGACTTGCGCAGCTCGGCCCGTGCGGCGTCGGCCTTCCCCGGGCTCCCGGCCTTCCCCGTGGCCGCGGTCGGCGGCGTCGGCTCCGCCGCCTGCGCCGTGGCCGGGACGACGAGGCCCACGGCTGCCGCGGCGACCGCGGCGGAGATCATGATGCGGTGACGGTGCACCGGCCCCCCAGTGATTCTGAACTTGTTCAAACAGTCAAGATCAGGTTACCGGGTCCCGGCGGCAGCCCCCGCCCCGGGTTCACGGCCGCGTGATGCGGACCTGGAAGCTGCCGTCGCGCAGTTCGCCGACCACCGAGATGCTGATGCCCTCCTCCTCGTCCGTGAACGTCTCGCCCGGCCGGTACGGGGCGTCCGACAGCTCCCCGTGGACGTTCGGCCGGCGCGTGCAGCCGCCGCTGCCCGCCGCGCTGTCGACCACCGTGACCGGGCCGCGGCCGGTGTCCACCTCCGAGTCGACCTTGTAGACCAGTACCCCCGGTTTGCACACCGTCTCGTCGTTGCCCGCCTGCGTGCGGACCTCCACCGCGTACCCGGTGGTCGCCGACAGCGGGACGAACGCCAGCTTCGTGCCGCCCTCGGCCGCGAGCGGCGTCAGCACGTGGTCGCTCATGCCGGGCTTCGACGCGCAGCTGATCTGCGAGCCGTCCAGCCAGCCGAGCTTCCACTTGTGCCAGCCCAGCAGGTCGTTGTTGGAGCCCCAGTCCTCGCTCATGATGTCCCAGTGCCCGACCGCGCCGCCGCCGTCGGCGGTGTACAGGTCGGGCAGGCCGAAGACGTGCCCGTTCTCGTGCGGCAGGACCCGGTAGCCGGTCTCCCGGTAGGTGCCGGAGCCGTCGTCCTGCCGGCTGTAGACGAACGACGTGTTCGCCAGCGGCACGCCGTCCGCGACCGGCGCGTCCCCGTTGCCGGAGAACGTCACCGACAGCACCGTGTCGAGCGCCGAGGGGCCCGCGTTCGGCGTGACCAGGATGTTCACCAGGTCGTACCGGCTGAAGTCCACCTCCGGGTCGGCCGCGCTCACGATGTGCTCGACGAGCTGCCGGTACCCGGGCTCGTACGGGGACCCCCGCCCGATTCCGTACGCGGCGAACGGCATCGGCATCCGCAGCCAGCTCTTCACCGGCGCCTCGGGCCGGTAGGTGAGCCGGCCGTAGGAACTGGTGCGGAACCAGTCCGAGGTCTGCGGGAAGAACTCCGCCATCCGGTCCAGCGCGGTCCCCTCGCCCTTGGCGTCCGGGAAGTCGATCATGAGGTTGAGGGCGCGGACCTCGCCGGTCGAGCGGGAGTACCCGGGCGGCGTCGGCATCCCCTCCGACATCTGCACGCCCGGCGCGCCGCTGATCCGGCACGGGGCGAGCGCCGACTCCGCGGTCGCCGCCGCCGGTCCGGACGCCGAGTGGTGGCGGCCGGAGATCCCGCTGCTGGCGGTCGCGGTGATACCGAGGGCGAGTGCGGTCAGGCCGATGTAGGCGCCGGCGCGGTGGGGTCTGCGTATCCGTTGGCGGGTCTGCGCCATGGGGATCGCCTTCCGCTCCGCGGCAGCAGGCCGGGCCCGTGCTGCACTCCGTGCGCTCACCCTCCGCCGGGCGCGCCGCGCCCGCGCGCCGGGTGCGGCCGAACGGGAACGGCCCTGTGGCGCGGCTCACACGGGAGGGTGAAATAACCGGGGAACGGATCCCCGTTTGCACTCGTGTCCCCCAAACGGGGATCCGGTCCCCGTTTCATTCGGGTGCCGGTGCCCGGACATTCGTACGCCGCCCCCCGCGGGGCGGCCGGAGCCGTTCGAGGAAGGCCCCTGATGCAGCGCACCGCCGTCTCCGCCGACGCGCCCGCGCGCGCCCCCCGTCCGCGCGCGGATGCCGTGCGCAACCGGGAGCGGATCCTCGTCGCGGCCCGGGAGGTGTTCGTGGAACTGGGCTCGGGGGCCCCGTTCGACGAGGTCGCCCGCCGGGCGGGCGTCGGCAACGCCACCCTCTACCGGCACTTCCCCGACCGGGCCGAACTCGTCCACCACGTCGTGCTGTTCGTCATGGGCCGGGTCACGGCCGAGGTGCGCGACGCGCTCGCCGAGGAGCCCGACGCGTTCGCCGCGCTGTGCCGCTTCACGCACACCGCCGCCGACGAGCGGATCGGCGCGCTGTGCGCGATGCTCGGCAGCGGCTTCGACCGCGAGCATCCCGAACTCCTCGCCGCCAACGGCGCCTTGACCGAGGCCGTCGCGTCCCTGATGGACGCCGGCCGGCGCGCGGGCCTCGTCCGCGGCGACGTCGGCCCCGGCGACCTGATGGTCGCGCTGTCCCAGCTCAGCCGCCCCCTGCCGGGCGTCTCCTGCGTCAGCGTGGACGCCTTCGTCCACCGCCACCTCCAGATCTTCCTCGACGGGCTGCGCGCCCCGGGCGCCTCCGAACTCCCGGGCGCCCCGGCGACCTTCGAGGACCTCAGGCAGAAAACCGAGTGACGCCGCAGGCCCCGTCCCGCTAGCTTCGCAAAAGCCGCTTACTTCAGCTTTTCTTTCCTTTCCGTCATTTCAGTCATTCCGCACACCGAAGTGGGTACCCCCATGCCGAAAACAGCCGACACCGCCGATCCGCTCCAGGCGGCGGCCCCCGACCCCAACCGCTGGAAGGCGCTCGTCTTCATCGCCCTGGCGCAGCTGATGGTCGTCCTCGACGCGACGATCGTGAACATCGCGCTGCCCTCGGCCCAGGCCGACCTCGGCATCTCCGACGGCAACCGCCAGTGGGTCATCACCGCCTACGCGCTCGCCTTCGGCGGACTGCTCCTCTTCGGCGGCCGCATCGCCGACAAGTGGGGCCGCCGCAACGCCTTCGTCGTCGGCCTGATCGGCTTCGCCCTGGCCTCCGCGCTCGGCGGCGCCGCCACCGGCGAGGCGATGATGCTGGGCGCCCGCGCCCTCCAGGGCGTCTTCGGTGCGCTGCTCGCCCCGGCCGCGCTCTCGCTGCTCGCCGTGATGTTCACCGACGGCGCCGAGCGCGCCAAGGCGTTCGGCATCTACGGTGCGATCGCGGGCGGCGGCGGCGCCGTCGGCCTGATCCTCGGCGGGTTCCTCACCGAGTACCTGGACTGGCGCTGGACGTTCTTCGTGAACATCCCGTTCGCCGTCGTCGCGGCCGTCGGCGCCTGGCTCGTCGTGCGGGAGCCGGCCGGCGGCCGCAACCGCGCCCCGCTGGACCTCCCGGGCGTCCTGCTGTCCACGCTCGGCCTGGTCGTGCTCGTGTACGGGTTCACGCGCGCCGAGTCGGCCGGCTGGTCGGACGCCTGGACGATCCGCATGTTCGTGGCGTCGGTGGTGCTGCTCGGCGCGTTCGTGCTCGTCGAGGCGCGGGTGAAGTCCCCGCTGCTGCCGCTGCGCGTCCTGCTGGAGCGCAACCGCGGCGGCGTCTACCTCTCGCTGGGCCTGGCCGTCATCGCGATGTTCGGCCTGTTCCTCTTCCTCACCTACTACCTCCAGGTCGTGAAGGGGTACTCGCCGGTGAAGACCGGCTTCGCGTTCCTGCCGATGATCGCCGGCATGATCACGGGCTCCACGCAGATCGGCGCACGCCTGATGAACCGCGTCCCGCCGCGGCTGCTGATGGGCCCCGGCTTCCTGGTCGCGGCGACCGGCATGCTGCTGCTGACGCAGCTGGAGGTCGACTCCTCGTACGCCGGGCTGATCCTGCCGGCGCAGCTGCTGCTGGGCCTGGGCATGGGCACCGCGTTCATGCCGGCGATGTCGCTGTCCACGCACGGCGTGGCCGCCGCCGACGCCGGTGTCGCCTCCGCCATGGTCAACACCTCGCAGCAGGTGGGCGGCGCCATCGGCACCGCGCTGCTGAACACGATCGCCGCGTCGGCGACGACCGCGTACCTGGTGGACCACGCGGGCGAGGCCGCCGCGGGCGGCGCAGCGGCCAGGCTGGTCCAGGCGCAGGCCATGGTGGAGGGCTACTCGGCCGCCATCTGGTGGGCGGTGGGCATCCTCGCCGCGAGCGCGGCCCTGGCCCTGACGCTGATCAACACCGGCCGTCCCGGCGCCGGCGGCCCGGTCGCCTCGGGGACCGGCCGCGGCGCGGACGCGGAGATCAAGGTTCCGGTGATCGCCCACTGACGGGCGGCTCCGGGGTGCCCCGGGAATGACCGACGGCCCCGCGTCGTTCAAATTTGAACGACGCGGGGTTCCGTCTTGTCCAGCCTTGTCCTTGTCCCCGGCCCCGCGCCCGCGAACGAGGAGCACCGCCGTGACCGCCACCCCGCACCCCGCCGCCATCCCGGCCCGGACCCCCGCCCGCATGCCCGCCCTGTACCTCAGCCACGGCGCCCCGCCCCTGGCCGACGACCCGGTCTGGCCCGCCGAGCTGGCCGCCTGGTCCGCCGCCCTGCCGCGCCCGCGCGCCGTCCTCGTGGTCTCCGCCCACTGGGAGGAGGCCCCGCTGGCCCTCGGCGCCACCGAGACCCGCCCGCTCGTGTACGACTTCTGGGGCTTCCCCGAGCACTACTACGGGGTCCGCTACGAGGCCCCCGGCGCCCCGGACCTCGCCGCGTCCGTACGGGCGCTGCTGCGCGCCCCCGGCATGCCGGTCCAGGACGTTCCCGACCGAGGCCTCGACCACGGTGCGTACGTCCCCCTCGTCGAGATGTACCCGGACGCCGACATACCGGTCCTCCAGGTGTCCATGCCGACCCTGGACCCCGGGCGGCTGATGGACATCGGCCGCCGGCTCGCCCCGCTGCGCGGCGAGGGCGTCCTGATCGTCGGCAGCGGCTTCTTCACCCACAACCTGGCCGCGCTCCGGCACACCGGGCCCGGCGTCCCCGGCTGGTCGGCGGAGTTCGACGCGTGGGGCCGGGAGGCCCTCGACGCCGGCGACGTCGACGCCCTGCTCGACTTCGAGGCCAAGGCGCCGGCCGGCCGCCTCGCCCACCCGCGCACGGAGCACTTCGCGCCGCTCTTCGTCACCCTCGGCGCTGCGGACGCCGCAGGCGACCTGGGCCGCCGCTCGGACGCCGTGGACGGCTTCTGGATGGGCCTGTCGAAGCGCTCCGTCCAGTTCGGCTGACCGCGGCGCGGGCGTTCGGCGCGCGCGGGGGCAACCGGACGGGCCCGGTCGGCGTCTCCAGGGGCGGGGGCAACGACCCGGGGCAGCGCCGCCCCGAACGGTCCCCGCCCCCGCTCTGACCTGCATCTCTTCGCGATCCGGAAACGCCGCCGACCCTCCTCCGGGCGGAGCGGCGGGGCAGCATACTGCAAGATCGCGAAAAACATCGACCGGCGTGGGAATTCTGTCCCGATTCCAGTCGTTGTTTCCATCGGAAGCGGGCACTCGGGAGAGTGTCCGGGGACGCACAGCCGCGTTCCAGCAGCCGCACCGCGACCTAACACTTTGCAAGGGAGCACGCATGGCAACCCGCGCCGTCGCCCGCAACGAGTCCACGGGCAGCGCCCGCGCAGCGGGCGGGGAGATCGCCGACCGCGACCTGGTCGGCATGTACCTGGACGAGATCGCGCGCACCCCGCTGCTCGACGCGGCCAAGGAAGTGGAGCTCTCGCAGATCATCGAGGCCGGCGTGTACGCGCGGGAGATCCTCGAAGGCGCCGTGGAGCGGAAGGGGGCCGACCCCTCCCGCGAGGAGCTGGAGGCCCTCGTCGCCGAAGGCGAGCGCGCCAAGGAGGTCTTCATCCGCTCCAACCTGCGCCTCGTCGTCGCCGTCGCCCGCCGATACCCGCGCAGCGGCCTGCCCCTCCTCGACCTGATCCAGGAGGGCAACGCCGGCCTGGTGCGCGCCGTGGAGAAGTTCGACTACACCAAGGGCTTCAAGTTCTCCACGTACGCGACGTGGTGGATCCGCCAGGCCATCACCCGCTCCATCGCCGACCAGTCCCGCACCATCCGCCTGCCCGTCCACCTCGTCGAGGAGCTCGGCCGGATCCGCCGCGTCCAGCGCGAGTTCAACCGGGAGAACGGCCGCGACCCCGAGCACGCGGAGATCGCCGCCGAGCTGGACACCACCGAGAAGCGCGTGGGCGACGTCCTGGACTGGGCGCGGGACCCGGTCAGCCTGAACATGTCCGTGGACGACGAGGGCGACACCCAGTTCGGCGACCTCCTGGAGGACACCTCCGCCATCTCCCCCGAGCAGTCCGTCCTCTCCCTGCTGCGCAGCGAGGAGCTGGAGGACCTGCTGGGCAAGCTCGACCAGCGCACGGCGTCGATCATCAAGATGCGGTACGGCATAGACGACGGCCGCGAGCGGACCCTGACGGAGGTCGGCAAGCAGCACGGCCTGACCCGCGAGCGGATCCGCCAGATCGAGAAGCACGCCCTCCTGGAGCTCAAGCGCATGGCCCACGACACCGGCTTCGACGCCGTGGCCTGACGCGCCCGCCGCGCCGCACCACCGCCCCCGGCCCGCCGGGGGCGGCGCCGCACCCTGCGCCGGGGCCGGGCGGCCAGTCGGCCGGGGCGGCCAGTCGGCCGGTGCGCGGCGGCAGCGCGGGGGGTGGGTGCCCGCCCAGGCGGGCCATGGCCAAGCTCGGCGCCCGCGACCGCGCCCAGCTCGTCGTGTTCGCCTACGAGTCCGGCCTGGTGGTCCCCCGCCGCTCCTGACCCGCCCCCGCCGTCAGCCGGTCGGCGAGGTCGCGGGCGGCCGCCGTGAGGGAGGCCGGTCCGTGCACCGTGAAGGGCAGGCCCGTCAGGGCCAGCCGGGCCGCGACCCACTCCGCGGCGTCCCCGCTCTCGAACCGCGCCCGGCAGCGCCCGGCGTCCCCCGGTTCCGCGGAGACCTCGGCGTGCGTCTGCAGCCACTGCGGCAGCTCCTGCGCCGGCACCCCGAAGGAGACCTCCACCTCGTACGTCTCCCGCCCCCGCAGCCCCCGCCGTACGAAGTCCACGGCGTCCATCGGCAGCTCGCGCGGAGTGAAGCGGGCTCCGGTCGGGAACGGGTCGGCGACCCGGTCCACCCGGAAGGTCCGCCAGTCGTCCCGCTCCAGGTCGTACGCCACCAGGTACCAGCGGCTGCCCGTGCTCACCAGCCTGTACGGCTCCACCAGCCGCTTCGTGTGCGCCCCGTCCCGGTCCCGGTAGGCGAACCGCAGCCGCTCCGGCCCGGCCACCGCGGCCGCCATCGCCGTCAGCGTCCGCGGGTCGACGGTGGCGCCGTCGCCGCGGGTCACGGCGATCGTCGCGGACTGCAGCGCCCCCACCCGGTGCCGCAGCCGCCCGGGCAGGACCTGCTCCAGCTTGGCGAGTGCCCGTACGGAGGCCTCCTCCACGCCCTCGATGGCGTGCCCGGCCCCCGCCCGCAGCCCCACCGCGATGGCGACGGCCTCCTCGTCGTCCAGCAGCAGCGGCGGCATCGCCGCCCCCGCCACCAGCCGGTACCCGCCCTCGGCGCCGAGCGTCGCCTCCACCGGGTAGCCGAGCTCCCGCAGCCGGTCGATGTCGCGGCGGATGGTGCGCGTGCTCACCCGGAGGCGGCCGGCCAGTTCGCTGCCGGGCCACTCGCGCGGGGTCTGCAGCAGGGAGAGCAGGGTCAGCAGTCGTGCCGGAGTGTCGGTCATGGAACCAGCCTGCCAGCGAAATAGGACACGAACGGACCTACATCCGGTCTAGGTTCTTCCCATGACCGAGACGACCACGACAGCGCCCGGAACCGACGACGGGCCCGCACGAGAGAAGCGGAACACCGACCTTCCCGACCTTTCCGACAGCGCCGCCGCCGCGGCACCCGCCGACCGCCGCCGCTGGCTGGCGCTCGCCATCGTGATGACCGCCGCCTTCATGGACCTGGTCGACGTCACGATCGTCAACATCGCGATACCTTCCATGCGCGGCGACTTCGGCGCCTCCACCAGCGCCATCCAGTGGATCACAGCCGGCTACGCCCTCGCCTTCGCCGCGGGTCTGATCACCGGCGGCCGTCTCGGCGACATCTACGGCCGCAAGCGGCTCTTCCTCGTCGGCATCGCCGGCTTCACCGCCGCCTCGCTGCTCTGCGGCATCGCCCCCACCCCCGACGTGCTCGTCGCCGCCCGCATCCTCCAGGGCGCGATGGCCTCGCTGATGGTCCCGCAGGTGCTGGCGATCATCCACGTCACCTTCCCGCCGCACGAGCGCGGCAAGGTCTTCGGCATGTTCGGCGCGATCGTCGGCCTCGGCGCCGTCTCCGGCCCGATGCTCGGCGCCCTGCTGACCCAGTGGAACCTCTTCGGCCTCGAATGGCGCCCGATCTTCCTGATCAACCTGCCCGTCGGCATCGCCGGCGTGCTCCTCGGCCGGGCGTTCATCACCGAGTCCAAGGCCCCGAAGGCCCTGCGCCTCGACCTCGTCGGCGTCGTCCTGGCCACCCTCGGCCTCGTCATGCTGATCTTCCCGCTCACCCACGGCCGGGAGAACGACTGGCCGCTGTGGGGCTTCATCTCGATGACCGCGGCGCCGTTCGTCTTCGTCGCCTTCATCGCCTACGAGAAGTACAAGATCCGCAAGGACGGCTCCCCGCTGGTCGAGCTCTCCCTGTTCAAGATCCGCAGCTTCGCGGGCGGCATCGCCGTCCAGCTCACCTTCGGCCTGGCGACCGGCATCTTCTTCCTCGTCTGGACCCTGTACATGCAGGTCGGCCTCGGCTGGAGCGCCCTGCGCGCCGGCACCACCGGCATCCCGTTCTCCATCGCCGTCTCCGCGGCCGCGGGCCTGTCGGTGCAGAAGCTCGTGCCCCGCTTCGGCCGCAAGGTCCTCCAGGCGGGCGCGCTCACCATGGCCGCGGGCATCCTGCTCTACATCTGGGAGTCCGAGCACTACGGCATGGCCATCGCCTCCTGGCAGATGGCGGCGCCGCTGGTCGTCATGGGCGTCGGCATGGGCCTGATCGTGGCCCCGCTGACCGACACCGTGCTCTCCGAGGTCCCGCGCGAGCACGCCGGCTCCGCCTCCGGCCTGATCAACACCACCGGCCAGATGGGCAACGCCCTCGGCCTCGGCCTCACCTCGGTCGTCTTCTTCGGGCTGATCGACGACGACAACGCCTTCGGCGCCCCGTACGTCGAGGCCTTCCGCGGCGCCCTGTGGTGGATCGCGGCCGTCCTGGTCCTGATCTTCGCCGTGATGTTCACCCTGCCCCGCAGGTCGCTCCCCGCGCAGGAGCGCGAGGGCGCCCCGGAGAAGGTCCCGGCGGCCTGACACCGGCGCCCTTTCCCGAACGGGCATGTCCGCTCCCGAGCGGACATGCCCGTCCCCTTTCGGCGTCTGCGCTCAGCCGTGGGCGCGGACCTCCATCGCCCCGCGGGCGGCCGCCTCCGTCGCGTACACCTCGCACATGTGGCGCCCGTCCGGCGTCGCGGTGTGTTCGACCTCCCACAGGCTGACCTCGCTCCCGTCCAGCAGCAGGAACGCGTGCTCGTACAGCCGGAAGCCGGCGTCCCGGCCGTCCGCGAGGCACTGCCGGGTGCCGAACGCCTGTGTGATCCGGTGGGCGTACGCCGAGCGCAGCAGCAGCGCGGCCTCCTCGCCGGGCCGGTCCGGGTTCTCGGCCCGCCGCAGCACCCGCCGGGCGTGGTCGGCGGACCGCTCCACCGCGTACTCGCGGTGCCGCTGCTCCGCCGCCCGCGGCCCGAAGAGGGCGCCGAGCGCCGCCGCGTCCACGTCGCCCTCCTCCTCCACCGCGGCGAACACACCCTCCAGCGCCGGGTCGAACACCGGCTGCGCGGCTGCCTCGCCGAACAGCCGGGCAGCGGCGAGCCGGGTCTCCTCCCGGCTCGCGAACACCTCGTGCCGCAGCTCCCGGTCGTGCTCGTGCCGGTGGACCAGCTCCCACAGCGACGCCGACGTGCCGTCGGGCAGCAGGTAGGTGTGCCGGTGGATCTCCCGCCACCGCCCCGCGGCAGGGCTGTGGGCGGTGGTGTGGAGCGAAGAACTGTGGGCGAGCGCCGACCCGAGGCGCTCGACCAACCGGTCCGGCAGGTCATAGGAGTTGAGGGCGCGGCCCAGGAGTCGCTCGAGGTGCGCCTCGGTTGTCTCGTACGGATCGCTCAAGGTGGGTTCTCCAGGCCGTCGCAGCTGGTGACTTCGCGGGAACACAACGTAGCCCTTGGTTCTGGCATCACGTCCGGGGTTCGGTAAAACGTCCGGGAAGCGCCGGGGGTTCCCGCCACCTTTTCAGGTCAACTTGGGCCTGGATGTGCATGGTTCGCCCCGGTCTGTCACGGAGCGGGGGACCATGGGCCGTATGGCAACGAAAACAGTGGGCGTCCCCCGCCAGCAGGGGCGGCCCGTCACCCGTCGGCAAGGCGAACCGTCCGCGGCACCCCGGGCGTTGGCCTGGCTCCTCGTCCTCACCGGCGCCGCCGGGGTGCTGGCCTCCTGGGTCATCACCCTCGACAAGTTCCTGCTGCTGGAGGACCCGGACTTCAAGCCGGCGTGCAGTCTCAACCCGGTGGTCTCCTGCGGCAGCGTCATGCAGAGCGACCAGGCGGCGGTCTTCGGCTTCCCCAACCCGATGCTGGGGCTGGTCGCGTTCGGCGCCGTGGTGTGCGCGGGGGCGGGCCTGCTCGCCGGCGCCCGCTACCGCACCTGGTTCTGGCTGGGATTGGACGCCGGCTGCGCGTTCGGCGTCGGCTTCTGCACCTGGCTGATGGTGCAGTCCCTGTACGAGATCGCCGCGCTGTGCCTGTGGTGCTGCCTGACGTGGGTCGCGACGCTGCTCATGTTCTGGGCGGTGACCGCGCAGAACGTCCGTACGGGTGCGCTGCCCGCGCCCGGCCCCGTCCGCGGCTTCTTCGCCGAGTTCGCCTGGGCGCCTCCGGCCCTGCACATCGGGGTCATCGGCATGCTCGTCCTGACCCGGTGGTGGGACTTCTGGACGGGCTGACGGGCGGCCCGGGGCATGCGGAGGCCCCGGCGGCCGGATGCCGCCGGGGCCTCGTCACGTCTCCACGGGCAGGGGCCCGGGTGGCGGGTGAGCCAGGTCAGCTGCCGACGGAGGCGTTGCCGGACAGGACCGGGATGTTGCTCAGGATGTGGGAGAGCGGCTCGTCGCCCTTGGCCTGGGTCGAGTTCTCGACGCACTGCTGGTTCATCGGGTTGGACAGGACGTTGATGTCCTGGACGCCGACGTTGACGAGCGCGAGGATCGACTGCGCGTTGACCTTGACCGGCAGGCCGACACAGGGCTTGTTGAGGGTGCCCTGGACCAGGCTGAGCTGCGGGCTCATGTCGCCGGCGGTCTTCTGGTTGCCGTAGATCTGCTGGGAGCCGTTGCCGTTGACGGTGTTGACCCCGTTGTCGTTGCCGATGGCCATGGCCGGAGCGGCAACGGCAGCGCCCGCACCGACGGCGGCGGCGGTGACCGCGGCGGCAGTCATGATCTTCTTGAGCATCATTGGTCCTTTTGTCGCACGAGTGCCCGCTAGTGGAGCGCCCTGGTCAACTGGCACCGCCCCGGCTTGGTTCCGCGCCTTCACTCAAACGGCCTGCTGCCGCGGGGCTTTTCCCCGGCCCGGGTGAGTGCGTTCCGGACGCCTGCGCGAAGCCCGTACGCAGCCAGCAGGAATCACGTTCGGGCGGGGGTTCCGGTTGCGCTCCGTGCAAGGAGTTCTCACGGTGGGTGGCGGAGCGGATCGCTTCCGTCCGCTTTGTGTCCCCACCGAAGGAACCCCCATGCGCTCGAAGCCGTCCCGCCTCCGTGCACGCGTCCTCGTCCCGTCGGCCCTCGCGGCCGTCATACTCACCGGCGCGGCCGCACCCGCGGGCGCCGCCGACGGCGGCACGGCCGCAGACCTGCGCGAGCGGGTCGCCACGGCTAGGCAGCAGGCGGAGGAGCGCCGGGCAGCGGCCGCAGGCCCCGTCGACGACCTTCTCGCCGGGCTCACGCAGACCCTCGACGGGCTCCTCGCCTCCCTCCAGGGCCTGTTGCCCGGGGTGCAGCTGCCGCCCATCCAGCTCCCGGCGCTGCCGAGCCTGCCGGCCGTCCCCGGCCTGCCGGAGCTCCCGCCGGTGGGCTCGGCGCCGGAGATCCCCGAGATCCCCGAGATCCCGGAGATCCCCGAGATCCCGGAGGTGCCGGAGGTGCCCGAAGTCCCCGAGGTCCCGGAGCTGCCGGCCGTCCCCAAGCGGGCCTGAGCGGCCCCTGCGCAGGGGCCGCGGGGGCCGGACGGGCGGCCGGAAACCGTGCGCGGTTGCGACGGATTGGGCTGAACAGGTCGAACCGCGCACGAGGCCGTGTCCGTCTGGGAGGCTGGACCGTTTCTCTCGGTGTGAGCCCCGGTCGGGGCAGAACGTCGAAACAGAAGGTGCAGCTCCCATGAACTCTGCCAAGAAGGCCGCCCTGGTCCTGGCCTCCGCCGGTCTCGCCGCGGCGGGCGCCACCGGTACCGCCCTCGCCGATGCGACGGCCGAGGGTGCGGCCGTGGGCTCGCCCGGCGTGCTCTCGGGCAACCTCGTTCAGGTCCCGGTCCACGTCCCGGTGAACGTCTGCGGCAACACCGTGAACATCATCGCCCTGCTCAACCCGGCGTTCGGCAACACCTGCGTCAACGCCTGACGCCGACGCCAGCAGGACATGCGCCCGTGGGCGCCACCGGCCTCGCCGGTGGCGCCCACGGTGCGTTGCGGGGGCGGGAGGTCAGGACGCGCCGCCGTTGAGCTGGACGCCGCCGAGCAGCGGGGAGGCCTGGGTGGCCTGGTTGGCCAGGCCGAGGAGCTCGCCCGGGGCGTTGTTGCGGACCTTGTTGAGGTGCTGGGCCGTCCCCACCACCTTGTCCACGGTCTCCCCCTGCTCGGCGATGCCGTTGCCCACGGTCGTCGGGAGCTGTTCGGTGACGGGGGCGAGCGCGTCGAAGGCCTGGGTGGCACCGCCCGTCAGGCTCATGGGGGGCATCGCGGCCGTGTTCTCGGCGGCGAACGCACCCGTGGACGCGCCGAGGGCGGCAACGGAGCCGGCGAGGACCGCGGCGACCTTCGTGAGCTTCATTTTCGAAATCCTTTTCCAGCGGTGACCGTCGCACCGCTTTTGCCCTGCACAACGATTCCCCGCCGCCGCGGAAACGCGTACGAGCGCACGGCGACGGCCGGAGAATCCGGCAGGGGATTCTCCGGCCGCGGTTTATCGCGATGACCGGGGGACGGCGGATCAGGCGATACGGGACCTGCGGTACAGGATGGCGCCGCCGAGGACGAGCGCCGAGGCGAGGATCGCCGCGGCACCCGCCTGGCCGGCGCCGGTCTCGGCGAGCACCGCGGTGGTGGCGGCGGGCGCCGGGACGTGCGCCGCCGGGGCCGGGGAGCCGGGTGCCCAGACGCCGGGGACGGGCGCGGGGGCGGGGGCGGCCGGCGGGGGCCCGGCCGGGGTGCCGGACTCCGGGGCGGGGGCGGGTGCCGGGAGGGTCACCGGCATGCTGCCGCGCGGCGGCGCCGCCTCGGGGACCTCCTCGGCGACCGGGGCCGGGAGCGGGTGCGGGGTCTCCCCGGCGGGCGGCTCGGGCGCGGGCGCCGGCAGTGGGGCGGGCTGCGGCTCGGGGGCCTCCGCGGCGGGCGGCGCCTCGGGGACGGGCTCCGGCAGCGGCTTCGGCTCGGGTTCCGGCTGCGGCTCGGGCATCGGGAGCGGCGCGGGCTGTTCCCCGACCGGCCCCGGCTCGGGCTGCGGCAGCGGCTTCGGCTCCGGCTCGGGCTCCGGCTGCGGCATGGGCGGTGCCGGGTGCGGGAGGGGGGCCGGCGCGGGGTGGCCCTGCGGGTGGTCGTCGCACTCCTCCTCGGGCCCGCCGCCGTGCCGGACCTCCTCGGCCCGCGGAGCCGCGTGCTTCGGTGCCGTGTGCTTCGGCGCGGCGGGCGCGGGCGCGGCCTGCTCCGGAGCCGCGTGCCTCGGCGCCCGGTGGCGGCCCTCCCCGGCCGGCGCCTGCCCGTCGCGGGGGCCGCCGGGCCTGGCGTGGCGGCCTTCGCGCTCCTGGAGGTAGCGCTCGAAGGCCTCGGCGTGCTCCGGGCTCAGGTAGCGGTCGTATTCCCGGTGTGCGTGGTGGGCGCCCGAACCGGTCGAGTTGACGCAGGTGTTGCCGAAGGCCGGGTTCAGTGCCGCGCCGCCGTCCACGCTGTTGCCGCACACGTTCGGCGAGAGGGTGATCGGTACCGAGACGCTGTTGCCGGACAGCACCCCCGGGGAGTGCGCGGCTTCCGCCGCGGCCCCCGGGTGCGCGGAGGCCGCGCCCGTCGCGATCGACAGCAGGCTCGATGCGGCTGCGGCCGTGAGCATTCCCTTGCCCAGTACCTGTCGGCTCAGTACCTGTCGCATGGGTCCTTCCCTGTTCTACCGGCGCGGGGCCGGTGCTGAATCGAAGGTGGCCCCGGAGTGCACCGCCGTGCACTCCGAGGCCACCCCGAGGAGTCCGCCCCTGCGGGGGCGCTGACGCTACGTCAGTCGTTGACGCAGGTGTTGCCGAACACCGGGTTCAGCGCCGCGATGATGTTCACGGTGTTGCCGCAGAGGTTGATCGGGACGTGGACCGGGACCTGGACGAGGTTGCCCGAAGCCACACCGGGGGAGCCGATGGCCTGCCCCTCGGCAGCCGCGTCGGCCATGGCGGGCGAGGCGGCACCGGCGGCCATGAGAGCGCCGGCGGCCAGCACCACTGCCTTCTTGTACGTCATCTGAATTCGATCCTTTCCCGCAGGGGCTCGTCCCCTGCAGAAACAACAACGAGCGGGCGGGGGTAAGGAAACCCTTGTTTTTCCGTCCGGTTTCCGTGGATTTTCCCGGATGCGGCCGGGGGCGAATTGCGGGCGGATTTCGGTGGCACCGCTCCCGTCCCCCGACGGGTCCGGACGCGCCGAGGCCGCCGCGACCCGGAAGGTGCGGCGGCCTCGGCTGCGCCGGGGGCGGTCAGCTGCCGGCGGAGGCGTTCCCGGAGAGGATCGGGATGTTGTCCAGGATGTGGGAGAGCGGCTCGTCGCCCTTGGCCTGGGTGGAGTTCTCGACGCACTGCTGGTTCATCGGGTTGGACAGGATCGGGATGTCCTGGACGCCGATGTTGAGCAGGGCGGCGATCGACTGGGCGTTGACCTTCGCCGGCAGGGCGATGCAGGGCTTGTTGAACGAGCCCTGGATCAGGGCCATCTGCGGGCTCATGTTGCCGTAGGTGGCCTGGTTGCCGTAGATCTGCGAGGCGCCGTTGCCGTTGACGGTGTTGACCCCGTTGTCGTTCCCGATGGCCATCGCCTGCGGCGCCATGGCGGCGCCGATGCCCACGACCGAGGCTGCTGCCGCTGCCGTGGCCACCATCTTCTTGATCATTGTCGTCCCTTTTTTGCAGGATTGCCCGGTACTGGAGCATCCGGATCAACGGTCCGGCGTCGGCGCGGGTTGCGTGGCTTCACCCGGATGCCGCCGTTTCGGGCGGCGCGGTTGACGTTCGGGTGTGCGGATGGTCGGCGCGGGCGCCGGGAGGCGGAGGGGGGTCCGTGCGGTGCTGCGCGGCGTCCGAGGCGGTGCCGCGCAGGTGCTCCGGCCGGTCCCGCCATTTCCTTTCGGCCGTACGCCGGTGCCCCGGATAACGACTCGCCGCCTGTGAGGGTGCGTGTTATCGCCCAAAAGGCCGTACGTGCGAGTTGGGCGTGATTCCGGACCGGATTTCTGACAAAGTGCACTCCTGTTTTGTCCTCTTGATCGAAAATGGAGACAGGGTCATGGGTTCCTCCCGCAGAATCCTCGGCGCGCTCGGCCTGCTGTCCTGCCTCGCACTTTCGGCCAACGTTCCCGCATCGGCCGCCGAAGCACCCCCGGGCCCGGGCGAGGCTCCCCGCGTTCCGTTCACACAGCGTTATCAGGCCGTGCAGCACGGCGGGCTGGTCCGCGCCTCGAACTCCTCCATCGCCTGCCGCCGCCAGGAGGCTCCCGGGGCCGAGCCGTGCGCCGAGGTCGCCAAGGGCGCGGCGGGGGCGAACGGCGACTTCGAGATGTTCTACAGCGAGGTCGACAAGGACCCCGACACCTACAACTCCACCCGGGCCGAACTGAAGGTCCCCCAGGGCGCCCGGGTCTCGTACGCCCGCCTGTACTGGGGCGGGAACCTGCGCGTCGGCGAGCAGAAGCCCCCCGAGGACAACGGCCGCGTCCTGGTCGCCGAGCCGGGCGGTGCGTACAAGGAGGTGCTCGCCGACACCGTGGTCGGGCACCGCACGGACGCCGGCAGCGACGCCTACCAGGCCTCCGCCGACGTCACACCGCTGGTCCGCAAGGGCGGCGCCGGCATGTGGACGGTCGCCCAGCTCAACATCGCCATGGGCCACTCGCCGGTGGGCGCCTGGGGCGGCTGGACGCTCGTCGCCGCCTACGAGCACCCCCAGGAGCCGCTGCGCCGGATCTCCCTGTGGGACGGCTTCGAGCAGGTCGCCGCCGGCGCGGGCGAGGCCGGCGGGCAGACGGTGCGGATCGAGGGGCTGGGCGCGCCGGCGGGCTCCCGCGGCAAGGCCGGGCTCGTCGCGTACGACGGGGACCGCGGCAGCCTCGGGGACTCACTCACCGTGACCGCCGACAGCGGGCGCCGGGTCAGCGTCAGTGATGGCGAAAACCCCTTCAACGACGTCTCGAATTCCACCATCACGGAATTCGGGCGCAGTGCGTTCGTGCGACAGCCCGAACACCAGAACAATCTCGGATATGACGCGGACGTGTTCGACCTGAGTCCCGCCCTGTCCGGTGGCGCCCGCAGTCTGAACTTCACTTTCACGGGCGAGAACCAGGGTCAATTCCTCGGCGTGCTCTTCGTCCAGACAGACGCGCGCCGCTGAGCGCAAGGAACCGCTCCGCGTGGCCACACAGCAGCATCCCCAGCCCTCCACCTCCCCCTCTCCGTTGACCGTCCTGCACCTCGTGCAGCCCGTCGACGGCGGCGTCGCCCGGGTGGTCGTCGACCTCGTGCGCGCCCAGGCCGCCGCCGGCCTGCGGCCCGTCGTAGGCTGCCCGCGCGGCGGCCGCCTCGCCGACGAGGCCCGCGACGCCGGGGCCGACGTCCTCGCCTGGCGGGCCGGCCGCAACCCGGGGCCCGACCTGGCCGCCGAGGTGCTCGGCGCCCGCAGGACCGTCCGCCGCGCCCGCCCCGACGTCCTGCACGCCCACAGCGCCAAGGCCGGACTCGCCGGACGCCTCGCCGTCCGCGGCCGGATCCCCACCGTCTTCCAGCCGCACGCCTGGTCCTTCGACGCCGTCGCCGGGACCACCGCCGCGCTCGCCCTGCGCTGGGAGCGGTTCGGGGTGCGTTGGGCCGACCGGGTGCTCTGCGTCAGCGAGGCCGAGCGCCGGGTCGGCGAGGCCGAGGGCATCGCCGCCCGCTGGTCCGTCGTCCGCAACGGCGTCGACCTCGACCACTTCCGCCCCCGCGACCCCGACCGGGCCCGCGACCGGGCCGCCGCCCGCACCGAACTCCCGCTGCCCGCCGCCTTCGTGGGCGACGGGCCGCTCGCCGTCTGCGTCGGCCGGCTCTGCCGGCAGAAGGGCCAGGACGTCCTGCTGAGCGCCTGGCGGGAGGTGCTCGGCAACGTACCCGAGGCGCGCCTGGCGCTCGTAGGGGACGGCCCCGACACCGAGCGGCTGCGCCGGTCGGCCCCGCCCGGCGTGCTCTTCGCGGGCGGCGCCGCCGACATCCGACCGTGGCTTCGGGCCGCCGATCTCGTTGTACTGCCGTCGCGGTGGGAAGGCATGGCGCTCGCCCCGCTGGAAGCCATGGCATGCGGCCGGCCGGTCCTTGTCTCCGACGTCAGCGGTGCCCGGGAGAGCCTGCCGCCCGGCCAGGGACGGCTCTGCCTGGTGCCGCCGGAGGATCCGACGGCGCTGGCCAAGGCCCTGGGCCGGCTCCTTTCCGAGCCGCGGCTGCTCGCCGAACTCGGCGAGCAGGCCCAGCAGCACGCCCGTACCGAATTCGACGTGCGGCGGACCACGGACGCGGTCACGGGTCTGTACCACGAACTGCTGGGCAGGCCCCGGCCCTCGAACCAGGAGCGCATCAGCCGATGACCATGGACAGCGCACCAGCCCGGCACACCGGACAGGGCGGCACGAGGCGCGCCGGCGGCGGAGCCGGCACCGCGGCCGTCCGACGGGCGGCCGCGGCCGCCATCCACCCCCCGCGCCGGCCCGGGAAGGAGCAGGCCCGCCCGCTGGTCCGGCCGAGGCGGGCCCACCCGCGCGAAGGGGCGGTCCCGCTGCTCACCGCGGACGTGCTGGCGGCGGCCGGGGCCGCGGCCGCCGCCCCCGGGCTGGGGCTGCCGGCCGCCGCGGCGGGGCCGGTCGCCGTGCTGGCCGCGCTGCTGCACGCGCAGGGCGGGCTGTACCGGCCGCGGCTCGCGCCGTCCGCGCTGCTCGAACTGCCCGCGCTGGCCGGGCGGGCGGCCGTCCTGTGGTGCGGGGTCGCCGCGGTCGTCGCGGCCGCCGACCCGCGGCGGGCGCTGGGCTGGTCGGCGCTGCTGGGCGCGGTCTGCCTGCACCTGGTGCTGACGTGCGCCGGGCGGGGGGTCGCGAACGGGCTGCGCCGCCGCTCCGCCCGGCGCCGGCCCGCGTCCGCGCTGGTCGTCGGCCCGGGTGCCGGGGCGAGCGCGGTCGCGGCCGCGCTGCACGGGCGCCCCGAGTACGGGCTGCGGCCGGTCGGGCTCGCGGACACCGGGGCGGGCGCCGAAGGGGACGGGGTGACGCCGGTCCTCGCCACGCACGAGGACATCCGGCGGGCGGTCATCCAGAACGCCGTCCGGCACGCGGTGTTCACCCGCCCGCCGGAGTGCGACGAGCGCACCGCCTCCCTCGTCCGGCTGTTCCACGACCACGGCTGCCGGCTGTGGCTCGCCGACCCGGCCGGCACCGCCAAGGTCACCGGCGTGCGGGTCGCCGAGCCCGCCGACCAGCTGTGGGGGTACGCCGTCCAGCCGCTGCTGCCGCGGCCCGCCCGGCAGGCGGAGCGGTGGGTGAAGCGGGTCGTCGACGCGGTCCTCGCCGCCGTCGCGCTCGTCGCCGCCGCGCCGGTGATGGGGCTGTGCGCGCTGGCCGTGCGGATCTCCGACGGCCCCGGAGTGATCTTCCGGCAGGAGCGCGTCGGCCTGTACGGGCGTCCGTTCACGCTGCTGAAGTTCCGCACCCTGCGGGCCGACGCCCACGAGTCGGCCACCCGGTGGACCGTCGCCGGCGACCACCGGATGAGCCTGGTGGGCTCGCTGCTGCGGAAGTCCTCGCTGGACGAGCTGCCGCAGCTGTGGAACGTCGTGCGCGGCGACATGAGCCTGGTCGGGCCGCGCCCGGAGCGGCCCTACTTCGTCGCCAAGTTCGCCGCGGTCCACCCTGGCTACGAGGCGCGGCACCGGATGCCCGTCGGCATCACGGGGCTCGCGCAGATCAACGGGCTGCGCGGGGACACGTCCATCGAGGACCGGGCGCGCTTCGACAACCACTACATCGACACCTGGTCGCTGTGGCAGGACCTGTGGATCCTCGCCCGCACCGCGGCCTCCTTCTTCCGCTTCCGGCTGGGGGGCAGCTGACCATGAGTCTCGCCGTGACGACGGGCGCCGCCGGCGCCCTGCCCGGGGCGCCTCGGCTGGCCGCGCTGCTGCGCCGGCACTGGCCGCTGCTGCCGCTGGCCGCGACCGTCCTGATGCTCCTCGCGCCGGTCCCGGCGGGCGACGCGAGCACCTCCGGGAAGGTCGGGCCGGCGGACGCGGCCTCGCTGCTGCTGGTCGCCGTGTGCGGGGTGCAGGCGCTGCGCGGGCGGGTGCGCCCGCTGAGCCCGCTCGCGGTGCTGGTGCTGGGGGCGCCGGCGCTGGCGCTGGCCGTCGCGACGGCGACCGCCGGGGACCCGTACGCCGCGCTGCCGGGCTTCGTGCGCTACCTCCAGGTGTTCGTCCTGGTCCCGGCGGCGGTGGTGCTGCTGGTGCGGGACGCCTTCGAGTTCCGGCTGGCGGCCGGGTGCTTCGTGGTGCTGGCGCTGGTGCAGGGCGCCGTCGGCGTCGTCCAGTACGCCACGCACACGGGGGCCTCGTACCAGGGCGAGGACATCCGGGCCGTGGGGACCTTCGGTCCGGGCGACGTGATGGGCATGGCCACCGTCGTGGCGTACGGGCTGGTCGTGGCGACGGCCGCGGCGCTGTCGGCGGCCCTGCCGCGGCGGGTGCGCCGGCTGTCGGCCGCGGCGGCGCTGGTGCTCGTCCTGCCGCTGGTGCTGTCCTTCAGCCGCGGGGCGTGGATCGCCACGGCCGGCGCGGCGGTCCTCGTCATGGCGATGGCGGGGATCCGGCGGGCCGCCAAGGTGCTGGCGGCGCTGGCCGCGGCCGGCGTGGTGCTGGTGGGCGGCCTCGGCGTCGGGTCGGAGATGGTCGCCGAGCGGCTGACCTCCATCACGCAGGTCTCCAGCGCCCCCGACCAGTCCGTGACCGACCGGTACACGATGTGGGCCGCGGCCGGCTCGATGTGGCAGGAGCGGCCCGCGCTGGGCGTCGGGCTCAAGGGCTTCCCCGCGAACCGGGACGGGCACGCCTCCCTGGGCCTGTCCTCCGGCAGCGACACCGCCGGCGCCGGCCAGGGCTACGTCCGCCAGCCGCTGCTGTCCCCGCACAACATGTACCTGCTGGTGCTGAGCGAGCAGGGCCTCGTCGGGCTCGTCGCGCTCGCCGGCGGCTGGCTGGCGCTGCTCGTCGCCGGCGCCCGCCGGTACGCCTCCGGGGGCGGTGTCCGCGACTGCGGGCTCATCGCGATCGGGCTGCTCTTCTGGCAGCTCACCGACTTCCTGTACGCGGACATCGGCGGCCCGTCCACCGTCCTGACCGGCGTGGTCATCGGTCTGGCGGCCTGGTGGGCGCTGCCGCCCCGGACCGCCGGCGGGCGGGTGGCCGGCCCGCGCCGCGCGGCGGGTGCGGCCGGCCGGTGACGGACACGACTCCCTGGCGGCGGCCCGCGGCCGCGGCGACGACCGACGTCGCCGCGGCTGCGGGCCGTCCGCCGCGCCCCGCGGAGCCCGACCCGGCGGCCCGCAAGGGCGGCGCCACGGGCGGCGGGCCCGCGGGCGGCGGGCCGTCGGGCGGCGGGCCGGCCCCGCTCGGCCGGTTCCTCGCCAAGGCCGCCGCCGTCACCGCCGGACTCACCGCTGCCGGGGCCGTGTTCGGGCTCGTCCGCGACCAGACCATCGCGCACCTCTTCGGCGCCGGGCACGACAGCGACGCCTTCCTCATCGCATGGACCGTCCCCGAGATGTCCTCGACGCTGCTCATCGAGGACGCCATGGCGCTGCTGATGGTGCCCGCCTTCAGCCACGCCCTGGCCCGCCGGTCCGCCGACCGGGCCGGCCTCACCCGCAAGGAGGCCCGCGCCCAGGACCCCGTACGCCTGCTGGTCGGGGCGACCCTGCCGCGGCTGCTGGTGCTCCTCGCCGCGGCCGCCGCCCTGCTGGTCTTCGCCGCGCCGCTCGTCGTCTCCGTCCTCGCACCCGGCCTGCCCGACCCGCAACTGGCCGTCGAGTGCACGCGGCTGACCTCGCTGACCGTCCTCACCTTCGGCGTCGCCGGCTACTTCAGCGCCGCCCTGCGCGCCCACCGCACCTTCGTGCCGCCGGCCGCGATCTACGTCTCGTACAACGTCGGCATCATCGGCACGATGATCGCCCTGCACCGCCTGTGGGGCGTACGGGCGGCGGCCGCCGGCGTCGCGGCCGGCGGGCTGCTGATGGTCCTCGTGCAGCTGCCCGCCTTCGTCCGGCGCGTCGGCTTCGGCCCGCCCCGCGTCCGGGGCGCCGCCCGCAGCCGGCGCGACCGGGACCGGCCCACCCTGCTGGCCCTCGGCCTGATCGCCCCCGTCATCTGCTTCGCCGTCTTCCGGCAGTCCCAGGTGCTCGTCGAGCGCTTCCTCGCCGCCTCACTCCCGCCCGGCGCCATCTCGCACCTGAACTACGCGCAGAAGGTCGCGCAGATGCCGATGGTGCTCTCCCTGATGATCTGCACGGTCACCTTCCCCGTGGTCGCCCAGGCCATGGCGGGCGGCGAGCGCGAGAAGGCCCGCCGCCGCGTCGAGCAGGACCTCGCGCTGGCCTCGCTCGCCGTCCTCACCGGCACCGCCCTCGTCATCGGGTACGCCCCGCAGATCATCCAGGTCCTCTTCGAGCGCGGCGCGTTCACCCACGAGGACACCCTGGCCACCGCCTCCGTCATGCGGGTCTACGCCCTCGGGCTCCTCGGCCACTGCCTCGTCGGCGCGCTGAGCCGGCCCTTCTTCTCCACCGCGCGCCCCACCTGGTTCCCGGCGCTCGCCATGGCCGCCGGGCTCGCCGTCAACATCGGCGCCGGCGCGGCCGCCGTCCGCTGGTGGGGGACCGGCGGGCTGGCCGCCGCGAACGCCGCCGGCATCACCACCACGGCCGTGCTGCTCCTCGCCGGCATCGGCCCGCGCATCATCGCGATCCACGTCCGCAGGGTCGCCCTCAGCATCGCCCGGCTCGGCGTGGCCTGCGCCGCCGCCTGCGCCACCGGCTGGATCGCCGGGCCGATGATCCCCGACCCGCTGCTCAGCGCCGCCCTCGGCTGCCTGCTCGTCCCCGCCATGTTCGGGGCCACCGGCACGGCCATACGCGCGCTCGAAGTCACCGCCCTGTCCGCCCAGCTCACCCAGATGACCCAGAGGTTCCGCAATGCCCGCTGACACCGACACGGCTCCGGCCGCCGCGATGGCATCCGCCCGCCGGAGCGCCGCCTCGCCGTGGGTCCTGATGTACCACTCCGTCACCGAGTTCACCGACCCGGCCGAGGACCCGTACGGCATCACCGTCACCCCGCGGGCCCTGGAGGCCCAGCTGCAGTGGCTGCGCTCGCGCCGCCTGCGCGGGGTCTCCGTCGGGGAACTCCTGCGGGCCCGCGCCGAGGGCCGGGGCGCCGGGCTCGTCGGGCTCACCTTCGACGACGGCTACACCGACTACGTCACCCGGGCGCTGCCGCTGCTGCGCCGGTACGAGTTCACCTCCACCCTGTTCGTGCTGCCCGGCCGGCTCGGCGTGGACAACGTGTGGGACCCGCTGGGGCCGCGCAAGCCGCTCCTGACCGCCGAGGGGATCCGCGAGGCGGCCGCCGCCGGCCAGGAGGTCGGCTCGCACGGGCTGCTCCACCAGGACCTCACCGCCGCCCCCGACGACGTCCTCCAGCAGGAGCTGCGGGGCAGCCGCGACCTGCTGCGCGAGATCACCGGCACCCTGCCCGAGGGGTTCTGCTACCCGTACGGGCACGTCGACGCCCGGGTCGCGGACGCCGTGCGGGACGCCGGGTACGCGTACGCCTGCGCCATCGAGCCCGGCCGGCTCGCCGGCCCGTACGCCCTGCCGCGCACGCACGTCAGCCAGGCCGACGGCAGCGGGCGGCTGCGCATCAAGCAGCTGCGGCACGGGGCGCGCGAGCTGGCGCGGGCGGTGCGCCGATGACCGACCCGAAGGACCCGCGGGACCCGCAGTACCCGAAGGACGCGGCGGGCCCGGCCGGCGCCGCGGCGGAGCCCTGGGACCCGTCCGGGCTGCGCGTCCTGCACGTGATCACCGGGCTCGGCGTCGGCGGCGCCGAGCAGCAGCTGCGGCTGCTGCTGCGGCACCTGCCGATGCGCTGCGACGTGCTGACGCTGACCAACCCCGGACCGGTCGCCGACGGGCTGCGCGCCGACGGCGTCCGCGTCGTGCACCTCGGCATGCGCGGCAACCGGGACCTCGGCGCGCTGCCCCGCCTCGTCCGGTTCGTCCGGCGCGGCGGGTACGACCTCGTCCACACCCACCTGTACCGGGCCTGCCTGTACGGGCGGATCGCGGCCCGGCTCGCCGGGGTCGGCGCCGTCGTCGCGACCGAGCACTCCCTCGGCGACGGCGAGATCGAGGGCCGGCCGCTGTCGGCCGGCGTGCGCCGGCTGTACCTGGCGGGCGAGCGGCTCGGCTCGGCGACCGTCGCCGTCTCGGACACGGTGGCGGCGCGGCTGGCGGCCTGGGGGGTGCCGGCCGAGCGGGTGCACGTCGTCCCGAACGGCATCGAGGCCGCCCGGTTCCGCTTCGACGCGGGCGTTCGGCGGGCCACCCGGTCCCGGACCGGTCTCCCCGAACGGGCCTTCGTCGTCGGCGGGGTGGGCCGGCTGGTGCCGGGCAAGCGGTTCGACGCCCTCGTCCGGGCCGTCGCCGCACTGCCCGGCGCCCATCTGCTGCTCGCCGGCGACGGGCCCGAGCGCGGTTCGCTGCGCGCGCTGGCCGCGGAGCTGGGCGCACAGCACCGGATCCACCTGGTCGGCGAGCGGGACCCGCTCGGCGGGGACGGCGACGGGCGGGCGCCCGGGATTCCGCAACTGCTGGCCGCGATGGACGTGTTCGTCTCCGCCTCCCGCGAGGAGGCGTTCGGCCTGGCGGTCGTCGAGGCCCTCGCGGCCGGGCTGCCCGTCCTGCACGTCACCTGCCCGGCCGTCGACGACCTGCCGCCCGCGCAGGCGCCGGGCGCGCGGCGGATCGGCACCGGCGGCGAGGAGCTCCTCGCCGCGCTGCGCGGGCACATGGAGGCGGGGGCGAGCCGGCTGCCCGTGCCGCCGGTGGTCCGGCAGTACGACGTGGCGCGCAGCGCCGAACGCCTGCTGGACGTCTACCGCCTCGCCCTGCACGGCACCGGGCCCGCGCCGCTGCACACGCCGGCCCGGGCGGCCGCCGATCCGGAGCCCGGCCCGGGTGCGGCCGCGGACGTGCCCGCCCCGGCGCGGCCCGCCGCGGCCGGGCAGCCGCCGCGCGCCCTCGCGGGCCGGGCCCCGGGCCGCCCCGCCACCGGCCCCCGGCCCGGCTCCGGACCCGCTCCGGGCCCACGGCCCGGCCCCGACACGGGCCCGCCGCGGCCGGGCGGCGGGCCCGACCGCCCCGGCAACGGCTGACCCGCACCTCCGCACGGGCCCGCACCCCCGGGGCCCGCAGCCGGGGCCCGCAGTACCTCCTTTCACCCCCTCCTCCAGGAAGTGAGCACGCACATGGCCGACACCGCCGACCAGAAGAAGCCCGCCGCCCGACGCCGCCGGGCCAGGCTCCTGTCGCCGCCCGCCTGGTGGCCGCTGCCCGCCGCCGCCCTGCTCGGGCTGGCCGCGGGCGGCGCGTACGGAGTGCTCAAGGCCCCCGAGTACGCCGCCACCAGCTACGTCGTCGCCGTGCCCGACGACACCACCGAGCCGGCCACGGCACTGGGCTTCGCCCAGGCGTACGCCCGTATCGCCACCAGCAGCTCGACCCTCGCGTACGCGCAGCCCCGCGCCGGCGTCAGCGCCCGCGAACTGCGCACCCACGTGCGGGCGGAGACCTCCCCCGAGTCGCCGATGATCGCGATCACGGGCACCTCGGCGAGCGCCGCCGAGTCCGCCGACATCGCCAACGCGGTCGCCGACGCCCTGACGCTGAGCAGCAACCAGGCGGCGAAGAACACCGGCGTGCAGCTCCTGCTGTTCAACCAGGCCGTCGCCCCCACCGACCCGGCCTCGCCGTCCGCGCCGGTCAGCGGCGCCGTCGGCCTGTGCGCGGGCGGCCTGCTGGGAGGGCTGTGGCTGCTCGCCCGGCCGGCCCGCCGCCGCCCCGAGGAGGAGCCGCAGCCCGCCCCGGAGCAGGCGGCCGCCGTGGAGGAGCTGGGTCAGGTGCCCGCGCAGGGTGAGCACGCGGAACCCAAGGAGAAGGAGCCCGTGCGATGACGACGGGCTCCACCGGTGCCCTGTCGGTGGCGCTGTGCCGCGACCCCCGCCAGTTCGCCGCCCTGGAAGAGCCCTGGAACGCGCTCTTCCGCTCCTGCCGGACCGCGACGCCGTTCCAGAGCCACGCCTGGCTGCACTCCTGGTGGCTGTCGTACGGGCGGGACGGCCGGCTGCGCGTGGTGCTGGTGCGCCGCGGCGGGGAGCTGGTCGGCGCGGCCGCGCTGATGCTGGTTCACCGGCCGCTGCCGCTGCTGGTGCCGCTCGGCGGCGGCATCACCGACCACTCCGACGTGCTCGTCGCCGACGAGTACGCCGACCGGGTCGTGCCGGCGCTGGCCCGCGGCCTGCACGAGGCGGCGCGCGGCGCCGTCGTCGACCTGCGGGAGGTGCGCCCCGGGGCGGCCGCCGAGGCGGTGTTCGCGCAGTGGCCGGGTGCCCGCAGCCGGCTCGCCGACTCCACCTGCATGGAGCTGCCCGCGCTGCCGTTCGACGAGCTTGTCAAGCGGATGCCGGCCTCCGGCGCCCAGCGGGTGCGGGCGAAGCTCCGCAAGACCGACGCCGCCGGGATCGAGGAGCGCGAGGTCACCGAGTACGAGGTGCCGCGCGCGGTGCGCACCCTGCTGCGGCTCCACGAGAAGCAGTGGCGCGGCCGCGGCGTCACCCCCGAGCACCTGCGGCCCCGCTTCGCCGAGCACCTGACGCGGGCGACGCGGCGGATGGTGCGGACGGGCGAGGGCCGGCTGACCGAGTTCCGGCTGGAAGGGAGGGTCGTCGCGGCGAACGTGACGCTGCTGTCCGGATCGTTCAGCGGCGGCTACCTGTACGGGGCCGACCCCGACCTGCGGACCCGGAAGGTCGACGTGGCGACGCTGCTGCTGCGCTACGAGACGGGCCGCGCGCTGGCGGACGGCCGGCAGGTGGTGTCCTTCCTGCGCGGCAGCGAGCCGTACAAGAACCACTGGCGTCCCGAGACGGTCGTCAACCAGCGGTTCCTGATGGCGCGTACGGCGCTCGCGCCCCTGCTGCGGCTGCACGAGTCGCAGGTGACGGGGCGCGAGCGGGCGGTCGGCGCACTGCGGGAGGCGCTGCCGGCCGCCAGGGACTGGCGGGCGCGGCTGGGCGAGCTGCGGGTGCGATGACGGCTCTACCAGGGCCAGAAGCCGGAATCCGAGCCCCAGTCGACCGAGACGCAGACCGACTCCTTGCCGACCAGCTTGGAGAGCCAGTCGCCGAAGCCCAGCGGCACGCACCACTGCGTGGTGTTGACGGGCGACGGCAGCTGCGGCTGCGGTGCCGGTGCGGTCGGGCTCGGCGCGACCGGGGTGGGTGCCGCCGGGCTCGGGGCGTCGGGGCTCGGCTCGGCCGGTGCGGGTTCGGAGGGTGCCGGCGCCGGGCGCGTGACCTCGGCGGAGGGCACGGGCTGGGGCGTCGGCACCTGCGGCGACGGCTCCGGCACGACGGGCGGGGGCACGGAGGGGGTGGGGACGGCCGGCACGGACACGGAGGGCGTCGGCACGGACGGGACCGGGACGGAGGGCGTCGGGACCACCGGCGTGGGCACGACCGGCGTCGGGACGACCGGCGTCGGAACCACGGGCGTGGGCACGACCGGCGTCGGGACGACCGGAGGCGGCACCTGCGGGGTGAGCGCCCTGCGGAACTCCTTCGCGGACCGAGGGTTCTGCTTGCACTGCCACACGCCGTGCGGGCAGTAGTCGGTGATGGTGTGGTACACCGGCTTCTGCTGCTCGATCCAGCGCAGCATGCGCCGCACGTACTCCGGATTGTCGCCGCGGCGGAACAGTCCCCACTCCGGGAACGAGATCGGCTTGCCGTGCGCCTTCGCGAAGTCGGCGTGGTGCTGGAGCCCGTACGGCTGGGTGATCTGGTCGTCGAAGGTGCGGCCCGGGCCCTGGTCGTAGGAGTCCATGCCGATGATGTCGACGACGTCGTCGCCCGGGTAGCAGGTCGTCCAGCCGATCGCGTCGGAGCCGCGGTTCGGGGCGAAGTCGAACCTGAAGCGCTGCCCGGGCACGGACCGCATGGTGCCCACGATGCGCCGCCAGTACGCCTTCCAGTTCTCCGGGTCGGGGGAGCAGCGGTGGGTGTAGGTGGTGCCGTTCATCTCCCAGCCCAGCACGACGACCGTGTCCGGGACGCCGAGGTCGACGAGGCGCTGCGCCAGCCTGCGGAAGTGCTGGTCGAAGTCGCCGGCGGCGCCGGCGCGGATGAGCCGGGCCACCTCGTGGTCGGGCACCCGCCCCTCGTTGCGCTCCTGCATGGGCACGTTGAGGACGAACAGCCGGTCGGGCCGGGCCAGGCGCCAGCGCGCCCAGTCGTCGAGGAAGCTGACGTTCCCCTCGATGCCGGCCCAGCGGTCCCCCGGCAGATACGTGTGCCCGACCCGGATCTCCCTGCCGCCGAGCCAGCGCGACAGGTACGGGATCCGCTCGACGCCGGGGGGCCCGTAGTCCAGGTAGGCGCCCACGGCGATGTCGGGGGACGACCCGGGGAGCTCCTCGTCCTCCGGGACCGCGAGGGTGGCCCCGGTGGCGAGGAGGCCGGCCGCGACCGTCCCGACGCAGGTGTTCGCCAGGCGGCGACGAGGTCTGGGCATGGCATCTCCCGGGCATTCCCGAATCGGTGTGCTTGTCCAAGACGTTAGGCATCACATCCGACGAACGGCCTGTCCGGTGACCCGCCGCGTAGGCCATTCGCAGTTGCGCATCGACCCCGCTTGGTCCGACTAGGTGAAAGACACCCCTTCCATGTACGAGTTCGCCTCCCACGTGCCCGCCGTTGTGCTCAGACTCGACCGGAACCCGTTCCACCACGGAACCCTCGGCGCCGTCAGATCCCTCGGGCGCAAGGGCGTGGAGGTCCATGCCGTCGTCGAGGCCGGGGGAGGACCCGTGGGGCGCTCGCGGTACCTGCGCGCCGTGCATCCGGGGCCTCCGGGTGGGTTGGACCCGGAGGCCCCCGACGGGCTGGAGGAGTGCCTCGCCGGGGTGTCGGAGCGGATCGGCCGGCCCGCGGTCCTCGTCGCGATGGACGACCTGAGCGCGATCGCCGTCGCCCGCATCGGCGCCGGGCGGCTCGACGGCCGGTTCCGCATCCCGCACCAGCCCGACGGGCTTCCCGCCCGGGTCGCGGACAAGGCCGAACTGGCCGCGCTGTGCGCCCGCTGGGACGTCCCGCACCCGGAGACCGCGCTCCCGGAGAGCGGGGCCGAGGCCGCCGAGGCCGCCTGGCGGCTGGGCCTGCCCGCGGTCGCCAAGTGGAGCCGCCCCTGGCTGCTGCCCGCGGGCAGCGGGCTGCGCAGCACCACGCTCGTGCACACCGCCGCCGAGGCGCGCCGGCTGTACGAGCGGACCGGCGAGGCGGGGAGCCGGCTGCTGCTCCAGCGGTTCCTGCCGGCCGGGACGGACACGGACTGGTTCTTCCACGGGGCGTTCGGGAGCGGCGGGCGGCCGCTGCTCGCCGGGTCGGGCCGCAAGGAGCTGTCGTGGCCGGTGCGGACCGGCCTGACGGCGGTGGGGCGCTGGCTGCCGGATCCGGCGGTCGAGGAGGCCGGGCTGCGGCTCGCCGAGCGGCTCGGCTACCAGGGGATCCTGGACCTGGACTTCCGGCGGGACGAGGAGGGCTGCTTCCGGCTGGTGGACTTCAACCCCCGGCCGGGGGCGCAGTTCCGGCTCTTCACCGACGGGTCCGGGCTGGACGTCGTGCAGGCCATGTACCTCGACCTGACGGGGCAGCAGGTGCCGGCGCAGTCCGGCGGGCCGGGGCGGGTCTTCCTCGCCGAGAACTACGCGCTCCTGGCGGCGGTACGCGGCCGCCGCCTGCCGCCGCGCGGACCGCGGGGAGGCGCCGGGGTGCCAGGGGGCCCGGTGGCCGGCGGCGGTACGGACGGCTCCGGCGGTCCCGAACCCGCGGCGGCCGTGGCGGCCTCCCCGGGTTCGGCGGGCGGCACAGGGGGCGGTGTGCCGGCGCGGCGGCGGGTGCGGCGGCGGGTGGAGGCGGCCTGGTTCGCCGGCGACGACCCGCTGCCGTTCCTCGCGATGATCACCGCGTTCCTCGGCCGGGGCGCGGACAAGGGCGCGCGCGCCCTGCGTCGCGTCCCGGCGCACGGGCGGCGCACGGCGCGGGCCGTGGTCCGCGCCCCCCGCCAGCGCGACCGCGGCCTCACCCCGCCGGCCGGATCGCCCCCGCCGAGCACCCGGCCGGCGGGGCCCCCGCCCGCCGTTCCCCCGCCCGCCGGCCCGGCCGAGCCGCCGGGCGCGGCCGACGCCGAGCCGGACGAACTGGTGGCTCGCTGACGGCGGGAGCCGGCGGGTCGTGCCCCCTGCGGGCGACACGCGGCGTGTCGGTGTTTGACCGGAGGGGCGCCGGGAAGTCACGGCGCACGGCTCCGGGCCCGTACCCGCCGCAGCGGACGGCGGGAGACCCATGCGACTGGAGGGAGAGCGGTGACGCGGATGGACGATCTCGTCGTGGTCGGCGCCGGTCCGTACGGCCTGTCGATCGCCGCGCACGCGGCGGCTGCCGGGATCGGCGTGCGGGTGCTCGGGCGCCCCATGGCCTCCTGGCGGGACCACATGCCCGACGGCATGTACCTGAAGTCCGAGCCGTGGGCCTCCAACCTGTCCGCACCCGGCGGCCGGCACACCCTCGCCGAGTTCTGCGCGGGCCGCGGCGTGGCGGCGGAGCACGGCCGCCCGCTGCCGATCGGCACGTTCAGCGAGTACGGCCTGTGGTTCGCGGGGCAGGCGGTGCCCGGGGTGGAGGAGCTCACCGTCACCGAGGTCACCCCGCAGGGCGACGGCTTCCGCATCCGCACCGCCGAGGGCACGCAGCTGCTCGCCAGGACGGTCGCGCTGGCCGTCGGCGTCATGCCCTTCGTCCGCCATCCGGAGGCACTGCACGCCCTGCCGCCCGGCCACTACTCGCACAGCACCGGCCACCGCGACCTGGCGCGGTTCGCCGGCCGGGACGTCGCGGTGATCGGCGCCGGGCAGGCCGCCCTGGAGACCGCGGCCCTGCTCGCCGAGTGCGGGGCCCGGCCCTGCCTCGTCGCCCGGCGCTCCTGGATCGGCTGGAACACCGTCCCTCCGCCGCTGGAACGGCCCGCGCCGGCGGCGCTGCGCCGTCCGCACAGCGCCCTCGGCAGCGGCTGGCGCACCTGGGCGTGGGCCGAGCTTCCGTGGGCGGTCCGCCGGCTGCCCGCCGCGCGGCGGGAGCGGATCGCGGCGACCGCGCTCGGGCCCGCCGGGGCGTGGTGGCTGCGGGACCGCTTCGAGCGGAGCGTGCCGGTGCTGCTGGGGCACCGGCTGCACCGTGCGGTCCCGGTGGGGGACCGGACCCGGCTCGGGCTGACGACCGCGGCCGGGGAGTCCGTGGTCCTCGACGTCGCCCACGTCATCGCGGCCACCGGCTTCGCCGCCGACCTGGCGCGCCTGGACCTGCTGGACGCCCGGCTGCGGGACGCGCTGGACACCGTCGGGGCCGGCCGCACGCCCGAGCTGAGTTCCGGTTTCGAGTCCTCGTGGCCGGGACTGTTCTTCGCGGGGCTGCTGACGGCTCCCTCATTCGGCCCTTCCATGCGATTCGTGCACGGTGCGGGGTTCACGGCGGGGAGACTGGTCGGGGGAGTCCGCAGGCGGCTCGGCGCCCGCAGCCGGCCGGCGGGCCCCCTCGGGACCCCGCGCCCCGCCCGGGCGGGCCGGGGGCCGTCCGAAGACGTCTCTGCGGTGAGGTGAGAGGGGTCCGCGATGACTGCGGAGCAGCGAGCACAGGGCCGGGGCTGGGTACGGATCCCCGCGAGCCGGACGGAGCGGCCCGCCTCGCCCGGCCCCGCCCCGTACGGGCCCGGACCGTACGGCCACGGCCCGTACAGGCCCCCGGCGCCCGCCGCCCCCGACCGTCCGACGATCTACCTTTCCCTCCTGGAGCGCTGGCGGGAGGCCGGGCGCACCCTTCCGGGGCATCCTGACGAGGAGTGGGAGCGGCTGATCTCCCAGCCGTGCTGGCCAGGCCGTTAGGTGGTGTGTGTCCATTGGCAGCGGCGGAGCACGACGGATCCGGACGGAACCGCCACGGGGCGGTGACGGGCCCCGGGGAGCGCCTCGCGCTGAACCGCATGGGCAGCTTCGAGTGGGACCTGGACGCCGGGACGCTGGCCCTGGACGGGTCCGGGCTCGTGGTCTTCGACCTGGAGCCCGACGAGTTCGACGGCACCCCGGAGGGCCTCGGCCTGCGCATCCCCCCGGACGACGGGAACCGGCTGGCGGAGGCGGTGCGCGCCGCCCTGGACGGGGGCGCCGAGACGTACGGCTCGTACTTCACGGTGCGCCGCCGCGACGGCGTCGACCAGTGGACGCACACCCAGGGCCGGATCCTGCGGGACGACGACGGGACGCCCCGCCGGATCGCGGGCATCGTCCGCGACGCGACGGCGGAGCTCGCGCACGCCACCGTGCTGCGGAAGCTGGAGTCGGCGCGGGCCCGGCAGGCCACGATCGTGCAGCGGACGACGGAGGCGCTGTCCCGGGCGGTGACCGTCGACGACGTCACGGCGGCGCTGACCGGAGCGGGCGCGCTGGAGCGGCTCGGCGCGGACGGGCTGGCCCTGAGCCTCGTCGAGAACGACGCGATGAAGGTGATCGCGCTGAGCGGGGAGTCCCTGGAGATCCTCGCCGAGCGCAGGTTCACGCGGCTGGACGGCTCGCTGCCGCTCTCCCGGGCCGTCCTGACGGGCCAGGCCCGCTTCGTCCCCTCGCTGGCGGAGCTGGCCGGGGAGTTCCCCCTGCTCGCCGACTACCTGGGCCGGATCCGCTACGAGGCGGCCGCGTACCTGCCGCTGATCGCGCAGGCCAAGGCGATCGGCGGGCTGGTGCTGTTCTACCGGCGGCGCACCGAGTTCAGCCCGGAGGAGCAGAACCTGTGCCTGGGCCTCGCCGGGATCGTCGCGCAGTCCCTCCAGCGGGCGCTGCTGTTCGACCAGGAGCGCGAGTTCGCGACGGGGCTGCAGGCCTCGATGCTGCCGCGGCGCATCCCGGAGATCAGCGGCGGGGAGATCGCGGTGCGCTACCACTCGGCGTGGAGCGGGCGGGAGGTGGGCGGGGACTGGTACGACGTGATCGCATTGCCCCGGGACCGCGTCGGCCTCGTCGTCGGGGACGTGCAGGGCCACGACACGCACGCCGCGGCCATCATGGGGCAGCTGCGGATCGCGCTGCGGGCGTACGCGGGCGAGGGGCACCCGCCGTCGACGGTGCTGGCGCGGGCCTCCCGATTCCTGGCCGAGCTGGACACCGAGCGGTTCGCGACGTGCATGTACGCGCAGGTCGACCTGGAGACCGGCGGTGTACGGGCCGTGCGCGCCGGGCACCTGGGCCCGCTGATCCGGCACACGGACGGGCGCACGGGCTGGCCGAAGGTGCGCGGCGGGCTGCCGCTCGGCCTGGCCTCGGCGTTCGAGCAGGAGGAGTTCCCCGAGACGCGGCTGGACCTGGTGCCGGGGGAGACGCTCGTGCTGTGCACGGACGGGCTGGTGGAGGAGCCGGGCACGGCGATCACCCAGGGCATGGAGGCGCTCGCGCACGCCGTCCGCAGCGGCCCCCAGGAGGCGGGGGCACTCGCCGACCACCTCTCGGACCGGCTGTGGGAGCGATGGGGCTCCGGCGACGACGTCGCCCTCCTCGTGCTGCGCCGGGCCCCCGACCCGGGCACGCACCGGGCGCCGCGGATCCACCAGTACGTCCACCAGGCGGATCCGGAGGGCCTGTCGGAGGCCCGCTACGCGCTGCGGCAGGCGCTGCGGGACTGGGGCATGCCGGACCTCGCGGACGACGTGGAGCTGGCGGCCGGGGAGCTGCTGGTCAATGCCCTGCTGCACACGGACGGCGGCGCGGTGCTGACGATGGAGGTGCTGCCGGAGCCGGTGCGGCGGATCCGGCTGTGGGTGAAGGACCGGTCCAGCGTGTGGCCGCGGCGGCGGACCCCGGGTGAGGCCGCGACCACCGGACGGGGCCTGCTGCTGGTGGACGCGCTGGCCACGCACTGGGGCGTGGAGTCGCGGGGCGACGGCAAGGCGGTGTGGTGCGAGTTCGACGCGCCGGGCAGTCTGCGCCGCGCCGAATGAGGGCGGGGCGGGCGCCGGGCGGGCCGTCACACGGAGTTGTGGCGGGTCGTACGCGGGGTGATGATGCGGTTCATGAGACCGACGACGTACTGCGCGGCATGCGGGGACCGGAGGCTTCCGTGAGGCGCCGCCTGAGCGCGCGGCGCGCGGCCGGCGGGCTGCTGGCGCTGCTCCTGCTCGCGGCCGTCGTGCCGGAGGCCGCCGAGCGCGCCCGGGACGCCGGGAACCCGGCGGGGGACACCGGCTGCCGCTCCGTGGCATTCATGTCCATGACGGGCGTGGCGCCCGCCTGCCGGTAGCGGCGGCTACCGGCGGGCGCTCCGGCCGAGCCCTGCGGCCGCGGCATCAGCCGCCGACGTGACCGGGGCGGCTGTCCACGGCGACCGCGTCGACCGAGGAGGGCAGCAGGCTCGCCCCGGAGAAGCCGATCTCCTGCAGCCGCGCCTCGAAGAGGGCCTCGCCCTCGTGGATGCCGCCCGGGATGCCCAGGCTCTGCGGGGTGCCGGCCGTGCCGCGCCACTCGCGCTCGGTGCCGTCGCAGACCGGGGACTCCTCCGCGGTGGTGGTCAGGCGGGTGCCCTCCTGCACGACCGTCGCGGAGATCTGCATCGCCCCCGAGGGTGATGCGGTGCTGCACTTGTAGGACCCGGAAAGGGTGATCGTGCCGTCCGCGGCGAGTTGCGCCCAGGGGCGGACGGAAATCTCCTGCTCGTACACGGTCGCGCCGGCGGGCGTCGCGAAAGCGGTTGCCGCGGCCAGTGCCGCGAGGACGGTCAGGGGCATGCGGGTCCGGCGAATGGACATGTTTCCTCCGGGTCGTTCCTTCGGGGCGGTATTCCGCCGCACCGCATTGTGGTGGCAGACGGCGGGACAACTCGTCCCGTACACCCGTGTCGGTGTGTGCAATTCCCCGCTCGGGCGCGTGAGACTGGCCGGAATCGTCCCCGAAGGTCCCCGAAGGGATCGCGCATGCGCCAGTCCGTCTCCGCCCCCGCCCTCGCCGCCGCAGCCCTCCTGCCGCTCCTGCTGCTCGGCGGCACGGCCTGCTCCCCGGCGCCCGACCGCGCCGCGTCCGCGCCCGCAGCGCTGCCCGCCGCCCCGGTGGACGACGGCGCTCCGGGCGACGACGGCGCCGGGGCCGGCACCGGCCCGGTCCGCGGCGCCGTCAGGGAAGTGCACGTCGGGGACGCCGTACAGGTGCACGGCCGACAGGTGGGCCGACACCTCCAGGCCGTCCTGAACGCCTACGTCGACCCGGCCGTCAGCGCCGACGAGAACTACTCCCCGCCCGCCGGGAAGCGCTGGGTGGCCGCCTCGATGTCGTTCGCCAACATCGGTGGGGCCTCGTACGGGGCGCTCGGCGGCATGTGGGCGCACGACAGCTCCGGGCAGCGCCACCCGGTCGTGCGGACCGGCGAACTCACCACCGGCAAACCCCTCGTATTCGATTCCCTCGCGGTCGGAGAACGGGCCGAGGGATGGGTCGTGTTCGAAATTCCGCAGAACGCCCGCATCGTGCGGCTCGAATACCACGATGCGAACGTCCAGGCGAATTCCGGAGAGGGCTTCTGGGCCGTATAGCCCGCCCGGGTGAAAGGCCGTCGGAGCCTTCCGGAAGGGCCACTAGGGTGCGGCGCATGACTTCCACACAAGCGGCAACCGACCGGACCCTGCTCGGCACCCTTTCGGTGCTCGCATGGATCGGCGACCCCTCCGAAGGACACGACGTCCCCTACCTCCTCGCCTACGCGCTCGGCGACGGGCCGCAGGGCCGCGAGGCGGGCGAGGAGGCCGCCCGCGCGCTGCTCCGGGAGATGGGCCTGCGCATCGGCGACGTCGTCGAGGACGGCACCCACAACCCGGCCGCCTTCCCGGTGCAGGTGGTGCTCGCCGACAACCAGGTCGCCCTGACCATGCCCGGCCTGAACGCCACCTGCACCGCCCCCGACGAATGGGTCGCCGCCGCCAACGAGAGCGGCCAGGTCTACTTCCTGTTCGCCACCCGCGCCTGGCCCGAGGCCGTGCCCGGCCGCCCCGTCGACCCCGACGTCCTCAAGGCGTTCGCGGGCGACGAGGCGGTCCTCACCGGCAGCGCCCACTGCGTCCTGTCGGTACGCCGCCTCCAGTAGCCACCCGCCCACGCGGCCCGGCGCCGGCGGCGTCCGGCCCGGCGGCGGCCCGCCCGGCAGCCGCCGCGTCAGGCGTCGCCGGGGGCGTCGAAGGCGAAGCGCAGCGAGCGGACCCGGTTGTCGAAGTTCGACCCCGCCAGGTCCGGCAGGCCCACGGCACGCAGCCCGACCGGCCGCGTCAGCAACTCCCGGAACAGCGCCTTCATCTCCACCCGGGCCAGGTGCGCACCCAGGCAGAAGTGCGGTCCGCCGCCGCCGAAGCCCAGGTGCGGATTGGGCGAGCGGGTGATGTCGAAGGCGTCCGGGTCGGGGAAGACCGCCTCGTCCCGGTTGGCGGAGGCGTAGTACAGCACCACCTTCTCGCCCGGCCGGAACAGGCGGCCGCCCAGCTCGTGCTCGGCGGCGACCGTCCGGCGGAACTGGATGATCGGCGTCGAGTGCCGGATCATCTCGTCCACCGCGCCGTCCGCGTACGCCTCGAAGTCCCCCAGCAGGAGGTCCCGCTGGCCGGGATGGTCCGTCAGCAGGCTCAGTCCGTGCGTGATCGCGTTCCGCGTCGTCTCCACCCCCGCGACCATCAGCAGCGAGAAGAAGGCGCCCAGTTGGCGGGCGCCCAGCGCCTGCCCGTCGACATTCGCACAGACCAGCGCGGAGATGAGGTCGTCGCCGGGATCGCGGCGGCGCTCCCGCCCGATCGCGGCGACCATCCGCTGCATGCGGGCCAGCGCGCGCAGCCCCCGCCCCGGCATCCGCAGCCGGGAGGCCAGGCCCCGCTCCACGCCGATGTTCTCCGAGGCGTGGTTGACCCGGTCGGCGATCTCCGGCCGGTACCGCTCCGGGATGCCCATCATGTTGCAGATCACCTCCAGGGGCAGCCGGGAGGAAACCGCCGAGACGAACTCGTCGGGCCGCTCCGCCAGGACGTCGTCCACGATCCGGGCGGCCACCGCGTGGACGTCCGCCTCGGCCGCGGCCAGCAGCCGCGGCGTGAACGCCCGCTGGACGACCTTGCGCAGCCGGGCGTGGTCCGCGCCGTCGAGGTTCACCATCGAATCTCCGAACAGGGCCCGCACCCACCGCGCCGGCTCGGGCGTCGTGACGCCCGGGGCGCTCGCGAAGACCTTCGGCAGCCGGCTGGCCTCCTGCACGTCCGCGTGCCGCAGCAGCGCCCAGTGCCCGCGCCCCCGGCCCTCGGGCACGTACACGGGCGAGCCGAGGGCCCGCAGCCGGGCGAAGGCGTCGAGCCGCGCCTGCGGCGGCTGCCGCCAGAACGCCGGATCGGCGAGCGCCCCGCACTCCGCCGCCGCGCCTGCCTCCGCGTTCCGCTGTACCGGGACTTCCATCGCGCCTTCTTCCTGTCGCCGGCGCACCCCCGGCGGCCGTCGCCGCGCGCGCTCCTCACGCACCAGAACGCTCCGACCGGGCCGAGGTCACGCCGACCGCGACCGCCGCCGACGCGGCCAGCCCGGCCCACAGCACCGCGTACGCACCGGTCCACGCGCAGGCGAGGACGGCGAGGGCCGCCACCGGCAGGGTGAGCTGCCGGGCCGCGCCATGCTTGAAGTGCCGCGCGTGCAGCAGCCACACGAAGGCGAGGAACAGCGCCGCCGGAACGGTCACCGCGAGGTTGGCCGCCGTCTGCGACAGGTGCACCTTGCCGACGGCGTGCTCGACGGCCACCTCGATGCCCGCACCGATCGCCGCCGCCGAAGCGAAGATCACGTAGTGCCCGTAGCCCCACGGGATCGCCTCGCGGTTGGTGCGCAGCCGGTCGTGCGCCGGCACGGCGAAGTAGATCCACCAGGCCGAGAACACCAGCAGCAGTCCGCCCGCCGCGATCGGCAGCAGCAGGTCCAGGGCTTCGTGCTCGTCGAGCGCGGACTGGACGGCGACCGTGCTCGCCGCGATGCTCTCGCCCAGGACGATGATGGTGAACAGGCCGTACCGCTCGGCGATGTGGTGCGGGTGCCACGGCGTCTGGTGCTTCCGCTCGGCGACGACCGGGACGAGCAGCTCGGCCGCCACCAGCACCAGGAACAGCCACCGGCGGGCCGACTCGGGAGCCGCGAGCAGGCCCACCCAGCCGATCTGGCAGACGACGAGCCCGGCGGCGTAGGTGAGTGCGCAGCGGCGGGCCGGCCCGCTCTCCCCGGCCGCGGCCCGCAGCCACTGCACGGTCAGCGCCAGGCGCATCACCACGTAGCCGAGGACGGCGACGGTCCAGTCGTAGTCGTTGAAGGCGCGCGGGATGCCCGCCGAGTAGATCAGCACGCCGGAGATCTGCACGAGGGTCGCGATCCGGTACGGCACGTCGTCGACGTCGTAGGCGGAGGCGAACCAGGTGAAGTTCATCCACGCCCACCAGACGCCGAAGAAGACGAACAGGTAGCCGGTCACGCCCTGGGCGGCGTGGTCCTCGGCGAGGGCGTGGACCAGTTGCCGGCCGGCCTGCGCCACCGCCACGACGAAGCACAGGTCGAAGAACAGCTCCAGTGCCGTCGCGGCCCGGTGGCCTTCCTCCCGGTCGCGGGCGGTCATGGGTGCGTACGCCATGCCGCCAGGACACCAGCCGCGGCAGCGGCGGCAGGCGAGGCGCGCGGCCGCGTGCGCCCGCGTGCCCCGGGCGGGCGTGCGCCGGGGGCGCGGAGGGCGCCCGGGCCCGGCCGTACCCTGGAGGCATGAGCACCGCCCCCGCCTCCGGCGACCGCCGCCCCGAGCCCGCGGCCGAGCCGGCCCCGAAGAAGCCGAAGCCGCGGCTGGTCTTCGACGACCCGCTGGACCAGCAGTCCTCTGACGACACCGACCGCGGCTGGGGGGAGCGGCCGCCCGCCGCCGGGAGCGCGGCCGACCTGGCCCGCTTCCTCGACGAGAAGCCGCCCCACCACCTGTGACGGGCTAGAGGCGCGGACCGCCGGTGCCGGGGGTGCCGGAGCCGCCGCCGTTCAGGGCGCGCTGGGCGACCAGCTCGTTGCGGATCTCCTTCAGCACCTCCAGCTCGGTGACCTCGATGGTCTCCTGCACACCCTCGCGGGCCTTGCGGCGCTCCTCCACCCTGGCCAGGTACTTGGCCATCGGCAGCACCATCAGGAAGTAGACGACCGCCGCCGTGATCAGGAAGGTCAGGGTGGCGTTCAGCACCGAGCCCCACAGGATGTTGACGCCGATCGCCTCGCCCTTCTCGTCGACCCCGCACGGGCCCTTCAGACAGGAGGAGTAGACGTCCAGGCTCTTGGTGCCGATCGCCCCGACCAGCGGGCTGATGATGCCCTTCACCACCGAGTTCACGATGTTGGTGAACGCCGCGCCGATGACCACCGCGACGGCCAGGTCGACCACGTTGCCCCGCATCAGGAAGGCCTTGAAGCCCGCCAGGACGCTTTCCTTGTTCTTGCTCACGACTGAGCCCTTCCTCGAATCCGCCGTACATGGAGCCAACGGTTCCGAAAGCTACGGCAGTCGGGCACGGCCGTGTCCAATCGGGCGTCCGTCCGCGGTGGATCGACGGCACTCCAGTCCGATTCGCCACGCCCGGCCGCCTCAGCACAGCGCCACCGCCAGCCGGGCCGTGGCCGCCGCCCCCACCAGCTCCCGCGCGGTGTCCCGGGGCACCGACAGCACCACCAGCGCCCCGCCGTCCCCGGCCGCCCCCGCCTCCTGCTCGGGGGCGGGCACCCGGGCGACCCGGGCCCCCGCCGCGACCAGCCGGGGCGGCCCCGCCCGTTCCGCCGCGACCACGTCCACCCGGTCGCCCGGGCGCAGCAGCCGTACGGTCGCCGCGTCGGCGATGCGCACCGGCGCCGACACCATCCGCACCGCCGCGGGAGGGGGTCCCGCCGCCGGCGGGGACGCTCCCCGGGAGGCCTGGGCGGCCTGGCCGCCGCCCGCCACCGCGAGCACCGCCGCGATCAGGGCCAGCGCCCCGGAGGCGGTGCGCCGCCGCCGGCGCAGGACCGGGCGCAGCCGGTAGCGGCCGGGGCCGACCCGCAGCGGCGCGAAGGCGGGCACCCGCCGCGCGGGCGGGCACGACGGCGCGGGCGGGCAGGGGGAGAGGAAGGCGTCGAGGGTGTCGGAGGACATGGCTGCCACCACCAAGAGGTCGGGTTCGCGGGGTCCGGACCCGGCGTCCGGACACCCCCACCATCCGCCTCCCCGGCCGGCCCCGCCCGGGCCTGTGGACGGTCCCGGGTTTGTGGACGGCCCCATCACCCTCCCGAGTGCCCGGCCGGGTCCGGCCCGGCGCGCGTGCGCAGCCGCGTACGCCCGTCCCCCCTTACGGCAGCCGGGTCACGGCAGCTCGATCCCCAGGTCCCAGCCGTCGTGCGCGTGCGTGCACAGGCAGTCGCGGGACTCCGTCGCCGGCAGCGCCGCCACCGCGTCGAAGAGGACCTCGCGCAGCCGGCCGACGTTCTCGCCGAAGACCCGGAGCACCTCGGTGTGCGAGACGCCCTCGCCGGTCTCCGCGCCCGCGTCCAAGTCCGTGACCAGCGCCATCGACGTGTAGCAGAGGCCCAGCTCGCGGGCGAGGACGGCCTCCGGGTGGCCCGTCATGCCCACCACGGACCAGCCCATCGCCGCGTGCCACTGCGATTCGGCGCGCGTGGAGAACCGCGGCCCCTCGACCACGACCATCGTGCCGCCGTCCACCGGCTCCCAGCCGCGGCCGCGCGCCGCGGCCAGGGCCACCGCCCGGCCGGCCGGGCAGTAGGGGTCGGCGAAGGTGGTGTGCACGACGTTCGGGACGGACCCGTCGGGCAGGGGCTCGCCGTCGAAGAAGGTCTGCGTGCGCGACTTCGTACGGTCCACCAGCTGGTCGGGGACCAGGAGCGTCCCCGGCCCGTACTCGGCGCGCAGCCCGCCGACCGCGCAGGGCCCGAGCACCTGGCGGACGCCGGCCGCGCGCAGCGCCCACAGGTTGGCCCGGTAGTTGATGCGGTGCGGCGGGACCTTGTGGCCCCGGCCGTGGCGGGGCAGGAAGGCGATCTTGCGTCCGGCCAGCTCGCCGAGGAAGAGGGAGTCGCTCGGGGCCCCGTACGGGGTGTCCACCCGGACCTCGGTCACGTCCTCCAGGAAGGAGTAGAAGCCGGATCCGCCGATCACACCGATCTCTGCGTCAGTCATGCGGTCACCCTAACGGGGCATGCGGAAGGCCCCGCCGGCCGGAAGGGCGGCGGGGCCTCGCAAGGCATGGGGCGGGATCAGGCGGCCGAGGTGGAGCTGCTGCTCGACGACGCGGCCGGAGCGGCGGCGGCCGGCTTCGGCGTGGAGGCCGGGGTGCTGCTCGACGAGGCGCCGCGGCTGTCGTTGCGGTAGAAACCGGATCCCTTGAAGACGATGCCGACCGCGGAGAACACCTTCTTCAGACGTCCCTGGCAGCTCGGGCACTCGGTCAGCGCCTCGTCGGTGAACTTCTGCACGGCCTCAAGGCCCTCACCGCACTCGGTGCACTGGTACTGGTAGGTCGGCACGAATTTCCTCCTGGCACTCTGACTCGATGAGTGCTAACGATGCTCCATGGTGACGCATTCCGTCCGATCAGTCCACCGTCACCGGCGTGCGGTGACCCACGCCACGCCCTTCGGCGGCGTCGGTGCGGGTCGCTGATGCGCCGACGACCCGGCTCGGGGCCTTGGGTGCCAGCTTGGCGCGCAGGGCGACCAGGGTGGCGAAGGCCAGGGCGGTGCCGGCCATCGGGACGAGGAAGCCGTAGGCGGAGCCGTGCGAGTCCGTCAGGTTGCCGGCCACGATCACGGCCACGGCCTGGCCGAAGGCGACGGCGCCGGTGAGCCAGGTGAAGGCCTCGGTCCGGGTGTTCGCCGGGACGAGCGCCTCGACCATGGTGTAGCCGGTGATCAGGGCGGGGGCGATGCACAGGCCGACGAGGAGGCCGAGCCCGCCGAGCAGGATCGCGGAGTCGGCGGTCCACAGCACGGACGCGGCCGCGGTCAGGCCGGCGTACCCGAGCAGCAGGCGGCGGCGGGGGCCGATCTTCCAGGCGATGGCACCGCAGGCGATGCCCGCGATCATGTTGCCGGCGGCGAAGACGCCGTAGAGCAGACCGTTCGCGCCCGGGTTGCCGATCTCGTTGGAGAAGGCGGCCAGGGAGACCTGCATGCCGCCGAAGACGGCGCCGATGCCGAGGAAGGCGGCGATCAGGACGCGCAGGCCGGGGTGGGCCAGCGCCGAGCCGCGGCGGACGGCGCCGGCCTCGTGGCGAGCGTGCGCACGGGGCTGGGAGGCGCGGCGGGCGGCGAAGACGAGGCCGCCGGCGAGGGTCAGTACGGCCTCGGTGGCCAGGCCGGCGGCCGGGTGGACGCCGGTGCACAGGGCGGTGGCCAGGACGGGGCCGACGACGAAGGTGAACTCGTCGGTGACCGACTCGAACGCGGCGGCGGTCGGCAGCAGCGGCGAGCCCTCCAGGCGGGCGGCCCAGCGGGCCCGCACCATGGGGCCGACCTGCGGCACGGAGGCACCGGTCGGAACGGCTGCCGCGGCGAGCGCCCACAGCGGGGCGCCGGTCAGTGCGAGGGCGACGAGCCCGGCGACGGCGGCGGCGTGCGCGAGGACGCCCGGGACGAGCACGGCGCTCTGGCCGTGGCGGTCGGTGAGGGAGCCCATGACCGGGGCGAACAGCGCCATGGATATGCCGGTGACGGCGGAGACGATGCCGGCGCTCGCGTACGAGCCGGTGGTGTGCTGCACCAGCAGCAGGATGCTGATCGTCAGCATGCCGAAGGGGAGGCGGGCGGCGAACCCCGGGAGGACGAAGCCGAGGGCGCCGGGAGTGCGCAGGAGCTGTCCGTAACCGGGTCGGGCGGACGTGTCGGTCGTGACCGCGGATGTCACGGCCTGGCCTTTCCGCTGCCTGGTAGAGCTCCCGGTCTGCGGAGGTGTTTCGCTGGTGAGCGGCCGCACCCGTACGTAGGAGCCCCGAGAGCTGTCCTCTTGCGCAGAACCGAGTGATACCTGGGCGCCCACTGCGGGGGCAGCCACGGCCGCTTTGCGGTCGCGCCAGCTCTGCATCAGGCAGAGTTGGTTCGATGTGGTGTGCCTTTATGGTACAGGCAGCTCCGCTACTACGCCCTGTGATTCCGCTGACAAATCGTGCCTTTGCTTGCGATTAAGTGGAACTTCACCCTCCGTGGACCATGGGATAAGGGCAAAGCCCTTCATAATCCATCGAAAATGGCCGAATTTGAGCGCCGTTCAATGTCGTACGGGCACCCCGACCCCCTCGAAACGAGGCGCCGCGCCACCCCCGCCCGGGTCACCCGCCGGGGCGGTGCCGGCGCCGGAGTCCGGCGCGGCGGCGCGCCCCCTGCCCCGATCCGTGCCCCCCGTGCCCCGATCCGTGCCCAGGCCTGTGCCCGTGCCCCGCTCGGCGTCCGGCCCCGTGGCCGGTTCCGTTCCCCGTCCCCAGCCATCCGGCCAGCTTGCCGCCCCGGGCGACCGCCCGCAGCCGCGCCTCCGCCGCGTCCCGCACCGGGTCCGTGGCCACGACCAGCAGCTCGTCCCCGCGCCGCAGCACCGTCGACGGCAGCGGCACGAAGCTCTCGGAGTCCCGGACCACGAGCGTCACCGAGGCGCCCGGCGGCAGCCGCAGCTCGCTCACCTCGACGCCGTGCATCCGCGAGGCCGCAGGGATGGAGAAGGACAGCAGGTGCCCGCGCAGCTTCTCCAGCGGGGCGGACTCGATGCCCAGGTCGGCGGCCGTCTCGTCGCCGGCGCCGATGTTCAGCTTCCGCGCCACCCAGGGCAGGGTCGGCCCCTGGACCAGCGTGTAGACGACGACCAGCACGAAGACGATGTTGAAGACGCGGTCGCTGCCCTCGATGCCCGTCACCAGTGGGATCGTCGCCAGGATGATGGGGACGGCGCCGCGCAGGCCCGCCCACGACATCAGGGCCTTCTCCTGCCAGGGCAGCCCGAACGGCAGCAGGCTCGCGAACACCGACAGCGGCCGCGCCACCATCGTCAGCACCAGGCCGATGACCACCGCCGGCCAGAAGTCCCCGGCCAGCTCGTGCGGCGTGACGAGCAGCCCGAGCAGGACGAACATGCCGATCTGGGCGATCCAGCCGAGCCCGTCCGCGAACCCGCGCGTGGCCGGCCAGTGCGGCAGCTTCGCGTTCCCCAGCACCACGGCCGCCAGGTACACGGCGAGGAAGCCCGAGCCGTGCGCCATCGCCCCGGCCGCGTACGCGGACACCGCGATCGCCATGACGGCGATCGGGTACAGGCCCGAGGCGGGCAGCGCCACGTGCCGCAGCCCGTACGCGCCGAGGAAGCCGACGGCGAGGCCGATCGCCGCGCCGATGGCCAGCTCCAGCGCGATCTCGCCGACCAGGACGTACCAGGCGTGGACGGGCTCCGCCGCCGACAGCGCGACGACCAGGATGACGACGGGCGCGTCGTTGAAACCGGACTCCGCTTCCAGCACGCCCGTGATCCGGGAGGGCAGCGGAACCTTCCGCAGCACCGAGAAGACGGCCGCCGCGTCGGTCGAGGAGACGACCGCGCCGATCAGCAGGGCCTGCCGCCACTCCAGCCCGACCAGGTAGTGCGCCCCCGCCGCCGTCACGCCCACGCTCACCGCGACGCCGGCCAGCGACAGCATGGCCGCCGCCGGCAGCGCCGGTCCCATCTGCTTCCACTTCGTGCCGAGACCGCCCTCGGCGAGGATCACGACGAGGGCCGCGTATCCGATGACCTGGGTCAGCTCGGCATTGTCGAAGGCGATGTTGCCTATGCCGTCCTGCCCCATGGCGATGCCGATGCCGAGGTAGATGAGCAGGCTGGGAAGGCCGCTGCGCGAGGAGAGGCGCACCGCCGCCACGGCGACGAGCAGCACGAGCGAGCAGGCGAGCAGGAGTGCATTGAGCGTGTGGACGGTCAGCGGGCGGCCCTCCCTCAACGCGCCTGGCGGATCGTTCCTCCGGGCGACCGGCGGTGATGCAGTTCGTTACCTTACCTAATCTTTGACGCATCCTTTACGCGATACCCACATTGTGAAACGCCTGTTCGGGCCTGTCCTGAGGACCCTCGACCCCTGCCGGATCAACGGACCCGGTCCTGCGCCTATGGTTGCTCTCAGCATTCCCAGGACCACCCTGCCCCTCGAAGGACAGCGATGCCCGCCAACGAAACCGCCCCTTCCGCCAAGAAGAAGGGACGACGCGCCCGTCTGATCGTGCTCGTTCTGGTCCTGGGGCTCCTCGCGGGCTTCGGGTACGGGACGTACTGGAGCGCCGACACCATCCGCGCCTCGTTCCCGCAGACGAGCGGCACCCTCTCGGTGCCCGGCCTCACCGGCACCGTCGAGGTCAAGCGCGACTCCCACGGGATCCCGCAGCTCTACGCCGACAACGACGACGACCTCTTCCGCGCGCAGGGCTTCGTCCACGCCCAGGACCGCTTCTGGGAGATGGACGTCCGCCGCCACATGACCTCCGGCCGGCTCTCCGAGATGTTCGGCCCCGGCCAGGTCGAGACGGACGCGTTCCTGCGCACCCTCGGCTGGCGCCGCGTCGCGCAGGCCGAGTACGACACCAAGCTCTCGCCCGACACGAAGAAGTACCTGCAGGCCTACGCCGACGGGGTCAACGCCTACCTCAAGGGCAAGTCCGGCAAGGACCTCTCCGTCGAGCACGCCGCCCTGAAGCTCAGCGACGACTACCGGCCCGAGCAGTGGACGCCCGTCGACTCGGTGGCCTGGCTGAAGGCCATGGCCTGGGACCTGCGCGCCAACATGCAGGACGAGATCGACCGCGCGCTGCTGGCGAACAAGCTCACCCCGCAGCAGATCGAGGAGCTGTACCCGCCCTACCCCTTCGACCGGAACAAGGCGATCGTCGAGGGCGGCCGGATCGAGGGCGGCAAGTACACCCCCCAGGGCAGCGGCACGGGCTCCGGCTCCGCGGGCGGCTCCGGCAGCGGCTCGGGCTCCGGCGGCTCCCGCTCGCAGTCGACGCCCGCCTCCCCCGTCTCGACCCGCCCGGCCCCGGCCGCGGACGGCTTCGCCGAGACCGCCGGCGCCCCGGGCGCGAGCGCGGGCCTGCGCACCCGCCTGACCGCGCTGGCGAAGACCCTGGACGAGATTCCGGCGATCCTCGGCCCGAACGGCAGCGGCATCGGCTCGAACTCCTGGGTCGTCGCCGGCAAGTACACGACCACCGGCAAGCCGCTGCTCGCGAACGACCCGCACCTCTCCCCGCAGCTGCCGTCCGTCTGGTACCAGATGGGCCTCCACTGCCGCGCCGTCTCGGCGAAGTGCCAGTACGACGTCTCCGGCTACACCTTCTCCGGCATGCCGGGCGTGGTGATCGGCCACAACAAGGACATCGCCTGGGGCATGACGAACCTGGGCGCCGACGTCACCGACCTGTACCTGGAGCAGGTCAAGCCCGAGGGCTACGTCTACGACAACAAGGTCGTCCCCTTCGAGACCCGCGAGGAGGAGATCCGGATCGCGGGCGCGAAGAGCAAGAAGATCACCGTCCGCACCACCAACAACGGACCGCTGATCTCCGACCGCAGCGACGAGCTCGACACCGTCGGCGCCCGCGCCCCCGTCGCCGGCGCCGCCCCCGACCGCGGCAACGGCTACGCCGTCGCCCTGCGCTGGACCGCGCTGGACCCGGGCAAGTCGATGGACGCCGTCTTCAAGCTCAACCGCGCCACGGACTTCGCGTCCTTCCGCGAGGCCGCCCGCGACTTCGAGGTGCCCTCCCAGAACCTGATCTACGCCGACAGCAAGGGCCGCGAGGGCAACATCGGCTACCAGGCCCCGGGCCGCATCCCGGTCCGCGGCGCCCACGACGGCCGGACCCCCGCCCCCGGCTGGGACTCCAAGTACGCCTGGAAGGGCGGCAAGGACGGCAACGGGGGCTACATCCCGCAGGACGAGATGCCCTACGACCAGAACCCGGCCCGCGGCTACATCGTCACCGCCAACCAGGCCGTCGTCGAGAGCGGCTCCGGCGCGGGCAAGTACCCGTACGCCCTGACGTCGGACTGGGGCTACGGCGCCCGCAGCCAGCGGATCAACGACCTCATCGAGGCGAAGATCAAGGACAACGGCAAGATCTCGACCGACGACATGCGGGCCATGCAGATGGACAACGGCAGCGAGATCGCCGCGCTGCTGACCCCGATGCTGTCGAAGATCGAGATCAACGACCCGGACGTCCGCGCCGCGCAGAAGCTCCTCGACGGCTGGAACTACACACAGGAGCCGGACTCGGCGGCCGCGGCCTACTTCAACGCCGTCTGGCGCAACATCCTCAAACTGGCCTTCGCCGACAAGATGCCGAAGGAGCTGCGCATCGAGGGCAGCTGCCTGAACGTCCACGACACCAGCAGCGGCCCCGCCGACGACCTCGCAGAGGTGGTCCGCGAATGCGGCGCCCGCGACGCCGACTCGGCGCAGCCCGACGGCGGCGACCGCTGGTTCGAGGTGGTCCGCCGGCTCGTCAAGGACGAGAAGTCGAGCTGGTGGCAGTCGCCGGCCGTCCGCAACAAGCCCGCGGCGACCACCCGCGACCAGCTCTTCGCCCGCGCCATGGTCGACGCCCGCTGGGAGCTGACCGCCAAGCTCGGCAAGGACCAGTCCACCTGGAGCTGGGGCCGCCTGCACCAGCTGACCCTGAAGAACCAGACCATCGGCACCGAGGGCCCCGGCTTCATGAAGTGGCTCCTCAACCGCGGCCCCTGGAACCTCGGCGGCGGCGAGGCCACCGTCAACGCGACCGGCTGGAACGCCTCCGGCGGGTACGGGGTCACCTGGGTCCCGTCGATGCGCATGGTCGTGAACCTCCACGACCTGGACAAATCCCGCTGGATCAACCTCACCGGCGCCTCGGGCCACGCCTACCACGGCAACTACACGGACCAGACGACCCTCTGGGCCAAGGGCGAGCTGCTCGACTGGCCCTTCGGCAAGGAGGCCGTGGACCGCGCGACCGTGGAGACGCTCACGCTGAAGCCGTGAACCTGACCACCCCCGAGGGGGTGGCCACCGCCTGGACGGGGTGGTCGTGCGGTTCCTCCGGGACCCGCGCGACCACCTCGTCGTCGTAGAGGAGCACCACCAGCGCCGGATGGGCCCCCGCCCGCTCCAGGCGCGCCAGCACCCGGTCGTACGAGCCCCCGCCGCGCCCGAGGCGCATGCCGCGGCGGTCCACCGCGAGGCCCGGCAGCAGCACCGCGTCGGCCCCGGTGACGGCCTCCGGGCCGAGCCGCGGACCGACCGGCTCCAGCAGCGCCATGAAGCCCGGCCGGGCGCTCTCGGCGAGGGAGCCGGGGCCCTCGTACACCGCCCAGTCCAGGTCGTTGTCGGGCAGCAGGACGGGCAGCAGCACCCGCTTCCCGGCCGCGCGCAGCGCGTCGAGGAGGTCCCGGGTGCCCGGCTCGCTGCCGATCGAGACGTACGCCGCCACGGTGCGGGCGCCGGCCAGCTCGGGCAGGGCGAGGGCGGAGCGGGACAGGGCGCGCGCCGCCCTGGCCAGGGCCTCGGCGGGCAGGGCGCGGCGGGCGGCCAGCAGGGTGCGGCGCAGCAGCGCCTTTTCGGACGGGTTCGACGCGTTCGGCGGGTTCTCTACCACGGCGGTCTCAGTTATCCCTTCAAATCGGCCCAGACCATGACGTATTTGCCGGAATCCAAGCTGGGGCCACGGCATCACCCACTATGGTTCTGCCCATGACTCAGTTGCACCCCGTGATCAAAAAGGCAGTCATCCCTGCCGCGGGCCTCGGCACCCGCTTCCTTCCGGCGACGAAGGCGACGCCCAAGGAAATGCTCCCGGTCGTGGACAAGCCGGCCATCCAGTACGTCGTCGAAGAGGCCGTCTCGGCCGGCCTGGACGACGTGCTCATGATCACAGGACGTAACAAGCGCGCCCTCGAAGACCACTTCGACCGCAACTACGAGCTGGAGTCCGCCCTCACCGCCAAGGGCGACGACGACCGGCTGAAGAAGGTGCAGGAGTCCAGCGACCTGGCGACGATGCACTACGTCCGCCAGGGCGACCCCCGCGGCCTCGGCCACGCCGTCCTGTGCGCCGAGCCGCACGTCGGCAACGAGCCCTTCGCCGTCCTCCTCGGCGACGACCTGATCGACCCCCGTGACCCGCTGCTGCGCCAGATGGCCGAGGTCCACGCGCGCACCGGCGGCACCGTCGTCGCCCTCATGGAGGTCGACCCCGCCAGCGTCCACCTGTACGGATGCGCGGCCGTCGAGCCGACCGGCGAGGCGGACGTCGTCCGCGTCACCGGCCTCGTCGAGAAGCCGGACCCCGCCGAGGCGCCCAGCAACTACGCCGTCATCGGACGCTATGTCCTCAACCCCGCGATCTTCGACATACTGCGGGAGACCGAGCCGGGCCGCGGCGGGGAGATCCAGCTCACCGACGGCCTGCAGAAGCTGGCCGCCGACGAGAGCATCGGCGGCCCGGTGCACGGCGTGGTCTTCCGGGGCCGCCGCTACGACACCGGGGACCGCGGCGACTACCTGCGGGCCATCGTCCGCCTCGCGTGCGAGCGCGAGGACCTGGGCCCCGAGTTCCGCACCTGGCTTCACCGTTACGTCACGGAGGAGATGTAGCACCTTGAGCAGCCCTGACGCGTCGCAGCAGGACACCGGCAGCAGCCGGCTGTGGTCGGTGGACGAGCACCTCGCTGACATCCTCGCGGCCGTCAGGCCGCTGGAGCCGATCGAGCTCCGCCTGCTCGACGCACAGGGCTGCGTCCTCGTCGAGGACGTCACCGTGCCCGTCGCGCTCCCGCCCTTCGACAACAGCTCGATGGACGGGTACGCGGTCCGCACCGCCGACGTGCAGGGCGCCAGCGAGGAGTTCCCCGCGGTCCTCACCGTCATCGGGGACGTGGCGGCCGGCAGCGGCGAGCTCCCGGCCGTCGGTCCCGGCCAGGCCGCCCGGATCATGACCGGGGCCCCGCTGCCGCCCGGCGCCGAGGCCGTCGTCCCCGTCGAGTGGACCGACGGCGGCACGGGCGCCGGGGCCGCCGCGGCGATGGCCCCGGCGAGCGCCGCCCCCGAGGGGGCGGGCGGCGAGGTGCGGGTGCACCGGCCGGCGCAGGCGCGGGCGCACGTCCGCGCGCGCGGCAGCGACGTCCGCGCCGGCGACCTCGCCCTGGCCGCCGGCACCGTCCTCGGGCCGCCGCAGATCGCCCTGCTGGCCGCCATCGGGCGGGGCACCGTACGGGTGCGGCCGCGGCCCCGCGTGGTCGTCATGTCCACCGGCAGCGAACTCGTCCAGCCGGGCGAGGCCCTGACCTCCGGGGCGATCTACGACTCCAACAGCTTCGCGCTCGCCGCCGCCGCCCGGGACGCCGGCGCCATCGCCTACCGCGTCGGGGCCGTCGCCGACGACGCCGAGAGCCTGAAGGCGGCCATCGAGGACCAGCTGGTCCGCGCCGACCTCCTGGTCACCACCGGAGGCGTCAGCGTCGGCGCGTACGACGTCGTCAAGGAGGCGCTGTCCTCGGCCGGCGCGGCCGACGGCGGGCCGGACGCCGGGCGGATGGAGTTCCGGAAGATCGCCATGCAGCCGGGCAAGCCCCAGGGCTTCGGCACGATCGGCCCCGACCACACCCCGCTGCTTGCCCTCCCCGGCAACCCCGTGTCCTCGTACGTCTCCTTCGAGCTCTTCGTCCGGCCCGCCATCCGCACCCTGATGGGCCTTCCGGACGTCAGCCGGCCCGTGGTGCGGGCCCGGCTGGAGGCCGACAAGGCCCTCACCTCCCCGGCCGGACGCCGCCAGTTCCTGCGCGGCGCGCACCGCCCCGAGACCGGCACCGTCAGCCCGGTCGGCGGCTCCGGGTCGCACCTGATCGCCGCGCTGGCCCACGCCGACGCGCTGATGGTCGTACCGGAGGACGTCACCTCCGTCGAGCCGGGCGCCGAGCTCGACGTGGTCCTGCTCGGCTGACGCCCGCGGGCCCCGCACCCGCGCCCCGGGGCGGCCGCGCGGCGGCGGGTGCGGGTAGCGTGTTGCACCACACAGGCCCCCTCGGGGCCCGGGAGCGGGAGCGGCACGGACCCATGAACACGCAGGACAGGCTGACGCACATCGACGAGGCCGGAGCGGCCCGGATGGTGGACGTCTCGGAGAAGGACGTCACGACGCGGACGGCGCGCGCCAGCGGGCGCGTGCTCGTCTCCCCGCAGGTGGTCGGGCTGCTGCGCGGGGAGGGCGTACCGAAGGGCGACGCCCTCGCCACCGCGCGGATCGCCGGGATCATGGGGGCGAAGAAGACGCCCGACCTGATCCCGCTCTGCCACCCGCTGGCCGTCTCGGGCGTCAAGGTCGAGCTGTCCGTCGCCGACGACGCCGTCGAGATCCTCGCGACGGTGAAGACGGCGGACCGGACGGGAGTGGAGATGGAGGCGCTGACGGCCGTCGCGGTCGCCGGGCTGACCGTCGTCGACATGGTGAAGGCGGTCGACAAGGGCGCCGTCATCACCGACGTCCGCGTCGAGGAGAAGACGGGCGGCAAGTCGGGCGACTGGAGGCGCGCGTGAACGCCCCGCGCGGCGGCGACGCGTACAGCCACAGCCACGCCGGGGGTGCCGGTGCGGATGCGGATGCGGGCGGCGGTGAGGCCGTGCCGGCCCCGCAGGCCGCAGCCCCGCGCGGGCTCGTCGTGACGGCCTCCAACCGGGCCTCCGCCGGCGTGTACGCGGACAAGGGCGGCCCGCTGCTGGCCGAGGGGCTGACGGCGCTCGGCTTCGCGGTCGACGGCCCGCGGGTCGTCCCGGACGGGGACCCCGTCGAGCAGGCGCTGCGCGAGGGCGTCGCCGCCGGGTACGACGTCATCCTCACCACCGGCGGCACCGGCATCTCGCCGACCGACCGCACGCCGGACGCGACCGCCCGCGTACTGGACTACGAGGTGCCCGGCATCCCGCAGGCGATCCGCGCCGAGGGCATGGCCAAGGTGCCGACGGCGGCCCTCTCGCGCGGACTGGCGGGCGTCGCCGGCCGCACCCTGATCGTGAACCTGCCGGGCTCGACGGGCGGCGTGCGCGACGGCCTCGCCGTCCTCGCCCGCATCCTCCCGCACGCCGTGGACCAGCTCCGCGGCGGCGACCACCCCCGGCCGGCGGGGAGCCCGAGCTGAACGGCCCCACTTGGCCGGTGGTGCTGGCCGACGGCGGCGTCACGCTGCGGCCGATACGGCAGCGCGACCACAGCGCCTGGCGCGAGGTCAACCGGCGCAACCGCGAATGGCTGCGGCCCTGGGAGGCGACGATCCCGCCGCCCGCGCCGTGGGGGCCGGTCGTCGAGCGCCCCACGTACCGGCAGATGGTCCGCCACCTGCGGGCCGAGGCGAACGCGGGGCGGATGCTCCCCTTCGTCGTCGAGTACGAGGGCCGGCTCGTCGGGCAGCTGACGGTCGCCGGGATCACCTGGGGCTCCATGTGCGCCGGCCACGTCGGCTACTGGGTGGACCGCGAGGTCGCCGGGCGGGGCGTCATGCCCACGGCGGTCGCCCTGGCCGTGGACCACTGCTTCCGCAGGGTCGGCCTGCACCGCATCGAGGTGTGCATCCGCCCCGAGAACGGGCCGAGCCGGCGCGTGGTCGAGAAGCTCGGCTTCCGGGAGGAGGGGCTGCGCCCCCGCTACCTGCACATCGACGGCGCATGGCGCGACCACCTGGTGTACGCGCTCACGGCGGAGGAGATCCCGGAGGGACTCCTGGCGCGCTGGCACCGCACGCGGGGGCAGCGGAACGGGACGGGAACGGGGCCAGGCCCGGCGGCTTCGTAAACAGGTTCCGCCCCACCCGGATTGATAATTCGAATATCCGTTCGGATTATCCACCTCTCGGAACCGGTTCACCCATATCCTGATCCGAAGAGTCACAAAAAAAGTCGGTGATATCAGCCAGTTCGTGCGACACACCGGTCCAATTGGCGGATCCGCCCGCCCGCCTCCCTCTACCGTGGGGGGTGTGAGCAGCAGCGGCCTCATCTACGCAGTCATCGTGGGGGCCTGGGCCGCCTACTTGGTGCCCATGTGGCTCCGGAGGCAGGACGAGCTGAACGAGGCCCGTCCGACGGAACGCTTCTCCACCGCCATTCGGCTGCTTTCCGGCCGGGCGGGAATGGAGCGCCGTTACGCCAAGGGGCTGCGTGAACGCGGTGCCCAGGAGGCGGAGCCCCAGTACCACGCGGATCCGGACGCCGCGACGGAAACGGTGAATTCCGTGGACGCCGACGCCCGGGCCGTCGGCGTGCCCCCGACCAGGACCGAGCCGCGGTCGGCCGTGGCCGAGCGGCACCGGCGCGAACAGCGCCTCCAGGTGCTCGCCCGCCGCCGCCGCACCACCGCGCTGCTCTTCCTGGTCTTCACCCTCGGCGCGATCGTCGCCGCCGTCGGCGGCGTCGCCTACCTCTGGGCGCCGGCCGGGCCGGCGATCCTGCTCAGCGTGTACATCGCGTACCTCCGCGCCCAGGAGCGCCGGCGCTACGAGTTCACAATGGACCGGCGGCGCGCCGAAGCCGCGGCCCGGCAGCTGCGCGAGAGCCGCCAGCGCCGCCGCGAACCCGAGGAGCCCCCCGGCGCCGACCCTCTCGCCGAGCCCGCACCGCCCGTCTCCCCGCAGGAGGCGGGCCGTCGCGCGCTCGTCGAGCAGACCGACCACGCCGAGTGGGTGGACCAGCAGCGCGAGCGGGAGCGCGGGCCGGCCCGCGGCGAGAGCTGGGAGCCCGTCCCCGTGCCGCTGCCGACGTACGTGACGGCCCCCGTCGCCCCCCGCGCCACCGGCCCGGCCGCCCCGGACGCGTGGAGCGCGGCCCGCTCCAGCACCGCCGAGCCGACGGACCCGCGCCTGCGCGCCCAGCCGGCCGCACCCAAGCCCGAGCCGGCCGCCCCCCAGCCCCCGCGCCCCCGCGGCCGCACCCCCCTGTTCGACCAGTACGAAAGCGACGACCGCCCCCGCGCAGCCAACGAATGACACCCGCAGCACCGCCTCCGGGAACGGATTTTGGTGCTGCGACGCGGGGGTGCTAATGTTTCACACGTCGCAAGGGCCTGTGGCGCAGTCTGGTAGCGCACCTCGTTCGCATCGAGGGGGTCTGGGGTTCAAATCCCCACAGGTCCACAAACGACTGTTCTTGAGTAGCTCTCAAGGACGTTGACGAGATCCCGTCCGATCGAAAGATCGGGCGGGATCTTCGTCGTTTCGGGGGTCGTTCGATGCCTGTTCGGGGTGATGGATGCCGGCGTATCGGGTCTGGCGGGTTGCTGGGCAGACGCCTGGCCGTTGCCAGGGCATGCGAACCGGCCCCGGTCGCCCGGGGCTGGTGGTCGTGATGTGTGGCTGTGTCGCAGCTCGATCAGAGATTGGCCGGCGGATGTCGCCCTTTGTCGAGTGGCGTGGGGACGTGCGGCCGGTCGCGATCTGGCGGAGCCGGAATGGAGTCGAAGTCGGCGTCGGAGAGTCGGCTGCCAGTGCGCTCGTAGAGCCAGGTTTCCAGGATGTCCAGGTTCCCGACGGCCACCATGATCGCGATCAGGATCGTCTGGGCAACCTGGCCGGGTGCTCGGCGGTGCATGGGGTTGCCGATGTCCATGTAGGTGCCCTTGAGGCGACCGTTGAGGCCCTCGTTGTGGGAGCGGATCGGCTTGTAGATCCGGTCCCAGGCGGGGCTGAGGTAGTGGCTGTCCTGTCGGAACTTTGCGATCCTCAGGTCTCCGGCCGCGTCGGCGGGGACGCTGATCGCGGATGCCCCACAGACAGCCGGCAGAGCATCCTTGCCGGGAGGGTCCGTCCACTCCCTGTCAGGAAGCTGGATGGTGGGGCGAGCCGAGGTATGGCTGGCGCGGGAGCGGCGATCCGCCAGCTTGATCACGCTCTGAGGCGGGCCAGAGGCGGTCGGTCGTGCAGGACGGAGGCGTTCTCGGCGTGGACAGTTCACCGAAGGGGACGGGCCGGCCGCCGGGCACTGGAGACGCGTGGTTCCTCGGGCGTCGGCGTTCTGCTTGAGCTTGAGGAAGTAGGGCAGCCGCTCGGCGACCACCGGCTTCACTTCATCGAGCCGTCGGCGGAAGGCCTTGTCGTCCATGCCGTGAGTGGCCTGAGCCAGGGCGTTGGGGATGTGCGGGCAAGCGAGGGAGCCGTCGATCAGTACAGCTCCCTGCCAGCTGCCCTGGATGCCACGGTCGGCCGCCTTGTAGTCCAGGGCGAGGCGGTAGCCGAGTCGGCGTACGGGGATCTGGAATTTCTCCGGCGAGCAGCCGGTGTAGGCGCGATCTGCGGCACAGGTACCTGTCGGCAATCGAAGCTCGGCGAGGTGCTTCAGCACGGTGACCGCGTTCTCGCCCGTACGGACGGTCGGAGTGTCCAGGCCGAGGCCGAGGCAGAGCTGCGGGTAGGAGGGCGCCCGGCGGCCCTTCGCGGCCCCCTCGCCGGAGCGGGAATGGGCGGCGACGAGCAGGCTCGCGCTGTAGCCAAAGGTGCCCTTGTCGGAGCCGCCGCTGAAGTGCCAGCCAGCGGTGATCTCGACGGAGGCCGTGCCCGAGCGGTCGCTGTCAGGGTTGGCCAGAACCGGGATCGAGGTGGCGTCCACTCCCACGTCACCGGCCCAGTGCCGCAGGTATCCGCGTTGCTGTGCCAGCCGGACCGGGGCCAGTACGAGATCGTTCGCCAGTCGTTGGAGCCGGTTCGCGGCGGCGCGGCCGGCAGCCTCATCCCAGACAGCGGAGTGGATGTCAGCCTCCGCTTGGGTGAGGCGCCGGCGCCGGTCGCAGCGTGCCGGGTCGAGCATGGTGGTGATCCGGTCCAGTCCTCGGTAGAGACGACGACTGGCAGCTATGCACGCGCGTGCCGTGGACGGCGGCATCTCGGGGATGCCGAGCCAGGCACGAGCTGTGGGTTGGAGGCGGAAGTGCAGGATCCGCCAGGCGTCGGAGACTGTGGCTCGGCCCGTGTAGTACACGGCGAGCATCAGGCCGGCCAGTACGGTCCTAGGCTGCACGCCTGGTGGCCCGGGGCGACCTCGCAGCATGTCCTCCAACTGTTGGGGCAGACCAGAGCGGTCGAGGACGGTCAGCAGCTGGCCGACCTTGGAGTCGGGGATCTCGGTGAGCCGTCCAGGCCGCAGACGTGGCCGCGCATGGCGGGCGGCCAGCTGGTCGGCTTCAGGCCGCGCCCTCACGAGCGGCGGCCGCGCAGCAATCGGATCACCTCCGCCCTGGGTAGTGGGGGCACCCAGTGGTGGTAGCCCGCCAAACCGGCAGGGGAGGCCATGCCCGCGGCGGAAGCGACCGCCTCCGGACTGATGCCCTCGGAAAGCCGGCCGACGATCCATGTCGACCGCAACCGCCGAGCGGAGAGCGGCGGCAGACCCGCATGGGGCCGATGGCGGGCAGGCCAGGACGAGACGAGGTTCTTGGCTGCCGCGACCTTCCGTCCCGGCCTGAAGAGAAATCCGTTTGCGGAGCTCTCTGCCAGCTCGGCCAGAGTGCCTTCCCAATCGGAGTGGCACGCCACGAGCCGGCCGAGGAGCTTCTCCTTAAGCACTGCGACCCCACCAGAGGTCACGCGAACGTGACTGCCTCGCATGGGAGGGACCTCGCCCGGCGTCAGGCCACACCCGGCTCCGAGCGCCATGAGCGCGAGGCCGTCGAGTCGAGCCTGGTCCGGCAGATGATTCGCCCAATCCCGCAGGCGAGCCAACTCCCCGGCGCCATAAGGCGGCTGAGGCGTACGGGGCGAGGAAAGCCGAGCCGGAGGGGCCTCCCCGCGCTGGACCCACACCAGAGCTTCCCGTGCCCGCCGCAGCCAGGTCCGGTAGGTCAGCACCGTCGAGTCCTTCGCCGCAACGCAGCCCGACAGGATGAAGGCGTCGATCGTCTCGGTCCGCAGCCAGGTTCCCGGGTCGCGCGGCAACCCGCGTCGGTCCGCCCAGACCGCGATCCGGCCGATCACGTGCAGCAGGTGCTCCGCCGCGTAGCAGGTGGCCGGAGCTGTCGCCGTCACGGTGGCTCTCACCAGCTCTGCGACCGGCGCCCACTGCCGATACGGCAGCCGGGGCCGGTAGTCACGGATCTTGCTGGAGACCTCCGAACTCAGTGTCACAGACCAACAGAACCGGCTGGACAAGCAGCCAGTGAAGACGTCGAAGGCGATCTTCACGGAAAGGAGTGCATCGACATGGTCGGAGGTTTGGCCCGCAAGACCGCGCCGAGAGGCCTTGCCCGCGATCCGGAATCCTGGCCCCACTCCGCCGTCGACGACGTTGCCGCCAGAGTCGTCCAGGCCATCGCCCGCGCGCTCGCGCTCGCCCTGGAGCGCGAGAAGCGAAGCCTGCGGCAGGTCTCCACCGGATCCGGGGTCAGCCGGCAGGCCATTGCCGACCTGCTCGCCGGCCGATGCTGGCCGGACGTCGTCACCGTTGCCCGCCTGGAAGATTTCCTCGCCGTCCCGCTGTACCCGCGGGACGGAATGCGCAGTACGCATCAAAATCGGCCTTCCCGTCCCCAGGGAAACCCGTCCCAGGGAACGACGAAATAGGCCACGCGCCCCCGAGGCGGGGCGGATTGCTCTAGCCTCGGGGATGCGTGAGCCACTACGAGGGTCCACGTCACTGGTTCCGAAGAGGGTCCAAGCTCAACGGAATCCGTCCCCTTCTCCCCGCAATGGGAGGAGGGGACGTCTCATGTTCGGGGCGGCGGCGTCAGGCGTCCCCTCCCTGCGGTTCCGTGACCCGGCGGGCGGCGAAGGTGCCAATCGGGTGCTCCACGGCACGGTCGTTCTTCACTAGCCGCTTGCAGGTCCGGCGGGTCGTCTCGATGGGCGCCCGCCCTTCGTCGCCCTTGGTCGGGCGCCCGAGGGCCTCTGTGATGTCCTTGACCTTCATCGGCCGTCCGGCGCCCACGAGGATCTGCTCGACCGCCTGCATCAACTGCCCGGACGGCGACCGTGAAGGCCCGCTCTGCCTGGCACGCGTCTCCTCTGGCGGCTTGCTCGGTTCCGACTCGTCGTCGGCGGACGCATCGCCGTCCTCGTCCTCCGCGTCAGCTTCCTGCTGGAAGCTTTGATCGTCCTCGGACGGCGCCGAGCGACCCGCGAGGAGCTCGGCGAGAGCTTCGCTCAGCTGATCGCGAGTGCTCGCGTACTTTGCCGCCTCGACTCGGAGGTCCGCGAGCTCTGCTTCGAGCTCCGAGATCCGCGCCAGCGTCCGATCAGTCTTGCCGGAGTAGATCCCAACAGCCGTCCGCAACCCGGGAGCCGCATCCGGCTCGCCCGCCCCTGTGAAGTCCATCCGCCCCTCCTCGGCGCTCCCGTGCGACAGGACAACGGCAGTCATCGTAGGGAATGCCAGTCGTGCCCGGCAGCCAAATGGCCAATGAAGTCTGGCAGTTGAGGTACAGCGGAGCATGAGCCTGATGTCTGGCACCCCTGACCTGCGTGTCTGCGATGCCAGTCGTAACTCTTAACGTCGTTAAGGGTTATGGCAGATCACGCTCTACTGCGATTCCTGACGCCACGTCTTCGAGGACGAGGTCCGGAAGGACGGCCAGTCCCGGACTCTGAAGATCCACGCTCGGGCTGGCTGCCTTCTCTGCAACGCGAGGCAGCCAGGAGCCCAGGCGGTCCAGCGCAGGTACCAAGCCTTCTCGGTCGTCACGGAGCAGGGCTGCCACGAGCGACACGGCATCGGCACGGGAGCTGCCTGCTGGAGCCGGGAGAGCGGCTGGTCCAGGAGGATCCGCGACGGGCAGGCGAACGGAACGAATCTACGGCTGGTCGCCGAACCAGACCATAGGCTGAAGGCCCTCCACGAATGTCCGGAAGTCTGCCGCGAGCGGCAGTTCTGCGCCGGAGTCGGTGTCGAACCATGTCACCGAAGGTTCCGCCGACTCGTCACAGGCTCGGTAGTCGAGCCCGATCCAGTAGTGGCCGTCACCGGACAACAGCACGACTGGAGACGGCAGTCCCCACTCCTCCACCAGATACGGCGTGTCCAACAGCGACAAGCCGTGCCCGCCGGTGCCGATCCCCATCAACTCGGTGAACGGGATGTGGTCCTCGCTCCACGAGGTTGGCTGAATGGTCGGAAAGGCATCCCGGTCGGCCGTGACACCGCCGCCGTTTTGCACACGCAGGAGGTCGAGCAGCGATTCGGGGAGTCGCAGCCCGAGGACTCGCTCCGCTTCGGTGACGGTCGCCTGGGTCAAGGTGGGCTGGACACCGTAGGTGTGTCCGCTCCAGAAGGACGCCGTGATTTCATCAAACTTCATCGGCTCCTCCGCTCGGGCCGTCGTGGCGAACCAGCTGGTCAAGCTCCTCGGCGGAGTCGGCGGCGAGGCGGTAGATGCCCTGGAGGCTCACCGAGCGGATCAGCCGTCCGTCGTCGACGTACTTGAGCAGGCGCTCGCCACGACGAGATGTGAACGTCAGCCGTTCCAGGAGGTCCCCCGGGACGACCGTGTCGAACGTGAGTGGGGCACCTGGCGGTCCGACGAGCACTTCAGTGACACATCCACCCTTGAGCGGGCGCCAGTCCAGCAACTTCACGTAGTCGTCATCGGGAAGCGTCGAGCCGACGTTCTCGTAGGGAACGATGCGGGCTACCTCCAGCATCCCCAGCACATGGAGGCGGGTGCGGTGGACGCTCACGGGGTAGATGCGGTCGCCAGGCTGCACTCCCGCGCGCTGGAAACTCGGCAGCGACTGGTGCGGCCCGCCGAACAGCATCGTCAGCCGCTGACCGGTATAGCCGGACCGCTCAAGCTCTCGGCACAAGTCGTTGGTCCACAACGTCGTATATGAGTTCGGCACGCCAGCACGGTAGCCGTGCCCTCTGACAGGCACCGTGCCGGGAGCCGATGTCAGTACGTGGTGGCATGCTCGCGGCCATGAACAAGGAGCACTTCTGGACATTGATCGAGAAAGCCCGTGAACACGTACCTGATACCAGGGACGGTTCCGATATCGCCGACCGTGCCTCCGCGTTGCTTGCTCGCCGCCCAGCCCAAGAGATCACCGCGGCGCAGCAGACCCTGTGGGATCTCATGGCCGACTCCTACCAGAACCCGCTGTGGGCCGCCGCCTATGTCGTCAACGGCGGCTGCTCGGACGACGGCTTCGACTACTTCCGCGGCTGGCTGATCGCACAAGGACGTACGACATTCGAGCGTGTCCTTGCAGACCCCGACGCACTTGCCGAACTCCCCCACGTCCGCGCCGCCGCGGCTGAGGGTATCGACCTCGACTGCGAAGACATGCTGAGCATCGCCTGGAACGCACACCAGAAAGCCACCGGCCAGGAACTTCCCGCCGACGCCTTCACCATCCGGTACCCGGACCTGGCCCCTGCCTGGAACTTCAATTTTGACGACCGTGAAGAGATGGCTCGCAGGCTCCCCGCCTTGACCGCGCTGTATTCGTACTGACAGCAGTCGGCAGCATCCCGTGATTCCGACAGAGCCCAGCCTGGACTGCCCCACCGCAACCGCTACTCGAGTCCTATCCGGAAGGCCATCATGAGCTGGGACGTGATCCTCCTTCGCCTGCCCGACGACGTCACCTCGGTGCAGGAGATCCCCGCCGACTACACCCCGGACCCGCTCGGCCGACGACACGACGTACTCGCGGCAGTCACCCAGGCCGTTCCCGACGTTGATCTCTCGGACCCCGCGTGGGGCGAACTTTCCGGCCCCACGTGGTCCATCGAGCTCAACATCGGCTCAGAAGACCCGGTGGACTCCGTCATGCTCCACATCCGGGGCTCCGGCGACGACGTGCTGACGCCTGTCCTCCGTCTCACCGAGGCTCTGCGGTGCAAGGCGCTCGACTGCGCCGAAGGGGACCTGATCACTCCGGCGCAGACGTCGGGCTGGCACGCTTTCCAGCAGTTCCGCGATCGAGTGATGGGACCCTCTCAGTGATACCTCCCGGTCACAGCGCCGGCATCCACCCCATGCACCCCGAAACCCGATTGGACCTTCCGCCCGGCCGGATGGTCACGTCCGATGAGGGCGACGGAGATGTACAACCCCTATGGCTCAGTGACGGGCCGGCCGCGATCGAGCTGTGGACGCGAATGCACGCCGAACACACACGTTCCGGCCTGTGGCCGCTGCTGCTCGACTCGCTGGACCCGAACGACGGCGAATTCCGCCCGTGGGGATCCGGAGAGGTCTTTCCCGAGCAGATGTCCTCCCCGGCGAGCCACGACTCTGCCGGCCTCCTCGCCCGGTGGTGGGATACCTACACAGCGGTCGACGAAGACGACATGCTCGACGCAGGCAGGCGCCTCGCCGTCACGGCTCCCTTCGGGCAGACCTGGCCCGGTCTCGCGCCCAGTCGGGAGACGACAACGAACCCTGATCAACTGGCCGCCGGGTTCGCGCAGGCGTTCCTCGCTGACCGCCCCCAGACGCGTCTGGGGCTCGTCGCCGCAGCATCCGGTGCCGAGGCGCTGACAGCCGCAGGCTGGGCCGGCCCCTGCAACTACGACAACGACACCGCGAAGTTCTCCGCGGTCGTCCGCGACTGGGAGCGCCGGTTCGGCGCCCGTGTCGTCGCGGTCGGGTTCTCCACGCTGCACCTCAGTGTCGCCGCGCCGCCTGCGGGCGAGCACGAGGCTCTCCTGATGGCGGCCGAGCACTTCGCCTTCTGCCCGGACAACATCTGGCAGGGCAGCAGTCCGTACGCACTGCCCGCATACGCCGAGCGGATCACCGACGCCCACCGCTGGGACTTCTGGTGGGACTGATCCTGTCCGCAGAAAACGCTCAACTGGGAACTGGCCTCAGGGGTGCGGTGCCGGAGCCTCAGGCGGCGGACAGTCTGTGCCACCAGTGACTGCAGCCGTTGGAGCAGAAGCGCTCGCGGCGCCGTGCGTCGGCAATCGTGAGCACCGCGATCAGCAGCCTGAACGCCTTGCGGCGTTCGTCGAGAGGTGCGAGACCGGCGATCTTTCCCAGCTGCTCGTCGATCCGGCCTCGTGAGATCAGCACTGCGGGCGTATGCGTCGGGCGCAGCCCGGCACGGCGGATGCTCTCCGGTCCGTCTTCGGGGACTGCGCGCGCCTGGGTGCAGTGGTGAACCAGGAACCGTAGAGTCTGGGCCTGCTCTTCCTGGCCGAGGCCGTCGAACCATTCGATGCCCTCTGATATCGGGCGCAGCCCCTGCGCGAGCTCGTTGAGCAGGATGTCGCGTTCGCTCATGACTGCCTCCCGTGGGACAGGCGGTGCTCCGCCGCGGTGATCAGGATGCCGAGCAGCACCGCCAGATCGGCCGCTCCCTCGGCGTCGTCGGCCCAGCGGGTGGTCTGTAGCGGGTGCACCTGGTCGATCGCCACTCCTTCGCGGGCCAGGACGAAGGCCAGCGCCAGCATCGCCGCGCGGGCGTTGCCGTCTTCGAACGGGTGGAAGAAGAGGATGTCGAGGTAGGTTCGTGCGGCGCGTGAGGGGAGCGGCAGGTCCGGTTGAGTGCTCTCGGACAGGCACTGCTCGAACCACGCCCGCGTGCCCGGTGCGATGCCGTAGCGTTCTCGCCCTCTCTTGGAGAAAGCCGGCACCGTACGGAAGGCGGCCACGCCCTCGCCCAACACGGTCTGCTGCCAGTCGGCCATGAGAGCGAACGTCAACCGATCGCCCCTCTTCGCATCAGTCAGGGCCAGATCGAGGGCTGCCAGGACCCTCGTGGTTCCCTCGGTGTCGCGGCTGCCACGGGTCGCGTTGAAGAAGTCCCGGAAGGCGTCTCGATGCGGTGCTCGATTGCTGCGGTGGACACTGCTCCAACACGGCCATGAGATCTGTGGACGGATGCGCAGCCAGTCGGCGAGGGCGTCCTTCGAGTGGTCGGGGGCGAACGTCATCCGGTCTCGCCCATGGCCCGGGCGAACTTAGAACTCACCGCGTCGACCACCGTGGCGTCCGGCGCGATCCAACTGCCGAAGCGGCCGCCGATCGCACCCTCCGCAATCTCGCTGGCTCGCTCCTCATCGACGCCGTTGTAGGCGAGGAACCAGCCGAGCACCTGCTCACAGTGTCCGTACCAGCCGCTCTCGGCCTGCGTTCGGTCGGCCACCACGGTGACCAGCCGCGTGCAGGCCCGCTCCCAATGCCAGGGATCCGCCGCGGCCCCCGTCGAGTGCGACGGAGGCGCCAGCGCGGCAAAGCGCTCCGCCAGATCCTCCAACCAGTCACGCCACTCAAGCAGGCCGGCGACAACAAGAGAGGCCGTCTCGGCCGCCGTCGTCACGGAATGGGACGTGCAGCACCAAGCGCCGACCACCCCACCATCGGTGTCGCCCTCTCCTACCGACCAGTTCCACCCACACGCCCAGCGGCCGTACCTGTCAACCAGAAACCTGGTGACCGGCTCCAGCGAGCGCAGGCGATCTTCTTCGGCGACCTCGGGGCTGGGCAACAAGACGCTGACAAGATCGGCCAGCGCTTTCGTCGCATCCTCGTCAAGCTCGAACGGATGCCGTGACGGATCCACTTCCGTCCAGGTCAGCGTGTGCGCCCACATCTCAGTCACCACGCCACTCTGCCGTGTGTAGCCGCTGCAACTCCAGCCACTATCGAGCGGACTCCGGCAAGACGAGGCGGTCCTCGCTCAGCTTGCCTCAGGATCAACTGCCGCAGGAAATCCCAAGCGATCCAGAAACGCGTCGAAGAGCTCTTCCACGAAGATCTCGTGAGACCGCAGGACCTTCTCGATCACGGTCGCGTCCGCGCCGTCACCGACCCCTGCAGACCGAGCCCAGGACAGGGCATGGCGGGCGCCGGCAGGTACAGAGGCGTCCAACTCGGCCAGCGGACGGTCCAACATCTCTGCCGCGATGCGGAGATTCAGCCACACGTCCCACTCGTCGCCACCAGGCGCCAGCCCCGACACCAACGCGACGTCACTGTCGTGCACGGACGCCACACAAGCCGGAGCCCCTGTCCACTCGACTACGGCTCGCAGGACGTCCTCGGCCCCGTCGGGCAAGGTCCCGTGGAACTGCCACATCTGCCACCCACCTGGCCGTGGCCACCAAGCGGTTATGCCACCCTCGTCGTCCTCTTGCGCACCGCCGAAGACTGGGGCCTCGATCAGTGGACGCTCACTGCGACCGAAGACCAACTCACCCGAAAACCCCATTGCTGTTCCTCCCCATCATCGTTGCCCGCACGATAGAGGCGACCTCTGACAACGAGGGGCGGTCAGCGGATCTTTACTGTGGCGCAGGTGAACGTCGTCTCCTGTAGCAGCGCGGGAGTGATGGCGACACCGGTCAGGTGTTCTGCCAGAGCGAACGCCGCCTGGTGGGGGAAGTCCGGTTCCGGATCCTCTACGTCGAGATGGAAGCCGATCCGTCGCATGACGTCGAGGAGTTCGTCCGGTGCGGTGCCCCGCCGGCGCTCCGGGAGCATGGGGTCGAAGCACAGCCGCAGCACCTGGTCCTCTGCCCAGAGGAACGTGCCGACGGCGTTGATGTTGCTGAAGTGGGAGATCCAGCTCGTTCCGGCGGAGGCCGGCAGCGCTTGTTCTTCGGTGACCCCGAGGTAGCCGTTGGGCTCGATCAGCAGGGTCCAGGTACCCACAGTCGTCATGGCGACCAGCTGCCGGTTCCCGTCCTCCCGGTCGTACTGGGCGAAGGTTGCGTCGATGACTGCGGCTATGCCCTGCAGGGGTGTCTCCGGTCGTCCTTCGAGCCGGGACATCAGCTCAGCAGGCGGCAGATCCCGCACCAGGGTGAAGCAGTACGCCTCGGCGATGTCGGGAAAGTCGTCCTCGAACCATGTGTAGTCCGCTGCGGTCTTCGTCATGCCGCCCATCCTTGCCCCTGCGTCTGACAGTGGATGGTGCCCGGTCGTCGGCGGGGTGGGAAACGATCTCCGCCGGATTGGGAAGCGATCTTCATGCGCCCTTGAAGTTCCTGGTCAGGCGTACTCGTGAACACCCCACAAACGACAGTCCGCGAGTAGCTCTCGCGAACGTCAGGGAATCCCGCCCGATCGAAAGATCGGGCGGGATTCCGGCGTTTCGGGGTTCGGGTCGGCGGAGCCGCCCCTTGTGGTCGAGCGGTGTGGGGACCTGCCGCCGGTATCGCTCCGCTGCGATTGCGGACGCCACGTCCTCGGGGACGAGGTCCGGAAGGGCGGCCCGCCCCAGAGCGCCCAGCTCCACGTTCGGGCCGGCTGCCCTCTCTGCAACGCGGGGCTGCCGGGACCCCAGTTGATCCAGGGCAGGCACCAAGCCTTCTCGGTCGCTCCTGCCGCCCTCGACGCTCTGGTGCCGGGCTCATCGGCTCCTCGCTGTCGAACCGGGTCGGCAGCAGCCAGTCGGGGACAGAGTCGATGGTGCGTCATTTGTGCGGCTTGGGGAGGGACTTCGGTGGTTTGGGCTTCGGAGTGGTCACTCGTCGCGAGGGTGTTCGCGCGGTGTGTTGTGGGCGGGGTGGTGTTTGCAAACGGGTTGAGGGATGGGGGCGGGGGGTTCGTGGGCTGGGCCAGGGTGGGCTGGCTTTGATGTTCGCGTGCTTGCGTTCGCATAGGGGGAATTGCGTACATGGCCGACTGGCTGGAGAACTTCAACCGGGAGGAAGGCGGGTTCTCCACGATCGACCAGAAGATCACGTGGACCGAGCGCGTCCCCGCGGAAGGGAAGTGACCGATGTACCGGCGCAGGGTGCGGGTGGCGGCAGGCGTGGCGGCGCTCGCCGCCGTGGCCGGGCTGCTCACCGGCTGCGGCTCCGACGCGTTCGAGCGGTGCGTCCCGGAGGCCGCGGACACCGCGGGTGCGGCGCAGCTGGCGGGGACGTTCGACGGTGAGCTGGAGGCGAAGGGCGTCCGCCTGGCGCTGGCCCTCACCCCGGGGACGGCCCAGGGCGGCAGCTTCACCGTGGAGAACTGGCCGACGGGCGACAGCTCCTTCCACGCCCACCTCGGCAAGGCCTTCAGCGGGTCCGGTACCTGGGTGGTGGAGCCGGCGGGCAGCGGCCGGGACCGGACCACGCTCCTCCTGAGCTTCGCCGAGCCGGAGGGCGTCATGCGGGGCGACACCCTCGACAGGCTCTCCATCGGCATCGATGCGAAGCGCACGTTCGTCTACGACGACCCGGACCCGGACGTCTGCCCGGACTTCCGGCTCCGGCTCCGGACGGGATGACCCCGGCCCCGCCCCGGCCGTCGGCCGGGGCGGGGCCGGGGGAGGGCGGGCGTCAGGAGAGGGGCTTGGCCATGCAGCGGCTGGACTCGTACTCCCGGTAGTAGCCGAACTTGGCCGTCATCGCGTACCCCTCCGACAGGTACAGGGCGATCGCCTCGGGCTGCTTGTCGCCGGTCTCCAGCACCATGCGGACGCGGCCGGCGGCGCGGGCGTCGGCCTCCAGCTCTGCGAGGAGGCGGCGGGCAAGGCCCCGGCCGCGGGCGCTCGGGACGACGTACATGCGCTTCAGCTCGGCGTCGCCGTCCGAGTAGCCCTCCGCGTTCTCGTCCTGGCGGCGCCAGCCGCCGCTGGCGACCGGGGTGCCCGCGTCGTACGCCAGGAGGTACAGGCCGTTCGGCGGGGCGAACATCGCCGGGTCCAGGTACGTGGCGTCGCCGTCGCCCTGGTAGCGCTCCTGGTACTCGAGCTGGACCTCGTCGTTGAGTTTCACCGCGTCCGGGTGGTCGTACGGCACGGTGCGGATCTCTATCCCGTGAGACATCCGGACATCGTACGGAACGGTCGGGCTATGGTGCTGGGATGCTGACCGTGACCTCCGTGAACGTGAATGGGATCCGCGCCGCCGCCAAGAAGGGGTTCTCCCCGTGGCTGGCCGGGTCGGACGCCGACGTGGTGTGCCTCCAGGAGGTCCGTGCGGAGGAGGAGCAGATCCCGCTGGAGGTCCGCAAGCCCGAGGGCTGGCACACGGTCTTCGCGCCGGCCGCCGCGAAGGGACGGGCCGGGGTCGCGCTGTACACGCGGCGGGAGCCGGAGCGGGTGCAGGTCGGCTTCGGCAGCACCGAGTTCGACGCGTCCGGGCGCTACCTGGAGGCCGACCTGCCGGGAGTGACCGTCGCGAGCCTGTACCTGCCCTCCGGGGAGGCGGGGACGGAGAAGCAGGACGAGAAGTACCGGTTCATGGAGGCGTTCCTGCCCTACCTGGCCGGACTGAGGGAGCGGGCCGCGGCGGACGGGCGGGAGGTCGTCGTGTGCGGCGACTGGAACATCTGCCACCGCGAGGCCGACCTGAAGAACTGGCGGACCAACCGCAAGAGCGCCGGCTTCCTGCCCGAGGAGCGGGAGTGGCTCGGCAGGGTCTACGCGGAGGCCGGGTACGTGGACGTGGTGCGCGCGCTGCACCCCGACACGGAGGGCCCGTACTCGTGGTGGTCCTACCGCGGCCGGGCCTTCGACAACGACGCCGGGTGGCGCATCGACCTCCAGGTGGCCACGCCCGGACTGGCGGACCGGGCCGTGAAGGCGTGGGTGGAGCGGGCCGAGACGCACCCGGAGCGGTGGTCCGACCACGCGCCGGTGACGGTGGTCTACGGGCTCGGCGCCGTCTGAGCCCGAGGGGGCCCGTCCTCGCCCGCCGGCCCCGCCTCCGCCGGCCCCGCCTCCGCCTGTCCCGTTCCCGCCCGCAGGCGGTCCATCGCCATCGACAGCTCCGCCTCGACCACGCTCTTCGCGAGCGGCCGCAGCCGCACGACCGCCTCGGGGTCGTCCGGCAGGTGCTCCGCGACCAGCCCGGCGAACAGCACGGCCAGGGCGTCCGCGTGCGCGCGCACCCGGCGGCCCGTCTCCAGGACCGCCGCGAGCGGGACGCCCTCGCGGACCAGGGCCGAGGAGACGTCGAGGAGGCGGCGGCTGACGTGGACGATCTCGTCGCCGTCCGTGGCGACGTAGCCGAGGTCGAGGGAGGCCGCCAGGTTCTCCGGGGTGACCTCGCCCTCGAAGTAGTCGGCGAGCGCCTCCGGGGTCAGCCGGACCGGGGTCTCCTCCGACCAGCCGATGCCGAGCAGCTCGCCGAGCTGGCCGACGTCCCGCCCCCGCTCGAACGCGGCCGTCAGCTCGGCGATCCCGCCGAGGGTGTGGCCGCGCTCCAGCAGGGCGGCGATGGTGCGCAGCCGGGCCAGGTGGTGCTCGTCGTACCAGGCGATGCGGCCCTCGCGGCGCGGCGGCGGCAGGAGCCTGCGCTCGCGGTAGAAGCGCAGGGTGCGGACGGGGATGCCGGCGGCCTCGGCCAGTTCCTCCGTACGGTATTCGCGCAACGTCGTCCCCGCTTCCCTCTCTGCCACGGCCGAAGCCTATGGCGTACCCGCAGTAACTTTCCGGGTGCGACCCCTACCCCTCGGTACGGTGCTGCTCTACCCTCCCGATTGTGCCAGTGATTGCTGGCAGTGTGGCGCGACGGTGCGGCGGCTGGGAGGCGGCATGGGCGAGCACGTGCGGGTGGCGGTCATCGGGGCGGGGTTCGGCGGGCTGGGAGCCGCCGTCCGGCTGCGCCGCGAGGGGATCACGGACTTCACCGTCCTGGAACGCGCCGACTCCGTCGGCGGGACCTGGCGGGACAACAGCTACCCCGGCTGCGCCTGCGACGTCCCCTCACACCTGTACTCCTTCTCCTTCGCGCCCAACCCGGACTGGCCGCGCACCTTCTCCGGGCAGCCCCACATCCGGGCCTACCTGGAGCGCGTCGCCGACACCTTCGGGCTGCGCCCCCACATCCGGCTGCGCCACGAGGTGCAGTCGATGCGCTGGGACGCCGAGCGGCTGCACTGGGCGATCGAGACCTCCGGCGGCGCCCTCACCGCCGACGTCGTCGTCTCCGCGACCGGCCCGCTCTCCGAGCCGAAGCTGCCGGAGGTGCCCGGCCTCGCCGGGTTCCCCGGGAAGGTCTTCCACTCCGCTCGCTGGGACCACGACTACGACCTGCGCGGCAAGCGCGTCGCCGTCGTCGGCACCGGCGCCTCCGCCATCCAGATCGTCCCCGCCATCGCCCCCGACGTGCAGCGGCTGACCCTCTTCCAGCGCACCCCGCCGTGGGTGATGCCGCGCACCGACCGCGCCATCACGGCCGCCGAGCGCTGGCTGCACCGGCAGCTGCCGTTCACGCGGGCGGCGCGCCGCGGACTGCTGTGGGGCATCCGGGAGCTCCAGGTCAGCGCGTTCACCAGGCACCCGAACCGGCTCGGCCTGATCGAGTCCCTCGCCAAGGCGAACATCGCCCGCTCCATCAAGGACCCGGAGCTGGCGGCGAAGCTGACCCCCTCCTACCGGATCGGCTGCAAGCGGATCCTGCTCTCCAGCGACTACTACCCGGCGCTCGCCAGGCCCCACGTCGACCTCGTCGCCTCCGGGCTGGAGGAGGTCCGCGGCAGCGTCCTCGTCGCCGCCGACGGCACCGAGGCCGAGGCCGACGCCATCGTCTTCGGCACCGGCTTCCACGTCACCGACATGCCGATCGCCGACCGGGTCGTGGGCGCCGAGGGCCGCACCCTCGCCGACCACTGGAAGGACGGCATGCAGGCGCTGCGCGGCGCGACCGCGGCCGGCTTCCCGAACTGGATGACGATCATCGGGCCCAACACGGGCCTCGGCAACAGCTCGATGATCCTGATGATCGAGTCGCAGCTGAACTACATGGCCGACTACCTGCGCCAGCTGGACGTCCTCGGCGGCCGGGTCGCCCTCGCGGCCCGCCCCTCGGCCGTGGGCCGCTGGAACCGGCAGGTCCAGGCGCGCATGGAGCGGACGGTGTGGAACACCGGCGGCTGCACCAGCTGGTACCTGGACGCGCAGGGCCGCAACACCACCGTCTGGCCGGGAACGACCGGCGAGTTCCGCCGGCTGACGCAGACCGTCGACATGGCCGAGTACGAGGTCCTCCGCGCCCGAGGCGGCACGCGCGAGGACACCCCCGCCCGGGCCGCCGCGGCCGCCGCCGGGGAGGCCGCCGCATGAGCCGGCTGACGCACGCCGCCGCGGGCCGGTACGCGCCGCCCGCCGCCCGCCGCGAGCTGGTCGCGGTATCCGCCGACGGGGCCCGGCTGCACGTCGAGGAGCACGGCGACCCGGACGCCCCGCCGGTCGTCCTCGCCCACGGCTGGACCTGCTCCACCGCCTTCTGGGCCGCCCCGATCCGCGACCTCGCCGCCGACCACCGGGTCATCGCGTACGACCAGCGCGGCCACGGCCGCACCCCGGCGACCTCCCGCTACTCCACCACCGTCCTCGCCGACGACCTCGCGGCCGTCCTGCGGGCGGCCCTCGCCCCCGGCGAGCGGGCCGTCCTCGCCGGGCACTCCATGGGCGGCATGACCATCATGGCGGCGGCGGGCCGGCCCGAACTCGACGAGCACGCCGCGGCCGTCCTGCTGTGCAGCACGGGCAGCTCCCGCCTGGCCGCCGAGGCGCGCGTCGTACCGCTGCGCCCCGGACGCCTGCGCACCCGGCTGACCCGCGCCCTCCTCGGCTCCCGCGCCCCGCTCGGGCCGGTCACCCCGCCGGCCCGGCAGGTGCTCAAGTACGCGACGATGGGCCCCGGCTCCGCGCCCGACAAGGTCGAGGCCTGCGCCCGTATCGTGCACGCCTGCCCCACCGCCGTCCGGCACGGCTGGTCCCGGGTCCTCGCCGAACTCGACGTGGACGCGCAGCTCGCCGCGCTGACCGCGCCCACCGCCGTCCTCGGCGGCACCGCCGACCGGCTCTCGCCGATCGTGCACGCCCGCAGACTCGCCGCCGCGCTTCCCCGCTGTGTCGGCTTGATCGAACTGGCCGGCATGGGGCACATGACGCCCGTCGAAGCTCCCGAGGCCGTGGCGGGCGCGGTGCGCGACCTGGCCCGCCGCCATCTCGCCGACCACCCGCAGGAAACCCGGCAGCAGCAGGAGGAGAGGACGCCGTGAGCGCGCACAGGAACCTTCAGGGACAGGTCGCCGTCGTCACCGGCGCGGCCCGCGGAGTCGGCGAGCTGCTCGCCCGCAAGCTGTCCGCGCGCGGCGCGCGGGTGGCGCTGGTCGGCCTGGAGCCGGAGGCCCTCAAGGAGGTGTCGGGGCGGCTGCACACCGACAGCGCCCACTGGCACGCCGACGTCACCGACCACGAGGCCATGGCCCGCGTCGCCCGAGAGGTCCGCGAGCGCTTCGGCCGGGCCGACATCGTCGTCGCCAACGCCGGCGTGGCCGCGGGCGGGCCCTTCGCCGACTCCGACCCCGACGCCTGGCGCCGGGTCATCGAGGTCAACCTGGTCGGGTCGGCCGTCACCGCGCGGGCCTTCCTGCCCCTGCTCACCGACAGCCGGGGCTACTTCCTGCAGATCGCCTCGCTCGCCGCGATCACCCCGGCCCCCATGATGAGCGCCTACTGCGCCTCCAAGTCGGGCGTGGAGGCGTTCGCGCACTGCCTGCGCGCCGAGGTCGCCCACAAGGGCGTCCGGGTGGGCGTCGGCTACCTGTCGTGGACCGACACCGACATGGTGCGCGGCGCCGACCGCGACGGCGTGATGCGCGAGCTGCGGCAGCGGCTGCCCTGGCCGGCGAACCGCACGTACCCGCTGGGCCCGGCCGTCGACCGGATCGTCGCCGGCATCGAGCGCCGCTCGGCGCACGTGTACGCGCAGTGGTGGCTGCGCGGCATGCAGGGCGTACGGGGCCACCTGCCGGCGCTGATCGCGGCCGGCGGGCAGCGGGAGGTGCGGCGGTTCGAACCGCGCCTGGCCGGGGTGTCCAAGGGGCTGGTCGGCGAGGGCGGGGCCGCCGACGAGCGGGAGCGCACCCGCGCCGCCGGCACGCCCTGACGGCGCCGCCGGGCGGGCCCCCACCACCCGGGGCCCGCCCGCCGGAGCCCGCGGGCGCTACCGCGGCGGCAGCTTCGGCCGCCGCAGGTCCGGTACGTCCGTGTAGCCCGGCGGGACCGCGGCCGGCTCCGCCTCCAGCAGCTCCAGCGCCAGGTGCACCGCGTCCGCCAGCTGCGCGTGCCGGCCCTCCGCCCAGTCCAGCGGGGTCCGCAGGATCGCGAAGTCCGGCTCCACGCCGTGGTTCTCCACCGACCAGCCGTACTCCTCGAACCAGGCGGCGTTCATCGGGACCGTGATGACCGTGCCGTCGCCGAGGACGTGCCGGCCGGTCATCCCGACGACTCCGCCCCAGGTCCGCTGCCCCACCACCGGGCCCAGCCCCAGCAGCTTGAACGCCGCCGTGATCATGTCGCCGTCCGAGGAGGTCGCCTCGTCGGCCAGTGCGACGATCGGGCCGCGGGGCGCGTTGGAGGCGTAGCTGACGGCCTGCGCGTCGCGGGTCAGGTCCCAGCCGAGGATGGAGCGGGTCAGCTTCTCGACGACCAGCTCGCTGATGTGCCCGCCCGCGTTGCCCCGTACGTCCACGATCAGCGCGGGCCGGGACATCTCCATCCGCAGGTCGCGGTTGAACTGCGCCCAGCCCGAGCCGCCCATGTCGGGGATGTGCAGGTAGCCGCAGCGGCCGCCGCTGATCTCGCGGACCACCGCCCGCCGCTTGGACACCCAGTCCTGGTAGCGCAGCGGCCGCTCGTCGATCAGCGGGACCACCGCCACCCAGCGGGCGCGGCCCTCGCCCTCGGCCGGCTCGAAGGTCAGCTCGACGGTGGTGCCGCCGGCCGCCGCCAGCAGCGGGTACGGCCCGGCCACCGGGTCGACGGGCCGGCCGTCGACGTGCGTGAGGACGGCGCCCTCCCGGATGCCGGTGCCGGCCAGCGGGGAGCGGGCCTTGGAGTCGGAGGACTCGCCGGGCAGGATCCGCTTGACGGTCCAGCTGCCGTCCCGGCACACCAGGTTGGCGCCGAGCAGGCCGATGGGGCGCTGGTAGTGCGGGGGGCCCTCGTTGCGGCGGGAAGGGGAGACGTACGCGTGGGAGGTGCCCAGCTCGCCGAGGACCTCGCGCAGCAGGTCGGCGAACTCGTCGGGGGAGGCGACCCGTTCGACGAGCGGCCGGTACTGGGTGAGGATGCCGTCCCAGTCGATCCCGCACATCTTCGGGTCCCAGAAGTAGGCGCGGATCAGCCGCCCGGCCTCCTCGTAGGCCTGCCGCCACTCGGCGGGCGGGTCCACCTCGTGCAGGATGCGGCGCAGGTCGAGGTAGACGGTGGAGTCGCCGTCGCCGGACTCGGTGGCGGGCACGGCCCGCAGGTCGCCGTCGTCGTTGACGACGAGCCGGGTGCCGTCGCCGCTGACCGCGAACCAGTCCAGCCCGGAGGCCAGTTCGGTCTTGCGGGCCTTCGTGATGTCGAAGTGCTCCAGGGTCGGCTTGCCGCTGGTGTCGGCCGGATTGGCGAACGTCTCGCCGAGGGCACCCGAGATCGGCCAGCGCAGCCACACCAGCCCGCCGCCGCTGACCGGCTGCAGCGCCGAGTACTTCGACGCCGACACCGGGAACGGCGTCACCCGGCTCTCCAGCCCCTCCACCTCCACCATCACCGAGCCGTCGCCCTCGCCGGACTCGCCCTCCACCGGGTCGAGCCCGCCCGCCGCGGGCCGCCCGTCGGGGGTGAACGCGAACGGCGACGGCGTCGCCGACGACAGCGGCACCAGGTAGGGCCGGCAGCCCAGCGGGAACGACAGGTCGCCGGTGTGCACGTCGTAGACCGGGTCGAAGCCGCGCCACGACAGGAACGCCAGGTAGCGGCCGTCGCGGGTGAAGACGGGGTGGTCGTCCTCGAAGCGGCCGTTCGTCACGTCCACGACGGTCCGCGGCCCCGGGCCGGAGATCCTGGCCATCTTGATCTGCCGCAGGGACCGGCCGATGCCCGGGTGCGACCAGGCCAGCCACGCCCCGTCCGGGGAGAACGCCAGGTCGGTGACCGGCCCGTTGACGGACGCGACCAGCTCGGTGACCTCGCCGTTCGACTCCTCCGTCGCGTCGAGGAGCAGCAGCCGGCCGTCGTGCGAGGCGATGGCGAGGCGCTCCCCGTCCGGGTCGGCCACCAGCTCCAGTACGCGCCCCAGCTTCCCGGAGGCCAGCCGGCGCGGCTCCCGCTCGCCCGAGGCGCGCGGCAGGTAGGCGATCTCGACGGCGTCCTCGCCCTCGGCGTCCGTGACGTACGCGACCTGGCCGCCGGTGCCGAGCATCTCCGGCAGCCGCACCCGCACCCCCGGCGTGTCGGCGATCGTGCGGGCCGGGCCGTCGCGGTGGGTGAGCCAGTACAGGCTGCCGCGGACGACGACGGCGCTGGCCCGCCCGGTGGTGTCGACGGACAGCGAGTCGACGTGGTGCGCGGCGGGCACCTGGTGGGTGCGCCGGCCGGCCCGCGGGCCGCCGAGGCGGACCTCCAGCTTCCGCGGCACGCCCTCGGAGCCGAAGTCCTCGACGAGCCACAGGTCGCCGGCGCACTGGTAGACGACGCGGGAGCCGTCGCTCGCGGCGTGGCGGGCGTAGAACTCCTCGTGGTCGGTGTGCCGGCGCAGGTCGGTGCCGTCGGGCAGGCAGGAGTAGAGGTTGCCGATGCCCTCGTGGTCGGAGAGGAAGGCGATGCGGCCGCCGACGAACATGGGCGCGTCGAGGTGGCCGCCGATGTCCTCCAGCAGCCGCTTGCCGTGCAGCCAGAGCCGGCCCGTGGCACCGCCGCGGTAGCGCTTCCAGGCGGCCGGCTCGTGCGGGGGCTTGCCGGTCAGGAGCAGGGTGCGCCGCTCGACGGAGCCGTCCGCTCCGGGCTCGTCGTGCACGGCGATGTCGGAGACCGGGCCCCAGGGCAGCCGTCCGCCGGGGGAGCCGTCGGTGGGCAGGCTGTACGCCCACGCGTAGTGGGAGAAGGGCTGCCCGTGCGAGGAGACGGCGAGGATGTCGCTGCGGCCGTCCTTGTCGGGCGGCGTCCAGCCGCAGACCCGGGTGTCGGTGGCGCCCCAGTGGCTGAGCCGGCGGGCCGGGCCGCCCTCGACGGGGGCGAGGTGGACCTCGGGGTCCAGGCTGCGCCACGTGGTGAAGGCGATGTGGCGGCCGTCGGGGGAGAAGCGGGGGTGGCCGATCCGGGTGCGGTCCACCGTGATGCGCCAGGCCCGGCCGGGAGAGGCGCCGTCGGGGACGAGCGGCGCGACCCACAGGTCGTCCTCGGCGGCGAAGCACAGGAGGTCGTCGTGGAGGTGGGGATAGCGGAGGTACGCGACGTCGTGGCTCACGTCCCCATGTTTTCCGCGGGGAAGGGGCCCGGCAACCCGTACAGGTGATCCAGGCCACGGCGACAAGCGAAACGGAACGGTTTCGTTTCGCTTGCGTACGGGGTATCGTCTTCGGTGTACGAAACGGTTTCGTTCGACGGGAGGTGCCCAGCGATGTCCGACGAGGTGTCGTCCCGGCGCAGCCGCATCACCCCCGAGCGCGAGGCCGAACTCCACGGGGCGGTCCTGGACCTGCTCCGGGAGGTCGGGTACGAGGCGCTGACCATGGACGCCGTCGCCGCCCGCACCAAGTCCAGCAAGGCCACCCTCTACCGCCAGTGGGGGAGCAAGCCGGAGCTGGTCGCCCGGGCCCTTCGCTGCACCCAGCCGGTCCCCCTCGCGGAGATCGACACGGGCAGCCTGCGCGGGGACTTCGGGCTCATGGTCCAGTACTCGGACGACGCGCAGATGGCCAAGGACACCGCCCTGCTGCGGGGCCTGGCGCATGCCGTCCACGAGAGCCCGGAGCTCCACAAGGCGCTGCGGGACCTGCTGGTCGAACCGGAGCTCAACGGCATGCAGCTGATGCTGCAACGGGCCGTCGAGCGGGGCGAGGTCTCCCCGGACTGCCCCGCCCTGGAGTTCGTGCCGCACGTCATCGTGGGCGCGTTCATCGCGCTCCCGCTGATCGAGGACCGTCCCGTCGACCGGGCCTTCCTCGGAGAGTTCATCGACGCCGTGGTGTTCCCCGCCCTCGGCGTCTGAGCCGCCGCGCGGGACCCGCCCGGGCCCCGTACGGCAGACAACCGCACAGATGCACCGCGCGGCTCCCGCCGCGCACGCTCCACCGCACCAGATCCACGCTGCTCCTGACACGCCGCTCTCGTCGTCGGGCCGGCTCTCCACGCCCTGATCCACCCGGATCCATCCCACGACTCGAACGGGAGAACCACTCCAGTGGCCACCTTCCTCTACCGACTCGGCAGGGGCGCCTTCAGGCGCCGCGGCCTCGTCGCCCTCATATGGGTGGCGCTGCTGTTCGCCGCCGGCTTCGGCGCGGCATCGGCGTCCGCCCCCACCTCAGGCTCCTTCTCGATGCCCGGCACGGAGGCCCAGAAGGCCTTCGACCTGCTCGACGAGAAGTTCCCGGGCATGGCCGCGGACGGCGCGTCCGCCCGGATCGTCGTCAAGGCGCCGCAGGGCGCCAGGATCACCGACGAGGCGAACAAGGCGCAGGTCCAGAAGATCGTCTCCGGCCTCCAGGAGGGCCCGGGCAAGGCCCAGGTCGCCTCGGTCGCCGACCCCTTCCAGGTGCAGGCCGTCAGCCAGGACGGCTCCACCGCGTACGTGAGCGTCAAGTACACCGTCAGCGGCATGGAGCTGAAGGACGAGACGCGCGAGGCGCTCACCGAGTCCGGCGACGCGGCGAAGAAGGCCGGGCTGACCGTCGAGATCGGCGGCGACGCCCTGATGGCGGCCCCAGAGACCGGCTCGGGCGAGGTCATCGGCATCCTCGTCGCGGCCGTCGTCCTGGTCATCACCTTCGGATCGCTGGTCGCGGCCGGACTGCCGCTGCTCACCGCGCTGATCGGCGTCGGCATCGGCGTCTCCACCATCACCGCCCTCGCGAACGTGCTGGACCTCGGCACCACCACCTCGACCCTCGCGATGATGATCGGCCTCGCGGTCGGCATCGACTACGCCCTCTTCATCGTCTCCCGCTACCGCGTGGAGCTCGCCGAGGGCCACGAGCGGGACGAGGCCGCGGGCCGCGCCGCCGGAACTGCCGGCTCCGCGGTCGTCTTCGCCGGCCTGACCGTGGTCATCGCCCTGGTGGGCCTGGCCGTCGTCAACATCCCGATGCTGACCAAGATGGGCCTCGCGGCCGCGGGCACCGTCGTCATCGCGGTCCTCGTCGCCCTGACGCTCGTCCCGTCCATCCTGGGCTTCGCCGGCCGCAAGGTGCTCCCGGCGGGGACGAAGAGCAGGCTGTTCGGCAAGGGCCGGCCGGCCGGCGCGGAGCCCAAGGCCAACGTCGGCACCCGGTGGGCGAGCTTCGTGCTGCGCCGCCCCGTCGCCGTCCTCCTCCTCGGCGTGATCGGCCTCGGCGCCATCGCCGTCCCGGCCGGCAGCCTGGAGATGGGCCTGCCCGACGACGGCTCCCAGCCGGTCTCCACCACCCAGCGCCGGGCGTACGACCTGCTGTCCGAGGGCTTCGGGCCCGGCTTCAACGGCCCGCTGATGGTCGTCGTCGACGGCGACGAGAAGCTGGCCGGCGCAGCCGAGGCGCGGATCAAGGGCATGGAGGGCGTGGCCGTGGTCACCCCGCCGACGCCCAACGAGGCGGGCGACGCCGCGGTGATCACCGTCATCCCGAAGGACCGGCCGTCCTCCGTCGCGACCGAGGACCTCGTCCGCGAGATCCGCGACGCCAGCGGCGACGAGGTGCTCGTCACCGGCGCCACCGCGATGAACATCGACTTCTCGCAGAAGATGGACGAGGCGCTGCTGCCCTACCTGGCGCTCGTCGTCGGCCTCGCCTTCCTGCTGCTGACGGTGGTGTTCCGCTCGATCCTGGTCCCGCTCAAGGCGGCCCTCGGCTTCCTGCTGTCGGTGGTGGCCGCCCTCGGCGCGGTCGTCGCGGTCTTCCAGTGGGGCTGGCTGGGCTCGGTGTTCGGGGTAGAGCAGACCGGTCCGATCATGAGCATGATGCCGATCTTCATGGTGGGCGTCGTCTTCGGCCTGGCGATGGACTACGAGGTCTTCCTCGTCACCCGCATGCGCGAGGCGTACGTGCACGGCGAGCGGCCCGGCCAGGCCATCGTGACCGGCTTCAAGTACAGCGCGCGGGTCGTCGTCGCCGCGGCCGTCATCATGATCGCGGTGTTCGCGGGCTTCATCGGCTCCAGCGAGCAGATGGTCAAGATGATCGGCTTCGGCCTGGCCGTCGCCGTGTTCTTCGACGCGTTCGTGGTCCGCATGGCGATCGTCCCGGCGGTGCTGGCGCTGCTCGGACACCGGGCGTGGGCGCTGCCGCGCTGGCTGGACCGGATCCTGCCGAACGTGGACGTCGAGGGCGAGAGCCTGCGCAAGCACCTGGCCGGCGGGGACTCCGGGGAGGGGACGGGCAAGGACCGCGAGCTGGTCAGCGCCTGACGCCCTGCCACCCGGTGCCCTGGCGGCCCGGTGCGCCTGCGGCCCGGCCCCGCACCCCCTTCTGACGGCGGGTGCGGGGCCGGGCCGTCCGCGCGTCCGGCGGCCGCGCGGGCCGGAGCCCGGTGGCGCGCTCTACGCCGGACGGGTGGCGGCGGCCGGGGCGGAGGCGGCGGCGCGGCGCAGGAAGCGGCGCAGCGCGGCGATGTCGAACTGGATGACGGCGACTCCCTCGGGGGAGTGGAGTTCGACGACGGCCTGGACCCGGCCGCAGGGCCAGACGCGCACGTCGCCGGTGCCGGTGGGGGCCTGCAGCCCGGACTCCAGCAGGGCCCGGGGGAGGACCCACTCGTTGTCGGTGCCCTCGGGGGAGAGGCCCGCCGGGAAGACGATCCGTACGGCGAGCGGCTCGGCGGGTGCGTACCGCAGGGCGACGGGGATCTTCCGGTAGAGCGGATCGTCGCTGATGACGCGGGCGATGACGCGCTCTTCCACACCCGGCACCACCGCGGCGGCGGGCGCGACGGCGGTGAGCGAGGCGGTGGCGGCCCCGGCTGCAGGCCCGGTCGGATTCTCGGCGGTCGGCGACATCGACAACTCCTCGAATCGGAACATATAAGTCCGTATTGCCCCCAGCCTCGCACATTCCCACGAAAGTGCGAGGCGCTTTTTGTGACCTCCCCGCTCTTGCCCATGGTTTGCAGGTGAGCCTTAATCTTGGGTGGATAAAGATTTTGTCAGCTCAAGGACGGCAGGAAGCGGAGCCAGCCATGCACGTGCCCGACGGATTCATCGACGCCCCCGTGTCCGCGGCCGCCGGTGTCCTCGCCGCCGGCGCGGTCGCCGTGAGCCTCCGCGGCGCCCGCCGCGAGCTCGACGAGCGCACCGCCCCCCTCGCAGGCCTCGTCGCCGCCTTCATCTTCGCCGTGCAGATGCTGAACTTCCCGGTCGCGGCCGGCACCAGCGGGCACCTCCTCGGCGGGGCGCTCGCCGCGATACTCGTCGGCCCGTACACCGGGGTGCTGTGCATCTCGGTGGTCCTGCTGATGCAGGGCGTCCTCTTCGCCGACGGCGGGCTCACCGCCCTCGGCGTCAACATCACCGTCATGGGCGTGGTCACCGTGATCACCGCGCACCTGGTCTTCCGCGGCCTGCTCGCCGTGCTGCCCCGGGGGCGCGGCTCCGCGCTCGCGGCCGCCTTCGCCGGCGCGCTCGTCTCCGTGCCCGCCTCCGCCGCCGCGTTCACCCTGCTGTACGCCGTCGGCGGCACCACGGACGTGCCCGTCGGCAAGGTGCTCGCCGCCATGCTCGGCGTCCACGTCCTGATCGGCATCGGCGAGGCCGCCATCACCGCGGCGACCGTCGGCGCCGTCCTCGCCGTCCGCCCGGACCTCGTCCACGGCGTCAAGGGCCTCGCCGCCCCGCTGAAGCTGCGCGTCGGCGGCGAACTCGTCGACGCCCCGGCCGCCGAGGCCCCCGCCGCCGGTCCCGCACGCTCCGGCCGCGCCGTGTGGGCCGCCGGCCTGGCCGCCGCCCTCGTCCTCGCCGGCTTCGTCTCCTTCTACGCCTCCGCCAGCCCCGACGGCCTGGAGAAGGTCGCCGCCGACCAGGGCATCGACGCCAAGGCCGAGCAGTACGAGCACGCCACCGCCGACTCCCCGCTCGCCGACTACGGCGTCAAGGACGTCGACGACGAGCGCCTCTCCGTCGGCCTCGCGGGCGTCATCGGAGTCGGCGCGACCGTCGCCGTCGGCACCGGCGTCTTCTGGGCGGCCCGCAGCCGCCGCACCGCCGCCGCGCGCCCCGCCGCCGACCCCGAAACCTCGGCGGTCTGACATGGGGGCGGGCCACGCCCACCGGCTCCACCTGGAACGGACCTCGCCGGTCCACGCACTGCCCCCGCACTGCAAGATCGTCGCGGCGTTCGCGTTCGTCCTGGTCGTCGTGTCCACCCCGCGCGAGGCGGTGTGGGCCTTCGGCCTGTACGCCCTCCTCCTCGCCGCCGTCGCCGCGGCGGCCCGCATCCCGCCCGGGTTCGTCCTGCGCCGGATGCTGGTCGAGGTGCCGTTCGTCGCGTTCGCCGTCCTCATGCCGTTCGTCGCGGAGGGCGAGCGCGTCGAGGTGCTCGGCATGTCCCTTTCCGTCTCCGGGCTGTGGGGCGCCTGGAACGTCCTCGCCAAGGGCACCCTCGGCGTCGCCGCCTCCGTCCTGCTCGCCGCCACCACCGAGCTGCGGGCCCTGCTGCTCGGCCTCCAGCGGCTGAAGCTGCCGCCGCTCCTCGTGCAGATCGCCACCTTCATGATCCGCTACGGGGACGTCATCGCCGACGAGCTGCGCCGGATGTCGATCGCCCGCCGCTCGCGCGGCTTCGAGGCCCGCGGCATCCGGCACTGGGGCGTCCTCGCCAAGACCGCCGGCGCGCTGTTCATCCGCTCCTACGAACGCGGCGAACGCGTCCACCTCGCGATGGTCAGCCGCGGCTACACCGGCACCATGCCGGTCATCGACGACGTCACGGCCACCCGCGCCCAATGGGCCCGCGCGGCCGTACTCCCGACGGCGGCCCTCGCCGTCTGCCTGATCGGATGGACCCTATGACCCCCGCCACCGCCGCCGCCCCCTCGCTGGAGGTCGCCGGCCTCGCGTACGCCTACCCCGACGGCCACCAGGCCCTCTTCGGCGTCGACCTCACCATCGGCCGCGGCGAGCGCGTCGCCCTCCTCGGACCCAACGGCGCCGGCAAGACCACCCTCGTCCTCCACCTCAACGGCATCCTCGCCGGCGGCGTCGGCACCGTCCGCGTCGCCGGGCTGCCCGTCGCCAAACAGCACCTCGCCGAGATCCGCCGCCGCGTCGGCATCGTCTTCCAGGACCCCGACGACCAGCTGTTCATGCCGACCGTCCGCGAGGACGTCGCCTTCGGGCCGGCCGCCGCCGGCCTGCGCGGCGCCGAGCTGGAGGAACGCGTCCGCGAGGCGCTGGAGCGCGTCGGCATGGCCGGCTTCGCCGACCGGCCCCCGCACCACCTCTCCTTCGGGCAGCGCCGCCGCGTCGCCGTCGCGACCGTCCTCGCCATGCGGCCGGAGATCCTCGTCCTGGACGAGCCTTCCTCCAACCTCGACCCGGCCTCCCGCCGCGAGCTCGCCGACATCCTCCGCTCCCTCGACGTGACCGTCCTCATGGTCACCCACGACCTGCCGTACGCCCTGGAGCTGTGCCCCCGCGCGGTCGTCCTCAGCGAGGGCGCCATCGCCGCCGACGGCCCCACGCAGGAGCTGCTGTGCGACGAGGAGCTGATGCGCGCCCACCGCCTGGAGCTTCCCTTCGGGTTCGACCCGCGGTCGGTGCGGGTGGCACAGTCGCGGGCATAAGCAGGCGCAGGCGAGGGTTGGACCGCACGTGAACATCCAGGGTGAGGTGGCGGAGGGCTACGAGGCCGTCCGCGACGCCTTCGTACGCAACTTCGAGGTGCTCGGCGACCGGGGCGCGGCCGTGGCCGTGTACCGGGACGGGCGGCGGGTCGTCGACCTGTGGGGCGGCACGCACGACGCCGACGGCACCGACCCGTGGACGGCGGGCACGGCGCAGGTGGTCCGCTCGGCCACCAAGGGCGTCGCGGCCGTCGTCCCGCTGCTGCTGCACCAGCGCGGGCTGCTCGACCTGGACGCGCCCGTCGGCGACTACTGGCCCGAGTTCAAGGCCGGCGGCAAGGAGGGCGCCCTCGTCCGCGACCTGCTCGCGCACCGGGCCGGCGTACCCGCCCTGGACGTTCCGCTGACCCCGGAACAGGCCGCGGACGGGCTCTCCGGCGCGCGGGCGGTCGCCGCGCAGCGGCCGTTCTGGGAGCCGGGCACGCAGCACGGCTACCACGCGCAGACCTTCAGCTGGCTCCTGTCCGAGCTGGTGCTGCGGGTGACCGGCGCCTCACTGGGCTCCTGGCTCGCCCAGGAGGTCACCGGCCCGCGCGGCCTGGACTTCTGGATCGGGCTGCCGCAGGCGGTCGCCGAGTCGGGGCGGGTCGGCCGGATCGGCGCCGCCCCGCCGCCGCAGTCGGCGGGGACGCTGCGCACCCGGCCGCGGCGAAACGTTTCGGAAGCGTACGCCGACCCCGCCTCCCTCACCCGGCGCGCCTTCGCCGCGATCACCCCGCTCGCCGACGAGAACGCCCCCGCCTACCGGGCCGCCGAACTCCCCGCCTCCGCCGGCATCGGCACGGCGCGCGCCCTGGCCGGTCTGTACGCGTCCCTGCTCGGCGACACCGAGGACGGCCCCCGCCTGTTCACCCCCGAGACGACCGCCCTCGCGGGCACCGAGCTGTCCTCCGGCCCCGACCGGGTCCTCGTCGTGAACACCCGCTTCGGCCCCGGCCACATGCTCCACAGCCCCGCCTCCCCGATGCTGTCCCCCACCTCCTTCGGCCACCCGGGCCGCGGCGGCTCCCTGGCCCTCGCCGACCCGGAATCGGGCACGGCCTTCGGCTACGTCACGAACGCCCTGGCCCCCTCGGTCACGGCGGACCCCCGAGCCCAGTCCCTCCTCCGCGCCCTGCGCACGGCCCTCTGAGGGGCGGGGGCCGCGCCCGCGTACGACCGGTGCACCGGCCGTCACCGGACGACGGGGCCGCGGCCGGCCCGCCAGTCGTCGATGCGCTTGCGGATGCTCGGGACCATCGGGAGGTCGTCGACCGCCTCGGGGGCGAACCAGGCCACCTCGAAGGACTCGTCCGAGGCGCGCAGGGTGCCGCCCGTGGGGCGGGCCAGCAGGCAGATGGAGAACTCCTGCCGCACCTCGCCGTCGTCGTACGCGAACACGTGCCCCGGGTCGGTGTACGTCCCCACGATCCCCGTGATCTCCACGCTGATGCCGGTTTCCTCCAGCGTCTCCCGGGCCGCGCACTGCGCGAGGGACTCCCCGAGCTCCATCACCCCGCCGGGCAGCGCCCACATCCCGTTGTCCGCGCGCCGCTGCAACAGGACCCGCCCGGCGCCGTCCACGACGACCGCCGACGCGGCCGGCACCAGGCTGTTCGCCTTGGGGGCGTCGGGGTCGTCCTCGTAGTCACGCCTGGGCATCGCCGTCACCCTCCCGAATGTCCCGTCCGCGGCTCCACAGCTCTTCGACGTGCGCGGCGAAGCGGTCGAACATGCCGTCCGCCTGGTAGCGACGCAGGTGCATCATCGGTGAGTCGTGCCCGACCTTGCGGGCCAGGTGCGGAGTCACGATCATCTCGTTGTCGAAGCGGAAGACCGAGAGACTGACGTGGCCGGTTTCGAAGCGCCCCTCGATTTCGGGTACGTCTCGTAGCTTCGCCAGCTCGGCGAGAGTGACGGCGATCCGCGTCGACAGGGTGAGCGGCACGCCTTCCTCTTCCTCGCGTACGGCCGTCACCGGGCTCTCAGGGTCACCGATCAGGAAGCGGATTCGGCATCCGGCCTGTGCTTTCCGCCGCAGTGCACCGCTCAAGTTCGCCTGCTCCAGCCACAGGAAGTAGTTGGTGTATCCGCCGAAGACGAGTTCACGTTGCGCCTTGGTGATCAGGGAACGCCAGAGGCTCGCGGGTGCTGCCGAGCGGTAGGGGTAAACCTGGACGAGTTCGCGGTTCGGCCCCGTCGTGAGAGCCGAACGAATCGCTGTGGGCCACAAGTTCTGTTCCTCCTCACCTAAAGCCTCGCAGGCCGCCCACCGGTGCCGGGCGTGAGGGATGCGGCTGGGCTCGGTGATCCAACGCGCCACCGTTTTGACGTCGACCCCGCAGCGCTCTGCGAGCCGCGCCTCTGTCATGTTCGCATCGGCCATGGCTCGGCGCAGGGCCTGGTTCATGAGTCGCCTCCAAGGACGTGAAGCCTTGGGTGAAACGCTAGCCATGAAACGTCCCAAACGTCCTGAGAACGAGGTGGGAACGCCCCCTTCGACGTCGCACCATCGGTCCATGGGACAACAGCTTCCGAAGCGTGAACGACGGCTGGGCGAGCCGGTCGACACCGCGCCGGGCGCCGGGCTCGGGGCGGCGTTCGGCCCGCAGGGCCTCTTGGCGGAGTGGGCATGGCTGACGATGCCGCGGCCGGGACCGGTCGACCCCGCAACGTGCCTGCAGTGCGGGCAGCTTCGCGAGGAGCTGCGGACGGCGGCCGCCTGCGGGTACGGCATCGCGGAGATCACCGAGTGCATGCTCGCGCACATGTGGTTCGGCCACCCGGACGACGGTCGGGTGTCTGCGTCTCCTCGTGCCGGGGGTGGGGTGCATGGCTGAGTGTCTGGACTACGTGAGGTTCCCGGCGGCGCTGGTCGCCGAGATCGCGCGGCGCCAACCGGGGAACGACGACCGCGTCAACGCCCTGTGCATGGACCTGATCTGCCATGACGGTCCGCACCTCGCGCCCCTGTTCGCGGTGGGTGGCCGCCGCGCGGCCACGGTGTGGGTGCGGTGGTCGCGCGCGGCCGCCCCCGAGCTGGTCGAGCTGGCGGACTGCCGGGAGCCGCACGCCGGGGGCGCCTGCCCGCTGTACGCGGGGCACGACCCGGACGCGGCACCGTAAGGGCATCGCCGTCAGTGGTTCAGGACCGCCGCCACGATCGGGCCCGCCGCGTCGCCGCCGTGGCCGCCGGCCTCCACCATGGCCGCCGCTGCGACATCGCCGCTGTAGCCCGTGAACCAGCTGTCCGGGCTGCCCGCGCCGTCGACCTCCGCGGAGCCCGTCTTCGCGCCCTTGTCCGAACCGCGTACGCCCGCCATCGCCTGCGCCGCCGTGCCCTCTGCGGCCGTCTTCCGCATCATGCCCGCGAGCTGCCGCGCCACCGCCGGCTTCATCGGCCGCTCGGCCCGGGCGATGGGCCGCCCGTCCAGGTCCGGCGCGACCAGCACCGGCTGCCGGAACACCCCGGTGCGCGCCGTGGCCGTCACCGACGCGATGGTGAGCGGGTTCATCGTGATCCGGCCCTGCCCGATGTACGCGGCCGCCGCCGCGGCGCCGGTCGCCTCGGGCACGCTGCCGTCGACGGAGCGGACGCCGGTCTTCCAGTCGAGGCCGATCCCGAAGACCTCGCGCGCCTCCTTCGCCAGCGCCCCGTCGTCGTCCACGGCCTTGATGCGCTTGATGAACGAGGTGTTGCAGGACCGGGCGAACGCCGTCGCGAAGTCCGCCCCGCCGGGCAGGTCGAAGCCGCGGAGGTTGTGGAAGGGGCGGCCGCCCCACGAGACCTCCTTCGTGCACTGCGCCGGCTGGTCGGCCGCCGCCGCGCCGCGGTCCATCAGCATCGCCGCCGTGACGATCTTCCACGTCGAGCCGGGGGCGCGGGCGCCCTCCATGGCCGCGTTGAAGCCGTCCTTGCGGTGGTTGGCGACCGCCAGGACGTGCCCCGTGCTCGGCTGGATCGCCACGACCGACGCCTCGGGGTAGCGGGCCACCGCCTTCTCGGCCGCCGCCTGCACCCGGGCGTCCAGGGTGGTCTCCAGCTTCGCCGGCTCGCCCTCGGCCAGCGTCAGCAGCGTGCGCCGCGGCGTGTCCGGGAGGGCCGGCTCGATCCACAGCTCGGCGCCGGGCCGGCCGCCCGCCTTCCTGCCGTACGTGCTGCGCAGCTGGTCCAGGACGGGCCGCAGCGACGGGTGGCGCTGCGGGTCGAGCTCCTCGCCGCGCCGGTCGACGGCCTTGACGGGCGGCGCGGGCGGCGGGCCGGCCCGCAGCTCCTCGCCCCGCCCCAGCTCGGGGTGGACCACCGAGGGCTGCCAGTCGACGAGCGGCTTCCCGCTCGTCTCCCCGCGCACCACCGTCAGCTTCGAGGCGTACGCGAGGGGCTTGGCCGCGCCCCCGTGGGCGACCTCCGCGGCCACCGCGAACGGGACGGTCGTCCCTTCCGGGGCGCCGGGCGTGAACGCGGCCCTGCCGATGTGCGCCTTGTCCCGGTAGCCGGCCAGCGCGGCCTGCGCGGCGGCGGCGTTGTTCGTCAGCTCGGCGGCCGCGCGGTCCTTCCCGGCGGCCCAGGCGTCGAGGAACGCCTTCGCCGTCCGGGCGGCCTCCTCGCTCGTGACCGGCCCGCTGCCCTTTCCGGGCGCGGATGCGGTGGCCGTCTTCCCGCCGCTGCCGGCGTCGTCGACCAGCGTGTACACCCCGTATGCGGTGCCGCCGACCATCGCGAGGAACGCCCCGCCTATGACCGCGCCCTTGGCCGCCCCGTTCATCCGCGCCCCTCCCCAGGACATGCGTCGCCTTGAACGCGTTCAAGGCTCCTTCCGGCAGACGACCTTACGGGCTGTCCGGGTGCCCGGTGCATGTTGTTGCGGGAGCCGGACATTCCGGTTCAAGGCGAGCGGGCAGCACCCCGCAGCGCCCGAGACCGCGCCGACCTGTCGTCGACGTCTTCGGCCACTACGGCAGCGAATGGCCGGCCGCCGGCCCCCGACCCCTCAGACCCAGGTGTCCAGCCACATGCGGCTGCGCCAGGAGTCCATCGGGATCGCCTGGCCCGTGTAGATCGGCCAGAAGTAGATGAAGTTCCAGATGATCAGCAGGACGAGGACGCCCGCCGCCACCGCGCCGAGGGTGCGGCGGCGTTCCGTCGAGTTCCGCGGGCCCAGGAGGGCGCCCACCGTCATCGCCAGTGCCAGGCACAGGTACGGGACGAACACCACCGCGTAGAAGTAGAAGATGGTGCGCTCCTGGTAGTTGAACCAGGGGAGCAGGCCGGCGCCCACCGCGCACGCGATGGCGCCCGCGCGCCAGTCGCGGCGGAAGAACCACCGCCACAGCACGTACAGCAGCGCGAAGCAGCCCGCCCACCACAGCAGCGGTGTCCCGAGGGCCAGCACCTCGCGGGCGCACTTGCCCGCCTCCGTCGCCGGGCAGCCGTCCGCGCCCGGTTCCGGGGACTCGTAGAAGTACGACACCGGCCGGCCGACGACCAGCCAGCTCCACGGGTTCGAGTCGTACGTGTGCCCCGAGGTCAGGCCCACGTGGAAGTTGTAGACCTCCGTCTCGTAGTGCCACAGGCTGCGCAGCCACTCCGGCAGGAACGACAGGGAGCTGCTGCGGTCCTGCTTCGCCGCCCAGTCGCGGAAGTAGCCGCCGCGGCCGTCGTCCGGGCTGAGGATCCAGCCCAGCCAGGAGGCGACGTACACCGCGACCGCCACCGGCACCGTCGAGACGAAGCCCGGCAGGGCGTCGCGGCGCAGCATCGCCGCGTACGGGGCGGCCGCGCCCGCGGTGCGGCGGGCCGCCGCATCCCACAGGACCGTCAGGATCCCGAAGAACGCCAGCGTGATCAGGCCGTTCCACTTCGTCCCGAACGCCAGGCCCAGGCAGACGCCCGCGAGGATCCGGTACGGGCGCACGCCCAGCCGCAGCGTCTCGGCGATCACCGCGTCGGGCCGGGTGCGGCCCTCCGCGTCCACGGGGAGCGCCGCCGCGAGCCGTTCCCTTGCCCGGTCGCGGTCGACGAGCAGCGCCCCGAACGCGGCCAGCACGAAGAACATCAGCACCAGGTCGAGCAGCGCTGCCCGGCTCATCACCAGGTGCAGGCCGTCGACGGCGAGCAGCCCGCCCGCCAGGCAGCCCAGGAACGTGGAGCGGAACAGGCGGCGCCCGATCCGGCACAGCAGCAGCACCGACAGCGTGCCGAGCACGGCCGTCATGAACCGCCAGCCGAACGGGTCGAAGCCGAACATCCACTCGCCGAGCCCGATGACCCACTTCCCGACCGGCGGGTGCACCACGTACCCGGGGTCCGCCGGCAGGGAGACGCCGTCCGGGTTGGCCAGGATCGACTTGTCGATGTCCTTGGGCCAACTGGCCTCGTAGCCCTGCCGGATCGTCGCCCACGCGTCCTTCGCGTAGTACGTCTCGTCGAATATCACGGCCTTCGGGCTGCCCAGCTGCCAGAACCGCATCACCCCGGCGACCAGCGCCACCGCGATCGGACCGGCCCATGCCATGACGCGCTGCCAGACCGCCGCCGCGGCCGGGGAGAAGCCGAGCGCGGCCCACAACTGCCCGGACGGGCGGGCGTACGGGGGCACCAGGCGGGCGCGCACGTCCGCCGGGCGCGCTCCGGCGGGCGGCGCGTAGCCGAAGCCGCGCAGCCGGCGCAGCCAGGGGGACGGCTCTTCTGCCCGGCCCGCCGGCGGGGCGGTCGGGGCCCCCGCGGGGCTGGGCGGCGGCGTCGCGGTACTGGTCACCGGGTCATCGTAGGGAACGCCCGGTCGCGATCCACAGTGCCGTGGCAGTGCGCTCCCGAGTGCTGCCCGCCGCCGGAGCGTGTGCCGGGCGGGACGGCTGAGAGGATGGACGGGTGACGACCGACCAGCCCACCCGCACCGGAGCCGCCGCAGACGGCGTGCTCGTCCTCGCCGGCACCCCGATCGGCGACCTCGCCGACGCCCCGCCCCGCCTCGCGGCCGAGCTGGAGCGGGCCGACGTGGTCGCCGCCGAGGACACCCGCCGGCTGCGCCGGCTGACCCAGGGGCTCGGCGTGCACACCTCCGGCCGGGTCGTGTCGTACTTCGAGGGCAACGAGTCGCAGCGCACGCCCGAGCTCGTCGAGGCGCTGCAGGACGGCAGCCGGGTGCTGCTCGTCACCGACGCCGGCATGCCGTCCGTCTCCGACCCCGGCTACCGGCTCGTCGCCGCCGCCGTCGAGCAGGACATCAAGGTCACCGCGGTGCCCGGGCCGTCCGCGGTGCTCACCGCGCTCGCCCTGTCCGGGCTGCCCGTGGACCGCTTCTGCTTCGAGGGCTTCCTGCCGCGCAAGGCGGGGGAGCGGCTCGCCCGGCTCCGCGAGGTCGCGGCCGAGCGGCGCACCCTCGTCTACTTCGAGGCCCCGCACCGGCTCGACGACACCCTCGCCGCGATGGCCGAGGTCTTCGGAGCCGACCGCCGGGCCGCGGTCTGCCGGGAGCTGACGAAGACGTACGAGGAGGTCAAGCGCGGCGGGCTCGGCGACCTCGCCGCCTGGGCCGCCGAAGGGGTGCGCGGTGAGATCACCGTCGTCGTCGAGGGCGCCCCCGAGGCCGGGCCCGCCGACCTGGACGCCGCGGAGCTGGTGCGCCGGGTGCGGGTGCGGGAGGAGGCGGGGGAGCGGCGCAAGGAGGCCATTGCGGCGGTCGCCGCCGAAGCCGGCGTACCCAAGCGGGAGGTGTTCGACGCCGTCGTCGCGGCAAAGAACGCGGCCGAAAAGATGCCGTAAGAGGGTAAAGGGATAACCTGAAAAGCAAAGCTCGGACCGCGCACCGGGCGCCTCGGGCATGAGTCGCCCAAGGACCGTCCAATTCTCGACATGGCCTGATGCGCTCCCGCCCGGCGAGGCGTCCACTGGCAACGGCACCAGTGGAAAAAGAGGAGCTGGCATGAGTGAGATAGCAGACACCCCCGCATCCGCCCCCGCCCCGACGCCCGCCCCCGTCCCCTCGCCCTCGCCGGCCCGCGCCGCCGCTCCCGGCGTCCACGTCGCGCACGAGGCGTACTCCTTCGCCTGCATGCGGTGCGGCTACGGCTGGGAGCAGGCCTACGAGATCGAGCACCACACCGACGGGCAGGGCCGCCCCTTCATCGTCCACCGGGCGGGCGGCGAGCGCGTCCCCTCCCCGCTGTCCAACCCGACCTGCCACAACTGCGGCAGCCACGTCGTGCGGATCATGCGGGAGGGGCAGGTGTCCACGGTCCGCGGCACCATGGACAGCATCTACCACCACCCCGTCTCGCCCGGCATCGCCGGACCCGTCCCGGCCGGCGCGAACCCGCCGCGCGCCGCCCACCGCACCGCCCCCCGGCACGACGCCCCCGGACCGGTGCCGGTCGACGACGGCGAGGAGCGCCGCGGCCTCTTCGCCCGACTGCTGGGGCGGCGCCGCCGGTCATAAGATCGGCCGTATGAGCGCCTCCAAGGACACCCCGCCGCCGCTGCCCGAACCGCTCCGGGTCGCCGTGGCGGACTCGCACACCCACCTCGACATGCAGGCCGGAACCGTCGAGGAGGGCCTCGCCAAGGCCGCCTCGGTCGGCGTGGCGACCGTCGTGCAGGTGGGCTGCGACGTGAAGGGCTCCCGCTGGGCCGCCGAGACGGCCGCCGCGTACGACAACGTCCACGCCGCCGTCGCCCTCCACCCGAACGAGGCTCCCCGCATCGTCCTGGGAGACCCCGACGGCTGGTCGCGGCAGGGCGCCCGCCCCGGCGGCGGGCAGGCCGCCCTGGACGACGCCCTCGCCGAGATCGACGCCCTCGCCGCGCTCGACCACGTCAAGGCCGTCGGCGAGACCGGCCTCGACCACTTCCGCACCGGCCCCGAGGGCATGGCCGCCCAGGAGCTGTCCTTCCGCGCCCACATCGAGATCGCCAAGCGCCGCGGCAAGGCCCTCGTCATCCACGACCGCGACGCCCACGCCGACGTCCTGCGCATCCTGCGCGAGGAGGGCGCCCCCGAGCGGACCGTCTTCCACTGCTACTCCGGCGACGCCGACATGGCCCGGGAGTGCGCCGCCGCCGGCTATTACATGTCCTTCGCCGGCACCGTCACCTTCAAGAACGCCCAGCCGCTGCGCGACGCCCTCGCCGCGGCCCCGGCGGAGCTCGTCCTCGTCGAGACCGACGCCCCCTACCTCACCCCCGCGCCGTACCGCGGACGGCCGAACGCCCCGTACCTCATTCCGCTGACGGTCCGCGCGATGGCCGCCGTCCGCGGCATCGACGAGGACGCGATGGCCACGGCCATCGCCGCGAACACGGCGCGCGCCTTCGCCTACTGACCCCCGCCACCGAACCGACACGCTGCGTGTCCGCCCGGCTTTGGAGAGTGACGGACACTCCGCTAGGGTGCCGTGCCCAACCGAAGCCGGGCCGGACCAGGGGAGCGAGCGGCGTGAGCGAGAAACCTTTCACCGGGGGCCACGGGGCCGATCCCGACCCCCGCCCGTACGGGCCGTCCGCGTACGCCGACCCGGCCGCCCACACCGCCGCGACCGGCACCGCGCTCGACCCGTACGGGTTCCCGCCCGCCGGCACCGCGCCGCACCCCGGCGCCGACCCGGCCGACCCGTACCCCCACCCCGCCGACCCGGCCGCCGCCGCCCCGCACGCCCCCGACCGGGCCGTCCCCGCCCCCCGCGCGCCCGGCGGGCGCCGCGCCGGCCACCGCCGCAGACCCGCCGAGCCCCCCGGCACCCCCGGCACCGGACGGCGCCGCCGCCCGCCGACCCCCGCCGCCACCCCGCCCGCGGCCCCCTCAGCCGGCCCCGCCGCCTGGCGGCGGATCATCCCGCAGGCCCTCGTCGTCGCCTTCCTCGCCGGCGGCACCACCGCCTTCGTCGCCGCCGACAAGGCCGTACGCCTCACCGTCGACGGCCGCTCCCGCACCCTGCACACCTTCGCCGGCGACGTCGGCGAACTCCTCGCCGCCGAAGGCCTCGGCGTCGGCGCCCACGACCTCGTCGCCCCCGCCCGCACCGCCGCCCTCGGCGACGGCGACGAGATCACCGTCCGCTACGGCCGCCCCGTACGCCTCACCCTCGACGGGCGCAGCAGCCAGGTGTGGACCACCGCCCGCACCGTCGAAGCCGCCCTGCGCCAACTCGGCGTCCGCGTCGAAGGCGCCCACCTGTCCGTCCCCCGCACCGCCGCCGTGCCCCGCTCCGGCCTCGACCTCGCCGTCCGCACCGAACGCAGCGTCACCTTCCTCGCCGACGGCGGCGAGACCACCGTCCGCACCAACGCCGCCACCGTCCGCGAGGCCCTCGGCCAGGCCGGCATCACCCTCGCCGGACAGGACACCACCTCCGTCCCGCCCGAGTCCTTCCCCCGCGACGGGCAGACCGTCACCGTGCTCCGCATCACCGGCACCCGCGAGGTCCGCGAGGAGCACATCCCCTTCGAGACCGAGCGCATCCGGGACGCCGACCTCTTCGCCGGCACCGAAGTCGTCGAACGGGCCGGCCGCCCCGGAGCCCGCCGCGTCACCTACGCCCTGCGCACCGTCAACGGCGTCGCGCAGAAGCCCCGCCGCGTCACCGAGGAGACCGTCCGCGAACCCGTCACCCAGGTCGTCCGCGTCGGCACCAGGCCCCTGCCCGCCTCCGTCGCCGGAGCCGAGGGCCTGAACTGGGCGGCCCTCGCCCAGTGCGAGTCCGGCGGCCGCCCCGACGCCACCGACCCCTCCGGCACGTACGGCGGCCTGTACCAGTTCGACGTCCGCACCTGGCAGGGCCTCGGCGGCAGCGGCCGCCCCCAGGACGCCACCAGCGGCGAGCAGACCTACCGGGCCAAGAAGCTGTACGTGCAGCGGGGGGCGAGTCCGTGGCCCCACTGCGGCCGTAGGCTTTACCGGTGAGCACCGCAGAGCAGCAGCCCGACAGAACCAGCGACGCCCTCCTCGGCGCGGCCGACATCCGCGAACTCGCGGCCGCGCTCGGCGTGCGCCCGACGAAGCAGAAGGGCCAGAACTTCGTCATCGACGCCAACACGGTGCGCCGCATCGTGCGCACCGCCGACGTCCGGCCCGACGACGTCGTCGTCGAGGTCGGCCCCGGCCTCGGCTCGCTGACGCTGGCGCTGCTCGAAGCCGCCGACCGGGTCACCGCCGTCGAGATCGACGACGTCCTCGCCGCGGCGCTGCCCGCCACCATCGAGGCCCGCATGCCGGACCGCAAGGACCGCTTCGCCCTCGTCCACTCCGACGCCCTGCTCGTCGAGGAGCTCCCCGGCCCCCCGCCCACCGCGCTCGTCGCGAACCTGCCCTACAACGTGGCCGTACCCGTGCTGCTGACCATGCTGGAGCGCTTCCCCAGCATCCGGCGGACCCTCGTCATGGTCCAGTCGGAGGTCGCCGACCGGCTCGCCGCCAAGCCCGGCAGCAAGGTGTACGGCGTCCCCTCCGTCAAGGCGAACTGGTACGCCGAGGTCAAGCGGGCCGGCGCCATCGGCCGCAACGTCTTCTGGCCCGCGCCGAACGTCGACTCCGGGCTCGTCTCCCTCGTCCGGCGGGCCGAGCCGATCCCGACCGCCGCGAGCCGGACCGAGGTCTTCGCCGTCGTCGACGCCGCGTTCGCCCAGCGCCGCAAGACCCTCCGCGCCGCGCTCGCCGGCTGGGCCGGCTCCGCGGCCGCCGCCGAAGCGGCCCTCACCGCCGCCGGGATCTCCCCGCAGGCCCGCGGCGAGTCCCTTACCGTCGAGGAGTTCGCCGCGATCGCCGAGCACAAGCCCGCCGCAGCCGAGAGGCCCGCCCTGTGAGCACCGCGCCCGCCGCAGGCGGCGTCACCGTACGCGTCCCCGCCAAGGTCAACGTCCGGCTCGCGGTCGGCGCCGCCCGGCCCGACGGCTTCCACGACCTCGCCAACGTCTTCCTCGCCGTCTCCCTGTACGACGAGGTCACCGCCACCCCCGCCGACACCCTGACGGTGACCTGCTCCGGGCCCGACTCCGACCAGGTGCCCCTGGACCGGACGAACCTCGCCGCCCGCGCGGCCGAGCTCCTCGCCGCCCGCAGCGGACGCCCCGGCGGGGCAGCCGTCCACCTCCACATCGCGAAGAACATCCCCGTCGCCGGCGGCATGGCCGGCGGCAGCGCCGACGGGGCCGGCGCGCTCCTCGCCTGCGACCGGCTGTGGGGACTCGACACACCCGTCGCCGAGCTGCTCGGGATGTGCGCGGAGCTCGGCAGCGACGTCCCGTTCAGCCTGCTCGGCGGGGCCGCCCTCGGCACGGGCCGGGGCGAGCTGCTGACCCCCCTCGACGCCGGCTCCTTCCACTGGGTGTTCGCCGTCGCCGACGGCGGACTGTCCACCCCGGCCGTCTTCCGCGAGTTCGACCGGCTCACCGCGGGCCGTGAGATCCCCGAGCCGCAGGCCTCCCCGGCGCTGCTGGCCGCCCTCGCCTCAGGCGACCCCGACGCGCTGGCCGGCGCGCTGGCCAACGACCTCCAGCCGGCCGCGCTGTCGCTGCGCCCGGAGCTGGAGAGGACCCTGGCCGCCGGGACCGCGGCCGGGGCGCTGGCCGGGATCGTCTCCGGCTCCGGACCGACCACCGCGTTCCTCGTCCGGGACGCGGAGGCCGCCGCGAAGGTCGCCGCCGCCCTGGAGGCGTCCGGCACCTGCCGCACGACGCGGATCGCCACCAGCCCGACCGCGGGGGCCACCCGCATCTGACCCGGCCGCCCGGCCCGGCCCGGCTCCCAGCCGGCCGGGCCGGGGTACCCAGGCACGGGATGAGTACGCGCACTCTGGCGGGCGGCCCGCCGCGGCCGCGACCGTGGGCGCATGGAAACCACCGCCCGCCGGCTCGCCGACGCCACCCCCGCCACGCGCGACCGGTACGTCGACCTGCTCCGCGTCGCCTCCCTCGGCACCGTCGTCCTCGGCCACTGGCTGATGGCCGCCGTCACCGCCGAAGGGATGGGCAACCTCCTCGCGGTCGTCCCAGGGCTCCAGGGGCTCACCTGGGTCCTCCAGGTCATGCCGGTGTTCTTCTTCGTCGGCGGCTTCTCCCACGCCCTGTCCCACCGCTCCCTGGAGCGCCGGGCCGGCGGCGCCCCCGTCTACGCCGCCTTCCTGCGGGCCCGGCTGCGCCGCCTGCTGCGGCCGACGCTCGCCTTCGTCCTCGTCTGGACCGCCGCCGCCCTCGCCGTCCAGGCCGCCGGGCACGGCGGCGGCCCGCTGACCGGGGCTGCGCTGCGGATCGTCACCCAGCCGCTGTGGTTCATCGGGATCTACCTGGCGATGGTCGCCCTGACCCCGCCGCTGCTGCGGCTGCACCACCGGTGGGGGTGGGGGGCCTTCGCCGCGCTCGCCGGCGCGGCCGCCGCCGTCGACGTGCTCCGCTTCGCGGCCGGGGTGCCGTACGCGGAGTTCCTGAACTTCGCCTTCGTCTGGCTCGCCGTGCACCAGCTGGGCTTCCTGCGCGCCGACGGCCGCCTGCGCCGCCCAGCCGTGCTCGCCGCCGCCGGCCTCGCCGGCGCCGCGCTGCTGGTCGCGTACGGGCCGTACCCGCTGTCCATGGTCGGGATGCCCGGCGAGAAGGTGTCCAACATGGCTCCGCCCACCGCGGCCCTGCTCTGCCACGGGCTGTGGCTCGTCGGAGCCGTCCAGCTGCTGCAGCGGCCCGCCGAGCGGCTGCTGGCCCGGCCCCGCGCCTGGCGGGCCGTCGTCGCAGCGAACGGCATCGCCATGACCGCCTTCCTGTGGCACCTCACCGCGATGCTCGGCGTGTACGCCGCCCAGCTCGCGCTCGGCGTACGGCTCCCCGAGCCCGCCTCGGCGGCCTGGTGGGCGCAGGTCCCGCTGCGGCTGGCCGCGGCCGCCGCCGTGACCGGGCTGCTCGTCGCCGTCTTCCGGCGCTTCGAGTCCCCCGCCGCCCCGGCCGACGCCGGGGCCCCGGCCGCCGGGTCGGGGCCGCGGGCCGCCGCCGGCACCGTCCTGTGCCTGTTCGGCGTCCTCGGGCTGTCGACGACCGGACTCGGCGGCCTCCTGGAGGGCCACACGGCGACCCTCGTCGCCCTGCCCGTCACCGCGCCCGCCGCGCTCGCGATGGCACTCGGCGGGTGGCTCCTGGTGGAACGTTCGGGCACTTCGCGGAGCGTTAGGCTGAGGGGCTGATCCCCATCCCTTCCCTGGAGCGCGTCTGATGGCCGTCAACTTGGTCAATGTCGAGGCAGTCGGCAAGGTGTACGGCACCCGTGCCCTGCTGGACGGCGTCTCCCTCGGCGTCTCCGAGGGGGACCGGATCGGCGTCGTGGGCCGCAACGGCGACGGCAAGACCACCCTCATCCGCATCCTGGCCCGCCTGGAGGAGCCCGACACCGGGCGCGTCACCCAGAGCGGCGGCCTGCGCATGGGCATCCTCACCCAGCACGACTCCCTCGACCCGGCCGCGACGATCCGCCACGAGATCATCGGCGACATGGCCGACCACGAGTGGGCCGGCAACGCCAAGGTCCGCGACATCATCACCGGCCTGTTCGGCAGCCTGGACCTGCCCGGCTTCACCCACGGCCTCGACACGGTCATCGGCCCGCTCTCCGGCGGCGAGCGCCGCCGCATCGCCCTCGCCAAGCTCCTCATCGACGAACAGGACCTGATCGTCCTCGACGAGCCCACCAACCACCTCGACGTCGAGGGCATCTCCTGGCTCGCCGGCCACCTGCGCGAGCGCCGCTCCGCCCTGGTGTGCGTCACCCACGACCGCTGGTTCCTCGACCAGGTCTGCACCCGCATGTGGGACGTCCAGCGCGGCTCCGTCTTCGAGTACGAGGGCGGCTACAGCGACTACGTCTTCGCCCGCGCCGAGCGCGAGCGCATCGCCGCCACCGAAGAGGCCAAGCGGCAGAACCTGATGCGCAAGGAGCTGGCCTGGCTGCGCCGCGGCGCCCCCGCCCGCACCTCCAAGCCGCGCTTCCGCATCGAGGCGGCGAACGCCCTCATCGCGGACGTGCCGCCGCCCCGCGACACCTCCGAGCTGATGCGCTTCGCCAACGCCCGCCTCGGCAGGACCGTCTTCGACCTCGAGGACGTCACCGTCCAGGCCGGCCCCAAGACCCTGCTCAAGCACCTCACCTGGCACCTGGGCCCCGGCGACCGCATCGGCCTCGTCGGCGTCAACGGAGCCGGCAAGACCTCGCTGCTGCGCGCCCTCGCCGAGGCCGCCCGCACCCAGGGCGACGTCCAGCCCGCGGCCGGAACCGTCACCGTCGGCAAGACGGTCCGGCTGGCCTACCTGTCGCAGGAGGTCGGCGAACTCGACCCGTCGCTGCGCGTCCTGGAGGCCGTGCAGCGCGTACGGGACCGCGTCGACCTCGGCAAGGGCCGCGAGATGACGGCGGGTCAGCTGTGCGAGCAGTTCGGCTTCACCAAGGAGAAGCAGTGGACGCCCGTCGGCGACCTCTCCGGCGGCGAGCGCCGCCGCCTGCAGATCCTGCGCCTGCTGATGGACGAGCCGAACGTCCTCTTCCTCGACGAGCCCACCAACGACCTGGACATCGAGACCCTGACCCAGCTGGAGGACCTCCTCGACGGCTGGCCCGGCTCGATGATCGTCATCTCCCACGACCGGTTCTTCATCGAGCGCACCACCGACACCGTGATGGCGCTGCTCGGCGACGGGGCGCTGCGGATGCTGCCGCGCGGCGTCGACGAGTACCTGGAGCGCCGGCAGCGGATGGTCGAGGCGGCCGCCCCGGCGCCCGCCCCGGCCCCCGCGAAGTCGGCGTCCGCCGGCGACGCCAGGGCCGCGAAGAAGGAGCTGCAGAAGATCGAGCGGCAGCTCAACAAGATGGCCGACCGCGAGACGAGCCTGCACGCCAAGATCGCCGAGAACGCCACCGACTTCGAGCAGGTGGCCAAGCTCGACGCGGAGCTGCGCGAACTCATCTCCGAGCGGGACGAGTTGGAGATGCGCTGGCTGGAGCTGGCCGAGGAGGCCTGACACGGGCCCGGCGGGGGGCCGCCGAACGGTCGGATAACGGCGCTGTCACGGGCCGGTCCGCCCTTGGGAACAGGGGTGCGACCGGCCGGTTGGCGCAATCGCGTCAGTGGTAGAAAGGTGATCCCCCCGATCGCCCGACGCCGAAGGTACGCGCTGATGACCGAGCCGCCCCAGCCGCCGAACCAGCCGCCCGCGCCGTCCGGTTACAGCCACCTGCCCGGCCCGCCCCAGCCCGGCTACGGGACGCCCCCGCAGGGCGCCAACCCCTACGCCCAGCCGCCGACGCAGCCGATGGCGCAGCCCGGCTACGGCTACCCGCCGCCCGTTCCGCCCGCCCCCGGCGCCCCGCAGGGCCCGGTCCCCGGCGGCCCGCGCGGCCGCCGCACGGCCGTCATCGCCGCGGCCGCCGCGGCCGGCGTGCTCCTCGCCGGCGCCGGCGCGTTCTTCGTGTTCGCCGGGGACGGCGGCGACGACCCCAAGCCCGCCGCGCAGAGCGCGCCGCCCGCCGCCCCGCAGCCGACCGGCACCCCGGACAAGGGCGACGGCAGCGGCAACGGCTCCGGCGCGGCCGAGGACCTCAACGCCGGGCGCAAGCAGGGCGAGGACAAGGCCCTCTGGCTGAAGACCGTCAAGATCGACGGCCCCGGCTCGGGCGTGGACTCCGGCGGCCAGTGGGTCGTCGGCGACACCGTCGTCAAGAGCATCTGGAAGGATCTCGTCGCCTACGGGGCCTCGGACGGCAAGGAGAAGTGGAAGCTCTCCTTCCCGACGCAGATCTGCTCCGTCACCCGCCAGACCACCGCAGACGCCAAGACCGTCGTCATGTACAAGGACGGCGAGTCCGAGAGCGCCGTCTGCAACCAGATGCGGCTCGTCGACCTCAAGGCGGGCAAGGAGGGCTGGTCCAAGGAGGTGCCCAAGGAGGGCCTCTTCGACATCATGACCAGCCCCACCCTCGGCATCGCCGGCGACACCGTCGCCGTCAGCCGCAGCGGCACCGCCAGCGCCTTCAGGATCAGCACCGGCGACAAGCTGTTCGGCAGCGACGGCGCCGAGGGCTGCAAGCCCGGCGCGTACGTCGCCCACCGCACCAAGATGATCGCCATCGCGACCTGCTACGACGACAACCTCACCACCGAGGTCTCCGACGCCGACCCGGTCACCGGCAAGAAGACCTGGACCTACCGGCTCCCCGCCAAGCACAAGGTCACCAGCGTCCACTCCCTCGACCCCGTCATCCTCGACGTCGGCAACGAGGAGAAGAAGGAGCGCGCCATCGTCGTCCTCGGACCCGACGGCAAGCAGCGCACCACCGTCAGCGGCGAGGGCACCTTCGAAACCGAGTGCACCAACGGCCTCTTCCGGTCCGTCGAGGTCTGCGAGACCTCCGTCGTCGACCAGAACACCCTCTACATGCCGACCTCGCCCGGAATCGGCAAGGCCAACGAGATCGTCGCCTTCGACCTCGCCACCGGCAAGGCCAAGTGGCGCACCCCCGCGGGCGACGGCCGCACCCTCACCCCGATCCGCGCCGAGAACGGCCAGCTGATCGCCTACCGCCGGGCCACCCCCGACCAGGGCGGCGAGGTCGTCGCCTTCCCCGCCGCCGGCGGCAACCCCACCGCGCTGCTGCGCAGCCCGTCGGGCACCGCGGCACCGGTCGAGGCCGCCTTCTACAAGCCGAAGATCGACTACGTCGGCGGCCGCCTCTACCTCTCCACCGCGCTCCTGCGCGCCCAGGGCACGGACGAGAAGCTCCTGATGGTCTTCGGCAAGTGAACGTGTCCCCGAGCCGCCCACCGAGAGGCAGTAGCAACCGATGAGTACCCCGCCGCCCCCCAACCAGCCGCCCGCCGGCGGCTTCGGAGCGCCGACGGACCCGCCGCCCGGAGGCTTCGGCGCACCCCCGCCGACCCAGCCGGCCATGCAGCCGCCCGTCCCGCAGCAGCCGCCCGCACCGCCGGCCGCGCCGCCCGCACCGCCGGCCGGCGCCCCGCAGCAGCCGCCCGCCCCGCAGCAGCCGCCGACCGTCCCGCAGCAGGCGCCGGCGCAGCCCGCGTACGGCTACCCCCAGCAGGGCTACGGCTACCCGCAGCAGGGCGCCCCCGGCGGCCCGGCCGCCCCCAACCCGTACGGCGCGCCCACGGCCCCCATGCAGGCGGCCCAGCCGCTGCCGGGCACCCCGCAGGGCCCCTCGGGCGGCGACAAGCGCACCCAGCTCATGATCGTCGGCGCGGCCGCGCTGGCCATCGTCCTCATCGTGGCCGGCGGCTTCTGGTACGCCTCAGGCAGCGGCGACGACGGCGAGCCCCAGGCCGGCCCGAGCGCGAGCACCGGCGCCGCCCCGGCCGGCACGCCCGGCTCCGAGAAGGCGCCCGCCAACCCCAAGGCCCGGGTGCTCTACAACCACCCGAGCCCGGCCCCCGAGGAGAGCACCTCCGTCAAGGGCTCCTGGCTGACCGACAGCGTGTACGCGAAGTCGGACATCGGCAAGATCGTCGGCTACAACCTCGTCGACGGCGGCAAGAAGTGGGAGCTGCCCCTCCCCGGCGAGATCTGCGGCGCCACCAAGCACGTCAGCGACAACAAGACGGCGTTCCTCTTCCGCGCGAGCCAGCCCACGCCGGAGGTGAAGTACCCGCCGTGCACCGAGGTCGGCGTCCTCGACCTCACCTCGGGCAAGCTCCTCTGGTCCGGCAACGCCAAGGGCAGCGCCACCGGCGACCGGCCCGCGAACTTCGACGAAGTCACCATCAGCGGCAACACCGTCGCCGCGGCCGGCACCAGCGGCGGCGCCGCCTGGAACCTCGCCGACGGCAAGTCCCTGTGGACCCCCAAGGCCGACGCCGAGGGCTGCTACGACTCCGGCTACGCCGGCGGCGAGGCCCTCGCCGTCATCCGCAAGTGCGGCCGCTCCCCGAACCAGACCCTCCAGGCCCAGACCCTGGACCCGGCCACGGGCGCGCCCACGTCCTCGTACAAGCTGTCCGACGGCATCGAGTGGGCCTCGATCATCTCCACCAAGCCCCTCGTCGTCGCCGCCGACGTCGGCAAGACCGCCAAGAACGCCACCGGCATCAGCGACCTCTTCGTCGTCGACCCCAAGGGCGAGCTGAAGTCGCGCATCTCCCTGGCCTCCGGCAACTTCGGCGGCAAGTGCCGCAGCACCGAGGTCGAGATGTGCTCCAACATCGTCGTCGGCAACGGCAAGGTCTACCTGCCCTCGATCGAGCACCAGGGCCAGGACAGCAGCCGCACCAACGAGCTGCTCTCCTTCGAGCTGGAGACCGGAAAGCAGACCACCGACCGCTCCGACGCCGGCGAGCGCTACACCATGTACCCGCTCCGCATGGACGGGTCGAACATCATCGCCTACAAGGCCGGCCCCTACGACAAGGGCGGCCAGGTCGTCTCCATCGACGGCACGACGATGAAGCAGACCCTCCTGATGGAGACGCCCGGCGACCGGGCCGCCAAGAAGGCCGAGATCGCCTTCTCCCCCGAGTTCTCCGAGTTCCGCTACCACAACGGCAAGCTCTTCATGTCCCGCACCAGCGCGCGGAAGAGCTCGATCTCCGGCGGCGACCCGGACTACCTCTTCGTGTCCTACACCGCCAGCTGACCCCCGGCCGTCCCCACGGCCGCACGGAGCCCCCGGAAGGTCCGCCTTTCCGGGGGCTTTCGCGCGGTAACCGCCGCGCGCCGTCGAACAAGCGTGTAGCTTGCCGGGGCATAAGGGGAGGGGGCGGGAGCCCGATGGGCGTACGGGTCATGGTGGTCGACGAGCACCGGCTGCTGGCCGAGGCGCTCGCCTCGGCCCTGAAGCTGCGCGGGCACCGCGTGCTCGCCGCGGCGGCGCCGGCCTCCGGTGCGGCCGAACTCGTCATCAGCCGGGCGCCGGAGGTCTGCCTGCTGGGGACGGCCTCCCCGGCCGAGCCCGGCGTCTTCGAGCCCGTCGTCCGCATCAGGCGCGAGCGGCCGCAGATCGCGGTGGTGGTGCTCGGGCCGGTGCCCAGCCCGCGCGGCATCGCCGCCGCCTTCGCCGCCGGCGCCTGCGGGTACGTACGCCACGACGAGCGCATCGAGGGAGTCGAGCGGGCCCTGGCCAAGGCCCGGGCCGGCGAGCCCGCCGTCTCCCCGCAGCTGCTCCAGGGCGCGTTCGCGGAGCTGCTGAACCCGGCCGCCCCGCCCGACGACGAGGGCAGCCGGCTGCTCAGGCTGCTCACCCCCCGCGAGATCGAGGTCCTGGTGCGGGTCGCGGAGGGCGAGGACACCCGCCTCATCGCCGCCGGCATGGAGATCGCCCCGAGCACCGCCCGCACCCACGTCCAGCGGGTGCTGATGAAACTCGGCGTCGGCTCCCGCCTGGAGGCGGCCGCGCTCGCCGCCCGGACCGGCCTGCTGGACCGGGCGGCACTGCCCGGACAGGCCCCCGATTTCCCCGGACGCCCGTAATCCGGTAAGCCAGAGGGCGGCAGCACGAGCACGCACCGCGCGTGCGTTCCCCCGCGAGAGGTAGTAGGCGAGTGAGTAAGTACCTGGTCACCGGCGGTGCCGGTTACGTCGGCAGCGTCGTCGCGGCCCACCTGCTGGAAGCGGGCCACGAGGTGACCGTCCTCGACGACCTCTCCACCGGCTTCCGCGAGGGCGTCCCGGCCGGCGCCGCGTTCATCGAGGGCCGCATCCAGGACGCCGCCCGCCACCTGGACCCCTCCTACGAGGCGGTGCTGCACTTCGCGGCCTCCTCCCAGGTCGGCGAGTCCGTCACGAACCCGGGCAAGTACTGGGAGAACAACGTCGGCGGCTCCCTCGCCCTGCTCGCGGCCATGCGCGGGGCCGGCGTCCGCAAGCTGGTCTTCTCCTCGACGGCCGCCACCTACGGCGAGCCGACCGAGCCTCTGCTCACCGAGGAGTCCCCCACCAAGCCGACCAACCCCTACGGCGCCACCAAGCTCGCCGTCGACCACATGATCACCGGCGAGTGCGCGGCCCACGGCGTCGCGGCGGTCTCGCTGCGGTACTTCAACGTCGCGGGCGCCTACAAGGAGTTCGGCGAGCGCCACGACCCCGAGACCCACCTGATCCCGCTCGTGCTCCAGGTCGCGCTGGGCGAACGGGAGGCGATCTCGGTGTTCGGCGAGGACTACCCCACCGCGGACGGCACCTGCGTGCGCGACTACATCCACGTCGCCGACCTGGCGGAGGCCCACCTCGCGGCGCTCGGCGCGGCCGTCCCCGGCGAGCACCTGATCTGCAACCTGGGCAACGGCAACGGCTTCTCGGTCCGCGAGGTCGTCGAGGCCGTCCGCAAGGTCACCGGCAAGGACATCCCGGAGGTCCTCGCGCCGCGCCGCGCCGGCGACCCGGCCGTCCTCGTCGCCTCCGCGGAGAACGCCCGCGCCCGGCTCGGCTGGACGCCGTCCCGGCCGGACCTCGCCGGAATCATCGGGGACGCCTGGGAGTTCACGCGCGCCCTGCGCGGCGTCTGACCGCCCCCGCCGCGCTTTCCGCGCCCCCGGCACCCTCGCGGTGCCGGGGGCGCGGCGCGTCCGGGGCACCGGTGCCGGGGAGCGCGCGGGGGAGTCGGCGCGCCGTGGAGCGGTGCGGTGCGCTGGCGCCCGGCGCGCGCACGCCGGGGTGGCATGCCCCCCGTGCACCTGCCCGCGGCACGTCCGGGCGGACGCCGGCGGCCCCCGCCTCCGAGACCGGTGAAATCCCGCCATGGAAGCGCCGGTTCGAGGCGGCGCCCTCCGGAAATCGCTCGGAAAACTTCTGCTATTCGGCCAACTGCCGCCCCCCGCCCGCTCTACGCTGATGCGTGACGCCGGTGGGGGCCGGTGTTGATTCAGGGGTCGAGACGCGCCGGGTACGGCGTCCGGTCCGGGGTAATGCAGAGGTGTCTCGGCGGCGGCCGCGGCGCCCGCGGATCGCCCGGTCCTGACGCCGTACCCGCCGCCGTCCGTTCCCCGACCCTTGGGGGTTTTGTGGTTCGCATCCGAGTTCTCGTGGTCGACGACCACCGCATCTTCGCCGAATCGCTCGCCGCGGCACTCGCCGCCGAGCCCGACGTCGACGTGTCCGCCGCCGGCAGCGGCCCGGCCGCGCTGCGCTGCCTGGAGCGGGCCGTCGCGGAGGGGCGCCGGTTCGACGTGCTCCTGGTGGACGCCGACCTCGGCACCGCCGCCGGCGGCGTGCCCGCCCAGCGCGAGGCGGGCACCGCCGCGGGGCAGGCGCCGCACACGGCGGACGGCATCGCGCTGGTCGCGGGCGTACGGGCGGCCCATCCGGCCGTGCGCACCGTCGTCCTCGCCGAGCGCGACGACCCGCGCCGGGCCGCGTTCGCCCTGCAGGCGGGCGCGTCGGGCTGGGTGGCGAAGGACTGCTCGCTCTCCCGGCTGCTCGCCGTCGTACGGGGCGTGCTGCGGGAGGAGACGCACCTGCCGCCCGCGCTGCTGACCGGGGTGCTGCGGGAGCTGACCGCGGCGCGCAAGCACCGCAGCGACAGCGAGCGGCTCGTCGAGTCGCTGACGCCGCGCGAGCACGAGGTGCTGCGGTGCATGGTGGCCGGGCTGGGCCGCAAGGACGTCGCCGCCCGGCTGTTCCTGTCCCCGCACACCGTCCGCACGCACATGCAGAACGTGCTGGGCAAGCTGGGCGTGCACTCCACGCTGGCGGCCGTGGCGCTGGCCCGGCGGGCGGGGGTGCGGCCGGCCGACCTAGCCGGGGATGTTGTCGAACGGAGCGGTCAACTGGCGTAGCAGGGCCGCCAGGTCGGCGCGCTGGGCCTGCGAGAGGCGGGCCAGGATGGCCCGCTCCTGGGCCAGCAGCCCCGCGAGGGCCTCGTCCGCGCGGTCGCGGCCCTCGGGGGTGAGGCGGACCAGGACGCCGCGCCGGTCGCTGGGGTCGGGCAGGCGCTCCACGAGGCCCTTCTTGGCGAGCCGGTCGATGCGGTTCGTCATGGTGCCCGAGGTGACCAGGGTCTGGGTCAGGAGCTGGCCGGGGGAGAGCTGGTAGGGGGAGCCGGCACGCCGCAGCGACGTGAGGACGTCGAACTCCCAGGGCTCCAGGCCGTGCTCGGAGAAGGCCAGCCTGCGGGCGCGGTCGAGGTGGCGGGCGAGCCGGCTCACGCGGCTCAGCACTTCGAGCGGTTCCACGTCGAGGTCAGGGCGCTCCCGACGCCATGCCGCGACCAATCGGTCGACCTCGTCCTCCATGCCGATCAGTGTAAGGGGTCTGTCGATGTGAAGTCTCTTGAATGCGAGAGTCTCGGACGGGTATATCTTGATGTGGTTATTCTTGATGTCGAGATATATTCGCGGGCGGTGCTGGGCATGGACGGGGCCGAGGCGCTTCCGCTTCCGCCCGCGCACCCAGCAAGGAGGCTCGAACATGCATTCCGACGTCGACCCCGCTGCACGGACCCGCACGGCCGCCCCGCCCACCGCCCCCGGATGGGACCCCCAGCAGTACCTGCGCCACTCAGGACACCGCACCCGCCCCTTTCTCGACCTCCTGGCCCGCATACCCGCCCTCCCCAGCCGGCCCGCCCGCATCGCCGACCTCGGCTGCGGCCCGGGCAACGTCACCGCCCTCCTCGCCGACCGCTGGCCCGACGCCCGCATCACCGGCTTCGACCTCTCGCCCGACATGCTCGCCCGCGCCGAAGCCGACCACGCAGGCCCCACCCCCGGCGGCGGCACCCTCGACTTCCGCCGCGCCGACATCGCCGACTGGCTCCCCGACGACACCTACGACCTGATCACCTCCAACGCCGCCCTCCAATGGGTCCCCGCCCACCCCGGCTCCTTCGCCGCCTGGATCGCCGCCCTCCGCCCCGGCGGCACCTTCGCCTTCCAGGTCCCCGGCAACCACACGGCCCCCAGCCACGCCCTCCTCGCAGCCCTCTGCGAAAGCCCCCGCTGGCGCGACCGCCTCGCCGGCCACGGCTCCCGCTACGTCCACGTCCTCGACCCCGCCGAGTACCTCGACCGCCTCACCGAACTCGGCTGCACCGCCGACACCTGGGAAACCACCTACCACCAGCTGCTGACCGGCCCCGACCCCGTCCTCGACTGGGTCAAGGGAACCGCCCTGCGCCCCGTCCTCACCGCCCTCGGCGACGACCGCGACGCAGCCGAAACCTTTCTCGCCGAATACCGCGACCTGCTCCGCGAGGCCTATCCCCCCGGCCCCCGCGGCACCGTCTTCCCCTTCCGGCGGATCTTCGCCGTCGCCGTCAAGGAGGACTGACCGCAGCACCCGTACGACGACGCCCCGCCGCCGCGGCAGTCCGCGGCGGCGGGGCGTCCCGCCCGGGCCCACCGGCCCGGCCCCCTCGTCAGCTCTTGCGGTGGCCCACCAGCCGCGGCTTGGACTCCAGACCGTCCAGCCCGTGCCACGCCAGGTTCACCAGGTGCGCCGCGACCTCCGCCTTCTTCGGCTTGCGCACGTCCAGCCACCACTGCCCCGTCAGCGCGACCATCCCCACCAGCGCCTGCGCGTACAGCGGCGCCAGCTTCGGATCGAACCCCCGCGCCTTGAACTCAAGCCCCAGGATGTCCTCCACCTGCGTGGCGATGTCGCTGATCAGCGACGCGAACGTCCCCGTCGACTGCGCCACCGGCGAATCCCGCACCAGGATCCGGAACCCGTCCGTATACGTCTCGATGTAGTCCAGCAGCGCGAACGCCGCCTGCTCCAGCAGCTCCCGCGGATGCCCCGCGGTCAGCGCCCCCGTCACCATGTCCAGCAACTGGCGCATCTCCCGGTCCACGACGACCGCGTACAGGCCCTCCTTGCCGCCGAAGTGCTCGTACACCACCGGCTTGGACACCCCCGCCTTCGCGGCGATCTCCTCCACCGACGTGCCCTCGAAACCTTTCTCCGCGAACAGGGCACGGCCGATGTCCAGCAGTTGCTGGCGCCGCTCGGCGCCCGTCATCCGGACCCGGCGGCCCCGCCGGGGCTTGTCGCTGCTGGAAATGCTGCCGTCGATCGCCACGCCCCCCATCATGCCGGGTTCGCCGCGTTTTCCCTGCGCCGGGAGTCGATCCGCGCCCCGGACGGCCACCGCACGTCCGTCGCCCACCCCGCCAGCTCGAACCAGCGGATCAGCCGCGCACTGGAGTCGATCTGCCCCCGCAGCACCCCGTGCCGCGCCGACGTCGGGTCGGCGTGGTGCAGGTTGTGCCAGGACTCACCGCACGACAGCACCGCCAGCCACCACACGTTCCCCGACCGGTCCCGCGAACGGAACGGCCGCTTCCCCACCGCGTGGCAGATCGAATTGATCGACCACGTCACGTGGTGCAACAGCGCCACCCGCACCAGCGACCCCCAGAAGAACGCCGTGAACGCCCCCCACCACGACATCGTCACCAGACCGCCCACCAGCGGCGGCAGCGCCAGCGACAGCACCGTCCACCCCACGAACCCCCGCGAGATCCCCCGGATCACCGGATCCTTCACCAGATCCGGCGCGTACTTCCGCTGGTCCGTCTGCTCCTCGTCGAACAGCCACCCCATGTGCGCCCAGCACAGCCCCTTCAACAGCGCCGGCACCGACTCCCCGTACCGCCACGGCGAATGCGGGTCCCCCTCGTGGTCCGAGAACCTGTGGTGCTTGCGGTGGTCCGCCACCCACCGCACCAGCGGCCCCTCCACCGCCATCGACCCCACCACGGCCAGCGCGATCCGCAGCGGCCGCTTCGCCTTGAAGGACCCGTGCGTGAAATGGCGGTGGAAGCCGATCGTGATCCCGTGGCACGTCAGGAAGTACATGAACACCATCAGCCCCAGGTCCAGCCAGCTCACCCCCCACCCCCAGGCCAGCGGCACGGCGGCCAGCAGCGCCGCGAACGGAACGACGATGAAGAACAGCAGCGCGACCTGCTCGACGGAGCGCTTGCTCTCGCCGCCCAGCGTCGCGGACTCGGGTGGGACGGAAGGGGAAGGCACCGACGCGCCTTCGACGAGATCGGGACTGGTGGTCATGGTGGCCCCTGGAGGATGAGGAGAAGGCCCGCACCCTACGGATGCGTAACCTACGGCGACGTAAGTATTGCAAAGCCCGGCCCGGCAACAAGGGGAGCCGCGGTCGACCGCGCCTACCCGCCGAACCCCCCGCAACACACCCGCCCCACCCCGCCGCGCCACCCCCCGCCCGCCTGATGAGACGTTTACCGAGGCACGAGGCACGGACACCTATCCTGGTGTCGTCGGACAGCGCGGTCCGCACGGGCAGCCGAGCTGCGCACCAGGACGGCGGTACCCCTCGGACGCGTCCGGGACGGTCACCCCGCGCGCACGCCGGAGCCCACCTCCCCGTAGCGCTCGACCACTGCAAGGAGCCGCACCCGTGAGCAGTGCCGACCAGGCCTCCTCCGCCCCCACCCCGGGCCGGGCCCCGTCCCCCGCCGTCGCCGCCGCCAACGCGGAACTCCGCGCGGACATCCGCCGCCTCGGCGAACTCCTCGGCGAAACCCTCGTCCGCCAGGAAGGCCGGGACCTCCTCGACCTCGTCGAGCGCGTCCGCGCCCTCACCCGCACCGACGGGGAGGCAGCCGCCGCCCTCCTCGGCGACACCGACCTGGAGACCGCCGCCAAGCTGGTGCGCGCCTTCTCCACCTACTTCCACCTCGCGAACGTCACCGAGCAGGTCCACCGCGGCCGCGAACTGCGCGCCCACCGCGCCGCCGAAGGCGGCCTCCTGGCCCGCACCGCCGACATGCTGAAGGACGCCGACCCCGACCACCTGCGCGAAACGGTCCGCAACCTCAACGTCCGCCCCGTCTTCACCGCACACCCCACCGAGGCCGCCCGCCGCAGCGTCCTCAACAAGCTCCGCCGCATCGCGACCCTCCTGGAGGAGCCCGCCACCGGCGCCGGCGACCGCCGCCGCCAGGACCTCCGCCTCGCCGAGAACATCGACCTCGTCTGGCAGACCGACGAGCTCCGCGTCGTCCGCCCCGAGCCCGCCGACGAGGCCCGCAACGCCATCTACTACCTCGACGAACTCCACGCCGGCGCCGTCGGCGACGTCCTGGAGGACCTCGCCGCCGAACTCCAGCGCGTCGGCGTCGAACTGCCCCCCGGCACCCGCCCCCTCACCTTCGGCACCTGGATCGGCGGCGACCGCGACGGCAACCCCAACGTCACCCCCGACGTCACCCGCGACGTCCTGATCCTCCAGCACGAACACGGCATCACCGACGCCCTGGAACTCATCGACTACCTGCGCGGCCTGCTCTCCAACTCCATCCGCTACACCGGCGCCACCGAGGAGCTCCTCTCCTCCCTCCAGGCCGACCTCGAACGCCTCCCCGAGATCAGCCCCCGCTACAAGCGCCTCAACGCCGAAGAGCCCTACCGCCTCAAGGCCACCTGCATCCGGCAGAAGCTCCTCAACACCCGCGAGCGCCTCGCCAAGGGCACCCCCCACGAGGAAGGCCGCGACTACCTCGGCACCGCCGAGCTCCTCACCGACCTCACCCTCATCCAGACCTCCCTGCGCGAACACCGCGGCGCCCTCTTCGCCGACGGCCGCATGGACCGCACCATCCGCACCCTCGCCGCGTTCGGCCTCCAGCTCGCCACCATGGACGTCCGCGAACACGCCGACGCCCACCACCACGCCCTCGGCCAGCTGTTCGACCGCCTCGGCGAGGAATCCTGGCGCTACGCCGACATGCCCCGCGAGTACCGGCAGAAGCTCCTCGCGAAGGAACTCCGCTCCCGCCGCCCCCTCGCCCCCACCCCCGCCCCCCTCGACGCCGCCGGAGAGAAGACCCTCGGCGTCTTCCTCGCCGTCAAGGACGCCTTCGAGAAGTTCGGACCCGAGGTCATCGAGTCCTACATCATCTCCATGTGCCAGGGCGCCGACGACGTCTTCGCCGCCGCCGTCCTCGCCCGCGAGGCCGGCCTCCTCGACCTCCACGCCGGCTGGGCCAAGATCGGCATCGTGCCGCTGCTGGAGACCACCGACGAACTCCGCGCCGCCGACGTCATCCTCGACGACATGCTCGCCGACCCCTCCTACCGCCGCCTCGTCTCCCTCCGCGGCGACGTCCAGGAGGTCATGCTCGGCTACTCCGACTCCTCCAAGTTCGGCGGCATCACCACCAGCCAGTGGGAAATCCACCGCGCCCAGCGCCGCCTCCGCGACGTCGCCCACCGCCACGGCGTCCGCCTGCGCCTCTTCCACGGCCGCGGCGGCACCGTCGGCCGCGGCGGCGGCCCCTCCCACGACGCGATCCTCGCCCAGCCGTGGGGCACCCTCGAAGGCGAGATCAAGGTCACCGAGCAGGGCGAGGTCATCTCCGACAAGTACCTCGTCCCGTCCCTGGCCCGCGAGAACCTCGAACTCACCGTCGCGGCCACCCTGCAGGCCTCCGCCCTGCACACCGCCCCCCGCCAGTCCGACGAGTCCCTCGCCCGCTGGGACGCCGCCATGGACATCGTCTCCGACGCCGCGCACGCCGCCTACCGCGCACTCGTCGAAGACCCCGACCTCCCCGCCTACTTCTTCGCCTCCACCCCCGTCGACCAGCTCGCCGACCTCCACCTCGGCTCCCGGCCCTCCCGCCGCCCCGACTCCGGCGCCGGCCTCGACGGCCTCCGCGCCATCCCCTGGGTCTTCGGCTGGACCCAGTCCCGGCAGATCGTCCCCGGCTGGTACGGCGTCGGCTCCGGCCTCAAGGCCCTCCGAGAGGCCGGCCAGGAGGACGCCCTCACCGAGATGGGCGAACGCTGGCACTTCTTCCGCAACTTCCTGTCCAACGTCGAGATGACCCTCGCCAAGACCGACCTGCGGATCGCCCGCCACTACGTCGACACCCTCGTCCCCGACGACCTCAAGCACGTCTTCGACCGCATCCGCGCCGAACACGAGCTGACCGTCCGCGAAGTCCTGCGCATCACCGGAGGCGAGGAACTCCTCGACTCCCAGCCCGTCCTCCAGCAGACCTTCGCCGTCCGCGACGCCTACCTCGACCCCATCTCCTACCTCCAGGTCTCCCTCCTGGCCCGCCAGCGCGCCGCCGCCGCCCGCGGCGAAGCACCCGACCCGCTGCTGTCCCGGGCCCTGCTCCTCACCGTCAACGGCGTCGCCGCCGGCCTGCGCAACACCGGCTGACCCGCCGCCCGCCCGGAACACGACGGGGCCCCCGCACCGACCACGGTGCGGGGGCCCCGCCGCATCACCGCGGGCACCCGGCCCCCGGCTCACGAGGACTCAGCCCTCGGCACCCGCCCTGCGGCGGCGCACCACCAGGAACGCGCCCGCGCCGACCAGCGCGGCCGCCATGCCCGCGATCAGCCCGACCGGGGCGTCCGAGCCGGTGCTCGCCAGACCGCCGCCCGTCGTACCGCCCGTGGCCGGAGCCGAAGCGGAGCCCGACGGGGCCGGGGAACCCGACGGCGTACCCGACGGCGTACCGGACGGCGACACCGACGACGACGCACTGGCGGACGGCGAAGCCGACGAAGACGGGCTGCTCGACGCCGACGCCGACGCCGAGGAGGACGGGCTGCCCGACGGGGACGGCGCGCCGGACGACACCGACGGCGACGGCGACACCGTCGCAGAGGACGGGCAAGTGTGCGACAGGTTGAACCACTCGACCGAGCCGCCCGTGACCTTCGCCGAAGCGGCCGTCAGCTTGGCACCCGGCTCGGACGCGACGTACGCGTGCTTGTCGGTCGGCGGGCCGAAGACCGTCACGGTCTTCTCGCCACCCGGCTCGAAGGTCACCTTCAGCTCGACGAACGTCGTCGAGTTGCCGGGCAGCACGAAGTGCCAGCCGTCCTGCGAGGACGGGATGTCCGCGCACTTCTTCTGGTTCTCGACGCCCTGGGACGTGGCCGTCAGCGGAAGCTTCTGGTGGATCGGGATCGTGTACGACCCGTCGGCGAAAGCGGGGGCGGCACCCGCGGCGAGCAGCAGGGAGGCGGCGGCGGGAACCGCGGCGACCGCCCAGCGCTTGGGGGATATGGGCATGGGGATACCTCTGGCGCATATGAGGGAAGCGTGCCGTGGGAGGTGGCGGCCCAGCATGCTGACCGCGACCCGTCCGGGTCAAGAGGCAGTCGTCAGCATTTGTACGAACCAGACGCGAGCGCGCCTTATGTCCGTAGCAACGATCAGTGGGCGGGAGCCGTGAACACCCGGCCCCCGCCCACCGCAAAACCCGTCAGACCATCAGGAGTTGTACGCGGACTGCGCCCGCTCCAACCCCTCCGTCACCAGGCACTCCACCGCATCCGCGGCCCGGTCCACGAACCAGTCCAGCTCCTTGCGCTCAGTGGAGGAGAAGTCCTTCAGCACGAAATCCGCGACCTGCATCCGGCCCGGCGGCCGCCCGATGCCGCACCGCACCCGGTGGTAGTCCGGGCCCAGCGACTTCGTCATCGACTTCAGCCCGTTGTGCCCGTTGTCGCCGCCGCCCACCTTCAGCCGCAGCGTCGCGTAGTCGATGTCCAGCTCGTCGTGGACCGCCACGATCCGGTCCACCGGCACCTTGTAGAAGTCCCGCAGGGCCGTCACCGGCCCGCCCGACAGGTTCATGAAGGACATCGGCTTCGCCAGCACCACCCGCCGGTTCGCCGGCCCCGGAGGACCGACACGCCCCTCCACCACCTGCGCCCGCGCCTTGTGCGCCTTGAACTTCCCCCGCATCCGCTCGGCCAGCAGGTCCACCACCATGAACCCGACATTGTGGCGGTTGCCCGCATACTCCGCCCCGGGGTTCCCGAGGCCGACGATCAGCCAGGGCGCTGCGTCGTCCGACATCACTAGCTCCTCAACATGGACGACCGCCGTCCTGCTCCAGTGGAGCCGGACGGCGGTCGGGTGCGCAACCGGTGCGACGGGAAAAGGGGGAGGCTCAGGCCTCCGCGCCCTCGCCCTCGGCCTCGGCGGCCGGCTCCTCGGCCTGAGCCGCGACGACCTGCAGGACGACCGCGTCCGCGTCCGTCACCAGGGACACGCCGGACGGCAGGGTGACGTCCTTCGCCAGGACGGACGCGCCGGCCTCCAGGCCCTCGACCGACACGGTCAGCGCCTCGGGCAGGTGGGTGGCCTCGGCCTCGACCGACACGGAGGCGAGGACGTGCTCCAGCAGGTTGCCGCCGGCGGCCAGGTCACCCTCGGTGTGGACCGGAACCTCGACCGTGACCTTCTCGCCCTTCTTGACCGCGAGGAAGTCCACGTGGTCGACGGTGCGCTTGATCGGGTCCTTCTGGACGGCCTTCGGGATGACCAGCTCGGTGCCGTCGCCCGCGATGTCCAGGGAGATCAGGACGTTCGGGGTCTTCAGCGCCATGGTCAGCGCGTGACCCTCGACCGCCACGTGCTTCGGGGCCTCGCCGTGGCCGTAGATGACCGCGGGGATCTGCTTGTTGCGGCGGGTGGCACGGGCGGCGCCCTTGCCGAAGACGGTGCGGAGCTCAGCGGAAAGCTTGACCTCGGACATGTTCACTCCTCGTGGGGTGACGGAACGGACAACGGTCACCCGGCCACGAAACGGCCTGCTACGAAGAGCGCGTCGATAACGGAGCACCCGCACACAAGTGCGGCCTCCCTCGCCGAGCAACCCTGAGAGTCTACCCGGCGCGGAGGCCGCACCCAAAAGGATCTCCCCCAGGGCGCCGGCCACCACGGCCGACGCCCCCGGGGCGTCCCGCTCCTGCTCTACTGCTGCTCTTCGAACAGGCTCGTCACCGAACCGTCCTCGAACACCTCGCGGACCGCACGCGCGATCGTCGGCGCGATCGACAGCACCGTGATCTTGTCCAGCTCCAGGTCCGAGGGATCCGGCAGCGTGTTCGTGAACACGAACTCGCTCACCTTCGAGTTCTTCAGACGGTCCGCCGCCGGCCCCGACAGGATGCCGTGCGTCGCCGTCACGATCACGTCCTCCGCACCGTGCGCGAACAGCGCCTCGGCCGCCGCGCAGATCGTGCCACCCGTGTCGATCATGTCGTCGACCAGGACGCACACCCGGCCCTTGACCTCGCCGACCACCTCGTGGACCGTCACCTGGTTGGCGACGTCCTTGTCACGCCGCTTGTGCACGATCGCCAGCGGGGCGTCCAGACGGTCGCACCAGCGGTCCGCCACCCGCACGCGGCCGGCATCCGGAGAGACGATCGTCAGCTTCGTGCGGTCCACCTTGGCACCCACGTAGTCCGCCAGGACCGGCAGCGCCGACAGGTGGTCGACCGGGCCGTCGAAGAAGCCCTGGATCTGGTCCGTGTGCAGGTCCACCGTCAGGATGCGGTCCGCACCCGCCGTCTTCAGCAGGTCCGCGACCAGACGCGCCGAGATCGGCTCGCGGCCCTTGTGCTTCTTGTCCTGGCGGGCGTACCCGTACGACGGGATGATCACCGTGATGGAACGGGCCGACGCGCGCTTCAGCGCGTCCAGCATGATCAGCTGCTCCATGATCCACTTGTTGATCGGAGCCGTGTGGCTCTGGATCAGGAAGCAGTCCGCACCACGCGCCGACTCCTGGAAGCGGACGTAGATCTCACCGTTGGCGAAGTCGAAAGCCTTGGTCGGCACGAGCTGGACGCCCAGCTGGTGCGCAACCTCCTCGGCCAGCTCGGGGTGGGCGCGGCCGGAGAAGAGCATCAGCTTCTTCTCGCCGGTCGTCTTGATCCCGGTCACAGCACAGTCTCCTCAGACGTGTTGAAAGCTGCTCGCCCCCATGTGCGTCCGTCCCGCACACGGTGAGCCAGCCGAATTGCGTGCACCTATCACGGTACGCCGTCCCCGGCGCACCTGTTTCCGGACAGTTCACCCGGAAGAGCCGCTCAGGCCCCCGAGGACCCCTCACCGGCCGCCGACTGCGCCGCCGAAGCAGCCGCACTCCCCGGCCGCTTCCGAGCCACCCAGCCCTCGATATTCCGCTGCTGGCCCCGCGCCACGGCCAACGCACCCGCCGGCACGTCCTTCGTGATCACCGACCCCGCGGCCGTGTAGGCACCGTCCCCGATCGTGACGGGCGCCACAAACATGTTGTCCGAACCCGTCTTGCAATGTGAGCCCACCACCGTGTGGTGCTTGTGCTCACCGTCGTAGTTCACGAACACGCTCGCCGCACCGATGTTCGTGTACTCCCCGATCGTCGCGTCACCCACGTACGACAGGTGCGGCACCTTCGTGCCCTCGCCGATCGTCGCGTTCTTCATCTCCACGTACGTGCCGGCCTTCGCCTTCACACCCAGGTTCGTCCCCGGCCGCAGGTACGCGTACGGACCCACCGACGCCGACGCACCGATCACCGCCGACTCCGCCACCGTGTTGTCCACCCGCGCACCCGCACCCACCTGCGTGTCCCGCAGCCGCGTGTTCGGACCCACCTCGGCACCCTCGCCGACATGCGTGGCCCCCAGCAGCTGCGTCCCCGGATGCACCAGCGCGTCCTGGCCGAAAGTCACCGACACGTCGACGAACGTGCTCCCCGGATCCACCACCGTCACGCCCGCCAGCATCGCCCGCTCCAGCAGCCGCCCGTTCAGCAGCGCCCGCGCCTCCGCCAACTGCACGCGGTTGTTGATCCCCAGGATCTGCCGGTGGTCGCTCCCCACCGACGCACCCACCCGGTGGCCGGCCTCCCGCAGGATCCCCAGCACGTCCGTCAGGTACTCCTCGCCCTGGCTGTTGTCCGTCCGGACCTTGCCCAGGGCGTCCGCCAGCAGCGCGCCGTCGAACGCGAACACCCCCGAGTTGATCTCCCGGATCGCGCGCTGCGCGTCGGTCGCGTCCTTGTGCTCCACGATCGCGGTGACCGCGCCGGTCTCCGCGTCGCGCACGATGCGGCCGTACCCGGTGGAGTCCGGGACCTCCGCCGTCAGCACCGTCACGGCGTTGCCGTCGGCGCTGTGCGTCGCGACCAGGGCGCCGAGCGTCTCACCGGTCAGCAGCGGAGTGTCACCGCACACGACGACGACGGTCCCGTCGACGGACCCGCCGAGCTCCTGCAGCGCCATGCGGACGGCGTGGCCGGTGCCGTTCTGCTCGTACTGGACGGCGGTGCGGACGTCCGCGTCGATCTCGGCGAGGTGGGCCGCGACCTGCTCACGGGCGTGGCCGACGACCACCACGAGGTGCTCGGGGTCCAGCTCGCGCGCGGCGGCGACGACGTGTCCGACGAGCGACCGCCCGCAGATCTCGTGGAGGACCTTGGGAGTGGCCGACTTCATGCGGGTGCCCTCACCCGCTGCGAGTACGACGACGGCTGCCGGGCGGTTGGCGCTCACGGGTGTGCCCTTCGGCTTCGGGTGGTGGACCCCCGAAGGATACCGGGGGGCCAGACGCCGTAAACGAGGGCGGGTCCCGACCTTCCGGTCAGGACCCGAACCGCTATTGCTCCCCTGCCAGGATTCGAACCCGGACATAAGGTACCAAAAACCTCAGTGCTGCCTTTACACCACAGGGGATAATAAATCAACCCGAATCGGACATTTGGTTATTCCTGCCCGGGTCGACGGCACCTACTATGCCGCACCAAGTGCCTTCGATGCGACGGTACAAGTCGCGTGCTGCGGACACCCGGACGACCAGACAGCCCCGGTAGTTCTCGCCGGTGTTCTTGCGAACGGTCTTCGGGTTGTGCTTCTTGAGCGTCGTCCTCTGAAGTTCCGTCGGCTTTACTCCGGCAACGGCGGCCCAATACGACTCGGCGCCCTGTACGTCCGCCGTCTCGTGCACCATCACACGGAAACGCAGCCGGGCCGGGTCCACCTCCAGGAGCTTCAGCCATGCCAGGTGCACCCGGATGATGCCCGGATCGCTGTTCACGAAGATCACGCTCTCATCCCGGCGGTACGGCTTGCTCTTGCTCCCTTCCGCCCAGTACAGGGCGACGCCTGCGAGGAACAGCTCGCGCTCGGACATCGCGCCAACCTCGTCCCTCGCGGCGTCGATCACGGCGCTGCGCTCGGCTTCCCTGCGGGGGGCCTCCAGGGACCAGCGCTTGTACGCCCCCTCGCGTCCTTGCTCCTGCGGCGAGCGGCTGTCCGGTTTCGGGAGGTCGCGGACCCAGAGGGAGATCGAGCTCTTCGAGCAGCCCAGTTCGAGCTGGATCCGGTCGTAGGTCATGCCCTGGAGGCGGAGCTCGCGGGCGCGGGCGCGGAGGTCGTCCTTGGCGTTGGGGCGGCGGGTCCAGTCGGGTGGGGGCTCGCCTTCCAGGAGGCGGGTCAGGATGTCGTTGTTGTGGACGTGGAGGTGGTCGCGGATCTGGCGGCGGCTGAGGCCCTGGCGGCGGAGGGCGACGGCCTGGTCGCGGAGGGCCTCGAAGGTGGTCGTGCCGTTGCGCAGGCCGCCGGTGTCGTCGCCGTGCGCCTGTCGGGTTTCGGTCATGCCTCCACTGTCGTCCGGAATGTGGGATTCAGGTCTTGAGGGGTGGGCGATTCAGTCGTACGTGCGAATACCGGTGGTTCGCGGGAATTCCCGTCGCCGGTGTGCTGGGGGCGCTGCGTAGGGTGGGGCGCATGGCCGTTTCGGGGGAAGAGCAGGGTGGGGACGGGCGGGACGGGCCCCTGTGGTGGGACCGGCGGCGGGCCGCCGTGCTGGACGTGTCGCTGGCGGGGGTGTCGGTCGCCGAGTGTGCCGCGGAGGGGGTGGTCTTCGCCCGTGACGCCGGTGTGCCCGTGGCGCTGGGAGTGCTGTTCGGGGTGTTGACCGGGGCCGTCGTCGTGCTGCGGCGGCGGGTGCCGGTCGCGGTGGTGCTCGTCGGCATCGCCGTCACGCCGGCGGAGATGGGCTTCCTGCTCAGCCTGGTGGGGCTGTACACGCTCGCCGCCTGCGAGGTTCCGCGGCGGATCACGGCGACGCTCTCCGTGATGTCCTTCGTCGCCACGTTCGTCGTGACGTACGTGCGCACGGTCGGCGAGGAGGAGGCCGGGCGGACGCTGGTGGTCGGGCTGTCGCTGTTCATGGCGGTGGCGCTGACGGTGCCGCCGGTGCTGCTGGGCATGTACGTGGGGGCGCGGCGTCGGCTGATGGAGAGCCTGCAGGAGCGGGCGGATTCGCTGGAGCGGGAGCTGTCGCTGCTTGCGGACCGGGCGGAGGAGCGGGCGGAGTGGGCCCGTACGGAGGAGCGGACGCGCATTGCGCGGGAGATGCACGACGTGGTGGCGCACCGGGTGTCGCTGATGGTGGTGCATGCGGCGGCGTTGCAGGCGGTGGCGGCGAAGGATCCGGTGAAGGCGGCGCAGAACGCGGCGCTGGTGGGGGACATGGGCCGGCAGGCGTTGACGGAGTTGCGGGAGATGCTCGGGGTGCTGCGGTCGCCGCGGCCGGATCGGCCGGAGCGGGTGGTGGAGCAGGCGCCGGCAGTGGCGGTGGCGGTGTCTTCGGGTGGGGAGGAGGGGCCGGGGCTGGCGGGGCTGGAGGCGCTGGTGGGGGAGTCGCGGGCGGCGGGGATGGTCGTCGAGCTGGATGTGCGGGGTGCGGCGGGGGCGTATCCGGCGGTGGTGGAGCGGACGGCGTACCGGGTGGTGCAGGAGGCGCTCACGAACTGCCACAAGCATGCGCCGGGTGCGCGTGTGGTGGTGCGGCTGGCGCATCGGGAGGGGGAGGTGGCGATGCAGGTGGAGAACGGGCCGGGGGCGGCGGGTGCGGCTCTGCCGGGGCTGCCGAGCGGGGGGAACGGGCTGGTGGGGATGCGTGAGCGGGTGGTGGGGCTGGGCGGGGTGTTCGTGTCCGGTCCGACGGAAGCGGGCGGGTTCCGGGTGTCGGCGGTGCTGCCGGGGGTGCCGCGGGGGTGAGGGCGGCCCGCTGCGGTGACGACAGGCCCTGGGGGCCGCCCGCTGCACGGACGCGGGCGGGGGCGGTATGCCGTGCCGGCGGCCGCCGCGGGGCGGGCGGTGCCCGGGTGGTCAGGGGGCGCTGATGAGCCGGGCCGGCTGGAGGCCGGTCAGGAGGAGGGTGAGGGCTTCGTCCATGCGGGGGCCGAGGTACCAGTCGCCGGTGTGGTCGATGGCGTAGACGCGGCCTTCCTGGTCGATGGCGAGGTGGGAGTCGCCGTCGGAGTCGGTGCCGAGGGGGCAGAGGTGGGTGTTGAGGGCGCGTCCGAGGTCGGCGAAGGTGCGGGCGAGGTGGAGGCCCGTGAGGGGGTCGAGCCGGACGGGGACGGGCGCTATCTGCCGGCCGGGGCCCGGGGCGGTGATGGTGAGGCCGCCGAATTCGGCCCAGGCCTCGACGGCGGCGGGGAAGACGGTGTGGCGGTGGCCGGCCGGGGTGGTGTGGTCGCGGAGGGCGTCGGCCCAGTATTCGGCCTGCTTGATGTCCCAGCGGCCCGGTTCCCAGCCGGCGGTGCGCAGTGCGTGGTCGACGGCGGTGGGGAAGCGGGTGGCGGAGGAGCGGTCGTAGGAGGCGGAGGGGGTGGTCATGGTGGTGGGGTTCAGGCCTTCTCTGACGCGGGTGTGAGGTCGACGTGGCGTACGCCGAAGTGGGCGAGGAGGGCCTCGCAGGAGCGGCAGGGAGGTGCGTAGGTGCCGTGGAGGGGGTCGCCGTCCTCCCGGATGCGGCGTGCGGTGATCTTGGAGTTCTTGAGGGAGCGGCGGGCCTCGTTGGCGGTGAGGGGCTTGCGGGAGGCGCGTTTGCTGCGGGCGCCTTCGGTGGCGGTGAGGTGTCGGGAGAGGAGGATGGCCTCGGGGCAGCGGCCGGTGAAGCGTTCGCGCTGGCCGCTGGTGAGGGTGTCGAGGAAGTCCTGGACGAGCGGGTGGAGCGCGGGCGGCTGGTCGGCCTTGCCGGCGGTGCTGGTGAGGATTTCGCCGCGGGCGGAGAGGGCGGCGGCGACGGTGGGCAGGATGCCGTCGCGGCGGAAGCGCGGTACGGGTACCGCGGTGCGGTCGGCGGTGCTCCAGCGCAGGCGGGGGTCTCCGGCGGGGCCGGGGGTTCCCGGGCCGGTCTCGGCCGTGGCTCGTGTGCCCGCGGCTGCGCGTGCCGCTGTGTTCTGCATGTCGCGTCTTCCCTCCCGTGGCTGCGGTGGTGGCCGCTGGTGCGCACGCCCCCGTGCTTGCGGGACAGCCTGTCAAATGTCGTCCGGGGTGTGGAACCTGGGTCGAATATTCGTATCAATTCGGATGTTTGCGGTCATGGTGGGGGTGGGTGGGACGGACCGGGTCGTGGGCGGGGCCGGTCTTGCCCCACCGCATAGGCTGTGGTGAACCAGCCAGATCCAGCAGGGGGCTACTGCCATGACGACAGGTCGGCTCGGCGAGCAGGCCGCGCCACCCAACGCCGCGTATTCGGGGCAGGTCGTGCACTTCCCGGACCCGGTCCGGGCCGCTCGGCATCCCCAGGGCGTGCGGATGGGTGCGCAGGGACATCCGGACTTCTCGCCGTACGCGCGTGCGGCCGTGGAGATCGCCGAGCCCCCGGAGGGGTTCGGTGTGGACGAGCTGCGGTTGACGGACTACGTGTCGGCGAACGCTGCCATGCAGGCCGCCGGCCATCCCCTGTGGGACACGGTCGGGCCGGTGGCGACGCCGCACGGCTGGACGTGGCACCACGTGGCGGGGACCCGGCGCATGGAGCTGGTCCCGGTCGAGGTGAAGGCGCTGCTGCGGCACCATGCCGGGCTGGCGACGGCTCCCGTGGACCACGAGAAGCGGGGTACGCGTCCGCTGCAGGAGGTGCGCCCGGTGCACCTGGCGCTGCCGAAGGCCGCGGTGTCGGTGGGCGAGGAGCAGGTGCAGGGGGTCGAGGAGGACCTCGGCTACCGGCTGCCGGAGGCGTACCGGGCGTTCCTGAAGGCCGCGGGCGGGTGCGCGCCGGTCGGCGCGGGTCTGGACGTGGACCTGGGTGTGCTGGTCGACCAGCCGTTCTTCACGGTGCGTGAGGAGGCTGCCGTCAACGACCTGGTGTACGTGAACAAGTGCCTGCGGGACCACCTGACGAAGGACTACCTGTGCGTGGCGTTCGCGCAGGGCGGTCTGCTGGCGGTGAAGGTCAAGGGCGAGGGCATCGGCTCCGTGTGGTTCTCCCCGTACGACGACGGGCGTGACCGGGACGGTTGGTCGGTGCAGGAGCGCGTGGAGCGGCTGTTGCTGCCGTGCGGTGCGGATTTCGATGCCTTTCTCGAGAAGTTGGCGGGAAATCCCCCTGAGTTGGAGACGGTGGCCGGTCTGATGGTGGACGGCGGATTCGCGCGTTCGGTTCCGGTGCCGGGTGCGGCGCCGGTGGAAGGGTGACGGCGCGATGGTGACGTTTGCGCAGGCGCAGGAGCGCGCCGAGGAGTGGATCAACGGGGGCGTGCCGCCGTACCAGCACCGCGAGGTGCGGGTGCGGGAGTTCGGGCTCGGCTTCGTGGTGTGGGCCGAGGACCGTGCGGGCGGGCCGGTGGCCGGCGGTGGCCGGCAGCGGCTGGTGATCGCGCGGGACAGCGGTGAGGTGACGTTGTGGCCGGGGTTGCCGGTGGGTGAGGTCATCCGCCGGTACGAGGAGGAGTACGGGGCCGCGGCCGTGCAGGCGGCGGAGCCGTCGGTGCCGGCGCCGCGGATCGACTCGGAGCAGACGTCGTTCATGCTGAGTCCTCCGGAGTGGTTGCAGGAGGCTGCGGACCGGGCGGGGATTCCGCCGGCGCCGGCTCCGGTGCCGGTGGCGGAGTCCGTTCCGGCTGCGGAGTCCGTTCCGGGTCCGGCTGCGGCTGCCGATGGTCTTGCCGGTGCGTCTGCGGGTGCGGGTGCTGCCGCTTCCGGGGACGGGGATGCGGCTTCGGGTGCGGCTGCCGGTTCCGGCGCTGCGGACGTGTCGCCGGCGGTGGCCGCCGAGGTGCCCGAGCCGGTGCCGCTGCGGCGCGAGGTGCCGTACGAGCCGACCGCCGAGGGCGGGGTGCCCGTCGGGGCGACGCCGTGGGCGGGGACGGATGTGACGCCGGGTGCGGACGACGCCTCGGTGCCGCTGCCCGCGACCGTGTTCGCGCCACCGCTGTCCGGGTCGGACCTGGACGATGCCTCCGCGGCGCCGTCGGTGTCGCCTGAGGCCCGGACGCAGCTCATGCCCGCGGGCAGTGCGCTGCCGAAGACCGCGATCGCGCCCGCGCTCGACCTGGGCGGGGCGCCGCCCGCGCCCGCTGCGGCGCCGGGGTCTCCCGAGGCGCTGGCGCAGGAGCCCACGGGCAAGGCGCCCGTCGCGCCGCCCGCGCCCCCTGCCGCTCCCGGTGCGCCGGGTGCGGGGCAGCCGCCTGCGCCTCCCGGGCCGCCTGGGGCTCCGGGGTCGATGGGGCGTGGGCTGGACCATGCCGCGACGATGCTGGCGGGGCCTGCCGTGGTGGGTGGGCCGCCTGCGCCTCCTGGTCCGCCGCCGGCGCCGGGTGCTCCTGGTGCGCCGGGTGCGGGGCAGCCGCCTGTGCCTCCCGGGCCTCCTGGGGCTCCGGGGTCGATGGGGCGTGGGCTGGACCATGCCGCGACGATGCTGGCGGGGCCTGCCGTGGTGGGTGGGCCGCCTGCGCCTCCTGGTCCGCCGCCGGCGCCGGGTGCGCAGCCGCCCGCGCCGCCCGCCGCTCCGGGTGGACCCGGTACGCCGCCCGGCGGCATCGAGCACGCCGCGACGATGCTGGCGGGGCCCGCCGTCGTGGCCGGCCCGTCGGCGCCGCCGCCCGCGCCCGCCGCCTCCGGCACGCCCACCGTGGGCCCCGGCTACCAGGCCGTACTCCGCTACCGCGGCAACGACGGCTCCGAGCAGCAGATCATCCGCCGCTCGGCGCCCGGTACCCCGCACCCGGAGTGGCAGATCCTGCACGAGCTGCGCGCCATGAACGTGCCGCCGCAGCAGGTGCTGGAACTCCACACCGAGCTGGAGTCCTGCGAACTTCCCGGCGGCTACTGCGCCCGGATGATCCGCGAGACCTGGCCGCAGGTGCGGATCACCAGCGTCGCCCCCTACGGGAAGGACCACGCCGGGCGGCAGGCCGGCATGCGGCACCTCCTCACCCACCAGGGCGAACTGCACCAGGTGGCCGACGGGCCGGCGCGCCCCGCTCCGGTACGGGCGCCGCTGCCGCAGGTGCCGCTTCAGCCGGCGATCCCGCTCGACGCGATCGGCGCGGAACTCGCCGGGGCGTTCGGGCCGCAGGGCGTGTTCCGCTTCGACCAGCGGGCCGTTTCCCGGCAGGGCGTGCCCGACATCGTGGCGCAGACGCTGATGTGGGCCGGACTGCCGACGGACTTCGGGCCGTTCTTCTGGGCGCAGGCCGTGCCCGGGCAGCCGGTGCCGACGCTGGCCGAGCTGGCTTTGCAGCGGCAGGTGCAGCCCGCGTCGGACGCCGGCTCGTACCTGGTCATCGGCAGCGACTTCGGCAAGGCGCTGTGCGTGCAGTACGGGACCGCGCACATCGTCGCCGTGCCCGTCGAAGGCGGGCCGGGCGGGGCGCCCGTACCGCCGCAGTTCGTGAACTCCAGCCTGCCGCAGTTCGCACGGTCGATCGCCATGCTGGGGCACATGTGGCGGCTGCGGCAGCATCTGACGCCCGAGCAGGCGGGGCGCTGGACGGTCGATTTCCAGGCGAATCTGGCCGGCCTCGACAGTGCCGCGCTGACCTCGCCGGAGAGCTGGTGGTCCGTGCTGCTGGAGCAGATGTGGGACGGACTGCTCTGATCGGATGATCACCGGCATGGCCGGGCCGGGACCCTTGCCGGGGGTCCCGGCCCGGCCATTCGGGCTTCAGGGGGCACATGCCGCATCCTTGACAGCAATCCCCGCGAGAGAGGCGCTTCCAGGATGGCTGCACGCATGTCACCTCACGGACAGGGTTTCACGACCGTACGCCGCGGCTACCGCACGGACCAGGTCGACCGCTACCTCGCGCGGCTCTCCGGCGGCCGGGACGAGGCCTGGGAGCGGGTGGCGCGGCTGACCGTCCTCGCCAAGCAGATGGAAGCGGAGGCGGAACGGCTGCGGGAGGTCGTCGCCGCGCTGCCGCCGCAGACCTACGACGAACTGAGCGAGCGGGCCCGGCAGATCCTGGCGCTCGCCCAGGAGGAGGCCGAGGCCGTACGGGCCGACGCGCAGGCCGACGCCGCCGATGCGCTGGCCGCCGCCGAGGCGCACGCCGAGCGGGTCGCCGAGCTGGCCCGGCAGGACGCGCAGGCCGTGCGCGAGCAGACCGAGGTCCGGGCCCGGCAGGGGCTGCTCGCCGCCGAACGGGAAGCGGACGCGCTGCGGGCCGCGGCCCGCGAGGACGCCGCCGGGTGGCGCGACCAGGCGCAGGCCGTGCTCGCGCAGACGCGGCGGCGGGCGCACGAGCTGCTCGCCGAGCAGGAGCAGGAACAGGCCGAGCGGTGGGAGGCCGCCGAACGGGCCCTCGCCGTACGGGAGAACGGGCTCGACGACCGGCTCGCCGAGCTGGAGCGGCACGTCGAGGGGCGGCTCGCCGAGGCGCGGCGCGGGCTCGCCGAGGCGGAGGAAGCCGCCCGGCACGGGCAGGAGGACGCCGAGGCGCAGGCCGCCGAGCTGCTGGCGCAGGCGCGTGTGCGGGAGGAGCGGATCGGGCGGGAGACCGAGCGGATCCTGCGGGAGCATGCGGAGGCCGAGGACGAGATGCGGGCGCACATGAGTCATGTGCGGGCGAGTCTGGCGGCGTTGACGGGTCGGCCGGCTCCGGCGGAGGGCTGACGCGGGGTGTGGTGGGTGCGGGGGCTCCGCCCCCGCACCCCCGCGCCTCAAGCGCCGGCGGGGCTGGGGGGCGGGGGCTTCGGGTGGGGCCGGCGCCGGGGGCGGGGCGGGGTGCCGTCCGGGGTAGGCATGATTTATGGCCCCTTGGCTGGAGTTGTGTCGTTATGCCGAGTGGGGGCCACAAATCACGTTTTACACCCCGGACGGCACCCCGCCCCACCCCCGTCACCGGCCGGGCCGAGCCCCCGGGGGTGTGAGTTCGTCCCCCGCCGGTGTGCGTTCGTCCCCCGCCGGTGTGCCTTCGTCCCCCGCCGGTGTGCGTTCGTCTTCCGTCGGTGTGGGGGTGGTCGGTGTGTGGGGGGCCGGTGTGTGCGTGGGTGGTGTGTGCGTGTACGGGTCGCTGCGGAGGCCGTGGGAGGTGACCACCGCGGTGAGGGGGTGGGTGGGGTGGGGGAGGGGGGTTGTCAGGGTGTCGGGGGTGGGGGCTGTGGTGGGGACCGGGGTGCCGTTCAGTTCCAGGCGGGCGTCCGGGGTGAAGCCGCCGCCTCGGACCGTGAGGGTGTCGTTCGTGAGGGACACCGCCGTGATGACCGGGTTGGGGCGGGTCGCCAGTTTGTTGAGCAGGTACGCGCCTGCCGGGGCGCCGGTCAGGGCCCAGAGTTGGGGCGGGAGGTCGGGGAGGCCCGCTTCTGCGTCGGCGAGGAACGCGGCGACGACGTAGAGCATCGTCACGGTGTTCAGGGCGACGTACTGGAGGTCGACCAGGTCGGTGCGGCCGCTGTCGTTCGCGATGAGTTCGCGGAGGGGGCGGTGGGGGGAGGCGGAGGCCGGTTTGGCGAGGGTGCCGTGTTGCAGGCGGATGCCGACGACGGCCTTGGCGCCGATGAGGGCCGTGTACGGGCCGCCCAGGAGAGGGAGGTAGACCGTGGCCAGGGGGGACAGGGGGCCGGGGTCGGCGTTGAGGTAGCGGGTGCTGTCGCCTGTCGTGAGGGCGTGGGCGAGGACCGCGACGAGCAGCCAGACGAGGATGACCGTCCAGGCGAGGGCCAGGGCGGTGGAGGTCGAGAGGCGGCCGTCGCGGCCCGTGATGAAGGCGGGGCTGCGGCGCAGGCGCCAGGCCGCGGGGCCCACTGCGGCGATCAGTAACGCGAGTGCGAGAAGTGTTGCGGTCATGTCTCCCCCGTGTGGTTGTCGGACAGGTCTACTCGGGGGACGGCGGTCATGACAACTGCTGGTCCGGGAGGACCGGGAAGCGGCGGGGAGCCAGGAAGAGGAGGACCGCCAGGGCTGCCGCTGCTGCGGCCGTCGCGCCCAGGAAGACGTGGTCCACCGCCGTGGCCACTGCTCGGCGGACGGGTTCGGCCGCCTCGGTGTCCAGGGCTTCCGGGAGTGCGTCCAGGGTGTGGCCGCCGGTCAGGTGGGTGGTGAGGGTGGCGTTGGCCACCGCTCCGAAGAGGGCCGCGCCCAGGCTCTGGCCGACCTGGCGGCAGAAGAGGACGGATGCGGTGGTGGTGCCGCGTTCCGCCCAGCCGACCGTTGACTGGACGCCGACGACCAGGGGGAGTTGGAACAGGCCCAGGGCTGCGCCCAGGGCCAGCATGACGAGGGCCGGCTGCCACGGGCTGCCCGGGTAGGGGAGCCGGGTGAAGGTGAAGAGGGTCAGGGCGGCGGCCGCCATGCCCAGGGCTGCGGTGTCGCGGAAGCCGAGGCGGCGGTAGACGTGCTGGCTCAGGGCCGCGGACAGAGGCCAGCTGAGGGTCATCGCGGACATGACGAGCCCGGCGGTGACCGGGTCGAGGCCGAGGACCGTCTGGGCGTACGTGGGGACGAACGCGGTCGGGGCGACCATCAGGAGGCCGAGGGCGCCCAGGGCGAGGTTCACGGCGGCGGTGGTGCGCCGCCGCCACACCCAGCCGGGCAGGATCGGGTCGGCGGCCCGGCGTTCGACGGCGACGACCGCGGCCGCGAGGGCGGCGCCGGCGGCCAGCAGGGCGAGGGACGGCCAGGACAGCCACGGCCAGGCGACGCCGCCCTGGACGAGGGCGAAGAGCAGGACGCTGCCGCAGGCGGCGATGGTGAGGGCGCCGGCCCAGTCGACGGGGCCGCGGCGGCCGGGGGCGCGGGCGGGTTCGGCGAGGTGGCGGGCGGCCAGCCAGAGGGCGAGCCCGGCGGGCGGCAGGTTGGCGAGGAAGATCCACCGCCAGTCGGCGTATCCGGCGAGGAGGCCGCCGAGGGCCGGGCCGGCGAGGGCGGAGGCGGCCCACACGGAGGACATGCGGGCCTGGATCCTCGGGCGGTCCTTCAGCGGGTACAGGTCGGCGGCGAGGGTCTGGACGGTGCCCTGGAGGGCGCCGCCGCCGAGGCCCTGGACGATGCGGAACGCGATCAGCGAGGCCATGTCCCAGGCGATGCCGCAGAGCAGGGAGCCGAGGAGGAACAGGGCGGTGCCGAAGAGGAGGACGGGCTTGCGGCCGAAGGTGTCGGAGAGCCGGCCGTAGACGGGGAGGGTGACGGTGATGGCGAGGAGGTAGCCGGCGAAGAGCCAGGAGAAGACGGAGAAGCCGCCGAGGTCGCCGACGATCTGGGGGACGGCGGTGGCGACCACCGAGGCGTCCAGGGCGACGAGCGCCATGGTGAGCATCAGGGCGGCGACGACGGAGGCCGGGGGCCGGCCGGCGGCCGCGGCCGGGGCGGCGGGTATGTGCCCGGCGGCGGCGTCCCCGGGGTGTCCGTCGGTGCTCTCCTGCCTGCCCACCCGGATCCTTTCACCGTGCACGTACTGGCCGGGGGACACCTTCTCACCGCGGTCTCTCCGGGGGAACCCCCGTCTCGGGTCCGCCGAAAGGTGCAGATCCCCTAGGGGACTGCTCCTTACAACGGCCCAGGGGCCGTTCGTCCCGGCGGAGGAGGTGGCGCGCCGTGAGGAGTCCTTAACTGGTTCATACGCGGGGTGGGGCTAACCCCCCGGTGGATACGGCGAGGGGCACCAGGGCGCCCGGGCCCCTGCGCGGCCGACACTCGACCGCACAGGCAAACGAACGAGGGGAAGCACCGTGACAACGGCTATGACCGAAACCAGGCACGGGGGTACTGGAGGCCATGAAGCCGTCGCGGCCCGGGCGCGCCAGGTCGTCAAGGCGTACGGCTCCGGCGAGACGCGGGTGGTGGCTCTCGACCACGTCGACGTGGACATCGTGCGCGGCCGGTTCACGGCCATCATGGGGCCGTCCGGTTCGGGGAAGTCGACGCTGATGCACTGCCTGGCGGGGCTGGACACCGTCACCAGCGGGGAGATCCACCTGGACGACACCGAGATCACGCGGTTGAAGGACAAGAAGCTGACGCAGCTTCGGCGGGACCGGATCGGGTTCATCTTCCAGGCGTTCAACCTGCTGCCCACGCTGAACGCGCTGGAGAATATCACGCTCCCGATGGACATCGCCGGCCGGAAACCCGATCGGGAGTGGCTGGAGCGGGTCGTGGAGACCGTGGGGCTGGCGGGGCGGTTGAAGCACCGGCCGACGGAGCTTTCCGGCGGGCAGCAGCAGCGGGTCGCCGTGGCGCGGGCGCTGGCCGCCCGGCCGCAGATCATCTTCGGTGACGAGCCGACGGGGAACCTGGACTCCCGGGCGGGGGCCGAGGTGCTGGGGTTCCTGCGGCGTTCGGTCGACGAGCTCGGCCAGACCATTGTCATGGTCACGCATGACCCGGTGGCCGCGTCGTACGCCGACCGGGTCGTCTTCCTCGCGGACGGGCGGATCGTGGACGAGATGCACGCGCCGAGCGCCGACCAGGTCCTGGACCGGATGAAGGACTTCGACGCGCGGGGGCGGACCTCGTGAGCGCAGGTGCGGTGCTGAAGACGTCGCGGCGGAACCTCGTCGCGCACAAGGGGCGGATGCTGCTGTCCGCCGTCGCCGTGATGCTGTCCGTTGCCTTCGTCTGCGGGACGTTGGTCTTCACCGACACCATGAACACGACGTTCGACAAGCTGTTCGCCGTGACGGGCGCCGACGTCACCGTCAGCCCGAAGGCGGCGGAGGACGGCGACGACCTGCCGGGCAGCGGCCGGCCCGAGGTGCTTGCGGGGTCCGTCCTGGAGCAGGTGCGCCGGGTCGACGGTGTGGCGGACGTGCAGGGCGGGGTGCTCTCGATGTCCGTCACGCTGGTCAACGGCAAGAACGAGAACCTCGGCTCCACCACCGGCGCTCCGACGATCGCCGCCAACTGGTCCGCGAGCGAGCTCAAGTCGATGAAGATCGCCTCGGGCCGGGAGCCGAGCGGGCCGGGCGAGATGATGGTCGACGCCGACACCGCCCGCAAGCACGGGCTGGAGCTGGGCCAGGAGCTGCGCGCCATCACCGTGATCGGTGACGTCCGGGCGCGGATCAGCGGCATCGCCGCGTTCACCGTCACCAACCCCGGTGCGGCCGTCGTCTACTTCGACACGGCGACCGCGCAGGAGAAGCTCCTCGGGGCACCCGGTGTGTTCACGCACGTCGCCGTGACCGCCGCGGACGGCGTCGGCGACGAGCAGCTGAAGCGGAACGTCGCCGCCGCGGTCGGTGCGGACACGTACAAGCTGCAGACCGCGAAGGAGTCCGCGGACGCCGGGCGCAAGGACGTCGCGTCGTTCCTGAACGTCATGAAGTACGTGATGCTCGGCTTCGCCGGGATCGCCTTCCTGGTCGGCATCTTCCTGATCTTCAACACGTTCTCGATGCTGGTCGCCCAGCGGACCCGCGAGATCGGGCTGATGCGGGCCATCGGCGCCGAGAGCGGGCAGGTGCTGAAGTCCGTGGTCGTCGAGGCCCTGCTGCTCGGCGTCATCGGCTCCGCGCTCGGCATCGGTGCGGGCATCGGGCTGGCCGTCGGGCTGATGGAGCTGATGGGCCGGATGGGCATGAACCTCTCCACCGATGACCTGACGGTCGTGTGGACGACGCCCGTCACCGGTCTCGTCCTCGGCGTGGTCGTGACCGTCGTCTCCGCGTTCGTCCCCGCCCGCCGGGCCGGGAAGGTCTCGCCGATGGCCGCCCTCCGCGACGCCGGCACCCCCGGCGACCGCAAGGCCGGCCGGATCCGGGCCGTGCTCGGGCTCGTCCTCACCGGTGCCGGTGCCGCCGGGCTCGCCCTGGCCGTCACCGCCGACCGGGCCGCGGCCGGGTCGGCCTGGCTGGGGCTCGGCGTGGTGTTCACGCTGATCGGGTTCGTCGTCATCGGCCCGCTGCTCGCCGGGATCGTCGTACGGGTGCTGTCCGCGCCGGTCCTGCGGCCGTTCGGGGCCGTGGGACGGCTCGCCGAGCGGAACGCGCTGCGCAACCCGCGACGCACCGGTGCCACCGCCGCCGCGCTGATGATCGGGCTCGCGCTGGTCGCCTGCCTGTCGGTCGTCGGGTCCTCGATGGTCGCCTCCGCGACCGACGAGCTCGACCGGTCCGTCGGCGCCGACTACATCGTCCAGTCCCCGGCCGGCCAGCCGGTCGTGCCGCAGGCCGAGCAGGCGCTGCGCGCCACCGCGGGCCTCGACCACGTCACCGCCTACCGCGGCGTCCCCGCCAAGGTCACCGCCCCGAACGGCCGCACCGTGGACGAGGAGGTCAGCGTCACCGACCCCTCGTACGCGCAGGACGTGCGGCGCAAGATGACCGCGGGCGAGCACCCGCAGGCGTACGGCGCCGGGGCGATGTCGGTCGGCTCGCTCTACGCCGCCGAGCACGGGGTGAAGGTCGGGGACGAGCTGACCGTCGCGTTCACCGGAGGCAAGACCGCCCGGCTGAAGGTCGCGGCGATCACCTCCGACGACGGCAACCTCGACAAGGGCGTCATGTACGTGTCCACGGCGACCGCCGGGCAGTACGTGCCGGCCGACAGGATGCCGCGGCCGTTCATGCTGCTGGCCAAGGCCGCCGACGGGAAGGCGGAGCCGGCGTACGCGGCGGTCAAGGCGGCCCTCGCCCCGTATCCGCAGTACCAGGTGCTGAACCAGACCGACTACAAGGAGAACCTGAAGGACCAGGTCGGCCAGCTGCTGAACATGGTCTACGGGCTCCTCGGCCTCGCCATCGTCGTCGCCGTGCTCGGCGTCGTGAACACCCTCGCCCTCTCCGTGGTCGAGCGGACCCGCGAGATCGGCCTGATGCGCGCCATCGGCCTCTCCCGCCGCCAGCTGCGCCGCATGATCCGCCTGGAGTCGGTCGTCATCGCCCTCTTCGGCGCCCTCCTCGGCCTCGGCCTGGGCATGGGCTGGGGGGCCGCCGCCCAGCAGCTGCTGGCGCTGGAGGGGCTGAAGGTGCTGGAGATCCCCTGGCCGACGATCATCGGCGTCTTCGCCGCCTCCGCGTTCGTCGGCCTGTTCGCCGCACTGGTCCCGGCCTTCCGGGCGGGGCGGATGAACGTCCTGGACGCGATCGCCGGCGACTAGCCGGCGGTCGTACGGGGGGCGGCGCGGGCCCCGGCGGTCCCCGACGGGGGCGCGCCGGGGCCCGCGCCCGTGTACGGGGCCCCGGCGGGCGGCGGCGGGCGGCGTGCGGGGCGCGCCAGCGGAGGCCGGGGCCGGGGGAGCGGGCGTAGGGTGGAACCCCCGGCCCGCACGCGTGTCGGGCCCCTCGCGCTGCCCTCTACACCGGATGGAAAGCCTCCTTCATGAGCCTGCACGGACTGCTCGACGCCGTCACCCGGGATGCCGCCCTCGCCGAGGCGGTCACCGCGGCCGGGGACGGCAACCGCATGCACGTGGACCTCGTCGGCCCGCCCGCCGCACGGCCCCTCGCGATCGCCGCGCTGGCCGCCCGCACCGGGCGGACCGTCCTCGCGGTCACCGCCACCGGCCGGGAGGCCGAGGACCTCGCCGCCGCTCTGCGCTCCTTCCTGCCGCCGGACGAGGTCGCGGAGTTCCCGTCGTGGGAGACGCTGCCGCACGAGCGGCTCTCTCCGCGCAGCGACACCGTCGGCCGCCGCCTGGCCGTCCTGCGCCGGCTCGTCCACCCCAGCAAGGACGACCCGGCGGCCGGGCCCGTCTCGGTCGTGGTCGCGCCGATCCGGTCGGTGCTCCAGCCGCAGGTCAAGGGCCTGGCCGACCTGGTGCCCGTCAGTCTGCGGCGGGGCGAGAGCACCGACCTCGGCGAGGTCGTCGAGGCGCTGTCGGCGGCCGCGTACGCACGGGTGGAACTGGTGGAGAAGCGCGGCGAGTTCGCCGTCCGCGGCGGCATCCTCGACGTGTTCCCGCCGACCGAGGAGCACCCGCTGCGCATCGAGTTCTGGGGCGACGAGGTCGAGGAGGTCCGCTACTTCAAGGTCGCCGACCAGCGGTCCCTGGAGATCGCCGAGCACGGGCTGTGGGCGCCGCCCTGCCGGGAGCTGCTGCTGACGCCCGAGGTCCGCGAGCGGGCCGCGGCCCTGGCCGAGGACCACCCCGAGCTCGGCGAACTCCTCGGCAAGATCGCCGAGGGGATCGCGGTGGAGGGCATGGAATCCCTCGCGCCGGTCCTCGTCGACGACATGGAGCTCCTCGTCGACGTGCTGCCCGCCGGGTCGATGGCCGTCGTCTGCGACCCGGAGCGGGTCCGCACCCGGGCCGCGGACCTCGTCGCCACCAGCCAGGAGTTCCTGATGGCGTCGTGGGCGGCCACCGCCGGCGGCGGCGAGGCGCCGATCGACGTCGGCGCCGCCTCGCTGCGCGGCATCGCCGACGTCCGCGACCGGGCGCGCGAGCTCGGCATGATGTGGTGGTCCGTCTCGCCGTTCGCCGCCGACGAGGAGCTGTCCGCCGACACCCTCAAGCTGGGCATGCAGGCCGCGGAGGCCTACCGGGGCGACATCGCCCGCGCGCTCGCCGACACCAAGGGCTGGCTCGCCGACGGCTGGCGGACCGTCTACCTGACCGAGGGGCACGGCCCCGCCGCCCGCACCGTCGAGGTGCTGTCCGGGGAGGGCATCGCGGCCCGCCTGGAGGCGGGGCTGGGCGAGCTGGCGACCGGTCTGGTGCAGGTGGCGTGCGGGGCGCTCGCCACCGGCTTCGTCGATCCGGCGCTGCAGCTGGCGGTCCTGACGGAGACGGACCTGACGGGGCAGCGGACGGCCACCAAGGACCTGGGCCGGATGCCGACGCGGCGCCGCAAGTCCATCGACCCGCTCACGCTGGAGGCGGGCGACTACATCGTCCACGAGCAGCACGGCGTCGGCCGGTACATCGAGATGGTGCAGCGCACCGTGCAGGGCGCCACCCGCGAGTACCTGCTGGTGGAGTACGCGCCCGCCAAGCGGGGCCAGCCCGGCGACCGCCTGTACATCCCGACGGACCAGCTGGAGCAGGTCACCAAGTACGTGGGCGGCGAGGCGCCGACGCTGCACCGGCTCGGCGGCGCCGACTGGACGAAGACGAAGGCCCGCGCGAAGAAGGCGGTCAAGGAGATCGCCGCCGACCTGATCAAGCTGTACAGCGCGCGGATGGCGGCGCCCGGCCACTCCTTCGGCCCGGACACGCCCTGGCAGCGCGAGCTGGAGGACGCGTTCCCGTACGCGGAGACGCCCGACCAGCTGACGACGATCGCCGAGGTCAAGGAGGACATGGAGAAGTCCGTGCCCATGGACCGGCTGGTGTGCGGCGACGTCGGCTACGGCAAGACCGAGATCGCGGTGCGGGCGGCGTTCAAGGCGGTGCAGGACGGCAAGCAGGTCGCCGTGCTCGTCCCGACGACGCTGCTGGTGCAGCAGCACTTCGGCACGTTCTCCGAGCGGTACAGCCAGTTCCCGGTGGTCGTGCGGGCGCTGTCGCGGTTCCAGAGCGACACCGAGGCCAAGGCCACCCTGGAGGGCCTGAAGGACGGCTCGGTGGACGTCGTGATCGGCACGCACCGGCTGTTCTCGCAGGAGACGAAGTTCAAGGACCTCGGCCTGGTCATCGTCGACGAGGAGCAGCGGTTCGGCGTCGAGCACAAGGAGCAGCTGAAGAAGCTGCGGGCGAACGTGGACGTGCTGACGATGTCGGCGACGCCGATCCCGCGCACCCTGGAGATGGCGGTGACGGGCATCCGCGAGATGTCGACGATCACGACGCCGCCGGAGGAGCGGCACCCGGTGCTGACGTTCGTCGGCCCGTACGAGGAGAAGCAGATCGGGGCGGCGATCCGGCGGGAGCTGCTGCGCGAGGGCCAGTGCTTCTACATCCACAACCGGGTCGAGTCGATCGACCGGGCGGCGGCCCGGCTGCGGGAGATCGTGCCGGAGGCGCGGATCGCGACGGCGCACGGGCAGATGTCGGAGCAGGCGCTCGAACAGGTCGTCGTCGACTTCTGGGAGAAGAAGTTCGACGTGCTCGTCTCGACGACGATCGTCGAGTCCGGGATCGACATCTCGAACGCCAACACCCTGATCGTGGAGCGCGGCGACAACTTCGGCCTGTCGCAGCTGCACCAGCTGCGCGGCCGGGTCGGGCGCGGCCGGGAGCGGGGGTACGCGTACTTCCTCTACCCGCCGGAGAAGCCGCTGACGGAGACGGCGCACGAGCGGCTGGCGACGATCGCCCAGCACACGGAGATGGGCGCCGGCATGTACGTGGCGATGAAGGACCTGGAGATCCGCGGTGCGGGCAACCTGCTCGGCGGGGAGCAGTCCGGGCACATCGCGGGCGTCGGCTTCGACCTGTACATCCGGATGGTCGGCGAGGCGGTGGCCGACTACCGGGCGGCCGTCGAGGGCGGGGTGGAGGAGGAGCCGCCGCTGGAGGTGAAGATCGAGCTTCCGGTCGACGCGCACGTCCCGCACGACTACGCGCCGGGGGAGCGGCTGCGCCTGCAGGCGTACCGGGCGATCGCCTCGGTGAACTCCGAGGAGGACGTCAAGGCGGTCCGGGAGGAGCTCACCGACCGCTACGGCAAGCTGCCGGAGCCGGTGGAGAACCTGCTGCTGGTCGCGGGGCTGCGGATGCTGGCGCGGGCCTGCGGTGTCGGCGACATCACCCTGCAGGGGCCGAACGTGCGGTTCGGGCCGGTGGAGCTGCGGGAGTCGCAGGAGCTGCGGCTGAAGCGGCTCTACCCGGGGTCGGTGCTGAAGCCGGCGGCGTCGCAGGTGCTGGTGCCGCGGCCGAAGACGGCCCGGGTCGGCGGGAAGCCGCTGGTCGGCCGGGAACTCCTGGCCTGGACGGGCGAGTTCCTGACGACGGTCCTGGGCTCCTGACCCGCGGGCCTGCGGCCGGGGCCCCTTGGCGGGGTTCCGGCCGCGGGCCGTTCTCAGGGCTCCACGGTGTCGCCGGGGGCGACGGGCGTCTTCAGCGGCGGTATGTGCACGATGCGGTACTCGGCGGCGTCGAAGGCGTTGCCGGTCTGCTGGTTGCGTTTGAAGAGGTAGGGCTTGTCGGCGAGCACCACCTCGTCGGTGATCTTGGAGCCGTTGGCGTCGGTGGAGGTGAAGACCGCCACGTCGCTGCCGTTGAAGGCGGTGTCGGGCTCGCGCCGGATGCCGGTGCGGTCCAGGGAGAAGGCGGTGGCCGGAGCGGCGCCGGCGGTGCAGAGCGCGACGAGGTGGGCGGCTGCCCGGTCGGTGGCGGACAGCTTCAGCCAGCGGCCGGCGGCCCGCTCCGCCGCCTTCTCCGCCTCTGCCTCGGGCCGGTCCCGGAAGTGGTCCTTAAGGAAGCCGGAGTCGCCGTTGAGCAGGAGCGTGCCGCGCTCCATCCGCAGCTGCGCCGTCCCGGCCCTGTAGACGGTGACGGACCCCTCGCAGAAGTCGGGGTCGGCCGCCCCCAGGTCGGCGCGGATGTCCCGGCCGCCCGTGCTCATCGACACGGTGCCCTGCTTGAAGTGGGCCCGCTGCGTCGTCTCGTACGCGCGGCGGAGCACGTCGGCGGGATCCCGGCCCGCGAGCGGGTCCGTGGGACCGCAGGCCGTGGTGCCGGCCAGCAGGGCCGCGCCGGCGACGGCGGCGGCAACCGCTCTGGAACGGCTGACGATCATGGTTGTTCCCCCCTGGGAGTGTGGTCGGAGGGATGAGGCTAGCCCGGTGTTCCGGTCGGGCCGGCGGCCGGTGCGGTCCTCGGGGTCCGTCCGGAGGGGGCGCGGGGCGGGGCTGTGTGCAGCGAGGCTGCAACGGTTGCGCGCATCCCCTCACTGGCGGCCGGAAACGCTGTATACCCTCAGACCTGAACTTGTCGACACGGTCCGTCAGGAGCAGCGATGCACGGCCCCGGCCTCCCGCCGCAGCAGCCCCAGCCCAGTTCCGGGGGTGCGGTGGCGTTGCGCGTGCTGTTCGCCCTGCTGCCCGTCCTCAGCTGCGGCTTCCTGGGATGGGCGACGATGCTGCGGCTCGCGGTCGTCACCCGCAAGTCCGCCGACTGGATCCTCCTCGCCGTCAACTTCGGGCTCACCGTCGGCTGGCTCGCCCTGATCGGTGCCGACCCGACCCCGAACACCGACGGCTGGCAGGGCAACACCGGCGCCTTCGGCACGATCCTGACCGGTGTCGCCACCTGCATCTACTTCCTCGTCGCCGACATCCGGCACCACGAGGCCAAGGCCGCTGCCCGCTCCGCCGCCTGGTACCCGCCGCAGCCCGCCGCCCCCTACGTTCCGCCGCAGCAGGCGGCCGGGCCGACGTACGGCTACCCGCAGCCGCACCAGCCGGTGCACCACACGCCGACCCCGGTGCCGCGCCCGGCGCAGCCCGGCCCCGGCCCCGTCACCCCGCCGCGCATCGGGCAGGTCCGCGCCGAACTCGACGAGCTGAGCGAGCTGCTGCGCAAGGAGACCCCGCACCCCAACCAGCCCCCGGCCGACGGTGAGGGCACGGGCCGGTGACGGACGACGGCCGGATCATCGGCGAGCGCTACCGGCTGGCCTCGCTGCTGGGCCAGGGCGGCATGGGCCAGGTGTGGACGGCGTACGACCAGCGCCTGGACCGGCGCGTCGCGGTCAAGCTGCTGCGCCCGGACAAGGTGGCGGGGCCCGGCTCCGTGGCCGAGGAGCTGCGGCGCCGCTTCGTGCGCGAGTGCCGGGTGACGGCGCAGGTGGACCACCCGGGCCTGGTCACGGTCCACGACGCGGGCAGCGACGGCGACGAGCTGTTCCTGGTCATGGGCTACGTCGAGGGCGAGAACCTGGCCGACCACCTGGCCGCGCACGACCCCTACCCGTGGCCGTGGGCTGTCTCGGTGGTCGCGCAGCTGTGCGGGGTGCTGTCCGCGGTGCACGCGGTGCCGATCGTCCACCGCGACCTGAAGCCGCGGAACGTGATGGTCCGCCCGGACGGCACTGTCCTCGTCCTCGACCTCGGTGTCGCCTCGGTGATGGACACCGACACCACCCGCCTCACCAGCACCGGCACGCCGATCGGCAGCCCGGCGTACATGGCGCCCGAGCAGGCGATGGGCGGCGCGGTCGGCCCGTACACCGACCTGTACGCGCTCGGGGTCCTGCTCTACGAACTGCTCAGCGGGAACGTGCCCTTCGCCGGATCCACCGCGCTCGGGGTCCTCCACCGCCACCTGTACGAGCCCCCGGTGCCCGTGCGCCGGGGCCGCCCGGAGATCCCCCACCAGCTGGAGGCCGTACTGCTCCACATGCTGGCCAAGGACCCGCAGGACCGGCCCGCCTCCGCGCAGGCCGTGTACGAGGCCCTCGCGCCGCTGCTGCCCAAGCAGGGCGCGCCGTCGGCGTCCCTGGACCCGAGCCGGCCCTTCCTGCGGCCGCACGCGCCGTGGCCGGACCGGAGCACGGCGATCCCGCCGCAGCCGACGGCCCCGCCGCGGCCGGACATCGGGGCCGCGGTCGACGAGGCGCGCAGCCTGCTCGACCAGGGCCGCCTCACGCAGGCCGTGGACATCCTCGGCGGGATCCTCCCGGCCGCGGCCGCCCAGCACGGCGAGCACTCGCCGGTGGTGCGGTCCCTGCGCAAGCAGTACGCGGCCACGCTGATGGACGACGGCCAGTACCGCCGCGCCCTGCCCGAACTGCGCCGCCTGGCGGACGAGTTCCCTGCGGGCGACCCGCAGTCGCTGCGGTTCCGCTACGACGCCGCGCAGTGCCTGGAGCAGCTCGGCGAGCCGGCGGCGGCGCTGGCGGAGTACCGGTCGCTGCTGCCGCTGTTCGAGAACCACTACGCCAACCCGGACCCGGGGCTGCCGCTGGAGGTGCGGCGGCGGATCGGGCACCTGCTGCTGTCGCTGGGCGACCGGCCCGCCGCCCACGACACCCTGGCCCGGCTGCTGTTCGACGCGGAGCGCGTGCACGGCCCCGGCCACCCCTTCTCCACGGAGGTCCGGCGCACCCTGGAGTGGCTGACCCGGGTCCGCTGACCGCGCGCCGCCCGGCCGGGGGCGGCGGCGGGGCCCGGCGGCGGGGCGTACCCGCGACACCAGGGGACTCGTTGGTCGAACGGGTGGCCCGGACCACCCCGACTGCATACCATCGATCACCGCACGGCCTTTGTGCACCGACGCACAATCTCCCGGCCCTGGAGGCTCCTTTGCACCGTCGCACAGCGCTCTCCGTCTCCGCCGCCCTGCTCGTCGCGGCCCCCCTGCTGTCCGCCTGCTCTGGCGGGCCCCGGCC
>NZ_BMTY01000013.1:21678-86332 GCF_014649915.1 Streptomyces toxytricini | reverse complement strand
CGGGACCGCGGCCGTCGTCGGCGGCGAGCGGATCACGACCTCCGCACTCCAGGCCCAGGTGGTCGCCGTCCGCGACGCCCAGAACCGGGCCGACGGCAGCGCCGCCCAGCTGATCCAGTCCTCGCCGGGCCTGGAGCGGGTCAAGCTCAACAAGATGATCCAGACCGCCGTCCTGGAGCGCGCCGCGAAGGACGCCGGGGTGACGGTCTCCCCGCGGGAGGTCGGCGAGTTCCGCCAGGCCCAGCTGGAGAAGGCCGGCAGCAGCGAGCGGCTGGAGGCCTCCGCGCTGGAGCAGGCGCAGCTGGCACCCGCACAGCTGGAGGCGGACGCCCGCTTCAAGCTGCTGCGCGACAAGCTCTTCGAGCACTACGGCAGCCAGGACAAGGCGCTGGAGCGGCTCGCGGCCGCCGCGAAGGAGCTCCACATCACGGTGAACCCGCGCTACGGCGTGTGGGACGCCCAGCAGATCGTCCTCGGCGACCAGGCCACCCCCTGGATCACCCAGCGGACCCGGCCCGAGCAGCCCGCCGCCGGGGCCTGACCCGGCCCCCGGGGGCCCGCCGCCGAGGCCCCGCGCAGGGCGGTAGGTTCGAAGGGTGAACTCCCACTCCGCCGAACCCGCCGCCGCCCCCGACACCGGGCGGATCGTCCTGCTGACCGTCAGCCACCGGGTCGCGCCCGGCCTGCTGTCCTGGCCGGCCTGGCAGGCGCTGCGCACCGCGGACGAGGTGCTGTGCGCCGCCGCGGACCACCCGCAGCTGCCGTACCTGCGCGAGGCCGGCGTCGAGGTCGCCTTCGCCGCGCCCGACGCGCAGGAGCTCGTCGAGGCCTGCGCCGGCGGCCGCACGATCGTGGTCATCCCCGGCGGCGAGGGCGACCGGCGGCTGACCGACGGCCTGGCCCGGCTCGCCGGCTCCGGCCGGGTCGCCATGCCGGAGCTGGAGCTGCTGCCCGGCTCCTACGACCTGCCCGGGGCGCGGCTCCTCGACCTCGTCCAGGTGATGGACCGCGTCCGCCGCGAGTGCCCGTGGACCTCCCGGCAGACCCACCGGGGGCTGGTGAAGTACGCCATCGAGGAGTCGTACGAGCTGGTCGAGGCGATCGAGGAGGGCAGCAGGCAGGAGCTGCGCGAGGAGCTCGGCGACGTCCTGCTCCAGGTGGTCTTCCACGCGCGGATCGCCGAGGAGGACCCCGAGGAGCCGTTCTCCGTGGACGACGTGGCGGGCACCCTCGTCGAGAAGCTGGTCCACCGCCACCCGCACGTCTTCGGTGACGCGGAGGCGGAGACCGCGGAGGACGTCGGCGCGCACTGGCAGCGCACCAAGGCGGCCGAGAAGCGGCGCGAGTCGGTCACGGACGGGATCCCGCTCGGCCAGCCCGGCCTGGCGCTCGCGGCGAAGCTCGCCGGGCGGGCGCGGGCGGGCGGGGTGGCCGTCGCCCTGCCGGCCGGCGAGGGCGTCGGGTACGAGCTGCTGCGGCTCGCGGCGCGCGCCGAGGCGGAGGGCACCGACCCGGAGACGGCCCTGCGGGCGGCGGCCCGCGCCTACCGCGACGCGATCCGCACCGCCGAGGGCCTCACCGCCGCCACCCCGGCCGGGGCCGGCGGGACCGACGAGACCGACGAGACCGACGAGACCGACGGGGCGTACGGGGCCGTGGAGTAAGGGGAGCGGTGGCGGCGGGCGGGGGCCCGCAGGCGGGTTACGGTCGGGGCGTGCACGAGCCGACCTCCGCAGCCCCCGAAGAACCCGCTCCCGCGCAGGGCCCCACCCTGTTCGACTGGGAGTTCGCCACCGACCCGTACCCGGCGTACGCCTGGCTGCGGGAGCACTCCCCGGTGCACCGCACGCGGCTGCCGAGCGGGGTGGAGGCGTGGCTGGTGACCCGGTACGCCGACGCCCGCCAGGCCCTCGCCGACCAGCGGCTGAGCAAGAACCCCGAGCACCACGCGGAGCCGGCGCACGCCAAGGGCAAGACCGGGATCCCGGGGGAGCGCAAGGCAGAGCTGATGACGCACCTGCTGAACATCGACCCGCCGGACCACACACGGCTGCGGCGGCTGGTGTCGAAGGCGTTCACGCCGCGCAGGGTGGCGGAGTTCGCGCCGCGGGTGCAGGAGCTGACCGACCACCTGATCGACGCTTTCGCCGGCCGCGGCGAGGCGGACCTGATCCACGAGTTCGCCTTCCCGCTCCCCATCTACGCCATCTGCGAGATGCTCGGCGTCCCGCGGGAGGACCAGGACGACTTCCGGGACTGGGCCGGGATGATGATCCGGCACGGCGGCGGGCCGCGGGGCGGAGTGGCCCGTTCCGTGAAGCAGATGCGGGCCTATCTCGGTGAACTCATCCACCGAAAAAGGGATGATCTGGGCAATGACCTCATCTCCGACCTGATTCGGGCGAGCGACCACGGCGACCACCTGACGGAGGCCGAGGCCACCGCGATGGCGTTCATCCTGCTCTTCGCGGGCTTCGAGACCACCGTCAACCTGATCGGCAACGGCGTCCACTCCCTCTTCATGAACCCCGGCGAGCGGGCCCGCCTCCAGGCCTCCCTCGCCGCCGGCGAGCGGGACCTGCTGGAGACCGGCGTCGAGGAACTCCTGCGCTATGACGGGCCGGTGGAGCTCGCGACCTGGCGGTTCGCCACCCGGCCGCTGGTCCTCGGCGGGCAGCAGATCGCGGTCGGCGACCCCGTCCTCGTCGTCCTGGCCGCGGCCGACCGGGACCCGGCGCGGTTCGCCGATCCGGACGCCCTGGACCTCTCGCGCGGCGACAACCAGCACCTGGGGTACGGGCACGGGATCCACTACTGCCTGGGCGCACCGCTGGCCCGGCTGGAGGGTCAGACGGCGCTTGCGACTTTGCTGACGCGTCTGCCCGATCTGGAACTGGCGGTTCCGCCTACGGACCTGAGATGGCGGGGCGGACTGATCATGCGTGGCCTGCGCACCCTTCCCGTCCGCTTCACACCCCGAAACATCTGAAGAGTTTCTGATGGTAAATCAATTTCTTGCTCAACTTGTGACAATCGTTCGAAGGCCGCTAGGTTCTGCCGTTACCACGCCGTTATGCGAAAGGTGCATCACATGCGTTCCGGGAACGGCCGCCACAGACGCCCCCGCCAGGTACCCGCCATCGTCGTCACCGCCGGAGTCACCGGCTCCGCGCTGGCCATGCCGCTGCTCGCCGCCACCGGCGCGAGCGCGGCCGAAGCCGCGACGTGGGACAAAGTCGCCGAATGCGAGAGCGGCGGCACGTGGAGCGCCAACACGGGCAACGGCTCCTACGGCGGCCTGGCGTTCACCCAGGAACAGTGGAAGAACGCCGGCGGCCTGGAGTTCGCCGAGCGCCCCGACCTCGCCAGCCGCTCCCAGCAGATCGCGGTCGCCGAGCGCGTGCTCGCCGCCAGCGGCGCCCAGGCCTGGGCGCAGTGCGCGGCCGCGGCCGGGCTGACCCAGGACGGCCCCGCCGCGGACGTCGACCCGGGCTCCGCCGGCAGCCACCGGGCCGTCGGCCCGTCCCCGGCCCGCCCGGACGAGCAGGTCCCCGTCGCGGACGGCCACCGGCCCACCGACTACGGCGCGCCGACCCCCGCCCCGGCGACCCCGCCCCCGGGGCCGCTCGCCCCGTCCGTCGGACTGCCCGTCATGCCCGACCCGGACGGCGCGACGCCGTCCCCCACGGCTCCGCCGGTGTTCCCGGGCGACCCCACGGTCACCCCGAGCCCCGTGGACCCCGCCGACCCCGCGGTCCCCACGCCGACCCCGACCGCTCCGGGTACTCCGACGCCGGGCGACACCTCCGCGACGCCCGGTGCGCCCTCCGGCTCCCCCGAATCCACCGCCCCGGGCTCCCCGGCGGCCCCCTCCGCACCGTCGGCCTCGCCGACCCCGGGCGCCTCCACCGACCCGGCGGACGTCTCCGGCGCCACGGCCGCGGCCACCGGCAAGCACCGGGGCGCCCCCGCCGCCGAGGAGCCGGCGCCTGCGCCCTCGTACACGGTGAAGGAGGGCGACAGCCTGGCCGCCATCGCGGACGCCACCGGCGTCAAGGGCGGCTGGAGCGCGCTGTACCAGGCCAACGAGCAGGTCATCGGCTCGGACGCCAACCTCATCAAGCCCGGCCAGAACCTGGAAATAGGTTAGGAACAGCGGCATTTCGGACATCCGGAAAGAGTTGAATGTCCGGTTCGTTCAAATGAGACATGCGTCTCTTCCGGTCAACTGGCGTGTCCTGTCCGTGACCTTGGGTAAAAACCGCCCTCACCTGCGCAAATGCTCCCCAGGGGAGCGCAAGTAGGGCCCTCCCTCCCCGAATTCCCTCGTTGAACTTCGGGGAGGGACCTGTCTACCTTCTGAATCGCCCGCCACCGCGGGCCCCTTCGACCGCATCGCCGAGTCCTGCCGGCGGACGGGGGGAACAACACGTCGCGTCAAGCGCCGAAGGCAGGAGCGGGGGAACCAAGGTAGGTGCCGCGAAAGGCCGTCGAAGGCGGTCCGGACCGGCTAGGGGTGAAGACGCGCCACGTGCGCGGCCGGGCAACTCATCCGCCCGAACCCGACAGCTCACCTCGCAGGCGTCGGTGAGGAGAACTCCATGCTGCTTTCGGGCAAGGGCAAGCACCGTCGCGCCACCGCCATCGAGCGGACCACCCGCATCGTCACGCTCGCCGGCGTCGCCGGCGTCGCGGTCGCGGCCCCCCTGATGACCGCCGGCACCGCCTCCGCCGCCACCGCCTCCGAGTGGGACCGCGTGGCCCAGTGCGAGTCCGGCGGCAACTGGTCCATCAACACCGGCAACGGCTACTACGGCGGCCTCCAGTTCTCCGCCTCCACGTGGGCCGGATTCGGCGGCAAGGCGTACGCCGCGCAGGCCAACCAGGCCACCAAGGCGCAGCAGATCGCCATCGCCGAGAAGGTCCTGAAGGTCCAGGGCAAGGGCGCCTGGCCGCACTGCGGCAAGGGCCTGTCCAACTCCTCGTACACCGGCGGCGGGTCTACCACCAACACGACCCCCAAGCAGACGCCGAAGACCGAGACCAAGAAGACGCAGCCGCAGAAGACCGAGGTCAAGAAGCAGACCCAGCGCGCGCAGACCCCCGCCCCCACCACGCGCTCCGAGCGCGCCGAGGCCCCCGTCGTCAAGACCGGCAACGGCTCGTACGAGGTGAAGGCCGGCGACACCCTCGGCACCATCGCCGAGGCGCAGAACGTCAAGGGCGGCTGGGAGAAGCTCTTCGAGCTCAACAAGGACATCGTCTCCGACGCCGACCTGATCTTCCCCGGCCAGAAGCTGAAGCTCGGCTGAACCCCGCGCGAACCCTCACCCGAGGGCTTCCGCAGCACCTGATCCCCACCGCCCGGCGCGTACCCCCCCTCGCGCCGGGCGGTGGCGTGCCCGCCCCCGTACAGCCCCGTCAGCAGGGGCCGTATGTCCGGGAAGAGGGGTATTCGGGCCCTTTTTCGTCCCAGGACCCGGGCGGTCGGCGGGCCGACCCCCCGGCTGCGGTTAGGCTCTAGGCGGCAGGGCCGGTCCCCCGGTCCGACACGCCACCGCACACCCAGCGTCACATCCCAGAAGGAGATGCTCGTGCCGTCCATCGACGTCGTCGTAGCCCGGGAAATCCTGGACTCCCGAGGCAACCCCACGGTCGAGGTCGAGGTGGGCCTCGACGACGGCAGCACCGGCCGTGCTGCCGTTCCGTCCGGCGCCTCCACCGGTGCCTTCGAGGCCATCGAGCTCCGCGACGGCGACCCGAACCGCTACATGGGCAAGGGCGTCGAGAAGGCCGTCCTCGCGGTCATCGAGCAGATCGGCCCCGAGCTCGTCGGCTACGACGCCACCGAGCAGCGCCTGATCGACCAGGCCATGTTCGACCTGGACGCCACCGACAACAAGGGCTCGCTGGGCGCCAACGCCATCCTCGGCGTCTCCCTCGCCGTCGCGCACGCCGCGTCCGAGGCCTCCGACCTCCCGCTGTTCCGCTACCTCGGCGGCCCGAACGCGCACCTGCTGCCCGTTCCGATGATGAACATCCTGAACGGCGGCTCGCACGCCGACTCCAACGTGGACATCCAGGAGTTCATGATCGCGCCGATCGGCGCCGAGTCCTTCTCCGAGGCCCTGCGCTGGGGCACCGAGGTCTACCACACCCTCAAGAAGGTCCTGAAGGACAAGGGCCTCTCCACCGGCCTGGGCGACGAGGGCGGCTTCGCCCCCAACCTCGGCTCCAACCGCGAGGCCCTCGACCTCATCCTCGAAGCGATCAGGCAGGCCGGCTACACCCCCGGCGAGCAGATCGCCCTCGCGCTCGACGTCGCCGCGTCCGAGTTCTACAAGGACGGCAAGTACCACTTCGAGGGCCAGGCCCGCTCGGCCGCCGAGATGACGGACTACTACGCCGAGCTCGTCGAGGCGTACCCGCTCGTCTCCATCGAGGACCCGCTGTTCGAGGACGACTGGGCCGGCTGGAAGACCATCACCGAGAAGCTCGGCGCCAAGGTCCAGCTCGTCGGCGACGACCTGTTCGTCACCAACCCCGAGCGCCTCGCCCGAGGCATCGAGGAGGGCACCGCCAACGCCCTCCTCGTCAAGGTCAACCAGATCGGCTCGCTCACCGAGACCCTGGACGCCGTCGAGCTCGCCCAGCGCAACGGCTTCAAGTGCATGATGTCCCACCGCTCCGGCGAGACCGAGGACGTCACCATCGCCGACCTCGCCGTCGCCACCAACTGCGGCCAGATCAAGACCGGCGCCCCGGCCCGCTCCGAGCGCGTCGCCAAGTACAACCAGCTGCTGCGCATCGAGGAGATCCTCGACGACGCCGCCGTGTACGCCGGCCGCAGCGCGTTCCCCCGCTTCAAGGGCTGAACCGCCCCGGGCCGTGACCCGAGGGTCCGGCCTCCGTACGTCCCCGCACTCGGTCCCGTACCGTGTGCGGGGACGTATTGCGTAGCACCGTGACACCAGGGGAGGCGGGTTCAATGGCCGGGAACCGGGATCGGTTCTCCACCTTCTCCACCGCGACGAGGCTCAAGCAGCTCGGAGAGCGGACCGCCGCCCACGTGTACCGGTCCCAGAACCGGCGCCAGGTCCGCCGCAGCCGGCTCACCGGCCGGGCCGCGCTCCTGGTGCTGGTCCTCTGCACGCTGGTCGTCGCCCTGGCGTACCCGATGCGCCAGTACGTCTCCCAGCGCTCGGAGATCGCCGAGCAGGAGCGGGCCGCCGACGCGGCGGCCAAGCGCCTGGAGCGGCTGCGCGACGAGAAGGCCCGCTGGCAGGACGACGCCTACGCCGAACAGCAGGCGCGCAAGCACCTGCACTTCGTCCGGCCCGGCGAGACCGGCTACATCATGGCCGACCCGGGGGCCGAGGCGGCGCAGCAGCGCCGCACCGGGCACGCCGGGTCGGACCGGCCCTGGTACTCCAACGTCTGGGACGGCGTCGACAAGGCCGACCGGCCCGGCGACTGACGGGCCGTACGCGCCCGCCCGCTCCGACCGCACCACCCCGCAGCACCCATCCACGAGAACGAAGAGACTTCCTCCAGGCATGCAGACGCCCCCGCCCCAGACCGACCGGACCGAGCCGACCGACGCGGACATCGAGGCGTTCGAGCAGCAGCTCGGACGCCCGCCGCGCGGGCTGCGCGCCATCGCCCACCGCTGCCCCTGCGGGCAGCCCGACGTGGTGGAGACCGCCCCCCGCCTGCCCGACGGCACGCCGTTCCCCACGCTCTACTACCTGACCTGCCCGCGCGCCGCCTCCGCGATCGGCACGCTGGAGGCCAACGGCGTGATGAAGGAGATGCAGGCCCGCCTCGCCGAGGACCCCGAGCTCGCCGCCGCCTACCAGGCCGCGCACGAGGACTACATCCGGCGCCGCGACGCCATCGAGGTCCTCCAGGGCTTCCCCAGCGCCGGCGGCATGCCGGACCGGGTCAAGTGCCTGCACGTGCTCGTCGGCCACTCGCTGGCCGCCGGGCCGGGCGTGAACCCGTTCGGCGACGAGGCGCTGGCGATGCTGCCCGAGTGGTGGGCGAAGGGCCCGTGCGTCACGCCGTGCGGCGGCCCGGGTGCCGCGGCCGAGCAGGACAAGGAGCAGCAGGCATGACCCGCGTCGCGGCGGTCGACTGCGGCACCAACTCCATCCGCCTGCTGGTCGCGGACTGCGACCCGGCGACCGGGCACCTCGTCGAGCTCGACCGGCGGATGACGATCGTCCGCCTCGGCCAGGGCGTGGACCGGACCGGCCGGCTGGCCCCCGAGGCACTGGAGCGCACCTTCGCCGCATGCCGCGAGTACGCCGGGGTGGTCAAGGAGCTGGGCGCCGAGCGCATCCGGTTCGTGGCCACCTCCGCCTCGCGGGACGCGGAGAACCGGGACGAGTTCACCGCCGGGGTGCGGGACATCCTCGGGGTCGAACCGGAGGTCGTCTCCGGCGAGCAGGAGGCGGAGTTCTCCTTCACCGGCGCGACCCGGGAGCTCGTCGGCGCCGACCACCTGGAGAAGCCGTACCTGGTGGTCGACATCGGCGGCGGCTCCACGGAGTTCGTGGTCGGCGAAGAACACGTGCGGGCCGCGCGCTCGGTCGACGTGGGCTGCGTCCGCATGACGGAGCGGCACCTCGTCGTGGACGGCGCCGTCACCGACCCGCCGACCGCTGCGCAGACCGCGGCGATGCGGGCCGACATCGAGGCGGCCCTCGACCTGGCCGAGCAGAGCGTCCCGCTGCGCGAGGCCCGCACCCTGGTGGGCCTCGCCGGCTCGGTGACCACCGTCGCCGGGATCGCGCTCGGCCTGCCCGCGTACGACTCCTCGCGCATCCACCACTCGCGCATCCCGTACGAGCAGGTCCGCGAGATCAGCGAGCGCATGCTGTCGTCCACGCACGCCGAGCGCGCGGCGATCCCGGTGATGCACGAGGGCCGCGTCGACGTGATCGCCGCGGGCGCCCTCGTCCTCCTGGCGGTCATGGAGCGCACGGGCGCGACGGAGGTCGTGGTCTCGGAACACGACATCCTGGACGGGATCGCCTGGTCCCTGACCTGACGCCGCCCACCGGCCGCCTGCCTGCCGACGGGAACGGTGACGTCACCGTCGCGGCTCGGGCGGGCGGTCCGGCTCGGCGAACAGGTCCGCCAGCAGTTCCGCCATGGTCACCGTGGGGCCGCCCTCGGCCGGCACCGCTTCGGCTTCGCGCGACAGCAGGGCGTCGGCCGCGTCCTCCAGTGCCCGCAAGTCCGCGATCGGACCATGGCCGCGATCGGCGCGCCGTTGCGCGTGATGACGGTGGGGGCGCCGGCCGCGGCCCGGTCGACATGCTCGGCGAGGTGGGCGCGGGCTTCCCGCACCGTGACGGTGTTCTCGGCCATGGGCCCACGTTACGCATCGGGCCGGGCGAGCGGCCCTCACGGCGCATCGGCGGCCGCCGAGAGGTCGGCGGGCCTTCTGCCCGGGCGGTGGGATCGAAGGCTGACGGGCCCTGGGAGTGGGCGTGTTGGGGGTGTTCGGGGGGTTCGGGCTCGGCTTCCCCGGGCGGCGCGCGGAAAAGTTCGTGAAGTTCTTCACAAGGAAAAAGGGTGCCCCGGGTCAAGTCGAGGGGCCGAAAGGCCCCTCTCGGGGGTCCAACGGCCCCTCCTGGGCTCGTTTCGTGCGATCCGGGGAGGGCGCCGACCCGCGCCGGTAGGTATCCACGAACCCGGTGGTCTACTCCGGTTGGGGCCTTGGAGGCCAGTTCAGAGCGGGTGAACAACGAATCCCGTTACACGGTGGTTCCCGATCCGCGCCATGACCTCCGTCACGTGGGCGGCGCAGTGTAGCAGAGCCCCTGTCGGTTCTTGTGAAGGGGCTCACGAGCATCACTCCTGGGGGTGCTGGATACTCGTTCCATGAGCACCACGGAGCGTCCCAGGATCCTCGTTGTAGGAGGTGGGTACGTAGGCCTGTACGCAGCCAAGCGCATCATGAAGAAGATGCGCTACGGCGAGGCGACCGTCACGGTCGTCGACCCGCGGTCGTACATGACCTACCAGCCCTTCCTCCCCGAAGTGGCCGCAGGCAGCATCTCGCCTCGGCACGTCGTCGTCCCGCTGCGACGCGTGCTGCCCAAGGCGGAGGTCCTCACCGGCCGGGTCACCAGCATCGACCAGGACCGCAAGGTCGCCGTCGTCACGCCGCTGGTCGGCGAGGCGTACGAGCTGCCCTTCGACTACCTGGTGATCGCCCTCGGCGCCATCTCCCGCACCTTCCCGATCCCCGGCCTGGCAGAGCAGGGCATCGGCATGAAGGGCGTGGAAGAGGGCATCGGCCTGCGCAACCACGTCCTCGAGCAGCTCGACAAGGCCGAGTCCACGACGGACGAGAACGTCCGCCGCAAGGCCCTCACCTTCGTCTTCATCGGCGGCGGCTTCGCCGGCGCCGAGACGATCGGCGAGGTCGAGGACATGGCCCGCGACGCCGCCAAGTACTACTCCACGATCAGCCGCGACGACATGCGGTTCATCCTGGTGGACGCGGCCGACAAGATCCTCCCCGAGGTCGGGCCCAAGCTCGGCACCTGGGGCAAGGAGCACCTCGAGTCCCGCGGCATCGAGATCTACCTCGGCACCTCGATGGACTCCTGCGTCGACGGCCACGTCGTGCTGAAGAACGGCCTCGAGGTCGACTCCAACACCATCGTGTGGACCGCGGGCGTCAAGCCCAACCCGGCACTGGCCCGCTTCGGCCTGCCGCTCGGCCCGCGCGGCCACGTCGACACCGCCCCGACCCTCCAGGTCCAGGGCAGCGACTACATCTGGGCCGCCGGCGACAACGCCCAGATCCCCGACGTCGCCGCCCGCAAGGCCGGCGTCGAGAACGCCTGGTGCCCGCCGAACGCCCAGCACGCGCTGCGCCAGGCCAAGGTCCTCGGCGACAACGTCGTGGCCGGCATGCGGGGCTTCCCGCAGAAGGAGTACGAGCACTCCAACAAGGGTGCGGTGGCCGGTCTGGGCGTCCACAAGGGCGTCGCGATGATCGTCATGGGCAAGATGAAGATCAAGCTCAAGGGCCGTCTCGCCTGGTACATGCACCGCGGCTACCACGGCATGGCCATGCCGACCTGGAACCGCAAGATCCGCGTCTTCGCCGACTGGACCCTCGGCATGTTCCTCAAGCGCGAGGTCGTCTCCCTGGGTGCTCTGGAGACCCCCCGCGAGGAGTTCTACGAGGCCGCCAAGCCGGCCCCGGCTCCGGCCGCCGCCGCCGCGCCGGCCGAGAAGGCCAAGGCCTCCTGACGCAGGTCTGACGGCAGGCAGGACGCCCCGCGCGTCCGGCCCGCCGAGCACGTCCCCGAAGGGGCCGCCCGCCATCCGTGGTGCGGGCGGCCCCTTCGGCGCACCCGGCGCCGCGCCCCGTCCGCGGCCCCGCCCGCGGCATGGCCGGAGCCGTACCGGGGTAGTCCGTCCGATCGGATGGACTGGAGGTGCCGACGATGACCGACGCCGCACCGCGGCTGGCCGCTGTGGCCGAGACCCTGCTGGGCGCACCGCTCCCCGTCCGGATCCGGGCCTGGGACGGCAGCGAGGCGGGGCCGCCGGGCGGGCCCGTCCTCGTCCTGGCCCGCCGCCGCGCCCTGCGCCGCATCCTGTGGCGGCCCGGCGAGCTCGGCCTCGCCCGCGCCTGGGTCGCCGGGGACCTCACCGTCGACGGCGACCTGTACGCGCTGCTGGACCGGGTGTCCGGCCTGCTGTGGGAGCGCGAACCCGCCGTCCCGGCGAACCCCGGAGCCCCCGCCCCCGCCGGGCCCGCCGCGCTGCTGCGCGACCCGGCCCGCCGCGCCGCCCTGCGCGAGCTCGCCGCCCTCGCCGGGCCCTGGCCGCCGCCCGCGCCCCCGCCCGAGGAGGCCGTCCGCCGCGGCGGCCCCCGGCACAGCAGGGGCCGCGACCGCAAGGCCGTCAGCCACCACTACGACGTCGGCAACGACTTCTACGCGCACGTCCTCGGCCCGTCGATGGTGTACTCCTGCGCCTACTGGAGCCCCGGCGCCACCCTGGAGCAGGCCCAGCACGACAAGCTGGACCTCGTCTGCCGCAAGCTCGGCCTGGAGCCCGGCATGCGCGTCCTCGACGTCGGCTGCGGCTGGGGCGCCCTCGCCCTGCACGCGGCCCGCTCGTACGGCGTCCGCGTCACCGGCGTCACGCTCTCCGCCGAGCAGGCCGGACACGCCCGCAAACGGGTCGCCGAGGAGGGCCTCGCCGACCGGGTGGAGATCCGCGTCCAGGACTACCGCGACGTTGGCGACGGCCCCTACGACGCGATCTCCTCCATCGGCATGGCCGAGCACGTCGGCGCGGCCCGCTACGGCGAGTACGCCCGCGCCCTGCACACCCTCCTCCGCCCGGGCGGCCGGCTGCTGAACCACCAGATCGCCCGCCGCCCCGAACCCGGCGAACGGGCCCACCGCGCCGACCCGTTCATCGACGCCTACGTCTTCCCCGACGGCGAGCTGTCCCCGCTCGGCACGACCGTCGGCGAACTGGAGCGGGCAGGCTTCGAGGTCCGCGACGTGGAGGCGCTGCGCGAGCACTACGCCCTCACCCTGCGGGCGTGGGTGGCCCGGCTGGAGGAGCACTGGGAGGAGGCCGCCGCCCTGACCTCGCCCGGGCGGGCCCGGGTGTGGCTGCTGTACATGGCGGCGTCCGCGCTCGGCTTCGAGCACAACCGGCTCGGCGTCAACCAGGTCCTCGCGGTCCGACCCCAGGACAACGGCACGTCCCGCCTACCGCTGCGGACCCGCACCTGGGGCGGGGGGCCGGCGTCACCGGCGTGACCCGTCCGGGCACGCGGAAGGGCCCCGGGGCGGTTCCGCCGCCCCGGGGCCCTGCGTGCCGTGCACCGCCGGCCGGTGCTACTCGGTCTTGATCGCGGTCAGCATGTTCAGCTTCGCCGCGCTGCGCGCCGGCCACATGGCGGCCAGGACGCCGACCACGGCGGCCAGCAGCAGGAAGACGCCGATCCGGTCGTAGGGGACCACGAGCTCGTAGTTCGGGATGCTGTTCTTGAAGGTGCGGCCGAGCGCCCAGGCGAGGAAGGTGCCGAGGCCGACGCCGAGGACCGCGCCGAAGAGGGAGATGACGACGGCCTCCAGGCGGATCATGTTCTTGACCCGGCCGCGGTCCAGGCCGACGGCGCGGAGCATGCCGATCTCCTGGGTCCGCTCGAAGACCGACATGGCGAGGGTGTTGACGACGCCGAGGACCGAGATGACGAGGGCCATGCCGAGCAGGCCGTACATCAGGTTCAGCATCGTGTTGATGATGCCGCCCATCTCGTTGCGGATGTCCTGCTTGTCGTCGATCTTGATGGCCGGGTTGTCGCCGAGGGCGTCGATGACCTTCTTCTCGTTCGCCGCGGACTCGCCGCCCGACAGCTTGACGAAGACCTGGCGGATCTGCGGCTTCTCGCCGGCCGCGACCGGGACGAGCTTGGCGTCGAGGACGTAGGGGGAGACGAGCTCGCTCTCCTCGAAGACCGCGCCGACCGTGAGGGTCTTCTTCCCGCCGCCGTCGAAGGCGGCGTCGATGGTGCTGCCGACGGACAGGCCGGCCTTCTTCGCGGTCTTGTCGGCGACGGCGACCTGGCCCTGCGCCAGGGAGGCGACCGAGCCGCTGACGACCTTCAGGTTGACGAGCTTCTCGATGGCGGCCGGGTTGACGCCGGAGGCGGAGTGGAAGACGTCGTCCTTGCCCTTGAAGTAGGCGGACTGCTGCGCGGAGACGGCGGTGACGCCCGGGGTCTTCTCCAGCGCGGTCAGGACCGACGGGTCCAGGTCGCCGCCGCTGGCCATGGTGAGCATGTAGTCGGCGCGGATCTGGTCCGTGGTGGAGCGGTCGACGGCCTTGCCGACGGTGACGCCGAGCACGGTCAGGCCCGTCACCAGGGTCAGGCCGATGGTCAGCATGCCGGCGGTGACGCCGGTGCGCCGCGGGTTGCGGACCGCGTTGCGGGCGGCGAGGTTGCCGGCGGTGCCGAAGACGCGGGTCAGCAGCGGGCGCACGACGGCGATCAGCGGCCGGGACAGCATCGGGATGAGCACGGCCACGCCGATCAGCGTGAAGAACGCGCCGCCGCCGATGATCCAGCGGCCGGTCTCGCCGCCCTTCGCGGAGCCCCACAGGATCAGGGCCGCGCCGAGGCCGGCCAGGACGCCGCCGAAGCTGTTCAGCAGGACGAGGGACTTTGCGGTCTGCGGGAGGTGGGCGCTGCCCATCGCCGCGACCGGCGGGATCTTGGAGGTGCGGCGGGCCGGCAGCCAGGCGGCGAGCACGGTGACCACCAGGCCGACGAGGAGGGCGGTGACGACGGCGGTCGTGGAGACGACCAGCGGGCCGGCCGGGATCTTCGCGCCGAAGCTGTCCATGCCGGAGCGCAGGCCCATGGCCAGGAGCACGCCGAGGCCGAGGCCGAGTACGGAGGAGAGCAGGCCGACGAGCAGGGACTCCGTCAGCACGGAGCGGCGGACCTGGCTGCGGGTGGCGCCGACGGCGCGCAGCAGGGCCAGTTCCTTCGTCCGCTGGGCGACCAGCATGCTGAAGGTGTTGTAGATGAGGAAGATGCTGACGAAGAGGGCGATGAAGCCGAAGGCGAGCAGGCCGGTCTTCATGCCGCTCATGCCCTGCTCGATGCTCTTGGCGTTGCGCTCGGCGAGGGCGGTGCCGGTCTCGGCCTTGGCGTCCTTGCCGACGACCGGGGTGACGTCGGCGAGGAGCTTGGCCGCGTCGGTGCCGGGCTTGGCCGCGACGGCCAGCTCGGAGTAGTAGCCGGGGGCGAGGTAGAGCTCCTGGGCGACCTTGGCGTCGAAGAGGACGAGCGAGCCGCCGGCGTTGACGGCGCCGTCCTCGGTGGTGAAGACACCGCTGAGGGTGTACTCCTTCACCGGGCCGTTCGTGGCGACGCGGACCTTGTCGCCGACGGAGTAGCGGCCGGCCTTGGCGGAGGCCCGGTCGAGGGCTATCTCCTCGGCCTTGGCGGGCCCGCTGCCCGCGGTGAACGCGTAGCGGGGGTCCTTGCCGTCCTGGACGGGCGCGAAGTTGGCGCCCTGGTTCATCCAGCCGCTGCCGATGAGCTTGCCGGAGGGGTCGGCGACGCCGGCGAAGCCGGAGACGCGGCCGGAGGCGGAGGCGACGCCGGGCAGCTTGGCGACCTTGTCGAGGGTCTGCTGGCTGATGCCGGGCTCGCCCTCCTCCTTGGTGCCGTCCTCGGCGCGGCCGGGGCCGAGGTGGGTGACGGAGACGGCGACCCCGTCGAAGCTCTTGCGGGACTGGTCGGACATCGCCTTGCCGACGGTGTCGGTGAAGACGAACGTGCCGGAGACGAAGGCGACGCCGAGCATGACGGCGAGCACCGTCATCAGCAGTCGGGCCTTGTGCGCGAGCACGTTGCGCAGGGCGGTACGGAACATGGGGAATCCAGGAGTCGTGGCGGCCGCCGGGGCGGCGGCGCAGGAGGCGCGGTCGGGCGGTTCGGGGAGGGCTGCGGGCGGGCGCTGCGGGCCGGCGGCCCGGTCACGGCACCGGCCGGACCGGCCCTAGCTGGTGCGGCCCTTGGCGTCGAAGGCCTTCATGCGGTCGAGGACGCCGTCGGCGGTGGGGGCGAGCATCTCGTCGACGATGCGGCCGTCCGCGAGGAAGACGACGCGGTCGGCGTAGGAGGCGGCGACCGGGTCGTGGGTCACCATGACGACCGTCTGGCCGAGTTCGCGCACGGAGTTGCGCAGGAAGCCGAGGACCTCGGCGCCCGAGCGGGAGTCGAGGTTGCCGGTCGGCTCGTCACCGAAGATGATCTCGGGCCGGGAGGCCAGGGCGCGGGCCACCGCGACGCGCTGCTGCTGGCCGCCGGAGAGCTGGGTGGGGCGGTGGCCGAGGCGGCCGGAGAGGCCGACCATCTCGATGACCGTGTCGAGCCACTGCTTGTCCGGCTTGCGGCCGGCGATGTCCATCGGGAGGGTGATGTTCTCCAGGGCGGTCAGGGTCGGCAGCAGGTTGAACGCCTGGAAGATGAATCCGATCTTGTCGCGGCGCAGCTGGGTGAGCTGCTTGTCCTTGAGGGAGCCGAGCTCGGTGTCGCCGATGCGGACGGAGCCGGAGGAGAACGTGTCGAGGCCGGCGACGCAGTGCATCAGCGTCGACTTGCCGGAGCCGGACGGGCCCATGATCGCGGTGAACCGGCCGCGGCCGAAGTCCACGGACACGTTGTCGAGCGCGACCACCTGGGTCTCGCCCTGGCCGTACACCTTGGACAGGCCGGTGGCCCGGGCGGCCACGGCCAGGGTGGTGTGCGGGGCGTGGTTCATGGTGGTCACGGGGGCTGCTCCTCGGATGCTGACCGGCTGCGGCGGTCGGCGGATTGGGACCCTCCCATCGTCTCCGCGCGGGACCGGCGGGGGATCAGCCGCGGTGCCCGTTCACCGGCCCACTGGAGTCTGACCGCGGGACCGGCCGGATCCTCCTCTGGTATGACTGCGCCCCCTGGAGGGTGGCGTTCCGGAGGGCTGAAGGGGTCGCGGGGAAGACCGACGGGGGGAGGCGGGGGTGGGGTGGCCCGGGGTGGCGCACAGGTGGCGCGAAGCCCGGCGCGGGCCATCGAAATCCCGTCATTCCCGTATCGCCGGTCCTCGGCGCCGTAACCGGCCGACCCCGTGTTCTCGGGTCTGACGGTCACTCAAGCGCCAATAAAATCAGACAACATAGGAAAGTGTGCCCGTCCCCGACCAGGGCATTCCCGATAGGCTCGGCCCGGCGTCCGGTTGATTTTCCGAGGCGCCGCCACTCATGCCCGGATGGTGGAATGCAGACACGGCGAGCTTAAACCTCGCTGGCCTTGAGGTCGTGCCGGTTCAAGTCCGGCTCCGGGCACTCCCACTTCGGCCGATCCACCCGCGAACACCCGGTGGCTCGGCCCGTTTCCGTTTCGGGCCCCTCGCTGCGACGCCGACCGCGCGCCGGCGTACGCCGCCCGGCCCGCCCGACAGCGGACGCAACCCCCTCCAGCGCCCCGGCCGCATCCTGCGTCGCCTCCGTCTCTGCTGCCTCCTCCGTTCCTTCTGTTCCCTCCGCCCCCCTGTTCCCCTCCGTCTCACCGCGGACGCGCCGGCCGCGTGGGAGGGGGCCGGCCCCGCGGCCCACCGCCCGGCCCGCCCGCCGCGCCGCCGACCGGCGGTTATGCCCCTGCGCGCCGTCCGTCCTTCTCCTAAGATCCTCCTCCAGCAGTAGGGTGATTTCTTTGCTAGCGCATTACTCTTGTTGCAAGGCCGCGCAAGGTGGCCATGGAGGAGTGAGATGAGGAGCAGTAACCCGGTCTTCTCGCGACGGGGGTTCAGCCGCGACAACGGTGCCTACGCGGGCTTCGACGCGCAGCACCAGCAGGCCGGGGCCAACCCGTACGCGACGAATCCTTACGCCACCGACCCCGCCACCGGGATGCCGCAGGCGCCCGCCCGTGTCGACGCGATGACCATGGACGACGTCGTGAGCCGTACGGCCATGACGCTCGGCACGGTCATCCTCACCGCGACGCTCGCCTGGATCGCCCTCCCGGTCGACCCGGCGAACATCGGCAAGTCCTACGGCATCGCGATCGGCGCCGCGCTCGTCGCCATGGTCCTGGGCCTCGTCCAGGCCTTCAAGCGCAAGGCGTCCCCGGCGATCATCCTGGGCTACGCGGCGTTCGAGGGAGTGTTCCTCGGCGTCATCAGCGCCGCCACCAGCACCTACCTCGGTGCCGGTGTCGTCATCCAGGCCGTGCTCGGCACCATGTGCGTCTTCGCCGCGGTGCTGTTCGCGTACAAGATGCGCTGGATCCGCGTGACCCGCCGCTTCTACGGCTTCGTGCTGGCCGCGGCCATGGGCTTCATGCTGCTGATGGTGGCGAACCTGCTGTTCTCGGTGTTCGCGGGCGGTGACGGCCTCGGCTTCCGCAGCGGCGGCCTCGGCATCCTGTTCGGCATCATCGGCGTCATCCTCGGCGCCGCGTTCCTCGCCCTGGACTTCAAGCAGGTCGAGGACGGCATCACCTACGGCGCCCCCCGCGAGGAGGCCTGGCTGGCCGCCTTCGGCCTGACCATGACCCTCGTGTGGATCTACCTGGAGCTGCTGCGCCTGTTCCAGCTCCTCTCCGGGGACGACTAGCAGGACCGGGCCCGGCAGGGCCCGCCGGCACCAAGGGGAAGGCCCCGCGAGCGACGCTCGCGGGGCCTTCCCGCGTTCCGGTGCGGACGGGACCGGTGGGGGGACGGGGACAGGGGGAGGAGGGACGGCGGATCAGCCGAACCTGCGGGCGGCCCTGCGCAGGTCGTACTCGTGGATGATCGCCTTGGCCTGGCCGTACGACAGCTCGTGCGCGCCGCGCAGCCAGCTGACCTTCTCCTCGAACCGGACCAGGGAAGGCCCCTCGTCCACGGTGCGGAGCCATTCCGCGACCTCGCGGCCGGTCGTCTGCGGAATCCTGTCGATCATGTTGCGGTGGGTCTGCTCGGAGAACTCTACGGACATGGGCGCCTCCGGGGTGTGGCCGTGCTGTTCCCTTCCCGTCACCGTGCCGGAGAGTACGGCCGTTGGCAATGGCGCCGCCCCGGCGCGTAAGGTCGGCCGGGTGCTCGATACCTCGCCCCTGACCGAAGCCGTCGAACGCTTTGCCGACCGGCTGCGCGCCATGCCGCAGAGCCGCCTGCAGCGCGGAGCCGCCGCCGAGGCACTCGAACTGGCCCGCGAGCTGTCCGTACGCGCCCAGCGGCTCGAAGCACCGGACGGGGCGGCTCCGGCGCACACCATGCCCGACGCCGGCGTCTTCGCCGTCGGCGACCAGGTCGCCGTCGCCGGGACCGACCTCGCCGAAGCCCTGCGCACCGCCGCCCCGGAAACCGCGAAGGCCCCGTCCGAAATGCTGGACGAGGCCGTGCGGCTGGTGGAGCAGGCGGAGGTCAGAGCGACGCGATGACGCGGTCCGCCAGGATGTAGACGTTGTTGTCGGGGTCCTGCGCGTCACCGCCGCAGGAGAACGTCAGCGCGTAGGCGCCCGAGATGCCCGAGCCGCCCAGCAGGACCGGCGCCGTGCCCGAGCGCAGCGCCTCCGCGAGGCGCTCCGCCGTCTCGCGGTGGCCCGGCGTCATGCACAGCGTCGTGCCGTCCGTGAACACGTACACGTCGAGGGTGCCCAGGGGGCCGGGGCGGACGTCCGCGAGCGCCGTACGGGCCTCCGCGAGCTCCTCCAGGCGGCTCACCGTGCGCTCGTGGTCCGCGCCGGCGGACGCCGGCTGGGACGGGACGAAGTCCGGGTGCGAGGGGTGGCGGCGGCGCGCGGCGGCCAGCTCCGCGGAATCCTCCGGGTACTCGTCGACGACCTCCTCGCCGAGCACCGGCTCCAGGCCCACCAGGTCGGCCTGCCGGGGCAGGAAGACGGGGCCGTCGTCGGCCAGGCCCGGGAGCCCGCCCAGCAGCGACGGGGCGTCGCCCGCGAAGGTCGGCGAGGCCTCGGCGGCCTCGCGGGCCTCCTGCGCGGCCCAGAAGGCCCGCGCCTCGGCGAGCTCGCGCTCGCGCTCCTCGGCCAGGGCCTCCGCCACGGCGGCCCGTATCTCGGCGGCGGGGGACTCCACGGCACCCCGGGCGTGCGGGACGCTCGCGCCGCGCGACCGGGCCGGGACGGCGAGCTCGCCCCGCAGGGCGGTGACCTGCTTGCGGAGGCCGTGGACGGCGTGCAGCGCAGCAGCGCCCACGGCCGCGGCGGCGGCCGTGGTCAGCAGCAGGGCAAGAGACATGGCGCTCACTGACTAACTCCTGATTTGACTCGATCCCCCGACTTCCTACATCAGAGTGTCCCGACCTGGGAATGGCGTGCAGTGCATTACGTCACGAAATGGACAGGGTCTTCGTCACACAGGAGAGCGCCCTACCCCGGTTGACCTGCATAAATGCCGAACCCCCAGGATGTTTGTCACATCCTGGGGGAGATTCGGTCACAGCTCGGCCGCGGGAGGGTTGGACGCGGACGCGGGAGTGGGCCCGGACCAGGGGAAACCCGGCCCGCTGCGGCTCAGCCCAGCCGCTCGGTGCCTTTGGTCGCGCTGGGCTTCGCCTCCGCTCCGGGCAGGTGCCGCCCTCGTTCCACGGGCGACCCCTACCCTCCGCTGCGGCTCAGCTCAGCCGCTCGGTGCCTTTGGTCGCGCTGGGCTTCGCCTCCGCTGCGGGCAGGTGCCGCCCTCGTTCCTCGGGCGACCCCTACCCTCCGCTGCGGCTCAGCTCAGCCGCTCGATCACCATCGCCATGCCCTGGCCGCCGCCCACGCACATCGTCTCCAGGCCGAACTGCTTGTCGTGGAACTGGAGGCTGTTGATCAGGGTGCCGGTGATGCGGGCACCGGTCATCCCGAAGGGGTGTCCGACTGCGATGGCGCCGCCGTTGACGTTCAGCTTCTCCAGCGGGATGCCGAGGTCCCGGTAGGAGGGGATGACCTGCGCGGCGAACGCCTCGTTGATCTCGAACAGGTCGATGTCGCCGACCGTCAGGCCGGCCCGCTTCAGGGCCTGCTTCGACGCCTCGACCGGGCCCAGGCCCATGATCTCCGGGGAGAGGGCGGTGACGCCGGTGGACACGATCCGGGCCAGCGGGGTCAGGCCCAGCTCGCGAGCCTTCGTGTCGCTCATGATGACCAGCGCGGCGGCGCCGTCGTTCAGCGGGCAGCAGTTGCCGGCCGTGACCAGGCCGTCCGGGCGGAAGACCGGCTTCAGACCCTGCACGCCCTCCAGGGTGACGCCGGCGCGCGGGCCGTCGTCCGTGCTGACGACCGTGCCGTCCGGGGTGGTCACCGGGGTGATCTCGCGGGCCCAGAAGCCGTTCTTGATGGCCTCCTCGGCCAGGTTCTGGGAGCGGACGCCGAACTCGTCCATGTCCTGGCGCGTGACGCCCTTCAGACGGGCCAGGTTCTCGGCGGTCTGGCCCATCGAGATGTACGCGTCCGGGATCAGGCCGTCCTCGCGCGGGTCGTGCCAGGTCGAGCCCTCGGACTGGGCGACCTCGGCGGTCCGCGCCTCCGCCTCCGCGAACAGCGGGTTGTGCGTCTCCGGCAGGCCGTCCGAGGTGCCCTTCACCGAGCGGGAGACGGTCTCCACGCCGGCGGAGATGAAGACGTCGCCCTCGCCCGCCTTGATCGCGTGCAGGGCCATGCGGGAGGTCTGCAGCGAGGAGGAGCAGTATCGGGTGATCGTGGTGCCGGGCAGGTAGTCCATGCCCATCTGCACCGCGACGATGCGGGCCAGGTTGTGGCCCTGCTCGCCGCCGGGCAGGCCGCAGCCGAGCATCAGGTCGTCGATCTCCCGCGGGTCCAGCTCGGGGATCTTGGCCAGCGCGGCCTGGATGATCGTCGCCGTGAGGTCGTCCGGGCGGACGTCCTTGAGGGACCCCTTGAAGGCGCGCCCGATCGGGGAGCGGGCGGCGGAAACGATGACGGCTTCGGGCATCGGGGCTCCAAGGGGTGAGTTGCGGCTCATTGCGGACCGCAAGCGAAGTTACCGGCCCGTACGGTCTTGGTCACCGGGTGGGGCGTGTGATGCCGGTCGCTCCGCGGGGTCGGGTGGCTGGTCCGGGGGTGTGCGGGGCCCGTGCCCCGCTGCCCCGCGGGGGCGTACGGAGCCGGGGCTCGCGAGCCGGAAGTCCGGCCGGGGGCTCCCGGGGCTCTGCCCCCCACCCCGCGCCTCAAACGCCGGCGGGGCTGGGTTTGCCCGGCCCCGGGGGTGGGAGGCCCGGGGCGGGTGGGTTTCGGGGCTCTGCCCAGAGCTCCGGGCCTCGCGCGCTGGCGGGGCTGGGTTTGCCCTCCCGGGGGTGGGAGGCCCGGGGTGGGTGGGTTTTCGGGGCTCTGCCCCGCACCCCGCGCCTCAAACGCCGGCGGGGCTGGATGTGCCCGCCCGGGGGTGGGAGGCGCCCGGGGCGGTTGGGGTTTCGGGGCTTCGGGCCCCGCGTGTTTTCGGGCTCTGCCCAGAGCCCGGGCGTCGCGCGCCGGCGGGGCTGGATGTGCCGCCCCCGGGTGGGAGGCCCGGGGTGGTGGGTTTCGGGGCTCTGCCCCGGGCCCCGCGCCTCAAGCGCCGGCGGGGCTGGAGTTGCCCGCCCGGGGGTGGGAGGCGCCCGGGGCGGGTGGGGTTTCGGGCCCCGAGTGTTTTCGGGCTCTGCCCAGAGCCCCGGGCGTCGCGCGCCGGCGGGGCTGGATGTGCCCGACCCCCGGGGGTGGGAGGCCCGGGGGCGGGTGGGCTTCGGGGCTCCGCCCCCGGCCCCGCGCCTCAAGCGCGGGCGGGGCCGGAGTGGGCGGTGGTCGGGATGGAAGTCGGGGTCAGGGGTCCTGGGAGTGGGTGAGGGTGGCCGGGGGGTGGGTCGGGGCGGCGTCTTCCGACGGGACGCGGCGGCGGCGGCGGTGTTTCAGGAGGGCCCACGGGCCGCGGGCCGGGGTGACCTCCGTGCCCGCCTGGCCGGCTGCGGCCGAGGCGGCCTTGGCCACCGGCAGCATGTCCTCGTCCCGGGCCACTTCCAGCCGGTCCGACTCGGGCCACAGGGACAGCGCCGCGCACACCGTCGGCAGGATCGCCATCGCCGCGGTCGCGTACCCCTCGGCCGACGGGTGGTAGGAGTCCGGGCCGAACATCTCGCGCGGGTTCGCCGCGAACTCCGGGCCCAGCAGGTCCCCCATCGAGATCGTGCGCGCCCCCAGCGAGACGGCCCCTATGGTCTGGGCCGCGGCCAGCTGCCGCGACACCCGCCGGGCCAGCCACCGCAGCGGCTGGTACACCGGCTCGATCGTGCCCAGGTCGGGGCAGGTCCCGACGACGACCTCGGTGCCCGCCAGCCGCAGCCGCCGCACCGCCGAGGTGAGGTGCCGCACCGACTGCGTGGGCGGCATGCGGCGCGTCACGTCGTTCGCCCCGATCATGATCACGCAGATGTCCGGCGGCGGCGCGTCACCGTCCAGCAGCAGCCCGGCCTGCCGGTCGAGGTCGTCGGACATCGCCCCGGACAGGGCCACGTTCCGCAGCTCCACCGGCCGCTCTGCGACCGCCGCCAGCCCCGACGCCAGCAGTGCCCCCGGGGTCTGCCGCGCCCGGTGGACGCCCAGCCCGGCGGCCGTCGAGTCGCCCATCATCGCGAGCCGCAGCGGCCCCGGCTCCAGCCCGCCGCCGTGGAAGCCGCCGCCGTACAGGCCGTCCGCGCGCGGCGGGTCCGGCAGGCCGCTGCCGACCGTTCGCTTGGCGAACTGGACCTCCGCCAGCACCAGCCCCACGGCGGCGACCCCGACCAGGCCGAGCCCGCCTCCGCCGTACGCCGCCCCCGCCGCGATCCGGCGGGCCGTCCTTGCTCTGGACACCCTTCACGCCACCTCCGTCCTCGTCGAGCTTCCTGCCCCGTACCGCCCGTCGGCCAATCCCTTTCCGCATACTCTGGCCATGTCTCCCGGAGAACCCGTGGAGTCCCATCCCTGGAGAACATGGTGCAATTCCACGACTCGATGATCAGCCTCGTCGGCAACACCCCGCTGGTGAAGCTCAACCGCGTGACCGAAGGCCTTCAGGCCACCGTCCTTGCCAAGGTCGAGTACTTCAACCCCGGCGGCTCCGTGAAGGACCGCATCGCCCTCCGGATGATCGAGGCCGCCGAGCAGAGCGGTGCTCTCAAGCCCGGTGGCACCATCGTGGAGCCGACCAGTGGCAACACCGGTGTAGGACTCGCCATCGTGGCCCAGCAGAAGGGCTACAAGTGCATCTTCGTCTGTCCTGACAAGGTGTCGATGGACAAGATCAACGTGCTGCGGGCGTACGGCGCCGAGGTCGTGGTCTGCCCGACCGCGGTCGACCCGGAGCACCCGGATTCCTACTACAACGTCTCCGACCGCCTCGTCCGCGAGACGCCCGGCGCCTGGAAGCCGGACCAGTACAGCAACCCGAACAACCCCCGCTCGCACTACGAGACCACCGGTCCCGAGCTGTGGGAGCAGACCGAGGGCAGGATCACGCACTTCGTGGCCGGCGTCGGCACGGGCGGCACGATCTCCGGCACCGGCAACTACCTGAAGGAGGCGTCCGGCGGCAAGGTCAAGGTCATCGGCGCCGACCCGGAGGGCTCCGTGTACTCCGGCGGCTCGGGCCGCCCGTACCTCGTCGAGGGCGTCGGCGAGGACTTCTGGCCGACCGCCTACGACCGGAACGTGGCCGACGAGATCATCGCGGTGTCCGACAAGGACTCCTTCCAGATGACCCGCCGCCTCGCCAAGGAGGAGGGCCTCCTCGTCGGCGGCTCCTGCGGCATGGCCGTCGTCGCCGCGCTGCGCGCCGCCGAGGGCCTCGGCCCGGACGACGTCGTCGTCGTCCTGCTCCCGGACAGCGGCCGCGGCTACATGAGCAAGATCTTCTCGGACGAGTGGATGGCCGGCCACGGCTTCCTGGAGGAGGCGGGCCCCGCCGCCCGCATCGGCGACGTCCTCGCCGACAAGGAGGGCGACATGCCCTCCCTGGTGCACATGCACCCGGAGGAGACCGTCGGCGAGGCCATCGAGGTGCTGCGCGAGTACGGCGTCTCCCAGATGCCGGTCGTCAAGCCCGGCGCCGGCCACCCGGACGTCATGGCCGCCGAGGTCATCGGCTCCGTCGTGGAGAAGGAGCTGCTCGCGGCGCTGTTCGCGCAGCGCGCCGCGCTGAGCGACCCGCTGGAGAAGCACATGAGCGCGCCGCTGCCGCAGGTCGGCTCCGGCGAGCCCGTCTCCGACCTGATGGCAGCCCTCGGCAAGGCCGACGCGGCGATCGTCCTGGTCGAGGGCAAGCCGACCGGCGTCGTCAGCCGGCAGGACCTGCTCGCGTTCCTCGCGAAGAACGCGTGACCGCGGTGCCGCCGACCGCGCGGCGGGGCTTCGTGCGATCGGCACGCGCCCGTCACGCGGCGGCAGCACCGGCTTAACAAGCGCGGGGCACAGTGGTGGGTGTCGGCGGGGGCGAGGGCCCCGGCCGGCGCCACGGAACGGCGTCTGCACACCTCCGGAGCGGCTCCCGGACCCGCGGCGCCACGGACGCGGACGGCCCTGACCCGGCCCGTGTCCCGCGCGGGGACCGCCGTCGTCCCGCCCCTCGCACACCCCGAGGGTGCGGCGGTCCCCGCGTTCTCCGGCCCCGTCAACGTCCTTCCCGGACGGCGGCGGGTTCCCGCTCGCCGCACGTCGGCTTGCGCACGCAGGCGTGATCTCGGCTTGGGGAGACGTCCGGGGCGGCCGGCAGCTCAGATGGCCATCACGCCGCCGCTGCTGCCGTGGACGACGGCCTGCCACTCCAGCACCGGGCAGTCGGCGATTACCAGCGTGTCCAGTCCGTCCACGCCGCTCGCGGCGACTCGGCCCAGCGCCTCCTCCTGGACGGGGAAGTTTCCCTGCAGCGCATCGCAGTGGCTGCAGCCGTTGGACAACTGGCGCTTGCGCATGGTCCCGCTGTAGCGGGGCCGGACGGTCGCGGCCAAAGCCGCGTGTCCGTGGTTCTGGAGCAGTCGGCGGGCCAACGCCAACGTCCTGGGGCTGTCCGTGGTGAACAGCCCGACATAGCCGCGAGCGGGGCGCTGCGGGTACAGGCCTGCCAGGCACACCGTGGCCTCTCCGCAGGCCCAGCAAGGCCGGGTCAGCGTGAGGACGCGCAGGGCCACGGTGGCTGCGCTGCCGGCCGGCGGCACCGGCGGCAGCTCGAGGGCCTCCGGGTCGAAGTCGTCGGCCGCAGCCCGATCATCCAGGAACCGGCAGGTCGCGCACCGCACCTCCCAGCCGCCGGTGACGCCCTTGCCGAGAAACCCGCCGCCCGCCGACACCCACACCGAGCACGACGCACACCCGCCTGCATACCGGTTCTCCACGTACTCCCCCCGCCCTGCGTTTCGATCGGAAACGGATCCCCCGGAGCCGAGGGCCGCCTTCGGCCTGTCCGCTTCGTTCGCGAGTCGGCTTGCAGGGTGAAGTATCCGCTCTGCACCTCCCGGCCGAGGCGCGATCACCGGAGGTTGTCCGTCTCGCGGAGCGGTTGCGGCTTGCCGTGCCTGCATAGACGCATGCAGAGTGCTCCGTGACTGAATACGTACGGGGACGGAGGGTCGGGATGACGAGCGACAGCCCGGCGGCGCGCCTGCAGAGGCTGTTCGAGGGGCACCGGCTGACGCCCACCCAGCGGCGGATCGCGCACTGCATGGTGCGCGGCGCCACCGAGGTGCCGTTCCTGTCGAGCGTGGAGCTCGCCGAGCTGGCCGGGGTCAGCCAGCCCTCGGTGACGCGGTTCGCGGTCGCCCTGGGCTTCGACGGCTATCCGGCCCTGCGCCGGCACCTGCGCGAGGTGGCGCCGCCCGCCGAGCGGGCGGAGGAGCCGCAGGAGGACGCCTACAACGAGTACCAGCAGGCCGTCCAGGGGGAGATCGAGAACCTGCGGCAGCTCTCGGCCATGCTCGCCGACCCCTCGCCGGTCCAGGAGGCGGGCCGGCTGCTCGCCGCGTCGGCGCCGCTGCCCGTGCTGGGGCTGCGGGCGGCGTCCTCGCAGGCGCGCGGATTCGCGTACTTCGCGGCCAAGGTCCACCCCGACGTGCGGCTCCTCGACGAGGGCGGCTCCATGCTCGCCGACCGGATCGACGCCGCCGCCGGCGCCGGCGCGTCGGCGCTGCTGTGCTTCGCGCTGCCGCGCCACCCCCGCGAGGTGGCCGAGGCGCTGGAGCACGCCCGGCAGGCGGGGCTGACGGTGGTGACGGTCGCCGAGTCGCCGTTCGCGCCCGTCGCCCGCGTCTCCGACCTGCTGATCCCGGCGCCGGTCGGCACCGGCCTGGCCTTCGACACCGCCTGTGCGCCGATGCTGCTGGGGCGGGTGCTGCTGGAGGCGATGGCCGACGCGCTGCCCGACGCGCAGGCCCGCCTGGAGGCCTTCGACGCGCGGGCCGCGGCCCGCGGCCTGTTCGTGGAGTAGGCCGGGGGCGGCGCGGTCAGCCGAGGGGCTCCGCCAGGTCCGCGCCGGCTTCCGCCGCCAGGTCCTCCGGCGTCTGCGCCCGGCGGGCCGTACGGAAGGACACCCCGCCCGAGGCGTCCACCGTGAAGCCGTGGACGGCCGGCCGGGGCAGGCTGTTGTAGCCGTAGTGGGCCGTGAAGAAGTACGCCCCCGTGTCGGGGACGCCGATCAGGTCGCCGGGCGCCAGCTCGGGCAGCTCCCGGGCGGTCGCCAGCAGGTCGCCCGCGAAGCAGGCCGGGCCGGCGACGTCCTGGGCGACCGGCGGGCCCTGCTTCGGGGCGCCCTTGGCGTCGTAGGCGAGGATCCGCAGCGGCCACGCGGCGGGCGCGTAGACCGTGCGGGTGGCCAGCTGGACGCCGGCGTGGGTCAGGGCGATCGGCCGCCCGCCGGTGGTCTTCGTGTACTCGACGCGCGCCACGACCAGGCCGTGCTTGGCCAGCAGCGACCGCCCGAACTCGGTGACCAGCCCGTACGAGCCGTCGAACAGCGCGGGGACCGCCCCGCGCAGGGCGGCGACGTAGTCGGCGTACGTGGGGGTGTGCGCGTCCGAGGTGAAGTCGACGGGCAGGCCGCCGCCGATGTCGAGGGTGTCGACCTGGCGGCGCCCGGCCGCCGCGTTGATCTCCTCGGCCAGCGCGTGCAGCTCCCGCACGCCCTCGGCGATCAGCGGCAGGGGCACGCCCTGGGAGCCCGAGTGGGTGTGCAGCCGGGTCAGCCAGGGGCGGTCCAGGAAGGCGCGCACCAGCCAGGCCCGGGCGCCCTCGTCGCGCAGGGCGATGCCGAACTTCGAGGTGGCGGTGGCCGTGGAGAGGGCGTCGATGGCGCCGGCACCCGTCTGGGGGTTGATCCGTACGCCGATCGGGGAGGCCGTCGGACGCTGGGCGACCAGGGCGTCGAGGCGCTCCAGCTCCTGCCGGCTGTCGGCGTTGACGGCGATCCCGAGGTCGAGGGCCTCGCGCAGCTCGGCCGCCGTCTTGGCGGGGGAGTCCAGGACCGTCCGCCCCGGGCCCACCCCGGCGGCCCGGGCCAGGGCCAGCTCGCCAGGGCTGGCGACCTCGCAGCCCAGCCCGCAGCCGGCGAGCAGCCGCAGGACGGGGACGAGCGGCGCGGCCTTGACCGCGAAGGCGTGCAGGACGGGCGTCCCCGGCGGCACGGCGACCGCGAAGGCGCCCGCCAGGGCCTCGGCGGAGGAGCGGATCCCGGCGGTGTCCAGCAGGCAGACCAGCGGCGGCGCGGAGTCCGCCCCGCCCACGAGGCCCTGCTCGACGGCGGCCCGGACGGCCAGGTCCCGGCGCTCGGCGGCGCCCTGCACGTGCGTGTCGGAAGCCATGCCCGCCATCCCATCACCCGGCGCGCCCGCCCGCAGCTGTTGACTGGAAGTATTCAGCCGGAGAGGATGTGAATGGAATTACCCACAGCGTCTGGAGGCATCGCCATGTCAGGACCCCGCCCCGTACGGGCCGCGCGAGGCACCGAGCTCAGCACCCTGGGGTGGCAGCAGGAAGCCGCCCTCCGGATGCTGCAGAACAACCTCGACCCCGAGGTCGCGGAGCACCCCGACAAGCTCGTCGTCTACGGCGGCACCGGCAAGGCCGCCCGCGACTGGCGCTCCTTCGACGCCATGGTCCGCACCCTGCGCACCCTCAAGCAGGACGAGACCATGCTGGTCCAGTCCGGCCGCCCGGTCGGCGTCATGCAGACCCACGAGTGGGCGCCCCGAGTCCTCCTCGCCAACTCCAACCTCGTCGGCGACTGGGCCAACTGGGAGGAGTTCCGCCGCCTGGAGCACCTCGGCCTGACCATGTACGGCCAGATGACCGCCGGGTCCTGGATCTACATCGGCACCCAGGGCATCCTGCAGGGCACGTACGAGACCTTCGCCGCCGTCGCCGCGAAGAAGTTCGGCGGCACCCTCGCCGGCACCATCACCCTCACCGCCGGCCTCGGCGGCATGGGCGGCGCCCAGCCGCTCGCCGTCACCATGAACGACGGCGTCGCGATCTGCATCGACTGCGACCCCCGCGCCATCGAGCGCCGCATCGAGCACCGCTACCTGGACGTCAGGGCCGACTCCCTCGCCCACGCCCTGCAGCTCGCCACCGAGGCCCGCGACCAGCGCAAGCCGCTCTCCATCGGCCTCCTCGGCAACGCCGCCGAGCTGCTCCCGCAGATGCTCGCCGAGGGCGCCCCCATCGACATCGTCACCGACCAGACCTCGGCGCACGACCCGCTCGCCTACCTGCCGGTCGGCGTCGCCTTCGACGACATGGCCTCCTACGCGGCCAAGGACCCGGCCGGCTTCACCACCCGCTCCCGCGAGTCGATGGCCAAGCACGTCGAGGCCATGGTCGGCTTCATGGACGCCGGCGCCGAGGTCTTCGACTACGGCAACTCCATCCGCGGCGAGGCCCAACTCGCCGGCTACGACCGGGCGTTCGCCTTCCCCGGCTTCGTCCCCGCCTACATCCGCCCGCTGTTCTGCGAGGGCAAGGGCCCCTTCCGCTGGGCCGCCCTCTCCGGCGACGCCGCGGACATCGCCAAGACCGACAAGGCGATCCTCGACCTGTTCCCGGAGAACGAGTCCCTCGCCCGCTGGATCAAGATGGCCGGCGAGCGCGTCCACTTCCAGGGCCTGCCCGCCCGCATCTGCTGGCTCGGCTACGGCGAGCGCGACAAGGCCGGCGAGCGCTTCAACGACATGGTCGCGAGCGGCGAGCTGGCCGCCCCGCTGGCCATCGGCCGCGACCACCTCGACTGCGGCTCCGTCGCCTCCCCGTACCGCGAGACCGAGGCCATGCTCGACGGCTCCGACGCCATCGCCGACTGGCCCCTGCTCAACGCCATGGTCAACGTCGCGTCCGGTGCCTCCTGGGTCTCCCTCCACCACGGCGGCGGCGTCGGCATGGGCCGCTCCATCCACGCCGGCCAGGTCACCGTCGCCGACGGCACCCCGCTGGCCGGCGAGAAGGTCCGCCGCGTCCTCACCAACGACCCCGGCATGGGCGTCATCCGGCACGTCGACGCCGGATACGACATCGCCGAGTCCGTGGCCGACGCCAAGGGCGTGCGCGTCCCGATGCGCGAGGGCGACACCGGAGCCTCCGCGTGAGCCAGAGCTTCCACGCCATGTGGGCGTCGCTGCGGCCCCTCGGCCGCAGCGACGCCTCCGGCGGCTACCGCCGCTACGCCTGGACCGGAGCCGACGCCGACTGCCGGCTCTGGTTCCGGATGCAGGCCGAGGCCCGCCGCCTCGACGTCGAGACCGACCGCAACGGCAACCAGTGGGCCTGGCTCGGCGACCCGGCCGCCGGCGACGCCGTCGTCACCGGCTCCCACCTCGACTCCGTACCCGACGGCGGCGCCTTCGACGGCCCCCTCGGCGTCGTCTCCGCCTTCGCCGCACTCGACGAGCTCCGCGCCCGCGGCGCGAGCTTCAAGCGGCCGCTGGCCATCGTCAACTTCGGCGACGAGGAAGGCGCCCGCTTCGGCCTCGCCTGCGTCGGCTCCCGCCTCACCTCCGGGCAGCTGACCAAGGAGAAGGCGTACGAGCTGCGCGACGCCGACGGGATCAGCCTCCCGCAGGCCATGGAGGCCGCCGGGTACGACCCCGACGCGATCGGGCCCGACCCCGAACGGCTCGCCCGCATCGGCGCCTTCGTCGAACTCCACGTCGAACAGGGCCGCGCCCTCGACCTGTCCGGCGACTCCGTCGGCATCGCCTCCGCCATCTGGCCGCACGGCCGCTGGCGGTTCGACTTCCGCGGCGAGGCCAACCACGCCGGCACCACCCGCCTCGTCGACCGGCACGACCCGATGCTCACCTACGCCGAGACCGTCCTGGCCGCCCGTACGGAGGCGGCACTCGCCGGAGCCGTCGCCACCTTCGGCAAGGTCGCCGTCGAACCGAACGGCGTCAACGCCATCCCCTCCCTCGTACGGGGCTGGCTCGACTCCCGCGCCGCCGACCAGGCCACCCTCGACACCGTGGTCACCGCCATCGAGAAGGCCGCCCGCGAGCGCGCCGACAAGGACGGCGTCGACCTCGCCGTCGTCCGGGAGTCCTTCACCCCGGTCGTCGAGTTCGAGCACGCCCTGCGCGACGAAATCAACCGGATCCTCGGCGGCTCCGTGCCCGTCCTCGGCACCGGCGCCGGACACGACGCGGGCATCCTGTCGGCGTCCGTCCCCACCGCGATGCTGTTCGTACGCAACCCCACGGGCGTCTCCCACTCCCCGCTGGAGTTCGCCCCCGAGGACGACTGCGTCGCCGGCGTCCTCGCCCTCGCCGACGTACTGGAAGGCCTGGCGTGTCACTGACCCCGCGCACGGTGAAGACGTACTGGCTGGAGCACGCCTGGCTCGGCACCCATGTCGAGCCGGGCGTCGCCCTCGACGTGTCCGACGACGGGCGCATCGCCGCCCTGCGGACCGGGGCCGCCGCCCCGCCGCCCGGCGCGGAGGTCCTGCGCGGCCTCACCCTCCCCGGCCTCGCCAACGCCCACTCCCACGCCTTCCACCGGGCCCTGCGCGGCACCGTCCAGGTCGGCTCGGGCACCTTCTGGACCTGGCGCGAGGTCATGTACGGCGTCGCCCGCCGCCTCACCCCCGACACGTACTTCGACCTCGCCCGGGCCGTGTACGCCGAGATGGCGCTCGCCGGAATCACGAACGTCGGCGAGTTCCACTACGTCCACCACCAGGCGGACGGCACCCCGTACGCCGACCCCAACGCCATGGGCGAAGCCCTCGTCGAAGCCGCCGCGGCCGCCGGCATCCGCATCACCCTCCTCGACACCGCCTACCTCTCCTCCGGCTTCGGCCAGGCCCCGAACGAGCACCAGCGGCGCTTCTCGGACGGCACCGCCGACGCCTGGGCCGAACGCGTCTCGGCCCTCAAGCCGCGCGGGCACGCCCTGATCGGCGCGGCCGTGCACTCGGTGCGCGCCGTCCCCGCGGAGCAGCTGGGCACCGTGGCCCGCTGGGCCGAGGAGCGGCAGGCCCCGCTGCACGTCCACCTCTCCGAGCAGACCGCCGAGAACGACGCCTGCCAGGCCGCCCACGGCTGCACGCCCACCCGGCTGCTCGCCGACCACGGGGTGCTCGGGCCGGGCACCACCGGCGTCCACAACACGCACCTCACCGACGAGGACATCGCGCTCCTCGGCGGCACCGCGACCGGCACCTGCATGTGCCCCACCACCGAACGGGACCTCGCCGACGGGATCGGGCCGGCGGTCCGCCTCCAGCAGGCGGGCAGCCCTCTGTCCCTGGGCAGCGACAGCCACGCCGTCATCGACCTGCTGGAGGAGGCGCGGGCCATGGAACTGGACGAGCGGCTCCGCAGCCGGACGCGGGGGCACTGGACCGCCAACGCGCTGCTGACAGCCGCCACCGCGGACGGCCACGCGGCGCTGGGCCTCCCGGACGCGGGCCGCCTCGAAGCGGGCGCCCTGGCCGACTTCACCACGGTGGCCCTGGACAGCGTCCGCACGGCAGGGCCCCTGCCGAGGCTCGGCGCCGAGACCGCCGTGTTCGCGGCGTCGGCCGCGGATGTCCGCCACACCGTCGTCGGCGGCCGCCACATCGTCCGAGACGGAGCCCACACTTTGGTCCCCGACGTCCCGTCGGCCCTGTCCACCGCCATCACCGCAGTCCGCACCTGACCCCACCCCACCCCGCGGCCGGGTCCCGCGGGGCCCGGCCCCGCACCCCCGCGCCTCAAACGCCGGCGGGGCTGTTCATCTCCGTCTGGGCCCGCGGGGCTCCGCCCCACACCCCGCGCCTCAAACGCCGGCGGGGCTGGATGGTCCCCCCGGTGGGGCTGAATGCGTCCCCCCGGTGGGGCTGAATGCGTCCCCCCGGTGGGGCTGAATGCGTCCCCCCGGTGGGGCTGGATGGGTCCCCTCGGGCAGGGGCCGGCTTGGCCCCTGCCGGGGCCGGCCGGCTTCAGCGCCGCTGTGGCTGGGGTTGCGGGGCTCCGCCCCACACCCCGCGCCTCAAACGCCGGCGGGGCTGGCAGGTCCCCGGCGGGACCGGGTGGTCCCCGGCGGGACGGATGGTCCCCGACGGGACCGGATGGTTCCGGCGGGACCGGATGGTTCCGACGGGAACCGGATGGGCCCGGCGGGGCCGCGCAGGTCCCCCGGTGGGGCCGGGCAGGTCCCCCGGTGGGGCCGGGCAGGTCCCCCGGTGGGGCTGGGCAGGTCCCCCGGTGGGGCTGGGCAGGTCCCCCGGTGGGGCTGGGCAGGTCCCCCGGTGGGGCTGGACAAGGCCCCGGCCGGGCCGGATCGGCACCCGGAAGGGCTGGGCTCGCACCCGGGGTGCCGGCCCGGCCGTCCGGCGGGGTCGGGCACATCCAGCCTGCGCGGCGTTTGAGCGCACGGGCGCGAAGCGCCCGCAAGGGGTTCGGGGCGCAGCCCCGGAGCTCCGGTCGGGTGCCTTTCGGTTCGCAGCCGGCGGGCCGGCACGTCCAGCCTGCGCGGCGTTTGAGCGCACGGGCGCGGAGCCCCGGCGCTTCGGGTGCGCGGCGTTTGCGGCGCGGGCCCGTAGGGTCGGCCTTGCGGCCGTGCGGCGGCAGCGGGTCCGGGGCGGAGCCCCGGTTTCGGGAAGGGGCGGGGTGGGGGAAAGCAACCCCTGGAAGGAACCCATGAGCACTACAGTCATCGGCAACATCGGAAGCCTCGTCACCAACGACCCCGCGCTGGGCGCAGGCCCCCTCGGCCTGGTCGAAAACGCAGCGGTCGTCGTTGAAGACGACCGCATCGCCTGGGTCGGCCCCACGGCCAAGGCCCCGCCGGCGGACACCGCCTTCGACGCCCAGGGCCGCGCCCTGATCCCCGGCTTCGTCGACTCCCACTCCCACCTCGTCTTCGCCGGCGACCGAACGGCCGAGTTCAACGCCCGCATGTCGGGCCGCAGCTACTCCGCCGGAGGCATCCGCACCACGGTCGCGGCAACCCGCGCCGCGTCCGACGCCGAGCTGGAGGCGAACCTGGTCCGCCACCTCGACGAGGCGCGCCGCCAGGGCACCACCACCTTCGAGACGAAGTCCGGCTACGGCCTGACCGTCGCCGACGAGGCCCGCGCCCTGCGCATCGCGGCCGCGCACACGGAGGAGGTGACCTACCTCGGCGCGCACATCGTCTCCCCGGACTACGCCGAGGACCCTGCCGGGTACGTCGCCCTCGTCACGGGCGAGATGCTCGCGGCGTGCGCCCCGTACGCCCGCTGGGTGGACGTCTTCTGCGAGAAGGGCGCCTTCGACGGCGACCAGGCCCGCGCGATCCTGACCGCGGGCGCGGCCGCCGGGCTGATTCCGCGCGTCCACGCCAACCAGCTGTCGTACGGCCCGGGCGTGCAGCTCGCGGTCGAGCTGGGCGCGGCCTCGGCCGACCACTGCACGCACCTGACCGACGCCGACGTCGACGCCCTCGCCCAGGCCGCGGACACCACCGTGGCGACGCTGCTGCCGGGCGCCGAGTTCTCCACCCGCGCGCAGTGGCCGGACGCCCGCCGGCTCCTGGAGGCGGGGGCGACGGTCGCGCTGTCCACGGACTGCAACCCGGGTTCCTCGTACACGAGCTCCATGCCGTTCTGCATCGCGCTCGCCGTCCGGGACATGGGGATGACGCCGGACGAGGCCGTCTGGTCGGCCACCGCGGGCGGCGCCCGCGCGCTGCGCCGTACGGACATCGGGGTCCTGACGCCGGGTGCCCGCGCCGACCTGGCGCTGCTGGAGGCCCCGAGCCACGTGCACCTGGCGTACCGGCCGGGCGTGCCGCTGGTCTCCGCGGTGTGGCAGCGGGGGGTGCGCGCGGCCTGACGGGCCGCGGCCGAACGCCGCGTCCTTCGTCTTCCCCTTGCAGGGCCCCGGGCGTACCTTGAGCCACCGATCTGATGTGCCGCCAGAATCGGTTCGAGGGGAGGACGAAGGTGTCCCACCGCACACGCTCGGCGGCGGTCGCGCTCGCGCTGGCCGGGGCGGCGGTTCTGCCCGCCGCCGGCACGGCGCGCGCCGACGTCGTGGACGTCGCCTACGACTGCAAGACGCCCATCGGGGACAAGTCGGCCGTCTCGCCCATCGACATCAAGGCCGCCCCGGAGGGCGGCGGCTACAAGCTGACGATGTCCTTCCGCAAGGGCGTCTCCTCCAGCCCGATCGAGCTCGGGAAGGGCGCGATGAACCCGAGCGCGGTCATCGTGGTGGGCGGCGCCGACCAGGGGCAGGTGGCGGTCTCCGGCCCGCCGAACCCCGAGGCGGCGCCCGCCAACACCCCCATCAAGATCACCGACCTGTCGGGCACCTACACCCCGAGGAAGTCGGGCCGGGTCACCTTCACGGCGGGCGTGCTGACCATCAAGGCGATGGGGACGACGACCACCTGCACCCCCGGCAACAGCCCGAAGCCGTCGCTGGAGCTGGACGTCACCGCCGCGGCCGGCGCCGGGGGCGGGCCCGCCGACACCCTCCCGCAGACCGGACCCGAGGACTCCGTCGCCGCCTTCGCCACCCTCGCCGGTACCGTGCTGCTGACCGGCACCGCGGGGCTGCTGTGGCTGAGCCGGCGCAGCCGCCGGGCCGCCCGGACCTGAACGGAGCACCGGTCATGCCCGTGCCCCGCCGCCCCCGCGGCCGGAGGGCCGCCTCCGTACTGCCGCTCCTGCTGCTGCTCGGTGCGGCCCCCGCCCGCGCCGCGGACGGCCCCGACTGGAGCGCCGCCCCCGAGCCGGGCACGGCCGGATCGGCGCCCCGGGCCGACTTCTACCTCGCCGGCGCCCCCGGAGCCGTACTGGAGGACCGGCTCGCCCTGGCCAACGCCTCCGACCGGCCGCGCACGCTCACCCTCCGGGGGGCCGATGCGGCCGGATCCTGGATCAGCTTCGGCGGGGCGGCCGCCGTCACCGTGCCGCCGCGGACCCGCGCGGCCGTCCCCTTCACGGTCACCGTCCCACCGGCCGCGCTGCCCGGCGACCGCCGGGCCGCCGTCATCGCCGCCGAGGCCGGCCGCGAGGAGGCCGTACGGGTCCACCTGCGCGTCGGCGGCCCGACGCTCGCCGCGCTGACCGTCGAGGACGTCGCGGTACGGGGCCGCGGCGCCCGCACGGAGGTCGCGTACACCCTGGTCAACCGGGGGAACGTGCCCCTCGCGCCGCGGGTGTCGGTGCGCGCCGAGGGCCTGTTCGGGCCGCTGCCCGGCCGCCCCGAGCGGGCCCTGCCCGCGGAGGTGCCGCCGGGCGGGCGGGTGCGCCTGGCCGAGCCGTGGCCGGGCGCACCCCGCCTCGACGCCGCCGACGTCACCCTGACCGCCACTGCCCCGGGAGCCGCGCCCGCCACCGCCACCGCGTCCGCCCGGTTCGCACCCGCCGGGCCCGCGGCCGGCGCGGGGACCGTGCTCGCCCTGGGCGGAGCCGCCGTGATGGTCCTCGCCCGCAGGCGGCACGCCCGGTGCAGGCCGCCCGTACCCGCCCCGGGACCGGGGCCGGCCCCCGCGCCGACGGGAGCACGCGCGTGACCGGCGGGTCCGCGGCCCGCGCCGCCGCGGCCGCGCTCGCGGCCTGCCTGCTCGCCGCGTCGGCACCGGCCTCCGCCGCGGACGCACAGCCGGCGGCTCAGCTCTCCCTCCGGGAGGCCGCCCCGGGAACGGAGCTCACGGTGACCGGCACGGGCTGGCGGGCCGGGACGCTGGTGATGCTGCTGGTCTGCGGCCAGAACATGATCGGCGGCACCAACAGCTGCGCCAACGCCGAGGGCGCGGCCGTCTCCGTCGGCGGCGACGGCCGCTTCACGGCGCGGCTGGCCGCCACCGCCCCGCCCAAGCCGTGCCCGTGCATCGTCAACGTCACCTCGGTCGCCGGGGACGCCGCCACCGTCGCCCTCCCGCTCGCGCTCACCGGCCACCCGGTCGCCGAACTGCCGCCCGAGCAGGGCGCGCCGCGCCTCGCGGTCCTGGGTCCGGCCCGGCTGGCGGGCGGAGACGGGATCCTGACCCGGTTCGGGGCGCCGCCCTCGCGCACCTTCACCGTCACCCTCGGGAACACCGGCCCCGGGCCCGTCGCGGACCCGGTCTTCCGCCTGGGCACGGCCCGCGGGGTCCACGCACCGCAGTGGGAGGAGGTCCGCTGGAAGGGCGCCATCCCGCCCGGGGGCCGGGCGGAGGTCCGGCTGCCCGTCACGCTCGGGGCCGGCGCGCACGGGAGCCACACGGTCTCCCTCATGTACGGGGAGACGGTCCTGGCGGCCCGGCCGTGGGCGGTGGCCCGCCCGTACGGGGTGCTGCTGTTCTGGGCCCTGCTCCTGCTGGTGGTGCCCGCCGGCCTGTTCCGGGCCGGGATGGCCCTCGTCGACCGGGTCCGGCCGGCGCCCGCGCCGGAGGCACCGGCCGGGGAAGGAGCCGCCCCCGAGGCGGCCGGGCCGGGGGAGGCCGCCGCCGACCTGCCGTGGTTCACGGCACCGCAGACGTCCGCACCGTCAGCCGGCAGTCCGACGACGAAGGGACACCAGTGAAGACCCAACGGAGGGTGAGCGCGGCCGCGGCCGCGCTGCTGTTCGGCGGCGCGGCCGCGCTGCTGGGGGCGGGCCCCGCCCAAGCGGCGGAGGTCGCGTACAAGGTGGAGTGCATACCGCCCGCGGGCGGCGGCGGCCCGGTCCAGGGCACGACGACCGTCTCGGTGACGGCGCCCGCCGCCGCGAAGGTCGGCGACGAGGTCGAGGTGGTGTGGAAGACCGTCAAGGCGGCCTCGGACAACACGGACCTGATGGACCTCGGCAAGGACACCGTGAAGCCGACCGGCTGGGTGGGGCTCGGCGGGGCGCTCGCGGGCGAGGTGAAGCTGGAGGGGGAGCGGAAGAACCCGCCGATCCCCAAGAAGGCGCCGATGGTGCTGTCCGACATGAAGGGGAAGGTCAAGCTGACGAAGGCGGGGGAGGTGACGATCACCCCGGGCCGGTACGACGTGGACTTCAGCGGGTTCGTCACGCGCTGTTCGCCCAAGGAGGCGGCCGCTGCGGCGGCGGTGATCAAGGTGTCGGACGGCGGCTCGGCGAGCGGCGGCACGACGAGCGGGGGCACGGCCTCCGGCGGCTCGGCGAGCGGCGGCACCACGTCCGGTGGCACCACCTCGGGCGCAAGCACCGCCTCCGGCGGCGCCGCGACCGGCGGCTCGTCCACGGGCGGCACCGCCTCCGGCGGCGCCACGACCGGTGGCGGCGGCGGGCAGACCGACTTCCCCGGCAAGCCCGTCGAGGTGGCCTTCGACTGCGGCGCCGTCGTCCCGGGCGGCGTCAAGACCCCGGTGACGGTCAACGCGAGGAAGAACGGCGGCGGCTTCGACCTCACCGTGAAGACCGCCAAGGGGGCGATGGCCAGCCCCATGGCCCTCCCCGCGGGCGCCCTGAAGCCCTCGATGGACATCAGGCTCGGCGGCGCGGACACCGGCACGGTCCGGGTCTCCGGCCCGGCCAACGCGGAGCCGATCCCGGACAAGGCCCCGGTCAGCCTGAGCGACATGACCGGCACCTACAAGCCGGGCGCGACCGGCAAGGTCACGCTGACCCCTGACCGGCTGACCATCGACGTGACGATGAGCCCCGGCTCGACGCCGATCAACGTGCCCTGCAAGGCGGTCTCCAGCGGCGTGTCCCTGGAACTGGACACCACCGCCCAGCCCGGCGGCTCCGGCTCCCCGGCCTCCGCAGGCGCAGCCTCCGCCGGGTCGGGCGGCCCCGGCGGCCTCGCCGAGACCGGCGCGGCCGACACGGGCGGCGTGCGGGCGCTCGCGGTGGCCGCCGCGACGGTGGTCCTGCTCGGCGCGGCGGTGTTCACGCTCACCCCCTGGCACCGCCTGCGCGGCGGCACCCGCCGCTGACGGGACCGGCGTGACGCCGACGGCCCGGCACCCCTTCCACAGGGGTGCCGGGCCGCCGGCTCAGCGCGAGTGCGGGTGCGTCAGTGGACGTCGCCCATCAGCGCCTGGACCTTCTTGCGGTAGGCGTAGACCGCCACACCGGCGAGGACGGCGGCGCTCGCCTGGATGCCGATGATGATCGTGCCGTTCAGGTCCACGCCGGCCAGCGACAGCAGGCCGGTGGTGCAGTCGCCCGCGGTGACCGCGAGGAACCAGACGCCCATCATCTGGGAGGCGTACTTCTGCGGGGCCATCTTCGTGGTGACGGAGAGGCCGACCGGGGAGAGGCACAGCTCGCCGATGGTCTGGATCATGTAGATCGAGACGAGCCACATCGGGGAGACCATGGTGCCGTCGCCGGCCATGTTCATCGGGACGATGAAGACGAAGAACGAGCCGCCGACCAGGACCAGGCCCATCGCGAACTTCACGATGGTGTTCGGCTCCTGGTTCCTGCGGGCCAGCCACAGCCACAGCCAGGCGAAGACCGGGGCCAGTGCCATCACGAACAGCGGGTTCAGGGACTGGTACCAGGTGGCCGAGAAGCCGAGGCCGAAGACGGTGTCGGCGGTCTTGGAGTCCGCGAACAGCGACAGCGTCGAGCCGCCCTGGTCGTAGATCATCCAGAAGACGGCGGCGGCGACGAAGAACCAGATGTACGCCGTCATCTTCGACTGCTCGGTGCTGTTCAGGTCCTTGTCGCGCTTGATGCGGACCAGCACGGCCACCGGGATGATCAGACCGGCGAGGGTCAGCGGCACGAGCACCCAGTTCAGGGTGTACGCGCCCAGGGCGACCACGGCGCCGTAGAAGACGGCGATGGCGGCGGCACCGAGGGCGGCCTTGGTGATGACCGCCTTGCGCTCCTCGGCCGACAGCGGGTTCGGGACCTGGCTGCTCTTCGGGCTGAGGTGCTTGGTGCCGATGAGGAACTGCGCGAGGCCGATGCCCATGCCGACGGCGGCGAGGGCGAAGCCCAGGTGCCAGTTGTATTCCTTGCCGACCGTGCCGACGACGAACGGGGCGACGAACGCGCCGAGGTTGATGCCGATGTAGAACAGCGTGAAGCCGCCGTCACGGCGCGGGTCCTCGGGACCGTCGTAGAGGTGGCCGACCATCGTGGAGATGTTGGCCTTCAGCAGACCGGAGCCCACCGCGACGAGGAGCAGGCCGACGAAGAACACCGCCTGGCCGGGCAGGGCCAGCGTCAGGTGGCCCGTCATGATCACGAAGCCGGCGATGGCGACCGTCTTGCGCGCGCCCCAGACCCGGTCGCCGAACCATCCGCCCGGCATGGCCATCAGGTAGACCATGGACACGTAGACGGAGTAGATGGCCGTCGTCGTGGCCGCGGTCATGGCCAGGCCGCCGCCCTGGGATCCCGTGGCGGCGTCCGCGCCGCCCGAGACCAGGTAGTACACCAGCAGCGCCCGCATGCCGTAGTAGGAGAAGCGCTCCCACATCTCGGTCATGAAGAGAGTGGCCAGGCCACGGGGGTGGCCGAAGAAGGTCTTCTCGGCGGACGGGTCCACCGCGCCCTTCGTCAGGCTGGAAGCCATGGTCGATCCTTGTTTGCTCGGGACGCCTGGCTTCGTGAGCCGGTCGGCGCCCGGTGGGGGGTGGCCGGAACCGGCGGCTGCTGTCCCTGCCCCCACGCCCCGGGGACCGCACCCGCGCCGCGGAGGGAGCGGGGGAACAAGCGCAACCGGGATCCACGCCCTCGCGCACACGAACGCGCGCGGGGCGCCGGCCCACAGGTCATCCACTGTCACCGAAGCCGATCGGGAAAGTCGTCAAGACCCTCTGATCGATCCGGACAGAATTGAGACCTTTGGCTCGGATTTCGGCGCAAAGGTCCCGGTGGTAGTGCATCAGGCGTCTCGCCACCATACGACACGACGGGGCGGCATATGAAAGGACTTGAGAGATGGATCACAAGGAGATTGGGAACCGTTTCGGCATTTTCGAAGGCTGCCTGCCTTCATAAGGCCAGATGGAAAGGGGTGCGCGGGGCCGCCCCTGCGGATCGCCGCCGCGGACTACCATCACCCACATGACGCGTGTACTGCTCGCCGAGGACGACGCATCCATCTCGGAGCCCCTGGCCCGCGCCCTGCGCCGGGAGGGGTACGACGTCGAGGTCCGGGAGGACGGCCCGGCCGCCCTCGACGCAGGACTCCAGGGCGGCGTCGACCTCGTCGTCCTCGACCTCGGCCTGCCCGGCATGGACGGCCTGGAGGTCGCCCGCCGGCTGCGCGCCGAGGGGCTCGGCTTCCCCATCCTCGTGCTGACCGCACGCGCCGACGAGGTCGACACCGTCGTGGGCCTGGACGCGGGCGCCGACGACTACGTCACCAAGCCGTTCCGCCTCGCCGAGCTCCTCGCCCGCGTCCGGGCCCTGCTGCGGCGCGGCGCCGCCGAGGCCCCCCAGCCCGCCGCCACGCACGGCGTCCGCATCGACGTGGAGTCCCACCGCGCCTGGATGGGGGAGGAGGAGCTCCAGCTCACCGCGAAGGAGTTCGACCTCCTGCGCGTCCTCGTCCGCGACGCCGGCCGCGTCGTCACCCGCGACCAGCTCATGCGCGAGGTGTGGGACACCACCTGGTGGTCCTCCACCAAGACCCTCGACATGCACATCTCCTGGCTCCGCAAGAAGCTCGGCGACGACGCCGCGAACCCCCGCTACATCGCCACCGTCCGCGGCGTCGGCTTCCGCTTCGAGAAGAGCTGACCGGGCCCCCAGCCATGCGCCGCCGCCTCATCCAGTCCACCCTCGCCGTGGTGCTCGTCGTGATCGCCGTCTTCGGCGTCTCCCTCGTCATCGTGGAGACCCGCACGATCACCAGCAGCGCCCAGGACCGCATCGAGTCCGAGGCCCTGCGCCTGGCGGGCATCGTCGAGGCGAGCGCGGCGGAGCGCCGCCCCATCGACTCCGACGCCCTCGCCGAGCAGCTCGACCCCGGCCGCTACGCCCGGATCACCGTCCCCGGGCAGCCCCCCGTCGAGGTCGGCGAGCGGACCGACGAGAGCGTCCTGCGCGGCACCGCCAAGGGCGAGCAGGGCGAACTCGTCGTCGTCGAGGAGCCCCGCTCCATCGTCACCGAGGAGGTCGGGCGGACCCTCGCCGTGGTCGGCGCGGTGGCGCTGCTCGCCGTCGTCGCCGCCGTGGCGCTCGCGATCCGCCAGGCCAACCGGCTGGCGTCCCCGCTCACCGACCTCGCCGAGACCGCCGAACGGCTCGGCTCCGGCGACCCCCGCCCCCGCCACCGCCGCTACGGGGTGCCCGAGCTGGACCGCGTCGCGGACGTCCTCGACTCCAGCGCCGAGCGGATCGGGCGGATGCTCACCGCCGAGCGGCGCCTGGCCGCCGACGCCTCACACCAGCTGCGCACCCCGCTGACCGCGCTGTCGATGCGGCTGGAGGAGATCACCGTCACCGACGACCTCGCGACCGTCCGCGAGGAGGCCACCATCGCGCTCGCCCAGGTGGAGCGGCTCACCGACGTCGTCCAGCGGCTGCTGACGAACTCCCGCGACCCGCGCACGGGCTCCGCGGTCCCCTTCGACCTCGACGAGGTCGTCAAACAGCAGGTGGAGGAGTGGCGCCCCGCCTACCGCAGCGAGGGGCGGGCCATCGTCCGCTCCGGCAAGACCGGCGTACGGGCCTTCGGGACGCCCGGCGCGGTCGCCCAGGTGCTGGCCACCCTCGTGGAGAACGCGCTCATGCACGGCGGCGGCACCGTCGCCCTGCGCACCCGCGTCGTCGGCAACCAGGCCGTCCTGGAAGTCACCGACGAGGGGCCCGGCGTCCCGCCCGACCTGGGCAACCGGATCTTCGAGCGGGCCATCAGCGGCCGCAACTCCACCGGCATCGGCCTCGCCGTCGCCCGCGACCTCGCCGAGGCCGACGGCGGCCGCCTCGAACTGCTCCAGGCCCAGCCCCCGGTCTTCGCCCTGTTCCTCAGCCGCACCCAGCCCGAGCGCGGCGAGCGGGAGCAGACCGTCCGCTGACCCGGTGAAGGCCGGCCGGCCGACGCCCTACTTGTTTCCGGCGGGCTCCGGGGAGCGCGTCCCGCCCTCCCGCGCCGGCCGGGCCGCGGCCCGCACCGCCGGCGCCGGTTCCGCGACCGCCGGGGGCGCCGCCTGCGGCAGCGCCTTGAAGACCCACGTCCGGTACGACCAGAAGCGGAACACCGTGGCCGTGCCGATGCCGACGAACTTGAACACGTTGGAGGCGAGCCGGCCGTCCCAGCCGAACCCGTACGTGGCCGCGTACAGCACGCCGTTCTCGATCACCAGGCCGATCAGGCTGAACGCCACGAACAGCGGCACCTCCCGCGAGCCGCCCGTCCGCGCCCGGTCCCGGTAGGTGAAGTACCGGAAGCCGAGGTAGTTCGTCGTGATCGCGACGACGGTGGCTATCACGCTCGCCCGGACCACCTGCAGGTCCGTGGTGTGCCGCAGCAGGTTGAAGACGCCCAGGTTGACGAGCACGCCCAGGCCCCCGACAGCCCCGAACTTCGCGACTTCGCGTGCGAGGCCGCGTACGCGTTCGAGGGCGGAGCCCCGTTCCGGCGTGGTCATGGTGATGGTCGGTCCCGTCCGTAGCGGCCCCCAGCGGGGCGTCCGTCGCCTCTCGATCGGCCACTCATGCTAAGTGTCCCCCCGCCGGCCCGTCTGTGCCTTCGGGCACTGTGCGTTCGTACAGGTGCGCGACGCAGGGCGCACGGGATGTTGCTACGAGTTCTGGGCGGGGCCGCGTCCGTTCGGCGGACTGCCGGCCGATACCCTGGAGGGGTGACGTTCCCGGTAGTCGGCATGGTCGGCGGCGGCCAGCTCGCCCGTATGACCCACGAGGCGGGCATCCCCCTCGGCATCAAGTTCAAGCTCCTCAGTGACACCCCGCAGGACTCGGCGGCCCAGGTGGTCAGCGACGTCGTCATCGGCGACTACCGCGACCTGGACACGCTCCGCGCCTTCGCGCGCGGCTGCGACGTGATCACCTTCGACCACGAGCACGTGCCCACCGAGCACCTGCGGGCCCTGGAAGCGGACGGCATCCCCGTCCGCCCCGGACCCGACGCACTGGTGCACGCCCAGGACAAGGGCGTGATGCGGGCCAAGCTCGACGAGATCGGCGCGCCCAGCCCCCGCCACCGCATCGTGGCGGACCCGGCGGACGCGGCCGCGTTCGCCGAGGAGGTCGGCGGGTTCCCCGTCATCCTCAAGACGGTCCGCGGCGGCTACGACGGCAAGGGCGTCTGGTTCGTCCGGACCCCCGAGGACGCCGAGGCCCCCTTCAAGGCCGGCGTGCCCGTCCTCGCCGAGGAGAAGGTCGACTTCGTCCGCGAACTCGCGGCGAACGTCGTCCGCTCCCCGCACGGCCAGGCCGTCGCCTACCCGGTGGTGGAGTCGATCCAGGTCGACGGCGTCTGCGACACCGTCATCGCCCCCGCCCCGAACCTCTCCGAGGAGCTCGCCGGCGAGGCCCAGTCCCTGGCCCTGCGCATCGCCCGGGAACTCGGTGTGACCGGCCACCTGGCCGTGGAGCTCTTCGAGACCCGCGACGGCCGCATCCTCGTCAACGAACTCGCCATGCGCCCGCACAACAGCGGCCACTGGACCCAGGACGGCGCGGTCACCTCCCAGTTCGCCAACCACGTCCGCGCGGTCCTCGACCTCCCCCTCGGCGACCCCCGCCCCCGGGCCCGCTGGACCGTCATGGCCAACGTCCTCGGCGGCGACTACCCCGACATGTACGCCGCGTACCTGCACTGCATGGCCCACGACCCCCAGCTGAAGATCCACATGTACGGCAAGGACGTGAAGCCCGGCCGCAAGGTCGGCCACGTCAACACCTACGGCGACGACCTGGACGATGTGCTGGAGCGCGCACGTCACGCAGCCGGCTACCTCCGAGGAACGATCACCGCATGAGCACCCCCAGCACCGGGAGCCCCGCCCCCGTCATCGGCATCGTCATGGGATCCGACTCCGACTGGCCCGTCATGGAAGCCGCCGCCCAGGCCCTCGACGAGTTCGAGATCCCCTACGAGGTCGACGTCGTCTCCGCCCACCGCATGCCCCGCGAGATGATCGCCTACGGGGAGCAGGCCGCCGACCGCGGCCTCAAGGCGATCATCGCCGGCGCCGGCGGAGCCGCCCACCTGCCCGGCATGCTCGCCTCCGTCACCCCCCTGCCCGTCATCGGCGTCCCCGTGCCGCTGAAGTACCTCGACGGCATGGACTCGCTCCTGTCCATCGTCCAGATGCCCGCCGGCGTCCCCGTCGCCACCGTCTCCGTCGCCGGAGCCCGCAACGCCGGCCTCCTCGCCGCCCGCATGCTCGCGGCGCACGACGGCGAGCTCCTCGCCCGCATGCGCGACTTCCAGCAGGAACTGAACAACCAGGCCACCGAGAAGGGCAAGCGGCTGCGGGCCAAGGCCGCCGGCGCGGAGTCCTTCGGGTTCGGCAAGTGACCGCGGCGGACCGCCTCGACCAGGCGCGCGCCCTGCTCGCCGAACACCCCGTCGCCGACGGCCACAACGACCTGCCCTGGGCCCTGCGCCAGCAGGTCCGCTACGACCTCGCACAGCGCGACATCGCCGGCGACACCTCCGCCCACCTGCACACCGACATCCCCCGGCTCCGCGCCGGCGGGGTCGGCGCCCAGTTCTGGTCGGTGTTCGTCCGCTCCGACTACGCCGGCGACCAGGCGGTCAGCGCCACCCTGGAGCAGATCGACGCCGTCACCCAGCTGATCGACCGCTACCCCGGCGACCTGGCGCGCGCCCTGACCGCCGACGACATGGAGGCGGCCCGCCGGGACGGCCGCATCGCCTCCCTCATGGGCGCCGAGGGCGGCCACTCCATCAACAACTCCCTCGCCACCCTGCGCGCCCTGCACCTGCTGGGCGTCCGCTACATGACGCTCACCCACAACGACACCATCGACTGGGCCGACTCGGCGACCGACGAGGCCCGGCACGGCGGACTGGCCGACTTCGGCCGCGAGGTCGTCCGCGAGATGAACCGGATCGGGATGCTCGTCGACCTCTCGCACGTCGCCGCGACGACGATGCGCGACGCCCTCGACACCTCCGCCGCACCCGTCGTCTTCTCCCACTCCTCCGCCCGCGCCGTCTGCGACCACCCGCGCAACGTGCCCGACGACGTCCTGGAGCGCCTCCCCGCCAACGGCGGCGTCGCCATGGCCACGTTCGTGCCCAAGTTCATCCTCCCCGCGGCCGTCGAATGGACCCTCGCCGCCGACGAGAACCTGCGCGCCCACGGCTTCCACCACCTCGACACCACCCCCGAGGCCATGGCCGTGCACCGGGCCTTCGAAGCGGAGCACCCCCGCCCGGTCGCGACCGCCGCCACCGTCGCCGACCACCTCGACCACATGCGGGACGTCGCCGGCATCGACCACATCGGCATCGGCGGCGACTACGACGGCACCGCGTTCACCCCCTCCGGGCTCGACGACGTCGCCGGCTACCCGAACCTCGTCGCCGAACTCCTGCACCGCGGCTGGTCGCCCGCCGACCTCGCCAAGCTCACCTGGTCCAACGCGGTACGGGTGCTGCGCGACGCGGAGGCCGTCGCCCGCGACCTCTCGGCGACCCGCGGCCCCTCCAACGCCGTCCTCCACACCGCGGTCTGACCTCCCGGCCGCGCGACCGGCCCGGCCCGCCCGGCCCACCCCGCCGCATGGGTGGTGCGGGCGGGCCGGGCCGCCCCGCCGTCAAGCCCCCCGCCCCGCCCCGCGGGTCACCCGAACGCCGCATCCGCCGGGCCGCCCGCCCGCCCCGCGTGTCACGGTGGCAGCACCTCTCCCGTCCCCGCTGCCGCCCACCCCGGAGCGAACCCCATGGCCGACCTGCAGGACGAACAGACCCCCGCACACCCCGCGTACGCGGCCGAGACGCCCCCGCCCGGACCGGCCTCCGTCGGAGCCTCGGACCCGCCCGCCACGGCCCCCGCCTCCGCCCTGGACCGGGCCGCCGCCCTGCTGTCCCTGCACCCCGTCGCCGACGGGCACAACACCCTCGTCCGGACCCTGCGGCAGAGCCCGTACCACGACATCGGCACCCCCGACACCGGCGTCGACACCGACATCCCGCGCCTGCGCGCCGGCGGGGTCGGCGCCCAGTTCTGGTCCCTGCTCCCACCCCCCGGCACCGCACCCGGCCACGCCCTCGCCGACGCCCTCGACCAGATCGACGCAGCCCTCGCCCTGCTGCGCCGCTACCCCGACGGCCTCTGCCTCGCGCTCACCGCCGACGACATGGCCGACGCCCGCAACCGGGGCCGCATCGCCTCGTTCCTCGGCCCCGTCCCCGGCAGCGCCCTCACCGACTCGCTCGCCGCCCTGCGCGCCTTCCACGCCCTCGGCGTCCGCGTCCTCGCCCCCGCAGGAGCCGCCTGGGCCGCCGAGGACCTCACCCCGTTCGGCCACGAAGTCGTCCGGGAGGCCAACCGGCTGGGGGTACTCCTCGACGTCACCGGCTGCACCCCCGCCGCCGCCCTCCGGATCGCCGGCGCGTCCAAGGCGCCCGTCATCGCCACGCACACCGCCGCGGACGCCCTCACCCCGCACCCGGACAACACCGACGACGACGTCCTGCTCGCCCTCCGCGCGGCAGGCGGCCTCGCGATGGCCACCTTCGACACCGGGCAGACCGGCGACTCCCTCCACGCCGTCGCCGACCACCTCGACCACCTGCGGGCCGTCGCCGGCCCCGGATCCGTCGGCCTCGGCGCCTCCTTCGGCACCGAGCCCGGAACCCGCCGCCCGACCGGCCTGACCGACCCCTCCGGCTACCCGCGACTCATCGCCGAACTCCTCGAACGCGGCTGGCCCGAGACCGACATCGCCCAACTGACCTGGGGCAACGCCCTGCGGGTCCTGCGCGCCGCCGAGTTCACCGCCCGCGCCGCCGCGCACCGCCGAACCGGCTGACGGCCCCGCCGGCTTCCACAAGTGCCGTCAGGCGCGCGGACGGCCCATCGCCCGGTACGTCCACCCGGCCGCGCGCCACCGCTCCCCGTCCAGCGCGTTGCGCCCGTCCAGCACCAGCCGGTCGCTCACGACCGCACCCAGCTCGACCGGGTCCAGCTCGCGGAACTCCCGCCACTCGGTCAGGTGCAGCACCACGTCCGCGCCGCGCGCCGCCGCCACCGCCGACTCGGCGTAGCCCAGCGTCGGGAAGACCCGGCGGGCGTTCTCCATGCCCTTCGGGTCGTAGACGGTGACCTGGCCGCCCTGGAGGTGGATCTGCCCCGCCACGTTCAGCGCGGGCGAGTCCCGTACGTCGTCCGAGTCCGGCTTGAACGTCGCCCCGAGCACCGCGACCCGCTTCCCGAGGAACGCCCCGCCGACCGCGTCCCGCGCGAGCTCCACCATGTGCCCCCGCCGCCGCATGTTGATCGAGTCGACCTCGCGCAGGAACGTCAGCGCCTGGTCGGCGCCCAGCTCGCCGGCGCGCGCCATGAAGGCGCGGATGTCCTTGGGCAGGCAGCCGCCGCCGAAGCCGATGCCGGCGCGCAGGAACTTGCTCCCGATCCGATCGTCGTGCCCGATCGCCTCGGCGAGCTTCGCGACGTCGCCGCCGGCGGCCTCGCAGACCTCGGCCATCGCGTTGATGAAGGAGATCTTCGTGGCGAGGAAGGAGTTGGCGGCCGTCTTGACGAGCTCGGCCGTCGGGAAGTCGGTGACGACCAGCGGGCTGCCCTCGGCGATCGGCCGCTCGTACACCTCGCGCAGCACCTTCTCGGCACGGTCGCCGCGGGTGCCGATGACGATCCGGTCGGGGTGCAGGGTGTCCTGGACGGCGAACCCCTCGCGCAGGAACTCCGGGTTCCAGGCCAGCTCCACGTCGGCGCCGGCCGGGGCCAGTGCGGCGAGCTTGGCGGCGAGGCGCTCGGCGGAGCCGACGGGGACGGTCGACTTGCCGACGACGAGGGCGGGCCGGGCCAGGTGCGGGGCCAGCGACTCGACCGCGGAGTCGACGTAGCTCATGTCGCAGGCGTACTCGCCGTGCTTCTGCGGGGTGTTGACGCACACGAAGTGGACGTCGCCGAACCCGCCGACCTCCTCCCAGGACTGGGTGAAGCGCAGCCGGCCCGTGGAGCCCGGCAGCCCGGCGACGTGCGCGGCGAGCAGCTCCTCCAAGCCGGGTTCGTACATCGGCACCCGTCCCGCGGCCAGCATCTCGATCTTCTCGGGGACGACGTCCAGCCCGAGCACCTCGAAGCCCAGCTCGGCCATCGCCGCGGCGTGCGTGGCGCCGAGGTAGCCGGTGCCGATCACTGTGATCCTGAGGGGGGCCATGGGTGCTCCAGAGGTGCGGGGCCTGTTGCGGCAACCGAGCATAGTCGCGCCCGTACGGGGGACGTTCCCTGGTGTACCGGGCGTTGTCATGCAGCTCACGTGCCGCGTACATATCGCTGCGCGGCCGGCGGACACTAAGATTTGGGTTACTTAACGGTAGTTAGCACGTGGTTCACCTTGGGGAGTGAGAGATCTTGGCGGGTTCTGCCGACTTCGACCTGTACCGCCCGGCCGAGGAGCACGACATGCTCCGCGAGTCCGTCCGCTCGCTCTGCGAGGCGAAGATCGCCCCGTTCGCCGCCGCGGTCGACGAGGAGGCCCGCTTCCCCCAGGAGGCGCTGGACGCCCTCGTCGCCAACGACCTGCACGCCGTGCACGTCCCCGAGACGTACGGCGGCGCCGGCGCCGACGCCCTGGCCACCGTGATCGTCATCGAGGAGGTCGCCCGCGTGTGCGCCTCCTCCTCCCTGATCCCGGCCGTCAACAAGCTCGGCTCCCTCCCGGTGATCCTCTCCGGCTCCGAGGAGCTCAAGGCCAAGTACCTGGGCCCGCTCGCCAAGGGCGACGCGATGTTCTCGTACTGCCTCTCCGAGCCCGACGCGGGCTCCGACGCGGCCGGCATGAAGACCCGCGCGGTCCGCGACGGCGACTCCTACGTCCTCAACGGCGTCAAGCGCTGGATCACCAACGCGGGCGTCTCCGACTACTACACGGTGATGGCCGTGACGGACCCGGAGAAGCGCTCCAAGGGCATCAGCGCCTTCGTCGTGGAGAAGGGCGACGAGGGCGTCTCCTTCGGCGCCCCGGAGAAGAAGCTCGGCATCAAGGGCTCTCCGACGCGCGAGGTCTACCTCGACAACGTCCGCATCCCGGCGGACCGCATGATCGGCGCCGAGGGCACCGGCTTCGCCACGGCGATGAAGACCCTCGACCACACCCGCATCACCATCGCGGCGCAGGCCCTCGGCATCGCCCAGGGCGCCCTCGACTACGCCAAGGGCTACGTCCAGGAGCGCAAGCAGTTCGGCAAGCCGATCGCCGACTTCCAGGGCGTCCAGTTCATGCTGGCCGACATGGCGATGAAGATCGAGGCCGCCCGCCAGCTCACCTACGCGGCCGCCGCCAAGTCCGAGCGCACCGACACCGACCTCACGTTCTTCGGCGCCGCCGCCAAGTGCTTCGCCTCGGACGTGGCCATGGAGGTCACCACGGACGCCGTCCAGCTCCTCGGCGGCTACGGCTACACCCGCGACTACCCGGTCGAGCGCATGATGCGTGACGCGAAGATCACGCAGATCTACGAGGGCACGAACCAGGTCCAGCGCATCGTCATGGCGCGCAACCTGCCGTAACGGTGATTCCGGGCCGGGGGCGGCGGAGCGGTCACGTTTCGCCCGCCTCCGGCCGGCACATGCCCCGCATGGGCTAACTTTGGACCTTCACAGGCCCGACCCGGGGTGGGGAGAGAAACATTTTGGAAGCGATCCTGCTGGTCGGGGGGCAGGGGACGCGGCTGCGCCCCGTCACGGTCAACACTCCGAAGCCGATGGTGCGCGCCGCCGGGGTGCCGTTCCTCGCCCACCAGATAGCGCGCGCCGCCGCCGCCGGGGTCACCCACATCGTGATGGCGACCTGCTACCTCGCCGAGGTCTTCGAGCCGTACTTCGGCGACGGCTCCGACTTCGGCGTCAGCCTGGAGTACGTCGTCGAGGAGGAGCCCCTCGGGACCGGCGGGGCCATCCGCAACGCCGCCCGGCGGCTGACCGGCGGGCCGGACACCTCCGTGCTGGTCTTCAACGGCGACATCCTCACCGGCCTCGACATCGCCGGCCTCGTCGACGCCCACCGGGCGGCCGAGGCCGACGTCACGCTGCACCTGGTGCAGGTCGAGGACCCGCGGGCGTTCGGGCTGGTGCCCACCGACCCCGAGGGGCGGGTGCTGGCGTTCACGGAGAAGCCGCAGACCCCCGAGGAGATCATCACCGACCAGATCAACGCCGGCTGCTACGTCTTCAAGCGCAGTGTCATCGACTCCATCCCGGACGACCGGCCGGTCTCCGTCGAGCGCGAGACGTTCCCCGGCCTCCTCGCCGACGGGGCGGTCCTGCACGGCGTCACCGAGAACACGTACTGGCTCGACCTCGGCAAGCCCGAGTCGTTTGTCCGGGCCTCCGCGGACCTCGTCCGCGGGGTGGTGGCCTCCCCGGCCGTGCCCGGGCCGCGCGGCGAATCCCTCGTGCTGCCCGGGGCCCGCGTCGCACCGGACGCCAAGCTCTCCGGAGGCACCGTCGTCGGGGCCGGGGCGAGCGTCGGGGCGGGGGCCGTCGTGACCGGGTCGATCGTCCTCGACGGCGCCGTCATCGAGCCCGACGCGCAGGTCACCGCCAGCCTCATCGGCGACGGCGCGACCGTCGGCGCGCGCACCGTCGTCGACGCCGCCGTCGTCGGCGACGGCGCGGTCGTCGGCGCGGACAACGAGCTGCGGGCCGGCGCCCGCGTGTGGTGCCGGGCCGAGCTGCCGCCGAAGGCGCTGCGGTTCTCCCCCGACAGCTGAGCCCGTACGGGCGAACGGCGACGGCCCCCGCTCCGGTGCCCGGAGCGGGGGCCGTGGTCCGTCGCGGCGTCAGTTGCCCGTGACGGTGACCTTCTCGTCGTTCTGGATCTGCTTGACGATCTGCTGCAGCTTCGCCTTGTCCCAGACCAGGTTGCCGCCCCGCTCGCCGGCGATCGGCATGTTCATCGAGGTGCCGCTGCCGCCCGTGATGCCCTTCATCGCGAAGAACATCTCGCCCATGTCGAACAGCGACATGTCCTTGTCCACGATCAGCGTGTCCAGGCCGGCGCCGAGGACCGGGTACAGCTTGAACGGGTTGAGGAGGGTGCCGGGCGTCGCCGCCTGGTTCGCCAGCGTCGCCAGGAACTTCTGCTGGTTCTTCGTACGGGCCAGGTCGGACTCGGCGAAGGCGTAGCGGGTGCGGACGAACGCGAGGGCCTGCTCGCCGTTGAGGGTCTGCTCGCCGGCCTTGAAGTCGGCGCCGGACTTCTCGTCCTTGAAGGCCTTCTCGATGTTCATGTCCACGCCGCCGAGGGCGTCCACGATGTTCGCGAAGCCCGCGAAGCCGATCTCCGCGTAGTGGTCGATGCGCAGGCCCGTGTTGTGCTCGACGGTGCGGACGAGGAGCTCCGGGCCGTCCTCGGCGTACGCCGCGTTGAGCTTGGTGCGCCTGCCCTGCGCCGGGAACTTCTTGCCGGACTGCGAGCCGACGAAGGAGGGGATCTCCACGTCGGAGTCGCGCGGCAGCGAGATCATGGTCGTGCCGCCGGAGCAGGCCGCCAGGATCATCATGGAGTCGGTGCGCTTGCCGTCGGCGGAGCCCGTGTGGAGCTTCTTCTTGTCCTCCTCGGTCAGCCCCTCGCGGCTGTCGGAGCCGACGATCAGGTAGGTGGTGCAGTCGTCGTCCTTGGGGCGCTCGATGACCTTGGAGAGGTCGACCTCGCGGCGCACCTTGGAGTCGGCCCACACGTACGTGCCGATGGCCGTGACGAGGAGGACGGAGACCAGGGCGATGGAGCCGACCTTGATGCGCCGGCCCCAGTCGGGCGCGGCCGCCGGGCGTCCCGGGCCGACCGGGCCGCCGCCCGCGGGTCCGCCCGGGCCGCCGGGGCGCTGCGGGCCGCGCTGGGGCGTGCCGTAGACCTGGCCGGTGTTGTAGCCGCTGTCGTAGCCGTCGGCGTCGTGGCGGGCGCCCTGCTGCGGCGGCACCTGCGGGGCGGGCCGGCGGCCGGGCCGCGGCGGGACCGGCGGCTGCGGCGGCCGCTGGGGCTGCTGCGGCAGGCCCGGCTGCCGGCGCTGGACGTGGGGCATCCGCCGGGCGCCTTCCGGCTGCGCCTGCGCGCTGCCGTGCCCGTATCCGTCGTCGCGGCGGTCCCCGCGCCCTTCTGGCCACTCGTTCATGCGGCATAGGATGCCCGGTCGCGGCAGCCGGGGGACAGCCCGGGCCCCGCTTCGTACCGGTGCTGTTGCACAGCTGTGGCATCCACGACGGCTTTAAGGTGTCGGTATGACACACATACCGGGCGCGACGGCGGGCGACCTGCAGGGGAAGCCCACCTCGGCTTCGCGGACCACGCTCAGCCACATCATGACCGCCAACGACACCAACCTGCTGGGCACCGTCCACGGCGGCGTGATCATGAAGCTGGTCGACGACGCGGCGGGCGCCGTCGCCGGCCGCCACTCGGGCGGCGCGGCCGTGACCGCGTCCATGGACGAGATGGCCTTCCTGGCCCCGGTCCGCGTGGGCGACCTGGTGCACGTCAAGGCGCAGTGCAACTGGACGGGCCGCTCGTCGATGGAGATCGGCGTACGGGTGCTGGCGGAGCGGTGGAACGAGTCCACCCCGGCGACCCAGGTCGGCAGCGCGTACCTGGTGTTCACGGCGGTCGACGCGGAGGGCAAGCCGCGCACGGTGCCGCCGGTGGTTCCCGAGACGGACCAGGACAAGCGCCGCTACCAGGAGGCGCAGATCCGCCGCACGCACCGGCTGGCGCGCCGCCGGGCCATCATGGCGCTGCGCGAGGAGCGCGCGGCGCAGGGCTTCGACGAGGACTGAGCCCGCGGTCCCTGCCCGGCCCGGCTACGTGCAGACCACCTGGTCGCCGGTGACGGTGCCGAAGGGGCCGCGCTGCGGCTCCTCCGGGCGTACGGGGACGACCTTGCGGTAGTCCGCTCCGGCGATCACCCGCACCGTGCGGCCCTGGCCCGGCACCGCGCGGAGTTCGCTGCCGGGCAGGGCGGTCGCGACGGTGCGGGCGGAGCGGTCCCAGCGGGGGTCGTACGCGATCACCGTGCGCTTGTGGTCGCGGCGGGCGGCGTACCCGGGGGCCCGGGTGGTGTCGAAGCCGGTGGCGCGCAGGGCGGCGTCCACGCGGCCGCCGAGGCCTTCGGTGCGGGTGCCGTTCTCGACGCGGACGCGGACCTGCTGCGGGGGCACGTCCACGGGCACGGGGGCGGGCTGCCGCGGCCCGGGGCGGGCAGGTGCGGCCGGGGCGAGCGGGCGGTCCTCGCGGAGGGCGGCGAACAGCTCGGCGGCCTTCGCCGCGTCCCATTTGACGGTGGAGCCGATGCCCTTGACGGGGAACGACGGGTCGCCGACGGGGACGGAGGCGAACTCGGAGGAGGCCGGGGTGAAGTCCCGCATCGCCTGGCCGAGGGCCAGCATCTGCTCCGACCCGAAGCCCGGGTCGGCGCGGACGGAGCCCAGGAGGGTGGAACTGACCTCCTTGAACTTGACGGGGTTCAGCAGGACCCCGCTGGAGCCGGCCTGCTCCACCAGGGCGGCGAGGAAGCGCTGCTGGCGCTGCATCCGGCCCAGGTCGGCGGCGCCGTCCACGTGCCGGGAGCGGACGTACTGCAGGGCCTCGCCGCCGCCCAGCCGGTGGCTGCCGGGGGCCAGGTCGAGGCCGGTGTTGCGGTCGCGCAGGGGCTTGGCGGTGCAGATCTCGACGCCGCCCATCGCGTCGACGGTCTTCATGAAGCTGGTGAAGTCGACCTCCAGGTAGTGGTCGATCTTGATGCGGGTCATCTGCTCGACGGTGCGCACGGTCAGCTGCGGGCCGCCTTCCGCGTAGGCGGCGTTGAGTTTCACCGGGTGGGGGCCGTGGGCGCGGCCGCTGGACTCGTCCCGGTGGGCGGGCAGCTCGGCGTAGCTGTCGCGGGGGAGGCTGACGACGCTGGCGCGCTGCCGGTCGGCCGAGAGGTGGACGAGCATGACGGTGTCGGTGCAGCGGCAGGGGGCGCCGCCGAGGCGGTAGCGGCGCTTGTCGGCGGGGGTGGTGCTGTCGCGGCCGTCGGTGCCGACGAGCAGGAAGTTCAGGCCGTGCCCGGCGGCGGGCCGGTTCTTCATGTCCTTGAACGGGTCGACGCGCTGGATGCCGGTGTCCAGGCCGGTCATCACCGCGTGCCCGACGGCGCCGGAGCCCAGGACCGCCACCGCGAGCCCGCCCGCCAGCCGTACGCCCCACCGGGGCCGGCCGTTCCCGCGCCGGGCCGGCGCCCCGGCCGGCGCCCCGCCGCGCCGCGCGCGCTGCGGCTCGCGGGGCCGGGCGGGTCGGGGTGGGCGGTGTGGCTGGGGCACGGGGGAACACCTCCGCGGGATCTGCAGCGGCCGTCAGGGAAATCCGCACACATCGGTCAGATCGTCAGAACAGTAGGCCCGTACGATCAGCGCCGGTCCCCACCGATCAGGCGGCGCGCACCCGTTTCCCCCGTACGCGGTAACGTGACACCGATACCCGACCTTGAAGGACCACATGCCCGCCCAGCAGCCCGCAGTCTCGGTGATCATGCCGGTGCTCAACGAGGAGCGCCACCTGCGCGACTCCGTCCGCCACATCCTCGGACAGGAGTACGCCGGTGAGATGGAGGTGGTGATCGCGCTGGGGCCGTCCACGGACCGCACCGACGAGATCGCCGCCGAGCTCGTGCGCGAGGACCCTCGCGTCGTCACCGTCCCGAACCCCTCCGGCCGCACCCCGGCCGCCCTCAACGCCGCCATCAAGGCGTCGCGCCACCCGATCGTGGTACGCGTCGACGGCCACGGCATGCTCTCCCCGGACTACATCGCGACGGCCGTCCGCCTCCTGGAGGAGACCGGCGCGCAGAACGTCGGCGGCATCATGCACGCCGAGGGCGAGAACGCCTGGGAGGAGGCAGTCGCCGCCGCGATGACCTCCCGGCTCGGCGTCGGCAACGCGGCCTTCCACACCGGCGGCGTGGCCGGCCCGGCCGAGACCGTCTACCTGGGCGTGTTCCGGCGGGAGGCCCTGGAGCGGGCCGGCGGCTACAACGAGGAGTTCATCCGCGCCCAGGACTGGGAGCTGAACTACCGCATCCGCGAGGCGGGCGGCCTGATCTGGTTCTCGCCCGAGCTGAAGGTGCAGTACCGGCCGCGGCCGTCGGTGCGGGCGCTGGCCAAGCAGTACAAGGACTACGGCCGCTGGCGGCACGTCGTCGCCCGGTACCACGCCGGCTCGATCAACATGCGCTACCTCGCCCCGCCGACCGCTGTCTGCGCCATCGCGGCGAGCATCGTCGCCGGCGCGGCGATCACCCCCTGGGCCTTCGCCGTCCCCGCCGGCTACCTCGCGGGGATCACGCTCGGGTCGATCCCGGCGGGCCGGGGGCTCTCGCCGAAGGCGCGGGTGCAGATCCCGGTGGCCATCGCCACCATGCACATGTCCTGGGGCTTCGGCTTCCTGAGCAGCCCGCGCTCGCTGGCCGACAAGGTCATCGCGAGCCGGCGGCCGGCGCCGCAGGCCGACCCGTCGGCGGCCGCCTGAGAGCCGCCGGACTCACAGGCGAAGGGGCCCGGGCCGGGCGGTCGTCGACCGCCCGGCCCGGGCCCTTTCCGTGCCGTGCCCCGCGCGCGTGCGCTGCGCGGGGCGCCGCCGGTGCTACCAGGTGAAGCCCGGTTGGATCGCCATGCACTCCTTGTCGTTGCCGCCGTTGAGCGGACGGGAGGAGTCCGGGGCCTTGGTGGGGGCCGGCGGGGGCGGTGTCGGCGCGCTGCCGGTCCGCCAGTCCTTCCCGACGAACAGGACGATCCCGGGAACGTCGTCCGTCTTCTGCACGGCGGAGGCCGGCAGGCCCAGCGCGGTCGCCACGGCCGCGGCGTCGCCCGCCCGGTCCGGGCTGGAGAAGCGGACCACCGTCGTGTCCTCGGACCCGGTCAGGGTGTCCGCGACGGCCCGGGTGAAGCCCTTGCCGGCCAGGACGGCCGCGACCTCGCCGGCCCGGCCCTTGACCCGGCCCTGCGCCCCGTCCCTGCCGCCGGTGGCGTTGCGGACCGACACGGCGATCTTCGCGGGCGGCGCGGCCGGATCGGCCGTCGGCGTGCTCGGGGCGGGGGAGGCGGGGGTCGCGGGCGCACCGGAGGTGCCGGGGGACGGAGTCGCCCCGGGGGCGGCGGGCTGCTCGGGGCCCTTGCCGTCGAGCGGGATGTCCTCGCGGATCATCCGGAAAAGGTCCTCCGCCTCGCCCGGCTTGGGCTCGACGCGGGCCGAGTCCGAGGGGCTCGGGATCCACGGCATCGTCGTCATGGTGATGCGGGACGGGTCGACCTTCTTGAGCTCCATGCTCAGGTCGTACAGCTTGTCGATCTTGTTGAGGCCGGGGTCCACGACCATCGCCTTGATGGCGGCCTGGGCCAGGCTGTTGAGCTTCATCGGGTTGCTCAGCTTGGCGTTCCGGCGGAACTCGCGGGCCAGCGAGTTCATGTACATGTGCTGGGCGTGGGCGCGGCCTATGTCGCTGCCGTCCTCGAAGCCGTAGCGGGTGCGCAGCCACTGCAGGGCCACCTCGCCCTGGATGGTGTTCTCGCCCTTGGGGAGCTTCAGGCCGGATCCCTTGCCGTCGCGGGTGAGGGAGTGGACGTTCTCCTGGACGCAGACCGGGACGCCGCCGATGGCGTCCGCCATCGTCACCACGCCCTTGAAGTCGATCATCATGAAGTGGTCGATCGGGATCCGGGTCAGGTCCTGCCAGGCGGCGACCGTGCAGCCCGGGCCGCCGCGGCTGAGGGACTCGTTGGTCTGGACGAGGCCACGGCTCGCCTGGTGCACCTTGCCGTTCGGCTCGGTGCACTTGGGCATCTTCAGCATCGTGTCGCGCGGCATCGACACCACCGACATGTTGCTGCGGTCCGCCGACAGGTGCAGCAGCATCTGCACGTCCGCCAGCGGCGGCCCGTCGAAGGTGTCCTTCGCGCCGCCGAGGGCCTTGTTCTCCTCGCCGTCGCGGGCGTCGGAGCCGATCAGGAGGATGTTCAGCGGGGTCTGCCCGAAGGCGTTGGGCTTGGAGCCGCCCAGCTTGTTCTCGCCCAGGTTGAGCGCGTCCGTCTGGATGCTGCCGTTGAGGTGGCGGTAGTAGAGGTACCCGGCCGCCGCCGTCGCGAGTATGAGGAAGGCCAGCACCGAGGCCGTCCAGCGGAGTATCCGGCGCTTGCCGCGCCGGGGGGCGGAGCCCGTCCCGGAAGCGGCCGCGGCCCCTGCCGCGGAGCCCGCGCCCGGGCGCGCTGCGGGGACGCCGCCGCGGGCCGCTGGTCCGCCGTCGGCCGTGTCGCCGTCCGGCCGGGCGGGCGCCCCCTCCCCGCGCACGCTGTTGCTCCTCACACGTCCCCCCTAGAGATCACGTCATGTCGTCATGGTGCGCCCGCCGGACCGGCGCAGGTCGGGTGCCGGCCGGCCGCTCGTCGGGGGAGCGGCCGGCCGGCCCGTACGGCTACTTGGCGCAGATCGCCTTGTCCGCCTCGACGCGCTGGATGTTCTCCGGCGCCTTCTGCGGGGCCGTCATGGAGACCCCCGCCCCCTTGAAGTCCGCGCCGAGCGTCAGCTTCATCGCGGTCCTGGGCGCCGCGTCGGCCGTGCCCATCTTCAGCGCCGAGGCGGGCAGCCCCATCATGTCCGCGAGGGCGCGGGCCTGGTCGGCCTGGTTCGGGGCGTACTCCAGCAGGGTGGCGTCCAGCTTGGCCGGCGCGTTGCCCAGGTTGCTGGACCGGGAGACGCCCTTGGTGTTCTGCAGCCAGCCGATCGTGGCCGAGGCGGAGCCCGCCGGGCCGCCCCCGTTGAGGACGTCCACCCGTACGTCCTTCGCCTGCGCGCGCGGGCCCTGGAGCAGCGCGTCCTGCTTGGCCTTCGCCTCGGCGTCGGCGGCGTCCTTCGCCGCCTGCTCCTTCGCCTCGACCTCGGTGAGGGACACGTCCCCCCGGATCATCTCCAGCAGCGGATCGGCCTGGGCGTGGTCGACGACGACCGTCGCCTTGACCTTCTCCGCCGGGTTGTCGCGCACCGGCAGGGTGGTGAAGGTGACGTTCTTGAGGTTCATGTCCTTCAACTCACCCGCGAGGTTGGTGAGTTTCTCGATCGACCCGATGCCCGAGTCCACCGTCAGCGACTTCGTGGCCGCCTCGGCGAGGGAGAAGAACTTCTTCGGACTGGTCAGCGTCTCCTTGGACTTCATCTCGCGCATCATCGAACTCAGGAACTGCTGCTGCGTCTTGATGCGGTCCAGGTCGCTCTCGTTGCCGAAGGCGTGCCGGGTGCGGACGAACGCCAGCGCCTCCTCGCCCTGCAGGCGGTGCTCGCCGGGGCCGAGCTTCAGCTTCGAGTCCTCGTCGTCGACGGCCTTGTCCAGGCAGACGGGCACACCGCCGACCGCGGTGCTGAGCACCTTCACCGCGTTGAAGTCGACCATCATGAAGTGGTCGACGGTGATCCCGGTGAGCTCCTTGACCGTGCGCATCGTGCAGCCCGGGTCGCGGCCCTCCTGGCCGAGGCTCGTGTTGAAACGGTCCCCCTTGCGGCCGGGGATCGTCTTCGTCGTGCCGTCCGGCTGCTTCGTCGGGCAGGCGGGGATGTTCGTGATCAGGTCGCGCGGGATCGACAGCGCGGTGGCGTTGGTGCGGTCCTTCGAGACGTGGAACAGGATCGTCGTGTCCGCGTGCCCGGGGCTGCCCGCGTCGCCGTACCCCTCGTTGCCGGAGCCGGAGCGCTTGTCGGTGCCGATCACGAGGATGTTGATCGGCTGGTCCTTCTTGAAGCCGCCCGTGCCCGCGTCGCCGACGTCGGTGACCTTCAGGTTGCCGTTGAGGTGGTTGTAGTAGAGGTACGCGCCCAGCGAGCCGCCCACCAGCAGGAACGCCAGGGTGCCGCCCGTCACCACCAGGGCGCGCTTGCGGCGCGGAGCGGAACCGCCCTTGCGGGGGCGGCCGCCGCGCCGGCCCGGCGGGGCCTCGCCGCGGCGCGGACCGGGCACCGCGGGCGTTGGGGAGCCGGAGCCGGGCGTCTTCGAGGGGCCCCCGCCGCCGGGCGTCTTCGCGGGGGTTCCGGCCGACTTGGAGCCCGTCCCGGCCGCCCGGGACGTGTTCCCGGTGGGCTGGGCGGGTGGAGCCGCCTCCGAGCGGGACCGCGACGGTCTGCGCGGCGGGGTCACCGCCGGCGACGGACCTTGCGGACCGGAGCGGTCCAGTCGCAGTTCGTAGTTGCCGGTGCGGGGGTTGAGCACCCACTGGTCGGCGGGGTCGATCTCGTCCGCCCGCCCACGGCTCTGCGCATCCACGGTTGCTTGAATCCTCCGTCGGTGCCTCGCGACACGCCTCCCCCAAGGCGCCCGGTCAACGATCCGGCTGCTGGTGCACGGCCTCTTCGCTGGCCAGGGCACCGGATCGCTCACCTTATCCGCCCCGGTCCGCTCCAAACCATGGTGGTGACAAATTCCACTCACCCGAAAACGGGGCAAAGCGCGCATGCCTTTCGGTTCGGACACCGGCTTTTGGGATTGCTTTACCGGCAGTCGGTCATCCCGGCGGTGGTGCCCGTGAACGTGGGGACGGGCGTCGCGCGGGTGTCGGTTCCCGGGGTGGGTGTGGTGTGCGGCGCAGTGCTGGGCATGCCGGTGGGCGGCCGGGTCGTGCTGCCGGTGCCGCGCTCGTGCGGCCCCGTCGACGGCGCCACCGCGAGCGGCTGGTCCGTGCGCAGCCGCTGGAAGAGCCGGGCCGCGTCGGGCTGTACCAGTTCGTCCCGGTTGGGGTTCGCGGCGTACGGGCGGCGCGGCACCGTCAGGAAGTTCACCTGGTCGGTCGGCACGCTCCGCAGCGCGCGCGCCAGTTCGTACAGCCCGCGCAGCGACGCCAGCCCCGGGTCGGTGGTGACCGAGGACGTCGCCGCGTCCAGCAGCGGGTACAGCCTCCGCGGGTTGAGCAGCACCCCGTTGCTCTGCACCTTGTCGACCATCGAGGCCAGGAAGTGCTGCTGACGCTCCATCCGCTCCGTGTCGCTGCCGTCGCCCAGGCTGTACCGGGCGCGGACGAAGCCCAGCGCCTTCTCGCCGCGCAGGACCTGCCGGCCCGCCGGAAGCCTCAGGTGTGCCCCGGGGTCGTTCACCGGCTGCTTCAGGCACACCTCCACGCCGCCGATCGCGTCGACCATCCGCTTGAACCCGTCGAAGTCCACCACCATGTGGTGGTCGATCCGGATCCCGGTCAGCTTCTCCGCCGTACGGATCGTGCAGGCGGCCCCGCCCCGCTGGAAGGCCCAGTTGAACTGCGCGAACTGCTCCGCGCTCCGGCTCCCGCCCGGCCCCAGACAGCTCGGGATGTCCACCATCAGGTCGCGGGGGATCGAGACCGCCGTCGCGCTCCGGCGGTCGGCGGGCAGGTGCAGGAGGATGACGGTGTCGGAGCGCTGCGTGCCCTTGTCCCTGCCGTACGAGGCGTTGCCGCTGCCCGCGCGCGAGTCCGAGCCGATCAGCAGGATGTTGCGGGAGCCGCTCGTGCCTGGCGCCGGGCGCTCCCGCTCGTAGCGCTCCAGCTCGGCCGCCGCGGACGTGTCCGCGGTGATGTTCGCGTCGAGCTTGCGGTACACCCACCAGCCCGCGCCCGCCCCGAGCAGTACCAGCAGGGCCAGGCCCAGCCCGATCCAGCGCAGCAGGCGGCGCCGGCGGCGGCGCGGGGACTCCGGGGAGCCTCCCGCCGCTTCCGGCTGCCTGCCGGGTATGCCTGCGCTGGATGTCACTCGCGTTCCGTCCCCTCGCCGGTCCGGTATGCGGTCCAGGTCGCCGTACGCGTGCGGCCTGGACCGATCCTGCCTCCGGGCGTGCGGGGCGGCCCGGGGGCGGGGGGCTGTCTAGGGCTGAACGGGTGAAAAAGGGGACGGGTGGCGGGGTGTGCCGGCTCCTACGCCGACGTGTGCGTCACCCGCTCCGCTTCCGCGCGCTTCGCCAGGCCCTCCGCGCCCAGCCGGTCCAGGTGCCGGCACAGCACCACCGACCCGCCCGCGGCCAGCGCCGCGTACAGTCCGGCCGAGAGGCCCTGCCAGGTGTCGTAGCCGCGCCCGGACAGCAGCCGGGACCCCGGGCCCAGGCCCAGCTCGGCCGCGTCCGCCCGGGCCCGCTCGACGACCTCGGCATGGCTGAGCTCCTCGCCGCCGACCGACAGGCCCGGGGCGTCCGGGTCGACGGGGGCGAACGGGGCGAAGCGGTCGCCCTGGGAGGGGACCTCCACCGCGTAGTCCGCGAACCCGGCCGGCGGCTGCGGGAACCGGCCGCCCAGCGGCCGCAGCGCGAGCGCGACGCGCTCGCCCGGGCACGCCGAGGCCGCCTCCAGGGTGTCCGGGCCGCTGACGACCACGTCCGCGCCGGCCGGGTCCCCGCCGACCTCGGCGACGACGCCGACCGAGGCGCAGGCGAGCAGCCAGACGGCGCTCTGCCAGTGCGCGGGGAGCAGGAGGGCGAGCCGGTCGCCGGGGCCGGCGGCCAGGTCGCCCTGGAGGAGGTTGGCGGTCTTGGCCACCCAATTGGCGAAGGTGGCGACGGACAATTCGACGCGCTCGCCCGTGGCGTCGTCGTAGAAGGTGACGAGAGGGCGGCCCGGATCGGCGGCGAGCGCGGATCGCAGCAGGTCGGCAGGGGTGCGGTCAGTGGCGTTCACCCGGCCCAGCGTACGCGGGGCGCTCCCCCGGACGGCGGCGCGCGGCTCATCCGTACGGGGGAGCGGGCCGGGCGCGTCAGCAGACGGTCCGTCAGTTCTCCGATGGCGGGCCGCGGGGAGAGTGCCCAGCATCGCTTGCATGCGTGGATTCCTGTCTTCAGCGGTCGGTGTCGCGGCCGCCGCCGCCACACTTGCCCTGCCGCTCGCCCTGTCCGGGCCGGCTGCCGCCGCCTCCGGTGCGGGTGCCGCCGTCCTCGGTCCGGGCGCCGCTTCCGGTGCCGCCGCCTCCGGCCTCGGGCCGGCTTCCGCCGCAACCCCCGCCGGTTCCACCCGGTCGCTGCCCCTCGTCCCCCTGGGGGCGTCCTCCGACCGGTCGGCCGTGCCCCCCGCCGCCGGCCTGCCCGAGACGAGGGGCCTCGCCGCGCGGGAGGTCGAGCGGTTCTCGCTCGTCGGTGTCGTCTGGGACGACGCAGACGCCGAGCTCCACGGCCGCGTCCAGGTCCGTACCCGGTCCGTCGGCACCGCGCTCTGGTCCGACTGGCAGGACGTCGAGACCCACAACGGCGAGCACGCCCCCGACCCCGACACCGCCGAACGCGGCACCGGCCCCGCCCGCGGCGCCACCGCCCCGCTGTGGGTGGGGGAGTCGGATGCCATCGAAGTGCGCGTCGAGGCGGAACGCCCCACTGCGCGCGCGCTCCCCGCGCGGCTCCCGTCCGGCCTGCGGATCGAGCTGGTCGACCCCGGAGCGCCGCCCGCGGGCGCCGCCGACGGGAAGAACGGCGCGGGCACGGGCGGGCTGCCCGGCGACGACGACAAGGGGCCCGTACTGCTGCCCGGCATGACCATGGAGACGGCGGAGGCCTCCTCCGTGAACGTCCCGCTGGCGCCCCTGGGCGCCGCCGAGATCGGCGCCCTCGACAAGGCCGACTCGACCGCTGACGCCGTCCTGACCGGCGAGGCCCGGCCCGGCGCCGCGGCCGCGCCCTACATCGGACCGCGCCCGAGGATCGTCACCAGGCTGGGATGGGGGGCCGACGAGAAGCTGAGGGAGAAGGCCTTCGTCTACACGAGCACCGTCAAGGCCGCCTTCGTCCACCACACTGCCTCCGGGAACAACTACGCCTGCAAGGACGCGCCGGCCGTCATCCGCAGCATGTACCGCTACCACGTCGTCAGCAGCGGATGGCGGGACATCGGCTACAACTTCCTCGTCGACAAGTGCGGCACCGTCTACGAGGGCCGTGCGGGCGGCGTCGCCCGGGCGGTGCTCGGCGCGCACACCATGGGCTTCAACACCGACAGCATGGGCATCGCGGTCATCGGCACCTTCACGGGGACGAACCCGCCGGCGTCCGCGGTGAAGTCCGTCGCGGCGCTCACGGCCTGGAAGCTGGGCCTGTTCAACCGGGACCCGCGGTCGACGGCCACGCTGAAATCCGGAGGCGGCAACCGCTACCCCAAGGGCAGCAGCGTGAAGATGAAGGTGATCTCCGGGCACCGCGACGGATTCGCGACCGAGTGCCCCGGCAAGCTGCTGTACGGGCAGCTGCCCACCACCCGGACGGCATCGGCGAAGCTCCAGGGGAGGTGAGGGGCCGGTCCCGCGGGTCGGGGCCGCCGGGGGCCCGGGCGCCCGGGGCGTCGGCGCCCCCGCCCTCCCGCTCCGGCCGGTCGGGATGCGGCTACGCTCGTGGCATGGCCGGCCGATTCGATCCCCTGACCCGCGCCGCCGTGCGCGGCGGCCGGACCCGCGTACCCGCTGCGCGGCCGGCGGCGGGCGCGGGCGCGGCGCTGAGCCGCCTCTGGGATCCCGGCGGGCCGATCGATCTGGGTCTGACGCTCGGGCCGCTGCGCCGGGGGCCGGGCGATCCGACCTTCCGGGTCGGCGAGGACGGGTCCGT
>NZ_BMTY01000013.1:0-21655 GCF_014649915.1 Streptomyces toxytricini | reverse complement strand
GTGGCGTACGACGCGGACCCCGCAGGGGCCCGCCACGCTGCGGGTGTCCGCCGACCGCAGTGCCGGGCGCGTGAAGGGCGAGGCGTGGGGGGCCGGGGCCGCGTGGGTGCTCGATGCGCTTCCCGCGCTGCTGGGTGCCGGGGACGATCCGGGTGCGTTCGTACCGCGGCACCGCCTGGTGCACGAGAGCCATCGGCGGCGGCCCGGGCTGCGGCTGACCCGTACGGGGCTGGTGCTGGAGGTGCTCGTGCCGACGGTGCTGGAGCAGAAGGTCACCGCCGACGAGGCCTACCGGTCCTGGCGGCGGCTCGTACGGGCGCACGGAGAGGCCGCACCCGGCCCCGATGCCGGGTTGTGCGTCGTGCCGGACGCCCGGACGTGGGCGATGCTGCCGTCGTGGGAATGGCACCGGGCCGGGGTCGACGGGAAGCGGTCGGCGACGATCGTGCGGGCCGCCCGGGTCGCGGCCCGGCTGGAGCAGGCGGCTGCCATGCCGCCCGGCGAGGCGGCCGCGCGGCTGGAGGCCGTACCGGGCATCGGGCCGTGGACCTCCGCCGAGACCCTGCAGAGGAGCAACGGCGACCCCGATGCGGTGACCACCGGTGACCTCCACCTGCCCGGGATCATCGGGTACGCGCTCGCCGGGAACCGGGACGCCGACGACGCGGTGATGCTGGAGCTGCTCGCCCCCTATGCGGGGCAGCGGCACCGGGCCGCCCGGCTCGTACTGCTCGCCGGGCGGACCCCGCCGCGGCGGGCGCCGCGGATGTACCGGAGCGACATCTCGCTGATCTAGCGGACCTCGATGAAGTCGTCCGGGGTGCGGGTGGGCCGCGGGCGCGCGGGTTCGGCGGGGCGGCCGATCGCCACCGCGCCCATCGGGTCCCAGGAGTCCGGGAGGGCCAGGACCTTGCGGACCACGTCGCGGCAGAACATCGTCGAGGACACCCACGCCGAGCCCAGGCGCTCGGCCGCGAGGGCGACCAGGAAGTTCTGCACGCCCGCGCCCGTGGCGACGACGAACATCTCCCGCTCGGCCGCGTCACGGCGGGCGTGGCCGTAGTCGTGCGCGCCGTCGGTGACCATGCAGGGGACGACCAGGTACGGGGCGTTGCGCAGGACGTCGCCCCGGCGGACGCGCTTGGCGATGGACTCCTCCGACTTGCCGTCGCGGCGCAGGTCCGCGATCCACGCCTCGCGCATCGCGTCCAGCAGCTCCAGGCGGGCCGTCCGCGATTCGAGGAGGACGAACCGCCACGGCATGGTGTGGTGCGGTGCCGGGGCGGTGAGCGCGGCGGCGACGGCGCGGCGGACCGCGGCCGGATCCACCGGGTCGTCCGTGAAGGCGCGGACCGTGCGGCGCTGGGTCACGGCCTGCCGTACGGCCTCGGAGGTGCCCAGGCGGAACATGTCGTCCTCGGCGGGGCGGACCAGCCGGGCGGCCGTGGCGTCGCCGCCGACCAGGTGGGACAGGCCGCGGACCACGGCGACGGGCCGGTTGGCGGCCTTGCCCTTGACCAGGTCGCCGGCCGAGGCCAGCTCGTCGGCCGTGGCGACGACCGTCGCCGTGAGCGGGTTGCCGTGGGTGTCCGTGCTGCCGCGGAGGTCGTGCAGGACGCGTACCCCGGCGGAGCCGATGGCGATGTCCGTCAGGCCGGTGCGCCACGGGCGGCCCGAGGTGTCGGTGATCACGACGCCGACGTCGACGGAGAGCAGGCGGGCCAGGCCCGTGCGGATCGCGGCGGCCGAGGCGTCCGGGTCCTCGGGGAGGAGGAGGACCGTGTCGGGGGCGGTGTTGGAGGCGTCCACGCCGGCCGCCGCCATGACCAGGCCCTGACGGTTCTCCACGATGCGCAGGGCGCCGCGGCGGGCGACCACGCGGACGGTCTCGGCGTCGATCGCCTCCTCGCGGGACGCCGCCTCGACGATGCGGCCCTCGGATTTCGAGACGATCTTCGAGGTGACGAGGAGGATGTCCCCGTTTTCGAGGTCCGGGGCGCTCTCGGCGATCAGCCGGGCCAGGTCGTCGCCCGGGCCGACCTCCGGGATGCCGGGGACGGCGCGCACCTCGTACGCGGTCACCGGGCGGCCTCGGCCAGGGACAGGGCCTCGCGGGCCATCGCGGCCGTGGCTTCGGTGCCGGTCATCATCAGCGGGACGGCGCGGCAGGCGATCCCGCCCGCCTCGACCTCGGCGACGGCGTCGGCGTCGGCGGTGTCGACGAGCCAGCCGTCGAGGAGGTCCGCGCCGTAGTGGCGGGCGACGGCCGCGGCGGTGGACTCCACGCCGACGGCGGCGAGGACCTTGTCGGCCATGCCGCGGACCGGGGCGCCGCCGACGATCGGGGAGAGCCCGACGACCGGGGCGGCTGCACCGGCCACGGCTTCGCGGATGCCGGGGACGGCGAGGATCGTGCCGATCGAGACGACCGGGTTGGAAGGCGGGAGGAGGATCACGTCTGCAGCGGCCAGGGCTTCGAGGACGCCGGGGGCGGGCTTGGCCTGGTCGGCGCCGACGGGGACGACGGCTTCGGCGTCCAAAGATGCCCGCAGGCGCACCCAGTACTCCTGGAAGTGGACGACGCGGCGTTCGCCGTTCTCGGTGACGGCGATGTGGGTCTCGACGCGGTCGTCCGACATGGGCAGGAGGCGGACCCCCGGCTGCCAGCGGTCGCAGAGCGCCTCGGTGACCGCGCTGAGCGGGTAGCCGGCGGCGAGCATCTGCGTGCGGACGATGTGCGTGGCGAAGTCGCGGTCGCCGAGCCCGAACCAGGTCGGGCCCACGCCGTACGCCGCGAGTTCCTCCTTGACGGTGAACGACTCCCCGGCGCGGCCCCAGCCCTGGTCCTCGTTGATGCCGCCGCCGAGGGTGTACATCACGGTGTCGAGGTCGGGGCACACCTTGAGCCCGAACAGGTGGATGTCGTCACCGGTGTTGCCGATGACCGTGATCTCCGCCGCGGGGGCCGCGGACTTCAGCCCGCGGAGGAAGCGGGCGCCGCCGATGCCGCCGGCCAGAACAACAATGCGCATGCAGCGAAGTCTGACAGGCGTCAGACGCGGACGGCCTCCGGGTGGGCCGGGTGGCAGTTGTGCATCGGCATGGCCTGGAGGCCCGGGAAGTAGACGTGCAGGCTGACCGCGCCTTCGAGGGTGTCGTTGACGACCTCGTGCGCGTAGCCCGGGGCGAAGACGCGCTGGGCGCCCGCACCGAGGGTGAGGGTGCCGCGGGTGTTGCGCTCGGTGAGCTCGCCCTCCAGGACCGTCCAGACGCCGGAGGAGGGGCCGTGGTCGTGGAAGCCGCTGCCCTGGCCCGGAACCCAGCTGAGCAGCCACACCTCGTATCCGGTCGGGGAGCCGGGGGAGGGGGCGACGGAGCGCAGGCGGTGGTACCAGCGGGTCGTGGCGTCGTAGCGGACCAGGTGCTCCCAGCTCGCGCGGTCCGCGGCGATGGAGCGGGCCAGTCCGGCGAACTCGGCGACGGTGGCGGGGTGTTCGCGGGCCGGCTGGAGCAGGTGCGGTACGGAGAGGATGTCGCCGGCGATCTGGAGGTCGCTCTCGATCACGGCGGGGGCGGCGGCGGAGTCGCGCATCACGGGGGTCCTAGACGGGTGTCAGTGGGGTGGTCGCTGTGGCGGGGGCCGGGGGGAGCAGGGGCTCCTGGGGCATCAACAGCCGCAACAGCAACAGCGAACCTGGGCAGCGCGCAGGAACCCACGAACGGGGGTCCGGAAGGCGGCTGCGGTCACTGACATGGGGACAAGGAGACCGGCTGCCGGGCCGGACTGTCAACTCAATGCCCGTTTTGGTCGAAAAGTTTCAACTGATCCGGTTAACCGGAGCGGAGAAAGGTTTGTGCAGGCGAATGCGGGGCACACCGCGTGCCGAGATACCGTCTCGCGCCGGCTCAAACTTATGTGGCCAACTCGTGATCGGAATGTGATCTGCGCCGCTTCTGTGGCCGGATCGCAACCGTCGCCCGGGGGTCCGCGTATGTCACGGGTGGGTGTGGGTGGAGTGGCACTCGTGGCAACTGTCACGATTTTTGGCGATATCAACACTTTCTGCATAGCCTTGGTTCCGCAGAGTGAATAAGGGCCCCAATAGCAGACCCCGGCTTGACTGCGCTGGAGCCCCACACTTGTAATTTCACTCGTGTCGTTACGTAGCAATGAGTGACGACGGCCACGGGGATGCACAGACAGAGCGAGGGGCGCACATGACCGAGCTGTTTCAGGAACTGCTGGTCGAGGAAGCGGACGAAGAGCTCGGATGGCAGGAGCGCGCACTGTGCGCCCAGACCGACCCCGAGTCCTTCTTCCCCGAGAAGGGCGGCTCCACCCGAGAGGCCAAGAAGGTCTGCCTGGCCTGCGAAGTCCGGTCCGAGTGCCTCGAATACGCCCTCGCCAACGACGAGCGCTTCGGCATCTGGGGCGGCCTCTCCGAGCGGGAGCGCCGCCGCCTGAAGAAGGCCGCCGTCTGACCCCGCCGCAGCGGCCCCGGGCCCCCGCCCCGACCCCGTCCGGACCCCGGCCCGGCGTCACATCGGGTGACGGTCCCACCCTGCAAGCACACCACCGGTCCGCCTCCTGCAACTTCCCCGCAGGAGGCGGACCGCTGTGTTCCGAGCCGTTAGTGTGGGGCGCTGTCCAGCAGCCTCCGAGGGCGCGCGCCCGCGGACCTCCCTCCGGCCGAGCCCGGCGGGACACCCAGGCCGGAGGGCCAGTAGAGCGATGTCCCTGCACAGCCAGTCGACGGCCTCCTACCAGGCTGCCGCCACCCCCCAGTTCCCCCGGCACGTCGTCACCGCGGTCCTCGTCGCCCATGACGGCGCCCGCTGGCTGCCCCGGACCCTCGCCGGCCTCCTCGGCCAGGAACGCCCCGCGCAGAACCACATCGCCGCCGACACCGGAAGCTCCGACGACTCCGCCCGCCTCCTCGCCGACGCCCTCGGCGACGACCGCGTCCTCCACCTCGCCCGCCGCACCGGATTCGGCGCCGCCGTGGAGGAAGCGGCCCGCAGCGCCGGCACCCCCTCCCTCGACGACCTCCCCTACCTCAGGCGCCCCAGCGGCTGGGACCCCGTCAGCCGCACCTGGCGCGACGACGCCTACGACCTCCCCGAACTCCCGCACGGCGAGCCCGTCCACTGGCTCTGGCTGCTCCACGACGACAGCGCCCCCGAGCCCGACGCCCTCACCGAACTCCTCCGCGTCGCCGACGAGAACCCCGACGCCGCCGTCATCGGCCCCAAGCTCCGCGGCTGGTACGACAACCGGCAGCTCCTCGAAGCCGGCGTCACCATCGCCCGCAGCGGCCGCCGCTGGACCGGCCTCGACCGCCGCGAACAGGACCAGGGCCAGCACGACCAGGTCCGCTCCGTCCTCTCCGTCTCCACCGCCGGCATGCTCGTACGCCGCGACGTCTACGACGACCTCGGCGGCTTCGACCGCCGCCTGCCCCTCATGCGCGACGACGTCGACCTGTGCTGGCGCGCCCACAGCGCCGGCCACGGCGTCCTCGTCGCCCCCGACGCCGTCCTGCGCCACGCCGAGGCCGCCTCCCGCGAACGCCGCACCGTCGACTGCGCCGGCCGCACCGCGCTCGGACCCCACCGCGTCGACAAGGCGGGCGCCGTCCACACCCTCCTCGCCAACTGCTCCGGCCGCGCCCTGCCGTACGTCCTGCTCCGGCTGATCGCCGGCACCGTGCTGCGCACCCTCGGCTACCTCGTCGGCAAGGCACCCGGCCAGGCCGTCGACGAACTCACCGGCCTCCTCGCCACCCTCCTGCGCCCCGGCCGCATCCTCGCCGCCCGCCGCAGCCGCGGCCGCCCCGTCGTCCCCGCCCAGGAGCTCCGGCTCCTCTTCCCGCCCCCGGGCGCGACCCTGCGGGCCGGCGCGGAACAGCTCGCCGCCCACTTCACCGACGGCCGCGCCGCCGACGGCCCCGCCGCCGGCCGCCACGGCGGCACCGCCGGCCCCGACGGCGCCGGCGACCTCGCGCCGGAGCGGTTCGCCCGCCTCCGGCGGATCGCCCGCAACCCCGCCCCGCTCCTCCTCGCCCTCCTCGTCGCCGTCTCCGTCGTCGCCTGCCGCGGCCTCCTCGGCAGCGGCTCCCTCATGGGCGGCGCCCTCCTGCCCGCCCCCGACAGCGGGCTCGACCTGTGGCGCCGCTACACCGAGGACTGGCAGCCCGCCGGCACCGGCTCCACCGCCGGCGCACCCCCCTACCTCGCCGTCCTCGGCGCCCTCGCGACCCTGCTCCTCGGCTCCTCCGACGCCGCCCTGACCCTCCTCCTCGCCGGGTCCGTCCCGCTCGCCGGACTCACCGCCTACGCCGCCTCCCGGCCCCTCGTCGCCTCCCGCCTGCTGCGCGCCTGGGCCGCCGCCGCCTACGCCTTCCTCCCCGCCGTCACCGGAGCGCTCGCCGGGGGCCGCCTCGGCACCGCCGTCCTCGCCGTCCTCCTCCCGCTCCTCGCCCGCTCCGCCGCCTCCGCCTTCGGCCTCACCGCCCCGGCCGGCTCCGCGCAGCGCGGCCCCTGGCGCGCCGTGTGGACGCTGGCCCTCCTGATGACCGCGGCCGCCGCCTTCGCCCCCGTCGTGTGGCTGCCCGCCGCCGTCCTCGGCCTGGCCGCGGTGGCCGTGCGCCGCGCCGAGTGGAAGGCGTACGCCCTGCGGCTGCTCGCCGTCCTCGCCGTGCCCGCCGTCGTCCTCGCCCCCTGGTCGCTCACCCTCCTCGCCGACCCCGGCCGGCTCCTCGACGAGGCCGGACTGCCCGGCCCCGCAGGCGCCGCCACCGCCCTCGGCCTGCTCGGCGCGAGCCCCGGAGGCCCCAAGGCCGGCGGCGGTCTGCTCCTCGCCGGCGCCGTCCTGGCAGCCCTCGCCGCCCTGCTCCGCGCCGACCGGCGCACCGCCGTCCGCGCCGCCTGGGCCGCCGCCCTGGCCGGGCTCGCCCTCGCCGTCCTCCTGAACCGCACCGGCTGGGCCGGTCCCGCCACCCTCCTGTACGGGCTCGGCGTCCTCGCGGCCGCCGCAGTCGGCGCCGAAGGGGCCCGCGAGCGCGTCGCCGCCAGCAGCTTCGGGTGGCGGCAGCCCGCCGCCGCACTGGTCGCCCTCGCCGCCGCCGCCGGACCGCTCCTCGCCGCGGCCGCCTGGGCCGCCGGCGGAGCCGCCGGACCGCTGGAGCGCCGCGATCCCGTCCAGGTGCCCGCGTTCGTCGCCGAGGACGCCGGCACCCGCGACCGGGCCCGCACCCTCGTCCTCGGCGGCACTCCCGCCCGGGTCTCCTACAGCCTCGTCCGCGGCTCCGGCGCCGTCCTCGGCGACGCCGAGACCGCCCCCGCCGGCGGCAGCACCCGCCTCGACAAGGCCGTGGCCGGACTCGTCGCCGGCTCCGGCGCCGACCAGACCGACCAGCTCGGCGACTTCGCCGTCCGCTACGTCCTCCTCCGCGACGACGTCCCGCAGGAGATGCGGAAGGTCCTCGACGCCACCCCCGGCCTCAGCCGCATGAGCCAGCTCGACGGCAGCGCCCTGTGGCGCGTCGACCGCCAGGTCGCCCGCGCCGTCATCGTCCCCGCCAAGCCCGGCGAGGCGCCCGTCCCCGTCGCCTCCGGCCCCGTCGAGATCCACACCCGGATCCCCGCCGGGGAGGAGGGCCGCGTCCTGCGCATCGCCGACCGGGCCGCCCCCGGCTGGAAGGCCTCCCTCGACGGAAGCCCCCTGAAGGCCGAGACCGTCGACGGCTGGGCGCAGGGCTTCGCACTGCCCGCCGCCGGCGGCCGCCTCGACCTCGTCCACGAGGACGCCCTGCCCCGAACCGCCTGGCACGGGGCCCAGGCGCTGCTGGCCCTCGTCCTCCTCGTCATGGCCCTGCCCGGCCGCCGCGCCCGCCTCGACGACGACCTCCCCGACGAGGGCGCCGACACTCCCGACCCGGCCGTGCCCGCCGGGGCGCCCGAGGGCCGCCGCGCCCGCCGGCTCCGCGCCGGCGCCGACGCGCCGGCCGCCCCGGAGCCTTCCGCGGCCGAGCCCGAGGGCGCCGTCGCGGACCCGTACGCCGGGATCCCCGCGCAGCCCGCGTACGGGGAGGAGGCCTACGCCTACCAGGAGTACGGGGCGCAGCCCTACGACCCGTACCAGCAGGGCACCCACCCGGACCAGGCCTACCCCGGCCAGGCGTACGCGGAACCGGGCTCCGCCTACCCCGACGCGTACGCGGAGCCCGGCCAGCCGTGGGTGCCCGCGCAGCAGACCGGCCACGACCCCTACGCCGCGCAGCCGTACGACCCCCAGGCATACGCCTACCCCGACCAGGCCGGCCACCCGTACCCGCAGCAGCCCCACCCGTACGACCAGCAGCCGTACGCCGACCCGTACGACCCCCACGACCGGCAGCACCACCCGCGCCCCGACGGGAGCCACCAGCAGTGAAGCAGCGCGCCCCCCTGACGCTGGCGGCCGCCGCCGCGGCCCTCGCCGCCCTCGCCGGCGCCGCCCACCTCCTCGCGCCCGCCGCCCCCGCCGGCGGCGCCTCCGCGGCCTCGGCCGCGCGGATGCCGGTGGAGCGCTCCGTCCTGGTGTGCCCGGCGCCCAGCTCCTCCGACATCGCGGAGACCGTGTACACGGCGATCACCCCCGCCGCGCCCGGCGCCTCGGGCCGGGGCACCGCCCGCCTGCTCGGCGCCACCAAGGAGGCCAAGCCGGTCCTGGAGCTCAAGGAGCCCGGCAGGCCCGCCGGGGCGAGCGCCTCGGGAGCCGAGGCGCCGGCGCTGGCCGGCGCCGCCGACGGCGTCCTCGCCCCGGGCTGGGCGGCGCAGCAGACGACGAAGGTGTCCGTCGGCCGGGCGCGCGGGCTGCTCGGCGCCGCGTGCACCGCGCCCGGCACCGACTTCTGGTTCCCGGGGGTGAGCACGGCCAAGGGACGCGAGGACTACGTGCACCTGACCAACCCGGACGACACCGCGGCCGTGGTGGACATCAAGCTGTTCGGCCCCGACGGCGCGGTCAAGGCGGACGCCGGCACCAACGAGAACATCCGCATCGACCCCCGCTCCAGCAAGGCGGTCTCGCTGGCAACCCTCGCCCCCGGCGCGCAGCTCGCGGACGCCGCGGCCCGGGTCACGACCCGCGCCGGCCGCGTCGGCGCGTCCGTGCAGGCGGGGGAGGAGGGCGTCGGCGCGGACTGGCTGCCCGCCTCCGCCGACCCGGCGGCGTCGCTGGTGCTGCCCGGGATCCCGGCGGACGCCGCCTCCGTGAAGCTCGTCGTGTTCGCGCCCGGCGAGGAGGACGCCGACCTCGCGCTGCGGCTGGCCGGCCCGAACGGCCCGATCAGCCCGGCCGGCAGCGAGCGGCTGCACGTCAAGGCCGGCATGACCGCGAGCGCCGACCTGAAGGACCTCACCCGCGGCGAGGCGGGCTCGCTGCTGCTGGCCCCCGCCGAGGACGGCAGGCCCGTACCGGTGGTGGCGGCGCTGCGCGTGGTCCGCGGCAGCGGCGCCAAGCAGGAGCTGGCGTTCGTCCCGGCGGCCGCGCCGGTGGGCGCCCGGGCGACCGCCGCGGACAACCGGGCCGGGGACGGGGCGGGCGTGCTGTCGCTGACGGCGGTGGGCGCCGACGCGAAGGTGAAGGTCACCGCGTCGGCGGGGACCGAGGGCGGCGAGCCGGCAGTCCAGGAGGTCACCGTCCGGGCGGGCACCACGCAGGCCCTGCCCGCCCCGGCGCCCGCCGGGCTGAAGGGCGCGTACGCCCTCACCGTGGAGACGCTCTCCGGCGGCCCGGTGTACGCGGCGCGCACGCTGACGCTGCCCCACGAGGGCATCCCGATGTTCACGGTCCAGGCGCTGTCCGATGACCGCGGCACGGTCGCGGTGCCGCAGGCGCGCCAGGACCTGTCCGTCCTGACCCGCTGAGCGGGCCCCGCGGCGGTCAGTCCTGGCCGTAGCGGGGGTCCACCGTCTCCGGGGTCAGCCCCAGCAGCTCCGCGACCTGCTCCACGACGACCTCGTGCACCAGCAGCGCCCGCTCGTCGCGGGTCTTCGACCGGATCTCCACCGGCCTCCGGAAGACGATGATCCGCGGCGGCCGGCCCGTACCCGGCGACTCCGCGAGCGCCCCGAGCGGCACCGCCTCGTCGTTCCAGCCGGTCTCGGGCCCGCCCGGCGGCCCGGGCACGTCCGCGACGACGAACTCCACGTCCGCCAGCTGCGGCCAGTGCCGCTCCAGCCGGTCGACGGACTCGCGCACCAGGTCCCCGAAGAGCTCCGCCCGGCTGGCCGCCAGCGGCACCTGCGGAGGGGCCACCGGCCCGCGCATCCCCCGCCCGTGCCGGTCGCGGCGGCGCGGCCGCGGCTCGGCGGGCAGGTCGGCGGGGCGGGGCTCGTCGGATGGCACAGGGCTGTCGGTCACCCCCCGAGCGTAGCCCGCAAAGGGCCCCCCACCGGGGCGTTTCCGACCCCGCCGGGCCCCGCCCCCGGCACGACACGGGGGAGTGACCTGCGGGAGAGTCGTCGCGGCCCGGTCAAGAGTGCGGTACCGTCCAACGTCGTGAGCCTTGTACGTCGCTGTTCTCGCACCGCGTGCGGCCGCCCTGCCGTCGCGACACTGACGTACGTCTACGCCGATTCGACCGCAGTTCTCGGCCCGCTCGCCACATACGCCGAACCCCACTGCTACGACCTGTGCGCCGAGCACTCCGAGCGCCTGACCGCCCCCCGCGGCTGGGACGTCGTGCGCCTGACCGACGGGTCGGCGCCGTCCCGCCCGAGCGGCGACGACCTGGAGGCCCTGGCCAACGCCGTGCGCGAGGCGGCCCGCCCGCACGACCGCGCGGCCGAAGGCGGCGGCGGACCGGCCAAGAGCGGCTCCCGCTCGGCCGGCGAGACGCGGCGCGGGCACCTGCGGGTGCTGCGGTCCCCGGACTCCTGACCGGCCCGGACCCCTGAGGGCCCGGCCGAACCGCACGGTAGGTTGGCCCCACCGCACAGGAGTACCAGGAGGGGCAGGCAGTGGCCGCAGATCTTTCGAACATCGTCAAGGCGTACGACGTACGGGGCGTCGTGCCGGACGAGTGGGACGAGGCGCTGGCCGAGCTGTTCGGTGCCGCGTTCACCGAGGTCACCGGTGCCACCGCCATCGTCGTCGGCCACGACATGCGGCCCTCGTCTCCCGGCCTGTCGGCGGCCTTCGCGCGCGGCGCCGCCGCCCGCGGCACCGACGTCACACTGATCGGCCTGTGCTCCACCGACCAGCTGTACTACGCCTCCGGCAAGCTCGACCTGCCCGGCGCGATGTTCACCGCCTCCCACAACCCGGCCCGCTACAACGGCATCAAGCTGTGCCGCGCCGGCGCCGCCCCCGTCGGCCAGGACACCGGCCTCACGGACATCCGCGCGCTCGTCGAGCAGTGGTCCGAGCAGGGCCTGCCGGCCGCGCCCGAGGGCACCACCCCCGGCACCGTCACCGGCCAGGACACCCTCGTCGGCTACGCCGAGCACCTGAAGTCCCTGGTGGACCTCACCGGCATCCGCCCCCTGAAGGTCGTCGTCGACGCCGGCAACGGCATGGGCGGGCACACCGTCCCGACCGTCTTCGAGGGGCTGCCGCTGGAGCTCGTCCCGATGTACTTCGAGCTCGACGGCACCTTCCCGAACCACGAGGCCAACCCCCTCGACCCGAAGAACATCGTCGACCTGCAGGAACGCGTGAAGGCCGAGGGCGCCGACCTCGGGCTGGCCTTCGACGGGGACGCCGACCGCTGCTTCGTCGTCGACGAGCGCGGCGAGGGCGTCTCGCCCTCCGCCGTCACCGCCCTCGTCGCCGCCCGCGAACTCGCCCGCAACGGCGGCACCGGCACCGTGATCCACAACCTGATCACCTCCTGGTCCGTCCCCGAGGTCGTCCGCGAGAACGGCGGCACCCCCGTGCGCACCCGCGTCGGCCACTCCTTCATCAAGGAGGAGATGGCCCGCTCCGGCGCCATCTTCGGCGGCGAGCACTCGGCGCACTACTACTTCAAGGACTTCTGGAACGCCGACACCGGCATGCTCGCCGCGCTCCACGTCCTCGCCGCCCTCGGCGGCCAGGAGGGCCCGCTCTCCGAGCTCGTCTCCTCCTACGACCGCTACACCGGCTCCGGGGAGATCAACTCCACCGTCGCCGACCAGGCCGGCCGCCTCGCCGCCGTCAAGGCCGCCTACGCCGGCGCCGACGGCGTCGCCCTCGACGAGCTCGACGGCCTGACCGCCACCGCCGCCGACTGGTGGTTCAACCTGCGCCCCTCCAACACCGAGCCGCTGCTCCGCCTCAACGTCGAGGCCCGCGACCCCGAGACCCTCGCCCGCATCCGCGACGAGGTCCTCGCCCTGGTCCGCGCCTAGGCCGTCTCTTTCGGATCTCGCTCCCCCAGCTCCGCTGGGAGGTGCCCCCAGGCCCGTGTCGTCCGTCACCGCGCCTCGCCGCGTTGTCGGGCCGTCCGCGTACCCCGGTACGCGGACGACCCTCCGCCTTGCGATGCACGGCACCGGACGACACGGGCGTGACCGGCAGGATCCGAAAGAGCCGACCTGGCGCCCACCCCACCCCGCCGGCCACCGCCGGGCCGCGCGAGACGCGGCCCGGCGGTACGCTGACCTCGCCCAATCCGCATGTTCGAAGGGAAGCGCCCCATGCCGCTCGAAGCCGGCCTTCTGGAGATCCTCGCCTGCCCCGCCTGCCACTCGCCCCTGGAGGACAAGTCGGCCGACGAGACGGCTCCCGAGCTGATCTGCACCGGCCGGGACTGCGGCCTCGCCTACCCGGTCCGCGACGGCATCCCGGTCCTCCTCGTCGACGAGGCCCGCCGCCCCGCCTGACCTCCGCCGCCCCCCGGCCCCGCCGCCCGCGGCGGCCGGCCCCGCGGCCCCCAGGCCCGCAGACCGCGCCGCAGGCACCGCGCCGCAGGCCGTACGCCGCACTGGGCGCCCGTCGCAGCGCCGGGCGCCCGAGCACCCGAGTCGCCCGCCCTTTCGACCCAGCCGGAGGCCGCCATGCTCGACGAGACGCTCCTCGACGCACCCGAGGAGCTCGCCCGCGCCGACCGCCGCGGCCTGCTCCGCGGTGCAGCCGAGGCCGGCGCCAGGGTCCGCACCGCCGCCCGGCACTCCGCCGAGGCCGGCCTCGGCGAACTCCGCCCCGACGGCCGCCCCCGCGCCGTCCTCATCGCCGGCCCCGGGACCGCCGCCTCCGGCGTCGCCGACCTGCTCGGCGCCCTCGCCGCGCCCTCCGCCCCGGTCACCCGCCTGCACCCCACCGGCGTCGCCCACGCCGCCGGCGCCCTGCGCTGGGCCCTGCCCGGCTGGGTCGGCCCCGTCGACCTGCTGCTCCTCGCCACCACCGACGGCACCGAACCGGGCCTCGCCGTCCTCGCCGAGCAGGCCTACCGCCGCGGCTGCACCGTCGTCGCCGTCGCCCCCGAGCGCTCCCCCCTCGGCGAGGCCGTCGCCGGCGCCCACGGACTCCTCGTCCCGATGGCCAACGCCCCGTACCAGGACTACGACGAGTCCGCCGCCTCCGCCGGACCCGGCGCACTGTGGGCCCTGCTGACCCCGATGCTGCTGCTCCTCGACAAGGTCGGCCTGGTCACCGCCCCTCCCGAAGCCCTCCAGCGCGTCGCCGACCGCCTCGACCGCACCGCTGAGCGCTGCGGCCCCGCCATCGCCACCTACTCCAACCCGGCCAAGACGCTCGCCGCCGAACTCGCCGACACCCTCCCGCTCATCTGGAGCGAAGGCGCCGGCGCCGCCCCGGCCGGCCGCCGCTTCGCCGCGACCCTCGCCGAACTCGCCGGCCGCCCCGCACTCGCCGCCGACCTCCCCGAGGCCCTCCCCGCGCACGGCGTCCTGCTCGCCGGGGCGTTCGCCGCCGGCGCGGACCCCGACGACTTCTTCCGCGACCGCGTCGAGGAGCCCGGCGCCCTGCGCGCCCGCGTCGTCCTGCTGCGCGACCGGCCCACCGGCGGCCTCTCCGCCGCCCCGGCCGCGCGCGAACTGGCCCTCAGCCACGACACGGCCATCAGCGAACTCGAACCCGAGGAGGGCGGGGAACTGGAGCAGCTCGCCGAACTCCTCGCCGTCACGGACTTCGCGACCGCCTACCTGTCCCTGGCCACCAGGGGACACGGGTGAGCACGCAACCGCGCCGGCTCCGTCCTTCCCGGGAAGACGCACGCAGATGGACCGCCTGACGAACACGATCCGCCCCTACGCCTGGGGGTCGCCCACCGCGATCCCCGGGCTCCTCGGCGTGGAGCCGACCGGCGAACCGCAAGCCGAACTGTGGATGGGCGCCCACCCAGGCGCCCCCTCCCGCCTCGACCGCGGCGCCGGCGAGACCACCCTCGCGGAGGTCATCGCCGCCGACCCCGAACGGGAGCTCGGCGCCGCCGCCGTCGCCAGGTTCGGGCCCCGCCTGCCCTTTCTCTTCAAGATCCTCGCCGCCGGCGCGCCCCTCTCCCTCCAGGTCCACCCCGACCTGGAGCAGGCCCGCGCCGGATACGCGGAGGAGGAGCGGCGCGGAATCCCCGCCGACGCCCCCCACCGCAACTACAAGGACCCCAACCACAAGCCGGAGATGGTCTGCGCCATCACCGCTTTCGAGGGGCTGTGCGGCTTCCGCCCGCCGCGGGAGGCCGCCGCGCTGCTGGACGGCCTGAAGGTCGACTCCCTCACCCCGTACGTCGACCTGCTCGGCGCCCACCCCGAGGAGGCGGCCCTGCGCGAGATGCTGACCGCCGTCCTGACCGCGGACCGCGCCGAGATGGCCCGTACGGTCGCCGAGGCCGCGGCCGCCGCCGAACGCCTCGGCGGCCCCTACACCCCGTACGCCACCCTCGCCCACCACTTCCCCGGCGACCCCGGCGTCATCGCCGCCATGCTCCTCAACCACGTGCGCCTCCAGCCCGGCGAGGCCATGTTCCTCGGCGCCGGAGTCCCGCACGCCTACCTCGACGGCCTCGGCGTCGAACTCCTCGCCAACTCCGACAACGTCCTGCGCGCCGGACTCACCCCCAAACACGTCGACGTGCCCGAACTCCTGCGGATCGTCCGGTTCGACCCCGGCGACCCGGCGCTGCTGCGCCCCGAGGACGGCGACGAGGAGGTGTACGACACCCCCATCGACGAGTTCCGCCTCTCCCGCCTCGCCCTCGCCCCCGGCGCCGCCCCCCACCGCCTGCCGGCCGGCGCCCCGCAGATCCTGCTGTGCACCGCGGGCCGCCCCACCGCCGGCGAACTCGCCCTGGCCCCGGGCGAATCGGTGTTCGTCCCGGCCGGCGAGTCCGTCGAACTGTCCGGCCCCGGCACCGTCTTCCGCGCCACCGTCGTCCTCTGACGTCGGGGCCGGCCGCCGGCGGCTGCAAGAATGTGCGGCCGTAGCGCGGCGCCCCGGCCAGGGCCGCCGTACCGAGGAAGGGACAATCAGCACCCATGAGCGCGTCGGGCGGAACCAAGGCGATCGTGGCGGCACTCACCGCCAACCTCGCCATTGCCGCAGCCAAGTTCGTGGCCTTCGTCTTCAGTGGCTCGTCGTCGATGCTCGCGGAGAGCGTCCACTCGCTGGCCGACTCCGGCAACCAGGGGCTCCTGCTCCTCGGCGGCAAGAAGGCCAAGCGCGAGGCCACCCCGGAACACCCCTTCGGGTACGGGCGGGAGCGCTACATCTACGCGTTCCTCGTCTCCATCGTGCTCTTCACCGTCGGCGGCATGTTCGCCATCTACGAGGGCTACGAGAAGATCAAGCACCCGCACGAGATCGAGGCCTGGTACTGGCCCGTCGGCGTCCTCGTCTTCGCGATCATCGCCGAGACCTTCTCCTTCCGCACCGCGATCAAGGAGTCGAACGAGCTGCGCGGCGGCCTGACCTGGACCCAGTTCGTCAGGCGCGCCAAGGCGCCCGAACTGCCCGTCGTCCTGCTGGAGGACCTCGGCGCGCTCGTCGGCCTCGTCCTCGCCCTCATCGGCGTCGGCCTCGCCCTCCTGACGGGCAACGGCGTCTGGGACGGCATCGGCACCCTCGCGATCGGCCTCCTGCTGATCCTCATCGCGATCGTCCTGGCCGCCGAGACGAAGTCGCTGCTCCTCGGCGAGGCCGCCGGCCTCGACGACATCGAGAAGATCAAGGCGGCCGTCGTCGACGGCGACAGCGTCACCCGCCTCATCCACATGCGCACCCTGCACCTCGGCCCCGAGGAGCTCCTCGTCGCCGCGAAGATCGCCGTCCGGCACGACGACACCGCAGCCCGCGTCGCCGAGGCGATCGACGCCGCCGAGGCCCGCATCCGCGAGGCAGTGCCGATCGCCCGCGTGATCTACCTGGAGCCGGACATCTTCAAGGCCGCCGAAGCAGCCGCGGACCCCCTCGCCAAGCCCGCCGGCTGACCGGCCCCGGCACCGCCCGCAGGCCCCCGCGGACACCCCGCGGGGGCCTGCGCGCACCCGGCTGCGGACGGCCCGCGCACCCGGGCCCGCACGACCGTGGTTTCCGGGTGCACTGGGGCTCGCCCCGCTGCTCGGTGTAGATTCGTCATCAGTGTCAGGCGTCGCTGCTGATGGCGGTCGGGCGGTCCCGCGACCGGCCGAGGGGAGAGAGGGCCCCCGACGGACTGAGTGCCCGGTGCACCGCCTCCGGCGATGCGCGGCTCAGCCGTACCCACCTCTCGAACCATGAGGAGAGCAGCACCCATGGACTTCAAGGTCGCAGACCTTTCCCTTGCCGCCTTCGGCCGCAAGGAGATCACCCTGGCGGAGCACGAGATGCCGGGTCTGATGTCGATCCGCCGCGAGTACGCGCAGGCGCAGCCGCTGGCCGGCGCCCGCATCACCGGCTCGCTGCACATGACCGTGCAGACCGCCGTCCTGATCGAGACCCTGGTCGCGCTCGGCGCCGAGGTCCGCTGGGCCTCCTGCAACATCTTCTCCACCCAGGACCACGCGGCCGCCGCCATCGCCGTCGGCCCGAACGGCACCCCGGAGAACCCGCAGGGCGTCCCCGTCTTCGCTTGGAAGGGCGAGACGCTGGAGGAGTACTGGTGGTGCACGGAGCAGGCGCTGACCTGGCCGAACACCCCCACCGGCGGCCCGAACATGATCCTCGACGACGGTGGTGACGCCACCCTCCTCGTCCACAAGGGCGTCGAGTTCGAGAAGGCCGGCGCGGCCCCGGACCCGTCGACCGCGGACTCCGAGGAGTACGGCCACATCCTCACGCTGCTGAACCGCACCCTGGCCGAGTCGCCGCAGAAGTGGACGCAGCTGGCCTCCGACATCCGCGGTGTCACCGAGGAGACCACCACGGGCGTCCACCGCCTGTACGAGATGATGCAGGAAGGCACCCTGCTCTTCCCCGCCATCAACGTGAACGACGCCGTCACCAAGTCGAAGTTCGACAACAAGTACGGCTGCCGCCACTCCCTCATCGACGGCATCAACCGCGCCACCGACGTCCTCATCGGCGGCAAGACCGCCGTCGTGTGCGGCTACGGCGACGTCGGCAAGGGCTGCGCCGAGTCCCTCCGCGGCCAGGGCGCCCGCGTCATCGTCACCGAGATCGACCCCATCTGCGCCCTCCAGGCCGCGATGGACGGCTACCAGGTCACCACCCTGGACGAGGTCGTCGAGACCGCCGACATTTTCATCACGACGACCGGCAACAAGGACATCATCATGGCCTCGGACATGGCCAAGATGAAGCACCAGGCGATCGTCGGCAACATCGGCCACTTCGACAACGAGATCGACATGGCCGGCCTCGCGAAGATCGATGGCATCGTCAAGGACGAGGTCAAGCCGCAGGTCCACACCTGGACGTTCCCCGACGGCAAGGTCCTCATCGTGCTGTCCGAGGGCCGCCTGCTGAACCTCGGCAACGCGACCGGCCACCCCTCCTTCGTCATGTCGAACTCCTTCGCGGACCAGACCCTGGCCCAGATCGAGCTCTTCACGAAGCCGGAGGAGTACCCGACCGACGTCTACACGCTGCCCAAGCACCTGGACGAGAAGGTCGCCCGCCTCCACCTCGACGCGCTCGGCGTCAAGCTGACCACGCTCCGCCCGGAGCAGGCCGCGTACATCGGCGTCAAGGTCGAGGGCCCGTACAAGCCGGACCACTACCGCTACTGATCCGCCGGCCTGCGGGCGGCGCGCCCGCAGGCACCTGCGCGGAACCGCAGCACCGCTGCCCCGGCAGCACCGAGCCAGGCCCCCGGCACCCGTGCCGGGGGCCTGCCCCGTACGCACGCACAGCAAGGACCCCCCGCCATGCCCCGCGGCCGCTACTCGCTCCACGACCCGCACGACCACACCCCGATCGGCGAGGAGCACTTCCACTGCGCCCCCGGCCCCTCCGGCTGGCGCTACGTCTCCCAGCTGACCGGCCCGGACGGCGGCCACCGCGGCTCCGTCGACCTCGCCGTCGACGAACTCGGCCGCCCCATCCGCGTCGAACTGGCCCTCGCCGGCTGGCAGGTCCGGGGCGCCGCCGTCGACGGGGTCACCTGGGTCCGCTCCGACCCGGCCGGCGCCGAAGCCGCCGAGGGCAACGCCCCCGCCGCCGCGTTCACCGGCACCTCCCCGGCCTTCCTCGTCGCCACCGCACGCCTGCTCCGCCCCGCCGCGGGGGCCGCCGCGACCCGCGTCCGGCTCGTCGCGCTCACCGACCCCGTCCTGGCGCCGCGTACGGTCGACCAGGCCTGGCAGCTCGCCGGCAGCACCGTCCACGACACCGACAGCGGGCCGCTCGTCGTCGACGAATACCGGGTCACCGCCCTGGACACCGGCGAGGTCCACTCCGTGCACCTCGCGGGCGACGTCGTCCTGGCCGCCCCGGGCGTCGAACTGGAACACCTGGAGACGCCGCCGTCGGCGTTCCCCGCCTGATCCAGGGCGCGCGGCGGGGCCCGCCGGTCAGTACTCCTCGTCCGGATACCCCCAGCGGATCTCATGCGCGGCCGTGGGGGCCACACCGGCGACCGTCGCCGCGAAGAGGCCCTCGAAGTGCGGCTGCCAGAGGTAGAAGCGGGTGATGCCGAGCGGGTGGTCCGACTCCCCGGAGACGAAGAACGCACCGCCGTCGTCCACGGACCAGCCGTGGCTGACCTGGTTCTCGAGCGACTCGTCGTACAGCAGCTCCTGCACGGCCCGGACGACGTCCTCGGCCTGCTGCCGGTCCGCGAGCCCGGTCACGGTGAAGGCGAGATCGATGTTGACTGACATGGGCCGCAGCCTAGGCGGGTCCTCGGACAGTCCCTAGGCGGGCGGGGCGAAGCCGGTACGCCGCTCCGGCGCCGGCGCCGGCGCCGGCGCCGGAGCGGGTGCGGGTGCGGGCGCCGGGGCGGCCGCGGCAGGGGGCCCGGCCACAGCGGCCCCGTGCGTCCCGGACATCCCGGGGGTCCCGTACACCGGGGGAGGCGGGGCGGGCGCGTACGCACCTGGGCCGGCGCCCGGCACCGCGCCGGCCGCGGGCCCGAACGCCCGGGCGGCGTCCCGCGACTGCCGTTCGTGCACGACCGCCATCAGGAACGCCGCCGCCGGAACCCCCGCCGGCACCGGCGCCCCCGTGCGGGCCGCCAGGTCGTCCGCGAGCCGCGCCGCCATCGCCGCGCCGACCTGGGGATCCAGCTGGCCCATCCGCGTCAGGTACTGGCGCACCGCCAGCCACAGCCCCTCGGGCACCGCCGACAGGTCCAGCCCCGAGAACCGCCCCGCCAGCCAGGCCGGCGGAGGCGGAACCGGCATCACCTGCTGCCGCGGCACCCGCTCCCGCACGACGAGGGTCCCCGCGAACACGTCCCCGATCCGCCGCCCCCGCTCCGACACCAGCGAGGCCGTGCACGCCACCGCCCCGAACGTCAGCAGCAGCTCCACGACGCCCATCGCCCCGCGCACCAGCGCGTGCCGGAACCGGATCGGCCCGCCGTCGTCCCGGACCACCCGCAGCCCGCACGCCAGCTTGCCGAGCGACCGGCCCCCGCTGAGCGTCTCCACCGCGATCGGCACACCGAACAGCCCCAGCACGAGACTCGACACCGCGACGGCGGCCTGCGCGGCCTCGTCCAGGGAGGCCGTCGCGAAGGCCAGCCCGACCGCGACGGCCAGGTAGCCGGACAGGTAGACGGCGATGTCGAGGCAGTACGCGAGCCCCCGGCTCGGCAGCCGCGCGGGCCGCAGCCCCAGGACGACCGCGTCCCCCGTCACCAGATCGCTCACGCTGCGCACCCTCTCCCCGTGGCCGGACCCGCCCCCGGCCACCAGTCTGCCAAGCTGGCCGTGGAAGAAGTACGCCGGAGCAGGGGGAGCGGCAACCGGATGGATCTCGACGTCTTCGTCACGGCCCACCGCGCGGAGTGGGACCGCCTGGAACAGCTGCTCGGCCGCGGCCGCAGGCTGACCGGCGCGGAGGCGGACGAACTGGTCGCCCTGTACCAGCGCGCGTCCACCCACCTGTCGCTGATCCAGTCGGGCACCCCCGACGCCGTGCTCACGGGCCGGCTCACCCAGCTCGTAGCCCGGGCCCGCGCCACCGTCACCGGGACCCGGCGCGCGGGCTGGCGGGACGCCGCCAGATTCTTCACCTCCGCCTTCCCGGCCGCCGTCTACCTCAGCCGGCGCTGGTGGATCCCGACCGCGGTGCTGTCCACCCTGCTCGGAGTGCTGATCGGCTGGTGGGTCGCGGTGACCCCGGAGGTGCAGGCGTCCATAGCCGCGCCCGAGGACCTGCGGGCGATGACGGAGCCCGGCGGCGGGTACGAGACGTATTACTCCAGCCACCCGGCGGCGTCGTTCGCGGCGCAGGTGTGGACGAACAACGCCCAGGCGGCGGCGGTCTGCCTGGTCGCCGGCGCGTTCCTGGGGCTGCCGGTGCTGTGGATCCTCTTCCTCAACATGGCGAACCTGGGGGTGGGGCTCGGCCTGATGGCGTCCGCGGGCCGGCTCGACGTCTTCCTCGGGCTGATCCTGCCGCACGGCCTGCTCGAACTGACGGCGGTGTTCGTCGCCGCGGGCACCGGCTTGCGCCTGGGCTGGACGGTGATCGACCCGGGCCCGCGCACCCGCCGGGCCGCCCTCGCCGAACAGGGCCGGGCCGCGCTCGGCATGGCGATCGGGTTGGCGGCGGTCCTGTTCGTGTCCGGTCTGATCGAGGGCTTCGTGACCCCGTCCGGCCTGCCCACGTGGGCGCGGATCACGATCGGCGTCGCGGCGGAGGCGGTGTTCCTGGCGTACGTGTACATCCTCGGGGGCCGGGCGGCCAGGGCCGGCGAGGTGGGCGACGTGGAGGCCGCGGACCGCACCGCGACGCTGCCCACGGCGGTCTGATGTGCATGGGGGACCGGTCAGCTGCTAGTCTCCTCGTCGTCCCGGAACGGCCGTTGACACGGTCGCCACGGGGAGGTAGATTCGAACGGTTGCCTCGAACTGGACAGTTCGGCAGCAGCGGTTTAACATCTCTCTCGCCTCCACAGGAATCGTGAATTCTGCCGGAGTGCACTCGACTCCCATCAGAATCCGAAGCCGGGAAATCCGGTGGAAAACTTCTGATAGAGTCGGAACCGCCGGAAAGGGAAAGCGCGAAAGCGAAAACCCCGGAAAGCGAAGCGCGAAAGACTCTGATAGAGTCGGAAACGCA
>NZ_BMTY01000012.1:221872-236228 GCF_014649915.1 Streptomyces toxytricini | reverse complement strand
GACAGGGACGGTTTCCTGAATGTGGCGTGGGTGGCCGGTACGCAGCCGTGGCATGCGCCGGTGCGGTTCGGGCCGTCGGTCTTCCCGCCGGGTGCCCCCATCGCCATGGCGAACCAGGCGCCCGATCTGCTGACCGCGCTCGGCGTCGACAAGCAGGGCTTCCTGAACGTCGCCTGGGTGGTCGGCACACAGCCGTGGCACACCCCGGTCCGCTTCGGTCCGGCAGTCTTCCCGGCGTCGCCGTAGTACGGCAGGTCGGACCGGTTTTCCGGACCTCCGTTGCCCGAAGGTGCTTCGTGGCGGGCAGTGAGCCCCGGGGGCCGCTCCGACCAGCCCCGTTTCCGGCGCCGCAGCCTGCCCGGTGCCCGTGGCGCCCTGACGACCGTACGGCCGTCAGGGCGCGTGGTGGGCCCGGGTGATGAGGTCCGTCGCGACCTCCAGGGCCGCCACCCGGGTCTCCTCCGGGTCGCCCTCCACGTGCTGGAGGAACATCATCCCGGCGTGCAGGGTGAAGAGGGCGCTGACGCAGCGGACCTGGTCCGTCAGCGGGCCGTCGTCGTTGCGGAGCAGTTCGACCAGGGTGAACAGGCGGCGCTTGACCGTCTCGCCGATGCTCAGCTCCCGCATCGTCGCCTGGTTCTCCTGCATGAAGCGGTACAGCTGCGCGCCCGCCGCCATGGCCTCGCTGTAGCGGCGCAGCACCTCCCGCTTGGTCTCCAGGGTCCGCGGCTGCCGCTGCGCCCACTCGATCAGCTCGTCGATCGGGCGGGTGACGTCGTCGAAGACGCTGATGATGATGTCTTCCTTGGTCTTGAAGTGGTAGTACAGCGCCGCCTTCGTGACCTCCAGCCGCTCCGCGATCTCCCGGAGCGACGTCTTCTCGTACCCCTGCTCGGCGAAGAGCTCCAGCGCGACGTCCTGGATGCGCTGGCGCGTGTTGCCTCGACGCCCCTGCGGACTGCTGCTGGACATGCCTCTCCCCACACTGCTTGCTTGACGCCCGGCTGGTGACGGGCTTACCTTCCCCAGTGTAGTGAACTAGCCGGTCGGCAAGTAAGTACACCGTGCGCACGCAGCAGCGGGCCGCGGGACTGCCGTCCGGCAACCGGCGTGCAACGGGGAGCGGATCATGGTCGACAATGCCACAAAGACCGGGGCGGCGGCGGAGGAGGTGAAGCCGCGCAGCGTCCGGGTCGTCCTCATGGCGCTGATGATCGCCATGCTGCTGGCCATGCTCGACAACATGATCATCGGTACGGCGATGCCGACGATCGTCGGCGAGCTCGGCGGCCTGGAGCACCTGTCGTGGGTGGTCACCGCCTATACGCTGGCCACCGCCGCCTCCACCCCCATCTGGGGCAAGCTCGGCGACATGTACGGGCGCAAGGGCTCCTTCCTCGCCTCCATCGTGATCTTCCTGATCGGCTCCGCGCTCAGCGGCATGGCCCAGGACATGGGCCAGCTGATCGGCTTCCGCGCCGTGCAGGGCCTGGGCGCCGGCGGCCTGATGGTCGGCGTCATGGCGATCATCGGTGACCTGATCCCGCCCCGCGACCGCGGCAAGTACCAGGGCATGATGGCCGGCGTGATGGCCCTCGCCATGATCGGCGGCCCGCTGGTCGGCGGTACCATCACCGACCACATGGGGTGGCGCTGGTCCTTCTACATCAACCTGCCGCTCGGCGCCGTCGCGCTCGCCATGGTGACCGCCGTCCTGCACCTGCCGAAGAAGAAGGCACAGGGCAAGATCGACTACCTGGGCGCGGCGCTGCTGACCATCGCGATCACCTCCACCGTCCTCGTCACCACCTGGGGCGGCACCGAGTACGCCTGGGGCTCGGCCGAGATCCTGGGCCTGATCATCGTCGGCGTGGTCGCCACGGCCGCGTTCCTCTTCGCCGAGACCAAGGCCGCCGAGCCCGTCATGCCGCTGCACATCTTCCGCAGCCGCAACTTCACCCTCATGTCGGTGATCGGCTTCCTCGTCGGCTTCGCCATGTTCGGCGCCGTGCTGTACCTGCCGCTCTTCCAGCAGTCCGTGCAGGGCGCCTCCGCGACCAACTCCGGCCTGCTGCTCCTGCCCATGCTGCTGTCGATGATGGCCGTCTCGCTGATCGCGGGGCGCGTCACCACCAACAGCGGCAGGTACAAGGTGTTCCCGATCGTCGGCGGCGCCCTCATGGTCGCCGGGCTGTACCTGCTCGCGCAGATGGACACCGGCACCGGCCGCCTCGTCTCAGGCGTGTACATGGCGATCCTCGGCGCCGGCCTCGGCTTCCTCATGCAGATCACCATGCTGGTGGCGCAGAACAGCGTCGAGATGAAGGACATGGGCGTCGCCTCCTCGACGGCGACCCTCTTCCGCACCCTCGGCGGCTCGTTCGGCGTCGCCCTCATGGGCTCCCTCTTCACCAGCCGGGTCACCGACGCCATGACCGACCGCCTGGGCCCCGAGGCGGCCGGCTCGGTCGGCTCCGCCCAGCTCGACGCGGCCAGCCTGGCGAAGCTGCCGGAGGCGGTGCGCGAGGCGTACCAGTACGCGGTCGCCGCCGGCACGCACTCCGCGTTCCTGCTCGGCGCGTTCGTCGCCGTACTGGGCTTCGCCGCGGCCTGGTTCGTCAAGGAGGTCCCGCTGCGCGGATCCGGCCCCGCGCCGGCAGCCGCCCCCGCGGGCGGCGCCGCCGGGGCGGCCCCCGCCGCGGCCCCGCAGGCGCCCGTCGCCCACTGACCGGCCGCCGCCCGGCGGTCCGTACGACCCGGCCCCGGCCCCCGCGGAAATGCCCGCGGGGGCCGGGGCCTTGCCGTGCGCGTGCCCGTCCGCCCCTCAGGTCCCGGCCGTCCCGCGAGCCGACAGGACTTTATTTCGTCCGATCAAGGACCAAGGTCCTCTACCAGGCCTTTTGGGGCCATTGGTGGGAACCCCGCGCGCGGGCGGGCACGTCCTGACCCACAGAAGGGCCGACGGGAACGCCGATCGGGGAGGGGACGCCTCATGGGCTTCAGGGAGTTCACGGCACGCGCACGCCGGACGGGCATGCGCACGCGGGTGGCCGTCGCGGCATCGGCCGCGGCCGCGGCGATGACGGTGTGGGGGGTGGCCGCCTTCGCCGGCCCGGACCCCGCCCGCCCGGCCGGCACCACCGAAGACGGTGCCAAGGGAGGGACCGGAGCCGAGGACGGCGCCAAGGCCCCCGAGGCCCCCGTACAGCGCATACCCGAGGACATAGCCCACGCCTCCGAAGGCGGCGCCGGCGCCGTCAACCTCACCATCGACGACGGCCCCGACCCCCAGTGGACCCCCCGCATCCTCGCCGTCCTGGAGGAGCGCGGCGTCAAGGCCACCTTCTGCATGGTCGGCCCCCGGGCCAAGGCCCACCCCGACCTCGTCAAGAAGGTCGTCGCGGGCGGCCACCGGCTCTGCAACCACGCCATGGACCACGACACGGCCATGGACCGCAAGCCCGTCGCCTACCAGGAGAAGCAGATCCTCGACGCGCAGAAGCTCATCGAGGAGGCCGCCGGCGGCGGCGCACGCGTCGAGTACTACCGCGCCCCCGGCGGCGCGTTCACCCCCGACAGCCGGCGCATCGCCGCTGCCGCAGGAATGCGCCCCCTCGGCTGGAACGTCGACACCAAGGACTTCCAGAAGCCCGGAGCCGCCGCCATCGTCGGCACCGTCAAACGGGAACTGGGCAACGGTCCGACCATCCTCCTCCACGACGGCGGCGGTGACCGCCGGCAGACCGTGGAAGCCCTCGGCCCGATCCTCGACTGGCTGGAGCGGCAGGGCCGCCCCACCGGCTTCCCCGTCCGCACCGCCCCCGACACCCCCTGACGCAGCGGCCCTGACACGCCGCCGGGCGGCGAACGGGTGAGGATCGGCGGCAACCGCCCCCGCCGGGTGTTCCCTGATCCTGCGCAACCCGTGCGCCCGCCCGACCAGGAGGTCCCCGTGGCCATCGCGCCCGCCAAACTCTCCGACCCCGTCGTCAGCGCGTTCGTCGCCGCCGTCAACGCGCACGACAGGGACGCCTTCCTCGCCCTCCTCACCCCGGACGCGACCATGTCCGACGACGGCACGGACCGCGACCTGCACGAGTGGGCCGACCGCGAGATCTTCGACTCCGGCGGCCACATGGACGTCCAGTCCGAGTCCGACGGCGGCCGCCGGCTCGTCGCCGACTACCGCAACGACACCTGGGGCGAGATGCGCACCGCCTGGCGCTTCACCGTCCAGGGCGACCGCATCAGCCGCTTCGAGACCGGCCAGGCGTAGCACCTCCCCGCGGACGCGCCGGCGGCGCCTCGGGCACGCGGGGTCCCGTACGGGTGAAAGCGCGGCGGGCCTCGTTCCGGGCCGCCGCGGGGCCCCGTTGGACCCGGCATGAAGCGCACCCGCACCGCCGCCCTCACCGTCGCCGCCGCCGCGGCGGCCCTCGCGCCGCTCCTCGGCCAGCCCGCCACCGCCGCCCAGGGCACCTACCTCCAGGACCCGGCCGGCGCCGACACGGCGATGAAGTCCCTCTGGACCAAGGACGAGATGCACAAGGTCGAGGCGCAGCTGCGCTTCCACCCCGGCATCCGGTACAAGACGGTGGCGCGTCCCGCCCACCCCGCCGCCCCCGACCACGAGCGGCGGACCGGCGACCCCAAGACCCTCGCCTGGGAGCCCGAGTTCGACTTCGGCTGGGCGGTGTCGGACTCGATGCTGGTCAAGAAGGCCGTGACGACCAAGGACGGCCGGCACCCGATCGTGCTGCACGCCTCCGTGCGCTCCGCGTCCCGCGGGACGGTCGTCGAGGTGCACCGGGAGCTCGCCGACCGGCCGGCGACGGGCCGCGAGAAGGTGCCCGGCGGCAAGCGGATCGCCTGCGACACCGGCGCGTACACGGTGGAGTGGTCCCTCACCCGGACCGGCTACGGGACGCTCCGCGGCTCCATGCCGTGGGACTCCGACTGCGAGAACCACCGGACGGCGTTCTCGGCGGAGCACCGCAGGCACTGAACGCGGGCCGCCCGCGGCGGTCAGTTCTCCTTCCGGGCCTGGTGCGTCTTCGCGGCGATCTCCTCCAGGACCGTCTTGGGGTCCCGGCCCGGCTCGACGGCCCGGCCGATGTTCCGCTTGATGGTGTCGCTGACCTCCACCCAGGCCGGGTCGTTCACCGGGTACAGCTGGGCGCCGCGCAGGGCCGTCAGGAACTGCTGGTCGTTGTCGTCGATCGCACCGGCCGGGGTGCGCGTGGCCGAGACCGTCGACGGCAGCAGGTGGTAGCGGCCCGCGAACTCCGTCAGGTTCTTGTCCTGGTAGAGGAACTCCAGGAACTGCGCGATCCCGTCCCGCTTGCCGTTCTGCCTGAACGCCATGATCCAGTCGGCGACGCCCACGGTCGGCGGGGTCTCCCCGGACGTCAACGAGTCCGAGACCGGCATGGCGACGGCCCCGACGCCGATGCCCCGCGCCCGGGCCTCGTGGGCGAGCGAGGGGTAGCCGTTGAGCATGCCGACCTCGCCCCGCAGGAACGCGGCGAACGCCTCCGCCCGGTTCAGCTGCGCCGGGGCCACCGGGCCGGTCAGGCCGGGGCCCACCAGGTTGTCCCGGATCCAGCGGAACGTCTCGATGTTCCGGTCCGAGGCCAGGCTGTAGTTGCCGGCGCTGTCCGAGTAGCCGCCGCCGTTGCTCAGCTCCCAGATCATCGCCTCCGCGTGCGCCTCCTCCGGGCCGAGCGGCATGGCGTACGGGAACTTCACGCCCTTGCCCTTGAGCGCCTTCGCCGCGTTCCTCAGCTCCGACCAGGTCTTCGGCGCGGCCGGCGCCCCCGATGCGGTCGTCAGGCCCGCCTGCTTGAACAGGGCCTCGTTGTAGAAGAGCAGGCGGCTGCTCGCCACCCAGGGCAGGCCGTAGAGGGTGTTGCCGATCGAGCCGGCCTCGGCGAGCGGCGCCAGGAAGTTCGCCTCGGAGGCCACGGAGAGGAGTTCGTCGGCGGAATACAGCCGGCCGTCGGCCGCGAAATCCGAATAAGAGCCCATGAGGGCGATGTCCGGCGCCTTTCCCGCCTTCACCATCCGCGACACCTCGCGGTCGACATCCGCCCACGGGACGAGTTGCACCTCCACCGCGGTGCCGGGATGAGCGGCGGCGAATTCCTTCGCCACCCGGTCCCAGAAGGGCTTCGAGCTGGTGGCCTTGTCGCCGCCGTATTCCGCGGCGACCAGGCGGAGCGTGCCGCTGTCGGAGCCGGCGCCGGAGCCGCATCCGGCCAGCGGGGCCAGGAGTGCGAGCACGGCCGCGACCGCGCCCGCGCCGAAAATTCTTCGTTGCACCGGTGTTCTTCCCTGAATTCTTTCGAGTTCCGTCGCTGCTTATGGGGGCTCCGGACCGGGGTGTCCGCCGGTGGCCCGATGGCCGGAATTCTGCCCCGTGTCGGGCGGATTGGCCCCATGGGGGCAGAACTTGTGGCCATTGCTCCAAGCGCGGCTTTTACGGCTCGTACATTCCGCTGGGGCCGCGATTGTCCGGACGCGCGTAGAAATGCCGAAAGCCCGTTTCCGGCCGGTGCGGCCGGGAACGGGCTCGGATGGTGCGGGGGAGCGGAACAGGCCGCCGACGCCGACGGGGCGCCGCGGGCCGCGCAGTCAGGGGCCGAACTCGCCCGCGTACGGGTCGGGGTCGCCGGTCTCCGGATTGCGGCCCTCCTGCCAGCGGCGCTGCGCCTTGCGCCAGTGGACGAAGCTCAGGCGGCCCCCGTCCCAGAACGTCAGCCCGACGGGACTCACGTCGAACTCGTCCGAGCACAGCCGGTACAGGAACTCCGCCATCCCGTACGGGTACACCGCGAACGGCTCCGCGGTGTGCCGGCCGACGACCAGGACGGGCCACCGGTCCGGATCCGGGTCCGAGGCGAGCCAGCACAGGATGTCCGAGCCGCCCGTGACCCCCCAGGCGATGATCGCGTCCGGGTCGGCGTCCAGCGCGGCCCGCCCGCCCGCGGCGTGCCACGACTGCCGGGCGTTCCCGGTCTCCTCGGCCATGCCCGGCGGGTCCCACTGCGGGCCCTGCTGGGGAAGCGGCGGCAGGATGCTCGCCTCGCCGTTGATGGAGCCCGCGCCGAAGCGGCCCATGAACGCCACGAAATCGGCGGGGAAGCGGGTGTTCCAGAGGGCCTCCGCGGCCCGCCAGTCGATGTCCTCGTCGGCGCCGTGCGTCGCCGGCATGATCTGCTCCAGCGCCTTCACGCGCACGTTCTCCGTCATGCCGCTCCCCTGACACCCCAGCCCAACCGCCCCAACCTACCGCCGGGCGGGCCCGCGCCCCACCCCGGGCCGGGCGTTCGGCGGGGCGCTACCCGGGCGCGCGCGGCCCCGGCTGCACCACCGCCACCCGGGTGCCGACCGCCAGGCCCCAGGCCGCCATCGCGCCCGCCTCCGCCTCCAGGACGTGCCGGGAGCGCAGCCGGGGCAGCCCCAGCCGGCCCGGCGCCATCGCGGCCACCGCGAGCACCCGCAGGTCCCGGTCCAGGTAGGCCACGTCGATCGCGAACCGCATCCCGAAGGTGTGGACGCTGCCCGCAGGGGTGAGGAGCAGGCCGCCCGCGATCCCGTCACGGCCCAGCAGCCCGCGCGTCCGGGCCCGCCAGGACGCGGCCACCTCCAGCGGCACCCGCGCGCCCCCGGCGCCGATCCGCAACTCCGCCCCGCCGTCCGCCCACCGCCGCCCGCCCGCCATGCCGCCACAGTAGACCGGCCCCGGGGCCGCCGGTTGGGTCCACGGGCCCATGCCCGGCGCGGGCGGCGGGGCCTACCTTCGGGCGGGTGGGCGTGCTCGTGATCTTCCTCGCCGCCGGGTACGGGGCGGCCGCCGGGTGGCTGCTGCCGCGCGCCGCGTACCGGCTCTCCGTCGAGCCCGGCGCCCCCTGGCGCACCCACTGCCCGCAGGGCCACCCCCTCCGCGGCCGCCTGGGGCCCGCCCGCTGCCCCGGCCGCCCCGCCGGGCCCGCCGCCGACGCGGGGGAGTGCGGGCCGCGCTACGGGGTGCGCAGCGGGACCACCGCGCTGGTCGCGGGCGCCGTCTGCGCCGCGCTCGCCGCCGCGGCCGGCCCGCGCCCGGAGACCGCCGTCTTCGCGGGGCTCGCCCCCGTCCTCGTCCTGCTCGCCCTCGTCGACCTCGCCGTGCACCGGCTGCCCGACCTGCTGACCCTGCCGCTCGCCGCGGCCGCAGCGGCCGGGCTCGGCGCCGCCGCCCTCGCACCGGGGGCCGCCGGGTCCTGGCGGCTCGCCCTGCTGGGCGGAGCCGCGCTGGGGGCGGCGTACCTGCTGCTGTTCCTGATCAACCCGGCCGGGATGGGCTTCGGGGACGTCAAGCTGGCGCTTCCCCTGGGCGTCGCTCTTGGGTGGTACGGGTGGGGGGTATGGCTCTTCGGGGCCTTCCTGGGCTTCCTCTACGGGGCCCTGTACGGCCTCTTCCTGGTCCTGCGCAGCCCGAACGGGCGGAAGCAGGCGTTCCCTTTCGGGCCCTTCATGGCGGCCGGAACCCTCACCGGATTGCTGCTGGGCGGTTTCGGAGCGTAATCATTCGGCGCCGATGCACGCATCACGCTTTACGAAGGGTTATGGTGGAACCCCCCCCTCGGGCCGGTCCGTATCCCCCCCACGGACCGGCCCGTTTTCCTTTTCCGGCCCGGCGCCCGCCCCCCGCCGGAAAAGCGCAGGTCAGCCGCGCTGGGCCCAGATGTTCGTACCGGGCGTGGAGACCGCGAAGGAGTCGATCTCCGCCAGTTCCTCCCGCGTCAGCGGCGCACCGGCCAGCGCGGCCACGTTCTCCTCCAGCTGCCGGACGCTCGACGCGCCGATCAGCGCCGAGGTCATCCGCTCGTCCCGCAGCACCCACGTCAGCGCCAGCTGCGCCAGCGACTGCCCGCGCCGGTCCGCGATGCCCGCCAGGCCCTGCAGCCGCCGCAGCACGTCCTCCGAGAGCAGGCCCGGGTCGAGGGACTTGCCCTGCGAGGCGCGCGAGCCCTCCGGGATGCCCCGGAGGTACTTGCCCGTCAGGAGGCCCTGGGCGAGCGGCGCGAAGGCGATGCAGCCCATGCCCGCCTCCTCCAGGGTGTCGAGCAGGCCGTCCTCCTCCGTCCAGCGGTTGATCATCGAGTACGAGGGCTGGTGGATCAGCGCCGGCACGCCCATCCCGCGCAGGATCCGCGCCGCCTCCGCCGTCTGCTCCGCGGTGTAGGAGGAGACGCCCGCGTACAGGGCCTTGCCCTGGTGGACCGCGGACGCGAGGGCGCCCATGGTCTCCTCCAGCGGCGTCTCCGGGTCGAAGCGGTGCGAGTAGAAGATGTCGACGTGGTCGACGCCCATCCGCTTCAGCGAGGCGTCCAGCGAGTTCAGCAGGTACTTGCGGCTGCCCCACTCGCCGTACGGGCCGGGGTGCATGTAGTAGCCGGCCTTCGTCGAGATCACCAGCTCGTCCCGGTACGGGGCGAAGTCCTGGGAAAGGATCTTGCCGAAGTTCAGCTCGGCCGAGCCGGGCGGCGGACCGTAGTTGTTGGCCAGGTCGAAGTGGGTCACCCCGAGGTCGAAGGCGCGGCGCAGGATCGCCCGCTGGGTCTCCAGGGACTTGTCGTCGCCGAAGTTGTGCCAGAGGCCGAGGGAGATCGCGGGGAGCTTGAGGCCGCTGCGGCCCGTGCGCCGGTACTCCATGGCGTCGTAGCGCGTCGGCTCTGCCCGATAGGGATTGGTATCAGTCACGATGTCCTCCCTATCACGGACCTGTGACCGACCGAGTTGGGTACCCGATCCCGCCGCGCAGTAATGTGGCGGCTCGGGGGAGGGACCGCATTTCGCACGGGGGCACTGCACGGAGGGGCTGGAAGATCGTGAAGCTGCGCGACCTGGTGTACAGGCTGTACGCACGCCGGGTGGAAGGCCGCCTCGACCATGCCGCGTCGCCCAAGCACATCGGCGTGATCCTGGACGGCAACAGGCGCTGGGCGAAGGCGTCCGGAGGCACGACGGAGCAGGGCCACCAGGCCGGGGCCGACAAGATCTCCGAGATGCTCGGCTGGTGCACCGAGACCGACGTCGAGGTCGTCACCCTGTGGATGCTCTCCACGGACAACCTCGACCGGCCGGAGGTCGAGCTCCGCCCGCTCCTCCAGATCATCGAGAACACCGTCCGCGGCCTCGCCGCCGACGGCCGCTGGCGCGTCCACCACGTCGGCAACCTCGACATCCTCCCGGTGCAGACCCAGTCGGTGCTGAAGGAGGCGGAGCAGGCCACCCGGGACATCGACGGGATACTGGTCAACGTCGCCGTCGGCTACGGCGGCCGCCAGGAGATCACCGACGCCGTCCGCTCGCTGCTCCTGGAGCACGCCGAGAAGGGCACCACCATCGCGGAGCTCGCAGAGAGCCTCGACGTCGACCACATCGCCGAGCACCTCTACACCCGCGGCCAGCCCGACCCCGACCTCGTCATCCGCACCAGCGGCGAGCAGCGCCTGTCCGGATTCATGCTGTGGCAGAGCGCGCACTCCGAGTACTACTTCTGCGAGGTCTTCTGGCCGGCCTTCCGCAAGGTCGACTTCCTGCGCGCCCTGCGCGACTACGCGGCCCGCCACCGCCGCTACGGGACCTGAGGGCGGGGGCGCCTGACGCCCCCTTACGCCGCGGCCGTCCCACCACGAGGCTTTCACCTGGGGTTCACCGAGCGTCCGTCATATGCCAAGGCATGGCCGAGGCCGTTCGGGGAATACCCCTTTCAGGTCGATGCCCGATCCACGGGTGTCGAGTCTCAGCGGACGGCACGGGGTCGTCCGCCCGGGAGGCCCTTTGCACCAGGACGCACGTGCGGTTCGCACGGACGGAACGGGAGGGCCGGAATTCGGCCCTCGCAGGGGTGCCGATGACCGGTCCGGTCTTCATGGCCCGACCTCTTCCGAGGGGGTACGTCCTTCCGTGGTGACCAGCACCAAGCGCCGCCTGCCCGACAGGCGGACCTACGTCCTCGACACCAGCGTCCTGCTGGCGGACCCCAACGCGGTCACGCGATTCGACGAGCACGAGGTCGTGCTCCCGATCGTCGTGATCACCGAGCTGGAGGCCAAGCGCCACCATCCCGAGCTCGGCTACTTCGCCCGCCAGGCCCTGCGCCTGCTGGACGACTTCCGCGTCCGCAACGGCCGCCTCGACGCCCCCCTCCCCGTCGGAGAGCTGGGCGGCACGCTGCGCGTCGAACTCAACCACTCCGACCCCGGCGTCCTCCCGGCCGGCTTCCGACTGGGGGACAACGACTCGCGGATCCTCGCGGTCGCCCGGAACCTCCAGGCCGAGGGCTACGACGTCACGGTCGTCTCGAAGGACCTCCCGCTGCGCATCAAGGCCTCCTCCGTGGGGCTGATCGCCGAGGAGTACCGCGCCGAGCTCGCCATCACCGACGGCGGCTGGACCGGCATGAGCGAGCTCGCCCTCTCCGGCGAACAGGTCGACCTCCTCTACTCCGAGGAGCGGCTGTACGTCCCCGAGGCCGCCGAACTGCCCGTGCACACCGGGCTCATCCTCCAGTCCGAGCGCGGCAAGGCGCTCGGCCGCGTCACCGCCGACGGCAACGTCCGGCTCGTGCGCGGCGACCGCGAGGCGTTCGGCCTGCACGGCCGCAGCGCCGAGCAGCGCATCGCCCTCGACCTGCTGCTCGACCCCGAGGTCGGCATCATCTCCATGGGCGGCCGCGCCGGCACCGGCAAGTCGGCGCTGGCGCTGTGCGCGGGCCTGGAGGCGGTGCTGGAGCGCCGCCAGCACCAGAAGGTGATGGTCTTCCGGCCGCTGTACGCGGTCGGCGGTCAGGAGCTCGGCTACCTGCCCGGCGACCAGTCCGAGAAGATGAGCCCCTGGGCGCAGGCCGTCTTCGACACCCTCTCGGCGGTCGCCGGGCGGGAGGTCATCGAGGAGGTGCTGAACCGGGGGATGCTGGAGGTCCTGCCGCTCACACATATCCGCGGCCGCTCCCTCCACGACGCGTTCGTCATCGTGGACGAGGCGCAGTCCCTCGAACGGAACGTGCTGCTGACCGTTCTGTCCCGGATCGGGGCCAATTCGCGGGTGGTCCTCACCCACGACGTGGCCCAGCGGGACAACCTGCGCGTCGGCCGGTACGACGGAGTCGTCGCCGTCGTCGAGAAACTGAAGGGCCATCCGCTCTTCGCGCACGTCACGCTGACCCGCTCGGAGCGCTCCCCGATCGCCGCCCTCGTCACGGAGATGCTGGAGACCCTGTAAGGCACCGCGGGGCAAAACACCCATAGTGGTCGGCGGAGTTGGCGCCGCCCGGCAAAGGCCCAGGAGCCTAGCCGGGCGGCGCCCCGCTGCACAGCCCTTCGTGCGAAACGGCAGCGCAGCGGGGGGTGTGACCTTTCCCACTCAGTGCGGAATTGCCTTGCGGCGCCGGGGTCCGGCAGAGTCTGTTTTCCGTCAGGCCCCGCATACGGCACAGCCGTACCTCCTGTGAGGTGCGCGCGCAGCACCACAACTCCACAGTCGTTCCGCCGTATGCCGCCCGAGCATCACGCGGCAGCCCCCGCAAGGGAGTTGCCCACGGGTCCGCGCCTCCAGTGACCGAAGCTCCACGGAGGCCAGCGTCAAGGGGCACTCTTGCGCCCGCCCGGTCACGCGGACGCTGCTGGAAGGACATCGTGTGAGCCGGATCTCGGTCCGGGGGTTCGCAGTGGCCTCGGCCACCGCGGTCACCACCGTCGGCGCCGTCGTGGGCGTGGCCGCAGGCGACCCCGCCTCCAACGATCTCGAGACCACCGCGTCCGGGGCGACGCTCCTCGCCGACATCCCCGTCGGCGAGCAGGCCCAGATCCAGAGCGGATCCCTGGCGCAGCAGGCCGACTCCCTCGCGCACGGCGCCGACACCGACGCCCGCCGCTCCGCCGAGGAGGCCGCCCGCCTCCAGGCCGCCGAGGACGCCAAGGCGAAGAAGGCCGAGGCGCAGAAGGCGGCCGACGAGAAGGCGAAGAAGGAGCGCGAGGAGAAGGAGCAGGCCGCGAGCCGCTCCGCGACCCGCAGCGCCTCGGACTTCGCGCCGCAGAGCTCCTACACGGTGGCGCAGGTCAAGGAGATCGCCCGGCAGATCGTCCCGGGCGGCCAGTTCCAGTGCTTCTCGAACATCATCAACCAGGAATCCACCTGGAACTACAAGGCCGTGAACCCCTCCTCGGGCGCCTACGGCCTGGTCCAGGCGCTTCCGGGGTCGAAGATGTCCTCGGTCGCCGACGACTGGCGCACCAACCCGGCCACCCAGATCCAGTGGGGCCTCAACTACATGAACGACCGCTACGGCAGCCCCTGCGCCGCCTGGACCTTCCACCAGGCCAACGGCTGGTACTAGAGCCCGCAGCCGAGCGCGCACGCCCGCACTTCGGGGAGCCCCGCACCGTACAACGGTGCGGGGCTCCCGCGTGTACGGTCGTTCGAGGCGTGTCCGCGGACGGGGGAGAGGAACGACATGGCGAAGAGGCCAGGCTGGCTGGGCCGGCTCGGGAGCAGACTGAGCCGGATGGAGGCGCGGCTCGAGGCGCGGCGCGCGTCCGTGGAGGCCGACACCGCCGACGTCGAGACGGCCGCCGCCCCGCCCGCCGCACCCGCCGGTCCCGCCGCGCCGCCCGCCGCCGTGCCGGACGCCCCCGCCGCGCACTGCGGCCACCCCGTCCACCCCGGCCCGGACGGGCGGCCGCACCCCGCGGCGGTGATTCCGTGGGGGATGCGGGTCGCCGCCGAGGTGAGCTGGCGGCTGCTGCTGCTCGCGGGGATGCTGTGGGTGCTGATGAAGGTGATCAGCGAAGTCCGCCTGGTCGTCCTCGCGTTCGCGGCGGCGCTGCTCGTCACCGCGCTCCTCCAGCCGTTCGTCGTCCGGCTGCGCCGGCTCGGCCTGCCGCGCGGCCTCGCGACGTCGGTCACCGCGGTCCTGGGCTTCGTCGTCATCGGGCTCGTCGGCTGGTTCGTCGTCTGGCAGGTCATGGAGAACCTGGACGACCTCTCGGACCGGGTCCGCGACGGCATCGACGAGCTCAAACTGTGGGCGCTGGACAGTCCGTTCCACGTGACCGAGAAGCAGATCAACGACATCGCCAAGAACCTCAGCGAGACCATCGGCACCAACACCGAGCAGATCACCTCCGCCGGCCTCCAGGGCGTCACCGTCCTGGTCGAGGTGCTGACGGGGATCCTCCTCGCGATGTTCTCGACGCTGTTCCTGCTCTACGACGGCGGCCGGATCTGGACCTGGGCCCTGGGCCTGGTCCCGGCGGCCGCCCGCCCCGGCGTGGCCGGCGCCGGGCCGCGCGCCTGGCGGACACTGACC
>NZ_BMTY01000012.1:68670-221851 GCF_014649915.1 Streptomyces toxytricini | reverse complement strand
GCGTACGTGCGGGGGACGGTCCTCGTCGCGCTCATCGACGCCATCTTCATCGGCCTGGGCATCTACGTCCTGAACGTGCCGATGGCGGTGCCGCTCGCCGTGTTCATCTTCCTCTTCGCCTTCATCCCGCTCGTCGGCGCGGTCGTCTCCGGGGCGCTCGCGGTCGTCGTGGCGCTGGTGACGCAGGGCCCGGTCACCGCCCTGCTGGTGCTGGCCGTGGTGCTGGCCGTCCAGCAGATCGAGGGGCACGTCCTGCAGCCGTTCATCCTGGGCCGGGCCGTACGGGTCCACCCGCTCGCGGTGGTGCTGTCGGTGGCGGCGGGCGGCATGGTCGCGGGGATCGGCGGGGCGGTCGTCGCGGTCCCGCTGGTCGCGGTCACCAACACGGTCCTCGGCTACCTGAAGGCGTACTCGCGCGAGCAGTTCCTGCACGGGGCCGCCGCGGTCGGCCCGGGCCCGCACGGGGCGACGGCAGCGGAGCAGGCCGTGCCGGAGGCCGGCAGTGATCAGCGAGCCTGAACTCGAAGGCGAGTGGGGCGCGGACCGGCCGGCCGGGCAGGAGCGGCCCGCGCAGGCGCCGCCGGAGGAGGGCGACCGGGCCGCCGTACGCCGTCCGCGCGGGCCGTGGGTGTGGGCGCTGGCCGGGGCCGTGCTGGCGTCGGCTGGGTGGGCGGCCGTGCCGGAGCTCCGTGACCGCTACGCGTCGACGCCCCGGATCGCGTACCGGCACGCGGAGAACCTGTGCCGGGAGACGGGCCTGGACACGCTGGTGAAGGCGACCGCGCCCGTGATGACCCGCCACCCCAGCCACCGGGAGGGCACCGCGGTGGACTGGGCGCACTGCGAGCTCTTCACCGAGTGGGAGGAGGGCGGCACCTCCTACCAGATGCAGGTCCTGGTCGAGCTGCACAAGAAGGCGGACCCGGAGGCCGAGTTCGGGCAGGGCACCGGCCTGGTCCGGGAGGCGCCGCCGGCGGCGGCCGCCGCGGAGGTGGCCGAGGTGCCGGGGCTCGGGGAGCGGGCGCTGATGGTGGAGACGACCGCCTTCGCCGACGGGCCGAGGCTCCTGGTCCTCGACGGCGGGGCGGTGTTCACGCTGTCCGTGACCTGGCTCGGGGACATCGACAAGGGCGGCGGCCCGCCCGGGCCGGACGAGGATGCCGTCAAGGCCGCGATGATCGAGGACATGCGCGCCCTGATGGGCCGTCTGCGGAAGTAGCCCGGGAACGCCGGGGCCCCGCAGCCGTCGGACGGCTGCGGGGCCCCTCTCCCTCTACGGGGGCGGCTGCTACTCGGCGGCGAGGGCGGCCTCGGCGTCGAGGGTGACCGCGACGGCCTGGATCACCGAGGCGATCTTGAAGGCCTCCTGGATCGTCTCGCGGTCGACACCGGCCTTGCGCAGCACCTGCTCGTGCGAGTCGAGGCACTGGCCGCAGCCGTTGATCGCGGAGACCGCGAGCGACCACAGCTCGAAGTCGACCTTCTCCACGCCCGGGTTGCCGATGACGTTCATCCGCAGGCCGGCCCGCAGCGTGCCGTACTCGGGGTCGGAGAGCAGGTGGCGGGTGCGGTAGAAGACGTTGTTCATCGCCATGACGGCCGCGGCCGACTTGGCGGCCGTGTACGCCTCGGGCGACAGGGCGGCCTTCGCCTCCGGCTCCAGCTCGCGCAGGACGCGCGGGGAGCGGGCGGCGATGGCGCAGGACAGGACCGTGCCCCACAGCTGCTGCTGCGGCAGGCCGCTGTTGCCGATGACCGAGCCCAGGTTGAGCTTCAGGTCCTTGGCGAAGTCCGGTATCGAGGCCTTGAGGGAGTCGAGGGACATCCGTCACTCACCGGCCAGGAGGGCGCCCGCGTCGAGGGTGTCCTCGCCCTTGTTCCAGTTGCAGGGGCACAGCTCGTCCGTCTGCAGGGCGTCGAGGACCCGCAGGACCTCCTTGGGGTTACGGCCGACGGAGCCGGCGGTCACCATGGAGAACTGGATCTCGTTGTTCTGGTCGACGATGAAGACGGCGCGCTGCGCGAAGCCGTCCGCACCCTGCACGCCGCAGGCCTGCATCAGCTCGTGCTTGGAGTCGGCCAGCATCGGGAAGGGCAGGTCGCGCAGGTCGGCGTGGTCCTTGCGCCAGGCGTGGTGGACGAACTCGGAGTCGCCGGAGACGCCGAGGACCTGGGCGTCGCGGTCGGCGAACTCGTCGTTCAGCTTGCCGAAGGCGGCGATCTCGGTCGGGCAGACGAAGGTGAAGTCCTTCGGCCAGAAGAACACCACGCGCCACTTGCCCTCGTAGGTCTTGTGGTCGATCTGCGCGAACTCCTTGCCGGCCTCGAGCGAGACGCAGGCGGTCAGATCGTAGGTGGGGAACTTGTCACCGACAGTGAGCACGTGCTCTCCTTGCAGCAGGAAAAACGCCCTTTATGGGCGTCTTCCGAGGGGGTTGGACGTATCTCACATGCTGACACAGCTGCATTGATTGCAGAAATAGCTAGTCTTGTGCCGGGTGATCGGAGGTACCTATCAGTGGCGGTCAGTAATAAGGGGACGAAGCAGGCGACGCTCGCGCAGCTGCGCGCCTTCGCCGCCGTCGCCGAGCACCTGCACTTCCGCGACGCGGCCGCCGCCATCGGCATGAGCCAGCCCGCCCTCTCCGGCGCCGTCTCCGCGCTGGAGGAGGCCCTCGGCGTCCAGCTCCTGGAGCGCACCACCCGCAAGGTGCTCCTCTCCCCGGCCGGCGAGCGCATCGCCGCCCGCGCCCGCTCCGTCCTCGACGCCATGGGCGAGCTCCTGGAGGAGGCCGAGGCCGTGCGCGCCCCCTTCACCGGGACCCTGCGGCTCGGCGTGATCCCCACCGTCGCCCCCTACCTGCTGCCGACCGTCCTGTCGCTGTTCCACCGGCGCTACCCCCGCATGGACCTCCAGGTGCACGAGGAGCAGACCTCCTCGCTCCTCGACGGCCTGGCCGCCGGCCGCCTGGACCTGCTGCTGCTCGCCGTGCCGCTGGGCGTCCCCGGCGTCACCGAACTGCCCGTGTTCGACGAGGACTTCGTCCTCCTGGCGCCCCGCGAGCACCCCCTCGCCGGGCGCCGCGGCATCCCCCGCGAGGAGCTGCGCGGCCTCCAGCTGCTCCTGCTGGACGAGGGCCACTGCCTGCGCGACCAGGCCCTGGACATCTGCCGCGAGGCCGGGCGGACCGACGGGGCCGACGTCACCACGACCGCCGCCGGGCTCTCCACCCTCGTACAACTGGTCGCCGGGGGACTGGGCGTCACCCTGTTGCCGCGCACGGCGCTGCGCCTGGAGACCGCCCGCAACGAGCACCTGGCCACCGGATACTTCGCCGAGCCGGCCCCCTCCCGGCGGATCGCCCTCGCGATGCGGACCGGCACGGCCCGCCAGGAGGAGTTCCGGGCCGTCGCCGCCGCCCTGCGCGAGGCGGTCCGCCCGCTGCCGGTCTGGCCCGCCGAGTAGGCCGCCGCCTGCCGCCCGCCGCGGGGGAGCGCGTGCGGCCATTCGTAGGGACTTGCTCGGCGGGCGCGGCAGCTCGCCCGCGGTCCGCGGCCCGGCTGGCACGTTGAGGGGCATCGCTGTCGGTCCTGCTCCCGAAAGGCGCGCCATGCACGCACCCCCCGCAGACACCGCCGCGCTCCCGCCGCAGCAGTCCGGCACGCCCGACCGGGCGGGCCCGCAGTCGGCCGGGGGCCCGCCGGCCGCCGGCCGGGGCGGGCCGCCGCTGTGGATGTGGGCCCTCGTCTCCGGGCTCTTCCTCCTCTACGCCACGCTCTCGCTGCGCACCCACGAGCGGCTGCTGTCGCACAGCTTCGACCTGGCGATCTTCGAGCAGGCCGTCCGCTCGTACGCGGAGGGACGCCTGCCTGTCTCCGAGGTCAAGGGACCCGACTTCCCCGTCCTCGGCGACCACTTCTCCCCGGTCCTCGCCCTCCTCGCCCCCGCCCACCTGCTGTTCCCGTCGGCGCGGACGCTGCTCGTCGCGCAGGCCGCCCTGATCGCGGCGAGCGTCCTGCCGCTCGCGCTGTGGGCGCGGCGGGCGCTCGGCGGCGCCGCGGCCGCCGTCATCGGCCTCGCCTACGGGCTGTCCTGGGGCGTCGCCAACGCGGTGGGCTTCGACTTCCACGAATGGGCCTTCGCCGTCCCGCTCCTGGCCTGCTCCCTTGCAGCCCTCGGCCAGGACCGGCTGCGCGCCGCCGCACTGTGGGCGCTGCCGCTGCTGCTGGTGAAGGAGGACATGGGCGGCACGGTCGCCGCCATCGGCCTGCTGATCGCCTGGCGCGGCGGGCCGGGCCGGCGGCGGCTCGGCCTCGCCACCGCCGCCGCGGGCGCCGCCTGGACGCTGCTCGCCGTCCTCGTCGTCCTGCCCGCCCTCAACCCCGCCGGGTCGTACTTCTACGCCGGCTTCCTCGGCGGATCCGGCGGCGCGGGCGGCGGCTTCACGGCGTTGCTGCACAAGGCGACCCTCGGGCTCGTCACCCCCGGGGAGAAGGCGGTGACGCTGCTGCTGCTCCTCGCGCCGACCCTCTTCCTCGCGCTGCGCTCGCCGCTGCTGCTGGTCGCGGTGCCGACGCTGCTCTGGCGCGGCCTGTCCGACTACGCGCCCCACTGGGGAACCGGCTACCACTACTCGCTCACGGCGATGCCGGTCGTCTTCGCGGCGCTCGTCCACGCCCTGGAGCGGCGCGGCACGTCGGGCGCCGGGCTGCACCGGACCCTGGCGGGCGCGGCGGGCGTCTGCCTGCTCCTGCTCCCCGGGTCCTCGCTGGGCAAGCTGGCCGATCCGGAGATGTGGCGGGCCGACCCGCGGATCGCGGCCGCCCACCGGATGATGGCTCGGATCCCGGACGGCGCGCGGGTCCAGGCCTCCGACGGGCTCGTGCCGCACCTGGCGAACCGGACGGGCGTCAGCCTGTACGGGTGGGCGGCCAGCCGGCCCGATCCCGAGTGGATCCTGGTGGACACGCAGGTCGCGCCGCACCTGCGCTGGCCGCTGAGCGCCCGCGAGGAAGCCCTCGCGCTCGCCCGGGCCCGCGCCGCGGGCTACCGGACGGTGGCCGCCGAGCAGGGCTTCGTCCTGCTCGGCCGCACGTCCCGTACGGGCTGACGGCCGGTCAGGGCCGCGGAGCGTCAGAACCGGGGGAGGAGCGGGGCGGCCGGCCGCGCGGCGGGATGGGGGCGGCGCCGCCCGGCAGCCGCCCCGTCTCGGCCAGGGCGCGCCGCAGCAGGAACTCGATCTGCGCGTTGGCGCTGCGCAGCTCCTCGCCCGCCCACCGTGCGAGGGCCTCGTACACCTGCGGGTCGAGGCGCAGCAGCACCTGCTTGCGGGCGGCGCGGCCGGCGGCCGCCCGCTGCCCGGCCGCCCGCTCCCCGCCGGCCCGCCCGGTGCCGCCGGGGGAGTCGGCGCCGGTCACTGGTAGAGCGTCCCGGTGTTCACGACGGGCTGGGCCGCGCGGTCGCCGCAGAGCACCACCATCAGGTTCGAGACCATGGCGGCCTTGCGCTCCGGGTCCAGTTCCACGATGTCCTCCTCCGTCAGCCGGTTCAGGGCCAGCTCGACCATGCCCACGGCGCCCTCGACGATCTGCTTGCGGGCCGCGACGACCGCGCCGGCCTGCTGGCGCTGGAGCATCGCCGAGGCGATCTCCGGAGCGTACGCGAGGTGGGTGAAGCGGGACTCGACGATGTGCACCCCGGCCGCCTCGACCCGCTCGTGCAGCTCGGCGGCGAGCTTCTCGGTGATCTCCTCGGCGTTGCCGCGCAGGGAGAGGCCGCCCTCGTCGTGGGCGTCGTAGGGGTACTCGATCGCGATGTGCCGGACGGCCGCCTCGGTCTGCGTCTCGACGAACTCGGTGAAGTCGTCCACCTCGAAGACGGCGCGCGCGGTGTCCGCCACCCGCCAGACGACGACCGCGGCCAGCTCGATGGGGTTGCCGTAGGCGTCGTTGACCTTCAGGACGGCCGTCTCGTGGTTGCGGACGCGGGTGGAGATCTTCTGCCGCGAGGTCAGCGGGTTCACCCAGCGCAGGCCGTCGGTGCGGACGGTGCCGCGGTAGCGGCCGAAGAGCTGGACCACCCGGGCCTCGCCCGGGGCCACCGTGTTCAGCCCGCACATCGCCAGCACCGCCAGCAGCGCCAGGACGATCCCCCCGGCGGCCAGGGCCGGTTGGGCGGACGTGCCGTCCCCTTGCACCCCGAGGACGGTGAGGCAGATGCCGGCCGCGACCCCCGCCAGGCCCGCCAGCAGGGCCGGCCCGCCGCCGATGCTGCGCGCCGGGAACTCGCGGATGCCGGTCCCGCCCTCTGTGGTCTTCGTCATGGTATGCCCCGTTCGCTTCCGTGACGGCCCCCCGTGGGCCTAGCAAAGTGATATCACTTTTCGGGGTTTCCGCAACCCTGGGCGGCCGGTGCGCGTCGGTTCCCTTGATGTGGGTGCTGATTCTCACGTCCGAATTGACCAAAATTGGTCAGGCTTGGCAAACCTTTGTCACAACCTCCGGTGTTAGCTTTCAGAGCTGACGTCGGGGGGGAATTCGAGCGGAGCGGGAGCGATGGGCCGAGCAGATGCGCGTAAGGCGCAGCAGCAGCGCAGCGCGCGGCGGTCGCCGCGCGGGCGCGCGGACGGAAAGGGGCGTACCGGCAAGCGGACCGGTATACGCCGCTTCTTCACCTGGAAGAAGATCCTCGGCACCTTCTTCGGGTTGATGCTGCTCGGCATGGCCGCGCTCGTCGGCCTCTACTTCTACGTGGACGAGCCCGACCCCAACGCCGAGGCGACCCTCCAGAGCAACACCTACAAGTACGCCGACGGCACCGTCATGGCCCGCGAGGGCAAGATGAACCGCGAGATCGTCACCCTCGACAAGGTGCCCGAGGAGGTCCAGAAGGCCTTCATCGCCATCGAGAACAAGTCCTTCTACGAGGACCAGGGCGTCGACTTCATGGGCGTCGCCCGGGGCCTGTTCAACACGGTCACCGGCCGCGGCAAGGCGGGCGGCTCGACGATCACCCAGCAGTACGTCAAGAACTTCTACCTGACGCAGGACCAGACGGCGACGCGCAAGGTGAAGGAGCTGGTGATCTCCCTCAAGGTCGACCAGCGCATGGAGAAGCCGGACATCCTCGCCGGCTACCTGAACACCAGCTACTTCGGCCGCGGCGCCTACGGCATCCAGGCCGCCTCCCAGGCCTACTACGGCGTCGACTCCAGCAAGCTCACCCTGGAGCAGGGCGCCTACCTCGCGGCCCTCCTCCAGGCCCCCAGCGACTACGACTGGGCCAACGCGAGCGAGCGCGGCAAGAAGCTCGTCATGATCCGCTTCAACGGCGTCCTCGACAACATGGTCGAGATGGGCGCGCTGGACAAGGCCAAGCGCGACACCCTGAAGTTCCAGGAGCCGATCAAGCCCAAGCCCGCCCCCGGCCTCGAAGGCCAGAAGGGCTACCTGAAGCAGGCCGCGGACGCCGAGCTGCGCCGCCAGACCGGCATGAGCGCGGCCGAGCTCCAGGCCGGCGGCTGGGAGATCGTCCTCAACGTCGATCCCAAGAAGCAGGCCGCGCTGGAGAAGGCCGTCCAGGACGAGCTGGAGTCCAAGCTCGACCGCAAGGACCGCCCCGTCGACGCCTCCGTCCAGGCCGGCGCCACCTCCGTCGACCCCAAGACCGGCGCCATCGTCGCCATGTACGGCGGCACCGGCATGGCCGACCACTGGGCGAGCAACGCCCTGCGCACCGACTACCAGCCCGGCTCGACGTTCAAGCCCGTCGTGCTGGCCTCCGCCCTGGAGACCAAGGCCGTCACCCAGGACAAGAAGCCGATCACCCCGAACGCGCTCTACGACGGCACCAGCAAGCGCCCCGTCGTCGGCAGCAAGATCCCGTTCAACCCGCAGAACCAGGACAACAAGAACTACGGCGACCCGATGATGACGGTGCAGGAGGCCACCAACTACTCGGTGAACTCCGTCTACGCCCAGATGATCGTGGACGTGAAGCCGCAGAACGCGAAGAAGACCGCGCTCCAGCTCGGCATGAAGGACCGCGAGGGCTGGCCCGAGGACAAGCCGGCCATGTCGCTCGGCACGATGAGCGCCAACACCGTCGAGATGGCCGCCGTCTACGCCACCCTCGACAACCACGGCAAGAAGGTCACCCCCTCGATCATCAAGAGCGCCAAGCACAGCGTCCGCGAGTTCCAGAAGGTGGAGTCCGTCGGGAGCCAGGCGATCACCCGCGAGACCGCCGACACCGTGACCAAGGTCCTCACCGGCGTCGTCAACGACGGCTCCGGCAAGGCCGTCAAGAGCTCCGCGTACGAGGCCGCCGGCAAGACCGGTACCACCGAGTCGAACGTGTCCGCCTGGTTCACCGCGTACACCCCCGAACTCGTCACCGTCGTCGCCATGTTCGGCGAGGAGCCGGGCACCGGCAAGCAGGTCACCCTGACCGGTACCGCGGGCGGCGGCCGCGCCGGCGGCTCCAGCTTCCCCGCCGAGATCTGGAAGGCGTACACGCTGGCGGCCCTCAAGGGCGTGGACACCGCGAAGTTCGACCTCTCCGAGGCCGAGATGGGCGCCGTCCAGACGCCGTCGCGCAGCAGCTCCCCGTCGAACTCGCCGAGCTCGACGAGCCCCTCGCCGAGCGGCAGCCAGCTCTCGCCGAGCCCGGACCCGAGCAAGGTCTCGCCGAGCCCGGACCCGAGCAAGAGCTCCGGCAAGCCGGACCCGACCAAGAGCGGCTCGGTCAAGCCGGACCCGACCAAGAGCTCGGCCAGCCCGCCGGTGCTGCCGCCCTTCCAGCAGCAGGACCAGCCGTAAACGGACCGCCGCCCCGCAGCATCAGTGCTGCGGGGCGGCGGCCTTTTCGCGGCGGTCATGCCCCGGTGGTGCGCCGGCGGCGGCGCAGCCCCGTCAGCGGCGGTCGTGCCCGGCGGGCAGCGACAGCTCGAACCACACCACCTTGCCGCTGCTCAGCCGGGTCGCACCCCAGCGCCGGGCCATCCGGTTCACCAGGAACAGGCCCCGCCCGCCCTCGTCGGTCTCGCGGGCGCGGCGCTGCCGCGGCAGCTGCGGGGAGTCGTCGCCGACCTCGCAGCGCAGCACGTCCGTCCGCAGCAGGCGCAGCGTGACGGGCCGCTCCGCGTAGCGGACGGCGTTGGTGACGACCTCGCTGACGAGGAGCTCCACCGAGTCCTCCAGCTCCTCCAGCCCCCAGCGGGTCAGCGCGCGCCGCGCGAAGCGGCGGGCCCGCCCGGGCGCGGTCTCCTCCGGGTCGAGGAACCAGTACGCGACGTCGCTCGGCGCGATCCCGTCGAAGCGGGCGGCGAGCAGCGCGATGTCGTCGTCCCGGTCGCCGGGGCCGAGCATGTCCAGGACGTCGTCGCAGAGGGCCTCCAGCGGCGGCGGATGGTCCAGGCCCGTCAGCTGCGCGGTGGTGGCCAGGCGCTCGCGGAGCTGGTCGATGCCCGTCCACACGTCCCGCAGCCGGGACTCCACCAGCCCGTCGGTGTACAGCAGCAGGGTCGCCCCCGCGGGCGCGTCCAGCTCGACGGCCTCGAAGTCGACGCCGCCGACGCCGATGGGCGCGCCCGGCGGCACCCGCAGCACCTCGGCCCGGCCGCCCAGGTGCAGCAGCACCGGTGGCGGGTGGCCGGCGTTGGCGATGGTGATGCGGTGCGAGACCGGGTCGTAGACGGCGTACAGGCAGGTGGCCATGCGGTCGGAGCCGAGCCGCTGCGCCTGCTCGTCGAGGTGGTGCAGCACCTCGGCCGGCGGCAGGTCGAGCTGGGCCAGCGTCTGCGCGGTGGTCCGCAGCTGGCCCATGATGGCCGCGGACGTCATGGAGTGGCCCATGACGTCGCCGACGACGAGCGCGACGCGGCTGCCGGGCAGGGGTATGGCGTCGTACCAGTCGCCGCCGACGCGGGCCGTCTCCGCGGCCGGCAGGTAGCGCGAGGCGAGCCTGACGCCGGTCGGCTGGGGCAGGCTGTCCGGGAGCATGGTGCGCTGCAGCTCGTCGGCGATGTAGGCCTCGCGGCCGTACAGGACGGCCTTGTCGATGCCGAGGGCGGTGTGCGTGGCGAGCTGGGCGGCGACCAGGAGGTCGTTCTGCTCGAACGCGGGCCGCTCCGGGCTGCGCAGGAACACGGCCGCGCCGATCACGCGGCGGCGGCCGCGCAGCGGGGCCAGGATGGCCCGCCGGCCGCGCGGCAGGGGGTGCCCGGCGCCCAGCAGCTCCGGCAGGGCGTCCTGGGCGCCCGCGGAGGAGCCGAAGACCGGCCGGACGCCGCGGAGCACCTCGGCGAGCGCCCCGCCGGGCATGATCTCGCAGAGCTCGGCGGCGGGCAGGTCGCCCTGCGGGCCCAGCAGCGGCAGCTGGCTGAAGTCGAGTTCGCCGGCGCCCCCCGCGGCCCCGGCGCCCTCGGCTCCGGTCAGGTCGTCGATCGGCCGGAGCCGGTCGGTGCGGCGCAGCCTTAAAACGACCGGGCCGACGGGCCGCTCGTCGCCGACCGGGAGCGGATCGCGCAGGTAGACGAGGATGGCGTCGGAGAACGTCGGGACGGTGGCCCGGCACAGGCCGAGCACGATCTCGTCGAGGTCGATGCCGCGGGCGATCCGGCGCGTCGCGGCGCCCACGAAGCGCAGCCGGTCGCCCTCGCGGCGGGCCGGCGACGCGCCTCCTGCGGCGGCCGGGTCGGCGCCCGCTTCCGCGGCGCCGGCGTCCGGCAGGGGGTCGCAGGCGTCGTCGGGGCCGGGCTGCGGAGGCTGCGGCGCCGCGGCGGTGGCTGCCTCCGGGGCCGGGCCGGCGGCGCCGCCGGGTGCGGTGTCCGGCAGCGCGGGGGCGGGTGCGGCCGCCGCCGAGGCGTTGCGGGCGGCGGCGCCGTCGCGGGTGCGGCGCTGGTGCGGCACGTCGGGGCCGAGGCCCCCGTCCGCGTGGGCGCGCACCGGGCCGGCGCCGGGAGCCCCCGTGTCGCGTACGCCCTCGGCGGCCGGGGCCGGAGCCTTCCCGTGGCCGAGCTCGTCCGCGCAGCCGCCGCCGGACGCGCCGCGGCCCCGCCCGTCCGCGGCTCCGCCGGCCCCGGCGGGCAGGCCCGGGCCGCCCTGGGCCGGTGTCGCGGCGGCCGCGGCAGGCTGCGGGCCCTCCTGCGAGGTGGGGTACTCCGTCACGCGTGGCATTCCGTCCGTCTGCGCTCGATGTGCGCTGCACTCAACTCGGTCAGTCGCGGTATACCCGCTCAGCGGCGGGGGCACCACCGCCCCGCGGTTCCGCGTCCCGCTCGTTACCTCTCTCCGCGTTGACCTCCCGTCAAGTTCCGCGTACTGCGCGTGATTTGCGGCCGGGCGGAAGGTGTGCGGTGCGCAGGGGACCTTGCGGAGGGAGATATTACGGTTCAACCCCGGGGGCGCATCAAGGGTCTCATGAGGTCATATGCGCCGGGGTGCGGTCCCAGTCCCCGGGCAGGGCCGGAACCGTCCATGCCGGATCGGGGCGCCAGTCCTCCCACCCGTCCGAGAACGGCGAGCCCCACGCCTTGACGGCCTCCAGCGCGGCCCGGCCGGCCTCCTGCACCCGGCGGGCCTGCTCCGGGCCCATCAGGCCGGACCGCTGCGCCTGCGCGAACTCGTCCTCGTCGCGCCACGTCCAAGTGCGGTCGGGGTAGACGGAGATGTCGAGGAAGTGGTCGACGGAGTCGACGCCGCCCGACCAGCGCGACCGCGGCTCCTCCAGGTTCACGTACCAGCTCTTGAACCGCCAGCCCGGCTCCCAGAAGAGCCACACCGACCACGGGTCGGCCGGCCGGGCCAGCTTCAGCACGCCGGTGCCGAACCAGCGGGAGCGGACCGTGGTGCGCGGCGCCGTGTAGCGCGTCGCGAGCGGCTCCTCGTGGACGGGCGTGCCGTCGGCCAGGACCGGCTTGACGCACTCGGTGCCGGGAGCCATCCAGACCGCCAGCAGCTCGTCGCTGTCCTCGACCACGGTGACCGGGCGGCAGATGTGGACCGCCCCCGGCAGGCCGCCCGGCGCGTGGTCGCGGTAGCGCCAGAGGACCTGCTCGCCCCGCCGCCACCGGACGCCCTGAGCCTCGCCGCCCCCGCGGCCTGCGGTACCTGTCATGCGCAGATATTAGGGCTGGGGCGGCTGCGGCCGCTGCGGTGCAGGTCACGGAGGGGTTCGCGGGCGGGAAACGACCGGATCCGGCCCCCGGGCCGTCTCCGGCCGCGGCGGTGTCAGGGCCGGGTCATGCGCAGGACGTCGAGGGCCTCGTCGAGCTGTTGCAGGGTCAGGTCGCCGCGGTCGACGTAGCCGGACTCCAGGACCACCTCCCGGATCGTCTTGCGCTCCGCGAGCGCCCGCTTGGCGACCCGGGCGGCCTCCTCGTAGCCGATGTACCGGTTGAGGGGGGTGACCACGGAGGGGGAGGACTCGGCGTACTCCCTGGCCCGCGCCGCGTTGGCGGTGATGCCGTCCACCGTTCGGTCGGCGAGGAGGCGGCTGCCGGAGCCGAGGAGCCGGATCGACTCCAGCAGGTTCCGGGCCATCACCGGCAGCATCACGTTGAGCTCGAAGTTGCCCGCCGCGCCGGCGACGGCGACCGCGGTGTCGTTCCCCGTCACCTGCGCCGCGATCATCAGGACGGCCTCCGGGACCACCGGATTGACCTTCCCCGGCATGATGGAGGACCCCGGCTGCAGATCCGGGAGGTTGATTTCGGCCAATCCCGTGCGCGGGCCGGAGGCCATCCAGCGCAGGTCGTTGCAGATCTTGGTCAGGGACACCGCGATCGTGCGGAGCACGCCCGAGGTCTCCACCAGCGCGTCCCGCGCCCCTTGAGCCTCGAAGTGGTTGCGGGCCTCCGTCAGCGGCAGCCCGGTCGCCGCGGCGACCTCGGCGATCACGGCCTCCGAGAAGCCTGCCGGGGTGTTGATCCCGGTGCCCACCGCGGTTCCGCCGAGCGGCAGTTCGGCCAGCCTGGGCAGGGCCGACTCCAGCCGCTCGATGCCGAGGCGCACCTGGGCGGCGTACCCGCCGAACTCCTGGCCCAGGGTGACCGGGGTCGCGTCCATCAGGTGGGTGCGGCCGGCCTTGACGACCTCGGCGAACTCGGCCGCCTTGCGCTCCAGGGCCAGTTCGAGGTGGCGCAGCGCCGGGATCAGCTCGCGGGTGACGGCGGCCGTCGCCGCGATGTGGATGGACGAGGGGAAGACGTCGTTGGAGCTCTGCGAGGCGTTGACGTGGTCGTTGGGGTGCACGTCCCGGCCGAGGCGCTCGGTCGCCAGGGTGGCGACGACCTCGTTGGCGTTCATGTTGGACGAGGTCCCCGACCCGGTCTGGAAGACGTCCACCGGGAAGTGGTCGTCCCAGCGGCCCTCGGCCACCTCGGCGGCGGCCGCGGTGATCGCCTCGGCGACGTCGTCCGCGATGACGCCGAGGTCCGCGTTGACCTTGGCGGCGGCCGCCTTGATGCGGGCCAGGGCCTCGATGTGGGCGCGCTCCAGGCGCTGGCCGGAGAGGGGGAAGTTCTCCACCGCGCGCTGGGTCTGGGCCCGCCACTTGGCGTGTGAGGGGACCTTGACCTCGCCCATGGAGTCGTGCTCGATGCGGTGGCCGCCGGCGGGGGTGGTGCCGGCCGGGTCCTGGGGGTGTTCGTTCGTCATGTGCGTTGCCTCCTTGACCAGCTGAGCAATCGTCATGTCCGGGGTGTTCCCTTCTCCCCTGACGCTCGGAAGACACCGGCGGTGACGGCGACCTCGGGGAGGCGTACATGACACGTGCGGGTGCGAAACCAGACTCAGATCTACCCCGCCGCCCTCGCGGCGGCCGCGGCCGCCCTCGGGGGCACCGCCGCCGTCACCCCCCTGGCCCACGCGGCGCCGACGGCCGCGGCGGCCGCAACCAGGGCCGGTGGTACGACGCCCCGCGCCGGTCCCTCCACACCGAACTCGCCCGCGGCCCCTGCCCCGACGTCCTCGGCGGCGACCACCGTGCGGGCACCGGCACCGTCCTGCGGAACCCGCGGCGGCGCCGACCGGCAGTGGCTCCGCGGCGGCGCCACCCTGCGGCCCGCCGCCGCCCCGGACCTCTGCCCGACGGCCGCGGGCCGCACCCGCCGGGCCGCCTCCGGCTCTGCGACGGCACGCCGGCCCAGCGCTTCCCCTGGGGCGCCGGCCGCCGGGCCGGCGGGCGGCTCACCGCCGGTCGAGGTACTCCCGTACCTCCCGCGGCCGGTTCGTGATCAGCGTGTCCACGCCGAGGCGCAGGCACAGCTCGACGTCCTCGACCTCGTCCACCGTCCACACCCGCACCCGGAGCCCCTTGGCCTTCAGTCGCCCCACCAGCCCCGGGTCCTTGCGGACGAGGTCGATGCCCGGCCCGGCGTGCCCCGCGAACGGCGGCCGCGGCGCGCGCACCGCCCGCTCGATCAGGTACACCGCGGGCAGCCCCGGCGCCAGCCGGTGCAGCCGCATCAGCGCGGTACGGGAGAAGCTCATCACCTCCACCAGCCCCTCCGCCCCGTCGGCCAGCCCGTGGTCCTTCAGGACCCGCACCAGCTCGGCCTCCAGCCGGCCCCCGGCCCGCGTCGGGTGCTTCGTCTCCACGGCGAGCCCGACGGGCCGGCCCGCGGCCAGGGCCTCCTTCAGCAGGTCCTCGAAGAGCAGCACCTGCGCGCCGCGGTGCCCGGCGCCCTTCCAGGAGCCGAAGTCGAGCGCGGCGAGCTGCTCGTACGTCATGGCCGAGACGATCCCCCGCCCGTCGGAGGTGCGGTCGACGCGCCGGTCGTGCACGCACACCAGCCGCCCGTCGGCGCTGAGCCGCACATCGCACTCCAACGCGTCGGCCCCGTCGGCGATGGCCTGCCGGTAGGCGGCGAGCGTGCGCTCGGGATACTCGTGCGAAGCCCCCCGATGGGCGACGACCCGCACACCACGGGCCCCGGAAAACGCCTGGTACGTCATGCGCCCCACGCTATAGCCCCACCCCCCGAACCCCGGACAGGGCACCATCGACGCATGCCGAACCGCCCCGAACCCCCTCACGGGCCCTGCCCGTCCTGCGGAAGCGACGCCCGCCAGTACGTCGCCGCCAACGGCCGCCCGGCCTGGGAGGCGCAGACGTACTGCACCGCCCCGGACACGGCATTCCTGGCATGCGACCGCGGCTGGGCCCACCCCCACCGCACGTCCGCGCGCTGCTCTCCGCCACGGAAGGCACGGTCCACCTCGCGGTGGGCGGCCCGAACGGCGCCCCCCTGAAGGCGGTCCGCGCCTTCTACGCCCTCACCCTCGACGAACTCCGCACAGCCCGCACAACGGGCCTACGGGCCACCCCTTTCGAAGCCGCCTTCCTCCGCGCCGCGGCCGTTGGCAACGACGAGCCTCCCGCCCCGTGAGGCAAGAGCCCCCGGCGGGTGCCGGGGGCTCTGTGCGGGTGGGGTTTCGCCGTTATGCGAGGCCCGGGCCGCGGACCGGGATGTGGGTGAACGTCGGCTCCGGGGCAGGATTCTGGAAGAAGTCGTTGCCCTTGTCGTCCACCACGATGAACGCCGGGAAGTCCTCCACCTCGATCTTCCAGACCGCCTCCATGCCGAGCTCCTCGTACTCCAGGACCTCGACCTTCTTGATGCAGTCCTGGGCCAGGCGCGCCGCCGGGCCGCCGATGGATCCCAGGTAGAAGCCGCCGTGCGTGCCGCACGCGTCCGTGACCTGCTGCGAGCGGTTGCCCTTGGCCAGCATGACCTTGGAGCCGCCCGCCGCCTGGAACTGCTCGACGTACGAGTCCATGCGGCCCGCCGTCGTCGGGCCGAAGGAGCCCGAGGCGTAGCCCTCGGGGGTCTTCGCCGGGCCGGCGTAGTAGACCGGGTGGTCCTTGAGGTACTGCGGCATGTCCTCGCCCGCGTCCAGCCGCTCCTTGATCTTGGCGTGCGCGATGTCGCGCGCCACGACCAGCGGGCCGGTCAGCGACAGCCGGGTCTTGACCGGGTGCTTCGTCAGCGTCGCGAGGATCTCCTCCATCGGCTGGTTCAGGTCGATGGAGACGACGTCGGACGCGGCGTCCAGGTGCTCGTCGGTGGTGTCCGGCAGGAAGCGCGCCGGGTCCCGCTCCAGCTGCTCCAGGAAGACGCCCTCGGCGGTGATCTTGGCGACGGCCTGGCGGTCCGCGGAGCAGGACACGGCGATGGCGACGGGGCAGGACGCGCCGTGCCGCGGCAGGCGGACCACGCGGACGTCGTGGCAGAAGTACTTGCCGCCGAACTGGGCGCCGATGCCGAGCTTCTGGGTCAGCTCGAAGACCTTCTCCTCCAGCTCCAGGTCGCGGAAGCCGTGGCCGAGGGGGGAGCCCTCGGTGGGGAGCTCGTCCAGGTAGTGCGCGGAGGCGTACTTGGCGGTCTTCAGGGCGTGCTCGGCGGACGTGCCGCCGACGACGATCGCCAGGTGGTACGGCGGGCAGGCCGCGGTGCCCAGCGAGCGGATCTTCTCCTCCAGGAACTTCATCATGGAGGCCTCGTTCAGGACGGCCTTGGTCTCCTGGTACAGGAAGGACTTGTTCGCCGAGCCGCCGCCCTTGGCCATGAAGAGGAACTTGTACGCGCCGCCGTCCGTCGCGTACAGCTCGATCTGCGCCGGCAGGTTCGAGCCGGTGTTCTTCTCGTCCCACATCGTCAGCGGGGCCATCTGCGAGTAGCGCAGGTTCAGCTGCGTGTACGCGTCGTAGATGCCGCGGGAGAGGGCCTCCTCGTCGCCGCCGGCCGTCAGGACGTTCTGGCCGCGCTTGCCCATGACGATCGCCGTGCCGGTGTCCTGGCACATCGGCAGCACTCCGGCGGCCGCGATGTTGGCGTTCTTCAGCAGGTCGAGGGCGACGAACTTGTCGTTCGAGGAGGCCTCGGGGTCGTCGATGATGCGGCGCAGCTGCGCGAGGTGGGCCGGGCGCAGGAAGTGCTGGATGTCGTGGATGGCCTCTTCGGCGAGCTTGCGCAGCGCCTCGGGCTCGACCTTGAGGAACGTACGGCCGTCGGCCTCGAAGGTCGAGACGCCCTCGGAGGTCACCAGCCTGTACGGGGTGGTGTCCTCGCCCAGGGGCAGCAGGTCGGTGTACGCAAACTCTGGCATGACGGCAGTCATCCTCACTCGGCGGGAGCGCTGGCGACCGGATTGGCAGCGCGCAACCAGCGTAGGACCTCGCCGCGGGCGCTCGTCTGTGAGGTAAGGCTCACTCGGAACTATCGCGATCTATCGTGTCTGGCTAGACTGCTGTCATGGACCTGGAAAAGCACCCCGCCGCGCCTGCTGCCCCCGCCGCGCCGGCGGCCCCGGCCCCGCCGGCGGCCCCGGCCCCAGGCGGCCTGCGTGCCTCCGACGCCGACCGGGACCGGATCGCGCGCATCCTGGCCGACGCCGTCGCCGAGGGCCGGCTCACGCCGGACGAGCACTCCGAGCGCCTCGACTCCCTGTACGCCCGCAAGACCGTCGCCGAGCTGGACGTCCTGGTCCAGGACCTGCCCGCACCGGGAGCCGCCCCCGCGTCCGCCGCGGCCGCGCACGCCCCCGCGTACGCCGGCACCGGCTCCGGCGTGCGCCCCGGCCCTTCCGAGACGGTCGTCGCCGTGTGCAGCAGCAGCGCCCGCAAGGGCCGCTGGCGGCCGCCGGCGCACACCCGGGCCGTCTCCGTCATGGGCGACATCAGCATCGACCTCACCCAGGCCGTCTTCGAGCAGCAGGTCACCGAGATCGAGGTGGCGTGCGTCCTCGGCAACGTGGAGGTCCTGGTCCCGGAGAACATCACCCTCCGCGGGCACGGCAGCGGCGTCCTCGGCAACTTCGAGGTCAGCGGCAGCGGCACCGACAGCGTCGACCCGAACGCGCCCGTCGTGATCATCCGCGGCTTCGCCCTGCTCGGGAACATCGAGGCCCGCCCGAAGCTCGGCTCCCGCCTCGTCGACCTCGCCCGCAGGCTCCGCAAGGACCTCCGCTAGACGCCGGACACCGGACACCGACCGGTCCCGCGGTCGTATTTCGGTCTACTTCCGGCGGAGTCCCGGCAGCGCCGCACGCAGTGCATAGGGGCGCGCACAGCGGGTAGGGACAGGTGCATCGTCTCTCGCTTGCGTATCCGTCGTCAGGAGTAGACCGTGCAGCATCCGCCGCATCAGTCCCTGCAGGTAGCCGCCGTACCGGGCCTTCAGGCGCGTCCGACAGCCGTGCCGAGGCCGCGGGTGCCGGCGCGGCAGGAAGAGGACGGCCCCTGGCACGCGGAGGCGGTGTGCCGCCGGGACGAAGCGGGACTGTTCTTTGCCCCGTCCAAGGAGCCCACCGCGGCCAGGCTCTCCCGTGAGGAGGCCGCCAAGCGGGTGTGCGCGCGCTGCCCGGTGATGGTCGCCTGCCGTGAGCACGCGCTGCTGCAGCCCGAGCCGTACGGTGTCTGGGGCGGGCTCACCGCCGCCGAGCGGCGCGTCGTGCTCGCCCGCAGGCGCCGCCGCGCGGCCGAACTCCGCCAGACCCCGGGCGCGGGGACGATAGCCGCCGCGGGCTGAGCCCCGCACACGGCCACGCGAGAGGGGCGGTCCCGCCGCACACGGGAACCGCCCCTCTCGCTGTGCCGGCGCAGCCGCCGGCCCGGGTGCGCTCGTACGGGCGCTCCAGCCCCTACTGGGCCCGGTCGAAGTCGATCGCGCTGTACGCGCGCAGCTTCGACAGGCGGTGCGTGGAGTCGATCTTGCGGATCGTGCCCGACTTCGAGCGCATGACCAGGGAGGACGTCGTCGCGGTCTCCGAGCGGTAGTGCACGCCGCGCAGCAGCTCGCCGTCCGTGATGCCGGTGGCGACGAAGAAGACGTTGTCGCCGGACACCAGGTCGTTCGTGGTCAGGACGCGGTCCAGGTCGTGGCCCGCGTCGATGGCCTTCTGGCGCTCCGCCTCGTCCTTGGGCCACAGCTTGCCCTGGATGACACCGCCCAGGCACTTGATGGCGCAGGCCGAGATGATGCCCTCCGGGGTGCCGCCGATACCCATCAGGAGGTCGACGCCGGTATCCTCGCGGACCGCCATGACGGAGCCGGCGACGTCGCCGTCGGAGATGAACTTGATGCGGGCGCCCGTCTCGCGGATCTCCCGGACGATGCCCTCGTGACGGGGGCGGTCCAGGATGACGACGGTGACGTCCTCGACTGCCATGTTCTTGGCCTTCGCGACGCGGCGGATGTTCACCGACACCGGGGCGTTGATGTCGACGAAGTCGGCCGCCTCCGGGCCCGTGACCAGCTTCTCCATGTAGAACACCGCGGACGGGTCGAACATGGTGCCGCGGTCCGCGGCCGCCAGCACGGCGATCGCGTTCGGCATGCCCTTGGCGTTCAGGGTGGTGCCGTCGATCGGGTCGACGGCGATGTCCACCTCGGCGCCGGAGCCGTCGCCGACCCGCTCGCCGTTGTAGAGCATCGGGGCTTCGTCCTTCTCGCCCTCGCCGATGACGACGACGCCGTTCATCGAGACGGTGGAGATCAGGGTCCGCATCGCGTTGACCGCCGCACCGTCGGCGCCGATCTTGTCGCCGCGCCCGACCCAGCGGCCCGCGGCCATGGCGGCGGCCTCGGTCACCCGGACGAGCTCCAGGGCGAGGTTGCGGTCGGGGGCCTCGGGGGCGACTTCGAGCTGGGGCGGCAGGTTGTGCTCGGTCATCGGAGCGCACCTTTCTGTACGACGACGGCCGGGAAGGTGAGGGTGTGGGAACTCTATCGTCACGTCGACAAACTGAGCAGACCGGGTCACGTATGAGCGGGTTATCGGTCGAGGGTTTGGCCTGAGCGGACGCCTTGCGCATGCCTCGGACACGGCTTGCGCATGCCTCGGGCGCGGCTTGCGTACGGCTCACGTACGGCGCCCCCCGGCGCGCCGCGCGGCCGGCGCACCCACCCCGGCGGTGATCGCCGCCGGCGATGGGGGACGATGGGTGCGTGGCAGGTATGAAGGGCAAGCAGACAGTCTGGGACATGGTCCGGTCGCTGGCGGTCATCGGTGTGGTCGTGGCGGGGATCTACATGTTCGTCCCGCACGACGACGAGGCCGATCCGACGCACGTCGTCGACTACCGGGTGGAAACGCTCACCGCCCGGCGCGCGGCGCCGTACCCCCTCGCGGCGCCGGTGGGCCTGCCGGAGGAGTGGCGGGCGACCTCGGTGAAGTTCGACCGGCGCGAGGCGCACCGCTGGCACCTCGGCTTCCTCGACCCGCAGAACCAGTACGTCGCCGTAGAGCAGTCGAGCGACGCCTCGGCCGGATACCTGTCCAAGGTCACCCAGAAGGCGAAGGCCACCGGGCGGACGCAGCAGGTCGGCGGCCTGGAGTGGGAGCGCTGGGAGGGCGAGAAGTACGACGCCCTGGTCCGGCAGGAGCAGGGCCACGTCACGGTGGTGACCGGAACCGCGCCGTTCGAGGACCTCGGCCGGATGGCGGCGGCGCTGGAGTTCAAGAAGGCCTAGCAGGGCGGGCGGCCCGCGCGCACGCGGAAGGCCCCGCACCCCGGGGGACCGGGGTGGCGGGGCCTTCTGCTTGGCGCGGGCGGGGCCGTCAGACGGTGGTGATGACCTCGTCGATGCCCAGGCGCGGGCCGCGCGGGTGCCAGGCGTCCGGGCCGGGCTTGCCGATGTTGACCACCATCAGCGGGGTGTGGTCGTCGTCCAGGAACTCCTTCTGGACGCCCGCGTAGTCCAGGCCGCCCATCGGACCCGCGGCCAGGCCGGCGGCGCGGACGCCGACGATGAAGTACGCGGCCTGCATGGCGGCGTTCATCACGGCGGACTGCTCGCGGGCCGGGCGCTCGCTGAAGAAGACGTCCTTGGCCTGCGGGAAGTGCGGCAGCAGGGTCGGCAGCTCCTCGTGGAACTCGTTGTCCGCGGAGAGGATCGCGACGAGCGGCGCGGCGGCGGTCTTCGCCTGGTTGCCCTCGGCCATCAGGTTCACGAGGCGCTCGCGGGCCTCGGGGGAGCGCACGAGCGTGATGCGCAGCGGCGTCGAGTTGAAGGCGGTGGGGCCGTACTTGACCAGGTCGTAGATCGCCTGGACCTGCTCCTCGGTCACCGGCTCGTCGGAGAAGGTGTTGGCGGTGCGGGCCTCGCGGAACAGGAGGTCCTGCGCGGCGGGGTCAAGAACGAGGGACATGGGAAAGCCTTCTTCCATGCGGAGAGGTGCAGCGATGCACTGACTGTACGCCGAAACTAGTCGAATTTTCAACTAAATCCGGCCACCGGTGGCTCGCATCACCCTCCGGCCCCTCGGAGGCCGGGCTTCCGCCCGTGCCCTCCTCAGTCCTCCCGGCCCTCCCCCGCCTCCTCGCGCGCGGCGATCGCCGAGTCCAGCCGGGCGCGGGCGCCCTCCAGCCAGCGCCGGCACACCGCCGCCAGTTCCTCGCCCCGCTCCCAGAGCGCGAGCGACTCCTCCAGCGAGGTGCCTCCGGCCTCCAGCCTGCGGACGACCTCGATCAGCTCGTCGCGGGCCTGCTCGTAGCCCAACGCCGTGTTCTCTGCTGCCATTCCCATTCCGCCTCGGATCTCGTCCACCCAGGTGCAACACGCACATGATTCGTCAAGTCGGCCTGACCGCCCGCCCGGTCGGCGCGCTCCCGCGGCCGGCCCGTCCGGCCGCCGCCCGGCCCGTTCAGCCGCCCGCCGCCGGCCCGCCTTCGGCCACCCGGACGCGGAACTCGCCCTCCGCGACCCGCGCCCGCAGCTCCTCGCCCGGCGGGGCCTCCTCCGGCGAGCGCACCACATGCCCGTCGGCCCGCTGGAGCACCGCGTACCCGCGCTCCAGCGTCGCCGCCGGCGACAGCGCCACCACCCGCGCCAGCGTGTGCGCCAGCTCCGAGTCGGCCCGGTCCAGCAGGTGCCGCAGCGTCCGCCGGCTCCGCCCCAGCAGCGCCTCCAGCTCGTCCTCGCGGGTCTCCACCATCCGCTGCGGGTGCACGAAGACCGGCCGCGCCAGCGCGTGCGCCAGCCCCCGCTCCTCCCGGTCGAGCAGCGCCCGTACGGCGCGCAGGCCCCGCCCCCGCAGCTGCTGCACCCGCTCCAGCTCCTCGCCCACGTCCGGTACGACCTTCTTGGCCGCGTCCGTGGGCGTCGAGGCCCGCAGGTCGGCGACCAGGTCCAGCAGCGGCGAGTCCGGCTCGTGCCCGATCGCCGACACGACCGGCGTGCGCGCCGCGGCGACGGCCCGGACGACCTCCTCGTCGGAGAACGGCAGCAGGTCCTCCACGCTGCCGCCGCCGCGCGCCACGATGATCACGTCGACCTCGGGCAGGTCGTCGAGCTCCTTGACCGCCTGGACCACCTGCGGCACCGCGTGCACGCCCTGCACCGCGACGTTGCGCACCTCGAAGCGGACCGCCGGCCACCGCCGGCGCGCGTTCTCCAGCACGTCCCGCTCGGCGGCCGACGCCCGCCCCACCACCAGCCCGATCAGCTGCGGCAGGAACGGCAGCGGCTTCTTGCGGTCCAGCGCGAACAGCCCCTCCGAGGCCAGCGACCGCTTGAGCCGCTCCAGCCGCGCCAGCAGCTCCCCGATCCCGACCGGCCTTATCTCCGCCGCGCGCAGCGACAGCTGGCCGCGCGGCGCGTACCACTCGGGCTTGGCCAGGACCACCACCCGCGAGCCCTCGGTCACCGCGTCCGCGACGTCGTCGAAGACCTGCCGGAAGCAGGTCACGCCGATCGACACGTCGTGCGCGGGGTCGCGCAGCGTCAGGAACACCACCCCCGCCCCCGGCCGCCGCGAGAGCTGGGTGATCTGCCCCTCCACCCACACCTGGCCGAGCCGGTCGATCCAGCCCCCGATGAGCCGGGACACCTGGCCGACGGGCAGCGGCGCCTCGGCCGACGTATTCAGACCCATGCAGGCAGGCTAGCCGCCCGCACCGACACCGTCTGCCGCGCCCGCGCCGCGGCCTGCCCCGCCGCCGCGCCCGGTGGGCGTACCGGCTGCCCGGCACCCCCGTACGATGGACCGCATGAGTGCTGCCGCCGCCCCTGCTCCCGCTTCCCGCCGCGTCCTGCTCGCCGCCCCGCGCGGCTACTGCGCCGGCGTGGACCGAGCCGTGATCGCCGTCGAGAAGGCCCTGGAGCAGTACGGGGCGCCGGTGTACGTCCGCCACGAGATCGTGCACAACAAGTACGTCGTCGAGACCCTCCGCAAGAAGGGCGCCATCTTCGTCGAGAAGACGGAGGAAGTCCCCCCGGGCAACATCGTGATGTTCTCGGCGCACGGCGTGGCCCCCGTCGTGCACGAGGAGGCGGCCCGCGGCAGGCTCGCCACGATCGACGCGACCTGCCCGCTCGTCACGAAGGTCCACAAGGAGGCCGTCCGGTACGCCAAGGACGACTTCGACATCCTCCTCATCGGCCACGAGGGCCACGAGGAGGTCATCGGCACCTCCGGCGAGGCCCCGGACCACATCACGATCGTCGACGGCCCCGACGACGTCGACAAGGTCGTCGTCCGCGACGAGTCCAAGGTCGTCTGGCTGTCGCAGACGACCCTGTCCGTCGACGAGACGATGCAGACGGTCGACGCGCTCAAGACCAAGTTCCCGCTGCTGGTCTCCCCGCCGAGCGACGACATCTGCTACGCCACCTCCAACCGGCAGGCCGCCGTCAAGGCGATGGGCGCCGACTCCGACCTGGTGATCGTCGTCGGCTCGAAGAACTCCTCCAACTCCATCCGCCTCGTCGAGGTCGCCCTCGACGCCGGCGCCCGCGCCGCCCACCTCGTCGACTACGCCAGCGAGATCGACGAGGCCTGGCTGGACGGCGTCACCACCGTCGGCCTGACCTCCGGCGCCTCCGTCCCCGAGGTCCTCGTCGAGCAGGTGCTCGAATGGCTGGCCGAGCGGGGCTTCGCGGACGTCGAGATCGTCAAGACCGCCGAGGAGTCGATCACCTTCTCGCTGCCGAAGGAGCTCCGCCGGGACCTGCGCGCCGAAGCCGCGGGCCTGGTCGCAGACCAGTAGCGGTTTCCGTACCGTGAGTCCATGCAGCTATTCGGTGTGGACATCGGCGGTACGGGGATCAAGGGCGCGCCCGTGGACCTCGACCGCGGCGACCTGGCGCAGGAGCGCCACAAAGTGCTGACACCGCAGCCGGCGACCCCCGAAGGGGTGGCCGGCTGCGTCGTCGAGGTGGTCCGCCACTTCGGCTGGGACGGCCCCGTCGGGGTGACCTTCCCCGGCGTCGTCACCGGCGGCACGATCCGTACGGCCGCCAACATGGACCCGGGGTGGATCGGCGTCGAGGCGGCGGACCGGCTCTCGCAGCGGCTCGGCGGCCGGCCCGTCACCGTCCTCAACGACGCCGACGCGGCCGGGGTGGCGGAGATGGCGTACGGCGCAGGCAAGGGGCGCGGCGGCACCGTCATGATGCTGACGCTCGGCACCGGCATCGGCAGCGCCCTCTTCACGGACGGCCACCTCGTCCCCAACACCGAGCTCGGACACCTGGAGCTCAAGGGGCACGACGCGGAGAAGCGCGCCTCGGTCAAGGCCAAGGAGGACCAGGACCTCACCTGGGAGCGGTGGGCGCGCCGGCTGGAGAAATACCTGGCGCACGTGGAGATGCTGTTCTCCCCGGACCTCTTCATCCTCGGCGGCGGCGTCAGCCGCAAGCCGGAGAAGTTCCTGCCGCTGATCGAGGGGATCCGGGCCGAGATCGTCCCGGCGGTGCTGCAGAACAACGCGGGGATCGTCGGCGCGGCGATGGCGGCGCGGACGTCGGCGCCGCGGTAGGGGAGGGGGCGGGGGCGGCGGCTGCCGCCGGCCGGGCGGCCGGTCAGCCGGCCCGGCGGGGGACCCGCCGCCGCCCCATCAGCACCGCCTTGCGGACGACCGCGATGAGCGCGGCGGCGAGCGTGCCCGCGTACAGCCAGCCGGCGTGCAGCGACAGCGCGGAGACCACGCCCATCACCTGCGCGCCGAAGCCGCCCGAGTCCCCGGAGATCGGCCAGACCCCGGCGGCGAAGGCGATCGGTGCGGAGATCGGCGCGGTCACCAGGTCGGCGGGCCGCACCCACAGGGCCGTCGCGGACGCCACCGGCACGAACAGCAGCCCGTACACGAACAGCGAGCCGCCGAACAGCAGCCAGACGATCCCGGCGACGAGCAGCATCGACGCGCACGCGAAGAGCCCGCCGCCCAGCCCCGTCAGCCGCGGCCTCGGCAGCCGGCCGTGCCGCACCGGCAGGGGCCGCGGCCGCCCGCCGCCCTGCGCGGGCACGCCGGCCGCTGCGGGCCCGCCGCGGGCGGGCCGCCGCGGCTGCTGTCGCTGCGGGTGATCCGCCGAACGCGTCCTGTATGGCTCCACCCCACCAAACTAGGCGCGGCGGGCCCCCGATCCGTGCGGGGACACGCGTACATCGACCGGCGCCCATCGGAAAGTAAACTGTCCGGTGGCCCGCGCCCGGGCCGTCGCCCCCTCCAGCTACGGGAAGTCGCCAACGTGTCGCTCACGATCGGAATCGTCGGCCTGCCGAATGTCGGCAAGTCGACCCTGTTCAACGCCCTGACCAAGAACGACGTGCTGGCGGCCAACTACCCGTTCGCCACCATCGAGCCGAACGTCGGCGTCGTCGGCGTGCCCGACCCCCGCCTCGCCGTCCTGGCCGGGATCTTCAAGTCGGAGCGCATCCTCCCGGCGACCGTCGACTTCGTCGACATCGCGGGCATCGTCCGCGGCGCGTCGGAGGGCGAGGGCCTGGGCAACAAGTTCCTCGCGAACATCCGCGAGTCGGACGCGATCTGCCAGGTCATCCGCGCCTTCAAGGACGAGAACGTCGTCCACGTCGACGGCAAGGTCTCGCCGAAGGACGACATCGAGACGATCAACACCGAGCTGATCCTCGCCGACCTCCAGTCCATCGAGAAGGCCGTCCCGCGCCTGACGAAGGAGGCCCGCCTCCAGAAGGACAAGGTCGCGGTCCTGGCCGCCGTCGAGAACGCGAAGACGATCCTCGAGGCCGGCGACACCCTCTTCTCGAAGGGCATCACCAAGGGCACCGAGCAGGGCGACCTGCTGCACGAGCTGCACCTGCTGACGACGAAGCCCTTCCTGTACGTCTTCAACGTCGACGAGGACGAGCTGACGGACGACGCCTTCAAGGCGGAGCAGTCCGCGCTGGTCGCCCCGGCGGAGGCCATCTTCCTCAACGCCAAGCTGGAGGCGGACCTCGCCGAACTGGACGACGAGGAGGCCCTGGAGCTCCTCCAGTCCGTCGGCCAGGAGGAGCCCGGCCTGGCCACCCTCGGCCGCGTCGGCTTCACCACCCTGGGCCTGCAGACCTACCTGACGGCGGGCCCGAAGGAGACCCGCGCCTGGACGATCAAGAAGGGCGCCACGGCCCCCGAGGCGGCGGGCGTGATCCACACGGACTTCCAGCGCGGCTTCATCAAGGCGGAGGTCATCTCCTTCCAGGACCTGGTCGAATGCGGCTCGGTGGCCGAGGCCCGCGCGAAGGGCAAGGCGCGCATGGAGGGCAAGGACTACGTCATGCAGGACGGCGACGTGGTGGAGTTCCGCTTCAACGTCTGAGCGTGTGAATCAGCACCACGTCGCCCACCGGGCAAACACGCAGGTGCAGAAGGGCCCGCCTCCTCGGAGGTGGGCCCTTGGTCTTTGCCCGTGCCGGGACGGTGCCGGGACAGCTGACCGCCCATCAGGCGTTCACCCTCCCTTGCGGGCTTTACATGGTCCGCAGACCGCTGATCTGCCCGGGTCAGGCGTCGTAGACGGTGGAGCGTGGCCGACGTGGACGACCCACACCACGAGTTCTCCGTTGTCGACGGTGTAGACGACTCGGTAGTCGCCGACTCGCAGGCGGCGCCGTTCCGGTTGGGACACGGGCGCGGTGGTGTTGAAGCCGAAGGGGTCGCCCTCCAGCTGCGTCAGCTTGGCGAGGATGCGCAGTGCCATGCCGCGAGGGATCTTGCGAAGCTCGGCCTGCGCCTCGGGGCGGAAGACGGTTCGGTACTCACTCACCGCGCGCCAGCGTCTCCCTCATGACGTCCTCGAGGGGGGTGCCGGGCGCGGGGTTGGCCATGCGCTCGTCAATGATCCGGTTGATCTCGCGCTCTTCCCACTCCTGGTACTTGCGCAGCACCTCGATGGAGACGACGGCGGCGACTTCCTTGCCCCGGCGTGTGATCACCGTGGGCACGTCGTCGCGGTCGGCGCGATCGACGACCTCCGCCAGGTGCGCACGCACGTCGCGGATGGACTCCATGGGCAGTGGCTGCGTCATGCCCTCAAGCGTACCGAGTGTCCCATGTGTACACAATGGCTTTGGCGGAGCCGGCTCCCTTCGCCGTGGCTGAGCGTGCTGGACATGCCGGATAGCCGGCACCGTGCTGGACGGGTGCTGGACATGGGCTGCGAAGTCGACGTTTTCGCAGGCGAGAGCGCTTTGCTGAATGTTCCGCTTCAACGTCTGAGCGTGTGAATCAGCACCACGCCTTTTCAGCTGCTTCGGGGCGGTGTGAGCTTGTCGAGGTCCAGGGTGATCTCGAAGGGCACCGGGCGCTGGAGGGTCCCTCGGAAGATCCCGGCGGGCGCGTAGGCGCCAGTCGGTTCGTCGAGCTCGTAGACGTGGACCACGGGCGCCCCGTCCTCTTCCTCGATGCACCAGTAGTGCGGGATGCCGGCCTCTGCGTACTTGCGGAGCTTCACCGTGCGATCGCGATGGGCGGACTCGGGTGACACGGCCTCCACGACGAGCTTCACGTGCTCCGGGGCGTACCAGGTGCGGTCGGGGTCGTAGGGCAGGTCCGTCAGCAGGAGGTCCGGCTCGGGGCGGTTGCGGGCATCGAGGCGGATCGTCATCTCCCGCTCGACCTCGAGGCCGACCGGTGCCTGGGCCATCAGCGTGGTGGTCAGGGCGGTGACGAGACGGCCGTGCCAGGCCCGTTGCGGCGACATCATGAAGACGAGGGCTCCGTCGATGAGCTCGGTGTGGCGGGGTGCCTCGGGGAGGCGGTCGAGGTCCTCCGCGAACCAGCCTTCCGCGCGCGGCGGGCGCATCCAGTCGGGCAGTGCGGTCATGGCTTCACGGTAGCGGCCCGGACGACCGGAAGGCCCGCCTCGCCAGAGGTGGGCCTTCCGGCTCCGGTCGGATCCCGTCTTCCTCGTCCTGTGCGGGGGGTGCGGTGGGCCGGTTGCGGCCGTGCGAGGAGTCCCGGTAGTGCGGAGGCGGCATGTCGTCCTCGGCCGTCACCGGCCCCCGGACCGCCGACTGGCTTGTGGCCCGCTCAGCGGCGGCGGTCGCGGCGGCGGGCGGACCAGCTGTCGGCGAAGTCGCACTGGAGGTCGGTCCAGTGGTGCAGGTCCGCCGGAGTGCCGGGGGAGCGGCCCAGGTGGTGCATGGCTTGCGTCCATCGGTCCCAGAGGCCGCCGGGTTCCGGGAAGCGGTCGGCGTGGTGGGTGTCCAGGCGGGCGTCGAGGCGGAGGAGGGCGCCGAGTGCGGTCGGCTGGTCGTAGTCCAGGTCGGTGCGCGGGAGGTAGCGGTCGAGGTACGTCGAGACGATCTCGGCGTCCGCCGGGGTGTCGAGGCGGGCCAGCGCGAAGCAGTAGGCGCCGCCGGCGTAGGGTGCCTCGCTCGCCAGGAGCAGGTCGCCGATGCGGGTGCGGAACGGGGCGCGGCGGTCTATGCCGATCAGCCAGGCGGCGGTGAGGCGTGAGCGCCACCCCTGGGCGAGGAGGGCTTCCAGCTCGGTGCCGGTGATCGCGGCGGCGTCGTCCAGGAGGTGGCGGGTGAAGCGGGCAGTGTGCCACCAGCGGGGACTCAGGTAGCGGCCGCTGTTCAGGGCCAGGTAGCGCGGTACGCCCCCGTAGAGCCTTGATACGTAGGTGTCGCGTACGTCCGTCACCGTTGCAGTGTGGTGGCAGGGGGCAGGCGGCGGGCCAGGGTTTCGGGCCGCCCGGCGGCGCGGCCGGGCGGCCCGCCGTCGGTCAGAGGCCGCGGACTTCCGCGACCGAGAAGGTCGTGGGGTCGCCGTTGTCGCCGGCCGGGCCGCCCTTGTCGAACTGGGAGCGGACCACCAGGGTGCGGCCGCGGGTGCGGGTCAGGGTGGTCGGGATCTGCAGGGACGGGTCCGTGAGCGTGCGGACCAGGCGGGCTCGGGTGCCGTCCCCGTTCGTGCGCCAGCGGGTCAGGGTGTTCGTCGTGTTGTGGACGACGCGGAGGGCGCCGTCCGCGGCGAGGTCGATGCCGTCGCCGTTGAGGACGTTCCCGCCCTCGAGGGCGACACGCGTGATCGCGCCGCTGCGCAGGTCGATGCGGAACAGCTCGCCCGCGATCATGTCGACCGTCAGCAGGTGGCGGCCGCGCGGGTCGGCCGTGATGCCGTTGAGGCTGAACCGGCGGCCCGGGACGGGGGCCAGTTCTGCCGTGACGTCGTACGCCGGGTGCAGGGTGCCGCCGCCCTCCGCTAGTTGTGCGCGGGTGACCCGGTAGACCACGGCCCGGGCGCTGTCCGTGAGGTACGCCGTCCCGTCCGGGGTGATCGCCACGTCGTTGACGAAGCGCGGACCGGTGCCCGGGACGTCGAAGCGGGCCAGGCGGGCCCCGGAGCGGGTGTCGTACACCGTGACGCCGGCGGTCGAGTCGGTGACCCACAGGCGGCCGCGGTCGTCGACGCGCAGGCCGTTCGCCGTGCGGCGGCCGTCCGTGCCCGCCGGCAGGAACACCTCGGCGCGGGACCGCCCGGGCAGGGTCCGGTAGACGGTGCCGTCCGCGTACGAGCCGACGTACACGGTGCCGGTGCGCGGGTCGGCGGCTATGCCCTCGGGGTAGACCCGTTCGCCGGGGAGCGTGAAGGCGGTGGAGACGCGGGCGTGCGGCGCCGCCGTGTGAGCGGACGGCTCGACCGGTGCGGCGGCCGCCGCCGGGCCCATGCCGGCCGACGCCAACGCAGCCAGCGCGATCAGCGCCACGGCCGGTTTCTTGTTCTTGGGAGACAGCATGATGTGACCTCTGTTTGTTCGGTGGGTGCGAACTTATGTTAGAGGTCTAATGAAAGGCAAGGGGCTTAGGATGGCCCGCATGACCTCCATGTCCCCCGAGGAGCGGATCGGCTCGCACGTCAAGCGGGCCGAGCAGGCGCTGCTCGCGGCGAAGAACGCCGCGCTCAGGCCCGCCGGGGTGACGGTCCCCCAGTACGCGGCCCTCCTCTGGCTCGCCGAGAAGCCCGGCATCTCCGCCGCCGCCCTCGCGCGGCTGTGCGGGGTGACCCCGCCGACCATGACGACCGTGCTGAAGAACCTCCAGGAGCGCGGCTTCGTCGAGCGCAGCCCCCACGAGTGGCACCGCAACGTCCTGGAGACCCGCCTCACCCCCGAGGGCCGGGCCGCCCTGGAGCAGGCCGACGCCGGCGCGGTGCGGGTGGAGCGGGCGCTCGCCGCCGCCTTCACCGACGAGGAGCGGGAGCTGCTGGTCCGGCTGCTGGGGCGGTGTGCCGAGGTGCTCGACGCCCAGAGGTGACAAGGGGGCGGGGGGTTCTTCCGGGCCGCGGTCGGGCCAGGTTTTTTGCCGCGTTCGGGAACTGACTCCGCCGTTCGCACATCAGAACCAGGGGGAGTCCAGCCGTTTGTCCCAGCCCCGGGGGCAGCCATGACCGTTCGGAGCCAAGTTCGTGCACCAGTACCCGCAGCGCCCGCGGCCTGACGACCAGCCGCACCCGCAGCACAGGCCCGCCGGGCCGTACGAGGCCCGGCAGCCGCAGGCACCGCAGGGCTACCCGCAGCAGCCGCAGCAGCCGTACGCCCCGCAGGGCGCGCCCTACGGCGCCCCGTACGGCGAGTACGAGCAGCCGCAGCAGTACCAGGCCGGCCCCCCGGTCCCGCCGCCGCCCGGCCCGCGCCCCCACCCGGACGGCGGCGACCGGTACGACGACGGGTACGAGGACGCGTACGACGACGAGCCGCGTCCCCGCCGCTCGCGCCGCGCGATATGGATCAGCGCCGTCGTGGTGCTCGCCCTGCTGCTCGGCGGCGGCGGCTTCGCCGCCTGGAAGCTGGAGTGGTTCTCCGGCAACGGCGAGGCCGTCAGCTTCGGCAAGACCCCTGCCTCCGGCTCCGGTGGCGAGGCCGGCAAGGCGGGCGGCGCGCCGACCGAGGCCGCGCCCAGCGGCGACCCGGACGTGCAGATGCCGACCGGCCCGAAGGCCCAGTTCAAGCAGACCGCCAAGCTCGACGACGGCACGATCGTCGCCAAGACGACGCTGGTCGGCGCCAAGTCCGGCTTCACCGGCGACGTGTGGGTGTGGGCGCCCAAGCAGTACGACGACCCGAAGTACGCCAAGAGCGGCTTCCCGGTGCTGATCGCGCTGCCCGGCGGCGAGGGCTACCCGACCAACTACTGGGCCGACCGCAGCCTCGGCCTGCACAAGGCGATCAGCGACGGCGTCGCCGCAGGCACCAGCCTGCCGTACGTCGTGATCATGCCCGTGCTGAACCCCGACAACAAGTACTACTACGACGGCTCCGACATCCCCGGCCAGCCCAAGATGGGCACCTGGATGGCCGAGGACGTCCCGAACTTCGCCAAGGCGAACTTCCGCACCTACAAGTCCCGCGACGGCTGGGCCTTCATGGGCTCCTCGTCCGGCGCCTTCGTCGGCATGAAGACCGTCCTCCAGCACCCGGACAAGTTCAAGGCCGTGATCGCCAGCGGCGGCGAGATCGTCCCGGACTCCCCGCTGTGGAAGGGCCACCAGGCGGAGATGGACGCGAACAACCCGGAGAAGCTCGCCAAGAAGCTGATCGACCGCAAGGGCCCGGAGGTGTACATCAACTTCCAGATCGGCACCAAGGAGGGCGGCAAGGACCGGATGGTCAAGTTCCAGCAGGAGTACGGCAAGGGACCGGTCAAGACCACCATCCGCGACATCCAGAACGGCGAGCACAACGGCTGGCACTACGTCCGGGGCATGAAGGAGGGCTCCCTGGAGTGGATCAGCAAGGTGCTCAAGGCGCCCAAGCCCGAGGCCGGCTGACCCTGCCCCCGGGATCCGCAGGACGCCGCGGCCCCGTCGCCCCCCGCGGGCGGCGGGGCCGCCGCTGTTCGCGCGCCCCACGTCACACCCGTCCCAGGCAACCCTCCCCGTCGTTGATCCCTCTGTAAGGGGTGTAAGGGGGACCGATCGGTCCGACCCCGCGCCCCCTGCGGGCGCCGGAGAGGGAACGGGACAATTCCGTGCAGCATGACCAGCTTCAGGGCGAGCGCCGCGACGCGGCCGGGGAAGGCCCCGTGACCACGGGCCGCCCCCGCCCCAGGCGCCTGCGCAGGCTCCTGATCGGCGGCGGGCTCGCCTTCGTGCTCACCGCCGGCGGCGGCGCGGCCGCCTACAAGTTCGGCCTCTTCTCGGACATAGGGGATCCCATGTCCTTCGAGAAGACCAAGAAGCCCGCGGCGGCGGCCGCCGAGGCCGTCCCCTCCGGGGTCAGCCTGCCGACCGGCCCGAAGGCCTCGTTCATCCGCACCAGCCGCCTGCCGGACGGAACGCAGATCGCCAAGACGACCCTGAAGGGACCGAAGTCCGGGTTCACCGGCGACGTGTGGGTGTGGGTCCCCAAGGAGTACGACGACCCCCGGTACGCCAAGAGCGCGTTCCCGGTCCTGATCTCCCTGCCGGGCGGCCGCGGCTACCCGAAGAACTACTGGGGCACCGGACCCGGCCTCGGCCTCCAGCAGGCGGTGGCCGACGGGGTGAAGACCGGGAAGAGCCTGCCCTTCATCCTCGTCATGCCGGTGATCAACGCCGACACCAAGAACCACTTCGACGGCTCGGACATCCCCGGGCAGCCGAAGATGGGCACCTGGATGGCGGACGACGTCCCCGACTTCACCCGCGCCAATTTCCGCACCTTCACCTCCCGCGACGGGTGGGGCTTCATGGGCTCCTCCTCGGGCGGCTTCGGCGCCTTCAAGCACGTCCTGAAGCACCCCGACCGCTTCAAGGCGGTCATCGCGAGCGGCATCGACATCGTCCCCGACTCCCCGCTGTGGAAGGGGAACAAGAAGGCGATGGACGAGAACAACCCGGAGAAGCTCGCCGCCCGGCTGATCGCGGCCGGCGGCCCGGACGTCTATGTCAACTTCCAGATCGGCACCGCCGAGTCCGGCCGCGACAAGGCCGAGAAGTTCATGAAGGAGTACGGCAGGGGCCCCGTGCACACCCGGCTGCAGGTGATCCAGGATGGTGAGCACAACGGAAAGTCGTATGTGCGCGGCATGAGGGAGGGCTCCCTGGAGTGGATCAGCAAGGTGATGTCTGCACCGACCCCCGACCCCGGCGTGCGCTGACCGCCGTGAGGCGGGGGGCGTCCGCGGCGGCGGCCGCCGGGGTGGCGGCCGCCCTGGCCGTCGCCTTCGCCCAGGCGGTGGACGAGGACGCCGGCGCCGTCCACCCCTTCCCCGGGGTCGGCGTGCTCATGGCGAACGGGGAGCACTGGTGCACGGCGAGCGTCGTCGACAGCCCCAAGGGGACGGTCGTCGCGACCGCCGCGCACTGCGTGGCCCCGGCCGGGGAGGACGGCGAGCCGGGCGAGGTCGCGCACGACGGCCGCGAGATCGGCGACCTGTCCTTCGCGCCGGCCTTCACCGGTGAGGGGCCGGGCCGGCAGCCGCTCGGAGTGTGGAAGGTCAAGGCCGTCCACGTCGACGAGCGGTGGACGCGGTGGGGCGAGGACACCGCCGACTACGCCTTCCTCAGCGTCGAGCCGGACGAGGACGGCCGGACCGTCCAGCAGGCCGTCCAGGAGGCGGTCGGCGGCGCCCGGGAGGCGCCCGTCCCGGACTGGACCTCCGGGTACGAGCGAGAGGTCACCGTCGTCGGCTACCCGGAGTCGGCCCGCAACCCGGAGAACCGGCCCGTCTCCTGCTCCACCCGGACCGCCCACGACGAGGACGACCCGGCGATGCTGTACATCGGCTGCGCCGGCTTCTGGACGGGCACCAGCGGCAGCCCCTTCATCGCCGACCGGGGCGGCCCGGGCAGCCCCGGCCACCTGATCGGCGTACTGAGCGGCGGGGACACGGACGTCGACTCCACCGCGGCGCTCTTCGACGAACGGGCCCGGGCGCTGTACGAGCGGGCCGCGCAGGACTGACGGCAGGCGCCCCGGCCGCCCGGCCGGCCCGTCCCGTTCAGCCCTGGAGCAGGCCGTTCAGCGTCCCGTACGGCAGGGCGTCGGCGACCGCGGTGTACGTGCCGTGCGCGAGGAGCTCCTCCGCGGCGCGCCGCACGACGCCGTACGCGGCCTCCGCCACCCGGGAGCCGAGGCTGACCCGGGCCGCGCCGAGGGCGCCGAACGCGGCGACGGACGGGTCGCCGGGGCCGGCCAGCACGTTGAGGGGGGCGTCGATCCCCTTGGCGAGCTCGGCGACGACGGCCGGGTCGGTGGTGCCGGGCACGAAGATGCCGGAGGCGCCCGCGCGCAGGTAGGCGGCGGCGCGGGCCAGGGTCTCGTCGAGGCGGCCCGCGGGGTCGCCGAGGCCGAACAGGTAGGTGTCGATGCGGGCGTTGACGTACAGCGGGATCCCGGCCGCGTCGGCGGCGGCCCGGGCGGCGGCGACGCGCTCGGCGTGCTCGGCGGGGGCGCGGCCCCCGTCCTCGATGTTGATGCCGACGGCGCCGGAGGCGAGGACCGCGGCGACGGTCTCCCCGACGCCCGCCGGGTCGGCGGCGAAGCCGCCCTCGATGTCGGCGGTGACGGGCACGGAGACGGCGGAGGCCACCCGGGCCACCAGGTCGACGGCCCGGTCGCGGGCCAGCGCGTCCCCGTCGGGCGCGCCGAGGGACCAGGCGACGCCGGCGCTCGTCGTGGCGACGGCGGGGGCGCCGGCGGCCTCGACGATACGGGCGCTGACGACGTCCCAGGCATTGGCCAGGGCCAGCGGGGCGGCGGGGTCGTGGAGGTCCGCGAAGCGGCGGGCGAGGTCAACGGCAGTGGTCATGCCACCAGTTGACCAGCTGCCGGGCCGCCGCGGCTGGCGGTTTTCCGACACGTACGCCGCCACCCGCGGCCGGACCGGCCCGCAAGGCCGCCGCGCCGGGCGACGGCACCGGCCGGCGCCGCGCCCTGCCGCCCCCCGCCCGCCCCTCAGGCTGCCGGCGACGCCTTCAGGCCCGCCCCGCACAGCGGCAGCACCGCCGTCCGCCCCTGCAGCGGGTTCGACGGGGCGCCGGGGCCGACCGCGGCCCAGCAGGCGGCAGCCGTCGGCTCGACGAAGAGGCCGCGCCCGGCCAGGTCCCGGTGGGCGGCGTCGAGGGCCTCCTCCGAGACGGTCAGGAAGGTGCCGCCGGACTTCCGCACCGCGGCCAGGATCTGGCGGGCCCGCGGCGGCGCCGGGATCGCGATCCCCTCGGCGAGGGTGGGCCGCTGCCCGACCGGGCCGGCGTCCTCGGCGCCGGCCGCGAACGCCTGCGCCAGCGGGGACACCGCCTCCGCCTGCACCGCGAACAGGGCCGGCGGGCGCACTCCGCGCCGGGCCAGCTCCTCCGCGGCCAGGGCGGCGCCCAGCAGCAGGGTGCCGTTGCCGACGGGGAGCACGAGGACCTCGGGCAGCCGGCCGCCGAGCTCCTCCCACACCTCGTAGGCGTACGTCTTGGTGCCGTGCAGGAAGTACGGGTTGTACACGTGGCTGGCGTAGAAGACGCCCGGCAGGTCCGCCTCCGCGCGCGCCGCGGCCGCGGCGGCCTCGCGGCCGCCCGGAACCACCCGTACCGCCGCGCCGTGGGCGCGCATCTGGCCGGTCTTCTTCTCGGAGGTGCCCTCGGGCACGAAAATTTCACAACTCAGCCCGGCCCGCGCGCAGTACGCCGCCACGGCCGTTCCGGCGTTGCCGCTGCTGTCCGCGACGACCCTCTCGGGGCCCAGCCGCCGGGCCACTTCGGCGAGCATCACCGCGCCGCGGTCCTTGAACGACAGGGTGGGCATCAGGAAGTCGAGCTTGGCGTGAATCCGCTCCCCGAGCGGGAGCAGCGGGGTGTTCCCCTCCGACATGGTCACGGAGAACGCCCCCGGCAGGGGCAGCGCGGACCCGAAGCGCCACAGGGAGTTGGGCCCGGCCTGCGGGTCGAGGGCGCTGGCCGGATCCGGTGCGAAGTCGAGGTCCCAGGGGCCGCCGCAGACGGGGCAGCACCACGGTGCGGTCCGCACGTCCGCGCGGGTGCCGTCGTCGGAGCAGACGTAGCCGGGGATTGCGTGCGTCATGTGCGGAGCACCTTTGCTCTTTCATGGCCGTTGTATGGCACGGATGTTACGCGTCCGCCGTCCCCTTGTGGGATGCCGACGGGCTGGGCCAACCTTTCGACAGGCGGTGCCGGGCCGGGCGTCCCCAGTCTTGTCATGTCCATGGCTTGGCGTCCGCCGTTCCGCCGCCATCCCCAGAGCTCCACCGACGAGGAGGACCCCCCACATGTCCATGCGTCGCACCCGCCGGAAGGCCGCCGCCGCCGGCGTGACCGCCGTCGCGGCCCTCGCGCTCGGCGCCGCCGCCGCGCTCCCCGCGTCCGCGGCCGACCGGGCCCCCCAGGGCGTCATCGAGAACGCCGGCGCCCCCGGCGCCGTGGCGGGCAGCTACATCGTGACCCTGAAGGACTCCGCCGCCCGCTCCACCGCCGAGAGCGGCAAGGCCGTCGCCCGCAAGTACGGGGCGACCATCGACCGCACCTACAGCGCCGCGCTCAACGGCTACTCCGTCGAGGTCTCCGAGGCACAGGCCCGCAAGCTCGCCGCCGACCCGGCGGTCAAGTCGGTCGTGCAGAACCGGGTCTTCACCGTCGACGGCGCCCAGGGCACCCAGCCCAGCCCGCCGTCCTGGGGCCTGGACCGCATCGACCAGCGGGCCCTCCCGCTGAACAACAGCTACACGTACCCCGACAAGGCCGGCGAGGGCGTCACCGCCTACATCATCGACACCGGCGTGCGCATCACCCACTCGGACTTCGGGGGCCGCGCCTCCTACGGCTACGACGCCGTCGACAACGACAACACCGCCCAGGACGGCCACGGCCACGGCACGCACGTCGCCGGCACCGTCGCCGGCGGCGCGTACGGCGTCGCCAAGAAGGCCAAGATCGTCGGCGTCCGCGTGCTGAACAACCAGGGCTCCGGCACGACCGCCCAGGTCGTCGCGGGCATCGACTGGGTGACCCGCAACGCCGTCAAGCCGGCCGTCGCCAACATGTCCCTCGGCGGAGGCGCCGACTCCGCGCTCGACACCGCCGTGCGCAACTCGATCGCCTCCGGCGTCACGTACGCGGTGGCCGCGGGCAACGAGAGCACCGACGCGAGCACGAAGTCCCCGGCCCGCGTCGCCGAGGCCATCACGGTCGGCGCCACCACCAGCACGGACGCCAAGTCCAGCTTCTCCAACTACGGAAGCATCCTCGACATATTCGCCCCCGGCTCCTCCATCACCTCCGCCTGGGCCACCGGGGACACCGCCACCAACACCATCTCCGGCACCTCGATGGCCGCGCCGCACGTCGCGGGCGCAGCCGCCCTGCACCTGGCGGACAACCCCGCGAGCACGCCCGCCCAGGTCTCCCAGGCCCTCACCGCCGCGGCCACCCCGAACGTGGTGACCGGCCCCGGCTCCGGCTCCCCGAACCGCCTGCTCTACGTCGGCGGCGGCACCACCACGCCTCCCGGCCCGCGCTTCGAGAACTCCGCCGACTACGCGGTCAACGACAACGCGACCGTCGAGTCCCCGGTCACCGTCAGCGGCGTGCCCGGCAGCGCCCCGGCGGCCCTGACCGTCGCGGTCGACATCAAGCACACCTACATCGGCGACCTCAAGGTCGACCTGGTCGCCCCCGACGGCACCGCCTACAACCTGCACAACCGCTCGGGCGGCAGCGCGGACAACATCATCCGCACCTTCACAGTGAACGCCTCCTCGGAGACCGCGAACGGCACCTGGAAGCTGCGCGTGAACGACAACGCGAACCTCGACACCGGCAAGATCGACTCGTGGGCGCTGCAGTTCTGATCCGGTACGGGGCCGCCTGCGGCCCGACCGGCACCTGCTGAGCCCGGAACCGCCCGCAGGGGCGCCGGGCGGGCGGCGGGGGCGACCGACACCGCGGTCGCCCCCGCTGCGTACTATTTCGCGCATTCGCCTCCGCACCCCCGGGATGGAGTCCCGCGCCCGTGAGCACCCCGCCGCCGCCCGCCTGGCCGCCGCCGCACCGCCGGCCGGCGGCATCGCCGCAGGCGGAAGGGGACGCGGAGCTGAACGGGTTCGCGCCGGCCTCGCTGCTCGTCGGGCTGCTGTGCCTGCCGCCGCTCGGCATCGTCCTCGCGGTCGTGGCGCTCGTACAGATCTCCCGCAAGGGCGAGCGCGGCCGGCCGCTGGCCCTCGCAGGCCTCGCCGTGTCGCTGGTGACCACCGCCGCCGCCCTGTTCACCGTCGCGCAGGCTGCCGGTCCGCTCTTCGAACGGCTCGACGCCCTGGAGCAGTACGAGAGCGTGGCGGGCGAGCTGACCGTCCCCGAGGAGCTCCAGGCCGGCGACTGCTTCAACGTCCCCGGCGGCGACCTGCTCGACGAGGACCCGCTCTTCTACCGGATCGACTGCGCCGAGGTCCACCAGGGCGAGGTGACCTCCTCGACACTGCTCGGCCAGCCGGCGTTCCCCGGCGGCCGCAAGGTCAAGCGCAGTGCCGCGGAGGCCTGTTGGCGGGCGCAGGACGCGTACGCCATGGACACCTGGGCCCTGCCCCCGTACGCGGACATGTTCTACTTCGCGCCTTCCCGCGAGTCGTGGGGTGACGGGGACCGGCACCTGCTGTGCGTCCTCGGCACCGCCGAGGTGGAGCACCGCGGCAGCCTCCGCAGGGACGCCGGCATGCTGCGGCCCGACCAGGCGGCCTACCTCGGCGCGGCGAACGAGGCGGAGCTGGCCCGCAGCGGCGCCCCGGACGAGGACCTCGACGAGGCGCTCCCCGCGTACCGGGAGTGGGCCCGGTCGGTGGAGCGGGCGCTGGCCCGCGAGGCGGCGGTGCTCCGGGAGGCGCTGGCGCGGCCGGAGCTCGCGGAGCCCGCCGGGATCCGGCTGAAGGAGGTCGAGGCCTCCCGGGCGGAGTGGCAGAGGGCCGGGGAGGCCGTCCGCCCGGACGACTTCCGCGAGGCGTGGGAGCGGGCCGCGCGGGTGCCGACCGTGGCGGCGGAGCGGAACCTGCGCGGGGCGTACGGGCTCGCGACGACGGTGCCGGACTGGCTGGAGGAGCGGCCGGAGCCGGGCGGCCCGGCGGAGCCGGACGAGGCACCCGAGGAGGCACCCGAGGAGGACCCGGAAGCCGATCCGGATGCCGGTCCGCGGCCGGAGCCGGCGCGGCGCCGGCCTGGCGGGGGCACCGTGCTGCACGGGATCTGACCGACGGTTTGACTGACCTGCTTTCATCACTTCGGGTGAAACACTGGCCTTTGCTTGCGGCGTACAACCGACCGTTGCCAGGGTGTTGCTGTCTGTCAACCTGATGGGAGTGCCCAGTGGCTTTCGGTGAGCAGCCGGCCTATCTCCGCGTCGCCGGGGATCTCCGACGGAAGATCGTCGACGGCTCCCTGCCCCCGCACGCCCGCCTCCCCTCCCAGGCCCGGATCCGCGAGGAGTACGGGGTCTCCGACACCGTGGCGCTGGAGGCCCGCAAGGTCCTGATGGCGGAGGGCCTCGTCGAGGGCCGCTCCGGATCGGGGACGTACGTGCGGGAGCAGCCCGTGCCCCGGCGGGTGGCCCGCTCGGGGTACCGCTCGGGCGGGCCCTCCACCCCCTTCCGGCAGGAGCAGGCGGAGGCGGGCGCGCGCGGCACCTGGGAGTCCGCCAGCGAGCAGACCGCGGCGCCCGCGCCGATCGCCGAGCGCCTCGGCATCGAGCCGGGGGAGCGCGTCATGCGGACCCGGTACGTCTTCCGCGACGCCGGCGAGGCGATGATGCTGTCCACCTCCTGGGAGCCGCTGGCGCTCACCGGCCGGACCCCCGTCATGCTGCCGGAGGAGGGACCGCTGGGCGGCTCGGGCGTCGTGGACCGCATGGCCGCCATCGACGTGGTCGTCGACAACGTGGTCGAGGAGGTCGGTGCGCGGCCCGGCCTCGCGGAGGAGCTGACGGTGCTCGGCGGCGTCCCCGGGCACGTCGTCCTGGTGATCGGCCGCACCTACTACGCCTCCGGCCGCCCCGTGGAGACCGCCGACGTGGTCGTGCCGGCCGACCGCTACCGGCTCGCCTACCACCTGCCCGTCCGCTGAGGCCCCGCCGGGCGGGCCCGGCAGTCCGGGTGGGTCGGCGGTTCGGCGGGCGGGCCGGGGCGGCGGGTTTCGGTGCGATGGTGATCGCCCGGTCCTGCGCCGACGCCCCGGCACAGCGCCCCTTGCGCGCCCCGGCGCCGCCCCCGCACGCCCCGCGGATCCGCGGATCCCGCCGGTCCGGCCCGCCGCCGGGCCTGCGTGCGCCGGTCAGCGGCCGGCGCGCACGGCTCACTCGTACGCATGGCCGGATGCGTACGCCCGGCAGGTATCTCTTCGTAAAAACCTGTATCCGCTCAGTAAAGGTCGGGCGTAAGCTCGGGCATATGCGCAATGCGGTTTCCCGGGCAGGCGGTCCGGCTGCCCGGGCACGTGGATCGGCGGAGGGTGAAGCGCGATGAACGACAGCGGTGCCCTGCTTCCGTGGCTGGTCATACGTCAGGACGACAACGGCAACCGCTACCGGGTGGGCCGGTACCCCACCCGGGCCGAGGCCCAGAAGGTGGTCGAGAGCCTCGACCACCGAGGACACGAGCAGCTCTACTGGGTCGAGCGGATCGGCCAGACCGCCACGACGAACTGAGCATCACGGCAGTGGCATAGGCTCCGCCCATGACGGATCGAGTGGTCGTGGGCGGAGCCCTCTGCCGTGCGGGCCGCCTGTTGGCCGCCCGCCGCAGCGCGCCCCCCGAACTGGCGGGCCGATGGGAACTGCCCGGGGGCAAGGCCGAACCGGGCGAGTCCGTCCCCGACGCACTGGTCCGCGAACTGCGCGAGGAGCTCGGCGTGCACACCCAGCCCGTCGAGCGCATCCCGGGGGAGTGGCCGCTGCGGCCCGGCCTCGTCCTGCACGTGTGGACCGCCCGCCTGCTGGACGGGGAGCCCGCACCGCTGGAGGACCACGACGAACTGCGCTGGCTCGCCCCCGACGAGCTGGAGTCGGTGGACTGGCTCGACCAGGACCGCCCGGCCGTCGCCGAGATCGGCCGCCGGCTGCGCGCCGCGCACACGGGGGAAGGGGCCGGCGGCACCCGGGCGGCGCCCTGACCCGGAGCACGCCGGGTCGCACGGGGGCGCGCACCGCTCGTGCGCTCGGCCGTCCGCGCCACAGTGCGCCGGGGCATGCAAGTCGGGTGGTACGCCGCCGCGATTATCGGGTATGTCGCTATTGGTCCTTTTTGCGCACTAAACCTCAAGGCGCCGTCCCCGCCGGACCGGACGGCGGCCGCCCCGGCCCGGGAAGTGATCGGCGTGATCGACACAGACGGCGAATGTGCCGAATGGGCCTTCCCTGCCGAGCCCGGCGCGGTCCGCACCGCCCGCCACGCCGTGCGCGGCACGCTCCACTCCTGGGGCCTGGAATCCGTCGGCGAGGTGACCGTCCTGCTGGTCAGCGAACTGGTCACCAACTCCCTCCGGTACGCCTCCGGCCCCATCGGGGTCCGCCTGGAACGCCGCAAGCAGGTCGACGGGGACCCCTCCCTCGGGCCCGCCCTCCTCGTGGAAGTCTCCGATCCGCTTCCGGATCCGCCCCGCGAACGCACCGCCGGCTCCGACGACGAAGGCGGCCGGGGCCTGCACCTCGTGGCCGTCTCCGCGCGCCGCTGGGGCACCCGTCACGGCAAGTCGGGCAAGACCGTGTGGTTCGAGTTGGCTCTTCCTGGTCAGTAACAAGGTGGAGGGTGGCCGACGATCACCGGGCATGGCTCGAAACAGTCGGGACCTTTTCGTGATCGGGAACGCCGTGCCGTCCGGGGCCGTGGTGCTGAATACTTCGGTCATGGCCGGTCCGGTTGCGGTGAGCTGGAGGGGACGGTCGCGTGAGCGAGATACCTGCGCAGGCACGACAGGCACGTGTGCCCGGGGAGGCGTGGCACGACTCCCTGTGGCACAGCAGCCCGCCCGGCTCGCTGTACGACCACGTCAGGGCCGCCTCCTTCTCGATCGGACCCGACGGCCTCATCGACCAGTGGAGCCTGCGCGCCGAGGAACTCTTCGGCCTGACCGCCGCGGAGGCCGTCGGCCGCGACCCCGTCGACGCCTTCATGCCGCCCGGCCTCCGCGCAGGCGCCCACCGCCGCGTCGCCGAGATCCTCGACGGCAAGGAGTGGACGGGCCACGTCCCCTTCCGCATCCCGGGCGGCGGCGGCGCCCACGGCATCGCCGAGATCTACGTCATGCCGACCCTCACCGAAGCCGCCGAGCGGGCCGCGCTGTGCATCGTCGTCGACGTACGCGCCCTGCGCAGCATCGAATCCGACCTCGCCGCCTCACAGGCCATATTCGGCCAATCTCCGTTCGGCTTCCTGCTGTTCGGCACCGACCTGACCGTGCAGCGCGCCAACCGCCGCTTCGCCACCGTCTTCGGCGGCAACGCCGAGGAGCACCGCGGCCGCACCGTCCACGACTACCTCCCCCCGGAGGAGGCCGACCGCATGGCCGAGGCCCTGCGCCGCGTACTGGAGACCGGGGAGTCCGTCACCGACCTCCAGATCAGCGGCGCCGCCCCCGGCAGCCGCGAGAACCGCCACTGGTCCATCAACCTCTACCGCCTCCACGGCGGCAGCGGCCGGCCCATCGGCGTCGCCGGCCTCGGCACCGACGTCACCCGCCGCCACCTCGCCGCCCGCGAAGCCGCCGGCGTCCGCCGCAACCTCGCCCTCCTCAACGAGGCCGGGCACCGCATCGGCAACTCCCTCGACCTGGAGACCACCGCCCGCGAACTGCTCGACGTCACCGTCCCCGGCTTCTGCGACCTCGCCGCCGTCGACCTCTACCAGGGCCTCCTCCTCGGCGACGACGACCGGCCCGCCCGCCCCCAAGGCCCCGGCGTGCCCTCCCTGCCGCCCGGACTCGGCGCCGGCCGCGCCCCCTCCGCACCGCTGCGGCGCGTCGCCTTCTCCTCCGCGGTCTCCGACGCCCCCCTCTCCGGACCGGGCACCCCCGTCGCCGTCGGCGACGTCCACCGCTACCCCGCCGCCTCGCCCGGCGCGCTCGCCCTGCGCAGCGCACGGCCCCGCCTCATCGAGGGCGGCGGACCGGACGACCTCGTCCAGTCCACCCTCGTCGTGCCGCTGGTGGCCCACGACACCGTCGTCGGCCTCGCCCAGTTCTCCCGCACCAAGGGCAGCGAGCCCTTCGGCGAACGCGACCGCGCCGTCGCCGTCGAACTCGCCGCCCGCGCCGCCGTCTGCATCGACAACGCCCGCCTCTACCGGCGCGAACACGAACGCGCCCTGATCCTCCAGCGCAGCCTGCTGCCGCCCGGCGACCCGGAGGCCGCCGGCCTCGACATCGCCTGCCGCTACCTCCCCGGCAACGCCGCGACCGAAGTCGGCGGCGACTGGTTCGACGTCATCGAACTGCCCGGCCACCGCACCGCCCTCGTCGTCGGCGACGTCATGGGCCGCGGACTGCGCGCCGCCGTCGCCATGGGCGAACTCCGCACCGCCGTGCGCACCCTGGCCCTGCTCGACCTGGAGCCCGCCGAAGTCCTCGCCGCGCTCGACGAGATCGCCCGCGGCCTCGGCGCGCCCGGCGGCTCCCAGCAGGCCTCCCGGGCCGCCCTCCACTCCCGCGACGCCGACCGCTCCGAGGTCTACCTCGCCACCTGCGTGTACGCCGTCTACGACCCGGTGACCCGGCGCTGCACCATCGCCAACGCCGGCCACATGCCGCCCGTCCTCGTCGAACCCGCCGAGCCCGGCGCCGCACCGCGCGCCGGACTGCTGCTGGAGGTGCCGCCCGGCATGCCGCTCGGCGTCGGCGGCGAACCCTTCGAGGAAGTCGAGGTCGACCTCCCCGAAGGCGCCCTCCTCGCCCTCTACACCGACGGCCTCGTCGAGTCCCGCGACCACCCCCTCGAAGAGGGGCTGCGCGGACTGCGCCACGCCCTCACCGACCCGGCGCGGCCGCTGGAGGACATCTGCGACCACGTCCTGAACACCCTCGACACCCGGCACGGCGAGGACGACATCGCCCTCCTCATGGCCCGCGTCCAGGGACTCCCCGTCGACGCGGTCGGCGACTGGCACCTCCCGCGCGACGCCCGCTCGGTGGGCCGCGCCCGGGAGCTCGCCCGCGCCAAACTGCCCGCATGGGGCCTCGAAGGGCTCCTCGACACCACCGAACTGCTCGTCAGCGAACTCGTCACCAACGCCCTGCGGTACGGCGAGGGCGACATCCGGCTGAGGCTGCTGCTGGACCGCACCCTCGTCTGCGAGGTGTGGGACGCCAACCTCGTCCAGCCGCGCCGGCGCCGCGCCCGCGACACCGACGAGGGCGGGCGCGGCCTGCAGCTCGTCGGCCTGCTGTCGGCGGGCTGGGGGACCCGGCGGACCCACCGCGGCAAGACGGTCTGGTTCGAACTCCCGCTGCCCGGGACCTCCGCCGAACCGGAGGGCGGACTGTCGGCCGAACAGCTCCTCGGCCTGTACGGCTGAACAGGGCCCGGGGAGGGTCCGCCGGGGCCGGGACCGTCCCCGGTCAGGCCGGGCCCGCAGACTTCAGGGCCGCCAGCCGGGCCTCGACCTCCTCGGCCCGCGCCAGGCCGTCCAGCGCCTCGAACTGGGCGTCCAGGGAGGAGGCCGCGAGTTCCTCGCGGCCCAGCGCCCGCGCCTCCTCCCGCCGCACCTTGTCCTCGAAGCGGCCCAGCTCGCTCGTCGGGTCCGTCACGTCGATGCTGCGCACCGCGTCCAGCATCCGGTTCTGCGCCTCCGCGGTCCGCGCCCGCGCCACCAGCTCGTCCCGCTTCGCCGTCAGCTCCGCCAGCTTGCCCCTCATGGCGTCCAGGCCCTTCCGCAGCCGGCCCGCCACCCCCGTCTGCGCGGCGATCACCGGCTCGGCGTCGGCCGCCTCCCGCTCCGCCCGCAGCTGCCGCTCCAACGCCACCCGGGCCAGCCCGTCGAAGCGGTCCGCCTCCGCCGACGACCCGGCCGCCCGAAGCCCGTCCGCCCTGCGGCTCGCCGCGAGCGCCTTGTCACCCCACTCCGCGGCCGCCGCCGCGTCCTCGTCTCGGTCCGCCTCCAGCAGCCGCAGGCCGCCGAGGACCGTCGCGACGGCCTGGTCGGCCTCCGAGATGCTGTTGGTGTAGTCCCGGATCAGCTGGTCCAGCATCGTCTGCGGGTCCTCCGCCTGGTCCAGCAGGGCGTGGATGTTGGCGCGCGCCAGCAGGGCGACGCGGCCGAGGACGGTCTGCTTGCTCATCGATCCGGGGCTCCTCGGGTCGGGACGGGAAAGAACGGAGGAAGAGGCGCGGCGCGCGCCCGCGGCGCACCGGCGCGGGGCAGGGTCAGAAGCGGCCACCGCCGCCCATCCGGCCGCGGGTGCCGCCCCCGCCGAACGAACCCGGCCCGCCCCCGCCGCCGCCGAACACCCCGCCTCCGCCGAAGCCGCCCGGGAGGCCTCCGCCGTACCCGCCGCCGCGCAGGATCCCGCCGAGGATGATCCCGCCCAGCACCGCCCCGCCCATGCCGCCCCGCCCGCCGCCGGGTCCGCCCGGGCCGCCGTACGGGTCCCCGTACTCCCGTACGTCCCGCTCTGCCAGCTCCTGCGCCTGCCGGGCCAGTCCGTCCGCCTGCTGCGCCTCCGCCAGCGCGGCCGGCGGGTCCGGCTCCGCCAGCGACTGCGCCCGCTCCAGGTGCCGGCGCGCCTCCGCCAGCCGCGTCCGGGCCTCGCTGCCCACCGCGCCGCGGGTCGTCGTCACGTAGTCCGCCGCCGCCCCGATGGCGCTGCGCGCCGACAGCAGCGCCCGGTCCAGCAGCGCGGCCGCCCGCCGCCGGCCCGACTCCTGCTCCCGGGCCCCGGCCAGGGCCGCGTCCAGGGCCGCGTCCGCCTCCTCGACCCGGCGCAAGGCGTCCAGCGGGTCGTACCGGCCGGTTTCCACCTCCCGCCGTACGGCGGCGGCCACCGCCTCCGCCCGGGCGATCCGGCCGCCGAGGTCCCCGGCGGGCGTCCCCGCCGCGGCCGCGGCGAGCAGCCCGCGCGCGTCGGCGAGGTCCGCGTCGGTCTCGGCGAGCGCCCCGGGCAGTTTCCCCGCGGCCTCCGCGAGCTCCTGCGCCCGCCGCTCCACCGCGTCCACCAGGATCGCCGCCTGGTCCACGGCGCCCTCGGCGGCCCGTACGTGCACGGCGGCCCGGCCGGTGTCCCCCGCCTCGACGGCCGCCCGCGCCCCGTCGAGCTGCTCCCCGGCGAACGCCAGCCGGTCCTCGGCCCGTTCGGCGTGGCCGGCGACCGGCCCGGACGCGGAGCCGGCGTACCGGCCGCGCAGCGCCTCCAGCGTCGCCGCCGCCGTGGCCGTGCGCCCCGCCAGGTCCCGCGCCCGCTCCTGTGCTGCGGCCAGCGCCTGCGGGGCGTTGCGCCCCAGGTCGCGCAGCCGGTCGAAGTCGGCCGCCTCCGCGTCCAGGCGCCGGTTCGCCTCGCTGCACCGGGCCACGATCTCGTCGAGCATCCGCCGCCGTGCCGCGTCGTCCTCCGGGTAGGCGTCGTCGAGCTGCTGGCGCAGCCGGAACGCGGCCGTCAACTCGCTCTCCGCGAACTCCACCGCCCGGGTGAAGGGGGCCACCGCCTCGTCGCCGAACCGGGCGGCCGCGAAGCCGAGCTCCTCGGTGGACGTGCGGACCGCGTCGTCCGTCTCCACCAGCAGCGCCCGCGACCGCGCGTCCAGCTGGAGCAGCGGCACCGCCGTCGCCGTCGCGGGCTGCCCGCCCCAGCCGGTCGTCGTCCGGCCGCCGCCCCGCCCGGCCCCGCGGCGGCGCCGGGAGTACGCGTACGCGGCGAGCGCCCCCGCTGCGCCGACGGCGACGACCGGGAGCACCAGGTCCCCCGCCCAGCCCGGGCCCGACCCGCCGCCGCCCGGGTCCGCCGGGCCCGGCGTGATCGGCGGCGGGGTGACGGGGCGGCCGGCGAGCACCGCGTCGTAGCCGTCGGCCGCACCGATCGCGGCGCCCGCCCAGTCGTTGGCGCGCAGCGCCGGCTCGACGGCCTCCCGGGCGACCTCCGCGAGCTGGTCCTCGGTGAATCCGGAATCGGGGTCGGCCGAATAGCCGTACCGGCGGTCCCCCGTGGCCACCGCGAGGAGCAGGTCGTCGCGTCCGAGGCCGCCCCGCTGCGCGGTGGCGTCGGCCCAGCCCTGCGGGGAGCGCCCGGAGAAGTCCCGTACGTACGCCACGAACAACTGGATGCGGCGGCGGTCGTACAGCCGGTCCAGTGCTGCCGTGACGGCGGCCTCCCGGCCGCGCAGCGCCCCCACCCGGTCGGTGACCTGGCCCTGCCCCGACAGGCTGACGGGGTCCTCGGCCCGGGCGGCGGGCGCCCCGGCCACCGCGCAGCCGCAGAAGGCCAGCAGCGCGGCACCCAGCGCGAGCCCGGCCCGGGGGCCGGGCCGCCCGGCGGGGTTGCGTCTCGACGGGGTCACGCAGGGAGCGTATGACCGCACCCGGGCCCCCGCGACCGCAGCGCCGCCACCCCCTCCCGCGGGCTCGGGAAGGGGGCGGCGGGAGGGCTACGGCGCGTCGGGGCGGCGCCGGAGGATCCTGTTCCCCAGCCACACCAGCGGGTCGTACTTGCGGTCGGCGGCCCGCTCCTTCAGGGGGATCAGCGCGTTGTCGGTGATCCGGATGCCCTCGGGGCAGACCTCCGTGCAGCACTTGGTGATGTTGCAGTAGCCCAGCCCGTGCTCCTCCTGCGCCGCCCGCCGGCGGTCCAGGCCCGACGCGGCCGCCGCGTCCAGCGGGTGCATGTCCAGCTCGGCGACCCGCATCAGGAAGCGCGGCCCGGCGAAGGCCTCCTTGTTCTCCTCGTGGTCGCGCACCACATGGCAGGTGTCCTGGCACAGGAAGCACTCGATGCACTTGCGGAACTCCTGGGAGCGGTCCACGTCGACCTGCTGCATCCGGTACTCGCCCGGCCCGACCCCCTCCGGCGGCACGAAGGCGGGCACCTCGCGCGCCTTGCGGTAGTTGAAGGACACGTCCGTCACCAGGTCGCGGACCACCGGGAAGGCCCGCAGCGGCGTGATCGTGACCGTCTCCGCCCGGTCGAAGACCGACATGCGGGTCATGCACATCAGCCGCGGCCGCCCGTTGACCTCCGCGCTGCACGAGCCGCACTTGCCGGCCTTGCAGTTCCAGCGCACCGCCAGGTCCGGGGCCTCGGTGGCCTGGAGGCGGTGGACGATGTCCAGGACGACCTCGCCGTCGTGCACCTCGACCGTGAAGTCCCGCAGGCCCCCGCCGTCGGCGTCGCCCCGCCAGATCCGGAACCGGGCGTCGTATGTCGTCACGCGGGGAGCTCCTCTTCGGCCAGGTACTTGACGAGTTCTTCCTTCTCGAAGAGCGCGAGCAGGTCGGGGCGGATGGGCTCGGTGCGGACCCGCTCCAGCCGGATCCGGTCCGCGGCCGGGTCCGCCGGGGGCGGCTCCACCGGGCGGCACAGCAGGTTCACCGGCCGCCAGGCGCGCTCCATCGCCGGGCAGTCCTCGCGGGTGTGCCCGCCGCGGCTCTCGGTGCGCTCCAGGGCCGCGCGGGCCACGCATTCGCTGACCAGCAGCATGTTCCGCAGGTCCAGCGCGAGGTGCCAGCCGGGGTTGAACTGCCGGTGCCCCTCCACGCCCGCCCGGGCGGCCCGCTCCCGCAGGGAGGCCAGCCTGCGCAGCGCCTCCGCCATCTCGTCCTCGCGGCGGATGATGCCGACGAGGTCGTTCATGGCGTTCTGGAGCTCCTGGTGCAGGGTGTACGGGTTCTCCGCGCCCTCCCCCGCGTGGAACGGGGCCAGGGCCTCCGCCGCGGCGGCGTCCACCTGCTCCGGTGAGACCCGCGGCCGCGGCCCCGGCGCCGCCGCGAGGGCCGCGGCGTGCAGTCCGGCCCGCCGCCCGAACACCAGCAGGTCCGAGAGGGAGTTGCCGCCGAGCCGGTTCGAGCCGTGCATGCCGCCGGCGACCTCGCCCGCCGCGAACAGTCCGGGGACGCCCTCGGCCGCGGCCGTCTCGGAGTCGACCGCGACGCCGCCCATCACGTAGTGGCAGGTCGGCCCGACCTCCATCGGCTCCGCCGTGATGTCCACGTCCGCCAGCTCCTTGAACTGGTGGTACATGGACGGCAGCCGCCGCTTGACCCGCTCCGGGGACATCCGCGTCGACACGTCGAGGTAGACCCCGCCGTGCGGGGAGCCGCGGCCCGCCTTGACCTCGGCGTTGATGGCGCGGGCCACCTCGTCGCGGGGGAGCAGCTCGGGCGGGCGCCGGTTGCCGTCGGGGTCCTCGTACCAGCGGTCGGCCTCGTCCTCCGTCTGCGCGTACTTGTCCTTGAAGACGTCCGGGACGTAGTCGAACATGAACCGCCTGCCGTCGCTGTTGCGCAGCACCCCGCCGTCGCCGCGCACCGACTCGGTGACGAGGATCCCCTTCACCGACGGCGGCCAGACCATCCCCGTCGGGTGGAACTGCACGAACTCCATGTTCAGCAGCGGCGCGCCGGCGAGCAGCGCCAGCGCGTGCCCGTCGCCCGTGTACTCCCACGAGTTCGAGGTGGTCTTGAACGACTTGCCGATGCCGCCGGTGGCGAGGACCACCGCCGGGGCCTCCAGGACGAAGAAGCGGCCGCTCTCCCGCTCGTAGCAGAAGGCGCCCGCGACGCGCCCGCCGTCCTTCAGGACGCGCGTGACCGTGCACTCCTGGAAGACCTTCAGGCGCGCCTCGTGGTCCCCGTACGCGGCGAAGTCCTCCTGCTGGAGGGCGGTCGCCTTCTGCTGGAGGGTGCGGATCAGCTCCAGGCCGGTGCGGTCGCCGACGTGCGCGAGGCGCGGGTACTCGTGCCCGCCGAAGTTCCGCTGCGAGATCCGGCCGTCCGGGGTGCGGTCGAAGAGGGCGCCCCAGGTCTCCAGCTCCCAGACCCGGTCGGGGGCCTCCCGCGCGTGCAGCTCGGCCATCCGCCACTGGCCCAGGAACTTGCCGCCGCGCATCGTGTCGCGGAAGTGCACCTGCCAGTTGTCGTGCCCGTTGACGTTGCCCATGGAGGCGGCGATCCCGCCCTCCGCCATGACGGTGTGCGCCTTGCCGAACAGGGACTTGCAGACCACGGCCGTACGGGCGCCCCGCTCGCGGGCCTCGATGGCGGCCCGCAGCCCGGCGCCGCCCGCCCCCACCACGACGACGTCCCACTGCTGCCGGTCGACTTGGGCCATGTCAGAAGATCCTCGGGTCGGTGAAGGCGCCGGTGGCGAGCAGGTACACGTACAGGTCGCAGGCGGCGACGCTGACCAGCGAGGCCCAGGCGAGCTGCATGTGGCGGGCGTTGAGGCGGCTGACCCAGCCCCACAGCCGGTAGCGGACGGGGTGCCGGGAGAAGTGCCTCAGGCGGCCGCCCATGATGTGCCGGCAGGAGTGGCAGGACAGCGTGTACGCCCAGATCAGGGCCGCGTTGAGGAGGAACAGCAGCGTCCCCGCCCCCATGTGGCCCCACGCGTAGTCCGCGTCGCGGAAGGTGAGGACGGTGTCGTAGGTGAGGACCGCGGCGACCGGCACGGCCGCGTAGAAGAAGTAGCGGTGCAGGTTCTGCAGGACCAGCGGGAAGCGGGTCTCGCCGGTGTACCGGGAGTGCGGCTCGGCGACGGCGCAGGCGGGCGGCGAGGCCCAGAAGCTCCGGTAGTAGGCCTTCCGGTAGTAGTAGCAGGTCAGCCGGAAGCCGAGCGGGAAGACCAGGATGAGCAGGGCGGGGGACAGGCCCCACCAGCTCCCGACGAGGTCGAGGTTGGGGCCGCCGCGCATCTCCTGGCAGTTCTCCGCCAGGCAGGGGGAGTAGAAGGGGGAGACGTAGGGGGCCGCGTAGTAGTCGGCGTTCGCGAAGGCCCGCCACGTCGAGTAGGCGACGAAGGCGAGCAGTCCGGCCGCGGTGCCGGCGGGGGCCAGCCACCACCGGTCGGTGCGCAGGTGGCGGGCGCCGATCGCGGCGCGGGAGGCGCCGTGGACGCCGGACGGCGGGCGGGGAGGTCGGGTGCCTGTGGCCAAAGGGGACTCCGGGTGGAGTGGTCGGGGGTGGCCCGGGAGGCCCGGCCCGCAGGGGCCGGGCCCGGGGGTGTGCGGCGGGGCGCGGGCGGTGGCGGGCCTGCGGGGGCCGGCGCGCGGTGCGCCCGCGGGCGGTCAGGGGGCCCGGCGGCCGCGGGCGCCGAGGCCCTCGTCATCGCTGTCCGTCCACAGCGCGCTGTCGTACGGGGCGTCCGGGATGGCCACCATCGGGAGCGGCTGCGCGGCCGCCGGCCGGGCGCGGTCCGGCGGCCGCGGCGCGGCCCGCCGCTCCAGCTGCTCCACCTTGCGCGCCAGCTCGTCGAGGCTGCGCCGGACGGCTTCCAATTCATGCTGCTGGTACATGACTTGCCCTCACTTCCGCAGGTAGCGGCGGCAACGTTCATGTGCGCCTGCGAGTGTCGCGCCTCCCGTCCCCCGTTGGGAAGGGGACGTGCGCCGATTGCGGGCGCGCAGGCGCGATCCGTGCGCCCTCCCCGACCCCTCTCCCATCCCCCTCCCGGGGGAACGCCCGCCCCGCCGGCACCGCGATTGGTCCGCACGGGTGGGCTTCGCGGCGTGGCGGGGGGCGGCTGCCCGGGGCGCGCCGGGCGGTCGTTTTCAGTGTGTCTCGGCACCCGGTGTGATCAGCCGCAAATACCGCCGAACGTGATCAAGCCGCCGGCCCGCCGTCTCACGTCGTTCACGCCCGCCCGGAGGTGGCACCCATGTCCCGTAGAAGGCGCAGGCCCTTGGCGCTCCTGACCTCGGGAGTCCTCGCACTGCCGCTGCTCGCGGGCTGCGGCTCGGGCGACGACGCCGGCCCCGCTGCCGCGGGGCCGGACATCGCGCCCACCGCGCGGGAGAAGGTCGCCGACGGCGGTGTGCTGCGCTGGGCCGTCGACAGCCTCCCGGACACCCTGAACGCCTTCCAGGCCGACGCCGACGCCACCACCGCCCGGATCGCCGGCGCGGTGCTGCCCCAGCTGTTCACGATGGACGCCAAGGGCCGGCCGGTGGCGAACCCGGACTTCCTGGAGAAGGCGCAGATCGTCGAGCGGGAGCCCAAGCAGGTCGTCCTGTACAAGCTCAACCAGCAGGCCGTGTGGAGCGACGGCCGGGAGATCGGCGCGGCGGACTTCGTCTCCCAGTGGCGGGCCCTGAGCGGCAAGGACTCCGCGTACTGGACCGCCCGCAACGCCGGCTACGAGCGGATCGAGAAGATCGAGAAGGGGAAGACCGACCTGGAGGTGCGGGTCACCTTCCTCAAGCCGTACACCGACTGGCGCTCGCTGTTCTCCCCGCTCTACCCCAAGCAGGTCACCGGCACGCCCGACGCCTTCAACGAGGGCGCCCGCGGCACGCTGAAGGCGACCGCCGGCCCGTTCGTCCTGGGAGCCGTCGACAAGAAGACCGGCACCGCCGCGCTCACCCGCAACCCCCGCTGGTGGGGCCGGCCCGCCAAGCTGGACACCCTCGTCCTGACCGCGGTGCCCCGGGCCGAGCGCCCGGCGGCGCTCGCCGCCGGGAAGGTCGACATGGCCGAGGTCGACCGGGCCGGCGCCGACCGGATCGAGCGGGCCCGCAAGGAGGCGGGCACCCCGGCCGGCGCGGCCGGCGCCCCCGTGCCCGAGGCGGACCCGGCGGCCGCCGCGGCCGCGGCGACGCTGTCCTGGGCGGCCGCCCACGGCACCGACGAGGCCAAGGCGGCCGCGGAGGAGGAGCTGCGGGCGAAGGCCCAGGAGGCCGCCGCCCGCTACCCGGCCGAGCAGGCGGCCCTGCGGAACTTCACCGTGCGCAAGTCGCTGGAGCCCGCCTACACGCAGCTCGCCCTGAACGGGGCCTCCGGCCCGCTCGCCGACGAGCGGGTGCGCCGGGCCGTGGCCCGCGCCCTGGACCGCAAGGAGCTCGCCGAGCTCGTCCTCAAGCCGCTGGGCCTGCCGGCGCGGCCGGTCGGCAGCCACGTGGCGCTGGCCGGGCAGCGGGCGTACGCGGACAACAGCGACGCGCTCGGCGGCCAGGACACCAAGGCGGCGCAGGCCCTCCTTGCGGACGCCGGCTGGCGCCGCGGCGGCCGGATCACCGAGCCGGCCGGTGCCAAGGCCGGCCCGGAGGCCGAGCCGCAGGACGACGGGAAGACGCCGTCGGCGGCGTCCGGCCCCGGCACCGGGAACGACGGCCTGTACATCGTGGGCCAGGACGACGGCCGCAACGGCGAGGCCCGCGGCGCGGCGGGAGACCAGCCCTCCCCGGTCCTCGCGCCGGCCCCCTTCGCGGCCCAGCAGAAGGCGGTGCTGCTGGCCCAGGCGGCCGCGCTGTCCGCCGCGGCCCGGAATCCGGCCGATGCCAAGGGCGCCCCGCAGCGCGCCGACGAGGCCGACGAGGCCGACGGCGCCGACGGCGACGCCTCGCCCGCCCCCGCCCCGGCGCAGCAGACCCGCACCTCCGGGTCCATGCTCGCCAAGGACGGCAGGATGCTGACCCTGCGCTTCGTCGTGCCCTCCGGTCCCGGCTCGGAAGCGCTGCGCACGGTCGGGGAGCGGATCTCGCAGATGCTCCGCAGGGTCGGCGTCAACACCGAGATGACGAAGGTGTCGGACGAGAGCTTCTTCAAGGACCACGTCGCCTCGGGCGAGTACGACCTCGCCCTGTACTCGTGGCCCGCGACGGCCTACCCGGCGACCGACGCGCGCCCGATCTTCGCCAAGCCGGAGCCTGCCGCCGACGGTTCGCTGCTGGTGGAGCAGAACTACACGCGGGTCGGGACCGACCACATCGACCAGCTGTTCGACCAGGCGGTCGGCGAGCTGGACGAGGAGGCCTCCCGGGAGCTGATCCGCAAGGCCGACGCCCGGATCTGGGCGGCCGCCGGCTCCATCCCGCTCTTCCAGCGGCCGCAGCTGGTGGCCGTCAAGCCGAACGTGGCCAACGCGGGCGCCTTCGGCATGGCCGCCCCCCGCTACCAGGACATCGGGTGGAAGAAGCCCGCGAAGGCGGCCGGGAAGGGCAGCGGGGCAGCAAACGAGAAGAACCGGTGACAATCCGGTGGCCGCGGGGGTGACCCGCGGGTCACAAGCTCAGAAGTGACTCAATTCCCTTGCCCGCCGGATGCCCGGCGGGCAAGGTCGTGGATACCCGTTGACCCGCGGCAGTACCCGTTCCACCACGGCCGGAGCCCCCCACCCCGCATCCCGGCCGGTCTCAGTCGTACGGCCTCTTGACAGACCCCCCGGCAGGCGGTTCCCGCCATCCGACGTAGGATGGGGTAAGGCCGTGGCAGGTTTTCCGCCCGGCCAGGGCGCGCGTGCCGGACCGTACGCGACGCCATCCACGATCCCGGGAGAAGCGCCGCAGTGCCCACGCGCCACGACATCCGAAACGTCGCCATCGTCGCCCACGTCGACCACGGCAAGACGACCATCGTCGACGCCATGCTCAAGCAGGCCGGCGCCTTCGCCGCCCACCAGCAGCTCGACGACCGCATGATGGACTCGAACGACCTGGAGCGTGAGAAGGGCATCACGATCCTCGCCAAGAACACGGCGGTGAAGTACCACCCCAAGGACGGCGGGGCCCCGATCACGATCAACATCATCGACACCCCCGGCCACGCCGACTTCGGCGGCGAGGTCGAGCGCGGCCTGTCGATGGTCGACGCCGTCGTCCTGCTGGTGGACGCCTCCGAGGGCCCGCTGCCGCAGACGCGCTTCGTGCTCCGCAAGGCCCTCCAGGCCCGGATGCCCGTCATCCTCTGCATCAACAAGACGGACCGCCCGGACTCCCGGATCGACGAGGTCGTCAACGAGACCTACGACCTGTTCCTGGACCTGGACGCGGACGAGGACCAGATCGAGTTCCCGATCGTCTACGCCTGCGGCCGCGACGGCATCGCCTCGCTGACCAAGCCGCAGGACGGCACCGTCCCCGCGGACAGCGACAACCTGGAGCCGTTCTTCTCCACCATCCTGGAGCACGTCCCGGCCCCGACGTACGAGGAGGACGCGCCCCTCCAGGCCCACGTCACCAACCTCGACGCCGACAACTTCCTCGGCCGCATCGCGCTGCTCCGCGTGGAGCAGGGCGAGCTGCGCAAGGGCCAGACGGTCGCGTGGATCAAGCGCGACGGCTCGATCTCCAACGTGCGCATCACCGAGCTGATGATGACCGAGGCGCTCACCCGCAAGCCGGCCGAGGTGGCCGGCCCCGGTGACATCTGCGCCGTCGCCGGCATCCCCGACATCATGATCGGCGAGACGCTGGCCGACCCGGAGAACCCGGTCGCGCTCCCGCTGATCACGGTCGACGAGCCCGCGATCTCCATGGTCATCGGCACCAACACCTCCCCGCTGGTCGGCCGCGGCGGCTCCGGCAAGGGCGCCGACGCCAAGTCGGCGGTCAAGGACCGCAAGGTCACCGCCCGCCAGGTCAAGGACCGCCTGGACCGCGAGCTCATCGGCAACGTCTCGCTGCGCGTCCTCGACACCGAGCGCCCGGACGCCTGGGAGGTCCAGGGCCGCGGCGAGCTCGCGCTCGCCATCCTGGTCGAGCAGATGCGCCGCGAGGGCTTCGAGCTGACCATCGGCAAGCCGCAGGTCGTCACCAAGGAGGTCGACGGCAAGGTCCACGAGCCGGTCGAGCGCATGACGATCGACGTGCCCGAGGAGCACATGGGCGCCGTCACCCAGCTCATGGGCGTCCGCAAGGGCCGCATGGACAACATGTCCAACCACGGCTCCGGCTGGGTCCGCATGGAGTTCGTCGTCCCGTCCCGCGGCCTCATCGGCTTCCGTACGGAGTTCCTGACGCAGACCCGCGGCACGGGCATCGCGCACTCCATCCACGAGGGCCACGAGCCGTGGTTCGGCCCGCTGCAGACCCGAAACAACGGTTCGCTGGTCGCCGACCGCGCCGGTGCGGTCACCGCCTTCGCGATGACCAACCTGCAGGAGCGCGGCGTGCTGTTCACCGACCCCGGCACCGAGGTGTACGAGGGCATGATCGTCGGCGAGAACTCGCGCTCCGACGACATGGACGTGAACATCACCAAGGAGAAGAAGCTCACGAACATGCGGTCCTCCTCGGCCGACTCGTTCGAGGCGATCGTTCCGCCGCGCAAGCTCTCCCTGGAGCAGTCCCTGGAGTTCTGCCGCGACGACGAGTGCGTCGAGGTGACCCCGGAGGCCGTCCGCATCCGCAAGGTCGTCCTGGACCAGAAGGAGCGCTCGCGCACCGCCTCGCGCGCCAAGGCCGCCAAGTAGTCCGGTAGTTGGCGCACCCGCCGGTCGCGCCGCACCGCAGGGCAGCCCCCCTTGCCACGGAATCCCGTGGCAAGGGGGGCTGTTCGCTTTTGTCAAGCGGATTCTTGTGTTCAGTTGTCCGCATTCCGACCGTCGCGCTCCGGATGGTGAGTCAACCGTCCGTTTCGCGCGTGTCTGTCTCTGTTCCCTTTGTCCGGATTTCGGGTTTCTGGCGCGGATCGATGTTGTGAAAACGAGACCACTGAAGTGTGGTTTACGGTCGGGCGGTCCCTGAGGATGGCTCCATTGAGCTCGGGTCAATGGGTCACACGCTGTGGGGAGCGTCGACTCACGAGCACACACGATGGGGCCGGTTTTCGCTGTCAGGGGTGTCAGCGGGCCGGGTTCCGTCACGTATCGACAGTGACTCCTGAGGAGGCAATAACCCATGCGCGGAGCAACGAGCGCCAAGTGGGTCGCCGGTGCCGTCATCGTGGCGATGGCTGCAACGGCTTGCAGCACCAGCAAGGAAGGCGACGGCAAGGCCAAGTCCGGTGGCAACATCACCGTGGTGCTCGGCGAGCCGCAGCACGGCCTGATCGGTCAGAACACCGCCGAGTCCGAGGGCGCCGAGGTTCTCAACGCCCTCTTCACCGGCCTGGTCGACTACGACAACAAGACCAACGAGCCGAAGCTCGCGGTGGCCGAGTCCATCGAGACCCAGGACTCGAAGACCTGGACCATCAAGCTGAAGGACGGCTACACCTTCCACAACGGTGAGAAGGTCGACGCCCAGTCGTTCGTCCGCGCCTGGAACTGGGGCGCCAACCAGGACAACGCCGCCGAGGGCCTGCCCTTCTTCTCCAAGATCGAGGGCTCCGACGAGCTGGCGCCGGGCAAGGACAAGAAGCCCACCGCCACCGAGCTCAAGGGCCTCAAGGTCGTCGACGAGAAGACCTTCACGGTCACGCTGAAGGCCCCCTTCTCGCAGTTCAAGACCATGCTGGGCTACAACGCCTTCTACCCGCTGCCGAAGGCGTTCGAGGCAGACCCGAAGAAGTTCGGCGAGGCCCCGATCGGCAACGGCCCGTTCCAGATGGACGGCGCCTGGGAGCACAACAAGCAGATCAAGGTCAAGCGCTTCGAGAACTACGCCGGCGGCAAGGCGAAGCTCGACGGCGTCACCTTCAAGATCTACGACAACCTGGACACGGCGTACAACGACCTGCGCGCCGACACCATCCAGATCGTCGACAAGCTCCCCACCTCGGCGATGGCCACCGTCTCCCAGGAGTTCGGCGAGCGCTACATCTACAAGCCGGAGTCGGGCGTCGGCTACGTCGGCCTGCCGCTCTCCACCAACCCGGAGGCCTTCGGCAAGGTCGAGATCCGCAAGGCGATCTCCATGGCCATCGACCGGGAGGCGCTGACGAAGACCATCTTCAACGGCACCCGCAAGCCGGCCGACGACTTCATCAACCCCATCATCCCCGGCTACCGCAAGGGCGCCCTGGGCGAGGTCGGCACCTACAACCCGACCAAGGCCAAGGAGCTGTGGACCCAGGCGGGCGGTGTTCCGGGCAACAAGATCGAGCTCGGCTACAACGCCGACGGCGGCCACAAGGAGTGGATCGAGGCCGTCGCCAACCAGCTGAAGGCGAACCTCGGCGTCGAGGTCACCGCCAAGCCGTTCGCGAAGTTCGGCGACATGCTGACCGACCTGGGCGACAAGAAGTACAAGGGCGCCTTCCGCATGGCGTGGTCCATGGACTACCCGGCCGCGGAGAACTACCTGCGTCCGATCTTCTCGAAGGTCGCCATCGACCACGGCTCGAACTACGGCGGCTACGTCAACGAAGAGTTCGAGAAGCTGATGGACGAGGCCGACAAGACCGTCGACCCGGCCGCCTCGCTGAAGCTGTACCAGCAGGCCGATGACATCATCATCCGCGACCTGCCGTACATCCCGGTCTTCACCTACATGTCCTCCTCGGCCTACTCCAAGTCCGTGAAGAACGTCGAGATCGACGCCCAGGGCCGCATGGACCTGGCCAACGTCGAGCTCAACTAACACGCTTCTTCACCAAGGGGAACTGACTCGGGGGCGGGCGGACGGAACCAGGGTTCCGTCCGCCTGCCCCCTGCCCCTGTTCAACTGCTGGAGGTCTGATGGGCCGCTACCTCATCCGCCGACTCATACAGGCGATCCCTGTTCTGCTCGGTGCCACTTTCCTGATCTACTTCCTCACCTTCGCGCTGGGCGGCGACCCCGTGCAGGCCCTCGCCGGCGAAAAGAAGGCCGACCCCCTCGTCGCCGCGATGCTGCGCGAGAAGTACCACCTCGACGACCCCTTCCTGGTCCAGTACTGGAACTACCTGACCGGTGTGCTCCAGGGGAACCTCGGCGAGACCCTGAACGGCCGCCAGGTCCTGGACCTCATCACCGAGGCATTCCCGTACACGGTCAACCTCGCCATCGTGGCCTTCGCCATCGAGGCGCTCGTCGGCGTCACCGCCGGCATCATGGCCGCGCTGCGCCGCGGCAAGTTCCTCGACCAGCTGGTCCTGCTCTCCACCCTGCTGGTCATCTCCATCCCGGTGTTCGTCACCGGCTTCGTCCTCCAGCTCCTCCTCGGAGTCGAGCTGAAGGAACTCGGGTTCGACTTCTTCCCCGTCTCCTTCAACGAGTCGGACGGGTTCAAGGCGTACCTGCTGCCCGGCTTCATCCTGGCCTCGACGTCGCTGGCGTACGTCACCCGCCTGACCCGGACCAGCCTGATGGAGACCATGCGCGCCGACTACGTGCGCACCGCCGTCGCCAAGGGCCTGCCCCGGCGCCGGGTGGTCGTGAACCACGCGCTGCGCAACGCGCTGATCCCGATCGTCACCTTCCTCGGCGCGGACCTCGGCTCCCTGATGGGCGGCGCGGTCATCACCGAGAACATCTTCAACATCAACGGCATCGGTGGCCTGATCGCCCAGGCCATCCGCCTCGACCAGGGCACCGTGCTCGTGGGCGTCGTGACGCTGCTCGTCCTCGTCTACCTGCTCGCCAACCTGATCGTGGACCTGCTCTACGCCGTGCTCGACCCGAGGATCCGCTATGCGTGACACGACTTCGGTGGAGGACTCGATGACCGACACCCAGACCGCCGGCGCCCCCTCCACGGGCACCGCCGCCAGCGGCCCCGCGGGCGGGAAGAAGGACGAGAAGCAGGAGCGGATCGCCAGCCTCTGGTCCGACGCCTGGCGCGACCTGCGCAGCAACCCGATCTTCCTGATCGGCGCCTTCCTCGTCTTCTGCATGCTCGTGCTGTCCGCCGTGCCCGGCTGGTTCACCTCCGGCACTCCGTTCGCGGCGAACGCCTGCACCCTGCAGAACTCCCTGAAGCCGCCGACCGGTGAGAACTGGTTCGGCTTCGACGTCCAGGGCTGTGACATCTACACCCGCACCATCTGGGCCGCCCGCAACTCCGTCATCGTCGGTGTCGTGACCACCACCCTGGTCCTCACCGTCGGCGGCGCGCTGGGCCTGCTCGCCGGCTGGCTCGGCGGCATCATGGACAGCATCCTGTCCCGCATCACCGAGATCTTCTTCGCGATCCCGCTCCTCCTCGGCGGCATGCTCATCATGTCCGGCCGCGAGGGCAACGCCTGGACGGTCTCGGCGGTCCTCGCCACCCTGGGCTGGCCGCAGATCTTCCGCATCATGCGGTCGTCGGTGCTGCAGCACAAGAACAACGACTACGTCGTGGCCGCCCGCGCCCTCGGCGCGAGCACCGTGCGCATCACGCTGCGGCACATCCTGCCGAACGCCATCGCCCCGGTCATCGTGGTCGGCGCGATCAGCCTCGGCGTGTACATCGGTGCGGAGGCGGCCCTGTCCTACCTCGGCATCGGCGTCCAGCCCCCGGAGATCTCCTGGGGTCTGATGATCAGCGACGCCAAGGACCGCTTCCTGCAGGCCCCGCACGTCCTGCTGTTCCCGGCCGCCGCCCTGAGCATCACCGTGCTCGCTTTCATCATGGTCGGCGACGCGGTCCGCGACGCCCTCGACCCGAAGCTGCGCTGAGGAAGGGCGTACGTTGACCAGCATCGACAAGACCACGAACGTCCCGGCGCCGCGCGCCGCGAGCGAGGGCACCCCCCTCCTCGAAGTGCGCGACCTGCACGTCGAGTTCCACACCCGCGACGGCGTCGCCAAGGCCGTCAACGGAGTCTCGTACTCCGTGGACGCCGGCGAGACCCTCGCCGTCCTCGGCGAGTCCGGCTCGGGCAAGTCCGTGACGGCGCAGGCCATCATGGGCATCCTCGACATGCCGCCCGGCAAGATCCCCTCCGGCGAGATCCTCTTCCAGGGCCAGGACCTGCTGAAGCTCCCGGCGGACGAGTACCGCAAGATCCGCGGCTCGAAGATCGCGATGATCTTCCAGGACGCGCTCTCCTCGCTGAACCCGGTGCACACCGTCGGCGCCCAGCTCGGCGAGATGTTCCGCGTCCACCGCGGGATGTCCAAGAAGGACTCCCTCGCCAAGGCCGTCGAGCTGATGGACCGGGTGAAGATCCCCGCCGCCAAGGCGCGCGTGGGCGACTACCCGCACCAGTTCTCCGGCGGCATGCGCCAGCGCATCATGATCGCCATGGCGATGGCCCTGGAGCCGGACCTGATCATCGCCGACGAGCCGACCACGGCCCTCGACGTGACGGTCCAGGCCCAGGTCATGGACCTCCTCGCGGAACTCCAGCGCGAGATGAACATGGGCCTGATCCTGATCACCCACGACCTCGGCGTCGTCGCCGACGTCGCGGACAAGATCGCCGTCATGTACGGCGGCCGGATCGTCGAGACCGCCCCGGTCCACGAGATCTACAAGCGCCCCGCGCACCCGTACACCCGCGGCCTGCTCGACTCGATCCCGCGCCTGGACCTCAAGGGCCAGGAGCTGTACGCGATCAAGGGCCTGCCGCCCAACCTGCTGAACATCCCCTCGGGCTGCGCCTTCAACCCGCGCTGCCCGAAGGCGCAGGACGTCTGCCGCACCGACGTTCCGGTCCTGCACCGGGTGACCGAGCAGGACGGCACCGAGCTGCCGGGCCGCGGCAGCGCGTGCCACTTCTGGAAGGAGCAGATCCATGGCTGACCTCACCAAGGGCGAGCGCGAGCCGATCCTTCAGGTGCGCAACCTGGTCAAGCACTTCCCGCTGACCCAGGGCATCCTGTTCAAGAAGCAGGTCGGCGCGGTCAAGGCCGTCGACGGCGTCTCCTTCGACCTCTACCGGGGCGAGACCCTCGGCATCGTCGGCGAGTCCGGCTGCGGCAAGTCCACCGTCGCCAAGCTGCTGATGAGCCTGGAGCGCGCCACCTCCGGCGAGGTGTTCTACAAGGGCCAGGACATCACCAAGCTGTCCGGCCGCGCCCTGAAGGCCGTCCGCCGCAACATCCAGATGGTCTTCCAGGACCCGTACACCTCGCTGAACCCGCGCATGACGGTCGGCGACATCATCGGGGAGCCCTTCGAGATCCACCCCGAGGTGGCCCCGAAGGGCGACCGGCGCCGCAAGGTCCAGGAACTCCTGGACGTCGTGGGCCTGAACCCCGAGTACATCAACCGCTACCCGCACCAGTTCTCCGGCGGCCAGCGCCAGCGCATCGGCATCGCCCGCGGCCTCGCGCTCAACCCGGAGATCATCATCTGCGACGAGCCGGTCTCCGCGCTCGACGTGTCGGTGCAGGCGCAGGTCGTCAACCTGATGGAGAAGCTCCAGGACGAGTTCGACCTGTCGTACGTGTTCATCGCGCACGACCTGTCGATCGTCCGGCACATCTCCGACCGCGTCGGCGTGATGTACCTCGGCAAGATGGCCGAGATCGGCACCGACAACGAGATCTACGACCACCCGACGCACCCCTACACCCAGGCGCTGCTGTCGGCGGTCCCGGTCCCGGACCCGGAGGCCCGCGAGGCCCGCGACCGGATCATCCTGACCGGCGACGTCCCGTCCCCGGCCAACCCGCCGTCGGGCTGCCGCTTCCGCACCCGCTGCTGGAAGGCGCAGGACATCTGCTCCACCGAGCAGCCGCTCCTCGCCGTCCCCGAGCGTTACAAGGGCCAGAACACCCTCGCCGCGCACGAGTCGGCGTGCCACTTCGCGGAGGAGCGGGCGGTCCTCGCCGTCTGACCTCCACCGCACCAGCGGACGCACCTGAGGGGCGCCCGGCACCGGACACCTCCGGAGCCGGGCGCCCCGGCGTTTCCCCGCCGGGGAAAACGCGTTGCGGGCCCGCCGGCGCCTCGCGGACAGTGGCCCGATGACCGACGTGATGACCGTGCGCCCCACCGAACCGGGGGACGCGGCCGACATCTGCGCCCTCCTCAACGCCGTCGACGAGATCGAGATCGGCCGGCCCGAGACCGACCTCGCCTCCGTCGAAGCCGACCTGAGCCACCCCGGGGTGGAGCTCTCCACCGACTCCTGGCTCGCCTTCGAGGACGGCCGGCTCACCGGGTACGGCATGGTCTGGGCGGACTCCGAGCCGGGGCGCGTGGACTGCGACCACTACGTACTGCCCGGCCGCGACGCCGCGGCCACCGCCCTCTTCGAGCGGATCGAGGCCCGCGCCCGCGAGATGGCCGCCGGTGCCCCCGAGGGCCGGCTGCGGCTCCAGCTCAACCGCACCCCCACCCTCGACCTCGGCCTGCTGGCCGGGCGCGGATACCGCACCATCCGCCACTACCAGGTGATGACCCGCCCCCTCGACCCGGCCGCCGACCTGCCGCCCGCCCCGCCCGAGGGGCTCGTCCTGCGGCACTGCGGCAGCGACCCGGCCGACCCGGCCCGCGCCCACGCCCTCGTCGAGGAGTCCTTCGCCGCCCACTTCGGCCACGTGGACCGCCCGTACGAGAACTGGCTCGACCACATCGACGGCCGCCGCCTCGACTGGTCGCTGGTCTGGATCGCGAGCCTGCCCGGCCACGGCGACGCCGCCGTCCTCCTCACCCGCGACGACCGTGCGAGCATGGCCTGGATCAGCCACCTCGGCGTCCGCAAGGAGCTGCGCGGCCGCGGCATCGGCGGACACCTGCTGCGCCACGCCTTCGCCGCGTACGCGGCCCGCGGCCGGGACACCCTCGGCCTCGGCGTCGACACCCGCAACGCGACCGGGGCGCTCGGCCTGTACGAGGCCCACGGCATGCGGCAGCACTACGCGGTGGACACCTGGGAGCTGCCTTTGCACCCGGTCGGGTGACAGCGGCTTTCCCCACGGGTGCAATCGGTCGAGCCGGGCGTGCGGCGGCACCCACATGGGGGGACATTGGCCCCGAAGCGAGTCCCGGGAGCCAGTAGGAGGCACTCCATGCGCGGAGCCACGCACGCCAGGTGGGCCGCAGGCGCGGTGGCCGTCGCCCTCGCCGCGACGGCCTGCGGCGGCGGCAGCGACAGCGGCGGGAGCGGCGAGGCGGGCATCGTCAGCTCCTCGTGGGGTGATCCGCAGAACCCGCTGGAGCCGGCCAACACCAACGAGGTGCAGGGCGGCAAGGTCCTCGACATGGTCTTCCGCGGCCTCATGCGCTACGACCCGGAGACGGGCGAGGCGCAGAACATGCTGGCCGAGCGGATCGAGACGCAGGACAGCCAGAACTTCACCATCACCCTGAAGGAAGGCTGGACCTTCAGCAACGGCGAGCCCGTCACCGCCCAGTCCTTCGTGGACGCCTGGAACTACGGCGCGGACGTCCGCAACAAGCAGAACAACGCGCCGTTCTTCTCGGACATCGTCGGCTACGACGACGTCCACCCCGCCTCCGGGGACCCCACCGCCAAGACGATGAAGGGGCTGGTCGTCAAGGACGCCAGGACCTTCACCGTCGCGCTGGACAAGAAGTTCTCCACCTGGCCCGACACCCTCGGCTACCAGGCCTTCTCCCCGCTGCCGAAGGCCTTCTTCACCGACCACGCCGCCTGGCTGGACAAGCCCGTCGGCAACGGCCCCTACACGGTGGACTCCTACACCAAGGGCACCGGGATGAAGCTGCGCCGGTGGGACGGCTACCCGGGCGAGGACAAGGCCGTCAACGGCGGCGTCGACCTCAAGGTCTACACCGACAACAACACCGCCTACACGGACCTGATCTCCGGCAACCTCGACCTGGTCGACGATATCCCCGCCCAGCAGCTGAAGAACGTCAAGAACGACCTCGGCGACCGGTACATCAACCAGCCCGCCCTGATCATGCAGACCCTCACCTTCCCGCTGTACGACCCGCGGTGGAGCAAGCCCGGCATGGAGAAGGTCCGCCGCGGCATCTCCATGGCCATCAACCGCGACGAGATCACCCGGCAGATCTTCCGCGAGACCCGCACCCCCGCCAAGGACTGGACCTCCCCGGCCCTCGGCGAGAAGGGCGGCTTCAACCCGACCCTGTGCGGCGACGCCTGCACCTACGACCCGGCCGCGGCCAAGCAGCTGATCCAGGAGGGCGGCGGCCTGCCCGGCGGCAAGGTCACCCTCACGTCGAACGTGGACACCGGATCGCACCGCGACTGGATGGACGCCGTCTGCAACAGCATCAACAACGCCCTCGGCGAGGGCCCGGCCTGCACGGTCAACCCGGTCGGCACCTTCGCCGACTTCCGCAACCAGCAGAGCTCCTACAAGCTGACCGGCCCCTTCCGCTCCGGCTGGCAGGCCGACTACCCGCTGATCCAGAACTTCCTCCAGCCGCTCTACTACACGGGCGCCTCCTCCAACTACGGCAAGTTCAGCGACCCGCAGTTCGACAAGCTCGTCGACGAGGCCAACCAGGAGGCCGACCCGGCGCAGGCCGTCACCAAGTTCCAGGACGCGGAGAAGATCCTCGCCGCGCAGATGCCGGCGATCCCGCTCTGGTACCAGAACGGCAGCGCCGGGTACGCCGAGCGCCTCTCCGACGTCGCGCTCAACCAGTTCAGCGTCCCCGTCTACAACCGGATCAAGGTCAGCTGACCCGCCCGGCGGACACACCGGCCCACCCACCCCCCGGAGCAGTCCATGGGACGTTACGTGATCCGGCGGCTGCTCCAGATGATCCCGGTGTTCATCGGCAGCACGTTCCTGATCTTCATCATGGTGTACGCGCTCGGCGACCCGGTCGCCGCCCTGTTCGGCGACAAGGCCCCCGACCCGGCGACCGCCGCGCGCATCCGCAAGGACCTCTACCTCGACCGGCCGCTGTGGGAGCAGTACCTCCACTACATGGGCCAGATCTTCCAGGGCGACTTCGGCACCGCCTTCAACGGCCAGCCCGTCACCGAGCTGATGGCCTCGGCGTTCCCGGTCACCCTGCGCCTGACGCTCGTCGCCATCACGATCGAGATCGTCGTCGGCATCACCCTCGGCGTGGTCAGCGGGCTCCGCCGGGGCCGGACCATCGACACCACCCTGCTGGTCCTGACCCTCGTCGTCATCTCCGTGCCGACCTTCGTCACCGGCTACCTGCTGCAGTACCTGCTGGGAGTGAAGTGGGGCTGGGTCCGGCCCACCGTCTCCCCGGACGCCCCCCTGAACGAGCTGATCCTGCCCGGCATCGTCCTCGCGCTGGTCTCCCTGGCCTACGTCACCCGCCTCTCGCGCACCTCCATCGCCGAGAACACCAAGGCCGACTACGTCCGCACCGCCGTGGCCAAGGGACTGCCCCGCCGGCGGGTCATCACCCGCCACCTGCTGCGCAACTCGCTCATCCCCGTCGTCACCTTCATCGGCACGGACATCGGCGCCCTCATGGGCGGCGCGATCGTCACCGAGCGGATCTTCAACATCCACGGCGTCGGCTACCAGCTCTACCAGGGCATCCTGCGCAACAACTCCCCGACCGTCGTCGGCTTCGTCACCATCCTCGTCATCGTCTTCCTGCTGGCGAACCTGCTCGTCGACCTGCTCTACGCGGTCCTGGACCCGAGGATCCGCTATGCCTGAGCCGTACGACCCGCTGCAGCCCGGCGACAAGGAAGCCATCGCACCCACCGGAGCGGGCGGCCCCATGGACCTGGCCATCGAAGAAGCGGAAAGCCTGGAGAAGACCCTCGGCGACGCCCCCGGCCCGTCCGGACCGGGCGGGAAGGCCCGCTCCCTGTGGTCCGACGCCTGGCACCAGCTGCGCCGCAACCCCGTCTTCGTCGTCTCCGCCCTGCTCATCGCCTTCCTCGTCGTCATCGCGATCTGGCCGCAGCTCATCGCGAGCGGCGACCCCCTCAAGTGCGACCTGTCCAAATCGCAGGAGGGCTCCGCCCCCGGCCACCCCTTCGGCTACGACACCCAGGGCTGCGACGTGTACACCCGGACCGTGTACGGCGCCCGCGCCTCCATCACCGTCGGCGTCTGCGCCACCCTGGGCGCCGCCCTGCTCGGCTCGCTGCTCGGCGGCCTCGCCGGCTTCTTCGGCGGCTGGGGCGACGCGACGCTCTCCCGCGTCGCGGACATCTTCTTCGGCATCCCCGTCATCCTCGGCGGCCTGGTCTTCCTGTCCGTGGTCACCAGCACCACCGTCTGGCCGGTCGTCGGCTTCATCGTGCTGCTCGGCTGGCCGCAGATCGCCCGCATCGCCCGCGGCTCCGTCATCACCGCCAAACAGAACGACTACGTCCAGGCCGCGCGGGCGCTCGGCGCCGGCAACACCCGGCTGCTGCTGAGGCACGTCGCCCCCAACGCCGTGGCGCCGGTCATCGTCGTCGCCACCATCGCGCTCGGCACGTACATCGCCCTGGAGGCCACCCTGTCCTTCCTCGGCGTGGGCCTGCGCCCGCCGACCGTCTCCTGGGGCATCGACATCTCCAACGCGGCCTCGCAGATCCGCAACGCCCCCCACATGCTGCTCTGGCCGGCCGGCGCGCTCAGCATCACCGTCCTGGCGTTCATCATGCTCGGCGACGCGGTGCGCGACGCCCTCGACCCCAAGCTGCGCTGAGGAGTGCCGGCCCCATGCTGCTCGAAGTCCGCGACCTCCACGTGGAGTTCCGCACCCGCGACGGCGTCGCCAAGGCCGTCAACGGCGTGAACTACTCCGTCGACGAAGGGGAGACGCTCGCAGTGCTCGGCGAGTCCGGCTCCGGGAAGTCCGTGACCGCCCAGGCGGTCATGGGCATCCTCGACGTGCCGCCCGGCCGCATCGCGGGCGGCGAGATCCTCTTCAAGGGCCGCGACCTGCTGCGGATGAAGGAGGACGAGCGGCGCCGGGTCCGCGGCGCGCACATGGCGATGATCTTCCAGGACGCGCTGTCCGCGCTGAATCCGGTCCTCACCGTGGGCGCGCAGCTCGGCGAGATGTTCGAGGTGCACCGCGGCATGTCCCGCAAGGACTCCCGTGCGCGGGCCGTGGAGCTGATGGACCGGGTGCGGATCCCGGCGGCCCGCCAGCGCGCGGGGGACTACCCGCACCAGTTCTCCGGCGGCATGCGCCAGCGCATCATGATCGCGATGGCGCTCGCCCTGGAGCCCTCCCTGATCATCGCGGACGAGCCGACGACCGCGCTCGACGTGACCGTCCAGGCCCAGGTCATGGACCTCCTCGCCGAGCTGCAGCGCGAGCTGAACATGGGCCTGATCCTGATCACCCACGACCTCGGCGTCGTCGCCGACGTCGCCGACAAGATCGCCGTCATGTACGCGGGCCGGATCGTCGAGGCGGCCCCCGTCCACGAGCTGTACCGGGCGCCCGCGCACCCGTACACGCGCGGCCTCCTCGACTCCATCCCGCGCCTGGACCAGATGGGCCAGGAGCTGTACGCCATCAAGGGCCTGCCGCCCAACCTCACGGCCATCCCGCCGGGCTGCGCCTTCAACCCGCGCTGCCCCATGGCCCAGGCGATCTGCCGCACCGACGTCCCGCCGCTGTACTCGGTCACCGGTACGCCCGCGCGCCGGACGAGCGCCTGCCACTTCTGGAAGGAGTGCCTCGGTGGCTGAGCAGATCCTGGAGGTCCGCGACCTCGTCAAGCACTACCCGCTGACCCAGGGCATCCTCTTCAAGAAGCAGATCGGCGCGGTCAAGGCGGTCGACGGGGTCTCCTTCGGCCTGGCCCGCGGAGAGACACTCGGCATCGTCGGCGAGTCCGGCTGCGGCAAGTCGACCGTCGCGCGGATGCTGGTCAACCTGGAGCGGCCGACGGCCGGCGCGATCTCGTACAAGGGCGAGGACATCACCAGGCTGTCCGGCCGGGCGCTCAAAGCCGTCCGCCGCAACATCCAGATGGTCTTCCAGGACCCGTACACCTCGCTGAACCCGCGCATGACGGTCGGCGACATCATCGGGGAGCCCTTCGAGATCCACCCCGAGGCGGCCCCGAAGGGCGACCGGCGGCGGAAGGTCCAGGAGCTGCTGGACGTGGTCGGGCTCAACCCCGAGTACGTCAACCGCTACCCGCACCAGTTCTCCGGCGGGCAGCGCCAGCGCATCGGCATCGCCCGGGGCCTCGCCCTGCGGCCCGAGGTGATCGTGGCCGACGAGCCGGTCTCCGCGCTCGACGTGTCGGTGCAGGCGCAGGTGGTCAACCTGCTGGAACGGCTCCAGGACGAGTTCGACCTGAGCTACGTGTTCATCGCGCACGACCTGTCGATCGTCCGGCACATCTCCGACCGCATCGGCGTGATGTACCTGGGGCGGGTCGTGGAGACCGGCACGGACGCGGAGATCTACGACCACCCGACGCACCCCTACACCCAGGCGCTGCTGTCGGCCGTTCCGGTCCCGGACCCGCAGGCCCGCGCGCACCGGGAGCGGATCATCCTGACCGGGGACGTGCCCTCGCCGGCCAACCCGCCGTCGGGCTGCCGCTTCCGCACCCGCTGCTGGAAGGCGCGGCAGCGGTGCGCCGACGAGGTGCCGCTGCTGGCGGTGCCGCAGGCCTTCCCGGAGGGGCCGGCGGCGCACCCGTCGGCCTGTCACTTCGCCGCCGAGAAGCACGTGGTGCCGGCGGAGGGGGAGCTGCCCCCGCCCCCGCCGCCGCCGGGGCCGCTGCACGGCGGCCAGTGACTGTCCGGGCGGCCCGCGGCGTGATCCCGTACCGATCATTTCCAGCCACCGCGATGGTTTCGCCGCGTGGCGGCGGCGCCCCGGCCGGTACCCTCGCGCCCCTGCCGCCGCCGCCCCAATTCGCCTGCCAACACGGCGAATTGTTCGGTCTGTCATGAGATACGGGCTTCTCCGCACGGATGCCGGGCGGCCGTGCGGGCGCCGGCAACCGGCCGAGCCGGCGTACGCGCCCCGCGCCCGGCCGTCCCCGTGACCCTGCGCATGCGCGGGGTGCGCCCCTCGTGCTGCCGGAATTCGATCGATGCGCTGGTACGGATAGTTATGATCCGTAGCGCACGGTGGGTATGACTCCGCCGAGCACTGAGTACGAGTACGCGTACCCGATGTCCGCTCGACGTGGAGGTGAAACGCCGTGGCACTCTCGATCTCGGCCGTGGTGCTGCTGGCGATCGTCGTCTTCCTGCTGGTCCGGCGATCGGGCCTGAAGGCGGGACACGCCGCCGTCTGTGTGCTCCTCGGCTTCTACCTGGCGAGCTCGACCATCGCGCCGACGCTCACCCAGCTCACCTCGAACGTGGCCAGCATGATCAGCGGTCTCAAGCTCTGAAGCCCCGGGCCGCCGATCACCGCACTACGCTTGGCCCCATGAACGGTCTTCCCGCCCGCCGTCTGCTCCTCGTGCACGCACACCCGGACGACGAGTCGATCAACAACGGCCTCACCATGGCCAAGTACGCGGCCGAGGGTGCGCACGTCGCTCTGGTGACCTGCACCCTCGGAGAGGAGGGGGAGGTCATCCCGCCCTCCCTCGCCCACCTGGCGGCCGACCGCGACGACACCCTCGGCGCCCACCGCACCGGCGAACTCGCCGCCGCGATGGCCGAACTGGGCGTCACCGACCACCGGTTCCTCGGCGGCGCCGGCCGCTTCCGCGACTCCGGGATGATGGGCCTGCCCCAGAACGACCGGCCCGGCTCCTTCTGGTCCGCCGACGTGGACGAGGCCGCCGCACACCTCGTCGAGGTCATCCGCGAGCTGCGCCCGCAGGTCCTCGTCACCTACGACCCGGACGGCGGGTACGGCCACCCGGACCACATCCAGGCCCACCGCGTCGCCATGCGCGCCGCCGAACTCGCCGCCGAGGGCGCGTACCGGCGCGACCTGGGAGAGCCGCACCGGATCGGGAAGGTCTACTGGAACCGGGTGCCGCGCTCCGCCGTGGAGGAGGGCTTCGCGCGTCTGAGGGAGGCGGGGGAGAAGGTGCCCTTCCCCGGAGTCGCCTCGCCGGAGGACGTCCCCGGCGTGGTGCCGGACGAGCGCATCACCGCCGAAATCACCGCGGACGAGCGCTTCGTCGCCGCCAAGGCGGCCGCGATGCGCGCGCACGCCACCCAGATCGCCGTGGACGGCCCCTTCTTCGCGCTCTCCAACGACCTGGCGCAGCCGCTGTTCGCGCGGGAGTTCTACGAGCTGGTGCAGGGCAGTCCGGGCGCCGGCGCCGGCGGGCGCGAGGACGACCTCTTCGCGGGGGTCGAGGCGTGACCCGGCCCTGGACCGCCGGCCGCATCGCCCTGCTGGCCGGGCTGTTGGCGCTCGGGGCGGTGGTCGGCCTGGCCGGCTGGCTCGTCGTCGACCTGTGGTTCCCGGGCGGGCTGGTGCTCGCGGTGCTGGCCGCCTTCGGGCTGTTCCTCGGCGGCAGGATCGCCGACGGCGGCGGCTTCGGGGTGGGCGCCGGCGCGGTCGGCTGGTTCCTGGCGTACGTGGTGGTCGGCACCCCGCGCCCCGAAGGGGACTTCCTGCTCGGTTCGTCCGGAATCGCCATGTACGCCTACCTTTTGGGCGGGACGGTGGCCGCTGTGATCTGCGCCACGCTGTCCGGCCCGTTCCACCGCCCCGTCCAGGCCGCCCCGTCCGCGGAGTGACGGGCCGTTGAACTCGGTCGCGGTGCCGGTTGCGGGCCGTTGGGCGGCCTGTGGGGCGGTGTGCGCCGGCGGCTTGGGGAAGGTGAAGGGGAACCTCTGATTCCACCAGCTCAGTTGCTTCCGTGCCGCGGACAGTATGGTGGTCGGGCCGCCGAGCTGCCCGAGCACGCAACGACGGGCGGCGGAGCCAACCGGGAGAACCTGCCTTGAGTCGTGAAACCGACAGTCCGTCCACCGGGCCCCAGGGGGGCGGTGGAGCCGCCTACCCCTCGGGCACGCCGCCGTACGGATCCGGCCAGTACCCGTCCACGGACCCAGCGGCGACTGCCTCGGAGGAGAACTCTGTGACCTCGAACCCGTCCACGCCCGACACCGACGGGCCGAAGACCGAGACCACCCTGACGACCCGGATCCGGATCAACATCCCGGGTTCGCGGCCGATCCCGCCGGTGGTCGTGCGCAAGCCCGTCGCCGAAGCGGAGGCGGAGGCGGAGGCCGCCGCGGCCCCGGCCGACCGGCCCGGTGCCGAGCCCGAGCCGCCGCGGGCGCCCGCGCCCCCCGCGCCCGCACCCGAGCCGGCGGCGGAGCCGGAGGCGTCGGCGAACAACTGGTTCGCCCCACGCAAGCCGCCCCAGGCGGCCGCGGCCTCCACCGCCGCTCCGGCGGCCCCCGCGCTGCCGAAGCGCACGCCCGCCGCGGAAGGCTCCGCCCCCGCGCTGCCCGCGCGAACCCCGGCCGCCGCCGAGCCGCTGCCGGTCCGCACCCCCGCCCCGCCCGTGCGCGGCGGCGCCACGGGTGGCGGCTTCGCCCCGCCCGCCGCCCCCGCGGCCGGCGGCGCCCCCCAGGGCTTCGCCCCCGCCCCGCAGCCGCCGGCCCCGGCCGGCCCCGGCTTCGCCGGCCCGCCGCTCCCGCCCCCGGCAGGGCCCGGTGCCGGTGCCACGCAGGGCTTCCCCGCCTTCCCCGGCGACGGCGGCCCCGCGACCGAGCCGTTCCCCGCCTTCGACGCCCCCGAGGGCCCCGGCCGGTCCGCCGGCCCGGCCGGCCCCACCGGCGGCCCCGCGCTGGGCTCCTTCCCCGTCGACGGCCCGCGCGCCGACGCCGCCCCGCAGTGGCCCGGCCCCGACACGGGCGCCGCTGCGCGCACCCCCGTCCCGCCGCCCGGCCCCGCCGCCCCGTCCGGACCGGCCGGCGCCGCGGCCCCCCGCGCGCCGAAGCCGTCCGCCGACCGGCCGGCGGCGCCCCGGCCCGCCAAGGCGGCCGCCCCAAAGCCGACGAAGGTCGCCAAGGCCCGCTCGAAGCTGGTCCTGCTCGGCGGCGGCGTCGTCTCCCTCCTCGCCGTGGCGTACGGAGCCGGCCTGCTGCTGAACCACTCGGACGTCCCCAAGGGCACCACCGTCCTCGGCGTCGACATCAGCGGCAGCCGCGACGAGGCCGTCGCCAAGCTCCAGACGGCCTTCGGCAACCGCGCCGCCACGCCGCTCCAGCTCACCGTCGGCGGCAAGCCGGTCGAGCTGAAGCCGGAGAAGGCCGGCCTGAGCCTGGACGCCCAGACCACCGTCCGCAACGCCGCGGGCAGCGACTACAACCCGGTCACCGTCATCGGCTCGCTCCTCGGCAACGAGCGCGTCGCCGACCCGGTCATGCCGGTCGACGAGGAGAAGCTCCAGGTCGCCCTGCAGGAGCTGGCGGGAACCGCCGGGACCGTCACCGAGGGCACCATCAAGTTCGACACGGGCAAGGCCGTCGCCGTCCCCGGCAAGGCCGGAACCACCCTCGACACCGGGGCCTCCGCCGAGCTCGTCACCAAGGCGTTCCGCGACATGGTCGCCACCGGCTCCGCCGATGCCGTCGAACTCCCGGTCACCACCAAGGAGCCGGCCGTGAACCAGGCCGAACTCGACCGGGCCATGAAGGAGTTCGCCGAGCCCGCCATGTCCGGCATCGCCACCGTCAAGGCCGGCCCGAAGTCCATCCCGTTCGGCCCCAAGTCGCTGCCGAAGATCCTCAGCATGCAGGCCGTCGACGGCAAGCTCGTCGAGAAGTACGACCTGGAGGCCCTCAAGGCCATCTACGGCAACAGCTTCGACGGCGTGCTGATCACCCGAGGCACCGGCGAGAAGACCCCGGTCTCCCCGCAGGACGTCGCCGGGGCCCTCGGCAAGGCCCTGCGCGGCAAGACCACCGCCGAGCGCACCGTCACCATCGACACCAACCCCAACTGACGGCGCCGCCCGCCGCCTGGCACGGACACGGCCCCCGCCCCCGACACCGGGAGGCGGGGGCCGCCGCCGTCCGTACGCAAGGGCCGCGCCCCGCGGACGGTCAGTTCAGCAGGGCCCGCGCCGAGCGGGCCTCCGACCGGATCCGCGCCGCGGCCGCGGCGTCCACCGCCTCCACCACCAGCGCGTACGCCTCCAGCTCGGCCGCCCCGTCGGTGAACCGGCCGCGCTCCACCAGCAGCTTCGCCCGCTCGTAGCGCAGCGACGCCGGGTGCGAGGGGAGCAGCAGCGACAGCTCCAGCGCCCACAGCGCGACCCCCGACTGCTCGGGCCGCATGGCCGCCCACGCCCGGATGTTGTTCAGGATCCGCAGCACGATGTCCAGCGTCCGGGCGGGCGTGCGCGGCCCCGTCGCCTGCTCCGCGGGGCCCGCCCCCAGCGAGGCGCCGCCCGCGAAGGGGTCCACCACCACGCCCTCGTCAGGGTCGCCGAAGCCCACGACGAAATGCCCCGGCAGCCCGAGCCCGTACACCGGCGCGCCCGCCCGCCGGGCGACCTCCAGCCACACCACGGACAGCAGGATCGGCAGGCCGCGCCGGCGCCGCAGCACCTCGTGCAGCAGCGAGGACGACAGCCGCTCGTAGTCCGCGGGCGTGCCGTGGAAGCCCATCCGGCCTCCGAGCAGCTCCGTCACCGCCGACGCCCACGCCCGCGCCCCGCGCAGGCCGTACGGCAGCATGCCGGCCAGCCGGTCCAGCTCGATCTGCGCCGCGTCCACCCCCCGCTCGTCCAGCGCCGGGTCGGCCTCGGCCGCCACCAGCAGGCACAGCACGGACAGGTCGGGCCGCTCCGCGCGGGCCTCCTCGGCGAACTGCTCGCGGATCCCCGGGATCACGGCCGGGCCTGCCGGTAGTGGTGGTAGGCGTGGTGCGCGGCGAAGCCCAGGCCGTCGTAGAGCGCGCGGGCCGCGGCGTTGCCGGCCTCCACCTGGAGCCACGCCGCGGAGGCGCCCTCCTCCAGGGCGCGTGCGGCCAGCGCGGCCATCACCGCTGTCGCCAGCCCCTCGCGCCGCCGCTCCGGGGCGACCTCGACGGCCGCGAAGCCGGCCCACCGGCCGTCCACGACCAGGCGGCCGATCGCGGCGCCGGGCACGGTCGCGAACCACACCGACGGGCCGGCCTCCAGCACCCGGCGCGCCGTGTCCGGGTCCTCGACCCGGCCGTAGCGGGAGAGCCACTCCGCGTCCGGAGTCCGGGACAGCCGTACGGCCGCGGTGTCCGCGTCGGTGTCGGCCAGCGGCGCCAGCGCGGCGGTGCGGACCTCCGCCGACACCTCGCGCCGCCAGCCGCGCCGCTCCAGCTCCGCGAGGAGCACCTCCTGGGTGCCCGCGGCGCCCGTCGCCCCCTGCACATAGGGCGGAAGTCCTCGTTCCGCGTACCAGGCCGTCACCCGGGCGAGTGCTTCACCGAGCGGTATCCCGGGGTCGCCGAGCGCCAGGACGGAGTTGGCGCGCCGGGTGAACCCGCCGGCCGCCCGCAGCGTCCACCCGCCGAGCGGCTCGCTCTCCAGCGGCTGCCAGGCCCGCGCGCCGACGCGCGCCAGCTCCTCGAAGGAGGCCGCCGGACCCCTGCGGCGGGCCGGCGCGGCGGGCACGACCTTGCCCGCCACCAGCGAGGATTCCGGGATGCGGACGGATTCCCCGCTCTTGCGTGTGATCGTGAGCACACCGCGGTCCCAGGATGTGAGAACCCCTACCGTGTCCGTGAACGGGGGCCTGCCGTCCGGCCCCCCGTCCGACCGTCGTACGGAGACTCGTTTACCCACGTCAGCGGGGGTGATACGGATCTCCAGCAGCCCACCGGCAGTGATTTCCACAGCTCTGTCCGCCCCTCCTGTTCGGATCGTGCCCGGGAACGGAGATACTAGGCGTGGGCATCGACGACGCCGCGCTCCCGCGCGATATGGACAGCCCTACCGAGGAGGAACGAGAGCGTGACCTACGTCATCGCGGAGCCTTGTGTCGACGTCAAGGACAAGGCATGCATCGAAGAGTGCCCCGTCGACTGCATCTACGAGGGCCAGCGGTCCTTGTACATCCACCCGGACGAATGCGTCGACTGCGGCGCCTGTGAGCCGGTCTGCCCGGTCGAGGCCATCTTCTACGAGGACGACACTCCGGAGGAGTGGAAGGAGTACTACAAGGCGAACGTCGAGTTCTTCGACGAGCTCGGTTCGCCCGGTGGTGCCTCGAAGCTGGGTCTGATCGAGCGCGACCACCCCTTCATCGCCGCGCTGCCGCCCATGGGCGAAGGCCACTGACGGCTGCCCCCACGCGGGCGGAACGCACCTCGGTCCCGTACGGCCCCGCGCCGCGCGGGACCGAGCCGTTCACCCGCCGCACCGGACCGCACGAGAGAGCAGAGAGCACCGTGGCCGCAGTATCCGCACGCCTTCCCGTCTTCCCGTGGGACAAGCTGGAGCCGTACAAGGCGACGGCCGCGGCGCACCCCGACGGCATCGTCGACCTCTCCGTCGGCACACCCGTGGACCCGGTGCCGCAGCTGATCCGCAGCGCCCTCGTCGCCGCCGCGGACTCCCCGGGCTACCCCACCGTGTGGGGGACGCCCGCCCTGCGCGACGCGATCACCGGCTGGCTCCGCGGCCGCCTCGGAGCGAGCGCGGCAGGCCACCGCAACGTCCTGCCCGTCGTCGGCTCCAAGGAGCTCGTGGCCTGGCTGCCCACGCAGCTCGGCCTGGGCCCCGGCGACAAGGTCGCCTACCCGCGGCTCGCCTACCCCACGTACGAGGTCGGCGCGCGGCTCTGCGGCGCCGAGGCCGTCGTCTACGACGACCCGACCGAGCTCGACCCGGCCGGCCTGAAGCTGCTGTGGCTCAACTCGCCCTCCAACCCGACCGGCGCGGTCATCCCGAAGGACGAGCTCGTCCGCATCGTGGCCTGGGCGCGGGAGCACTCCGTCCTGGTCTTCAGCGACGAGTGCTACCTGGAGCTCGGCTGGGAGGCCGAGCCCGTCTCCGTCCTCCACGACGACGTCTGCGGCGGCTCCTACGAGGGCCTCGTCGCCGTCCACTCCCTGTCCAAGCGGTCCAACCTGGCGGGCTACCGGGCCGCGTTCATCGCCGGCGACGCGGATGTCCTCGGCGAGCTCCTGGAGATCCGCAAGCACGGCGGCATGATGACGCCGGCGCCGGTACAGGCCGCCACGGTCGCGGCCCTCGGCGACGACGCGCACGTCGCGGAGCAGCGCGCCCGCTACGCCGCCCGGCGCGCGGCGCTGCGCGCGGCCCTGGAGGCGCACGGCTTCCGCGTCGAGCACAGCGAGGCCAGCCTCTACCTGTGGGTGACCCGCGACGAGCCCTGCTGGGACACCGTCGCCCACCTCGCCGGCCTCGGCATCCTCGTCGCCCCCGGCGACTTCTACGGCGAGGCGGGTGCCCGGCACGTCCGCGTCGCGTTCACGGCGACGGACGAGCGCGTCGACGCCGCGGTCAAGCGGCTCGCCTGACGGCGGGCCCGGACGGGCCGAGGGGGCCGGGAGCGGCGAGCGCTCCCGGCCCCCTCGGCCGTCTTCCGGATGTCCTGCGGGTCCGTCAGCCGGCGAGGCCGTTCAGGGGCAGGGAGCCCAGCGGCAGCGAGTCCGTCGGCAGCGAGTCCGTCGGCAGGGAGCCGGTCGGCAGGGCGTCGGTCGGCAGGCCCTGCGCCGGGACCGCGCCCGCGAGGTCGCCGGCCGGGACGGCGTCGGTCGGCAGGCCCTTGGCGGCCGGCAGGCCGCCCAGCAGGGCGCCCGCGGTGTCGGCGACCTGCCCGGGCGCGGCCGGGACGGCCTCGGAGGCGGTGTCCGCGGCCTGCGGCCCGGTGAGGGCGCCCAGCTGCGGCAGGGACGAGTCCAGGCCCGCGGCGCTGGCCGCGCCGGCCGCACCGACCACGGGAGCGGCCCCGGCTGCGAGCAGCAGCGCGGTACGGGCGATCCGGCGGGTCAGGGGGAGGGACATGTTGCTCCTAAGCGGTAGCGGCTGAGTACGCCCGCTACAACCGCTCGCGGTACGGGGCGGGTTGCGGCGCCCTTCGGTAAAGGATCGGTAACGCATCGTTTAATCGGCTTCCGGGACAAGCGCATTGGATGCCGACCGACCAGCACTTCCTCGCCCCGGAGGCCGCCGGAGGCCCGCCCCGCGGTTGGCCCCCTGCGGGTGACCTCCCGTACGCGCGAGCGGGCGACCGGAGCCCCCGGCTCAGCCCTTCAGGAAGATGCGGACCTGGCCGCGCTGCGCCCCGCGCGCGTCCGCGCCGCCCTTCGCGTCGCCGCCCGCAGGCTGCCAGCGGCCCTTCTTCTCGCCGGCCACCCAGCTGCGGTCCGCGTACGAGACCCGCGCGATGCCCAGCGACGGCGCGTTCGCGACCGCCCAGCCGGCGATCGCCCGGCTGCCCCGCGCGGCCTGCTCCCCGCCGTCCGGCTTCTCCGCCAGCGCGACCTCGGCTTCCGCCGCCGGCGCGCCGCCGGCCGCCGCGGCGGCCTGCTCCTTCGGGAAGGCGTGCAGCCCGCTCTTGCCGAAGATCCGCTCCAGCTCGCCCCGCACCCGCTGCGGATCACCCGGCGCCGCCGGCGCGGGCCCGCCGCAGGTCAGATCGCCGGCCCCGGCGAACGCCGCCGTCAGCACCGCCGCGTCCGGCTCGTGCTTGGCGTACGCCTGCGGATAGCCGCTCAGCTGCACCTTCTGCGCGGCTTCCGTCAGCGGCAGCCGCGAGTACCCCTTCACCTTGACGAGCCGGTCGTAGAAGATCCCCGCCGAGTAGACGGGGTCCCTGATCTGCTCCGGCGTGCCCCAGCCCTGCGAGGGCCGCTGCTGGAACAGGCCGAGCGAATCCCGGTCGCCGTGGTCGAGGTTGCGCAGCGCCGACTCCTGCATCGCCGTCGCCAGCGCGATGGTCACCGCCCGGTCGGGCAGCCCCTTGGCCACCCCGACCGCGGCTATCGTCGCCGCGTTCGCCGCCTGCTCGGGCGTCATGTCGTACGTGCGGCGGCTGCCCCCGGGGGAGCCGTCCCCGGCCGAATCCGCGGCCGTGCAGTGCGGTGCGCCGCCCCCTCCCGTCGACTCGAACCGGACGACCAGGTAGCCGGCGAGCGCGAGCAGGACGCACAGGCCGGCGGCCGTGCGGAGCCTACGGCGGCGGCGGGGGCGGGAGTGATCGCTCTGTGACACGCGGCCCACCGTACTTCAGCCACGTCGCGCGTCCACCGGTCGGACGTGAGACCTTCGCCGCAGCACGGCGCGTTAGGGTCGGAGGCATGTCCGAAACCGAGCTCGACCTCACCCTCGACGCAGCCCGGCTGACCGCGAGGCTCGTCGACGTCCCGTCCGTGAGCGGCGACGAGAAGGCCCTCGCCGACCTCGTCGAACAGGCCCTGCGGGGCCTGCCCCACCTCACGGTCGACCGGTACGGCAACAACGTCGTGGCCCGCACCCGCCTCGGCCGCCCCGAGCGCGTCGTCCTCGCCGGGCACCTCGACACCGTGCCCATCGCCGGGAACGTCCCCTCCCGCCTCGACGGCGACGGCGTCCTGTGGGGCTGCGGCACCACCGACATGAAGTCCGGCGTCGCCGTGCAGCTGCGCATCGCCGCGACCGTGCCCGAGCCCAACCGCGACCTCACCTTCGTCTTCTACGACCAGGAGGAGGTGGCCTCCCACCTCAACGGCCTGGGCCGGATCGCCGAGGCCCACCCCGACTGGCTCGCCGGGGACTTCGCGGTCCTCCTGGAGCCGTCGGACGCCGAGGTCGAGGGCGGCTGCCAGGGCACCCTGCGCGTCCTGCTGCACACCTCCGGGGAGCGCGCCCACTCCGCCCGCAGCTGGATGGGCTCCAACGCCATCCACGCCGCCGCCCCGATCCTGGCCAGGCTGGCCGCTTACGAACCGCGCCGGCCCGTCATCGACGGCCTGGAGTACCACGAGGGCCTCAACGCGGTCCGCATCGAGGGCGGCGTCGCCAACAACGTCATCCCCGACGCCTGCACCGTGACCGTCAACTTCCGCTACGCCCCCGACCGCAGCGAGGCAGAAGCCATCGCCCACGTCGAGGAGGTCTTCGCGGACTGCGGCGTCACCGCCTTCACCGTCGACGACTCCTCCGGCGGCGCCCTCCCCGGGCTCTCGCACCCGGCCGCGAAGGCCTTCATGGAGGCCGTCGGCGGCCGCGCCATGCCCAAGTTCGGCTGGACCGACGTCTCCCGCTTCAGCGCGCTCGGCGTCCCCGCCGTCAACTACGGCCCGGGCAACGCCCTGCTGGCCCACAAGGTCGACGAACGGGTCGACACCAAGGCGATCGCGCACTGCGAGGAACGACTCCGCGCCTGGCTGACCTCCTGAATTACCCCTCCCGTCACCTCCGTGCGCCTACCCTGATCCAACGATCAGCAGGAGGGAGCACATCATGGGCAACCACCGCGATGCCGAGGGAGGCGTCCGCCGCCCCGAGGAGCAGCAGCTCGGACCGGTGCTGCGCCGCCGCAGCCAGGTGCAGGCGGGCAGCACGACCGACCAGCGGCTGCTGGACTCGGCAGGGCCTTCCGAGTGGGTGCACACCGATCCCTGGCGGGTCCTGCGCATCCAGTCGGAATTCATCGAGGGCTTCGGCACGCTGGCGGAGCTGCCGCCCGCGATCAGCGTGTTCGGCTCGGCGCGCACCCCGGCGGGCTCGCCGGAGTACGAGGCCGGCGTCCGCATCGGCAGCGCGCTCGTCGAGGCCGGCTTCGCCGTCATCACCGGCGGCGGTCCGGGCGCCATGGAGGCCGCCAACAAGGGTGCGCGGGAGGCGAACGGGATCTCCGTCGGCCTCGGCATCGAGCTGCCCTTCGAGCAGGGGCTCAACCAGCACGTCGACCTCGGGCTGAACTTCCGGTACTTCTTCGTCCGCAAGACGATGTTCGTGAAGTACAGCCAGGGCTTCGTCGTGCTGCCGGGCGGACTCGGCACGCTGGACGAGCTGTTCGAGGCCCTGACCCTGGTCCAGACCCAGAAGATCACCCGCTTCCCGATCGTGCTCTTCGGCACGGACTACTGGAGCGGTCTGGTCGAGTGGCTCCGGAACACGGTCATCGCCCAGGGCAAGGCCTCCGAGCGCGACCTGTACCTCTTCCACGTCACCGACGACGTGGAGGAGGCCATCGCGCTCGTCACCAAGGAGGTCGGAAAGTAGGGGCCGGCCGGCAGCCCCCCGCCGGGGCCCGGCTCAGGCCAGTCCCCGGCGGGCCACCGCCGGCTCCCGGTGCCCCTGGATCGCCCGGACCATCTCCAGGACCTGCCGGGTCTCCGCGACCTCGTGCACCCGGTAGACCTGCGCGCCCAGCCAGGCCGACACCGCGGTCGTGGCGAGCGTGCCGAGCAGGCGCTCCTTGACCGGACGGTCCAGGGTCTCGCCGACGAAGTCCTTGTTGGACAGCGACACCAGCACGGGCCAGCCGGTCTCCGCCATCTCCGCAAGGCGCCGGGTCGCCTCCAGGGAGTGCCGGGTGTTCTTCCCGAAGTCGTGCCCCGGATCGATCATGATCGCGTCGCGGCGGACACCGAGGGCCGCGGCCCGCTCGGCCAGCCCCACCGTGACCCGCAGGATGTCCGCCATGACGTCCTCGTACGCGGTCCGGTGCGGCCGGGTCCGCGGCTCGACCCCGCCTGCGTGCGTGCACACCAGGCCCGCCCCGTACCGGGCGGCGACCTCGGTCAGCTTCGGGTCGACCCCGCCCCAGGCGTCGTTCAGCAGGTCCGCACCGGCCTCGCAGACCGCCTCGCCGACCTCGTGCCGCCAGGTGTCGACGCTGATCACCACGTCCGGGTGGCGGCGCCGGACCTCGGCGACGAAGCCGACCGTCCGCCGGGCCTCCTCGACCGCGTCCACGTGCTCGCCCGGCCCCGCCTTGACCCCGCCGACGTCGATGATCGCCGCGCCCTCGGCCACCGCCTGCTCCACGCGCTCCAGGGCGGGCTCGTCGCGGAACGTCGCGCCCTGGTCGTAGAAGGAGTCGGGCGTCCGGTTCACGATCGCCATGATCACCGGCTCGTGGGTGTCGAACTCGCGCCTGCCCAGTCGCAGCATCCCGTTCTTTCCTCCTCAGGGGGCCCTCGCGCCCCGTCCGCGACCTTAACCTGGTCACCTGGTGGTCCACCGGCCGCCGCCGGGAGGTGCCCCGCAAGTCTCTCAGGGAGTTGATCGTGTTCTGGTTCCTGCTGATCGCGCTGGTCGTGGTCGTCACCGCGGTCACCCTGGCCGTGATCGGGGGCGGCTCCGAGGCCGTCCTGCCCGAGGCGGAGCCCGACCGGGTCGCCGACGCCCTGCCCGAGACCCGCCCCGTCGCCCCGGCCGACGTCGCGGCACTGCGGCTGCCGGTCGCGGCGCGCGGCTACCGGATGGCCGAGGTGGACGACGTACTGGAGCGCCTCGCGGCGGAGCTCGCCGAGCGGGACTCCAAGATCGCCGAGCTGGCGGCGGCGGTGGCGACGGCCGGGCGGCCGGCGGCGGCCGGGTCCGCTCCCGCTCCCGCGGCCGGGGCTGCCGCCGGGGACGCGCCCGGGGCGGCCGGGGAGGCCGGGGAGGCGGAGGCCGCGGAGCCCGAGCAGGACCCCGAGCCGACCGCGGTCGACCTCACCAAGGACGCCCGGTGACCGCCCTCGCGGGCGCGGACGGCGCCCTGCGCTGCCCGTGGGCCCTGGCCACCGAGGACTACACCGCCTACCACGACACCGAGTGGGGCCGCGCCGTCCACGGGGACGACGCCCTGTACGAGCGGCTGTGCCTGGAGGCCTTCCAGTCCGGGCTGTCCTGGCTGACGATCCTGCGGCGGCGCGAGGGCTTCCGCGCGGCCTTCGCGAACTTCGAGATCGCGGCCGTCGCCGCCTTCGACCACCGGGACGCCGAGCGGCTGCTCGCCGACGAGCGGATCATCCGCAACCGCGCCAAGATCGACGCGACGCTCGCCAACGCGCGGGTGCTCGCCGACTGGGAGCCCGGCGAGCTGGACGCCCTGATCTGGTCGCACGCCCCGGAGCCGGGCCGGCCCGCCCCCGCGTCGGTCACGGACGTCCCGGCGGTGACGACCGAGTCGACGGCGCTCGCCAAGGCGCTGAAGAAGGCCGGCATCCGCTTCGTCGGGCCCACGACGGCCTACGCGCTGATGCAGGCCTGCGGCCTCGTCAACGACCACCTGGCCGACTGCACGGCCCGCACCCCGGCCGCCCCGGCGGCCAAGGCCGGGGCGGGGCGGGCGCCGGCGGCGGGTCAGCGGCCGAGGTAGACCGGCGGCTGCTTGGCCAGGAAGGCCTGGACGGCGATCCCGTGGTCCTCGGAGGCCCCGGCCCGGGTCTGCAGGACGTCCTCGCGCTCCAGGGCGTCGGCGAGGGAGTGCGAGGCCCCGTACGCGAGGGACTCCTTCAGCGCCGCGTAGGCGACGGTCGGGCCGGCGGCCAGCGTGCGCGCCACGGCCTCGGCCTGCGCGTGCAGCTCCTGCGCCGGGACCAGCCGGTTCGCGATGCCCAGCTCGTACGCCTCCTGCGCCTTCACCGAGCGCGGGAAGAACAGCAGGTCGGCGGCGCGCGAGGCGCCGATCAGGCGGGGCAGCGTCCAGGAGACGCCCGAGTCGGCGGTCAGCGCCACCCCGGCGAAGGACGTGTTGAAGGACGCCGTCTCGGAGACGACCCGGAAGTCCGCGGCGAGCGCGAAGCCGAAGCCCGCACCGGCCGCGACGCCGTTCACACCCGCCACGACCGGCTTGGGCATCTCCACCAGCGCCCGCACGATCGGGTTGTAGTGCTCCGAGACCGTGCTCATCGTCAGCGACGAGCCGGTCTCCCGGTCGGCCTGCAGGTTCTGCACGTGCTCGCGGAGGTCCTGGCCGACGCAGAAGGCGCGGTCGCCGGCCGCGGTCAGCAGCACGGCCCGCACCGCCGCGTCGTCGGCCGCCGCCCGGACGGCGTCGCGGAGCGCGACCTTCGCCTCGGTGTTCATGGCGTTCATGGCGTCGGGACGGTTGATCGTGATGGTGGCGAGTCCGTCGGTGACGTCGTAGAGCACGCTGTCGGCCATGTCGGGGGTCCCCCTTCGTCGCGGGCTGGGCTACCGGCCGGTACCGGCCGGTGCAAGGGCCAGCATGGCGGACCCGGCCGCCCGGGGGCATGTGATGTGCGTCAAAGAAAGCGGGCGCGGCGCCCGCGCGGAGCGCGCGCAGTATCGCAGGCAGGTCCCCGAAATGAGTGGTTTTGGCAGAGCGCGTTGCCCAAGCGTTCCCTTGCGATGTTGGTCATCGGGTCCTGACATGCGGGATAATGGCCGGGAAGCAATGTGTTCGATGCCGGGTTCCAGGCGCCTGAATGGGGCCGTCGGCTGACGATGAGCTGGTTTCAGGAAGGGGAACGAGCATGGCGGCCATGAAGCCGCGGACGGGCGACGGCCCGCTCGAGGTCACCAAGGAGGGGCGGGGCATCGTCATGCGCGTACCGCTCGAGGGCGGCGGTCGGCTGGTCGTCGAGCTGACGCCGGACGAGGCGGACGCCCTGGGTGACGCCCTGAAGAAGGTCGTCGGCTGACCCGTCGGCAAGACCGACTGCACTCTCTGCACACTCTGCGCTGCCCCGGCCCGCGATCCGCGGCCGGGGCAGCGTTGTGCGCTGCGCACACCGGAGCGTGAGCACCGGTCCGCGGCGGGCTGCTCTCCGTGCCTCGCGCCGGGAACGTGCCTGACCGGCCCGTGCTCCCGCCGCCGTGCGCCGTACCTCCCCGACCGACCGTGCCGCGTCCGCCCTGCCCGACTCCGCCGGGTCCCTTCCCCCGGTGCGCCGGGCGGTCCCCGCGTGCGGGGGCGGGCGTACGCCGTTCCCCGAAAGCCGAGACGTGACCGCCGCCCCTCCCGCTCCGCCCGCCTTCGCCGACTGCACGCCCCGCCAGAAGGCCGCCCGGGTCCTCTCCGACGTCCTCGCGCCGGCGCACCTCGTCGTCCTCCTGCTGCTGGTGATCGGCCTGCACAGCACCGGGACGGCGGCCGGGCTCGGCTGGGGCCTGCTCGCCGCCCTGTTCTGCGGCGCCGTGCCGATCGGCATCGTCCGGCTCGGGGTGCGCCGCGGCGCCCTCACCGACCAGCACATACGGGTCCGGCGCCAGCGCATCGTGCCGATGGGGCTGAGCCTGGGCTCGGTGGCCGCCGCGATGGGCCTGGGCCACGCCTTCGGCGCGCCCCGCGAGGTGCTCGCCCTGGTCGCCGCGATGCTCGTCGGGCTCGCGACGACCCTGCTGGTCACCGTGGGCTGGCAGATATCCGTGCACATGTCGGTGGCCGGCGGCACCGTCATGGTCCTCTGGCTGGCGTTCGGGCAGGCCGCGCTCCTCGCGGCGCCGCTCGCCGCGGCCGTCGGCTGGTCCCGGCTCGTCCTGCGGGCGCACACGCCCGCCCAGGTCGCCGCGGGCACCGCCCTCGGGGCGGTCACCGGGCTGACCTTCGCACTGCTGCGCTGACCGGGCGCACTGCTGCGCTGACCGGGCGGCCCTCAGCGCCGCACGGCGCACAGCAGGCCGTCGCCGACCGGCAGCAGGGCCCCTTCCAGCGCAGGGCTCTCCCGTACGCTGCGCAGCAGTTCGCGGACGCGCATGACGTCCGCCTCCTGGGCCGCGGAGTCGACCGTGCGGCCGTCGCGGAAGACCCCCTCGAAGCACACCAGGCCGCCGGGGCGCAGCAGGCGCAACGATTCGGCGAGGTAGTCGAGGGACTCGGTGGGGTCGCCGTCGCAGAAGACGAGGTCGTACCCGCCGTCGGCGAGTCGGGGCAGCACGTCGAGGGCGCGGCCGGGGATGAAGCGGGCGCGGTTGCCCGCGAAGCCGGCGGCGCGGAACGCCTGGCGGGCGAAGGCCTGCCGGTCGGCCTCCGGGTCGACGGTGGTCAGCACCCCGTCCGGGCGCATGCCGTGCAGGAGGTGGATGCCGGAGACGCCGGTGCCCGTGCCGATCTCGGCGACCGCCTTGGCGTCGGCACTGGCGGCGAGCAGGCGCAGCGCGGCGCCGGTGCCGGGCGAGACGGAGCGCAGGCCCGCCTCCCTGGCCCGGTCGCGGGCCCACCGCAGAGCGTCGTCCTCGGCGACAAACGCGTCGGCGAACGCCCAGCTCGTCTGCCGGTTGCCGGTAATGACCCTCTCCTGTCCCCATAGTTGGCGCAACGGTGACTGTAGCCGCTGGCGTCGGGAACCCGCAGATGGGACCGGGCGTTGGAAAGGGCAGCGGACCTATGCCGGAAGGCGGGAAGGGCCCCGGGCGGGGCGCAGAGGGGATGGATGGGGCGGCACCGGTCAGAACGGCGCGGCGACCCCCGACACCCAAGGCAAAGTTAGGGCAAAAAAGCTTATCCGGAGCTGACGGGAGGGGTGGCTATGGTAGGGGCTCCACTGGACACCACCAGAGCCGATAGGGGAGGTGCGGCTGCGCCTGTGGATCGTGGGGGCGTCTGGAGACGCCTCTTCTGGTCGGCGGGTGAGCCGAAATCCGTGACTGACACCGCTGACCGTTTCCACTCCGCCGTGACCGCAACCACCGCGACCTTTGCCGCCGATGCGGGCTCGCAGGCGTGGACCCCTCCCACGTGGGAGGAGATCGTCAGCACGCACAGCGCGCGGGTGTACCGCCTCGCCTACCGCCTGACGGGCAATCAGCACGATGCCGAGGACCTCACGCAGGAGGTCTTCGTCCGGGTCTTCCGCTCGCTGTCCACCTACACGCCCGGCACATTCGAGGGCTGGCTGCACCGGATCACCACGAACCTGTTCCTCGACATGGTCCGCCGCAAGCAGCGGATCCGGTTCGACGCACTCGGGGAGGACGCCGCGGAGCGGCTGGCGAGCCGCGAGCCGTCCCCGCAGCAGGTGCTCCACGACACGCACTTCGACGCGGACGTGCAGCAGGCGCTGGACACCCTCGCGCCCGAGTTCCGCGCGGCGGTCGTGCTCTGCGACATCGAGGGCCTGTCGTACGAGGAGATCGCCGCGACGCTCGGCGTGAAGCTGGGCACCGTCCGCAGCCGCATCCACCGGGGCCGCTCGCACCTGCGCAAGGCGCTCAAGCACCGCTCGCCCGAGGCCAGGGCCGAGCAGCGGGCGCTGGCCGGGGTGGCCGTCGGAGTCCCGGGCAGTGGGGGAGAGGGCGGAGCGCAGTGACCGGAGTCAGTCCGTCCCCCGCCGAGCAGCACCTGGGCGACCGCCTGGCGGCCCTGGTGGACGGGGAGTTGAGCCACGATGCGCGGGAGCGGGTGCTGGCGCACCTCGCGACCTGCCCCAAGTGCAAGGCCGAGGCGGATGCGCAGCGCCGCCTCAAGGCCATGTTCGTCGAGAGCGCGCCGCCGCCGCTGTCCGCCGGGCTGCTGGCCCGGCTCCAAGGGCTGCCCGGCGAAGGGCCCGACGGGCCCGCGGGACCGCCCGGCGGGGACCTGTTCGGGTACCGGGTGCCCGAACCGCCGCAGGAGGGCTTCCGCATCGCCGAGGTGGGGCGGCCCAGGCGGCGCCTCGCCTTCGTCGCCGCCGGCGCGGTGTCCCTGGCGGCGATCGCCCTGGGCGGGACGTTTCCGCTGAACACGGTCGAGCCGAACGTGCGGGGCGAGTCGCCCGCGACCCGGCCCGGCCCCGCCGTGCCCGCGGCCCCCGCCTCCGGGTCCGGACCGGCCCCGGGCGGCGCCGTGTCCGTGGCCGACGCGGTCGTCCGCGACCGCGCGCGACGCCCCGGCCCCGCCGCCGACCCCCGGGAGGAGGGCCCGCTCCCCCCGCTCCACCCCTCCGCCGCACCACCGTCCCGCCCGGTCCCCCTCCTCCGCTGACCCGGGCCGCGCCCGAGCCGCGACGTGCCCAGGCCCCGGCTCGGGGAGGGGCGCATACCTTGCCGTCGGGGCGCAGGGGCCCGGCCCGGCACCCACCGCGTCACCGCGACCACCCAAGCCGCGGCCCCCGCTTCCGGGGCCGGGGGCGGGCGCTGCCATCGTGGCGCCGTACCGGCGGGCCCCATGTGGCGCCCGCCGCGTGAGCCGGCCGCGGGCCTTCGCCTTCGGGGGCGGGCTCGGGCGCTGCGGTCGGGGTGCGATGGGGTGCCGGGCCGACTGGTCTGGCGTGGCGCGCCCGCCGCGTGGGCTGGCCGCGGGCCCTCGCCTTCGGGGGCGGGCTCGGGCGCTGCGGTCGGGGTGCCGGACCGGCGGGTCGGATATGGCGCCTGCCGTTTGGGCTGGCCGCCCGGGCTGGCTGCGGGGCTTCCCTTCCGGTGCGGGGCTTGGGCCCTGCGGTCGGGGTGCCGGGTCGGCGGGTCCGGCGTGGCGCCCGCCGCGTGGGCCGGCCGCGGGCTCTCGCTTCCGGGGCCGTGCCCGTCGGGGTGCCGGGCTGGCGGGTCGGATATGGCGCCTGCCGTTTGGGCTGGCCGCCCGGGCTGGCTGCGGGGCTTCCCTTCCGGTGCGGGGCTTGGGCCCTGCGGTCGGGGTGCCGGGTGGGCGGGTCCGGCGTGGCGCCCGCCGTGTGGGCCGGCTGCGGGCTCTCGCTTCCGGGGGCGTGCCCGTCGGGGTGCCGGGCTGGCGGGTCGGATATGGCGCCTGCCGTTTGGGCTGGCCGCCCGGGCTGGCTGCGGGGCTTCCCTTCCGGTGCGGGGCTTGGGCCCTGCGGTCGGGGTGCCGGGTCGGTGGGTCCTGCGTGGCGCCCGCCGTGTGGGCGGGCTGCGGGCCCTCGCTTCCGGGGGCGGGCTCGGGCCCTGCCGTCGGGGCGCCGTACCGGCGGGTTCGATATGGCGCTTGCCGCGCTGGCGGGCCGCCGCCCATTCCGTCCAGGACGCGTGCCCCGCCTCCCCTGCAGGGGCGTACGGCGCCGACACCGAGGGCAGGGCCGGTTCGGTGCTCCTCTGACGGCAGGATCTTGGGCCGCCATCCCCCGCCGCGCGCCGACCTGGTTGAATCTCCGGCAGGTGCGCCGCCCTGCGGCGGCAGGCAATCCGGGGAGCGCCCATGGCCGACGAGCAACAGTCCCAGCCGACTCCGCCACGGCGGACCGACCCCGTCGACGCCCCGGCGGCCGCACCTCCGAGCCCCACCCCGCCCGCCGAACCCGGCCCGGCGACACCGGCCGCGTCCGGGCCGGCCGCGCCCGCCGAACCAGGCCCCCTCACCGGCGCCGAGCATGGCCCGGTCGCGTTCAACGCCCCCGGCTCGGTCGTGGCCGATGGACCCGGCTTGGGCGCGTCCGGTGACCTCGGCTCGGTCGCGGCCGATGGACCCGGCTCGGGCGCGTCCGGTGACTACGGCTCGATCATGGCCGCTGGACCCGGCTCGGTCGCGGGCGATGGACCCGGTTCGGGCGCGTCCGGTGACCTCGGTTCGGTGGCGGCCGCTGGATCCGGCCCGGCTGCGCCCGCGGAGCGCCGCGCCGTTCCGGCCGCTGCTCCGGGCGGGCCGCCCGCCGGGCCCGGCCCCGTATCGCTCGCGAAGGACGGTCCCGCGCCGGCCGCCGGTTCGGGCGAACGTCCCGCCGACGCCCGGCCGGTCCAGCCGGAGGCCCCGGCTGCGGCGCCGGACGAAGCCCCGGAGGCGCCGCCCGTCGAACCCGGACCGGCGGTGATCCCCGCTCAGGCGGGACCGTCCCCCGCAGACGGATCCGGGCCGGTCGCGGCTGGGGACGAGACCGGCCCGGCGGCCGGGCGGGGTGCGTACGACCCCTGGCAGGTGGGGGTGTTCGGCGTGCCCGATCAGGGGGCGGCGGTTCGGGGGACGGTCGTGCGGCTGCGGCATGCCGTTGCGCTGGGGCTCGGGATCGCCCTGCTCGCCGGCGGCATCGGCGGCTGGCTCGGGGTGCTCGCCGAGCGGCGCAGCAGCACCCGCCTCGAACTCCCGCAGGCCGCGGCCGACAACAAAGACCGGGCCCCCGACAGCGTCGCCGGCATCGCCGCGGCCGCGCTGCCCGGCGTCGTCACCCTCCACGTCCGCGGCAGCGGCGGCGGCAGCGGTTCCGGCGGCACCGGCACCGGGTTCGTCCTCGACGGCCAGGGCCACATCCTCACCAACCACCACGTCGTGGCCGGCGCCAAGGACGTCACCGTCACCTTCAGCACCGGCGAGAGCACCACCGCCTCCGTCGTCGGCCGCGACAGCGGCTACGACCTCGCCGTCGTCCGCGTCACCGGCGTCCGCGGGCTGAAGCCGCTGGCCCTCGGCAACTCCGACGGCGTCCGGGTCGGCGACCCCGTCGTCGCCATCGGCGCCCCCTTCGACCTGTCGAACAGCGTCACCGCCGGCATCATCAGCGCCACCGGCCGGCCCATCACCGCGGGCGGCGACAAGGACGGCAGCGACATCAGCTACGTGGACGCCCTCCAGACCGACGCGCCCATCAACCCCGGCAACTCGGGCGGCCCGCTCCTCGACGCGCAGGCCCGCGTCATCGGCATCAACAGCGCCATACGCGGAGCCGAGAAGACCGGCTCGGACCGGCAGAGCGGCAGCATCGGCCTCGGCTTCGCCATCCCCGTCAACCAGGGCAAGCGCGTCGCCGAGGAGCTCATCCGCACCGGCCGCGCCACCCACCCCGTCATCGGCGTCACCCTCGACATGCAGTACACCGGCGCCGGTGCCCGCGTCGGCGCCCAAGGCGAGGGCGGCAAGCCCGCCGTCACCCCCGGCGGGCCCGCCGCCCGGGCCGGCGTCCGACCCGGCGACGTGATCACCGAGGTCGACGGCGTGCGCGTCCACGGCGGGGACGAGCTCATCGTCAAGGTCCGCGCCCGCCGCCCCGGCGACCCGCTCCGCCTCACCCTCCTGCGGGACGGCCGCGAGCAGACCGTCCGGCTCGTGCTCGGTTCCGCGGAAGGGCCGTGACCCCCTGCCGAACCGGGGATGATGGAGTACCGATGTAGGGCCCCGGGCGCCCGGCCGGGTACCGTTGTCGTGGCCCGACGAGGAGAGAGCCGAGGAGCGGCAAGGTGTTCAACGACATAGGCGCACTCGAGCTGGTCACCATCGTGGTCCTCGCCATCCTCGTCTTCGGACCGGACAAACTGCCGAAGGTCGTCCAGGACGTCGCCGGCTTCGTCCGCAAGATCCGCGCCTTCTCCGACAGCGCGAAGCAGGACATCCGCTCCGAGCTCGGACCGGACTTCAAGGACTTCGAGTTCGAGGACCTCAACCCCAAGACGTTCATCCGCAAGCAGCTCTCCACCAACGAGGACCTCCGCGACATCCGCAGCAGCTTCGACCTCCGCCAGGAGCTGAACGACGTCACCGACGCCGTCAACGGCCGCGACCCCGAGCCCGCGCCGGCCCCCGCCGGCCCCGGCCCGGACCTGGTGAAGAAGCCCGCCGCCCCGTCCTCCGAGCAGCGCACCCCGTTCGACGCCGACGCCACCTGAGCCCCGTCCTGCCCGGCGATCCGGGGTCCGGTGGCTATCCTCCATGAGTCCGGACCCAGGACGCCCGAGGGGGGCGGGCCGTTCCGGACCCCACGGAACGAGAGGCCCCATCGATGGAGACGACGAGCAGTAGCCGGGTCGGCGCACAGCCCGCCGAAGCACCCGAAGCACCCGCCGCCGCACCCGCCGCGACCGCCCCGCCGGCCACACCCGCCGCCCCGGCCGCGGCCGTCCCGCACACCGCCGCCCCGCCCCACGAGGAGACCGCGGCCGCCCCCGTCCCGGCCGCCCGCCGCACCGCCGACGGCTTCCGCCGCGCCGGATTCCCCTGGTACGGGCTGGACGGCGCCTTCACCGGGCACCGCTGGCTGATGCAGGTCGGCACCGGCGCCGACGGCACCGTCGAGCACGGCTCCACCGGCCACGGCGACGAACCGTCCGTCCGCGGCGAGCTCGCCACAGGCGAGAAGGAGCGCTTCGCGGTCGTCGTGACCGTCGCGGCGAACCCGCTGCGCCGCAGCGGCGACGGCACCGGAATCCTGGAGGCCACCTCCGTGTCCTCCGCCGCCTGGCTCGCCGGCTCCGGCCTGCTGGCCTACAGCTGGCCCGGCCAGATGGACCACACCCTGCGAGACGACTGGCTGGAGCAGCAGACCGAGGCGGCCTGGGAGCTCGCCGACCACCTCGACGGCCCGGACTGGTCGACGCTGTCGCTGCCCGTCGACGGCGAGCCGACCCCCTTCCACTACCGCGAGTCCGAGTTCGGCTGGGTCCTCGCCGGCACCACCCCCGCGGGGGTCCACCTCGGCGCGTACGGCCGCGGCATGAGCGCCTACGGGATCGGCTTCGCCGTCATCGGCGACCTCACCGCCTACGAGTAGCCGCACCCCGGACACGCCGGAGGGGCACCGCGGCAGGCGGTGCCCCTCCGTCCGAACCCGTCAGAACTTGTTGCGCGGGGTGATCCCCAGCGACATGCCGGCCAGGCCGCGCGCCCGGCCGCCCAGCTTGCCCGCGATCGTGCGCAGCGCCGCACCCGCCGGGGAGTCCGGGTCGGACAGGACGACGGGCCTGCCCTCGTCGCCGCCCTCCCGCAGCCGGACGTCGATCGGGATGGAGCCGAGGACCGGCACGGTCGCGCCGACCGTCTTCGTCAGGCCGTCGGCGACCTTCTGGCCGCCGCCGGTGCCGAACACGTCGACCATCTCGTCGCAGTGCGGGCAGGGCAGCCCGGACATGTTCTCCACCACGCCGACGATCTTCTGGTGGGTCTGGACGGCGATCGAGCCGGCCCGCTCGGCGACCTCCGCCGCGGCCTGCTGCGGCGTCGTCACGACGAGGATCTCGGCGTTCGGCACGAGCTGCGCCACCGAGATCGCGATGTCGCCGGTGCCCGGCGGCAGGTCCAGCAGCAGCACGTCCAGGTCGCCCCAGAAGACGTCCGCGAGGAACTGCTGGAGCGCGCGGTGCAGCATCGGGCCGCGCCAGACGACCGGCGCGTTGCCCGGGGTGAACATGCCGATGGAGATGACCTTCACGCCGTTCGCCGACGGCGGCATGATCATGTTCTCGACCTGGGTGGGCTTCCCGTCGACGCCGAGCATGCGGGGCACGCTGTGGCCGTAGATGTCGGCGTCGACGACACCGACCTTCAGGCCGTCCGCCGCCATCGCCGCGGCCAGGTTCACCGTCACCGACGACTTGCCGACACCGCCCTTGCCGGACGCGACCGCGTACACGCGGGTCAGCGAGCCCGGCTTGGCGAACGGGACCTCGCGCTCGGCGGTGCCGCCGCGCAGCGTGGCCGCCAGCTCCTTGCGCTGCTCGTCGCTCATCACGTCCAGCGTCACCTCCACCGAGGTGACGCCGGGGACCTTCGCGACCGCGTCCGAGACGTTCTTGGTGATCGTCTCGCGCATGGGGCAGCCCGACACCGTCAGGTAGACCGTGACCGCGACCGCGCCGCCGTCGCCGATCTCCACCGATTTGACCATGCCGAGCTCGGTGATCGGCCGGTGGATCTCGGGGTCGTTCACCGTCGCCAGCGCGTCCAGGATCGCGTCCTGCTCGGGCACGGCGGCGGAGCTTGTGTCGGTAGCCATGCGTCGATGGTACGGCTCGGTAGCGTGCCTCCGGAAAGGCCGCTAACGGTCGCCTTCGTCACTCTCCTGCGGGAACATCCGCCGCTCGTCCATCTCCTTGATCAGGTCCTGGAACTCCGAGCGGATCCAGTCGCGCGTCGCGACCTCGCCCAGGCCCATCCGCAGCGCCGCGATCTCCCGCGTCAGGTACTCGGTGTCGGCGATGGACCGCTCGTTCTGCTTGCGGTCCTGCTCCAGGTTGACGCGGTCGCGGTCGTCCTGCCGGTTCTGCGCGAGGAGGATCAGCGGGGCCGCGTACGAGGCCTGCAGCGACAGCATCAGCGTCAGGAAGATGAAGGGGTACTCGTCCCAGCGCAGGTGCGACGGCGCGAACACGTTCCACAGCACCCACACCACGATGACCAGCGTCATCCAGACGATGAACCGGCCCGTGCCGAGGAAGCGCGCCACCTTCTCCGACAGCCGGCCGAAGGCCTCCGGGTCGTACACCGGCAGCAGCCGCCGCCGGTCCGCCCGCGGCTGGTCCAGCCGTACGCGCGCCGACCGGGTCAGCGCGCTCGACCCCGTCGCGGCGGCCCGCGACCGCAGCCGCTCGGAGGCCTCCTCCTCCCGGCCGCTCAGCCCGTGCTCCCGCGCGTCCTCCCGCGCGTGCTCCCGGGCCAGCTCGCGCCGCACCCGCAGCTGCTCGCGGCGCCGCTCGCGCGCCGGGTCGCCCCGCCGCTCACCGCCCACCGGAGACCTCCTCGGAGTGGAGGTCCGTCTCCCGCCAGTCGTCCGGCAGCAGGTGGTCCAGCACGTCGTCCACCGTCACCGCGCCGAGCAACGCGCCGCCCTCGTCGACGACGGGCACGGCGACCATGTTGTACGCGGCCAGGTAGCTCGTCACGGCCGGCAGCGAGGCGTCCGGCCGCAGCGGCGGGAGGTCCGTGTCGACGATCGAGCTGACCAGCGTGAACGGCGGATCGCGCAGCAGCCGCTGGAAGTGCACCGTGCCGAGGTACTTGCCCGTCGGCGTCTCGTCCGGCGGCCGGCACACGTACACCTGCGCGGCCAGCGCCGGCGACAGGTCGGCCTGCCGGACCCGGGCCAGGGCGTCCGCGACCGTCGCGTCCGGCCGGAGCACGATCGGCTCCGTCGTCATCAGGCCGCCGGCCGTGTTCTCCTCGTACGACAGCAGCCGGCGCATGTCCGCGGCGTCGTCGGGCTGCATCAGCGTCAGCAGCCGCTCCTTGTCGTCCTCGGGCAGCTCGGACAGCAGGTCGGCGGCGTCGTCCGGGTCCATCGCCTCCAGGACGTCGGCGGCGCGCTCCTCCTTCAGCTTGCCGAGGATCTCGACCTGCTCGTCCTCGGGCAGCTCCTCCAGGACGTCCGCGAGCCGGTCGTCGTCGAGGGCGCTCGCCACCTCGGCGCGCCGCTTCGGCGTCAGGTGGTGCAGGACGTTCGCCACGTCCGCCGGGCGCATCTGCTCGAAGGTGGCGACCAGGTTCTCGGCGCCCTGCCCCTCCTCCTCCAGGGAGAAGCCGGTCACCGCCGACCACTCCACGGTCAGCGTCTCGCCGCGGCGGCGCAGCGCGCCCCCCTTGCCCTTGCGTACGAAGATCTTGTCGATCTCCCAGTCGCGGCGGGCCGGCAGCTGCTGGATGGCCACGTCCAGGACGGTCGCCTCCTCGCCGGTCGCGGTCAGCCGCACCCGCCGGTCCAGGAGCTCGCCGAGGACCAGCCGCTCCGTCGGCCGCTGCTCGAACCGCCGCATGTTCACCACGCCGGTGGTGATGACCTGGCCGGACTCCACGCCCGTCACCCGCGTCATCGGCAGGAAGATCCGGCGCCGGCTGACCACCTCGACCACCAGCCCCAGCAGCCGCGGCGGCCGCCCGCCGACGCGCAGCATCGCCACGAGGTCGCGGACCCGGCCCACCTGGTCGCCGTTGGGATCGAAGACGGGCACACCCGACAGATGCGAGACGAAGATCCGCGGGGCGCCTCCGGCCATTCCAGCGCCTCCTAGAGCGTCGATCCACGGTCCTGCCTGCCGCCCCTCAGGCTAGCCCGTGGGGTGCACGGCCGTCCTGGTGGGGCCGTCCGCCCGGGGTGCGCCGCCGGCCGCCCGCCCGCCGACCACGGGCACCCTCCGAGCGCCGGCCTACGGGCGGGTACGCTGCCTGCTGCCCAGCGAAGCACGACGAGAGGCACCCGCCCGTGACCGCCCATTCCCCCGCCGCACGGCTGCGCCGCGCCGCCGTCGCCGGTGTCGTCTTCGCGGGCCTCGCCGTTGCCGGGACGGGCTGCGGCGCGGACCCCGACGAAGGCACCAACGGCGTCGGCAAGCTCTCCGCGGGCCAGATCGAGGGCAAGGCGAAGGCCGCCGCCGGCGCCGCCTCCTCCGTGCACCTGTCGGGCACCCTCGTCAGCAGCGGAAAAACCTTCACCCTCGACATGCGCCTCGGCAAGGAGGGCGGCTCCGGCGAGGTGAAGTCCAAGGAGGACACCTTCCAGCTGCTGCGCGTCGGCGACCAGCTCTACCTCAAGGCGAGCGCCGCCTTCTGGGGGACCTCCGAGGCGGCCGGGAAGCTCGGCGACAAGTACGTGAAGGTCCCCGAGAGCGACCCCACCTACAAGCAGTTCCGCGGCTTCACCGACATGCACGTCCTGCTCGACGGCCTCCTCGGCCTCGACGGCAAGCTCGCCAAGGGCGACTACACCAAGGTCGGCCCGACCCGCGCCGTGCAGGTCACCGCCGACAAGGGCAAGGGCGGCAAGCTGGCGGTCTCCCTGGAGGGCACCCCGTACCCGCTGCGGATGGAGCGCGCCGGGGGAGCGGGCACCGTCGACCTGAGCGACTGGGGGCAGCCGGTGCAGCTGGACCCGCCGCCGGCGGACCAGACCCTCGACTACGGCTCCCAGCTGCCGACGACCAAGGAGCCCGGCGGCGGCGGCAGCCCGGCTCCGGCGCCGACCGGCAAGGGATCGGGCCAGGGCAGCAACCCGACGGGGTAGCCGGCGGGCCCGGCGTCGGCCTACGCCCCGCGGGCGGCCTTCTTCCGCTTCAGCAGCAGCCTCGGCAGGCCCGCCGGGATCGGCCGCCGCGTCACCGCGGGCGAGCCGGCCGGCACCGCGGCCAGCGACCCGTCCGGCAGGTCGGTGCTCGCCGCGACCGGCTCCAGGCGCAGCACCCGGCACTCGCGCGCCCAGCGCGCCGTCATCTCCTCGGAGTCGGGGGCGTTCAGCCGCTTGCCCTTCAGCTCCGCCACCGCCGCCTCCCACTCGCCGCCGCCGGGAGGCAGTTCCCGTACGGCCGCGGTCCATGCCACGAGCCGGCCGCCCTTGTCCTTGCTGCGGACGGTCACCTCGGCCGTCGCCCCGTCGGCGAGGCCGGGCAGCGGCTGCTCGCCGGGGCCGTCGCCCAGCACGTGCGCCGCGCCGTCCACCCAGGCGTGCCACAGGGCGCGCTCGGCGCCGGCGCCGCGGACCCAGATCAGGCCGGACTTCTTGGTGGCCTCCTCGACGAGGGCCAGGTCGAGCGTGCTGAGAGTCATGCGCACCAGGGTAGGGGAGGGCCCGCACGGTCCCGGCGGGCCCGTCGGGCGGGGCCCCGGGGGGGCTACAGCCAGCCGTGGCGGCGCAGCGCCCGGTGGATGGTGAAGCAGATGCCGACGATGCTCGCCATCACCATCGGGTAGCCGTACTCCCACTGGAGCTCGGGCATGTGCTCGAAGTTCATCCCGTACACGCCGCAGATCATGGTCGGTACGGCGATGATGGCCGCCCAGGAGGTGATCTTGCGCATGTCCTCGTTCTGCGCGACGGTCGCCTGGGCGAGGTTGGCCTGGAGGATCGAGTTCAGCAGCTCGTCGAAGCCGACGACCTGCTCGTGGACGCGCGCCAGGTGGTCGGCGACGTCGCGGAAGTACTTCTGGATGTCCGGGTCGACCAGCCGCATCGGGCGCTCGCTGAGCAGCTCCATCGGCCGCAGCAGCGGGGCCACGGCCCGCTTGAACTCCAGCACCTCCCGCTTGAGCTGGTAGATGCGGCCGGCGTCGCCGCCGCGCGCGACGCCCTTGGCGGGCGCGGCGAACACCGCGTTCTCCACCTCGTCGATGTCGTCCTGGACCGCCGCCGCGACCGCGATGTACCCGTCGACGACGTGGTCGGCGATCGAGTGCAGGACCGCCGAGGGGCCCTTGGCCAGCAGCTCGGGGTCGTCCTGGAGGCGGTGGCGCAGGCCCCGCAGCGAGCCCTGCCCGCCGTGCCGGACCGTGATCACGAAGTCGGGGCCGGTGAAGCACATCACCTCGCCGGTCTCCACGACCTCGCTGGTCGCCGTGAGTTCCGCGTGCTCCACGTAGTGGATCGTCTTGAACACCGTGAAGAGGGTGTCGTCGTAGCGCTCCAGCTTCGGCCGCTGGTGGGCGTGTACGGCGTCCTCCACGGCCAGCGGGTGCAGGCCGAAGACTGCGGCGATCCCCGCGAACTCCTCCTCCGTCGGCTCGTGCAGGCCGATCCAGGCGAAGCCGCCGTCCTCGCGGACCCGCCGGATCGCCTCACGGGGCGTCAGACAGGCCGAGCCGAGGGCGCGCCGGCCGTCGCGGTACACCGCGCAGTCGACCACGGCGCTGCTCGCCGAGGGGTCGCGGGTGGTGTCGTAGCCGGGCTGGACGGGGTTGGACCTGCGCAGCGCCGGTCGGACGGCGGCACGGAGGTAGGGCAGCATCGACATGGCAGGCTCCTTCGCACGCACGGCCGCGGCCGTACGGGGTGGGAGGTCCCTCCGGTGGACGCGGACTGCGGGCGGCGGGCGCGCCGGCAGGGGCGGAGGGAAAGGGACGGGAGGACAGACGTTCCGCCGTCGCTCTTCTGCTGATCGGATGATCAAACGGGGCAGGGTGCGCCCGTACCAGGGGCGGAAGAGCGATTGGTACTGCACGATCGACTTCGGTCCACGGCAGTCCCCACCTCCTCCGGCCGGTCCCCCGTGGGGGACGTCCTGTCGCCGGGGCCCCGAGGCACCGCTTCTGCGGTGCGGCCCCGACCAGCGGTCAACACTATCAGCCGACGGATGGTCAAGACCCGCCCTTTACCCGCCGGATACGAGTTCTATGCTCGGCGCATGGCAGAAATTCTGGCTCTCGTCGAAGCCCGGCTGCGCAGCGCCCTCGGCGAGCCCGACGCCCGGGCCGCCGTCACGTTCCTCGGCACCGACCGCATCGAGGTGCTCCGCTTCACCGGGGACGGCCTCGTGCGGTACGCGACCCTCGGCATGTCCGCGTCCCCGATGGCCGACCCGACCGCCGTGGTCGCCGACCCGCTGCGCGGCCCGCGGGCCGAGCTGCTGCTGACGGTGCGGGAAGGCCTGGCGCCCACGGACCGGGTGCTGCGGCCGCTCGCCGTCCTCGCCGCCTCGCCGCAGGTGGAAGGGCTGGTGGTGGCGCCCGGCGCGTCGCTCGACGTGGGCGAGCCGCTGTGGGAGGGCGCGCCTTTCACGTCGGTGCTCGTCGCGGAGCCCGGCGGGCTCGTCGAGGACCTCGAACTGGACGAGCCGATGGAGCCGGTGCGGTTCCTGCCGCTCCTGCCGATGACAGCGAACGAGGCGGCCTGGAAGCGGGTCCACGGCGCGGCTGCCCTCCAGGAGAAGTGGCTGGCGCGCGGGACGGACCTGCGCGACCCGCTGCGTACCGCCGTGGCGCTGGACTGAGGCATCCGACCGGGTGATCGTGTCTTGACGGGGCGCCGGGCGGGGAGGAGCGTGGCTTCCCATGAGGGGCGAACCGAGTTGCCCGAAGTGCGGTGGCCGGGTCAGGGCGCCCGGACTCTTCTCCGACTCCTGGCAGTGCGCGGTGCACGGCACGGTGCACCCCCTGCAGCCCGTCATCCCGCCCAGCGTCGAGGCCCTCGGGGTCGTCGTGCAGCGGGCCCGGGTCCCGGTGTGGATGCCGTGGCCGCTGCCGGTGGGGTGGCTTTTCACGGGGGTGGCGGCGGCCGGTGACGACCGCAGCGGGGGCAGGGCGACCGCCGTGGCGTGCTCCGGGCCCGGACCGCTGGGCGGCCCCGGCGAGTTGGTGCTGATCGCCGAGGAGCTGGGCGTCGGGCTCGGCTCCCGCTACGCCGGCATCGACGGCCCCGACCCCGGCTCCGCCATCGACGTCTCCTCCCCGCCGCACGCCAAGGTCGTCGCGGGCGGCCGGCCGACACCGCTGTGGCACGTGAACGGGGCCCCCGAAGACCGGGCGGTCTTCGCCGGCGAGGCCCGGGGGCTGTGGCTGTGGGCCATCGCCTGGCCCGAGCAGTCGGGCCTCCTGATGTACGACGAACTGGTCCTGACGGACCTGCGCGAGGCGGGCGCCGAGGTGGAGATGCTGCCCATCGGTGCCCTCAGCCCGCGGATCCTCGGATTGTCGTAGTCCACGGCAGTGCCGTCGCGGCGGCCCGGGGGGAGGAGGGGGGCGCGGCCGGGCGTTATCCTGGGGTGTCCCCGCAACCCCGACCCCTGGAGCCATGGCCGTGCGCATCGACCTGCACGCCCACTCCACGGCGTCCGACGGGACCGACACCCCCGCCGAGCTGGTCCGCGCCGCGGCCGCCGCCGGGCTGGACGTCGTCGCGCTCACCGACCACGACACCGTCGCGGGCCACGCCGAGGCCGTCGCGGCCGCCCCGGCCGGGCTGACCGTCGTCCCCGGCATGGAGCTCTCCTGCCGCCTCGACGGCATCGGCATGCACATGCTCGCGTACCTCTTCGACCCCGGGGAGCCCGAGCTCGCCCGCGAGCGGGAGCTCGTCCGCGACGACCGCACGCCGCGCGCCCAGGCGATGATCGCCAAGCTGCGCGGCCTCGGCGTGGACGTCACCTGGGAGCAAGTCTCCCGGATCGCCGCCGGAGGCTCCGTCGGCCGGCCGCACATCGCGACCGCGCTCGTCGAACTCGGCGTCGTGCCCACCGTGTCGGACGCGTTCACGCCGGACTGGCTCGCGGACGGCGGGCGCGCCTACGCCGAGAAGCACGAGCTCGACCCGTTCGAGGCCGTACGCCTGGTCAAGGCGGCCGGCGGCGTCACCGTCTTCGCGCACCCCGCCGCCGTCAAGCGCGGCCGCTGTGTGCCCGAGTCGGCGATAGCCGAACTCGCCGCCGCCGGACTGGACGGCATCGAGGTCGACCACATGGACCACGACGACGCCACGCGCGCCCGGCTGCGCGGCCTGGCCGGCGACCTGGGCCTGCTCGTGACCGGCTCCAGCGACTACCACGGCAGCCGCAAGACCTGCCGCCTCGGTGACTACACCACCGACCCGGAGGTCTACGGCGAGATCACGCGCCGCGCCGCGGGGGCCTTCCCCGTCCCGGGCGCCGGCGGAGACACGCGCGCGTAAGGCCGCCCCGCCCGGCAGCAGCCGGGTCCGCGCCCGCACGCCCCGCCCCCGGCACCCTCCTCCGAAACACCCCTCTCTCTGCAAGGCATCACTGTGTTCGACTTCGCCGTCTTCGGATCCCTATTTCTCACGCTTTTTGTGATTATGGACCCTCCGGGGATCACGCCGATCTTCCTCGCCCTGACCTCCGGCCGCCCCGTCAAGGTGCAGCGCCGGATGGCCTGGCAGGCCGTCTGCGTGGCCTTCGGCGTCATCGCCGTCTTCGGCATCTGCGGCCAGCAGATCCTCGACTACCTGCACGTCTCCGTCCCGGCGCTGATGATCGCCGGCGGTCTGCTGCTCCTGCTCATCGCCCTCGACCTGCTGACCGGGAAGACGGACGAGCCGAAGCAGACCAAGGACGTCAACGTCGCCCTCGTCCCGCTCGGCATGCCGCTGCTCGCCGGACCGGGTGCGATCGTCTCCGTCATCCTGGCCGTGCAGAAGGCCGACGGCGTCGCGGGGCAGGTCTCGGTCTGGGCCGCGATCGTCGCGATGCACGCGGTCCTGTGGCTCACGATGCGCTACTCCCTGGTGATCATCCGCGTGATCAAGGACGGCGGCGTCGTCCTCGTGACGCGGCTCGCGGGCATGATGCTCTCCGCCATCGCCGTCCAGCAGATCATCAACGGCGTGCTCCAGGTCGTCCGCGGCGCCTGACGCCCGCCGCGCCCGCGCAGGCGAAACGCCCCCGCACCGGATCGGTGCGGGGGCGTTCGGCGTGTGGGGCGAAGCGTCAGGAGGACGCACTCTCGGCCGGTCGGATCAGGATGCGCTGGCCGATCGAGGCCGCCTGCTGCACGATCCGGTTGACGGAGGCCGCGTCCACGACGGTGCTGTCCACGGCGGATCCGTCGACGTCGTCCAGGCGCAGAATCTCGAAGCGCACGGCTTCTCCCTTCGTCAGTGTTCTCCTTGCACTGTTCCAACCGAGGGGAGGAGGCAAACATTCCCTACGCTAAATAAATTTTTTCCCAGGCTAACTATTTGTGGCCGACGGACGTCCAGAAGGACGCCAGTGCCCTGGCCGTGGCCTGCGGGTTCTCCGCATTGGGGGAGTGCTCGGCCCCCGCCACGACCACCCGCCGCGCCCCGAGCCGCTCCGCCATCTCGTCGAGCAGCGGCACGGGCCACGCGTAGTCCACCTCGCCCGAGACGACCATCTTCGGCAGGTCCACCGCGGCCAGCTCGTCGACCCGGTCCGGCTCGGAGACCAGCACCCGCCCCGTGGCGATCAGCTGCTCCGGCACGGTCGCCAGCCAGCGGCCGCGCAGGAACGCCTCCAGCTCCGGCGCGTCCGCCACCGCGTCCTCCGGATCGTAGGAGCGCATCGCGGTCCACACGCCCGCCATGTCCTCGCGCATCACCTCCAGCGCCGCCACCAGCAGCTTCGTGCGCGCCTGCTGCTCCTCGGAGATGGCGCCCGGCCCGCTGCTCATCAGCGTCAGCGAGGCGAACGGCGCGGCGTCCCGCAGGACCGCGGCCCGCGCGACCAGCCCGCCCAGGGAGTGCCCGAGCAGGTGGAGCGGCCCCCCGCCGCCGAGCGCGGCGGCCTGCGCGAGGACGTCGCGCGCCAGCTCCTCCAGGGCGTACGCGGACTCCTCGCGCGGCCCCGGCGTCTCGTGCTGCCCGCGCCCGTCGACGGCGACGACCCGGTACCCGGCCGCGGCCAGCGGCTCCAGCAGCCCGATGAAGTCCTCCTTGCTCCCGGTGAACCCGGGAACCAGCAGGGCGGTGCCGCGCTCCGGTGCCCCCGCCTCGTGCACGGCGAAGTCGCCGCGGGCGGTGGTCAGGCGGTACGCGCAGGCGTCGGACGGGAGGGTCAGGCGGGGCGGCTTGCTCATGGCCCGAGGTTACCGGCCCGTAGGGAGCCGTTCACTCCGAGGGCCCGCCCTCCTCGGGCATGCCGAGGGCCCGGCTCCCCGAGTGGGGAACCGGGCCCGTGGCACGGTGCTGCGGGGGCTTACGCCTCCGCGGCGGGCGCGACGGCCTTGCGGGTCCGGGTGCGCTTCGGCTTGGCCGGGGCCTCCTCGGCGGCAGCGGCGGCCTCGGCCACCGGAGCCTCCGCGGCGGGGGCGGCGGCCTTGCGGGTCCGGGTGCGCTTCGGCTTGGCCGCGGCGTCCTCGGCGGCAGCGGCGGCCTCGGCCACCGGAGCCTCCGCGGCGGGCGCGACGGCCTTGCGGGTCCGGGTGCGCTTCGGCTTGGCCGGGGCCTCCTCGGCCGCCGGGGCCTCCGCGACCGGGGCCGGCGCCGCGGCCGGGGCGGCAGCGGGGGCCTTGCGCGGAGCCCGCGTGGTGCGGCGGGCCCGGACGGGCTCGGCCGGCGGCGCGATCTGGAAGTCCGGCTCCGGCCCGGCCGGCTGCACCGGCACCTCGACGGGCGCGGCCGCGGCCGCCGCCAGGATCGAGGTCTGGGTGGGCTTGCGGGTCCGGGCCACCCGGCGCGGCGCGGCAGCGGCCTTGGCGGGCGGCACCTCGGCCGGAGCCTCGGCGGCGGGGGCCTCGGCCACCGGCGCCTTGGCGGCCGGCACCTCGGCGACGGGGACCTCGGCGACCGGAACCTCGACGGCCGGGGCCGCGGCCACGGCGGCAGCGGCGGCCTCCGCAGCCGACACCCGGGTCCGCCGGCGGCGCGGCCTGCGCGGCTCGTCCGCGGCGGGCACCTCCGCGGCGGGGGCCTCGGCCACCGCGGCGGGAGCCGCAGCCGCCTCGGCCGCCACCTCGGCACCGCCGCGCGTACGGCGGCGCTGGCGCGGGGTCCGCGTCCGGGCCGGGCGCTCCGCCTCGGCGGAGGCCGCCGGACGGCGCTCGCCGCGGCCGCCCCGGCCACCGCGGCCGCCGGTCTCGCCCAAGTCCTCGATCTCCTCGGCGTCCAGGCCGGCCCGCACGCGCTCGGCGCGCGGCAGGACACCCTTGGTGCCGGCCGGGATGCCCAGCTCCTCGTAGAGGTGCGGGGAGGTGGAGTACGTCTCGACCGGGTTGTGGAAGTCGAGCTCCAGCGCCTTGTTGATCAGCTGCCAGCGCGGGATGTCGTCCCAGTCGACCAGCGTGATCGCGGTGCCCTTGTTGCCCGCGCGGCCGGTGCGGCCGACCCGGTGCAGGAAGGTCTTCTCGTCCTCGGGCGTCTGGTAGTTGATGACGTGCGTCACGCCCTCGACGTCGATGCCGCGCGCGGCGACGTCGGTGCACACCAGGACGTCGACCTTGCCGTTGCGGAACGCGCGCAGCGCCTGCTCGCGCGCCCCCTGGCCCAGGTCGCCGTGGACGGCGCCGGCCGCGAAGCCGCGCCGCTCCAGCTGCTCGGCGATGTCCGCCGCGGTGCGCTTGGTCCGGCAGAAGATCATGGCGAGTCCGCGGCCCTCGGCCTGCAGGACGCGCGACACGAGCTCCGGCTTGTCCATGTTGTGCGCACGGTAGACGTGCTGCGTGATGTTGGCGACGGTCGCGCCCTCGTCGTCGGGCGAGGTGGCGCGGATGTGCGTCGGCTGGGTCATGTACCGGCGGGCCAGGCCGATGACGGCGCCCGGCATGGTCGCCGAGAACAGCATCGTCTGCCGCTTGGCCGGCAGGTGGTTGATGATCTTCTCGACGTCGGGCAGGAAGCCCAGGTCGAGCATTTCGTCGGCCTCGTCCAGCACCAGCGCCTTGACGCGCGACAGGTCGAGCTTGCGCTGGCCGGCCAGGTCGAGCAGGCGGCCGGGCGTGCCGACGATGACGTCGACGCCCTTCTGGAGCGCCTCGACCTGCGGCTCGTACGCGCGTCCGCCGTATATGGCGAGGACGCGGACGTTGCGGACCTTTCCGGCGGTCAGCAGGTCGTTCGTCACCTGGGTGCACAGCTCGCGCGTCGGGACGACGACGAGGGCCTGGGGGGAGTCGGTGAGCTGGTCGGGCGTGGCCCGGCCGGCCTCGACGTCCGCGGGAACGACGACGCGCTCCAGCAGCGGAAGGCCGAAACCGAGCGTCTTGCCGGTTCCGGTCTTGGCCTGTCCGATGACGTCCGTGCCGGAGAGGGCGACGGGGAGGGTCATCTCCTGGATCGGGAAGGGGGTGGTGATGCCGACGGCTTCGAGGGCCTCGGCGGTCTCGGGAAAGATCCCGAGTTCTCGGAACGTAGTCAGGGTGCTGCCTCTTCTGTGAGACGCGGCACGAGGCGGCGAGGGGGTCCTACCGTGCCAGGCTTGCCGTACTGGGACGTGCGAAGCTGCGCGGGACCACTGCCTTCGCTCAAGCGCTTGCGCCGCTGAGGGGGCCCCTCTCGGACGCGGTACGCATGGACGTACGCATCACCGAGGGCGGTCGGGTTGGAGCCGATCGGGCCACCGACCGGGCATCCTCATTCGGATGGCCCGCCGAGTATTCGGCAGGCGCAATACCACTGTACCCCGGATTCCCGCAGGCGTGTCGGGTGAATTCACCTGGCCGTCGTGTCCGGGTGGACGGGACGACGTGCGACGCGGTGGCCTCGGGGTCCTCGGGGCGGGCTATTGTGCGGACCATGTCGACCGTAGAAAACGCAACGCCCGCCGACGACGGCGCCTCCGCCGGGTCCGGCGGCATCGCAGCCCAGGACTGGGCGACCGCCTCGGCCTCGCCGCAGTACCGGGCCGCCGTCGTGGACCTCCTGGGCGCGCTCGCGTACGGCGAGCTGGCCGCATTCGAGCGCCTCGCGGAGGACGCGAAGCTCGCGCCCACCCTCGACGACAAGGCCGAGCTCGCCAAGATGGCCGCCGCCGAATTCCACCACTTCGAGCGGCTGCGCGACCGGCTCGCCGCGATCGACGCCGAGCCGACCGCCGCGATGGAGCCCTTCGCCAAGGGCGTCGACGACTTCCACCGCCAGACCGCCCCGTCGGACTGGCTGGAGGGCCTGGTCAAGGCGTACGTGGGCGACTCGATCGCCAGCGACTTCTACCGCGAGGTCGCCAGCCACCTGGACGCGGACACCCGCGCCCTGGTGCTCGGCGTGCTCGACGACACCGGCCACGGCGGCTTCGCCGTGGAGAAGGTCCGCGCCGCCATCGAGGCCGACCCGCGCTGCGGCGGCCGGCTCGCCCTGTGGGCGCGCCGCCTGATGGGCGAGGCCCTCTCGCAGGCGCAGCGGGTGGTCGCCGAGCGCGACGCCCTGTCGACCATGCTCGTCGGCGGAGTCGACGGGATGGCGGCCGGCTTCGACCTGGCGGCCGTCGGCGAGATGTTCGCCCGCATCACCAAGGCGCACACCAAGCGGATGGCGGCCCTGGGCCTCGCCGCCTGACACCGGCGGTTCCCGCTCAGGGCTTACGGCGGCCCCGGCGCGCGCACCGCGCACCGGGGCCGCGGCCGCGTCACGATCCGCCGGAGGGACCGCCTGGCGGGCGGCGACCGGTAACGGAGCGGGGCGGGCGGCGACGGTCAGCCCCGCGACGGAAGCGAAAACGGAGCCCGGCGGGCGCCGCCGGGGGACCCGCCCGGCCGCAGCAGCAGCGACAGCACCACGGCGGACACCAGCACCGCACCGGCCAGCGTCGCCATCGGGCTGGAGTGCCCCGGGCCGAGCGCGTACCCCGTCAGCCAGGCCCCGAAGAGGGCGCCGAGCACGCCGCTGGCGAGCACGATCCGCGCGGCGGGCAGGCGCCGGGCGAACAGGCGCACCGCCCCCGCCGCCAGGGCGAGGCCCAACAGGGCGGAGCCGAGCGCTTCCAGCAGCAGCATGAGGGCCTCCCGCAGGCCGGGGCCGAACCAGGTCAGAGCCGTCCTACCCGAAGCGGAAGACGCGGAAACGGCCCGGCGGAACAACCGCCGGGCCGTTTCGGCCAGTTCCCGGAGCGCCCGTCCGACGCCCCCGACATCCGGTCAGAGCGCGCCGAAGCCGACCTTGCGGACGTTCGGCTCGCCCAGGTCCACGTACGACAGGCGGTCGGACGGCACCAGGACCCGGCGGCCCTTGGTGTCGGTGAGGCTGAGCAGCGGCTCCGAACCGGTCAGCGCGGCCGAGACGATGCGCTCCAGCTCCTCGGCGCTCAGGTCGCTCTCCAGCACGATCTCCCGGGGTGCGTGCTGCACGCCGATCTTGACCTCCACGGCTTCGTCCCTCCGACGGTCGTTGTGCGCGATCAGCCGCGCCGTACCGGTCCACATTAGCCCGCAGAGGGGACGGGCGAGCGTGCTCCGGGCACGCTCGCAGCGAACAGCGCGGGGCGGCACCGACCTCACCGGTCGGCGCCGCCCCGCGGCCGGTCCTGCGCCAGGGTCAGGAGGCCGGGCCCCCTGCGGCGCCCTCCGCGCCGTGCAGCGGGAAGCCGGCGATGCCGCGCCAGGCCAGCGACGTCAGCAGGCCCACCGCCTTGTCGCGGGCGACCGGGCTCTCGCTGGAGAGCCAGTACCGGGCCACCACCTGCGAAACGCCGCCCAGGCCCACCGCCAGCAGCATCGACTCGTCCTGGGACAGCCCCGTGTCCTCCGCGATCACGTCGGAGATCGCCTCCGCGCACTGCAGCGACACCCGGTCGACACGCTCGCGCACCGCGGGCTCGTTGGTCAGGTCCGACTCGAACACCAGGCGGAACGCGCCGCCCTCTTCCTCCACGTACGCGAAGTAGGCGTCCATCGTCGCGGCGACGCGCAGCTTGTTGTCCGTCGTCGACTCCAGCGCACCCCGCACCGCCTGGAGAAGGTTCTCGCAGTGCTGGTCCAGCAGCGCCAGGTACAGGTCCAGCTTGCCGGGGAAGTGCTGGTAGAGCACCGGCTTGCTGACCCCGGCCCGCTCGGCGATGTCGTCCATCGCCGCCGCGTGGTACCCCTGCGCGACGAAGACCTCCTGGGCCGCGCCCAGGAGCTGGTTGCGTCGGGCTCGGCGCGGCAGGCGCGTGCCCCGAGGACGCGCTGCCTCCGTCTGCTCGATGGCTGTCACGCCGCCTCCCACTTTCTCTCATGCACAGTGCGCTCTGCGCCGCGCCCGCCATCGTACTTTTCGGTAACCGCATGCGGGGGGTTCCGGCCGAGTTTTCTCGCTCTGCGGACCGCCCGGAGGCGCTGGTCAGGACGCCCCGGCGGGTTACCGGGCGGTAGTGGGCGGCGTCGGACGGCTCAGCGGTAGTCCTCCTCGTCCAGGGGCACCACGCGCGCCTGCTCGACGGCGTCGCCGTCGTTCGCCTCGCCGCGCTCCACCCCCGTGATGCGGTCGTCGTCGTCATCGGGCCGGAGCTCCGCCAGCTGCTCCGCCGCGTCGGCCTCCGGCGCCTCCGCGTCCAGCGACTCCCGGAACTCGCCCCGGAAGGTGTCCGGCTCTGCGGGGTCGACACTCATCTGGCTCTCCCCTTCCCTCGCCCCTGGTCCTGCCTACCCCAAAGCCTAGGAGGATCGCCCGTGCACCGCTACGCGGCCGTCCTCGGCCTGTGACGCCGAACACAAGAGTCCGGACGTGATCGTCTCGTAACATTGCCCCCATGTCTTCGACCGAGCTGCCGGGTGTGCGCTCCGCCGCCGAGCCGTCCCCCCGGGCCGGCACCGCCCGGGTGGCCGAGGGGGAGCAGCTGCGCACCGACCGGCTGCCGGGGCTGGAACTCGCCGTGCGGTTCCGACCCGCCACAGCCGGGACCGGACTGCCGCCCGCCCTGTTCGTGCACGGCCTCGGCGGCTCCTCCACCAACTGGTCCGCCCTCATGGCCCGCCTGGAGGACCGCGTCGACGGCGAGGCCCTCGACCTGCCCGGCTTCGGCTGGTCGCCGCCGCCCGCCGACCGGAACTACTCGGTCAACGCCATGGCCCGCGCCGTCGTCCGGCACCTCGACGCCGCCGGCCGCGGCCCCGTCCACCTCGTCGGCAACTCCCTCGGCGGCGCCGTCACCACCCGCGTCGCGGCCGTCCGCCCCGACCTCGTGCGCACCCTGACCCTGGTCTCGCCCGCCCTCCCCGAGCTGCGCGTGCAGCGGTCGGCCGTGCCGACCGGCCTCCTCGCCCTGCCCGGGACGGCCGCGCTCATCGACCGGCTCACCCGCGGCCTCAGCGCCGAGCAGCGCACCCGCGGCGTCACCGAGCTCTGCTACGGCGACCCCTCGCTGGTGCCGCCGGAGGCATTCGCCCAGGCCGTCGAGGAGATGGAGCGCCGCATGGCGCTCCCCTACTTCTGGGAGGCGATGAGCCGCACCACCCGCGGCATCGTCGACGCCTACACCCTCGGCGGACAGCACGGGCTGTGGCGGCAGGCCCAGCGCGTCCTGGCCCCGACGCTGCTCGTCTACGGCGGCCGCGACCAGCTCGTCTCCTACCGCATGGCCCGCAAGGCCGCCGCCGCGTTCCGCGGCTCGCGCCTGCTGTGCCTGCCCGCCGCCGGGCACGTGGCGATGATGGAGTGCCCAGACGCCGTGGCGAAGGCCTTCCGGGAACTCCTGGACGACACCGGCAAACATGTCCGATATACCGACGACGGCAGAGGCTGAGCACCTTGGGACGACACAGCCGCAAGGGCCCCGCTCCGGCAGGCAGGCCCCCCGGGGCCGCCCCCGCCGCGCCGCCGGCCGCCGAGCAGCAGGCCCCGTACGGGCAGGAGCGCGGCCGCGAGCCGTACGCGTACGGACAGGACGGGTACGGACAGGACGGGTACGGACAGGACGGGTACGGGCAGGACGGGTACGGGCAGCACCAGCCGTACGAGCAGTCCCACGGGCAGCAGTACCGGCAGTACGAGCAGTACGAGCAGTACGAGCAGTACGGGGAGTTCGCGTACGAGGAGCACGCCTCCTCCGGCGGCCACGCTGCGTACGGGGAGCGGCACCCGCAGTACGACCGGCCCGCCGGCCACCCCGAGCAGCGCGAGCCCGGCGGAGGGTGGGGCGCCGGCCCCGGCACGGTGTACGGAGACTGGCAGGGCCTCCCGGGCGGCGGTGCGGAATCCGCCCGCGCCCCCCGGTCCGGAGCTGAAACCGTTCTCCCCGGCTCCGGCCCCGCGGCGGACGCCTCCGACGGCCCCGCCTCCACCGGCCCGCAGCGCCGGGTGCCCGCCCCCCGCGGGGACGACGCCGAGGAAACGCAGGCCGGCGCCTCCGGCACGGGGCGCGGCCGCAAGGCCCTCACCTACACCGGCATGGCCGCCGCGGCCGTCACCACCGTCCTCGCCGTCGTCGTCGCCGGCCATATGTCCGCCGACGCCGACGGCAAGTCCGCCTCCCCGCGCGCCGCCGGCGCTGCCGGCGACCGGGCCTTGCCCGGCCAGTCAGCGGCCTCCCGCTCCGACGGCCGGGCCGTCCCGCAGGCGCCGCCCGAGGCCCCGGCGCCCGCGCCGGAGCTCACGTACGACCAGAAGATGGCCCAGCAGCTCCCGATCGACGAGAAGCTGAAGGGACCCGGGACCTTCGAGACGGTCCCCGGCGTCGCCGCCGCCCCCGGCAAGGGCGACGTGGTCCGCTACCGGGTCGACGTCGAGACCGGGCTCGGGCTGGACGCCCAGCTGTTCGCGGAGGCCGTGCACCGCACCCTCAACGACGACCGCAGCTGGGCCCACGGCGGCCGCAAGACCTTCGAGCGGGTCCCGGGCGGCAGCGCCGACTTCGTCATCACCCTCGCCAGCCCCGGCACGACCGGCGTGTGGTGCGCGAAGTCCGGGCTGGACACCACCATCGAGAACGTCTCCTGCGACTCCGCCAACACCGACCGCGTGATGATCAACGCGTACCGGTGGGCGCAGGGCTCGCCCACGTACGGGGCGGAGCAGATGTTCGCGTACCGGCAGATGCTCATCAACCACGAGGTCGGCCACCGGCTCGGCCACGGGCACGTGAACTGCCAGACCCCGGGCGCCCCCGCGCCGATCATGCAGCAGCAGACCAAGTCGCTGGAGATCAACGGCGTCCGCTGCAAGCCCAACCCGTGGGTGTTCCCCGGCAACTGACGGACGGCAGGAAAGCCGGACGGCCGGACGGCGGGGCAGCCGGAAAGCACTTCGCTCCGCGGCTTGCCCACCCCCGCGGCACCCCTCCGGGTAGCGCGCTCGAACGCGAACCGTACGGGAAAGTTACGACTCTTCACCCCTTCCGGTGGCGCGACGGACAACCGTCCGCCGCGCCACCGGCGCATCCGCTTGGCTTCTCCCGCGGCCGGTCGCCGGACCGGCGGCCGCCGCCACGACGGGAGATTCGGGGGTGCCACTCGTGCGGATCGGACTGCTCACCGAAGGCGGCTATCCGTATGCCGCGGGCGAGGGCCGGCTGTGGTGCGAGCGCCTCGTGCGCGGCCTGCCGCAGCACGAGTTCGAGCTCTACGCGCTGAGCCGCAGCGCCGAACAGGAGGAGCGCGGCCGGGTCGTGCTCCCCGAGCACGTCACCCGCGTCTGGACCGCCCCGCTGTGGGCGCCCGCCGACGACGGCCGCACCCACTCCCGGCGCGAGCGCCGCCGGTTCGCCGACTCCTACGGGGAGCTGGTGGACGGCATCTGCACCGGCCGCGCCGAGCCCTTCGCCGCCGGGCTGTACGGGCTCGCCGAGCTCGCCCGCGAACAGGGCGGCATGTACGCGGCCCTCCGCTCGGAGACCGCCGTGCGGGCGGTGGAGTCCGCCTGCCGGGCGCCCGGCGCCCGCCGCTCCGTCCGGCACGCCCAGGTGGCCGACCTGCTGGAGTTCGCCGACGCCCTGGAGCGGCTGCTGCGCCCGCTGTCCCTCGACTGGTACGAGGACCTCCGCGAGGTGGACGTCTGCCACGCCACGGCGGGCGGGATCGCCGCCCTCCCCGGACTGCTGGCCAAACGCTTCTTCGGAGTGCCGCTCCTGGTCACCGAGTACGGGGTGCGGCTGCGCACCCACTACCTGGACCGCCCCGAGGGCGGCCGCCCCGCAGTGCGCGCGCTCCTCGCCGCCTTCCACGTCCGGCTCGCCTGCGAGATCTACGCCCGCGCCGACCTCCTCACCCCCGGCAACGCGCACGCCCGCCGCTGGCAGGAGCGGTGCGGCGCCACCCGCGACCGGCTGGAGACCGTGTACCCGGGGATGGAGGCGGACCGATTCGCCGCCGTCGGGGAGGACCCCGCCTGCGGCGACCCCGACACGCTCGTGTGGGTCGGCCGGATCGAGCCCGGCAAGGACCTCGTCGGGCTGCTCCACGCCTTCGCGGAGGTCCGCAAGGCAGCCCCCGGCACCAGGCTGCGGATCTTCGGGACCGCCGCCGCGGTCCCCGGCTACCTCGCCGACTGCCGCTCGCTGGCCGCCCAGCTCTTCCCGGACGAGGCCGCCGACGCCGTCACCGCCGAGGAGAACCCCGTCTCGTTCGAGGAGATCGGCGGGCCCGAGGCGGCCACCGCCGCCGAGGCCTACGGCAGCGGCCGCGTCGCCGTCCTCTCCTCCGTCGTCGAGGGCTTCCCGGCCGGGCTCGCCGAGGCGATGTTCTGCGGCCGGGCCACCGTCTCCACCGACGTCGGCGCGGTGTGCGAGGTCATCGGCGGCACCGGCCTCGTCGTCCCGCCCCGCAACCCGCGCGCCCTCGCCGACGCCTGCCTCTCCCTGCTGCGCGACCCCGAGCGGGCCCAGCGGCTCGGCGCGGCCGCCCGGGCCCGCGCCCTGGAGCTGTTCACCGTAGAGCAGAACGTGGCCGCCTTCCGGGAGGCCTACCTGCGGCTCCTCGCCCGCGGACCCGCCCGGCCCGGCACCGGCGTCCCCTTCGGACAGCCCCCCGAGGCCCGCGTCCCCGGCCACTGGACCAGCCCCGGCTGGGCCGACCCCGACCCCGACCCGGACCCCGACGCGGCGGCCGCCGCAGGGCACTCCGCCGGCGCATCCGCCCCGGCCCCCACCACGGAGGCGACCGTATGACCCCCGACGAAGCCGGGGCCGCGGCACCCGTCGCCGCCGCCCCCCGCCGCCGGGCGGCCGGGGACCCCGTCAAGACCCTCCTGCACCGCCACCGGGAGCTGTGCGAGCGGGCCGTGGACCCGCTGGAGATCGCGGCCGGACTGGAGGCCCGCGGCATCACCGACCGCACCGCCGCCCGCTTCCGCCACCGGGACGTCTTCTCCCTCGCCGAGGAGCTCTACGCCCGCACCCCCCGCGGCGACGGGCCCGCCGCGCCCGCCGCGGCCGGCCCCCGCGACGCCCGCGCCCTGCGCGGCCTCGGCCTCGCCCTGCTGCCCGGCGCCGCCGCCCTCGCCGCGGTCGCCGCCGCGCTGCCGTACGCGGGCGCCCTCGCCGCCGCCGCCACCGTCGCCGCGCTCGCCCGGCCCTCCGCGACCGGGCGGACCGTCCGCGGCCGCGGCTCCCTCGCCGTCCACCTCGCCGCCGCGGCCGCCGCCGGCTGGGCCGTCCACCGCCACGGCACCCCGCTCGGCGCCGCCCTCGCCCTCGCCGCCGCCCCCGGCCACCTCGCCGCTGCGGCGTTCGCCGCCCGCGCCCGCAGCCGGCTCGCCGCCAGCCGCGCCCTGGAGGACTTCGCCTCCTCCGCCCGGCCGCTGCTCCTCGCGGCCTGCGCCGCCCAGACCGCCGCCGCCGCGGGCGCCGCCGCCCTCGCCGGGGCACCGCTCGCCGCCGCGGTGCCGCTCGCCGTGCTGTTGTTCCTGGCCCGGCTGCTCCTGTGCCACGGCGCCCCCTGGCCGCCCGTCGCCGCGGCGCTCGCCCTCGCCGCGGTCCCCGCCGCGCCCGCGGCGCCCGCCGCCGCGGCCGGCCTCCTCGCCCTCGCCCTGTCCGTCCTGGCGCGCGCCTCCGCGCACGCCCGGACCTGAGGGCCGCCCGCTCCCCGCGCCGACACGGAAGCGGCGAAGGCCCGCCCCACCCCCTCCCGCCCGACCGAAGAAGAAGGAGACACCGCATGACCGGCCAGCCAACCAACCGAGGGGCCGCGCGATGAGGGTGCTGCTGATCGGAGCCAACGGATACCTCGGCCGCTACGTCGCCGACCGGCTGCTCGCCGACCCCGCCGTCCAGCTGACCGCGCTCGGCCGCGGCGACGACGCCGACGTCCGGTTCGACCTCGCCACCGGCAGCCCCGGCGCGCTCACCCGCTTCCTCGACGCCGTCCACCCGGGCGTCGTCGTCAACTGCGCCGGCGCCACCCGCGGCGGCGCCCGGGAACTGACCCGGCACAACACCGTCGCCGTCGCCACCATCTGCGAGTCCCTGCGCCGCAGCGGCTGCGGGGCCCGCCTCGTCCAGCTCGGCTGCGCCGCCGAGTACGGGCCCAGCCAGCCCGGATCGTCCACCGCCGAGGACGCCGTCCCCAGACCCGGCGGGCCGTACGGCGTCAGCAAGCTCGCCGCCACCGAGCTCGTGCTCGGCTCCGGCCTCGACGCCGTCGTCCTGCGCGTCTTCTCGCCCGTCGGGCCCGGCACCCCCGCCGGCTCCCCGCTCGGCCGGCTCGCCGAGGCCATGCGGCGCGCCATGCAGTCCGGGGACGGCGAGCTGAAGCTCAGCGGACTCGGGGTCCAGCGGGACTTCGTCGACGTCCGGGACGTGGCGCGCGCCGTGCACGCCGCTTCCCTGTCCGCCGCGCAGGGCGTCGTCAACATCGGGACCGGGCGCGCCGTCCGGCTCCGCGACGCCGCAGCCGTCCTCGCCCGGGTCGCGGGGTACGGAGGCACCCTCCATGAGATCGACGTCCCACAGGGCGGACACCCGCAGGGCCACGGGCCGCTCCACGGCGGCCACGGCCGGGCCTCCTCCCTCGCGGCGATCGGCGCGCCCCGCTCCGAGGCCACCGCCGAGCAGCTGGCCGCCGCCCCGCCCGCGGCCGCGTACCCCTATCCGGACGGCTGCGGCGCCTGGCAGCAGGCCGACGTCCGCACCGCCCGGGACCGGCTCGGCTGGCGGCCCAGGATCAACCTGGAGGAGTCCCTCGCGGACATCTGGATGGAGGCGGCGTGCCGCATCTGACCACGCCCGCCCCGGCTGCCGCCGCCACCGGCTCCGGCCGGCCCGGCCTCGGCATCCCCGGCTACGCGCACCCGCTGCTCGCGCCCGTCGAATGGGCCGAGCTGACCCGCCCCGGCACGCCCCTGCACTGGGCCGTGCTGAACGTCACCGACGGCCCCGGCTCCCGGCCCGACCCGCACTGCACCGAGGCGGTGGCCCGGCTCCGCGGGGCCGGCGGCACCGTCCTCGGGCATCTCGCGGTGCGGGACGGCGAGCGGACGTTCGGCGAGCTGGTCTCCGACGCCCACCGCTTCGCCGACTGGTACCGGGTCGACGGCTTCTACCTGGACGGGGCCCCGGCCGACCGGTCCGGGCTCGCAGGGGTGCGCAGGGTCGTCGACACCCTGCGCGGTCTCGGCCCGGACCTGCGGATCGTGCTCGGGCACGGCACCCACCCGAGCGAGGGCTACGCGGACGTCGCCGACCAGCTGGTCACCTTCGCCGGGGCCTGGGCGGACTACCGCTGGTCGCAGGTGGCGGAGTGGACCGCAGACCACCCGCCGGAGCGGTTCTGCCACCTCGTCCACGGCGTGCCGCGCACGCATCTGGAGGAGGCGCTGCGGATCGCCCGCTGGCAGGGCGCCGGGACGATCTGGTTCACCGACCGGCGCGCGGCCCCGAATGAGGACCCCTGGGCGTCAATGCCCGCGTACTGGGACGAAATCGTCTCACGTATCGGACCAGGTGTCTCGGAATGAAGAAGGGCGTGGCAGTGTTACGGGAAGAACCACCGTTCACGCATACCGATCTACGGAGTCCCCGTGTCGCTGCCACCCCTGGTCGAGCCGGCTGCCGAGCTCACCGTCGACGAGGTCCGTCGGTACTCCCGCCACCTGATCATCCCCGACGTCGGGATGGACGGCCAGAAGCGCCTGAAGAACGCGAAGGTGCTGGCCGTGGGCGCGGGGGGCCTCGGCTCGCCCGCCCTCATGTACCTGGCCGCGGCCGGCGTCGGAACGCTGGGCATCGTGGAGTTCGACGAGGTCGACGAGTCGAACCTGCAGCGCCAGATCATCCACAGCCAGTCGGACATCGGCCGCTCCAAGGCGGAGTCCGCCCGTGACTCCGTCCTCGGCATCAACCCGTACGTGAACGTCGTCCTGCACGAAGAGCGGCTCGAAGCCGACAACGTGATGGACATCTTCTCCCAGTACGACCTGATCGTCGACGGCACCGACAACTTCGCCACGCGCTACCTCGTCAACGACGCCTGCGTGCTCCTCGGCAAGCCGTACGTGTGGGGCTCCATCTACCGCTTCGACGGCCAGGCCTCCGTCTTCTGGTCCGAGCACGGCCCCTGCTACCGCTGCCTCTACCCGGAGCCCCCGCCGCCGGGCATGGTCCCGAGCTGCGCCGAGGGCGGCGTCCTCGGCGTGCTCTGCGCGTCCATCGGCTCCATCCAGGTCACCGAGGCCATCAAGGTCCTCACCGGCGTCGGCGAGCCGCTGGTCGGCCGTCTGATGATCTACGACGCCCTGGAGATGCAGTACCGCCAGGTCAAGGTCCGCAAGGACCCCGACTGCGCGGTGTGCGGCCCGAACGCGACCGTCAAGGAGCTCATCGACTACGAGGCCTTCTGCGGCGTCGTCTCGGAGGAGGCCCAGGAGGCGGCCGCCGGCTCGACGATCACCCCGAAGCAGCTCAAGGAGTGGATCGACGAGGGCGAGAACATCGAGATCATCGACGTCCGCGAGAAGAACGAGTACGAGATCGTCTCCATCCCGGGCGCGCGGCTGATCCCCAAGGGCGAGTTCCTGATGGGCAGCGCCCTCCAGGACCTCCCGCAGGACAAGCGGATCGTCTTGCACTGCAAGACGGGTGTCCGCAGTGCGGAAGTCCTGGCGGTCCTGAAGTCCGCCGGCTTCGCGGACGCGGTCCACGTCGGCGGCGGCGTCATCGGCTGGGTCCACCAGGTCGAGCCCGAGAAGCCCGTCTACTAGCGGGCCCTCCCGGGTCCCCCCGGGTCCACCCGTACCGGCCCCCGGCCCCTGCGCGCGACGGCGCGGGGCCGGGGGCCGTCCGGTGTCCGCCGCCGGGTCAGGCGGAGGAGGACTTGCAGACCGTGCCGCCGGACGGCACCTTCCCGTCGAGCAGGTAGGCGTCGACCGCCTTCTGCACGCACGGGTCGCCGCTGTTGTACGCGCCGTGCCCCTGGCCCTCGTACGTCAGCTCCACCCCGACCCCCGGGCCGAGGCGCTCCACCATGCGCCGCGCCCCCTCGTACGGCGTCGCCGGGTCGCCGGTGTTGCCGATCACCAGGATCGGCGCGGAGCCGGCGGCCGACACGTCCGGCGTCTCCCAGGCGCCCTTGACCGGCCAGCCGGTGCAGCTCATCAGCGCCCAGCCGAGGAAGTCCCCGAAGACGGGGGAGGCCTTGCGGAACTCCGCCAGCCGCTCCTTCGTCTGCTCCAGCGTGAACCGCTGTTTCGAGTCCGCGCAGTTGACCGCCGTGTTCGCGGCCCCGATGTTGCTGTAGCGGCCGTTCTCCTGCCGCCCGTTCAGCGCGTCGGACAGTGCCATCAGCAGCTGGCCCTGCCCGCCCTCCGCCTCGTCGATGCCCTGCTCCAGCAGCGGCCACAGCTCCTGCGAGTACAGGGCCTGCGCGATGCCGTTGGTAGCCGCCGAGTCGGTCAGCATGCGCCCGCCGAGGCCCGGGATCGGCTTCTGCGCCAGGCTCTTCTGCAGCCGGAGCACCGTGTCCTCGACCTCCTGGGCGGTGGCGCCCTGGAGGCGGCACTCGTCGCCGCGGTCCACGCAGTCCTGCGCGAAGTTCTCCAGCGCCAGCTGGAAGCCCTTCGCCTGGCCGAGCGCGCTCTGCTCGGAGGTCTTCGTCGGATCGACGACCGCGTCGAAGACGGCCCGCCCGACCTTGTCCGGGAACAGGTGGGCGTAGACCCCGCCGAGCTCGGTGCCGTACGAGATGCCGAAGTAGTTCAGCTTCCCGTCGCCGAGCGCCTGGCGGATCCGGTCCAGGTCCCGGGCGGCGTTCTCGGTGCCCACGTACGGCAGCACCTTCCCCGACCGGGCCTCGCAGGCCTGGTGGTAGCGGCGGATGCCGTCCGCGAACTCCTTCTCCTCCGCCGGCGTCTCCGGCGTGTTGTCCGCGGCGTAGTACGCGTCCAGCTGCCTGTCGGTCTGGCACAGCACGGGCGCGCTGGCGCCGACCCCGCGCGGGTCGAAGCTCACCAGGTCGTAGCGCGAGCGCAGCGCCTGGTACTCCTCGGCCGCGCCGGGCAGCGTGCTGACGCCGGAGCCGCCGGGACCGCCGAAGTTGAACACGAGGGAGCCGAGGCGCCGCTCCTTGTCCCGGGCGGGGGCCCGGATCAGCGCGAGCGGGATCGTCTCCCCGCCGGGGTCGGCGTAGTCGAGCGGCACCCGCAGCGTGGCGCACTGCCAGTCCTTCGGCGGGGCGGGGCCGCCGCCCTGGGCGGCGTCCGGGGCGGCGCAGGCGCCCCACTTCAGCGGCGGCGGCGCCGACCCGGTCCCGTCGGTGCGGGACGGGGTGCCGCCTCCGCCGCCGGAGCAGCCGGCGACGGCGGCCACGGCGAGGACGACGGCGCCGGCGGCGGCCGTCCGGAGGACGTGTCTCGACATGTCCCCATCCTCCGCCGCCCCCGCGGACCCCGCCCGCGCACGCGCCCGTTCGGGTCAGCCGCCCGCGGGCGCGGGCCGCGGCGTCAGATCGCTTCCTTGCGGGTGAGGTAGTTGAACGACAGCCAGCCCGGCAGGACCGGCAGCCAGAACGTCATCAGCCGGAACAGCAGGACCGCCGAGATCGCGACCTCCTTGTCCAGGCCCGCCGCGATCAGGCCCAGCGTCAGCGTCGTCTCCACGGCGCCGATGCCGCCCGGCGTCGGCGCGGCCGAGCCGAGGGCGTTGCCCGCGAGGAACACGACGGCGATGCTCGCGTAGCTCAGCGCCTCGCCGCCGCCGAAGGCGCGGATCGACGCGTCCAGGCACATCACGAAGCAGCCGGTCAGCAGCAGCATCCCGCCGATGCCGGTCATCAGCTTCTGCGGCCGCTGGAGGACGTCCAGCATGCGCGGCACGACACCGGCGAACAGCGCCCGCACGCGTGTCACGACGAACTTCCGCAGGAACGGCACCGCCGTGACGACGAGGACCAGCACGGCCACCGTCAGCAGGCCGGCGATGACCGTCCGGGACGGCGTCATTTCCGGCGTCTTCTCGGTGCCCGTCAGGTAGCCGAACGCCAGCAGCAGCAGGACGTGCGACGCCAGCCCGAACAGCTGCGAGGCGCCCACACTGGCCACCGCCAGCCCCGGCCGGACCCCCGCCCGCTGGAGGAACCGCGTGTTCAGCGCGACGCCGCCGACGGCCGCCGGGGCGACCAGCTTGACGAACGAGCCGGCCACCTGGGCCACCACCGTCCGCAGGAACGGCACCCGCTCCGGCACGAACCCGAGCAGGCTCATCGCCGCGGCGAAGTACGTCAGCGCCGAGAACGCCAGCGCCGCCCCGACCCAGCCCCACTCGGCCTCGCCGACGATCGTCGCGAAGTCGACGTGGGCCAGCTGCGTCAGCAGGAAGTACGCGCCGAACGCGCCCGCGATGAACGACACCAGGGTGCGCGGCCGGATCCGCTCCAGCCGGGCCGGCTCCACCGGCGCCTGCGGCCGGATGAGCAGCACCTGCTTGCGGATCTGGCTGAGCAGGTCCTCCTCGCGGGCCCCCTCCAGCGCATCGTCCAGCGCCCGCTTCTCCGCCTTCCGCTCGGCCGCCGAGGTGGCGGGGACCGCCTTGGCGCCCGCCTTCCCGGCCGCCGCCTCGCGGGCCGCCTTCGCCGCCCGCGAGGACTCCAGCACGGCCTCCCGCTGCCGGTCCGCCCGCTCCCGGGCGAGCCGGCGCAGCGTCGCCCGCGTCGACCGGCTCAGCGCGATCGGCTGCAGCAGCGGCAGGCAGTCCGCCACCGCGTCCGGGCCGAGCACCGACACCGCCGACGCGACCGCGCGCTGCGCGCCGACCCGCAGGCCGAGCGTGGTCAGCAGCTGCGCGATGTCCATCCGCAGCACCAGGTCGCCGGCCGCGATCTCGCCGCCGCGCAGATCCGTGAGGATGACCCTGCCGGAACGATCCACCAGCAGGGCGTCACCCGTCAGCCGGCGGTGCGCGATCCGGCGCGACTGCAGGGCGCGTACCTGCTCCCACGCGTGGCGGGCCAGCCCGTCGGTGATCTCCTCGTCCGGGACCGCGTCCAGCGGCCGGCCCTCCAGGTGCTCGTACACGAGCATCACGGCGTCCGGGCCGAGCTCGGAGGTGGCGATCAGCTTGTGCGCGTTCGCGCCGGCCGCGATCGCCGCGTACGCGAGGAGCGCCTCCTGCTCCAGCGCCTGGCGCAGCGACTGCAGGGAGCGGCGCGTCGTGATCCCGCGCAGGGTCATGCGGCGCCACACCCGGTAGAAGAACCCGTGCGCCTGCTGCTCCCGGTCGACGACGGTGACGTCGAGCGGCGGTCCGTCCTCCAGGGTGACGTGGTAGCGGCGCCCGCGGTCGCTGGCCTCGGAGGCGTCGGCGCCCTCCGGGACCTCGGCGCGCGCCGCGCTGACCGGCTGGAAGCCGACCCGGCGCAGGCCCGCGAGGAGGTTCTGCCCGGTGGGGCGCACGTTCGGGGAGCCGACCGCGTACAGGGTGCCGTACGCGACGCTCCAGCCGATCAGCACCGTCAGGATGATCGAGAACGGGGTGGTGTAGCCGCTGACCAGCATCGCGAAGGCGTCGAGCAGCAGCACCACCCACAGGGCGACCCGCCAGCGCGGCCGTCGCGTCATCCCGACGGCGGTCATGTACGCGATCACGGGCGCGAGGTAGCCGTGCACGGGGTCGGTGGGGGCGCCGCCGGCACCCGCGGCGCGGGTCAGCGCGTCCTGGATGGTGGCCGGCGCTGCCTGGGAGACCCAGAGGTCGGTGGCGAGGGTGACGCCGTGGGCGAGGACGGCGGCGAGGACGCCGTCGGCGATGCGCAGCCCGTCGCGTTTGATCAGCCGTTCGATCGCGAAGGCGACGGGGACGAGGAGGACGGCGATGCTGGACACCAGGCCCGCGACCTTGATCAGGAGGTCGGGGGCGGCCTGGGTGCCCTGGCTGATGTCGTCCTCCAGGCCGGCGGTGGTGCCGTGCGCGAAGGCGGCGATGCCGAGGACGACGGCGATGCCGAGGAGTCCGACGAGGAAGCGGACGAGGTCGGAGGGGCGGTGCACGCGGGCGGCGAGCAGCGGCTCGTCGACCTCGACCTCGTCGGCGGCCGCCGCTGCGGGTGCCGGGGCCGCGGGGGCGGCGGGCGGGCCGTCGGCGGGCGCGCCGGGAGCCCCCGCGGCGGGCGTGCCGGGGTGCGGCTCGGGGCCCGGCTCGGGGCGCGCGCCGTCGTCCTCGGTCGCGCCGTCCGGAGGGCTCACACCCTGCTCCTTCGTCGTCACAGCCGTCTCTTCTTGATCACGTATCACCAGTCACCGCCCGGAAGATGGTGGCACGGCCGGGCGGTCCCGGGGGGCGGCAGGGTGCGCGCCGGTGCGGAAGGAAACGCTCCGCACAGCGGCCCGCCATGTCCGGCACCATGGGCGGAATGAGCGAGGAGCTGCCCGCGTACGCGGAGCGCGTACTGGACGCGGCCGAGCGGATTCCGCCCGGCCGGGTGATGACGTACGGGGACGTCGCCGAATGGCTCGGGGAGGGCGGCCCGCGCCAAGTCGGCCGCGTCATGGCCCTGTACGGCGGCGCCGTCCCCTGGTGGCGCGTGGTGCGCGCCGACGGCAGGCCCCTGCCCGGCAGCGAACCCCGCGCCCTGCAGCACTACCGGGCCGAGTCCACCCCGCTGCGCCTCACCGCGGGCGGCGAGGCCCGGCTCGACATGCCGCGGGCACGCTGGGACGGCGGCGGGCACGCAACGGCGGGCGACGAGGGTCACACCTGACAGCTTCCGCCACGAAGCCCCCCGCGCGCCGGTCGAAAGCCGACCCCGGGACCCGTACGGGCGACCGCCGCCCGCCCGTCCGCACTCCCGCGCACCCGCACGCACCACGCCCCGCAGGACCCCCGCCGCGCGCCCCGGCCGGGGCCGGCGCCCCCACGTGGCACCGGCGCCCGCCCGCCCGAACGGTTCCGCACCTGCCGGCACTGCGCCGGGGCGGGGTTTCGGTGCGTGGTCCGGCCGGACCCGGCGCCCGCACAGGGCAGCGGCAGCCGCCCGCCCGAACGGTTCCGCACCTGCCGGCACCAGGCCGCGGCGGGGCCCCAGCGGGCGCTCCGGCCGGGGCCGGGGCCCGCAGGGGGTACCGGCGGCCGCAGGCCCGGACGCTTCCGTACCTGCCGGCACGACGCCGGGGCGGGACTTCAGGGTGTGGTCCGGTCGGTGCCGGCGCCCGTAGGGGGGATCGGCGGCCACCGGCCCGGACGCCTGCACACCTGCCGGTACCACGCCGGGGCGGGGCCCCGGCGCGTGATGCGGCCGGACCCGGGGCCCGTGCGGGGGGCGGGCGGCCATCGGCCCGACGCTCGCCGCACCTGCCGGCTCAACGCGGGCACGGGGCCCCAGCGGGCGCTCCGGCCGGGGCCGGGGCCCGCACGGGGTACCGGCGGCCGCCCGCCCGGAGCCGTTCGCATCCGCCCGTTCCGCGCCAGGGCGGGACCCCGTCCTGCGGTCCGCGGGCACCCCGGAGGCCGCATCCGGGGCCGGACCTCGGGGAACTGCACGGGGTGCGCCGCTTGCCGTAGCGTTGCCTCTTCGGCGGTCGCGGCCGGCCCCCCGGCGGGCGCCCGCGCGGCGACCGCGGACGCCGCACGACCCGTACGCCCCGCAGCAGCACGAACACCAGGACCGGCACCTCACGTGATCACCTCTTCCACCGACCGCCCCGAGCGGCTGCGTACGCGGACCCCCGACGCGTACCGTCTCGTGCGCAGCGGGCCGGGGCGGGCGGAGCCCCCTGTGCTGGACGCAGCGCAGCAGGCGGTGGTTGACCACACCCGCGGACCGCTGCTCGTCCTCGCCGGCCCCGGCACCGGGAAGACCACCACCCTCGTGGAGGCCGCCGCCGCCCGCGTCGACGACGGGACCGACCCCGCCCGGATCCTGATCCTGACCTTCAGCCGCAAGGCCGCAGTCGAGCTGCGCGACCGCGCAGCCCTCCGGCTCGGCGGCGCCCGCGCCCCGCAGGCCACCACCTTCCACTCCTTCTGCTACGGGCTGGTCCGCGCCCACCAGGACACCGACCTGTTCGCCGACCCGCTGCGCCTGCTGTCCGGGCCCGAGCAGGACGTCATGGTCCGCACCCTGCTGGAGGGGCAGCGCGAGACCCGCTCCATCCGCTGGCCCGACGACCTGCGGGCCGCCCTCACCACCCGCGGCTTCGCCGACGAGGTCCGCGCCGTCCTCGCCCGCGCCCGCGAGCTCGGCCTCGGCCCGGCCGCCCTCGACGCGTTCGCCTCACGGATCGGCCGGCCCGACTGGAAGGCGGCCGCCGCCTTCCTCGCCGAGTACCTCGACGTCCTGGACATGCAGGGCACCCTCGACTACGCCGAGCTGCTGCACCGCGCGGTGCTGCTCGCCGAGCGGACGCCCGGCCTGGCCGCCGCGTACGACGTGATCTACGTGGACGAGTTCCAGGACACCGACGCCTCGCAGCTCCGGCTGCTGCGGGCGCTGGCCGGGCCGGGCGGCACGCTGGTCGCCTTCGGCGACCCCGACCAGTCGATCTACGCCTTCCGCGGCGCCGACATCAACAACATCCTCGACTTCGAGGGCGCGTTCCCCGGGGCGGCCGTACGGGCCCTGACGGTCGGCCGCCGCTCCGCCTCCGCCGTCCTCGCCGCGACCCGGCTGCTGACCACCCGCATGCCGGTGCCTCGGCTGCCCGCGGACGCGGTCCGCGCGCACCGGGGGCTCACGCCGACGCGGGAGGGCGGCCGCGTCGAGGTGTACACGTACCCGACGGCCGGCGCCGAGCTCGACAACATCGCGGACATCCTGCGCCGCGCCCACCTGGAGGAGGGCGTGCCCTGGCAGGACATGGCCGTCCTGGTCCGCGCCGGCGGGCGCACGCTGCCGGCGATGCGGCGCGCCCTGATCGCGGCGGGCGTCCCCGCCGAAACGGACGGCACGGACATCCCCCTCCGCCACGAACCGGCGGTGGCCCCCCTCCTGACGGCCCTCCGCACGGTGGCCCTGGCCACCCCGCCGCCGACCGGGGCCGCGGGCGGCCCCGCCGATACTTCGGCGCAGGACCCGGCGGGTGCCGCTGACGGCACGGCCGACACCGGCGGGTCCGCCGCGGCCGGGCAGCCCGGGGCGGGTGGCTCCGCCACACACGGGCTCGGCCCGACCGCCCCGGGCGGCCCTGCAGGCGAGGCGTCGGTGCACGGCGCCGCGGACGCCGTTGCAGGCGCTGTCCACGGCGGCGGGTCCGCCCTCGCGGGCGGCGGCTTCGGCCCGGCCGGTCCCGTCGGTGGTCGGGACGCCGCGTCCTCCGCTGCCGTCGGAGACAGCTCCGCCGCTGTGACCGGTGCGACGGGTGGGGCGTCCGCCCCGGGCGAGGGGGCCGCGCAGGCCGCCGGTGCCGCTGCCGGCGCGGGTGCGGGCGGTCCCGGCGCCGCCGCTTCGGCGAACACCCCTGGAAAGGCCGGCGCCTTCGCTTCGGCGGACGGCGCTGGCGCGCCGGACGCCGCCGAGGGCGTCGGCGGCGGGGACGCGGACGGGCCGGCCCCCGGCGGGGGCACCGGTGAGGGGTGGATCGGGGTCGAGGCGGCGCTGGCCCTGCTCGCCTCGCCGCTCGGCGGGATGGACGCCGCCGACCTGCGGCGGCTCGGGCGGGCCCTGCGCGACGAGGAGCGTGCGGCCGGCACCGCCGTCCCCGCGCCGTCCGACGTGCTGCTGGCCCGCGCCCTCGCCGAGCCGGAGCGCCTCACCGCGCACGACCCGGCGTACGCGCGGGGCGCCCAGCGCCTCGGCCTGCTGCTGCGCAAGACGCGCGAGCTCCTCCAGGGCGGCGGCACCGCCGAAGAGGCCCTGTGGACCCTCTGGGACGGCACGCCCTGGCCGCAGCGGCTGGAGCGCAGCGCCCGCCGCGGCGGCCCGGCCGGCCGCAACGCCGACCGCGACCTCGACGCGGTCTGCGCCCTCTTCGACACCGCCGCCCGCGCCGAGGAGCGCACCGGCGGCCGCGGCGCCCTGAACTTCCTCGAACAGCTCGAAGCCGAGGACATCGCCGCCGACACCCTCACCCGCCGCGCCACGCGCCGCGAGGCGGTCCGGCTGATGACCGCGCACCGCTCCAAGGGCCTCGAATGGCGCCTCGTCGTCGTCGCCGGAGTCCAGGAGGGCCTCTGGCCCGACCTCCGCCGCCGCGGCTCCCTCCTCGAAGCCGACCGGATCGGCCGCGACGGCCTCGCCGAGCCCCTCGGCGCCGGCTCGCTCCTCGCCGAGGAGCGCCGCCTCTTCTACGTGGCCGCGACCCGCGCCCGCGACCGGCTCGTCGTCACCGCCGTCAAGGCCGCCGCCGAGGACGGCGACCAGCCCTCCCGCTTCCTCACCGAGCTCGGCGTGCCCCCGAAGGACGTCCCGGGCCGGCCCCGCCGCCCCCTCGCCGTCCCGGCGCTCGTCGCCGAGCTGCGCGCCACCACCGTCGACCCCGCCGCCTCGCCCGCGCTGCGCGACGCCGCCGCACGCCGCCTCGCCCGCCTCGCCGCGCTCACCGACGAGGACGGCCGGCCGCTGGTGCCCGCCGCGCACCCGCAGCGCTGGTGGGGCCTGTACGAGCCCACCCGCAGCCGGGTGCCGCTGCGCGACCGCAGCCGGCCCGTCGCCCTCTCCGGCAGCGCCCTGGACCAGCTCGCCAACACGTGCTCCCTGCAGTGGTTCCTCGGCCGCGAGGTCAAGGCCGACACCCCCGCCACCGCCGCCCAGGGCTTCGGCAACGTCGTCCACGTCCTCGCCGACGAGGTCGCCTCCGGCCGCACCCCCGCCGACCTGGCCGTCCTCATGGAGCGCCTCGACTCCGTCTGGGACGCCCTCGCCTTCGACGCCCCCTGGAAGTCCCGCCAGGAGAAGGACAGCGCCCGCGCCGCGCTGGAGCGCTTCCTGCGCTGGCACACCACCGATCGCGGAGGCCGGGCGTCCGTCGCCACGGAGCACGACTTCGACGTCACGCTCGAAGCGGGCGAGTACGCCGTCCGGATCCGGGGCTCCATGGACCGCGTCGAGGCGGACCCGCAGGGGCGGGCGTACGTCGTCGACTTCAAGACCGGCAAGGCGGCGCCGACGAAGGACGAGGTGGCCCGCCACCCGCAGCTCGCCGTCTACCAGCTCGCCGTCCGCGAGGGCGCCGTCGACGAGGTCTTCGACGGGCTGCGCCCCGAGCCCGGCGGCGCGGAGCTCGTCCACCTGCGGCAGGGCGCCGCCAAACGCGACGGCGGCGACACCGCGCCGAAGGTGCAGGCGCAGGACGCGCTGCCGCCCGGGCCGTCCGGCGAGTGGGTCGGGGACCTGCTGGCCACGGCCGCCGGGCGGGTCCTGGACGAGCGCTTCACCCCCGCCCCCGGCCGGCACTGCGACCACTGCTCGTTCCGCAGCTCGTGCAGCGCGCGCCCCGAGGGCCGCCAGACAGTGGAGTGACCTGCCGCACAGACCCGACCCGCCGCGGGGTGCGTGCGGCGGCCGCCGTCCACCGGGCGCACCCGCCGTCACCCGCAGTACGGCACGGCCCGCCGGGCCCGACCGGTCCGGTGCGCGGCGGCCCGCACCCGTCCGCCCGCCCCGGGCGGTGTGAGCCGCGTCGCGGGCGGTGTCGGCCCGGACGGCTAGCCTTTCCGGGTGTCCGCGCGCCCGTCCCCCCTCACCGACCCCGAGCAGCTCAAGGAGCTCCTCGGCATCCCGTTCACCCCGGAACAGCTGGACTGCATCACCGCGCCGCCCGCCCCGCAGGTCATCGTGGCCGGCGCCGGCTCCGGCAAGACGACCGTCATGGCCGCCCGCGTGGTCTGGCTCGTCGGCACGGGCACGGTCGCACCGGGCGAGGTCCTCGGCCTCACCTTCACCAACAAGGCCGCCGGCGAGCTCGCCGAACGCGTCCGGACCGCCCTCGCCCGCGCCGGCGTCACCGACCCCGACCCGGCACCGGACGCCGCGGGCTCCGACGCCGCCGGCGGCGAGCCCCGCATCTCCACCTACCACGCCTTCGCCGGTCAGCTCCTGAAGGACCACGGCCTGCGCATCGGCCTGGAGCCCAGCGCCCGCCTCCTCGCAGACGCCACCCGCTTCCAGCTCGCCGCCCGCGTCCTGCGCGAGGCGCCCGGCCCGTACCCGGCGCTCACCAAATCGCTGCCCGACCTGGTCAGCGACCTGCTCGCCCTCGACGGCGAACTCTCCGAGCACCTCGTCACCCCCGACCGGCTGCGCGCGTACGACACCGCGCTCCTCGACGAACTGGCCGGGACCCGCCTGACCAACGAGGACCTCCGCAAAGTCCCCGAAGCCGTCCGCGGGCGCCTCGAACTGCTGGAGCTGACCGAGCGCTACCGGGCCGCCAAACGCTCCCGCGACCTCCTCGACTTCAGCGACCAGATAGCCCTGTGCGCGGAGCTCGCCACCACCCGGCCCGAGGTCGGGGCGCTGCTGCGCGACGAGTTCCGCGTCGTCCTCCTCGACGAGTACCAGGACACCTCCGTCGCGCAGCGGCTGCTGCTGTCCGGGCTGTTCGGCGGCGGCACCGGACACGCGGTGACCGCCGTCGGCGACCCCTGCCAGGCCATCTACGGCTGGCGCGGCGCCTCCGTCGCCAACCTCGACGACTTCCCCGAGCACTTCCCGCACGCCGACGGCACCCCCGCCACCCGCTTCTCCCTCAGCGAGAACCGGCGCAGCGGCGGCCGCCTCCTCGACCTCGCCAACGGGCTCGCCGCCCCGCTGCGCGCCATGCACGAGGGCGTCGAGGCGCTGCGGCCCGCGCCGGGGGAGGAGCAGGCCGGGTCCGTGCGGTGCGCGCTGCACACCACGCACGCCGAGGAGCTCGACTGGCTCGGCGACTCCGTCGCCCACCTGGTCCGCACCGGCACCGAGCCGCGGGACATCGCCGTGCTGTGCCGGTCCGCCGCGGACTTCGCGCAGATCCAGGCCGCGCTCGCGGCCCGCGAGGTGCCCGTCGAGGTCGTCGGCCTGTCCGGGCTGCTGCACCTGCCCGAGGTCGCCGACCTGATCGCCGTCTGCGAGGTGCTCCAGGACCCGGGCGCCAACGCCTCCCTCGTCCGGCTGCTGATCGGCCCGCGCTGGCGCATCGGCGCCCGCGACCTGGCGCTGCTGGGCCGGCGCGCCCGGCTGCTCGTCGGCGGGGCGCGCGGCGAGGAGGACCCGGAGGGGCGGCTCGCCGCCGCCGTGGAGGGGGTGGACCCGGCCGAGGTCGTGTCGCTGGCCGACGCCCTCGACACGTTCCTCGACGGCCAGGGCGGCTCCGGCGGATCCGCCGGGGACGACGGGCTGCCGTTCTCCGCGGACGCCCGCGTCCGCTTCGCCCACCTGGCGCAGGAACTGCGCGACCTGCGGCGCTCCCTCGCCGACCCGCTGATGGACGTCCTGCACCGGGTGCTCGCCGCGACCGGCCTCGACGTCGAGCTGTCCGCGTCCCCGCACGCCCTGGCCGCGCGCCGCCGCGAAACCCTGTCGTCGTTCCTCGACGTCGCGGCCGGCTTCGCCTCCCTCGACGGCGAGGCCTCCCTGCTGGCGTTCCTCGGGTTCCTGCGGACCGCCGTCCAGTACGAGAAGGGCCTCGACCACGCCCTGCCCGGCGGGGAGAACACGGTCAAGGTGCTCACCGCCCACAAGTCCAAGGGGCTGGAGTGGGACGTCGTCGTCGTACCCGACCTGTGCGCGGGCTCCTTCCCCAAGCAGAAGCCGCCGGAGGCGTGGACCTCGTACGCGAAGGTCCTGCCCTACGCGCTGCGCGGCGACGCGGCCACCCTGCCGGGGGACCCCGAGTGGACCTCGGCGGGCCTGAAGACGTTCAAGGCGGCGCTGAAGGAGCACAAGGCGGTCGAGGAGCTCCGCCTCGGCTACGTCACCTTCACCCGCCCGCGCTCCCTGCTGCTCGCGTCGGGGCACTGGTGGGGGCCGTCGCAGAAGAAGCCGCGGGGGCCGTCGCCGTTCCTGGAGGCCCTGTACGCGCACTGCGCCGCGGGCCACGGCGAGATCGAGGCGTGGGCCGCCGAACCGGAACCGGAGGAGGAGAACCCGTCGCTGACGGCGGCGAAGGAGGCGGAACACGCCTGGCCGCTGCCGCTGGACCGGAAGTCCCTCGAGATGCGGCGCAGGGCCGCGGCCCTGGTGGAATCCCACCTGTCGACCGCCACCCGCACCCACGCCCCGGAACCGGAACCGGACCTGTGGCCCACCGAACCGGCGGGCGAGCCGACCGACCTCTGGTCCGAGGACCGGCCCGACGCCCCGGCCGCCGACGCACGGCCGGAACCCGGCCTGCCCGCACCCCCGGGCGCCGCTCCGGCGGACGACCTGTGGCCCGAGGACTGGGCCGCCGTCCCGGCCGCCGACGCACGGCCGGAGGCCGGCCACGGCCTGGCCGTGCCCGAGGCGCAGGCCGTCCCGACCGGGTCCGCGCCCGTCGTGCACCCTGCCGCTCCGGCGGACGACCTGTGGCCCGAGGACTGGGCCGCCGCCCCGACCGCCGACGCACGGCCGGAGGCCGGCCACGGCCTGGCCGTGCCCGCGGCGCAGGCCGTGCCGACCGGGTCCGCGCCCGTCGTGCACCCTGCCGCTCCGGCGGACGACCTGTGGCCCGAGGGCTGGGCCGCCGCCCCGGCCGCCGACGCACGGCCGGAGGCCGGCCACGGCCTGGCCGTGCCCGAGGCGCAGCCTGCCCTCCCGTCCGGGGCGGGGGCCGTTGCGGCCGACGGGTCGGTGGACGGCCCGTGGCCCGAGGAGTGGGCCGGAACGGCCGTTCCGGCAACGGGCGCCGCGCCCGGAGCGGCAGAGGCCGGCGAGCCGGCCGGCGGCCCGTGGGCCGGCCCCGGCAGGGGTTCGCAGGCTTCCGGGCGCCGGGGGCCCGGCGTGCCCGCGGCCCGGCGCGGCGGCTCCGGCGGGGGGCCCGTGCACGCGGAGGCCGGGCTCAGTCCCGAGGAGGCGCGGGCCGTTGCCTCCTGGGACCGGGACCTCGACGCCCTGGAGGGCGAGCTGCGCCGGTCGCGGGCCGCCGTCCGCGACGTCGAGCTGCCGGCCTCGCTCTCCGCGAGCCAGCTGCTCCGCCTCGCCGCCGACGAGCAGGGCTTCGCCCGCGACCTGGCCCGCCCCATGCCCCGGCCGCCGCAGCCCGCCGCCCGCCAGGGCACCCGCTTCCACGCCTGGGTGGAGTCCCGCTTCACCGAGCTCCCGCTGCCGTTCCTCGACGTCCTCGACCCCGCGGCCGACCTCCCCGGCTCGGACCAGGAGGTCGCCGACGAGGCCGACCTCGCCGCCCTCAAGGAGGCCTTCGAGCACAGCCCGTATGCCGAGCGCGTCCCGCACCGCCTGGAGGTCCCCGTCCAGGTCACCCTCGCCGGGCGGGTCGTCCGCGGCCGGATCGACGCCGTCTACCGCGCCCCCGCCGGGTCCCCGTACGCGTACGAGATCGTCGACTGGAAGACCGGCCGCGGCACCGACGCGGACCCCCTCCAGCTCGCCGTATACCGCCTGGCCTGGGCCGAAACCACCGGTACGCCGCTGCGCCGGGTGTCCGCCGCGTTCCTGCACGTCCGCAGCGGCCGCGTGGTCCGGCCGCGCAACCTGCCCGGCCGGGCCCGCCTTGAGCGGATCCTCCAAGGCAAAACGGGCCCGGGCGGCGGCCGCCGGACGGCCGGATAGGCTCGTGGGCATGAGCGAAACCCCGGCGGACAACGTCGTCCGCACGTACATCGACACGCACCGCGACGCCTTCCTCGACGACCTCGCCGAGTGGCTGCGCATCCCGTCGGTCTCCGCCCAGCCGGAGCACGCGGACGACGTACGACGCAGCGCCGAGTGGCTAGCCGCCCACCTCGCCAAGACCGGCTTCCCCGTCGCCGAGGTGTGGGAGACCCCCGGCGCGCCCGCCGTGTTCGCCGAATGGCCCAGCGACGACCCCGGCGCGCCCACCGTGCTGGTCTACGGCCACCACGACGTGCAGCCCGCGGAGCTCGCCGACGGCTGGCACACCGAGCCGTTCGAGCCCGTCGTCAAGGACGGCCGCATGTACGCCCGGGGCGCCGCCGACGACAAGGGCCAGGTGTTCTTCCACACCCTCGGCGTCCGCGCGCACCTCGCCGCGACCGGCGCCGACGCCCCCGCCGTCCACCTGAAGCTGCTGGTCGAGGGCGAGGAGGAGTCCGGCTCGGCGCACTTCCGCGCCCTCGTCGAGCGCGAGGCCGCCCGGCTCGCCGCGGACGTCGTCATCGTCTCCGACACCGGCATGTGGTCCGAGACGACCCCGACCGTCTGCACCGGCATGCGCGGCGTCGCCGACTGCGAGATCGACCTGCACGGCCCCGACCAGGACATCCACTCCGGGGCCTTCGGCGGGGCCGTGCCCAACCCGGCCACCGTCGCCGCCCGCCTCGTCGCCGCGCTGCACGACGCCGACGAGAAGGTCGCCATCCCCGGCTTCTACGACAACGTCGCCGAGCTGACGGACGAGGAGCGGCGCCTGATCGCCGAGCTGCCGTTCGACGAGGACGAGTGGCTGCGCACCGCCAAGTCGCACGCCGCGGCCGGCGAGAAGGGCTACTCGACGCTGGAGCGCGTCTGGGCCCGCCCCACCGCCGAGGTCAACGGCATCGGCGGCGGCTACCAGGGCCCCGGCGGCAAGACCATCGTCCCCGCCTCCGCCCACCTGAAGCTGTCGTTCCGCCTGGTGTCCGGGCAGGACCCGTACGAGATCGAGGCCGCCGTGCGGGACTGGGTCGCGGCCCGCGTCCCCGACGGCATCCGCCACTCCCTCGTCTTCGGCGCCCCGACCCGGCCCTGCCTGACCCCGCTGGACCACCCGGCGCTGCGCTCCGTCGTCCGCGCCATGGAGCGCGCCTTCGGCGAGAAGGTCCGCTTCACCCGCGAGGGCGGCTCCGGTCCCGCCGCCGACCTCCAGGACGTCCTGGACGCGCCCGTGCTGTTCCTCGGCATCTCCGTGCCGTCGGACGGCTGGCACGCCCCGAACGAGAAGGTCGAGCTCGACCTGCTCCTCAAGGGCGTCGAGGCCGCCGCCCACCTGTGGACCGACCTCGCCGCCCACTGGAGGCCCACCGCCTAGACCGGCGCGCCCGCCCGCCCGCGCCGCGCACCAAGAGCCGCACGAGTCACGCGTCACCCAGCCTGCCCGACCACGCCCCGGGGGAATTGGAAGCACCTGTGAGCACCCACACCGAGCACCCGATCACGCTCGCCGAGCCCGGCGGCATCGACCGCGCCGCGCACCACCGCCTCGACGAGGCCTGGCTCGCCGCCGCCTGGAGCCACCCGACGACGCGGGTCTTCGTGGTCTCCGGCGGCCAGGTCCTGATCGACGACACCCCCGACGGGGGCACCGGCATCGTCATGACCCCGGCCTTCGAGGCACCGCTCACCGAGACGCACCGCTACTTCCTGGGCACCGACGACGACGGCGTACGGTACTTCGCGCTCCAGAAGGACTCCCTGCCCGGCCGCATGGACCAGTCGGCCCGCCCGGCCGGCCTGCGCGAGGCCGGGATGCTGCTGTCGCCGCGTGACGCGAGCCTGATGGTCCACGCCGTCGCCCTGGAGAACTGGCAGCGGATGCACCGCTTCTGCTCCCGCTGCGGCGAGCGCACCGTCGTCGCGGCCGCCGGGCACATCCGCCGCTGCCCCGGCTGCGGCGCCGAGCACTACCCCCGCACCGACCCCGCGGTGATCATGCTGGTCACCGACGAGCAGGACCGGGCGCTGCTGGGCCGGCAGGTCCACTGGCCGGAGGGGCGCTTCTCGACGCTGGCCGGGTTCGTGGAGCCAGGCGAGTCGATCGAGCAGTCGGTGGTCCGGGAGGTCTGGGAGGAGGCGGGCGTCCGGGTCGGGGAGGTCGAGTACGTCGCCAGCCAGCCCTGGCCGTTCCCGTACAGCCTGATGCTGGGCTTCACCGCCCGCGCCGCCTCCTCCGAGATAGCCGTCGACGGCGAGGAGATCGAGGAGGCCCGCTGGTTCTCCCGGGAGGACCTGCGGCAGGCCATCGAGTCGGGTGAGGTGCTGCCCCCGTCGGGGATCTCCATCGCGGCCCGGCTGGTCGAGCGCTGGTACGGCAAGCCGCTGCCGCGGCCCTTGGCGCACAGCGCGTAGCCGCCGTCCGCCTGCGGACGCGCGAAGGCCCCCGCCGGCGGCGGGGGCCTTCCGCAGCTCCGTCCGCGGACGGGGCCGGTCAGACGGCGAGCGCCTGCTGCACCTGGGCCAGGCTCGGGTTCGTCATGACCGACTCGGTGCCGGCGGGCGAGACGACGAGCACGGTCGGGACGGTCTGGTTCCCGCCGTTCGCCTTCTCGACGAACGCCGCGGACTCCGGGTCCAGCTCGATGTTGATCTCGTTGTAGGCGATGCCTTCCCGGTCCAGCTGGCTCTTCAGCCGGCGGCAGTAGCCGCACCAGGTCGTGCTGTACATCGTCACGGAACCCGTGTCCTGCATGCTGCGCTCCTTCGTGGGGTGGGGGCCTGGGGTGGTCCGAGTACTCGAACGTACGGGACCGCGGAGCCATTCCCGCACCCGCGGGGAGCCCGGTACGTCAAGTACGACCGCGGCGGCCCCCCTGTGGACGGGCGTCCCGCCCGCCCCCGCGGACCTGGCAGCATGGCGGGGTGACAGCAGCAACGCCCTTCCCGTCCTTCCCCTCCGCCGCCGGGGGGCCCGACGGCCCGGCCGACGCGGTGCTCCAGGGCCTGGACCCGGAGCAGCGCGAGGTCGCCACGACCCTGCGCGGACCGGTGTGCGTGCTGGCCGGAGCCGGCACCGGCAAGACCCGGGCGATCACCCACCGCATCGCCTACGGCGTCCGGTCCGGGCAGCTCGCCCCGGCCAGTGTGCTGGCCGTCACCTTCACCAACCGGGCGGCCGGCGAGATGCGCGGCCGGCTGCGGAGCCTCGGCGCGGGCGGGGTCCAGGCGCGGACCTTCCACTCGGCCGCCCTGCGCCAGCTCCAGTACTTCTGGCCCCGCGCGATCGGCGGGGAGCTGCCCCGCCTCGTCGAGCGGAAGGTGCAGCTCGTCGCCGAGGCCGGCGCCCGCTGCGGCCTCCGCCTCGACCGCGGCGAGCTGCGCGACGCGACCGGCGAGATCGAGTGGGCGAAGGTCACCCAGACGGTCCCCGCCGACTACCCGGCGGCCGCCCGGAAGGCGGGCCGAGAGGCCCCCCGCGACCCGGCCGAGATCGCCCAGCTGTACGGAATGTACGAGCAGCTCAAACGCGACCGCGTGCTGATCGACTTCGAGGACGTGCTGCTGCTGACCGTGGGCATCCTCCAGGACCGCCACGACATCGCGGAGCAGGTCCGCAGCCAGTACCAGCACTTCGTCGTCGACGAGTACCAGGACGTCAGCCCGTTGCAGCAGCGGCTGCTGGAGCTGTGGCTCGGCGACCGCGACAGCCTGTGCGTCGTGGGCGACGCCAGCCAGACCATCTACTCCTTCACCGGCGCCACCCCCGACCACCTGCTGGACTTCCGCCGCCGCTACCCGCACGCCACCGTCGTCAAGCTGGTCCGCGACTACCGCTCCACCCCGCAGGTCGTCCACCTCGCGAACGGGCTGCTGGCGCAGGCGAGCGGCCGGGCCGCCGACCACCGCCTCGAACTGGTCTCCCAGCGCGAGCCCGGCCCCGACCCGGTCTACGCCGAGTACGCCGACGAGCCCGCCGAAGCAGAGGGCACGGCCGCCCGGATCCGCGACCTGATCGCCGCCGGCGTGCCCGCCGGCGAGATCGCCGTCCTCTTCCGCATCAACGCCCAGTCCGAGGTCTACGAGCAGGCCCTCGCCGACGCCGGCGTCCCCTACCAGCTGCGCGGCGCCGAGCGGTTCTTCGAGCGGGCCGAGGTGCAGCGGGCGCTGCTCGCGCTGCGCGGAGCCGCCCGCTCCGCGGGCAACGACCCCCTCCTCGACGACGTCGTCGAGCTCGGCGCCCAGGTCCGCGCCGTCCTCGGCTCCACCGGCTGGAGCCCCGAGCCGCCCGCCGGCTCGGGGGCCGTCCGCGAGCAGTGGGAGTCCCTGGCCGCGCTGGTCCGCCTCGCCGAGGACTTCGCCCGCGCCCGGCCCGGGGCCACCCTGGCGGACCTCGGCGTGGAACTGGAGGAGCGGCGGGCCGCCCAGCACGCGCCGACCGTCCAGGGCGTCACCCTGGCCTCGCTCCATGCGGCGAAGGGCCTGGAGTGGGACGCCGTCTTCCTCGTCGGCCTCACCGACGGCATGCTGCCGATCACCTACGCCAAGACCGACGAGCAGGTGGAGGAGGAGCGCCGCCTCCTCTACGTCGGGGTCACCCGCGCGCGCCACCACCTGACCCTCTCCTGGGCCCTCTCGCGCTCCCCGGGCGGCCGCCCCTCCCGCGGCCCCAGCCGCTTCCTGAACGGCCTGCGCCCGGGCTCCGGCGCCCGCGCCTCCCGCCCCGGAGGCGGCGGGGGAGCGGGCATCGAGCGCGGCCCGGCCCGGGGGCGGGCGCGCCGCGGGCCCGTCCGGTGCCGGGTCTGCGGCCGGACGCTCACGGAAGCCGGCGAGATGAAGCTGATGCGCTGCGAGGACTGCCCGTCCGCCATGGACGAGGGCCTGTACGAGCGGCTGCGCGCCTGGCGGGGCGTCCAGGCCGGCCGGCAGGGCCTGCCCGCGTACTGCGTCTTCACCGACAAGACGCTGATGGCGATCGCGGAGGCGGCGCCCGGCGAGGCGGGGGAGCTGGCCGTGATCCCCGGAGTGGGCGGCCGCAAGCTCGACCGGTACGGGGCCGATGTCCTCGCCATCTGCGCAGGCAGGGAGCCCGCCGGAGGGGACGGCGCCGACGCGTGAAAACTCGTCGGAAAAATAGTTTGCACATGCCTGCCGGATCCCCATAGGTTCTTAGCAACGGAAACGGTGGCTTCTGAGAAGCTCCGACTCTGTGCTGTACTTATCCGAATACGCATGGGACAGGCCCCCGGGCCCCCGTCCCCGAGACGCCGAGAGGAGGCGAGACCAGTGACCAGCTTCATCACCACCACCGCAATGACCGATCGCTCGGTCGCCGCTTCCTGCACGCTCGGCTCCTCCTCGCTCCTCCCGCTCACGGGTACCGGTCTGTCCGCGATTTCCGCCGACAGCCGCGCCCTGCCGGCCGCGCCCGCCGCGCTGCTCGCGAGCGAGCGGAATGAGCGACCGACCCAGGCACCGGTGGCAGTAAAGGCAGAAGCCCAGGCGCACGCCTATGGCTTTGCCGCCGCGGCCGGTGCCGGATCCAAGACGAAGCAGACGAAGCAGCAGCACCACCTGATGTGGGCCTTCCGTGGGCTCGAACCCTGGAGTGATCCAGCCTGATCCAGCGATCAGGCCGGCGCCTTCAGGGCCGCGGAACCCCACCCGGGATCCGCGGCCCTTCTGTTTGTCCCCGAACGGGGACGGCAGTCCGAAGGAGCCTCGGGACTGGCAAGACCAGGTACCAGCCGCCCCCGGCCGAACCGGGCCGGAACGACTAGACGAACAAGACGAGGAAGAAAACACCGTGCAACTCGAAGCGCACGCCCCGTCCGTACCGCAGACCCAGACGATCTCCCCGCCCGCAGTCCCGGAGGACTCCGCCTTGACTCCCCTCACCGCGCTGACCGCGCTCGACGACGCCATCGAGAACCTCGGCGTACCCGTCGCCTGCCGCACCTACGACCCGGAGGTCTTCTTCGCCGAGTCCCCGGCCGACGTCGAGTACGCGAAGTCCCTCTGCCGCACCTGCCCGCTGGTCGAGGCCTGCCTCGCCGGCGCGCTGGAGCGCCGCGAGCCCTGGGGCGTCTGGGGCGGCGAGCTCTTCGTCCAGGGTGTGGTCGTGGCCCGCAAGCGGCCCCGCGGCCGCCCGCGCAAGAACCCGGTTGCCTCGGCATGAAAGCCACCGGAACCATTGACCGCCCCCTGACGCACGACCCCCTGAAGCAGGCCCTCATGACCGCCCACACGACGAGCGAGAAGCCGCACGGCTCCGCCCCCGCAGACTTCACCACCACCGGCGCGATCACCTCGCGTCAGAACAGGACCCGCGAAATGCAACTCATCCCAGAAGCCCTGGCTCGTGCCCATATGGACGACCGGATGCGTGAGGCCGACGCCGAGCGTCGCGCCCTGCGCCTGGTCGCCGCCCGCCGCATGCAGCGGCGAGCCGAGCGCGTCTCGCTGCGCGCCCGCCGGGCCCTCGCCATGGCCGTCATGCACTGACGGCAGCCGCTGACGCCGCCGCGCCGCCACCACCCTGGCGGTGCGGTGGCACACCGGCCACCCGGGGGGACCGGTCCGCACGGACCGGTCCCCCCGGTGCGTTGCGGTGCCGCGCGGCCGCGGCGGGGATATCGTCTGGAGGTGGACCAGCAGACTCCCCCTCCCGACCCGTCGGGAACCGAGCCCGAGGCCGCGGTCTGCGCGCGCTGCGGCACCCGGTCCCCCGGCGGCGCCCCGCCGACCTGGACCTGCTCCGTGGAGAACGGGACCAGACAGTACTTCTGCGTGGACTGCGCCCGCGCCAACCTCCGTGCGATCGAGGGCCGCCTCGACTCGTCCTGGTGGTGACCGCCGCCCGCAGCCCCCGCCCGCTCACTCCTCCGGCAGGAACCCCGGCAGCCACGACTCCAGTTCGCCGCGCAGCCGCACCGTCGCCCCGAGCTGGCACAGCACCCCGATCGTGCTCAACGTCACCCGGTGGATCAGCAGGTACGACGGCGGCAGGTTGATCTGCCGGCCCAACTGGTGCGCGGGGGACCGCGGATCGGCTATCCGGGCCGCCTGCCCGCGCAGCCACGACCGCGTGAAGGTGAACTCCTCGGCCCCGATGGGCTCGACGATCGGCTTGAGGTACTCCAGCACCGCCTGCGGATCCAGCTCGATGGACTCCCGCACGAACCCCTCACCGCACAGGTGCCCGTATATCCCCTCGGCGTCGTCCTCCAGCGTCATCCGCAGCGAGGTGCCGATCGGCTCCGGCCAGCCGCCCGGCAGCCGGTCGACCGTGCCGAAGTCCAGCACGCCCAGCCGCAGCCGGCCCTCTTCCGCCTTGATGAGACGGAAGTTGCCCGGGTGCGGATCCGCGTGCAGCAGCCCCGTCCGTGCCGGGCCGGTGAAGAGGAACCGGGCCAGCAGCTGCCCGGCACGGTCCCGCTCCTCCCGGCTGCCGTCGGATATCACCTCCGACAGCGGCGTCCCCTCCAGCCACTCCGTCACCAGCACCTGCTCGCCCTGGTGCACCACGCGCGGCACCACCACATCCGGATCGTCCTCGAACGCCTCCGCGTGCATCCGCTGCGCCTCGGCCTCCAGGCCGTAGTCGAGCTCCTCCGCGACCCGCTCCTGCATCTCCTGGATCAGCGGCTTGAGGTCCATCCCCGGTACCAGCGGCCCCAGCAGCCCCGCGAACCGCCCCAGTTGGCGCAGGTCCGACAGCAGCGCCTCCCCGGCCCCCGGGTACTGCACCTTGACGGCGACCTCCCGGCCGTCGTGCCACACCGCCCGGTGCACCTGCCCGATCGACGCCGCCGCGGCCGGCACGTCCTCGAACTCCCGGAACGACTCCCGCCAATCCGGCCCCAGACGCTCGGCCAGCACCTGGTGGACCGTCTGCGCGGGCAGCGGCGGAGCCGCCTCCTGAAGCTTGGTCAGCGCCGCCCGGTACGGGCCGGCGAAGTCCTCCGGCAGGGCCGACTCGAAGACGGAGAGCGCCTGCCCCAGCTTCATGGCACCGCCCTTCAGTTCGCCGAGGGTGCGGAACAGCTGGTCGGCGGTGCGCTGCTGGATCTCGCGCGCCACGATCTCCGCCGACTTGCCCCCGATCCGCTTCCCCAGCCCCCAGGTGGCCCGGCCCGCGATGCCGAGCGGCAGAGCGGCCAGCTTGACGGTACGGGTGACCGCCTTCCGGGGAAGATCAGACATGCGCCCCTCCAATTCCCAGAGTGCCGTGCGGCAGGCGGCGGTTCGGGGGTGTCCTCCCCGCACCTGCGTCACAGCGCATCCTGTCATGGCGCCTTCCGGGCCCTCCGGACCGCACCGGCCGGCCCCCGCGCAGCCCGCACCGGCCGCCCTCACGCTCCCGCCGCCTGCGCCGCCGGCACGACCGCCGCCGCACACGGGCAGTCCGGATGCGGCTCCACGGCCGTCCGCTCCCAGTGCAGCGCCGGCAGGGCCGCCTCCCAGCGGGCGGCCGTGGAGGCCGGCAGCTCCCCGTCGAGAAAGGACAGGGCATGGGCCGCGGCCAGCCCCGCGACGGCCGTGGCCAGCCCCAGATCGCAGGCGGCCGCCGTCCGGCGCCGGTGCGCCGAGCGCCACTGCACCAGCATCCGAGGCCAGGCCGGATCCCGGTCCACGCGCTCCCGCTCCATGCACCCCGCGCACGCCGTGACCCCCGGCAGGACCAGCGGCCCCACCACCCCCGTGCCCTCCAGCACCCCCGCGTAAAGGTGCGGCACTCCGGTGGCGATCCAGTCGGCCGCCACCCCCGGATCCGGGGCCCAGGACTGGAGTCCGTCCCGGGGCACGACCACCACCAGTGCCGGCCCCGTCTCGTACCCTCCCCTCCCGGTGGACCGCGGAGCCCGCCCCGGCGCCGCCTCCCGCACCAGCGCCGCCGCGGCCTCGGCCCTGAGCCGGCCGACACTGCCGGGCCCCAGCCCGCCCGGAGCGACATCGGCCGGCTCGACCCGGCCCCCGTCGAGCACCTCGACCCGGCCCACGCCCGCAGCCGCCAGCACCGCCGCGACGACACCGCCCACCCGCCCGCTGCCCCGCACCACGACCCGTATCGCCCGCCGCGCCGCCACCCCGCGCAAGTCGCCCCCCGGCTCCCGGTGCACCAGCGACAGCGACCCCAGGTCGGGCCCGAGCCGCTCCAACGTCTCCGGCCTGCTGCGGACCGCCTGGGCCGGCGGCCCGCCCGCCGTGGCGTCGTCGAGCAGCCCGGCCGCCGCCAGCCGCCGCACCAGCCCGTCCGCCTGCCCCGCCGGCATGCCCATCGCCGACGCCTCCTCGCGGAGCCTGTCCATGCCCCGCGTCCCGTCGATCCGGTCGATCAGCGACCCGGTCGCCGTGTCCACCGGGCCCAGCACCACCGCGTGCGCCGGCGTCACCCCGAACTGGACCGTCTGCAGATCGCGCCACGCCCTCGCCAGGGCCGGCTTCACCTTCGGATACACGGCTCCCCCTTCCTCCGGTACGTCCGCCCATCGCCCCGCACCGCCTCGGCCACCCGTCCCCGCAACAGTGCCCGCCCCGCGCCCCGGACGCCCTCATTTGTCCACAGGCAAGACCTATAAGGCATATGAGATGCAGAACAAGGGGGTCGTTTCAGGCCGTTCCGCACCGATTCCCGCTGTTTCCTGCCGACCCCGTCCGAACCGCGGAGCGCAGACCCCCCGCCCGCCGCGAACCGGTACGGTCGGAGGCGTGTCCGCCGACCCACCGCAGCGCGCCGTCGAAGTCCGCCGCAGCGCCCGCCGCCGCAAGACCGTGTCCGCCTACCGCGAGGGCGACCGCACCATCGTCCTCATCCCCGCCCGCATGTCCGAGGCGGAGGAGCGGCGCTGGGTCGGGGCCATGCTCGACAAGCTCGCCGCCCGGGAGAGCCGGAACACCGTCGGCGACGGGGAACTGATCGGGCGCGCCGAGCGTCTGTCCGGGCAGTACCTCGGCGGCCGCGCCCGCCCGAGCTCGGTGCGCTGGGTCGCCAACCAGAACACCCGCTGGGGCTCCTGCACCCCCGCCGAGGGCAGCATCCGGCTCTCGCACCGCCTCCAGGGGATGCCCGAGTACGTGGTCGACTACGTGCTGCTGCACGAGCTCGCCCACCTCCTCGTCGCCGGCCACGGACCGCGCTTCTGGGAACTCCTGGAGGCGTATCCCCGCACCGAGCGGGCCCGCGGCTACCTGGAAGGGGTGGCCGCGGCGGAACGGCACCCCAACGTGCCGCCCCCGCGCGGACAATGAGCCGGAAGGGCGGCGCGCACCCGCGCGCCGCCGCGGCCTGGCCGCCGCTGCCGCCGGATACCGGGTTGATACCGACTTGGCCGGATGTCGTCGGATGCGGCTAGCCTGTGCGCCACGCAATTCACTGTCGGGATGGGGGACGGTCGTTACGTATGGCCAGGGAATTCCAACGCGGTCACAAGGCCAGGATCAGCGATCTCACGGCGGGCACCGACCTGTACGTGGGCGTGCAGATCGCCGGCCCCGGGCTCGCCTTCGACATCAGCTGCTTCGGCCTCGACGCCGATGAGCGGCTCTCGGACGACCGCTACTTCGTCTTCTACAACCAGCCGAAGTCGCCGGAGGAGTCCATCCAGCAGCTCGGCGCGCAGGCCGGCGACACCGAGTCGTTCCGCGTGACGCTGGACCGCATCCCGGCGAACATCCACAAGCTGTCCTTCACCGCCACCATCGACGGCGACGGACAGATGTCGCAGATCGGACCGGGCTACATCCGGATCGTGGCAGGCGGCGAGGAAGTCGTCCGGTACTCCTTCTCCGGCACCGAGTTCAGCACCGAGCGGGCCGTGATGCTCGGCGACTTCTACCTGAAGGACGTGTGGCGCTTCGCCGCCGTCGGCCAGGGCTTCGACGGCGGGCTCGCCGCGCTGCTGCAGAACTTCGGCGGCGAGGTCGCCGAGGAACCGGAGCAGCAGGCCCCGGCGGCCGCCGCCCCCGCCGCGGCACCCGGCTTCGCCCCGCCGCAGGCCGCCGCCCCCGCGCCGTCGTTCGCCGCTCCCGCCGCCCCGGCGCCCACACCCGCTCCCGCGCCGTCGTTCGCCGCCCCCGCCGCCGCTGCGCCCCAGGCGCCGCCGGCGCCTCAGCAGCCCCAGGCTCCGCAGCAGCCGCAGGCCCCCGCGCCGCAGTACCAGCAGCCGGCCCCCGCCGCCCCGGTGCACTCGGCCCCGACCATGGCCGCGCCGATCGCACCGTCGGCCCCGCATGCGCCGCAGCCCCCGGCCCCGTACGGCCAGCAGCCCGGCACCCCCTCCTACGGCCAGGTCCCGCAGCCCTCGTACGGCCAGGTCCCGCAGCCGTACGGCCAGCAGCCCCCGCACCAGCCCCAGCCCTCCTACGGCGGCCAGGTCCCCGGCCAGCAGGCGGCCCCCTACGGCCAGGCACCGGCCCAGGCCCCCGGCCCGTACCCGCAGGGCGTCCCCGGCCAGGTCCCCCGGGCCGCCGGCCCCGGCCTCGGCGCGGCCCTCCAGGTGTACAAGGAGGTCCCGACCGGCGCCCGCTGGACCGCGCAGAACCAGCAGCTGGTCCGGGTCGACCTCGCCATGGGCGGGCAGCCCGTCCTCGCCCGCCAGGGCAGCATGGTCCTCTACCAGGGCAAGGTCGACTTCAGCTACAAGGGCGCCGGCTTCGCCGGCCGGGTCGTCGGCAACGCCACCGGCCAGGAGATGCAGCTGATGCGCTGCACCGGCCGCGGCCAGGTCTTCCTCGCCGAGAACGGCGCCCACCTGCACACCGTCGAGCTCCAGGGCGACGGCATCTGCGTCTCCGCCGAGAACGTCCTCGCCTTCGACGAGTCCCTGCACCACGAGGTCCGCCGCATCGAGGGCCACGGCATCCCCGGCGGAGCCCTGTTCACCATGCTCTTCCAGGGCACCGGCACCGTGGTCGTCAAGACGCACGGCACGCCCGTCGTGCTCCCCGTCACCCCGACCACCTTCGCCGACAGCAACGCGATCGTGGCGTGGTCGGCGGCCTCCCAGGTGATCGTTTCCAGCCAGGTCCGCCTGCGGCGCAACGCCTACCCCGGCCACAGCGGGGAGACCGTGAACCTCCAGTTCCGCGGCGCTCCCGGCAACTTCATCGTCGTCCAGCCGTACGAGGTCTGAGGGAGCCCGTCATGAACGCAATGAACCAGCAGCTCGCGGGCTACGCCCCCACCCCCGTCACGGCCCGCATGGAGAACCACGGCCGGTCCATGCTCAAGGTCGCCATGCAGACCGGTCAGGACCTCTTCGCCCGCACCGGGTCGATGGTCGCCTACGAGGGCTTCATCCAGTACGAGCCCAACCCGCCGGCCCTGCGCCAGATGGCCTCGCAGTGGCTGACCGGCGAGGGCGCGCCCGTCATGAAGTGCAGCGGCGACGGCCTTCTCTACCTCGCCGACTACGGTGCGGACGTCGTCGTCGTCAACCTCGACAACGACGCCCTCTCCGTCAACGGCACCAACCTCCTCGCCTTCGACGCACACCTCCAGTGGGGCGTCGAGCGCGTGAAGGGCATGGCCAAGTTCGCCGGCCAGGGCCTGTTCAACGTGCAGGTCGCCGGGACCGGCTGGGTCGCGATCACCTCCCGCGGAACCCCGATCGTCGTCGACTGCGGCCGCGGCGAGGACGAGACGTACGTCGACCCGGACGCGCTCGTCGCCTGGTCCCCGAACCTCAAGGTGAAGGGCAAGCGCAGCTTCAAGGCCTCGTCGATGATCGGCCGCGGTAGCGGGGAGGCCTACCAGATGGCCTTCTCCGGCCAGGGCATCGTCGTCGTACAGCCCAGCGAGGACAGCACCGACCGGCTCCGGACCCGGGGCTGAGGGGGAGCGGACACCACCATGCAGAGCTCACTTTTCGCACACGCCGAGCAGCAGTCCCAGGACCGCTACGCCGTCCAGAACCCGCAGCTGCTGCGGGTCTCCCTGACCGGCACCGACGACGTCCTGGCCCGCAAGGGCGCCATGGTCGCCTACCAGGGCCTGATCGACTTCGACGGCGAGTACCAGAGCGGCAACCAGCGCAACGCCCGCCGCAACACCGGCGAGGGCCTCGACCTGATGCGCTGCTCCGGCCAGGGCACCGTCTACCTCGCGAACCTGGCCCAGTACGTCCATGTCGTCGACGTCGACCACGACGGCCTCACCGTCGACAGCAGCTACGTCCTCGCCCTGGACTCCGCCCTGCACACCGAGGTCATCGCGGTGGACAGCCAGTACGGCATCTCCGGCTCCGGCAAGTACCAGCTGAACATCTCGGGCCGCGGCAAGGTCGCCCTGATGACCTCCGGGCAGCCGCTGATGCTCCAGGTCACGCCCGACAAGTACGTCAACGCCGACGCCGACGCCGTCGTCGCCTGGTCCACCTCGCTGCGCGTGCAGATGCAGGCCCAGACCCACTCCAGCGGAGTGTGGCGCCGCCGCGGCAACACCGGCGAGGGCTGGGAGCTCAGCTTCCTCGGCACCGGCTTCGCCCTGGTGCAGCCCAGCGAGGTGCTGCCCCCGCAGAACGCCCAGCTCGGGCAGGGCGTCGCCGCGCAGTTCGGCGTGGGCCAGCAGGGGGCGCGCGGCCAGAACCAGAACAACGCCTGGAACTGACCGCTCCGGCCGCACCCGCGGCCCCGCCGCACGGCGCGAGGGGCGGCCCGCACACCGCGGGCCGCCCCTCGCATCCGTTCACGTCCGGCCGGTCAGAGCCGCGCCAGGGTCGCCTCCACCAGCCGCACGACCGAGGTGTCGGCCACGGCGCCCACCTCCGCGTACGGGAACCAGCGCAGGTCGAGCGACTCGTCGCTGATCTCCGCCTCGACGCCGGCCGGCGCGAGCGCCGCGTACTGCACGTCCAGGTGCCAGTTGCACGGCGCCGGGATCGGATGCCGGTCGAGCCGCACCGGTCCGCCCGGCAGCAGCGCCAGGCCGGAGCCGATGCCGGACTCCTCGACGGCCTCGCGCAGCGCGGCCGCCTCCAGCGTCGCGTCGCCCGGCTCGCAGTGGCCGCCCATCTGCAGCCACATGCCGAGCTTGCGGTGCAGGGTCAGCAGCACCCGGCCGCGCGACGGGTCGACCACCAGCGCGCTGCCGGTGACGTGCCCCGCCCGGCACGGCTTGTACATGCCGTCCGGATGCGCGGCGAGGTGGTCCAGGTAGACGTCGCGCAGGGCGCGCTGCTCCGCATCGCCGCCCTCGTACCCCTTGAGGGTCAGGACCGCGTCCTCGTGGAGGCTCACTTCGCTCCTTCGCCCTCGCCGCCGTCCTCGCCTTCCCGGCCGTCGGTGCCGCCCTGCCCGCCCTTGCCGTCCTGGCCGCCCTTGCCGTCCCGGCCGCGCTGCTCGGCGGCCTCGCCGAGCATCTTGTCGAGCTCGGAGAAGTCCGGGTGCTCGCGGTGCACGAAGCCGTCCGGGTCGTCGAGGTCGGTGGCCGTAGGCAGCATGTCCGGGTGCTCCCACAGGCCGTCCCGGCCGTCGACGCCGCGGGCGTCGGTCAGCGAGGCCCACAGCCGGGAGGCGTCCCGCAGCCGGCGCGGCCGCAGCTCCAGCCCGATCAGCGTCGCGAACGTCTGCTCCGCGGGACCGCCCGAGGCGCGCCGGCGGCGCATCGTCTCGCGCATGGCGTCCGCCGAGGAGAGGCGGGGCTTGGCCGCCGCGTGGACCACGGCGTCCACCCAGCCCTCGACCAGCGCGAGCGCCGTCTCCAGGCGGGCCAGCGCGGCCTTCTGCTCGGGTGTGTCCTGCGGCTGGAACATGCCGCCCTGGAGCGCCTCCTGCAGCTGCTCCGGGTTGGTCGGGTCGATCTGCCCGACGACGTCCTCCAGCTTGGAGGTGTCGACCTTGATCCCGCGGGCGTACCCCTCGACCGCGCCGAACAGGTGCGAGCGCAGCCACGGCACGTGCGCGAAGAGCCGGGCGTGCGCCGCCTCGCGCAGTGCCAGGTACAGCCGCACCTCCTCCGACGGGACGCCGAGGTCCTTGCCGAAGCCCTCGATGTTCAGCGGCAGCAGGGCCGCCTTGCCCGCCGGGCCCAGCGGCAGGCCGATGTCGGTCGAGCCGACGACCTCGCCTGCGAGGACGCCCACGGCCTGGCCGATCTGCTGCCCGAACATGGCCCCGCCCATGGAGCGCATCATGCCGAGCAGCGGGCCCGCCATGGCCTGCATCTCCTCCGGCAGGACGCCGCCCATGGCCGCGCCGACCCGCTCGGCGACCGGGTCGACGAGCTCCTTCCACACCGGCAGGGTCGCCTCGACCCACTCGGCGCGGCTCCACGCCACGGCCGTCGTGGCGCCGGAGGGGAGCGAGGTCACGTCGTCCAGCCAGTGGTCGGCGAGGCGCACGGCCTCTTCCACCGCGGACCGCTCCGCGATGCCGACGCTGGTGTCCTTCACCCCGTCCTGGGTGCCCTGCGCGACGGTCCGGCGGGCGACGTCCTTGGCCATGTCCCAGTTCACGGGGCCGCCCTCGTAGCTGAGCATCTGGCCCAGCTGCTGGAACGCCGCGCCGAGGTCGGCCGGGTTCATCGCGCCGAACATGGCCGCGAACGGGTTGTCCCCGGCGCCCGGGCCGCCGGGGCCGCCGGGCAGGCCGAAGCCGCCGAACCCGAACGGATTCGGGCCGCCCTGCCCGCCCTTCTTCTTGCCCTCGTCGCCGTCCTCCGGCTCCTCGGGCGGAAGGCCGAATCCGAATGGGGTGTCGCTCACGGGTTTCCTCGGCTCGTAGGGCCGCCGGCGGGAGCCGGCGGGCAAGTGGTCCGACAACACCAACCAGCGTAGACACCACTCCCGGTTCCGGGCTCGGTGCTCCGCCGACTCCTGGGCTGCGGCAGGATGGACATCACCTGGTGGGTACGCGTCACGGGCGCGTCCCTACTGAAGACAACCGCTGGAGACGCCTGGTGAGTTCCCCAGATCCGCAGGTTCACGAGCCCGACGACGCCGAGAACCGCCCCGAGCACGGTGACAGCGCCCCCGGCGTTCGCCAGCCGCGAAACCACGCGGGCCGCCGCCGGAACAGCCCGGTGATCGCCGTGACCGGCGCCGCCTCCGGCGTCGGCGCCGCCCTGGTCCGCCGCCTCGCCGCCTCCGACGAGGTCAAGCAGGTCGTCGCCATCGACGAGCGGCGCGGCGACTGCGCCGCCGCCCAATGGCACGTCCTGGACGTCCGCGACCCCGCCATCGCCGACAAGCTGCGCGGCAGCGACGTCGTCGTCCACCTCGCCCTCGACCTCGACCTCGAGACGGACCCCGCGGCCCGCACCGCGTACAACGTCCGGGGGACCCAGACCGTCCTGACCGCGGCCGCCGCGGCCGGCGTCCACCGGGTCGTGCTCTGCACCTCCGCCATGGTCTACGGGGCGCTGCCCGACAACGACCTCCCCCTCTCGGAGGACTCCGAGCTGCGCGCCACCGCCGAGGCCACAGGCGTCGGCGACCTGCTGGAGATCGAGCGGCTGGGACGCCGTGCGCCGCGCGCCCACCCGGGCCTCAACGTCACCGTCGTCCGCCCCGCCGTCCTCGTCGGCGGCACGGACACCGCCCTGACCCGCTACTTCGAGTCCCCGCGCCTGCTCGTCGTGGCCGGATCCCGCCCGACCTGGCAGTTCTGCCACGTCGAGGACCTCGTCAGCGCCCTGGAGTACGCGGCACTGGAGAAGGTCGAGGGCGAGCTGGCGGTCGGCTGCGAGGGCTGGCTGGAGCAGGACGAGGTCGAGGAGCTGAGCGGCATCCGCCGCATGGAGCTGCCCTCGGCGGTGGCGCTCGGCGCGGCGGCCCGGCTGCACCGGATCGGCCTGACGCCGTCCCCGGCCGGCGACCTCGCGTACACCATGCACCCGTGGGTGGTCAGTGTCAGCAGGCTGCACGCCGCCGGCTGGCGGCCGCGCTGGACCAACGAGGAGGTGCTGGCCGAGCTGCTCCAGGAGGTCGCGGGCCGGCACACGGTCGCGGGCCGGCGGCTCGGCCGCAAGGACGCCACCGCCGCGGGCGCCGCGGGCGCGACCGTCGCACTGCTCGGCGCGGCCGCGGTCGTCCGCCGCGCGCGCCGCCGCCGGGGGATCTGAGGGACGTCCTGCCGCACCCCGCCCGGCCCGCCCCCGCGGGCCGGGGGCGGCCGGCCCTGTAGGAGGCTCCATACGCCGGGCCCGTACAGCCGGTCGAAACGGCTATACCGCGCGGCGGGAGCGGTGGTGCACGATGGCCCCATGGCACCGCACTTCGACCACCCCGGCGAGCAGGCCGCCCAGGACCCGGTCCGGCTGCTCGCGATCCGCGACACCCCCCTCTCCGTCGACGAGGTCTTCCGGGCCGTCGGCGACGACGAGACCGGCGGCACGACCCTCTTCGTCGGCACGGTGCGCAACCACGACGGGGGCGCGGACGTCGAATCCCTCGGCTACTCCTGCCACCCCTCGGCCGAGGCGGAGATGCGCCGCATCGCCGAGCGCGTCGCCGCCAAGTACCCGGTGCGCGCGCTGGCGGCCGTCCACCGCGTCGGCGACCTGTCCGTCGGCGACATCGCGGTCGTCGTCGCCGTGTCGTGCCCGCACCGCGGCGAGGCCTTCGAGGCCTGCCGGATGCTGATCGACGACCTCAAGCACGAGGTGCCGATCTGGAAGCACCAGCGCTTCTCCGACGGCACGGAGGAGTGGGTCGGGGCCTGCTGAGCCGGCCCGCGGACGCAGGCGGGACCCCGCCCGCGGCGCCCGTCGGCCGGGGCGGTACTCTCCCACCCGTTCGGCCGCGCAACACGCCCTCGATTTGCGTAACCCCCCCTTGGGCAGGAGCGTTGAAGCCACCAACGACACGCACATTCCCAGGGGCAGGGAGGCACGTCCATGGCGTCACTGGCGTGGTTGCTGATTCCGCTGTTCGCCGCGATCGGCGCGGCGATATGGGGCAGCTGGGCGGCCCGCGACCGCACCCAAGGCGACATATCCGAGCTCGCCGGCTACGCCCGCTTCCGCGAGGCGATGGACCGGGCCGACGGCGCCCGGGCCGGGGCGGCGGCGCACTCCGCGACCGACACCGCCTGAGGCCCCGCCGGCACCGCCCGCCGCACCCCGTGCACACCGACCGGGGCGAACGGCCCGGGCGGCCGCCGCACAGGACCGTCCCGTACTGTCGATTCCATGCCACGCCGCACAGCGACGATGCTCGCCGCCACCCTCATGCTGTTCGCGCTGCTCTGCGCCGGGGTGTTCATCAAGGTGCCGTACTCGGAGATGAGCCCCGGTCCGACCGTGAACACGCTCGGCGATTCGCGCGGCGCGCCCGTCATCAGCATCGGCGACCGCACGACGTACCCGACGACGGGCCACCTCAACATGACGACCGTGCGGGTCACCGGCGCGGACTACGACATGAACCTGCTCGAAGCGGTCCACGGCTGGCTCTCCGGCGACAACATCGTCGTCCCGCACGAGAACCTCTACCCGAACGGGAAGACCGAGGAGCAGTCCACCCAGGAGAACGCGGAGGAGTTCAGCCAGTCGCAGGAGAGCGCGAAGGTCGCCGCGCTGAAGCAGCTCGGCATCTCCGTCCCCACCCGCGTCGTGGTCTCCTCCGTCGTCAAGGGCAGCCCCTCCGAGGGCCGGCTGCACGCCGGGGACGAGGTCAAGACGGTCGACGGCACCCCCGTCACCGCACCCGGTGACGTGGCCAAGCTCGTCACCAAGCACAAGGCAGGCGAGCCCGTCGAGTTCGCGGTCGTGCCCGCCGCCGAGGCCGAGGAGGCCCGCAAGTCGGGCCGTGCGCCCGCGGCCCGCACGGTCGGGATCACGACGGCGAAGGCCGAGGGCGACGGGCACGCCATCGTCGGCATCCGGGCCGGCACCGCGCACACCTTCCCGTTCCCGATCGACATCAAGCTCGCCGACGTCGGCGGCCCGAGCGCGGGCCTCATGTTCGCCCTCGGCATCGTCGACAAGCTGACGCCCGGCGACCTCACCGGCGGCCGGTTCGTCGCCGGCACCGGCACCATCGACGACGCCGGCAAGGTCGGCCCCATCGGCGGCATCCAGATGAAGACGATCGGCGCCCGCAAGGCAGGCGCCCGCTACTTCCTGACCCCCGCCGAGAACTGCGCCTCGGCGGCGGGCAACGCCCCCGACGGCCTGACCCTCGTCAAGGTCTCCACCATCGGCGACGCCGTGCAGTCCCTGGAGAAGATCGCCAAGGGGGACACGGCCGGCGTGCCGCAGTGCGGCGACTCCTGACCTAGGCCCTAGGAGAACGTCGCGGCGAGCGCTTCCGCCAGCCCCGGCACCAGGCTCGCGCCGGTGAGCACCTCGGTCGAGGAGTCCTTCTCGCGCAGCCGGACCGCCGACTCGCGCGAGCCGTCGCGCAGCACCGCCACGGTCAGGCGGACCTCCTGCCGCTCCGGGTGGGCGGCGACCCACTTCGCGAGCTGCTTGTCGCTCAGCCCCTGCGGTACGGACGCCTCCGCGGACGGGGGCAGCATCAGCCGCTCCACCGTCAGGGCGCAGCCGACGACCGCGTCGGGCCAGGCGATCGTGCCCAGGAACTTGTCCAGGGGCATCCCGGCGGGCAGCTCGTCCTGCTCGACGGGGGTCAGCGACGTCCGGCCGGCGTCGTCCGCGTCGACGCCGAGCTGGTGGGCGAGGCGCGGCTCCTGCCGGCGCAGCCGGGCGGTGTCGACCAGGGCGAACAGCCGGGCGGGCCGGTCCCAGCCCAGTCCGGCCGCGTACTCGTCGATCTCGAGGCAGGCGCGGGTGAGCGGGCTGGCCGCCATCGGCGTGCCGGCGGAGGGGGAAACGTTGGACATGGACAACATCCTGCCTCCTTTCCGGCGCATACCGGGAACTGACGGAAGCCTCAGTAAGTTGCAGGAGTGGGCTTTACCATCAAGGGCCCAGGTAAAGAAACGTCCAGTAACAAGACTCAGCTTTCGAGGTGCCCACCTTGGCTTTCCAGATGCCGGACCGCGGCTCAGGCCCTTCGGGGCCACGGATGAGAGTCGGCCGCCCGTCCCGGCGCGCCCGCACTCTTCTGATGACCTTGGGCGTGCTGGCCGTCCTCGGCATGGCGTTCATCATGTTCGCGGGCTTCTGGACGGACTGGCTCTGGTTCCGCTCCGTGAAGTACTCCAGTGTGTTCACCACCACGCTGTGGACCAGGATCGGCCTGTTCGCGGTCTTCGGCCTGCTGATGGCAGGGGCGGTCGGCTTCAACATCTGGCTGGCCCACCGGCTGCGGCCGCCGCTGAGCGCGATGTCGATGGAGCAGCAGAGCCTCGACCGCTACCGGATGAGCGTCGCGCCGTACAAGAAGTGGCTCCTCCTGGGCATCTCCGCGCTCGTCGGCATGATCGCCGGCGCGTCCGCGGCGGGCCAGTGGAAGACCTGGCTGATGTACGTGAACGGGGTGCCCTTCGGCAGGAAGGACCCCCAGTTCGGGCTGGACGTCTCCTTCTACACCTTCGACCTGCCCTGGTACCGCTTCCTCCTCGGCTTCGGCTTCGCCGCCGCGGTGCTCTCGGTGATCGCCGCCGTCGTCGTGCACTACCTGTACGGCGGCCTGCGCGTGACCAGCCCCGGCGCCCGCGCCACGGCCGCCGCGACGGGGCACCTCTCGGTGCTGCTGGGCCTCTTCGTCACGCTGAAGGCGGTCGCGTACTGGCTCGACCGGTACGGCCTGGCCGTGAAGTCCAGTGACTTCAAGGCGGCGGACAACTGGACGGGCCTGCGCTACGTCGACGCCAACGCCTACCTGCCGGCGAAGACGATCCTCGTCGCGATCGCCGCGATCTGCGCGGTGCTGTTCTTCGCGACGCTGTGGCGCCGCACCTGGCAGCTGCCCGTGATCGGCTTCGGCCTGATGGTGCTCTCCGCGATCCTGATCGGCGGGCTGTACCCGGCCATCGTGCAGAAGTTCCAGGTCCAGCCGAACGAGCAGGCCAAGGAGTCCCCGTACGTCGAGAAGAACATCAAGGCCACGCGGGACGCCTACGGAATCGACAAGTCCGACGTCACGGACTATCCGGACAGCGAGAAGGCGGAGGACAAGGCCAAGCTGCGCCAGGAGGCTGCCACGACGGCGAGCATCCGCCTGCTCGACCCGAACATCGTCTCCCCGGCCTTCCAGCAGCTCCAGCAGGTCAAGGGCTACTACGCCTTCCCGTCGACGCTGGCGGTCGACCGCTACAACGGCCAGGACACGGTCATCGGCCTGCGCGAGCTGAACATCGGCGGCATCCCGAAGAACAACTGGATCAACGACCACTTCAAGTACACGCACGGGTACGGCGTGGTCGCCGCCAAGGGCACCACCGTCGGCGACCAGGGCGCCCCGGACTTCACCCAGTCCGACCTGCCCTCCCGCGGCCAGTTCGGCACGGACTTCGAGCAGCGCATCTACTACGGCGAGCGGACGACGCAGTACTCGATCGTCGGCGGGCCGCAGAAGGAGCTCGACTACTCGGACGACAAGGGCGAGAAGGAGACGAGCTACGAGGGCGACTCGGGCGTCAACCTCGGCAACCCGGTCAACCGCGCCGCGTACGCCCTCGCCTTCAGCGAGCCGCAGATCCTGTACTCCGGCGCCATCGGCGACGGCTCGCGGATCCTCTACAACCGGACCCCGAAGGAGCGGGTCGAGGCCGTCGCCCCGTGGCTGACGATCGACGGCGCCCCCTACCCAGCGGTGATCGACGGCCGGATCAAGTGGATCGTCGACGCGTACACGACGACCAACGGCTACCCGTACGCCTCGCGCACCACGCTGGGCCAGAGCACCGCGGACTCGCTGACCAACAGCCAGCGCGCGGTGGTGGCGCAGGAGAACCAGGTCAACTACATCCGCAACTCGGTCAAGGCCACGGTCGACGCCTACGACGGCACGGTCAGCCTCTACGAGTGGGACACCCAGGACCCGGTCCTGAAGACCTGGATGAAGGCCTTCCCCGGAACGGTCAAGGCGAAGTCCGAGATCTCCAAGCCGCTCATGGACCACCTGCGCTACCCGCAGGACCTGTTCAAGGTCCAGCGCGAGCTGCTCACCCGCTACCACGTCACCGACCCGCAGACCTTCCTCAGCGGCAGCGAGGCCTGGGCCGTCCCGGACGACCCGACGACCAAGGCCGGCACGGCGGTCCCGCCGTACTACCTGTCGATGAAGACCCCCGGCCAGGCGGAGAAGGACCAGGTCTTCTCGCTCACGACGACCTTCACGCCGAACGAGCGGGACAACCTGAGCGCCTTCATGTCGGTCAACGCCGACCCGGGCTCCAAGGACTACGGCAAGATCCGCATCCTGAAGATGCCGACGAGCAAGCCGGTCGACGGCCCGAAGCAGGTGCAGAGCAAGTTCCAGTCGGAGCCGAAGATCGCCGAGTCGATCCGGCTGCTGCGCGGCGGCGACTCCGAGGTGGAGTACGGCAACCTCCTCGCCGTTCCCATCGAGGGCAAGATGCTGTACGTGGAGCCCGTGTACGTGCGCAGCTCCGGTCTGAAGTACCCGCTGCTGCGCAAGGTGCTGGTGACGTACGGCACGCAGACGGCCTTCGAGGACACCCTGGACAAGGCGCTGAACGTGGTCTTCGGGGCGGAGGCGCCGACGACGCCGGTGCCGCCGGACCAGCCGGGCGACGGGACGGCGCAGCAGCCGCCGGCCCCGCAGGACCCGACGGTCAAGGCCGCCCTCGCCGACGCCCAGAAGGCGATCGAGGAGGCGGACAAGGCGATGAAGGCCGGTGACTGGGCGGCCTACGGCAAGGCCCAGGCCGACCTCCAAGCGGCGCTGAAGCGGGCGATCGACGCGGAGGCGAAGACGCCGGCCCCCAAGCCGGCCGGCTGAACGCGGTAATGGCTCGACCCCGTGTCGTGATACGCTGGTGTC
>NZ_BMTY01000012.1:66423-68644 GCF_014649915.1 Streptomyces toxytricini | reverse complement strand
ACGCGGGGTGGAGCAGCTCGGTAGCTCGCTGGGCTCATAACCCAGAGGTCGCAGGTTCAAATCCTGTCCCCGCTACTGAAAACGAAGGCCCGGATCCCATGGGATCCGGGCCTTCGTCATGTCCGGAATGGATGCGTCGGGGCATGAGGTAGCCGGGACGGGTGAGTTGACGTGGGAGCGTGTTTGACTTGTCTCTCTGTGGGCATGTCGACAAAACGCTGTAGTGACCTCACAGGCTGCGACATACCAGGTGTACGCGGGTAGCAGGTGATGCGACGATGGGATATATGGGGGACAGGTCAACTCTGCTGGAGACAGGGCGGTTTGTGAGGTCGGCCGAAACCGGATCGGGTGCAGCAGTCAAAGAGGAGGCTCGGGTCGTTAACGCGCAGACCGCCCCGTCCGATGCGGGCTTCGCGGAGGAAGTCCTCACCGAGGCCGACGGGGCGAGCGACGCCGAACTGGAGGCGCGCCACCGCGTGGCGGCCGACCGCGGCGACCCCGGAGCGATGAGCGTCCTCGGAGCCCTCCTGCTGCGCCGCGGCGACCTGGACGGGGCCGAGCCGTACCTGCGCGGCGCGACGGCGGAGGGGGACCGCGCCGCCGCCAACAACCTGGGTGTCCTGCTCCTCCAGCGCGGCTACCCCGAGGAGGCCGCCGGCTGGTGGCGCGTCGCCGCCGTCGCCGGCTCCGCCCCCGCCGCGCACGCCCTGGGCCGCCACTTCCGCGAGCGCGGCGACGAGCCCGCCGCCGAGTACTGGCTCCGCCAGGCCGCGGAATCCGGCCACGCCCTCGGCGCGTACGGGCTCGCCGAACTCCTGGAGCACCGCGGCGACAAGGGAGTCGAGCGCTGGCTGCGGCAGGCCGCCGAGCAGGGCCACCGCGAGGCCGCCTACCGGCTGGCCCGCCACCTGCGCAAGGGCGACCCCGCCGAGGCCGAGCAGTGGTACCGGCAGGCAGCCGCCCGCGGGCACCGGCGCGCCGCCCTGCACCTGGGAGCCCTGCTGGAGGCCCGCGGCGAGCTCAAGGAGGCCGGGCGCTGGTACCTGACCTCCGCCAAGCAGGGCGAGGCGCGCGCCGCCTGCGCACTGGGCTTCCTGCTGCGCGACGCGGGCGACGAGGAGGGCGCCGTCTCCTGGTGGAAGCGCGCCGCCCAGGACGGCGACGGCAACGCCGCCAACGCGCTCGGCGCCCTGCACGCCGCCCGCGGGGAGACCGAGACCGCGGAGAAGTGGTACCGCGTCGCCATGGACGCGGGCGATCAGAACGGGGCGTACAACCTTGCTTTGCTGTGCGCGGCACAGGACCGCACCGCGCAGGCCGAGCAGTGGTACCGCCGTGCCGCCTACGCGGGACACCGCGAGGCGGCCAACGCGCTCGCGATCATGCTGCTCCAGGTCGGCGACGCCGCAGGAGCCGAGCCGTGGTTCTCCAAGGCCGCCGAGGCGGGCAGCGTGGACGCCGCCTTCAACCTGGGCATCCTCTACGCCGGCCGCGACGACGACCGGACGGCGCTGAAGTGGTACGAGCGGGCGGCTGCAGCCGGCCACACCGACGCCGCGCTCCAGGTCGGCATCGCCCTCGTCCGCGATGGCGAGGAGCGCGCGGCCGAACGGCACCTGCGGTGCGCGGCCGGCGGCGGCAGCGCCGAAGCAGCGTTCCGGCTGGCCGCGCTGCTGGAGTCGCTGGCCCCGCCGCCGGAGCCGCCGGCCCTGGGGGAGCCGGTCGGCGCCGCACGCACCGAGAGCGAGGAGTGGTACGAGCGCGCCGCCGAGCTCGGGCACCGGCGCGCCCAGGTCCGGGTCGGCATGCTGGCGGCGGCCCGCGGCGACACGGCGGTCGCGGCCCGCTGGTACCGGGAGGCGGCGGAGGCCGGCTCCCGCAACGGCGCGTTCAACCTCGGGCTGCTGCTGGCCCGGGAGGGCGACGAGCCGGAGGCCGCCCTGTGGTGGACCCGTGCCGCCGTCGCGGGGCACGGCCGGGCCGCGCTGCGCCTGGCCCTGCTCGCCGCGCGGCACGGCGACCTCGCGGAGGGGCAGAAGTGGTGCCTGCGCGCCATGGAGCTCGGGCCGGCCGAGGTCGCCGAGCGGGCCGCCCGGCTGCGCGACGCGCTCGCCGAGGAGCTCTCCGCCTGACCCGCGCCGCACGTGCCCGCCACCGGGCGGCCGGTGCGGCGCACCATGGATTTGCATCTGCGGGGATCCCTCACGTACGGTGGGGT
>NZ_BMTY01000012.1:0-66392 GCF_014649915.1 Streptomyces toxytricini | reverse complement strand
ACGCGGGGTGGAGCAGCTCGGTAGCTCGCTGGGCTCATAACCCAGAGGTCGCAGGTTCAAATCCTGTCCCCGCTACTAGACGAAGGCCCGGATCCTCAGGATCCGGGCCTTCGGCGTTCCCGCGGGCGGGCGCATCGCAACCGCAAGCCCTTGGCGGCCCGCCGTACGCGAGTTGCCCGCCGTGCACATGCCGGAGGGCCGGAAGGCGGCTGCCCGCCTCTTCCGGCCCTCCTCGTACTGCATCCGCGCCGTACGCCCGCGGCCGTGCGGCTACACGCCCGCGCAGTCCGGGCAGAGGCCGCGGTAGGTCACCTCGACCGCCGACACCGTGAAGCCGAAGCGCTCCGCGTCCGGCAGGTCGGCCAGCGGGTTGCCCGAGGGGTGCACGTCCCGGATCGCCCCGCACTGCGCGCACACCAGGTGCTGGTGGGGCCGGTGGGCGTTGGGGTCGTACCGCTTGGCCCGGCGGTCCGTGGACACCTCCAGGACCTCGCCGAGGGTCACGAGCTCGCCGAGGGTGTTGTAGACGGTCGCGCGGGAGATCTCGGGCAGCTTGTCCACGGCGCGGGCGTGCACCTCGTCGGCCGTGAGGTGGACGTGGTCGCCGTCGAGCACCTCCGCCACCACGCGCCGCTGTGCGGTCATGCGCCATCCGCGTGCGCGAAGTCGTTCCAGCAGGTCACTCATGCACACCAGCCTAACAGTGAGGGGACCGGGTGTAAGTCCCGATCCCGTGCGGAGTTGGATCCTCGCTTGACTTGGATAAAGTCCATCGTAGGATCGTGTGTAAGACGAACGCACCAGGGACAGGACATGGCGCGATGACGCAGGAGGCGCACGTGACGCAGGGACCGCTCACCACGGAGGCCGGGGCTCCGGTCGCCGACAACCAGAACAGCGAGACCGCGGGCCTCGGCGGGCCGGTCCTGGTCCAGGACCAGCTGCTGCTGGAGAAGCTCGCCCACTTCAACCGCGAGCGCATACCGGAGCGCGTCGTCCACGCCCGCGGCGCCGGCGCGTACGGCACCTTCACCGTCACCCGCGACGTCACGCAGTGGACCCGGGCGAAGTTCCTCTCCGAGGTCGGCAAGCAGACCGAAACGTTCCTGCGCTTCTCCACCGTCGCCGGCAACCTCGGCGCCGCCGACGCCGTCCGCGACCCGCGCGGCTGGGCGCTGAAGTTCTACACCGAAGAGGGCAACTACGACCTCGTCGGCAACAACACCCCGGTGTTCTTCATCAAGGACGCCATCAAGTTCCCGGACTTCATCCACACCCAGAAGCGCGACCCGTACACCGGCTCCACCGAGGCCGACAACGTCTGGGACTTCTGGAGCCTGTCGCCCGAGTCCACCCACCAGGTCACCTGGCTGTTCGGAGACCGGGGCATCCCCGCCTCCTACCGCCACATGGACGGCTTCGGCTCGCACACCTACCAGTGGAACAACGAGGCCGGCGAGGTCTTCTGGGTCAAGTACCACTTCAAGACCGACCAGGGCATCAAGAACCTCACCCAGGCCGAGGCCGACAAGCTCGCCGGCGAGGACCCCGACAGCCACCAGCGCGACCTGCGCCAGGCCATCGAGCGCGGCGACTTCCCGACCTGGACCGTGCAGGTGCAGATCATGCCCGCGGCCGACGCGGCGACGTACCGCTTCAACCCGTTCGACCTCACCAAGGTGTGGCCGCACGGGGACTACCCGCCGATCGAGATCGGCAAGCTGGAGCTCAACCGCAACCCGGAGAACATCTTCGCCGAGGTCGAGCAGGCGATCTTCTCCCCGGCGCACTTCGTGCCCGGCATCGGCCCGTCCCCCGACAAGATGCTCCAGGGCCGACTCTTCGCCTACGGCGACGCCCACCGCTACCGCGTCGGCATCAACGCCGACCACCTGCCGGTGAACCGCCCGCACGCGACCGTGGCGCGCACCAACTCCCGCGACGGCCTCCTCTACGACGGCCGCCACGGCGGCGCGAAGAACTACGAGCCGAACAGCTTCGGCGGCCCGCACCAGATCGACCGCCCGCTGTGGCAGCCGGTCCCGGTCGCCGGCGCCACCGGCAACCACGCCGCCCCGGTGCACGCCGAGGACAACGACTTCGTCCAGGCCGGCGCCCTCTACCGCCTCATGTCCGAGGACGAGAAGGGCCGCCTCGTGGAGAACCTCGCCGGCTTCATCGCCAAGGTCTCCCGCGACGACATCGTCGAGCGGGCGATCGGCAACTTCCGCCAGGCGGACGGCGACTTCGGCAAGCGGCTGGACGCCGCGGTCCAGGCCCTGCGCGGCTGACGCGCCGCTGCCGTGGCGTGCGACGGGCCGGCAGCCCCCTCGGGGGCTCGCCGGCCCGTCGCCGTTCTGCCGTTCTGTCGTTCCCGCGCCGGGCCCCGCGCCGGCTAGGCCGGTACGGCTGCGCCGCGCCGCGCCGGCGCCCAGCAGCGGACGATGTCGCGGACGGACACGATGCCCACCGGGCCGCCGTCCTCCAGCACGATCAGGTGTCGGAAGCCGCCGTGGACCATCGCCTCGGCGGCTTCCCGGAGTGTCGCCTGCGGGGTGCAGAACACGACGTTGTTCGTGGTGTGCGCACCCACCGACTCCCGGTCGGGGTCGTGCCCCGCGCCGATGGAGTTGAGGACGTCCCGTTCGGTCAGGATGCCGATGCCGCTGTGCTCGGGGTCGAGGACGACGGCCGCGCCGACCCGGCGGCCGGACATCAGGCAGGCCGCCTGCCGGAGGGTGTGGGCGGGGCCGAGGGTGAGGATCACGGTGCTCATGGCGTCACGGACGAGCATGAAGAGGGCCACCTCCTGGATGAAGTCCTCCACCCGCACTTCGAGAAGTCATTCACAAGCGCACAAGGGGAGGAGTTTCAGATTCCCACGCGCGCAAGGGGCCAACAAGAGGGCGTGCACCCGGTTCTCGGGCTGTACTGCCCGCGTACGCCGTCAGGCTCGGGGGCGCAGGTATCCGAGCATCTCGTCGTGCAGCAGCCCGTTCGACGCCGCCGCGTTGCCGCCGTGCACGCCGTCCACTCCGTCCAGGCCGGTGAACCGGCCGCCCGCCTCCTGCACCACGGCCGCGATCGCCGCCATGTCCCACAGGTTGAGCTCCGGCTCCGCGCACAGGTCCAGCGACCCCTCCGCGACCATCATGTACGGCCAGAAGTCGCCGTAGCCGCGGGTGCGCCAGCACTGCCGGGTCAGCTCCAGGAACCCCTCCAGCCGGCCCTGCTCCTCCCAGCCGCTCAGCGAGGAGTACGCGAACGACGCGTCCCCCAGGCTGCCCACCCGCGAGACCCCGATCCGCTGCGGCTCGCCGCCGAGCGCCCCGCCGGCGTACGCCCCCGAGCCCTCGGCCGCCCACCAGCGCCGGCCCAGGGCGGGCGCCGAGACCACGCCGACGACGGGCCGGAACTGCCCGTCGGCGCCCTCCTCCATCAGCGAGACGAGCGTCGCCCACACCGGTACGCCGCGCACGTAGTTCTTCGTCCCGTCGATCGGGTCGACCACCCAGCGGCGCGGGCCGCTGCCCTTCAGCCCGTACTCCTCGCCCAGGATCGCGTCCCCGGGCCGCGCGGCCTCGATGCCCGCCCGGACCGCCTCCTCCGCCGCCCGGTCCGCCTCGCTCACCGGGGTCATGTCCGGCTTCGTCTCGACCTGCAGGTCCAGGGCCCGGAACCGCTGCATGGTCACGGCGTCCGCGGCGTCGGCGAGTTCGAGGGCGAGGCGCAGGTCATCGTCATAGGAGGGCATGACCGGCACCCTATCGGGACCGCCGGGGCCCGGCGAGCGGCGTCCGCGGTGCGGGCGCCGGGGCGCCCTTGACAGGATCTGTCGGCCCGTCAACTCTGGCGGTGAGTCGAGCGGGGAGGGGGCACAGATGCCGGCAGCCCGGGAGTCCTTGCTGGAGGCGGCGGGAGCGGCGCTCTCGGCGCGCCCGTGGCCGTCGGTGCGGATGGTCGACGTGGCCGCCGCCGCGGGGGTGTCGCGGCAGACCCTCTACAACGAGTTCGGGGGCAAGGCCGGCCTCGGCCGCGCCCTCGTGCGCCGCGAGGCCGACTGGTACCTCGACGGCGTCGACCGGGTCCTGCGCGCCCCCGCCGCCGGCAGCGGCGACCGCCTGGCCTCCCTCGCCGAGTGGACCGTGCGGGCCGCCGCCGCCCGGCCCCTCGTACGCGCCCTGCTGACCGGGCACTGGGACGGCAACCTCCCGGCCCCGCCCGGCCGCGGGGCCCGCCCGGGGGTGCCCGCGCCCGGGCCGGGGGAGCTGGCCGGCGCGGTGCGCGACCGGGCCGCCGAGGTGCTCGCCGCGCCGGACGCCGCGCACCGGTGCGAGCTCGCCGTGCGCCTCGCCCTGTCGTTCGTGGTGGCGCCCGCGCGCGAGAGCGGGCTCGGGGAGCTGCTCGGGCTGCTGCGGCTGCTCAGTGAGCCGAGCCGGACAGCTGGAGGCCGATGACGCCGAGGATGACCAGCGAAATCGAGACGATCTTGAGGGTGGAGACCAGGTCGCCGAGGAAGACCATGCCGTAGACGGCCGTGCCCGCCGCCCCGATGCCCGTCCACACCGCGTACGCCGGGCCCACGTCCAGCTTCTTCAGGGCCATCGTCAGGAGGCCGAAGCTGCCGAGCGCGAAGGCGGCGAAGGCGATCGTCGGCCACAGCCGGGTGAACCCGTGCGACAGCTTCAGGCAGACCGCGAAACCGGTCTCCAGCAGTCCGGCGACGACGACCAGCAGCCACGCCATGGCGAATGCCTCCCCGCCTCAAGGTGACATCGCGTCACTCGGTGCGCTTATGCATTCACCGGACGGCGGCCGCGGCAAACCCCGCCGGATCCCGCCGAACCCCGCCGGACGATCAGTCCCCTTCGCGGCGCTCGCGGGTGCGCAGCAGCCGGCGCAGCGAATCCAGGCGCGCCGGATCGGCGTGCCCCTCCTCCACCCACGCGTCCAGCGCGCAGTCCTGCTCGTCGTGGCTGCACGCCCGCGGGCAGTCCTCGGTGCCGGGCACCAGGTCGGGGAAGGCGAGGATCACCCGCGACGGGTCCACGTGGTGCAGGCCGAACGAGCGCACGCCCGGGGTGTCGATGACCCAGCCGTCGCCCGACGGCAGCGGGAGCGCCAGCGCCGAGGTGGTGGTGTGCCGGCCGCGGCCCGTCACCGCGTTGACGTGGCCCGTGGCGCGCTGGCGGCCCGCGCCGACCAGCGAGTTCACCAGCGTCGTCTTGCCGACGCCCGAGTGGCCCACGAAGGCGGTGATCCGGCCTGCCAGCCGCTCGCGCACCCGCTCGGCGGCCTCGCCGGCGGCCAGCTCCTCGCGGTTGGTCACCACGTACGCCAGGCCGAACGAGGCGTACACCTCCAGGATCTTGTCCGGGGAGGTCAGATCCGACTTGGTCAGCACCAGCAGCGGCTCCAGCCCGGCGTCGTACGCGGCCACCAGGCAGCGGTCGATCATCCGCGGCCGCGGCTCGGGGTCCGCGAGCGCCGTGACGATCGCCAGCTGGTCGGCGTTGGCGACGACCACCCGCTCGTACGGGTCGTCGTCGTCCGCGGTGCGCCGCAGCACGGACTTGCGCTCCTCGATCCGCACGATCCGGGCGAGGGTGTCCTTCCGGCCGGACAGGTCGCCGACCAGCCACACCCGGTCGCCGACGACGGCCGCCTTGCGGCCGAGCTCGCGGGCCTTCATCGCGACGATCGTGCGGTCCTCCACCAGGCAGGTCAGCCGGCCGCGGTCGACGGTGAGGACGAAGCCCTCGGCCGCGTCCTCGTGCTTGGGCCGCTTGCTGGTCCGGGGCCGGTTGCCCTTCGGGTTGGGCCTCGCCCGGATGTCGTCCTCGTCGGTGTGCTTGCCGTACCTGCGCATGACCGGGCCCTACGCTCCCGCTCCTGCGAGCATGTCCGCCCACATCCTGGGGAAGTCGGGCAGGGTCTTCGCGGTCGTCGCCACGTTCTCGATCTGCACGCCCTCGACGGCCAGGCCGATCACCGCGCCCGCGGTGGCCATGCGGTGGTCGTCGTAGGTGCGGAACACCCCGCCGTGCAGCGGCCGCGGGCGGATGTGCAGGCCGTCGGCGGTCTCGGTGACGTCACCGCCGAGGCCGTTGATCTCGGCGGTCAGCGCGGCCAGCCGGTCCGTTTCGTGCAGCCGCAGGTGCGCGACCCCGCGCAGCGTCGACGGCGAGTCCGCCAGCGCCGCGACGGCCGCGATGCCCGGGGTCAGCTCGCCGACCTCGCCGAGGTCCACGTCGATGCCGTGGATCTTGCCGCTGCCGGTGAAGACCAGGCCCGCGTCGGTCACCTCGCAGGAACCGCCCATCTCGGTGAAGATGCGGCGCAGCTCGTCACCGGGCTGGGTGGTGCGGCGCGGCCAGTCCGGGATGGTCACCGTGCCGCCGGTGATCAGGGCCGCGGCCAGGAACGGCTGGGCGTTCGACAGGTCCGGCTCCACCACGAGGTCGCGGCCGAGCAGCGCGCCCGGCGAGACCCGCCACACGTTCTTCTCGCCACCCGCCTCCGGGGTGTCGACCTGGGCACCCGCCGCCCGCAGCATCTCCACCGTCATCCGGATGTGCGGCATCGAGGGCAGGGTCGCGCCGGTGTGCCGCACCTCCACGCCCTGGTTGAAGCGGGGCGCGGACAGCAGCAGCGCGGAGACGAACTGCGAGGAGTTGCTCGCGTCCAGCTCGATCGGGCCGCCCTCCAGGGCGCCGCCGCCGTGGACGGTCATGGGCAGCGCGCCGCGGCCGCCGTCGTCGATACGGGCGCCCAGGCCGCGCAGGGCGTCGATGACCTGGCCGAGGGGGCGCTCGTAGGAGCGCGGGTCGCCGTCGAAGCGGATGTCGCCGGAGGCGAGCGTCGCGACGGGCGGCAGGAACCGCATCACCGTGCCCGCGTTGCCGACGTCCACGGAGGCCGGGCCGTGCAGCGCCGCGGGGATGACCCGCCAGGCCTCGCCGCCGGCGGCGTCGCCGGAGCTGGAGGAGGCGGTCTCCTCGATGCCGACGCCCATGGCGCGCAGCGCGTCCGCCATCAGCTGCGAGTCGCGCGAGCGCAGCGGACGGCGCACCCAGCCGGGCTCGGCCGCGAGCGCGGCCAGCACCAGGGCGCGGTTGGTGACCGACTTCGACCCGGGCACGGTGACGGTGGCGTGGACGGTCCCGTCTGCGTGCGGGGCAGGCCAGAGGGCGGGAAGCGCGGGGGTGGCGGTCATGGCCACCACTTTAGTGGCTCCCCGAGGGGCCCGATCGTGTTCGAGCCGCGGCCCGGGGCGGGGTCTCAGAGGTTGAGAAGCCAGCGCCCGCCGCCGATGAGCGAGCACAGCGCCACGGCGTGGAAGAGGAACAGCCACAGCACCGCAGGGGTGTGCGTCAGGCGCCCCAGCTGGTCCGCGTCCGAATCGGGGGCCCCGCCGTGCCGGCGCTTGGCGCCCAGCTCGAAGACCGGCCGGACCCCGCCCAGCAGAAGGAACCACACGGCCGCATAGGCGAACGCCGCCTGCACCTGCGCCGGCGCCAGCCAGGACACCAGGACGAACGTTCCGCCGGTCAGCACCATCGTCAGCGCCCCGTACGCATTGCGGATCATCACCAGCATCGCCAGCAGCAGGGCCGTCGCCGCCCACAGCAGCAGCGTGATGCGGTGCGCGGACAGCAGCGCCGCCCCGCCGAGCCCCAGCAGGGACGGCGCCGTGTAGCCGGCGGCCGCCGTCAGGATCATGCCGAGGCCGGTGGGCTTGCCGCGGCTGACGGTGACCCCGCTGGTGTCCGAGTGCAGGCGTATCCCGTCCAGGCGGCGGCCCGTCAGCAGGGCCAGCAGCCCGTGGCCGCCCTCGTGCGCGATGGTGACCGCGTTGCGGGACACCCGCCACACGGGCCCGGGTGCGACCAGCGCCAGTGCGGCCAGGCCCGTCGCGATCACCAGCCACGTGGCCGGTGCCTCCTGAAATCCGGTGAGCCGGTCCCACAGGCCGGCGGTCGTGCTGCTGTCCATGGGGTGGCGGGCTCCTTGCGGTGGTGGTCGGGTGACATGGCAGTGTGGCAGCCATGTGCGGACGGTATGCAGCGAGTCGCAGCCCCGAGGAGCTGGCGGAGCTCTTCGGCGTCGAGCGCTGGGAGCCCGAGGAGGCCCTGGCACCCGACTGGAACGTGGCACCCACCAAGCAGGTCCGCATCGTCCTCGACCGCCCCCTGAAGGACGCCGCGAGCCCGCGTCCGGTTCGCCAGCTGCGCGTCGTGAAGTGGGGGCTCGTGCCCTCCTGGGCCAAGAACGCCGAGGGCGCCGCCCGGATGATCAACGCCCGGGCGGAGACCCTCGCCGAGAAGCCGTCCTTCCGCCGCCCCTTCGCCCAGCGCCGCTGCATCGTCCCCGCCGACGGGTACTACGAGTGGGCCACCGGGCACGACGAGCGCCGCCTGGAGGTCGAGGGCCTCGGGAAGCGCTCGCGCAAACAGCCCTACTTCGTCCTGCCCGCCGACGGCTCCGTCCTCGCCATGGCCGGCATATACGAGTTCTGGCGGGACCCGGCCGTGCCCGCCGGCCGGCCCGGCGCCTGGTGGGCCACCTGCTCGGTGGTCACCACCGAGGCCGAGACCGCCCCGCTGGCCGCGGCCCCCGGCGACGGGCCCCGCTCGCTCTCCGAGATCCACCCGCGGATGCCGCTCGCGCTCACCCCCGACCGGTGGGACGCCTGGCTCGACCCGGCGAACACCGATGCGGACGGCGCCCTCCGCGAGCTCCTCGCACCCCCGCCCGGCGGACTGATGCGCGCCTACCCGGTCTCCACAGCGGTCAGCAGCGTCCGCAACAACGGCCCCGAGCTCCTGGCCGAACTGGACGCGCCGGAAGAGGCGACGCTCTTCTAGGGCGGCACGGGCGGCAGGATGGGGCCATGACCACGCGCACGCGCACAAGGAGCGTCGAGACCCCCGCGGGCGAGGCCCGCATCACCTGGTACCCCGCCGCCGGCGGAGCCCGGCTCGTCCTGGCGCTCGGCCACGGCGCGGGCGGCGGCATCGAGGCCCGCGACCTCCAGGCGCTCGCCGCGGCCCTGCCCGGCCGCGGCATCACCGTCGCCCTGGTCGAGCAGCCCTGGCGGGTCGCGGGCCGGAAGGTCGCGGCCGCGCCCAAGGTCCTCGACGAGGGCTGGCGGGGCCTGTGGCCGGTGCTGGCCGAGCCCGGCCTGCCGGTCGTGGCCGGCGGGCGCAGCGCGGGCGCCCGGGTGGCCTGCCGCACCGGGGCCGCCCTCGGCGCGGCCGGGGTGCTGGCGCTGGCGTTCCCGCTGCACCCGCCGGGCCGCCCCGAGCGGTCCCGGGCCGCGGAGCTGACCGGGGCGGGGCTGCCGGTCCTGGTCGTCCAGGGCGGCCGGGACCCGTTCGGGCGCCCCGAGGAGTTCCCGCCGCCCGGCTCGCCGGCGTACGAGCTCCTGGAGGCGGCCGGGGGCGACCACGGCTTCGCGGTGCCGAAGAAGGGGTCCCGCACCCAGGAGGAGGCCCTGGAGGCGATCACCGAGGGCGTCGCCGACTGGCTGGACCGGCTGGTCCCCGGCGCCGCCCCGGCAGCGACCTGACGGATTCGGCAGAGCCCGCCCGGGAGGGGAATGCGCGGCCCTGCCCCGGCGTTGTCCGGATGTCGGAACGCAGGGGACCGCGTCGGAGGAGAGCAAGCGCATGACCCAGGTCATCAGCCAGAGCCGTCCGCAGGCCGAAGGGCTCGAATGGACGGTCCTGCCCGGGCCCAGGCGCGGCCCGCTCCGGGCGGCGGAGGGCCGGGATGGTCGACTATTCTCCGATTCGAGCGGGTCCGCACTCGGAGTCGCCACGCAGTCGGAGGAGGTGGGTCCTGTCGCTGGGACCGACGGAGGCCAGGCGGAGGAGACGGCCGCCGAGCGCAACGCGCGCTTCGAGCGGGACGCCCTCGGCTACCTCGACCAGATGTACTCGGCCGCGCTGCGCATGACGCGCAATCCGGCCGACGCCGAGGACCTGGTCCAGGAGACGTACGCGAAGGCGTACGCGTCCTTCCACCAGTTCCGTGAGGGCACCAACCTGAAGGCGTGGCTCTACCGCATTCTGACCAACACCTTCATCAACTCCTACCGCAAGAAGCAGCGCGAGCCGCAGCGCAGCGCGGCGGAGGAGATCGAGGACTGGCAGCTGGCGCGCGCCGAGTCGCACATGTCCACGGGCCTGAGGTCGGCCGAGTCCCAGGCACTCGACCACCTGCCCGATTCGGACGTGAAGGAGGCGCTCCAGGCCATTCCGGAGGAGTTCCGCATCGCGGTCTACCTTGCCGACGTGGAGGGCTTTGCGTACAAGGAGATCGCGGACATCATGGGTACACCCATCGGTACGGTCATGTCCCGGCTGCACCGTGGCCGCCGTCAACTCCGCGGAATGCTGGAGGACTACGCCCGCGAGCGCGGGCTGGTCCCCGCCGGCGCGGGAGAGTCGAACGACCTGAAAGGCTCGGGCTCATGAGCTGCGGAGAGCCGCACGAGACGGAGTGCTCGGAGGTCCTGGACCACCTGTACGAGTTCCTGGACCACGAGATGCCCGACAGCGACTGCACGAAGTTCGAGACGCATTTCGGCGAGTGCAATCCCTGTCTGGAGAAGTACGGCCTGGAGAAGGCCGTGAAGAAGCTGGTGAAGCGGTGCTGCGGCTCGGACGACGTGCCGAGCGACCTGCGGGCCAAGGTGATGGGGCGGATCGAGCTGATCCGCTCCGGGCAGGCGGTGCCCGAGCACGACGTGACCGCCGATCCCGCCGCCGGCTGACCGCGGGGCGGCCCCGCCGCCCCCGTTCACCCGAAGGTGCCAATCCGTGGGCGTGCGTACGGAGAGGCGCCGCACATCGGCCCCCGCATCAGGGGGCCGAGCCGTTTTCCCGGGCCGGACGTGACGGAGTCACCCCCCTCCCACCGGGGTAACCCATGGGTAATGAGCGGCCGTCCGAGTGGGCATGGTTGGATGCGAGTAGGAGCGTCCGTGAGGGTGTCCGCAAGGCTCACCGTGGGACCGGCAGGCGGGAATCGTGAGGATCTTCGGGAAGGTACGGCACAGGCCCTCCGCCTCGTGGCGGCAGGCCACCGACCGAGCGTTCACACTGATCGGCGACGGTCGGTACGAGGACGCGGGTGCGCTGCTGACCAGAGCCGCCGACCTGGAGCCCTGGCTGTCCGAGTCGTGGTTCAACCTGGCGCTGCTGCACAAGTTCCGGCACGACTGGGAGCAGGCGCGCGCCGCGGGCCTGCGGGCGGTAGCCCTCCTCGACCGCGAGGCCGGCGCCCCGGACTGGTGGAACGTCGGCATCGCGGCGACCGCCCTCCAGGACTGGCCGCTGGCCCGGCGGGCCTGGCAGGCGTACGGGCTGAAGGTGCCCGGCGACCCGCACGGCAAGGGCGGCGAACCGGTCGGCATGGAGCTCGGCAGCGCGGCCGTGCGGCTCTCCCCCGAGGGCGAGGCCGAGGTCGTGTGGGGCCGCAGGCTCGACCCGGCCCGCATCGAGGTCCTCTCGATCCCGCTGCCCTCCTCGGGGCGGCGCTGGGGCGAGGTCGTCCTCCACGACGGCGTGCCGAACGGCGAGCGGATCACCGCAGCGGGCCCCTCCTACCCCGTGTTCGACGAGATCGAGCTGTGGGCGCCCTCGCCGGTGCCGACCTGGGTCGTGCTGCTGGAGGCGGCCGCCGAGTCCGACCGGGACGCGCTCGAACAGCTCGCGTCCGACGCGGGGTTCGCCGCCGAGGACTGGTCCTCCTCCGTACGGCTGCTGTGCCGTACCTGCTCCGAGAGCGCGATGCCGAGCGGCGAGGGCGACGGCGAGCACCTCGACCCGCACGACCACAGCGAGCCGGGCCACCCCGGGCCGCTCGGGCACCGCACGGCGGGATCGGGCTCCCTGTGGGTGCCGGAGCGGGAGTGCGGCATCGCGGCGCCCGCCGGCCTGGTGCAGGGGCTCCTCGACGGCTGGGTCGCGGACAGCCCCGACACCCGCGCTTGGCGGGATCTCGAAGAAGTCTGCTGACCGGGCACCGTAGGCTGTACCGGCACAATCGGTGAACGGGTCGACCCACGGAAGGCTTACGGCGGACATGGCGCAGCAGGAGAACGAGGTCATCGCGGTGGACGACGACGGTTACGTCGTGGACACCGAGGACTGTGAGGCGCGCGAGCTCGCCCACCGCGAGCGCGGCACCGCCCGTCCCATCACGGTGGTCGGCAACCCGGTGCTGCACCGCGAGTGCAAGGACGTCACCGAGTTCGGCGACGAACTGGCCGAGCTGATCGACGACATGTTCGCCAGCCAGAAGGCCGCCGAGGGCGTCGGCCTCGCCGCGAACCAGATCGGCGTGGACGCCAAGGTCTTCGTCTACGACTGCCCGGACGACGAGGGCGTCCGCCACACCGGCGTCGTCGTCAACCCGAAGCTCGTCGAGCTGCCGGCCGGCTCCCGCGTCCTCGACGACTCCAACGAGGGCTGCCTCTCCGTCCCGACCGCGTACGCCTCCCTGGCCCGCCCGGACTACGCCGAGGTCACCGGGCAGGACGCCCAGGGCAACCCGATCAAGGTGCGGGGCACCGGCTACTTCGCGCGCTGCCTCCAGCACGAGACGGACCACCTGTACGGCTACCTGTACATCGACCGCCTCTCCAAGCGCGACCGCAAGGACGCCCTGCGGCAGATGGCCGAGGGCACCCCGCGCTACGAGACCGTCCCGAACGACTGACGCACCCGCGGCGGCGCGGCGGCCGGCCCCGGCCTCAGGTCTCAGGCCGCCGCGCCGCCCGGGCCGCGGAAGGTGCGGCGGAAGGCGTTCGGCGTCGTGCCGAGGGTCCGCAGGAAGTGGTGGCGCAGCGCCGCCGCGCTGCCGAAGCCGCAGCGGCCCGCGATGGCGTCCACCGTGTCGTCCGTGGCCTCCAGCAGCTCCTGCGCCAGCAGCACGCGCTGCCGCAGCACCCACTGGTAGGGGGTCGTGCCCGTCTCCTGCAGGAAGCGGCGGGCGAACGTCCGCGGGGACATCCGGGCCCGCTCCGCGAGCTGCTCGACGGTGATCTCCTCGGCCAGGTTGCCGCCCATCCACGCGATCACCCCGCCGACCGCGTCGCCGGACGCACGGGGCAGCGGGCGGCGGATGTACTGGGCCTGGCCGCCGTCCCGGTGCGGCGGCACCACCATCCGCCGGGCCACCACCCCCGCCGCCTCCGCGCCGTGCTCCTGCCGCAGCAGGTGCAGGCAGGCGTCGATCCCCGAAGCCGTCCCCGCGGCGGTGACCACCGGGCCCTCGTCCACGTACAGCACGTCGGGGTCGACGACGGCCCGCGGGAAGCGCCGCGCCAGGGTCTCGGCGTGCATCCAGTGCGTCGTGCAGCGCCGGCCGTCGAGCAGCCCGGCCGCGCCCAGCACGAAGGCGCCGCTGCACACGCTGAGAACCCGCGCCCCGCGGTCCACGGCCCCGCGCAGGGCCGCCAGCAGCGGCTCCGGGTAGGTGCGCGCGGCGGCGCCGCGGTCGGCGGGGACGCAGACCAGGTCCGCCTCCTCCAGGCGCTCCACTCCGTGCGGGGCGACCACGTCGAAGTGCCCGTCGCCGGCGGGCGTGCGGCGGCCGCCCACCGCGCAGACGGCGAAGTCGAACGCCGGCAGCCCCTCCGCGCTGCGGTCGATGCCGAACACCTCGCAGAAGATGCCCAGCTCGAAGGGGGCCACCCCGGGCATCAGCGCCACCGCCACGTTCTTCAGCATGACCACAGTGTGCCCGCCGAACGCCGATCGGCCGGCCGCTGCGCGAGGCAGCCGCCGGCCGATCCGGTGGTGGTGCGGGAGCGGCCGCGGGGGCCGCAGCCGGCTAGAAGTCCTCGTCCAGGTCGACGGTGCCCTCGACCGCGACCTGGTACGCCGACGGGCGGCGCTCGAAGAAGTTCGTCAGCTCCTGCACGCCCTGGAGCTCCATGAAGGAGAACGGGTTCTGCGAGCCGTACACCGGCGGGAAGCCGAGGCGCACCAGGCGCTGGTCGGCGACGCACTCCAGGTACTCGCGCATCGACTCGGTGTTCATGCCGGGCAGGCCGTCGCCGCACAGGTCGCGGCCGAACTGGAGCTCCGCCTCGACGGCCTCCTCCAGCATGGCCGTCACCTGCGCCCGCAGTTCGTCGTCGAAGAGCTCCGGCTCCTCCTTGCGGACCGTGTCCACGACCTCGAACGCGAAGTTCATGTGCATGGTCTCGTCGCGGAAGACCCAGTTCGTGCCGGTCGCCAGGCCGTGCAGCAGGCCGCGGGAGCGGAACCAGTACACGTACGCGAACGCGCCGTAGAAGAACAGGCCCTCGATGCAGGCGGCGAAGCAGATCAGGTTCAGCAGGAAGCGGCGGCGGTCGGCCTGCGTCTCCAGCCGGTCGATCTTCTCGACCGAGTCCATCCACTTGAAGCAGAACTGAGCCTTGTCGCGGATGGAGGGGATGTTCTCCACTGCGGCGAACGCCGCCGCCCGCTCCTCCGGATCGGGCAGGTAGGTGTCCAGCAGCGTCAGGTAGAACTGGACGTGCACGGCCTCCTCGAACAGCTGGCGCGACAGGTACAGGCGCGCCTCCGGGGAGTTGATGTGCTTGTACAGCGTCAGGACCAGGTTGTTCGCCACGATCGAGTCGCCCGTCGCGAAGAACGCGACCAGCCGGCCGATCATGTGCTGCTCGGCGGGCGTCAGCTTCGCCAGGTCGGCGACGTCCGAGTGGAGGTCGACCTCCTCCACCGTCCACGTGTTCTTGATCGCGTCCCGGTAGCGCTCGTAGAAGTCCGGGTAGCGCATCGGGCGCAGCGTCAGCTCGAAGCCGGGGTCGAGCAGGTTCTTGTCGGTCATAGCAGTCGGCGCGCGCGGCGCCGTCCTCCAGAAGTGGTGGTCGGGTGGCGGGAGGGGCTTACTGGCAGGCTTCGCAGGACTCGGGGTTCTCCAGCGAGCAGGCCAGCGCCTCGGCGTCCACGGCCTGCGGCAGCGGGGTCGCGGCGGCCGGGACGGCGGTGCCCGACGCGGCCCGGGCGATCTTCGTCGCCGGACGCGACCGCAGGTAGTAGGTCGTCTTCAGGCCCTGCTTCCAGGCGTACGCGTACATCGACGACAGCTTGCCGATGGTCGGCGTCTCCATGAACAGGTTCAGCGACTGCGACTGGTCCAGGTACGGGGTCCGCGCCGCCGCCATGTCGATCAGGCCGCGCTGCGGGATCTCCCACGCCGTCCGGTACAGCTCGCGGACGTCGGCCGGGATCCAGGTGAAGCCCTGCACCGAGCCGGACGAGTCCCGCAGCGCCTCGCGGGTCTGCGCGTCCCACACGCCGAGCTTCTTCAGGTCCTCCACCAGGTAGGCGTTGACCTGGAGGAACTCACCCGACAGCGTCTCGCGCTTGAACAGGTTCGACACCTGCGGCTCGATGCACTCGTACACGCCCGCGATCGAGGCGATCGTCGCCGTCGGCGCGATGGCCAGCAGCAGGGAGTTGCGCATGCCGGTCTCGGCGATCCGGGTGCGCAGCGCCTCCCAGCGCTCCGGCCAGGCCCGCTCGGTGTCGTAGTGGTCGGGGTGCAGCACGCCCTGCGCCGTACGGGTCTCCGCCCACGCCGGGACGGGGCCGTGCTTCTCGGCGAGGTCGGCGGAGGCCTCGTACGCCGCGAGCATGATGCGCTCGGCGATCTTCGTGGACAGGGCCTTCGCCTCGGCGGAGTCGAAGGGCATGCGCAGCTTGAAGAAGACGTCCTGCAGGCCCATCGCGCCCAGGCCCACCGGACGCCACTTGGCGTTGGAGCGGCCGGCCTGCTCGGTGGGGTAGAAGTTGATGTCCACGACGCGGTCGAGGAAGGTCACCGCCGTGCGGACGGTCTCGTCCAGGCGCTCCCAGTCCATCCCGCCCGTCTCGGCGAGCACGAACGCGCCGAGGTTGACCGAGCCGAGGTTGCAGACGGCGGTCTCGCCGTCGTTGGTGACCTCGATGATCTCGGTGCACAGGTTGGAGGAGTGGACGACGGTGCCGGGCAGCGCGGTCTGGTTCGCGGTCCGGTTGGAGGCGTCCTTGAACGTCATCCAGCCCTGGCCGGTCTGGGCGAGGGTGCGCATCATGCGGCCGTACAGCTCGCGGGCCGGGAGGGTCTTCTTGGCCAGGCCCGCCTGCTCGGCCTTGGTGTACGCGGCGTCGAAGTCCTCGCCGTACAGGTCGACGAGCTCGGGGACGTCGGACGGGGAGAACAGCGACCAGTCGCCGTCGGCGTTCACGCGGCGCATGAACTCGTCGGGGATCCAGTGCGCGAGGTTCAGGTTGTGCGTGCGGCGGGCGTCCTCGCCGGTGTTGTCGCGCAGCTCCAGGAACTCCTCGATGTCCGCGTGCCAGGTCTCCAGGTAGACGGCGGCGGCGCCCTTGCGGCGGCCGCCCTGGTTCACGGCGGCGACGGAGGCGTCGAGGGTCTTCAGGAACGGGACGATGCCGTTGGAGTGGCCGTTGGTGCCGCGGATCAGGGAGCCGCGGGCGCGGATGCGCGAGTACGACAGGCCGATGCCGCCGGCGTGCTTCGACAGGCGGGCCACCTGGTGGTAGCGGTCGTAGATCGAGTCGAGCTCGTCCAGCGGCGAGTCCAGCAGGTAGCAGGAGGACATCTGCGGGTGCCGGGTGCCGGAGTTGAAGAGCGTGGGGGAGGACGGCAGGTAGTCCAGGCGGCTCATCAGCCGGTAGAGGGAGGCGACTTCCTCGACGGCGGCGGCGCTGTCGTCGGCGGCGAGGCCGCAGGCGACGCGCAGCATGAAGTGCTGCGGGGTCTCGATGACCTGGCGGGTGATCGGGTGGCGCAGCAGGTAGCGGCTGTGCAGGGTGCGCAGGCCGAAGAAGCCGAAGCGGTCGTCGGCGCCCTCGGCGAGGGTGTGCTCGACGAGCGCGTCGAGGCGGCTCGCGTGCAGGCGGACGAACTCGGCGGTGCGGTCGGCGATCAGGCCCTCGCGGTGGCCGACCTCGACGGAGGCGGAGAAGGAGGTCGAGCCCTGGCTCGCGGCCTCCTCGGCGACGGCGATCGTCAGCAGCCGGGCGGCGAGCCGGGAGTACGCCGGGTCCTCCGAGATCAGGCCGGCGGCGGCCTCGGTGGCCAGCCCGCGCAGCTCGGCCTCGTCGGCGGCGGCGCTGCGGCCGCGGAGCGCGGCGGCGGCGACGCGGCCCGGGTCGGTGTCGGGAAGGTCGGCGGTCAGCTCGGTGAGGGTGCGCAGCAGCGCGGCCCCGGGGCCCCCGGCCTCAGCTCCGTGGTCGGACGGGTCGGACTCGGCGCGCGGTGCGGAAGGCGCGATGGTCACGGGGGGAGCTCTCCCTCGCTCGGCTCCGGGACACCGGCGGTGCGGGCGCGAGCGGGCGCGCGCGGGCAGGGCCCGGCAGGGCAGCACCGCGCGTCGTCCGCAGGCCCTACCGCGAGGCCCGGACGTGGTCGGCACCCGGTTCGGTCGAGCCGGGCGCACTGTCGACAGGTCGTCGGACTTCGGTGACACCGATGGGTGTACTTCATACCGTTGCGGGACAGTTCCGGATTCCCACCGGATTCCCCTGCGGCGACAGCGAGGATGAGCATACATGTGGTGGGCGCTCTCCGTGCGACCCCCTAGATGTTGTGTCCGCCTTCGCTGAGCGTGGCCTCACAGCTCCAGTCGGTAGGTGAGGGGCATCGACTTCGCCGAGTGTGCCGGACGGGGACGGACGCCCGGGGCTATCGTCGGAAGCAGCACCGCCGAGGAAAGCGAGCGAGGCATGACCGTGACGGCTGACCGCCCCCAGATCCTGACCGAAGAGTTCGAGACCCTCGCCCGGATAGCCGCCCGCGAGATCGAGGGGTTGCGTCTGGAGTTGATCGGCGGGAAGTTGGGGGTCAAGGCGATGCCGGATGGGGATCACGACCGGATCATCGTGTGGCTCGCCCGCATCTGCATGCAGCACCGGCCCGAGCAGTGGCTTCACGTCGAACGCGGACTGAAGGTCGACCAGTACCGGTCGGGTCGCGCGCGCCCCGACGCCTCGATGGCGCCGGATGGCGCTTTCGAGGGTCAGGGGGAGTGGGCCGATCCGGCCCCGGTCCTGATGGTCGTCGAAGTCACTTCGTACGATTCCGACACGGACGAGCGCGACCGCAAGGAGAAGCCCCGCGCGTACGCGGAGACGGGCATCCCCGTCTTCGTCCTGATCGACCGGGACAACTGCCTGGTGAGTGTCCACAGCGAGCCCGACGGGCAGTTGTACGAGACGGTGCGCACCGTCCCCTTCGGCAAGGACGTCGAGCTGCCCGACCCGGTCGGTTTCTCCTTCTCGACCGAGCCGCTCAAGGACTGGGTGCGCTGAGGTCGCGCACAGCGAAGGGGCCCGCCATGACCGGCGGGCCCCTCCACAGCCGCAGCCCTCAGCAGCAGCGGAAGCCGCCCCGGGGGTCCGACTCGCGGGCGTCGGTGCGGGCGCGTTCGAAGGCGCGGCGGGTCATGACCTCGGCGTCCGGGTCGTGGGAGCGGGCGTGGGCGACGTACCGGTCGTACGCCGCCTCGCCGGAGAACTCCCGTACGTAGTACCGCGCCTTCGCCAGGGCGCCGCGGACGCCGCCGCTCATGCCACCGGCTCCTTCACGCGGCCGCCGCCGGATTCCAGGCCGGCCGCGGCGAGTTCGGCCCGCTCCTCGCGCGTCGCGATGAGCCCGGCCGGTGCGACGATCTTCGATTCGGTCCAGGGGACCTCCGAGAGCGTCGCCGACGCGGGGTTGCGGACGGCCTTGACGCAGGTCCGGAGCGCGTCCAGGAGCACGACCAGGATCAGGAGCGCGAACAGCGCCGACAGCACCCCGTCGACGGTGGCGTTGGTGACGATGGTGTGCATCTCGTCCATGTTCTTGGCGGGCTTCAGGACCTGCCCGGCCTCGATGCCCTCCCGGTACTTGTCGCGCTGGGCGAAGAACCCGACCTTCACGTCGTCCGAGAAGATCTTCTGGTAGCTGGCGGTGAGGGTGACGGCCACGTCCCAGGCGAGCGGCACGCCGGTCACCCAGGCCCATTTGAGCCGGCCGGACTTCACCAGCAGCGTCGTGCAGACGGCCAGGGCCACCGCGGCGAGCAGCTGGTTCGCGATGCCGAACAGCGGGAAGAGCTGGTTAATGCCGCCCAGCGGGTCCTTGACGCCGACCCACAGGAAGTATCCCCAGGCGCCGACGACGAGCGCGCTGGCCAGCCAGACGCCGGGCTTCCAGCTGACGTCCTTGAAGGACTTGTGCACGTTGCCGAGGGTGTCCTGGAGCATGAACCGGCCGACGCGGGTGCCCGCGTCGAGCGTGGTCAGGATGAACAACGCCTCGAACATGATGGCGAAGTGGTACCAGAACGCCTTCATGCCGGCGCCGCCGACGACGGCCGAGAAGATCTCCGACATCCCGAGTGCGAACGTCGGCGCGCCGCCGGTGCGGGACAGCAGGCTGCTCTCCTCGACGTCCTTCGCGGCCTGCGCGAGGTACTCGGGCGAGACGGCGAAGCCGAAGTCGGCGACGGCCTGCGAGGCGCTCTGGACGGTGGTGCCGACGACGCCGGCGGGGGAGTTGACCGCGAAGAACAGCCCGGGCTCGATGATCGTCGCGCAGATCATCGCCATGACGGCCACGAAGGACTCGGTCAGCATGGAGCCGTAGCCGATGACCCGGACCTGGGTCTCCTTCTGGATCATCTTCGGGGTGGTGCCGGAGGAGACCAGGGCGTGGAAGCCGGACAGGGCGCCGCAGGCGATCGTGATGAAGACGAACGGGAACATCGACCCGGCGAAGACGGGCCCGTCGCCGCGGGAGGCGAACTCCGTGACGGACGGCATCCGCAGGGTCGGCATGGCGATGACGACGCCCAGGGCGAGCATCGCGATCGTGCCGATCTTCATGAAGGTGGAGAGGTAGTCGCGGGGCGCGAGCAGCATCCACACCGGCAGGACGGAGGCGACGAAGCCGTACGCGACCATCCAGATGATCAGCGTCTCCTTCTCCAGGGTGAAGGTCGACGCCAGCGAGGACTCGGCGACCCAGCCGCCCGCGACGATCGCGAGCAGCAGCAGGACGACGCCGATGACGGAGACCTCCGTGACCCGCCCGGGCCGCAGCACGCGCAGGTAGAAGCCCATGAAGAGGGCGATCGGGATGGTCATGCCGATGGAGAACACGCCCCAGGGGGAGTGGGCGAGGGCGTTGACGATGACGAGCGCGAGCACCGCCAGCAGGATGATCATGATGGCGAACACGGCGACCAGGGCGGCGGCGCCGCCGACGGGGCCGATCTCGTCCCGGGCCATCTGCCCCAGCGAGCGCCCGTCGCGCCGGGTGGAGAAGAACAGGGTGACCATGTCCTGGACGGCGCCCGCGAAGATGACGCCGGCGACGATCCAGATGGTGCCGGGCAGGTATCCCATCTGTGCGGCGAGGACGGGGCCGACCAGGGGGCCGGCGCCGGCGACGGCGGCGAAGTGGTGGCCGAAGAGCACCCGGCGGTCGGTGGGGTGGAAGTCGACGCCGTTGTCGAGGCGTTCGGCGGGGGTGGCCCGCGTCTTGTCGACCTTGAGCACGCGGTGCGCGATGAACCGCGCGTAGAAGCGGTAGCCGATCGCGTACGAGCCGAGCGCCGCGGCGAGCATCCAGGCGGCGGAGACCTCCTCGCCGCGGGAGAGGGCCAGCACGGTCCAGCCGGCGGCCCCGACGAGGGCCACGAGCACCCACACGGCGATCGACTTCGGCGTCATGCGGCCCGACGCGGAAGGCGAGCCCGGGCTCGCGCCCGGACCCGCCTCGTGGTGTTGCGTCCCTCTTGCTTCCGGTTTCGGCATGATCCTCGTCCCCTCGTTGATCATCTGCGCGAGCGCAGGGAATCTACGGGGGCCGCCCGCTGTGCGTAAGCCCCCGTCCGCATGGCGAAACGAGAGTGAACTACGGATCAGACGGCGGGGCGCTGGAGTCGGGCGACGAACTTGTAACGATCTCCGCGGTAGACCGAGCGCACCCACTCCACGGGCTCGCCGTCGGCGTCCAGGGAGTGCCGGGAGAGCATCAGCATGGGCAGGCCGACGTCGGTGCCGAGCAGTCCGGCCTCGCGCGGGGTGGCCAGCGAGGTCTCGATGGTCTCCTCGGCCTCGGCGAGCCGGACGCCGTACACCTCGGCGAGGGCGGTGTAGAGGGAGCTGTACTTGGCCAGCGACCGGCGCAGGGCGGGGAAGCGCTTGGCGGACAGGTGGGTCGTCTCGATGGCCATGGGCTCGCCGCTGGCCAGGCGCAGCCGCTCGATGCGCAGCACCCGCCCGCCCGTGGTGATCTTCAGCAGCCCGGCGAGGGTGTCGTCGGCGGTGACGTAGCCGATGTCGAGGAGCTGGGAGGTGGGCTCCAGGCCCTGGGCGCGCATGTCCTCCGTGTAGGAGGAGAGTTGCAGGGGCTGGGAGACCTTGGGCTTGGCGACGAAGGTGCCCTTGCCCTGGATGCGCTCCAGCCGGCCCTCGACGACGAGCTCTTGGAGGGCCTGGCGGACGGTGGTCCGGGAGGTGTCGAACTCGGCGGCGAGCGTGCGCTCCGGGGGGACGGGCGTGCCGGGGGGCAGCGTTTCCGTCATGTCGAGCAAGTGCCTCTTGAGTCGGTAGTACTTGGGCACGCGCGCGGTGCGAGTGGCCGCCCCGCCCTCCGGCTCGGTGGTCGCCCCTTCGGTGGCCATCGCCGCCCGCCTTCCCGACTCCAGTTTCACTGCCGTCACCGGCTCCTCCGATATGTGCGGTCACATCGTGACACGGGTGGGAGGGCAGGCCTCCTCCCTCCCCCAGGTGTCGGTCCGGTAACGGGACCGGGCCCCCGATCATTAGACCCTTGACACCCCTAAAGGTCTAGGCCAAGCTCCGGTTACTGGTCTACACCAATATGGATCAGATCCCGGCCCAACGGGCAGTAATAGGTGCATGTCACCGCGGCGGGCAAGGGAAGTTGCAGGCAGCATCCCTGAGGAGGGTGGCGTGAAGCGCAAGCTCATCGCGGCGGTCGGTGTCGCGGGCATGATGGCCGGTGTCGCCGCGTGTGGCAACGGTGGCGACGACAAGGGCAAGACCGACGCGGGCGGCGCCAAGGAGATCACCGTCTGGGTGATGGACGGTTCCGCGCCCAAGGCCTGGATCGACGAGGTCAACAAGGAGTTCGCGGCCAAGCACCCCGGTGTCACGGTCAAGGTCGAGGTCCAGGCGTGGAAGGGCATCCAGGAGAAGGTCACCACCGCCCTCTCCGAGAACACCCCGCCGGACGTGCTGGAGCTCGGCAACACCCAGACCGCGGGCTACGCCGTCACCGGCGGCCTCGCCGACCTCACCAAGGACAAGGGCGGCCTCGGCGCCGACGCCTGGCCGAAGAGCATGCTGGAGTCCGCGGAGTACGAGGGCAAGCTGTACTCGGCCCCGTGGTACGCCGCCAACCGCGTCGTCGTCTACGACAAGAAGGCCTTCGAGAAGGCCGGCGTCACCCCGCCGAAGACCCGCGACGAGTGGATCGCCGGCCTGGACAAGCTGAAGGCCGCGGACCCGAACACGCAGCCGATCTACCTCCCCGGCCAGAGCTGGTACGTCCTCGCCGGCCTCGTCTGGGACGAGGGCGGCGAGCTCGCGGTCAAGGACGGCGGCAAGTGGAAGGGCGGGCTCGGCACCCCGCAGGCCGCCTCCGCGATGGAGTTCTACAAGAAGCTGCAGTCCTACTCCACCGCCCCCAAGGACAAGGACGAGGCCAGCCCGCAGCAGTCCACCGACGTCGTCCCCAAGGGCGGGGTCGCGTCCTGGATCGGCCTCGGCTGGGAGGCCGGCGGTGCGGAGAAGGCGCTGAAGGACGCGGGCAAGGAGGCCGACTTCGGCTACTTCCCGATCCCCGGCAAGACCGCCGACAAGCCCGGCACCGTCTTCCTCGGCGGCTCGAACCTCGCCGTCGCCGAGCGCTCCAAGAACAAGGAGCTCGCCAAGGAGTGGCTGGCGCTGGCCACCGGCAAGGACCAGATGACCAAGTACGCCGCCGAGGTCAAGGGCTCGCTGCTGCCGAACCAGGCCGCCGCCAACTTCACCCCGGCCCCGGGCTCCTTCGCCGAGGCCATGGGCAAGGCCGGCGTCAACGGCCGCATCACCCCGGTCACCCCGGGCTGGGCCAACGTCGAGACCGAGCCGAACCCGCTCAAGGAGTTCATGACGAAGGTCCTGAAGGGCGAGGACCCGGCCAAGGCGGGCGCGGAGGCCGACAAGGAGATCGCGAACCGCATCAACAAGTGACGTCCCGCAGCACCTGCTGCGGCGCCACACCCCGCCCGGGCCGATCGGCCCGCGCAGCACAGCAGTGAACGCACCCGGGGGTGCGGCGGGCGCCCCGGCGGCGCCCGCCGCGCCCCCGGGTCGCAGGGAGGGACGCAGGCGCGCCGCCCGCCCGCCCGCCGCCGACCGGGCGGGCCGCCCGCCGGTCGCCACCGTCAACCGCGAGGAAACCAAGACATGACCGTGCACTCCCAGGGAGCGGCGACCGCTCCACAGGACGCACCCCACGAGCCCGGGGGGCCCAAGGCGCCGCAGCCGCCGCAGCGGCCCGCCGGCGTCCCGGAGGCGGCCCCCGCTCCTCGCGGGCGCAGAGCGGCGCTCCCCTCGGGATGGTTGCCGTACCTCCTGGTCGCGCCGGCCGTGCTCAGCATGGCCGTCCTGCTCCTGTACCCGCTCGCCAAGAACGTGATCCTGTCGTTCCAGAAGGTCGACAAGATCGAGTTCATCCAGCGCAAGGCACCGTTCCACGGCGTCGAGAACTACACCCAGCTGCTCGGCGACGCGCAGTTCTGGACCGTCGTCCTGCGCTCGTTCCTCTTCACCGCCGCCAACGTCGCCGTGATCATGGTGGTCGGCAGCCTCATCGGGCTGCTGCTGAACCGCCTCGGCAAGTGGATGCGGCTCGTGCTGTCGATGGCCCTCGTCATGGCCTGGGCCATGCCGATCGTCGCCTCCGTGACCGTCTTCCAGTGGCTGTTCGACGAGCAGTTCGGCGTCATGAACTGGCTGATGCGCACGCTCGGTTTCTCCGGCTACGAGCAGCACAACTGGTTCGAGTCCGGCCTGTCCACCCTGGTGATCATCACGGTCCTGGTCGTCTGGGGCTCGGTCCCCTTCGTCGCGCTCAACATGTACGCCGGCCTCACCACGGTCGGCGGCGAGCTCTACGAGGCCGCCCGCATGGACGGCGCGAACGGCTGGCAGACCTTCTGGCAGGTCGTCTTCCCCAACCTCAAGCCGTTCTTCCTCGTCACCACGTTCCTTGAGGTCATCTGGGTCTTCAAGGCCTTCACCCAGGTGTACGCGATGAACCGCGGCGGCCCGGACCGCGCCTCCGAGACCCTGCCCGTCTTCGCGTTCGTCGAGGGCCAGAGCCAGGGCCACTACGCGCTCGCCGCGGCCATCTCCGTCCTGACGATCGTGATGCTCGTGGTCGTCATGTCCTTCTACTTCCGCCTGATCCTGAAGCAGGAGGAGGAGCAGTGAGCACCACCACCGCGCCGAAGCCCGCCCCCGCCGCCCCGCAGCGCCCGCGCCTGCGCACCCGGCGCCCCCTGCGCCCGGCGGCCGTCGTGAAGAACGCGGGCGCCCTGGCCCTGGCGGCGCTCTTCCTCTTCCCCGTCTACTGGATGTTCTCCTCGGCGTTCAAGCCGTCGGGGGAGATCCTCGCCAAGGACCCCGTCTTCTTCTTCACCCCGACGCTGGACAACTTCACCAAGGCCACCGGCGTCGAGTTCTTCTGGACGTACGTGCAGAACAGTCTGCTCGTGACCGTCGGCGCCGTACTGCTGGCCCTGCTCGTCGCGCTCGCCGCGAGCTTCGCCATCGCCCGCATGCGCTTCGCCGGCCGCAAGGGGCTCGTCCTCGGCGTGATGATGGCGCAGATGGCCCCCTGGGAGGTCATGGTCATCGCCATGTACATGATTGCCCGGGACGCCGAGATGCTGAACAGCCTCGGCCTGCTCACCGCGATCTACTTCGTGATGGTCCTGCCCTTCACCATCTGGACCCTGCGCGGCTTCATCGCCGCCGTCCCGGTGACCCTGGAGGAGGCCGCCCAGATCGACGGCTGCACCCGGGGCCAGGCCTTCCGGAAGGTGATCTTCCCGCTGCTCGCGCCGGGCCTGATGTCCACCTCGCTCTTCGGCTTCATCACCGCCTGGAACGAGTTCGCCATGGTCCTGATCCTCAACAAGGACAAGGCGGCGCAGACCCTGCCGCTGTGGCTGACCCAGTTCCAGACCGCCTTCGGCAACGACTGGGGCGCCACCATGGCCGCGTCCTCGCTCTTCGCGGTCCCCGTCCTGGTCATCTTCGTCTTCCTCCAGCGCAAGGCCGTCGGCGGCATGACCGCCGGCGCCGTGAAGGGATAAACGCCATGACCGTCCTTGCGCACGGCACCGCGGCCCCCGGAGGCCAGGGCGACGCCCTCGCCCGCGACGCCCTCGCCGTCCTCCAGCCCGGCTTCGAGGGCACCACCGCCCCCGCCTGGCTGCTGCGCCGCCTCTCCGAGGGCCTGGTCTCCGTCGGCCTCTTCGGCCGCAACATCACCTCCCCCGCCCAGCTCGCGGCGCTCACCGCGCAGCTGCGCGCCGAGCGGGAGGACGTCCTCGTCGCCATCGACGAGGAGGGCGGCGACGTCACCCGGCTGGAGGTCCGCGGAGGCTCCTCCTTCCCCGGCAACCTCGCCCTCGGCGCCGTCGACGACACCGCCCTGACCCGAGAGGTCGCCCGCGAGCTGGGCCGCCGCCTCGCCGAGTGCGGCGTCAACTTCAACTGGGCCCCCTCGGCGGACGTCAACTCCAACCCCGACAACCCGGTCATCGGCGTCCGCTCCTTCGGCGCCGACACCGCCCTCGCCGCCCGGCACACCGCCGCCTACGTGGAGGGCCTCCAGGCCACCGGCGTGGCCGCCTGCACCAAGCACTTCCCCGGCCACGGCGACACCAACGTCGACTCGCACCACGCGCTGCCGCGCATCGACGCCGACCTCGACACCCTCGCCGCCCGCGAGCTCGTCCCCTTCCGGGCCGCCATCGAGGCCGGCACCAAGGCCGTGATGAGCGCCCACATCCTCGTACCGGCCCTGGACCCGACCCGGCCGGCCACGCTCAGCCCGCAGATCCTGACCGGCCTGCTGCGCAAGGAGCTCGGCTACGAGGGCCTCATCGTCACCGACGGCATGGAGATGAACGCCATCGCCGGGACGTACGGCATCGAGCGCGGCTCCGTCCTCGCCATCGCCGCCGGCGCGGACGCGATCTGCGTCGGCGGCGGGCTCGCCGACGAGGGCACCGTGCTGCGGCTGCGCGACGCCCTCGTCGCGGCCGTGCGCGAGGGGACGCTGTCCGAGGAGCGGCTCGCGGACGCCGCGGCCCGGGTCCGGGCCCTGGCCGGGTGGACGGCCTCGGCCCGGACCGCGGCCGGCGCGGTGCCGGGCGCGCCGCAGGGGGGCGCGCCCGGCATCGGCCTGGAGGCGGCCCGCCGCGCGGTCACCGTCTCCGGCACCCCCGCCCCCCTCACGGCCCCGTACGTGGCCACCCTCGCGCCCGTCGCGAACATCGCGGTGGGCGACGAGACGCCGTGGGGCCTGGCCGGCGCGCTGGCCGAGGTACTCCCGGGCACCGCATCGGGCGTCTTCCCGGAAGGGGCCTCGGCGCAGGACGTCCTCGCCGCGGCCGGCGGCCGCACGGTCGTCGCCGTCGTGCGCGACGCCCACCGCCACGCGTGGATGGCCGAGGTGCTGGACGGGCTCGTCGCGGTCCGCCCCGACACGGTCGTCGTCGAGATGGGCCTGCCCCGGGCCGAGCCCCGAGGGGCGCTGTACATCGCCACGCACGGCGCTGCGCCCGTGTGCGGGCGGGCCGCCGCGGAGGTCATCGCGGGCGGCTGAGACCGTCCCTTCCCGGTCCGTCGGCGCGTGGGGTGCCGGCGGCCCGGGGAGGCGGCGGCGAAGACACCGGAGGCCGGGCCCTGTGGAGGGGGCCCGGCCTTCGGCCTGCCGCTGCTGCCGCCGGGTGCGGCGCCCCTCGCGCGGGGCGCCGCCGGGGCTTACAGGCCCTGCCAGGAGGGCTTGTTCGCGTAGGTGTGGCGGAAGTAGTCCGCGAGCTTCAGCTTGGAGGCGGCGGCCTCGTCCACGACGACCGTCGCGTGCCGGTGCAGCTGCAGCGCGGAGGCCGGGACCAGCGCGGACAGCGGGCCCTCGACGGTCTGCGCGACGGCCTCGGCCTTGCCCTCGCCGGTGGCGAGCAGCACCAGGTGGCGGGCGTCGAGGATGGTGCCGATGCCCTGGGTGATCACGTGGTGCGGGACCTGCTCCAGGTCGCCGTCGAAGAAGCGCGCGTTGTCGACGCGGGTCTGCCGGGTCAGCGTCTTGATGCGGGTGCGCGAGGCGAGCGAGGAGCACGGCTCGTTGAAGCCGATGTGCCCGTCGGTGCCGATGCCCAGCAGCTGGAGGTCGACGCCGCCGGCCTCGGCGAGGGCGCGGTCGTACGCCTCGCAGGCGGCCGGGAGGTCCTCTGCGGAGCCGTCGGGGCCCATGAAGGAGGCCTCCGGCAGGCCGAGGGGCTCGACGACCTCGCGGAGCACGGTGGCGCGGTAGGACTCGGGGTGCCCGGCGGGCAGGCCGACGTACTCGTCGAGCTGGCAGACGCGGGCCCGGGAGGCGTCCACCTCGCCGGCCTTCACCTTGCGCGCGAGGGCCTCGTACACGGGCAGCGGGGTGGAGCCGGTCGCCACGCCCAGCAGGGCGTCGGGCTTGCGGCGGAGCAGGGCGGCCATGGACTCCGCGATGAGCTCGCCGCCTGCCTTGGCGTCCGGGACGATGACAACTTCCACGCGTGGCCTGCCGATCTGGAGTGATGGGTGGTATAGACCAATCTAACAGAGTCGGGACGGCGCGGGCCGGGAAATCCGGCCTTCTTCCATGGTCGTCCCGATCCGCGGACACGGCCTGCGGGCAGGGGCGCGGGAGGTGCGCAGGCGCGGCGGCGGTACGGCAGGTGTGCGGGCGCGGCGGTACGGGGGTGCGCCGGGAGCCGGCGGACGGGGATGCCCTACGCGGAGAAGGGGGCCGTGCGCCGGAAAAAGGGGAGAGGCCCTGGGATTCCTCTGGGCCACGGTGCCGGGGCGGGACCCTCAACCCGCCCGGCACCGTAGCCCGGAGTACTTACGGCCGACGGGTGTGCGGTTCCCGAAGGCCGGTTGGGAGGCTGCCTGCGCGGTCAGGGCAGAGCGCGCGGCCCACCTCGATCCGTCCTCCTGTGCGGGGAGGGCGGAAGCTTACGTCAATTGTGGACTAGACCATTCTGTTCTGTCCATCCAATGTCGGGGTTCGGAAACCCGTCACTTCCTCCAACACTACGCGGAGTACGCCCCTCCTGGATACTCCCCGGTAGTCGCCGTGGGGAAAGTCATGGCCCGAGCCCGGGGTACGCTCGCCACGTGCCCTCCATGAACGACCTCGTACGCCACCACACCGCGCTCGGCGAGACCGACCTGGAATGGCTGCACCTCCTGGTCTCGGAGTGGCAGCTGCTCTCCGACCTCTCCTTCGCCGACCTGGTGCTGTGGGTGCCCACCCTGGACGGCACCCGGTACGTCTCGGTCGCGCAGATGCGCCCGAACACCGGCCCGACCTCCTACCAGGACGACATGGTCGGCCATCTGGTCCCGCGCGGCCGCAGGCCCCTCCTCGACGCGGCCCTCGACGAGGGCCGCATCGTGCGCGAGGGCGATCCGGAGTGGCGCGAGGAGGTCCCTGTCCGCGTCGAGTCGATCCCGGTGCGCCGCGAGGGCCGCGTACTCGGAGTGATCGCCCGCAACACCAACCTGCTCACGGTCCGTACACCGAGCCGGCTGGAGCTGACCTACCTGCAGTCCGCCTCGGACCTGGCGCAGATGATCGCGGCGGGCACCTTCCCGTTCCCCGGCCAGCAGGTCGACATGGACGCCTCGCCGCGGGTCGGGGACGGCCTGATGCGGCTCGACGCCGACGGGGTCGTCACGTACGCCTCGCCCAACGCGCTGTCCGCGTACCACCGGCTGGGACTCGCCTCCGACCTGGTCGGCCAGCACCTCGGCACGACCACCGCCGAACTGGCGCCCTCCCGCGGCCCGGTGGACGAGGCGCTCGCGAAGCTCGCCAGCGGCTGGGCCCCCCGCGAGACCGAGGTCGAGGGCAGCGGCGGGGTGATCCAGCTCCGCGCGATCCCGCTCAAGCCCAAGGGCACCAGGATCGGCTCCCTCGTCCTCTGCCGCGACGTCACCGAACTGCGCCGTCGCGAACGCGAACTGATCACCAAGGACGCGACCATCCGGGAGATCCACCACCGGGTGAAGAACAACCTCCAGACGGTGGCCGCGCTCCTGCGGCTGCAGGCCCGCCGGATGGATTCGGAGAGCGGCCGCGAAGCCCTCAACGAGGCGGTGCGGCGCGTCGGTTCGATCGCGATCGTGCACGAGACGCTCTCACAGAACCTGGACGAGCGCGTGGAGTTCGACGAGATCGCCGACCGGGTGATCGCGATGGTGGCGGAGATCTCGCCGGGCAAGGTGGACTGCCGGCGCGTGGGGCGGTTCGGGATCCTGGACGCGGAGGTCGCCACCCCGCTGTCGATGGTGCTGACCGAGATCCTGCAGAACGCGCTGGAGCACGCCTTCACCCAGGGGGAGGGCGGCACCGTGGAGGTGACCGCGGCGCGCAGCGGCACCGGGCGGGCGGACGGGCGGCTGCTGATCACGGTGCTGGACGACGGCTCCGGGCTGCCGGAGGGCTTCGACCCGAAGAGCGCCGGCAACCTCGGCCTGCAGATCGTCCGGACGCTGGTGGAGGGCGAGCTCGGCGGCTCCTTCGACATGGTCCGGGCCGAGCCGCGCGGCACCAAGGTCGTCCTCGACGTGCCCGTCAGCCCCCAGAAGTGACGCGCAGCCCCGTCACGCCGTGTGACGGGACGGTGGCGGCGACCTGCGGGCCGTGTTCACGCTACGTAGCCCCCGGGCAGCACTGAGCCCCGGCCGGGACCGTCCAGCGGTGGCTGGCGGAGGTCCCGTTCCGGGGCTGAGAGCACGGTGCTGAGCGCTGTCGGTGGTGCTGCGCGCCGCAGCTCGAGGCTCGAAAGTCGATGTCAGGCGCTGGCGTTGCGCGCCCGGTTGCGAGCGGCGCGGCGCTTCATGGCGCGGCGCTCGTCCTCGCTGAGGCCGCCCCAGACACCGGAGTCCTGGCCGGACTCGAGCGCCCACTGCAGGCACTGCTCCATGACGGGGCAGCGGCGGCAGACGGCCTTGGCTTCCTCGATCTGCAGCAGCGCAGGACCGGTGTTGCCGATGGGGAAGAAGAGTTCCGGGTCTTCCTCGCGGCAAACGGCGTTGTGACGCCAGTCCATGGCTGCTCCATCTCCTTGTATTGCGGGCAGGTTGCTTGTGAATGTGAACGCTTTCACGAATCCCCCCGGAGGGAAGGGCGACCACCCGGCTTGCTCAAAGGTGGGCCGGAGACTCGTGGAAGGGGTTCTGGCGGTCTGTCGGAGTGCCGGATCTTGCGGGCCGTCCCGATCGCCATGAAGAGATTCGCAAACCTCGGACGGGGATACAACCCCTTCCGGAAAGTTTTTTTTGATTCATCGGTGTCTACTAGGTCACAGCCCTACATCTTGAGGGTGGACCGGCGCGTAAACGTTCGAGTGAAAGGAGTTTGGGGCCTTCCACTCACACAATCACACGCAGTGCACGGCGAACGCCTGTGAACTGAACGCTGGTGCGCAAACCGAGGTGGTCTCCGTCCATCTGGAACGGAAGGGGAACCTTCGAATGCAAGGTGAAGGCCGTCAGATCGTGCAGGGACACGGCGTGCTTGCCCTGCGGGCCGCGCTCAGGAGTCGAGGTCAGGAGCTGGGTGGCGTAGCGCGCGACGGCCGAAGTTGACAAACGACTGAGGGCCAGTACGTCAAGTGCGGTGTCGAACGACGCCTCCGGGGAGGCGTACAGGGGCCGGTTCCCCAGGTACGTCCAGGGGGAGGTGTTGCAGACTATCGACAGCACCAGGCCGTGCACGGGATCCGCGCCCGGACGCTCCAGCGTCACCGTCCCGCGCCGGCGGTTCGGCTCCTCCCAGAACTGGCGCAGGAGCTGCCGTACGTAGAGGGCGTGCGTCGAGCGCTTGCCGCGCTCGCGCTGCTGTTCGACCCGCCCCACGACGCCCGCGTCGAAGCCGAAGCCCGCGCAGAAGGTGAACCAGCGCGCCGGAACCGACTCGTCCTCCGTGCCCGGGACGCCGGCCGCGTGGCCGAGGCCGACCGTCCGCTCGCGGCGCTCGCGCAGCGCGTCCAGCAGGGCGCCCGTCGCCTCGACCGCGTCGTTCGGCAGCCCGAGCGCACGGGCGAACACGTTCGTCGACCCCCCGGGGACCACCGCCAGCCGGGGCAGGGAGTCCGGGTCGGGCCCGTCGTGGAGGATCCCGTTGACGACCTCGTTGACGGTGCCGTCGCCGCCGAGGGCCACCACCAGGTCGACGCCGTTCTCCGCGGCCCGCCGCCCGAGGTCCCGGGCGTGCCCCCGGTACTCCGTCGTCACCGCCTCCAGCTTCATCTCGCTGGCCAGGGCGTGGATCAGGACGTCGCGCGTGCGCGCACTGGTGGTCGTCGCTGCTGGGTTGGCCACGAGGAGTGCACGCATGGACGCCAGCCTACCGACCCGTCCACAGGCGGCCCATACTGCCCGTCCCCTGCCGCCGGCCGGGCGCGCGGCTACCCTGCTGGGGTGAGTACCAAGCCCACCCCCGCCACCGACCGGCCCGCCGCCCCGCTGCCCGGCCGGCTCACCGCCGCCGCCGCGCTCACCGCGCTCGAAGGCCTGGCGCTCGCCGGGCTCGGCATCTACCTGCTCGTCGTCGGCGTCGCCGGGGACGTCGACTCCGCGCAGCAGGCGGAGACCGGCGGGCTCACCATGATCGCCCTGGCGGCGCTGCCGCTGGCCGCCGCCCGGGGGCTGCGCCTGGGCCGCCGCTGGAGCCGCGGGCCCGCGCTGATCACCCAGCTGATGGCGCTGCCCGTCGCCTGGACCCTCTACTCCACGGGCGGCGCGATGACCGCCGCCGCGGCGGCGCTCGCCGCGGCCGCCGTAGCGGTCGTCGTCCTGCTGGTGAACCCGACCGCCACCGAGGCGCTCGGCATCGGCGAAGCCCCGCAGCGGTAGCGCCGCGGGGCAGAGCGGGCGGGCGTACGGGGCAGGCCGGTCCTGCCGGCCCGCCCGTCTACTCCTCGACCAGCAGCTTCTCCCGCAGCTGGGCCAGCGTGCGGGCCAGGAGGCGGGAGACGTGCATCTGGGAGATGCCGACCTCCTGCGCGATCTGCGACTGGGTCATGTTGCCGAAGAACCGCAGCAGCAGGATCCGCTTCTCCCGCGGCGGCAGCCCCTCCAGCAGCGGCTTGAGCGATTCGCGGTACTCGACGCCCTCCAGCGCCTCGTCCTCCGCGCCCAGGGTGTCCGCCACCGCCGGCGACTCGTCGTCGGTGTCGGGGACGTCCAGCGACAGCGTGCTGTAGGCATTGGCCGATTCCAGCCCCTCCAGCACCTCCTCCTCCGAGATCCCGAGCCGCTCGGCAAGCTCGTGGACGGTGGGGGAGCGGCCGTGCTGCTGTGACAGCTCGGCCGTGGCCGTCGTCAGCGACAGCCGCAGCTCCTGGAGGCGGCGCGGCACCCGGACCGCCCAGCCCTTGTCCCGGAAGTGCCGCTTGATCTCCCCGACCACGGTCGGCGTCGCGTACGTGGAGAACTCCACCCCGCGGTCCGGGTCGAACCGGTCCACCGACTTGATCAGGCCGATCGTGGCGACCTGGGTGAGGTCGTCCAGCGGCTCCCCGCGGTTGCGGAACCGCCGGGCCAGGTGCTCCACCAGCGGCAGGTGCATCCGGACGAGCCGGTTGCGCAGCTCTGCCTTCTCCGGCGAGCCGTCGGGCAGCGCCCGCAGCTCGACGAACAGGGCGCGGGCGCCGCTGCGGTCGCGCGGATCGGGCAGGGGCGGCGGGCTCACCGGGGTCACCGGGAGTTCCGCGACCGCGCCCGCCGCGGCCTCCTCCTCGTCGTCGTACGCGCCGGGGAAGGCCGCGGGCTCCGGGCCGAGGTCCGGCTCCCGGGCCGCGGGTGGCCGCGCCGCCTGTGGTTCTTGGTGCTGGTTCTCGCTCATGGGGCCCGCCCGTCGCTCCGCCGAGTCCAAAAAGCCGTGGTCCGCATCCGCGTCAGCCGGGTGCGGCCGGGCGTGCTGCTGTTCCGGGATGCCGCCGTCGACCTCGTGCCGTACCCGGGGCCGATCCCCGCCCCGCACCGGGATCTCCCCGCCGCTCACGCCGGCCCTGGACCCGCGCCGCGCTGTTTGTAGAGGCTGATGCTCACCGTCTTGTCCTCCTCGACCGCGGACTCGACCTTGCCGGCGAGCGCCGACAGGACGGTCCACGCGAACGTGTCGCGCTCGGGCGCCCGGCCGTCGGTCGTCGGCGCCGCCACGGTCACCTCCAGCGAGTCGTCGACCAGCCGGAACACGCAACTGAGGACGGAGCCGGGCACGGCCTGCTGGAGCAGGATCGCGCAGGCCTCGTCCACCGCGATGCGGAGGTCCTCGATCTCGTCGAGGGTGAAGTCCAAACGTGCCGCGAGGCCGGCCGTGGCCGTTCGGAGCACCGACAGGTAGGCACCCGCAGCGGGCAGCCGGACTTCCACGAAGTCCTGGGTCCCGGGCTCGCCTGCGATCTGGGACACCCTCACCTCCAAGGTGGTACGAGCTCTGTTCGCCGGTGACGCTACCGCGATCCGGTCGATCGTGTCGCGGCACCCCTCATCACACCCGTACGCGACACCCGCGCCTACGTGCGGTGACTGATGGTATGCCCACGGGTACGCACAGTGGCTAGGGGTCTGCGGGCCCAAATCGGGGGAGCCGGCGGAGGGTTGACCTACCCCCTGCTCAGACGATCGAACCGTCCACGAAACACCACCGCCACGTCTCGCCCGGTTCGAAGCTCCGCATCACCGGATGGCCGGTGGCCCGGTAGTGGGCCGAGGCGTGCCGGTGCGGCGAGGAGTCGCAGCAGGCGACGTACCCGCAGGCCAGGCACATCCGCAGCTGCACCGGGTGGCTGCCCAGCGCCGCGCACTCGGGGCACGTCGGCGCGGCCGGGGCGGGCTCGGGGCGCGGCAGTCCGGGAACGTGGGTGCACTCGCTCATGATGGCCAGCGTACTGACGAGCGGCCGCCGCGGGAGCGGACGGCGGCCGCGGCCGCGACGAGCGAGGTGGAACTGCCGATGGAGGTATTGCCGCTGGTGGCCCTGGTGGCGTGCAGCGCGGCGGTGGCCGGCGCGGCCCGCCGGACGCCCGTGCCGGCCCCGCTGCTGCTCGTCGCCGCCGGACTGGCCGCCTCGTACGTGCCCGGGGTGCCCGCGTACGAGCTGGACCCGCACGTCGTGCTCCCGCTGCTGCTGCCCCCGCTGCTGCACACGGCCGCCGTGGACAGCTCGTACCTGGACCTGCGGGCGAACGTGCGGCCCGTCGCGCTGCTGTCCGTCGGCTACGTGCTCTTCGCGACCCTGGCGGTCGGGTACGCGGCGTACCTGCTCGTGCCGGGGCTGCCGCTGCCGGTGGCGCTGGTGCTGGGGGCGGTCGTCGCTCCGCCCGACGCGGTCGCGGCGACCGCGATCGCCCGGCGGCTCGGCCTGCCGCACCGGATCACGACCATCCTCCAGGGGGAATCCCTGGTCAACGACGCCACCGCCATCACCGCGTACCGGGTGGCGCTCGCGGCGGCCGTCGGCGCGAGCGCCGGCTGGGCGGGCGGGATCGCGGAGTTCCTGCTGGCGTCGGTCGGCGGGGTCGGCGTCGGCCTGCTGCTGATGGTGCCGATCCACCACCTGCGGACGCGGCTGCGGGACCCGCTGCTGAAGAACACCCTGGCGCTGCTCATCCCGTTCGTGGCGTACGCGGCCGCGGAGCGGGTGCACGCCTCGGGCGTGCTCGCCGTCGTCGTCGTGGCCCTGTACCTGGGGCACCGGAACTGGCAGGTGGACTTCGCGACGCGGCTCCAGGAGGAGGCGGTGTGGAAGGTCGTCGCCTTCGTCCTGGAGTCCGTGGTCTTCGCGCTGATCGGCCTCCAGCTGCCGGTGGTCCTGGAAGGCCTCGGGGAGTACGAGGGCGCGGCCGTGGCCTGGTACGCGTCGGCGGTGTTCGCCGCCGTGGTCGTCTCCCGGTTCGTGTGGGTGTTCCCGGCGACGTTCCTTCCGCTGCGGCTGTCGGCGCGGATCCGGGCGAGGGAGCCGGACACCACCTGGAAGGGGGCCGTCGTGGTGGGCTGGGCCGGCATGCGCGGGGTGGTGTCGCTGGCGATCGCCTTCTCCGTGCCGATGGACGTGCCGCACCGCAGCCTCATCCTGTTCCTCACCTTCACGACGGTCATCGGGACGCTGGTCGTGCAGGGCCTGACGCTGCCGCCGCTGATCCGGCTGCTGCGGCTGCCGGCCCCCGACGCCAAGGCGCAGACGCTGGCGGAGGCGCAGGCACAGAGCGAGGCCTCGCGGGCGGCGGAGGAGCGGCTCGCCGAACTGCTCGCCGAACCGCGGAACGCGCTGCCGCCGCCGCTCGCGGAGCGGCTGCGCACGGTGCTGGAGCGGCGCCGCAACGCGGTGTGGGAGCGGCTCGGCGAGGTGAACGCGCTGACCGGGGAGTCCGCCGACGACGTCTACCGGCGGCTCGCACGGGAGATGATCGCCGCCGAGCGGGAGGTGTTCGTCGCGCTGCGGGACGAACGGCGCATCGACGACGAGATGCTGCGCGGCCTGCTGCGCCGCCTGGACCTGGAGGAGGCGGCCGCCTACCGCGAGGAGGCGGGCTGACGCCCGGCGGCGCGCCCGGCGGCCTGTGCGCTCAGGGCCGGCCGGTGACGACGGCCGTGACGGCGCTGCCCCGCGGGAACTCCCCGCGCTCCGCCAGCTCGGCCAGGGCCCACAGCAGCTTGGCCACGTAGATCCGCTCGACGGGGACGCCGTGCCGGTCCTCGAAACCGGCGGCGAACGCCTCCAGCGCGGCGGGCACGCGCGCGTAGCCGCCGTGGTCGAAGCCCTCGGCGAGGCTCCAGTCCCCGGCGGGGCCGCCGAAGGCCTGCTGCTGGAGGGAACGCACCTCCCCTCCCAGGAACCCGCCGGCGAGGACCGGAACCCCGATGGCCCGCTGCCCCGGGCCCAGCCCGGCCGCCAGCCCGGCGAGGGTCCCGCCGGTCCCGCACGCGACGGCGACGGCCTCGGACACGCCCCGCAGCTCCCGGCCCAGCGCGGCGCAGCCTTCGAGGGCCAGGGCGTTGCTGCCGCCCTCGGGCACGGCGTACGCGGAGGCCGCCCCGGCGGCCTCCAGCAGCCGGGCGAGCACCGCCGGCTCGGCCTTGCGCCGGTAGTCGGACCGGGACACGAAGTGCAGCCGCATCCCGTCGGCAGCGCAGCGGGCGAGGGAGTCGTTGAGGGGCCGCCCGGCGAGCTCGTCGCCGCGGACGACGCCGACGGTGCCGAGCCCCAGCAGCCGCCCGGCGGCGGCGGTGGCCCGCAGGTGGTTGGAGTAGGCCCCGCCGAAGGTCACCAGCTCCCGGTGCCCGCCCGCCACGGCGGCCCGCAGGTTCGGCGCGAGCTTGCGCCACTTGTTCCCGGGCAGCTCGGGATGGACGAGGTCGTCCCGCTTGAGCAGCAGCCGCACACCGCACCGCTCGAACCGCGGCTCCCGCACCTCCGCGACGGGGGACGGCGGCCGCTCCCGCAGCAGCACATCGGACTCCAGGAACCGGCTCACCCCGCCATTGTGCGACCCGCCCGCCCCGCCGCGGCCCGCCGGGGCCGGGCCGGCGGGCCGCCCGTGGTGCGTGGCGGGGCCGCCCCGGGCCGGGTCACTTCAGGCGTTCGCCCACGCGGGTGCGGAAGGAGTCCATCGTGAAGCCGCGGGGGTCCGGTTTGCCCGGCTGCCATTCCAGGTGGCCGATCACCGAGCGCTCCGTCCAGCCGTGGACGCGGCAGACCGCCGCCGCGGCGCGGGCCATCGCGTCGAGCTGGACGGTCGGCCAGGGGTCCCGGCCGTCGCCGAGGTTCTCGCATTCGAAACCGTAGAAATGGCGGTTGCCGTCGGTGTCGCGCTCGTTGTCCGGCGGCAGCCGCCTCTCGGCGATCACCGCCGCGAGGACGTCCCGGTCGCCGGAGCCGGCGTGGTTGGCGCGGCCGTAGCCGACGAGGTGGACGCGGCCGTCCTTGGTGATCACGCCGTGGCAGAGCGGCCCGGGCAGGGCCTCGTGGCCGTCGCGGCACAGCTGCACGGTGTACGCCGTGCCGCGCGTGACGGTGTGGTGGATCATCACCCCGTGCACGGGGCCCCACGGGCCCTTGTGGTTGCGGTTGTGGGTGCGCCAGGCGCCGACCTCGACGACGGTCAGGCCCTCGTTGCGCAGTGCGTCGATGAACCGGTCCGCGGACATGGGTGCGGCCATGGACCGCCTCCTTTGCGGTGCATTGCGGTCACCTTGCGTGGCGACCCCGTTGCATACGGTGTAGGGGAGGGGGTCCTTGCGTGGCTAGGGCGTTCGTACGGCGTGCGAGCCGATTCGGACAGGGCGGTCCCGTCCCGGGCGGCCCGCACGCCCCACGCGCCGCGTCCGGTTACGCGGAGGCGAGCCACATGTCGGGGCCGAAGACCTCGTAGTGGATGCCGGATGCCGGCACGCCCTTGGCCAGGAGCTGCTCCCGTACGGCCCGCATGAAGGGCAGCGGCCCGCACAGGTACGCGGTCGTCCCCGGGGCGACCTCGACGTCCGCGAGGTCCATCCGGCCCTCGGCGTCGCCGGGTTCGGCGCCGGCCTCGTACCAGAAGCGGGCCGTGGCGTCGCTCAGCTTGAGGGTGAGGGCGCGGTGGTCGGAGCGCAGCGCGTGGTCGGCGGGGGAGCGGTCGGCGTGCAGGACGGTGACGGGGGCCGTGCGGCCGCTCTCCGCGAGGTGCTCCAGCATCGACAGCATCGGGGTGCAGCCGATCCCGGCCGACGCGAGCAGCACGGGCGCGTCGGAGTCCTGCAGGACGAGGTCGCCGTACGGGGGCGAGACGCGCAGGACGTCGCCGGCCCTGACCCGGTCGTGGAGGTGGTGGGAGACCTCGCCGTCGGGGCCGGCGGCGGCCGCGCCGCGGATCCGCTTGACGGTGATCGAGCGGGTCGGCGAGCCGGGGGCGCCGGTCAGGCTGTACTGGCGGATCTGGCGGGCGCCGTCGGGGAGTTCCACCTGCACGGAGACGTACTGGCCGGGCTTGGCGGCGGGGACCGGGGAGCCGTCGGCGGGGGCGAGGTGGAAGGTGGTGCAGTCGGCGGTCTCCTCGACGCGGGCGGTGACCCGCCAGGGCCGCCAGACGTCGCCGGCGACGACCTGCTGCTCCGCGTACAGCCGCTCCTCGATGGCGATGAGGGCGTTCGCCATCAGCCAGTACACCTCGTCCCAGGCCTCGGCCACCTCGGGGGTGACGGCGTCGCCGAGGATCTCGGCGATGGCCTCGAAGAGGTGCTGGTGGACGACCGGGTACTGCTCGCGGGTGACGCCGAGCGAGGCGTGCTTGTGCGCGATGCGGCCCAGCATCGCGTCCGGGCGGGTGCCCGGGTGGGCGAGGAGGTGGCTCGCGAAGGCGGCTATGGAGCCGGCGAGGGCCCGCTTCTGCACGCCCGCGGCCTGGTTGCCGCGGTTGAACAGGTCGCGCAGCAGCTCGGGGTGGGCGGCGAAGAGCTTCGTGTAGAAGAGCTCCGCGATGTCGCCGACGGCCGCTCCCACGGCGGGCAGGGTGGTGCGGACGGTCTCGGCCGACTTCTCGGACAGCATCGGTACTCCTCGCGTTCGTGCGGTGTGCGCTTCGTTCGGTTGCGGCTAATGGGTATCTCGGATGCAAGTTTTACGGCGTGCGCGCCGGTGCGAACCGGCCGTCCGGCCCGCGGATCAGGGACCTTCGGCCCGCCCGGCCGGCCGTCCGACGCCCGGCGACCCGGCGCCGCCCGAGATGCCGAGCAGCAGCGGACCGGTCGGCGCCGCGACCATCTCCTCCACCGTGAGCGGGTCCAGGGCGGCGAAGAACGCCTCCTGCGCCCGGCGCAGGGCGCCCCGCAGGACGCATGCGCCGCGCAGCGGGCAGGGGGTCTCGCCGTCGCAGTCCACGACGTCGCCGGCGCCTTCCAGTTCGCGGACCACGCCGCCCACCGAGGCGGCCCGGCCGGCCGCGGTCAGCGCCAGGCCGCCGCCGCGCCCGCGGCGCGCCTCGACCAGCCCGAGGTGGCGCAGCCGTGCGACGACCTTGGCGGTGTGGGTGTACGGGACTCCCATCACCGCCGCGACGTCGCGCGTGGTGGGCAGGTCCCCCTCGGCGACGGCCAGGCGCATAAGGACGCGCAGGGCCAGGTCCGTGAATCGGGTCAGGCGCATGCCCGCACCCTAGGAAAACTGGCATGCGTCATGCAAATTTCACACCACCCCCGCGGGGGCAAGGGGCGAACCCCACAGGGTGCCCACCACTCCGACGGAGTAGTCCCACCCTTTTGTGTAATGGTCCCACCACCGTGCGTGCTGAAAGGCTTCTGCCGCAGTTCCCCGGAGTGATCGAAAGGAAGCACATGTCGGTGCAGGCGGGTTCCGAAACCGTGGCCGCGACTCCCCAGCGGAGTCTTGCCCCATCGGCCGCGCGGAACTTGGCGACCACGACCAAGTCCGTGCCGCAGATGCAGGAGATCACCTCCCGGTGGCTCCTGAAGACGCTCCCCTGGGTGTCCGTGCAGGGCGGCACCTACCGGGTCAACCGCCGCCTCAGCTACGCGGTGGGCGACGGGCGCGTGGAGTTCGTCAAGACCGGCTCCCGGGTCGAGGTCATCCCCGCCGAGCTCGGCGAGCTCCCGCTGCTGCGCACGTACGGGGACGAGGAGGTCCTGGCCGAGCTCGCCCAGCGGTGCCGCCAGGTCGACTTCGAGGCCGGGCAGGAGCTGACCTCCTTCGGCAGCGCCGCCGACCGGGTCTTCCTGCTCGCCCACGGCCGCGTCGAGCAGGTCGGCCCCGGTCCGTACGGCGAGGACGCGGTCCTGCGGACCGTCGCCGACGGCGCCTACTTCGGCGACGACTGCCTCGTCGACGACGACGCGATCTGGGAGTACACCGCCCGCGCCGTCACCTCCGGGACCGCGCTCGTCCTCTCCGCCCAGGACTTCCGGATGCTCGCCGACCGCGCCGACTCGCTCCGCGCGCACCTGGACGCCGTACGCTCCGCACCCGCCCGACCCGCCAACGACCACGGCGAGGCCGCCATCGACCTCTCCGCCGGCCACCGCGGCGAGCCCACCCTGCCCGGCACGTTCGTCGACTACGAGCCCAGCCCCCGCGAATACGAGCTCTCCCTCGCGCAGACCGTCCTGCGGGTGCACACCCGCGTCGCCGACCTCTACAACCAGCCGATGAACCAGACCGAGCAGCAGCTGCGGCTGACGGTCGAGGCGCTGCGCGAGCGCCAGGAGCACGAGCTGGTCAACAACCCGGAGTTCGGGCTGCTCCACAACGCCGAGTACGACCAGCGCATCCAGCCGTACGAGGGCGCACCCACCCCCGACGACATGGACCGGCTGCTCAGCATGCGGCGCGGCTCCCGGCTGTTCCTCGCCCACCCGGAGGCCATCGCCGCCTTCGGCCGCGAGTGCAACAGGCGCGGCCTGTACCCGGACACCGTGGACGTGGAGGGGACCCGCGTGATGACCTGGCGCGGCGTGCCGATCTTCCCCTGCAACAAGATCCCGATCAGCGACGCCCGCACCACGTCCATCCTGTGCATGCGCACCGGCGAGGAGGAGTCCGGCGTCATCGGCCTGCACCAGACGGGCATCCCGGACGAGATCGAGCCGAGCACGTCCGTGCGGTTCATGGGCATCAGCGAGCAGGCGATCATCTCGTACCTCGTCACGGCCTACTTCTCCGCGGCGGTGCTCGTACCGGACGCGCTGGGAGTCCTGGAGAACGTCGAGATCGCCCGCCGCGCCTGAGCGGCGTGGCGGCGAGCACCGGGGGAGGGGGCACCCATGGGCGCCACTGAGGCGGTCGCGGCCGGCGAGGGGCAGGAGGCCGCGGCCCTGCTGGAGCGGGCGAGGGAAGCGGTCGATCCGCTGCTGCGCCGCGCGGTCGGGAGCCTGCCCGGCCCGATGCGGCGCGTGGCGATGTACCACTTCGGCTGGGAGGCCGCGGACGGCACCGCGGCGGCGGGGGGCGCGGGCAAGGCCATCCGGCCGGCCCTGGTGCTCGCCGCCGCGGGCGCTCTCGCCGGTCCGGACGGCGCGGCCGCGGCAGCCGCGGCCGATGCGGCGGCCCGGGCGGCGGTCGCCGTCGAGCTGGCCCACAACTTCACGCTGCTGCACGACGACGTCATCGACCGGGACGCCACGCGCCGCGGCCGGCCGACGGCCTGGACGGTGTTCGGGACCCCGGACGCGATCATCACCGGCGACGCCATGATGGCGCTCGCCCTGCGGCTGCTCGCGGAGGACCCGCACCCCGCCTCGGCGGCGGCCTCCGCCCGCCTCTCGGCCTGCATCGTCGAGCTGTGCGCCGGGCAGCAGGCCGACTGCGCCTTCGAGCAGCGGCCGCAGGTCCCGCTGGAGGAGTGCCTGGTCATGGCGACGGCCAAGACCGGGGCCCTGCTCGGCTGCTCCTGCGCACTCGGCGCCCTGTACGCGGGCGCCGGGGAGGACGAGGTCGACGCGATGGACGCCTTCGGCCGCGAGGCCGGCCTGGCCTTCCAGCTGATCGACGACCTGATCGGCATCTGGGGCGATCCCGGGCACACCGGCAAGCCGGCCGGTGCCGACCTGCTCGCCCGCAAGAAGTCCCTGCCCGTCGTGGCCGCCCTCACCTCGGGCACCGCGGCGGGCGAGGAGCTCGCCGCCCTGTACGCGGGCCCGATGGAGGGGGAGGACGTACGCCGCGCAGCCGACGCGGTGGAGCGGGCCGGCGGGCGGGACTGGGCGCAGGCCCATGCCGCGGACCGGATGGGCCGGGCCGTGCAGCAGCTGTCCCGGGCCGTGCCCGACCTGGGGGCGGCGGGAGGGCTGCTGGCGCTGGCGGAGTTCGTCACGCGCCGTACCCGCTGAACGCGTGAGCGCAAGCCCTGTTCCGGCACTGCATGGTGCCGGAACAGGGCTTTCCGCCGTGGTGGCCCAACTCTAGGATCGCTGGCGGTTGTTGACACGCGGCTGAAGGGTGTGCCCAGTGGTTCTGGAGATACGGCAGGCGGACGGGACGGACCGCGACGCGGTGGCGCGGCTGCTCGACGAGGCCTTCCGCGACGACCCGGTGAGCTGCTGGGTCTTTCCCGACGCCGCGCACCGGGCCGCCGTCCACGGGAAGTTCCTCGGCGTCTTCGTGGACGTCGCCCTCGCCGAGGGGCGGATCGACTACGCGGCCGACGGGTCCGCCGCCGCACTGTGGCTGCGCGTCCCCGCGGGCGCCCCCGCGGAGGGCGGCCCGGAGGACGACGTACCGGCCCTGATGCGCGCCGTCGCCGACCCGGACAACGAGCGGTGCGAGCTGGTCGGCCGGCTCACCGGCGCCGTTCACCCGACGTCCGAGGAGCACGAGTACCTGCTGATGATCGCGGTGGCCCCGGGCCGGCAGGGCGAGGGGCTGGGGACCGCCCTGATGCGGCCGGTGCTGGAGCGGTGCGACCGGGAGGGCGTGCCCGCGTACCTGGAGGCGAGCAGCGAGCGGAGCCGGCGGCTGTACGAGCGGCTCGGCTGGGAGTTCACCGGCGAGGCCGTGCAGCTGCCGGACGGACCGCCGATGTGGCCGATGTGGCGAAAGCCCCAGCCGGTGGCCGGGCCGGAGGCCTGACCCGGCGGGGACGGCCGGGTGGGGCGCCGCCCCGTACGCCTGAGCCGTCGCCCGGCGGGCACGCGCGCGCCCCGGAACCGGCCGAACGGACGGAACCGGCCTACCGTGGAGGTATGGCCGCCGAACACCGACACTCCCACCGGCGCCCCCCGCCCGCGCCCCCGGTGGTCGCACCGCAGTCCGAGCACGAGCAGCACCACTGCCCGGCCTGCGGGCGCCCCGTCGACACGGTCCTGAGGCGCCGCAAGGCCCTGGGGGTCTTCGTCCCCGAATGGATGCCGGGTCCCTGCCGCAACCCGGGCTGCCCGGAGTACGCCGCCGAGGAGGGCCCGGCCCCCTGACCCCGGCCGAACCCCGCGGGTCCGCGGCGCCGTGCGGCCGGCCCGGAGCGCGAGGGGCCCCGCCCCCGGAAGGATTCCGGGGGCGGGGCCGTGTTCACCGCGCCCAGTGCAGGGAGGCGCGCAGCCCTGGGACGCTCAGCCCTTGGCGTCCAGGCCCGAGGCCGCGAAGCCGTTGGCCCACAGCTGGTTCACCCGGGTCCGCTCGGCGCTGTTCGGGGTGGCGTTGGTGCAGGAGGTGCCCGGGCCGCCGCCCGACATCAGCTCGGAGCAGGGGCCCGAGTAGTGGTCGGGCAGGCCCAGCACGTGGCCCGTCTCGTGCGAGGTCACGCGCGTGGAGTTGTACTGCTGGTTCTGCCGGTAGTCGAGGAAGATGTAGCCGCGGCCGTGCCCGTCCGTGCTCGCGTAGGAGCCGCGCGGGTCGTTGCCCTCGCGGTAGGAGAAGCTGCCGCCGGTGGAGACCTCCTGGAGGCGGACGTTCGTCACCGAGCTGTTCCAGATCTGCGTGGAGCGGGCGATCTGGGTGCGGAAGCTCGGCGCGTTGCGGGTGTTGTACGTGACCGTGACCACGGCGGCGCCGGGGTTCGCGGCCCGCTGCTCGGCGACCGAGCGCTGCACGGCCTCGAAGAAGGCCTTGGTGGCGGCCTGGTTCTCCTGCGAGCGCTCGTAGGCGGCGTACGACGCGGCGTTGCCGGCGGGGACGGGGGCGGCGCCGGCGTTGGGGACGACGCCGAGCGCGGTGGCGAGACCGAGGCCGGCGGCGGCTGCCAGCAGGGTCTTGCGGGATATGCGGGAGTGGCGCATGTGGGGTGCTCCTACTCGAAAATCCGGTGGGGGGTGGGTCGTTCGGTACCGGAGTCTGCGGGAGCAAGCCGGGTCCGCGGATGATGTCAGCCCCCGATAACACCGTCCTATCGGAAGGTTTCGGCGGGTCGACTTCCGTGAGAATGGCGGGATTCGAGGGGGTATCAGTGGCTGGTGAAGTGCGCCGTGGCCGACCTACCCTCGGTCCATGGAGCTCGAGGTGAGGCACCTGCGCGCGCTCTGCGCCATCGCCGACGCCGGCAGCCTGCACAAGGCCGCCCGGCAGCTCGGCGTGAGCCAGCCCTCCCTGACGACCCAGCTGCGCCGCATCGAACGCGCCCTGGACGGCGAGCTGTTCCTGCGCGAGCGCACCGGCTGCCGGCCCACCCCCTTCGGGCGCAGCGTCCTCGGCCGTGCCCGCCCCCTGCTCGACGGGATGGCCGCCCTCGTCGCCGAGGCCCGCGCGATGGCGAGCGGCCCGCGGCTCCGCCTCGGCTCCACCGCCAGCCGCGCCCTGCCGGGCTGGCTGCGGCGGCTGCACCGCCGGTGGCCGGAGACCGAGACCTCCCTCTTCGTCGACGTCTCGCCCAACGCCCTGCTGCGGATGGTCGCTTCGGGCCAGCTGGACGTCGCGTTCGTGCACGAGGTGGAGGGCAGCCCGCTGCGGGTCCCCCCGGGGCTGGAGTTACGGGTCCTCGTGGAGCGGGAGCCGCAGTTCGTCTCGATGTCCCTGGACCATCCCGCGGCCCGCCGGAGCGTGGTCGACCTGCGGGACCTGGCCGGCGACCGGTGGACCGTCGACCCCTCCGTCGACGGCGAATGGGACGGCCTGCGCCGGGTGTTCGCCGCAGCCGAACTCGATCCGCCCGTGCTGCACGCCGACTACCACACCGCCGCCTCGCTGATCGTCTCCGGTGAGGCCGTCGCCCCCTGCCAGCCCACCTCCGGGCCCCGCGCCGACATGGCCATCCGCCCGCTGGCCGGCGACCCCCTCGCCGTGCGCCTGCTGCTGGCGACACGGCCCGGCGAACACCCCGAGGCCTTCGAGGACCTCCGCGCCGCCTATCTGGAGGCGGCCCACACCTCGCCCGTGTACCGGGCCTGGCTGCACCGCCATGCGAGCCCCCTGCTCGCCGCCTCCTAGCCCCGGCCCTTTCCCCGCCGGTCCGCCGCGCGGACCGACTCCTTCCCGCCCGCCCGGTCCCGGCCGCGGCCCCGCCATGCCCTTGACTTCGAAAATCCGCGATATATCGTGTTGGAGGAAGACGCGATATGTTGCGTGCCGTCGCATGTGCCGAGGAGGGCCAGCACCATGGCAGAGCAGAAGACGTGGTCGGTGGGGGAGCCGCAGAAGATCGCCTTCGACGCCCCGGTGACCGAGCTGCGGGTCCGCATCGCCGGCGGAACGGTCAACGTCGTGGCCGACGAGGGCCCGGCCCGCCTGGAGGTCGCCGCGGTCGACGGCCCGCCCCTGTACGTCGTCCAGGAGGGCGGCACCCTCACCGTCTCCTACGAGGACCTGCCCTGGAACGGGGCGCAGGGCCTGCGCGAGTGGTTCGAGAGCAAGCCGTGGAAGGCCTGGTCCGGCCCGGCCGAGGGCCGCAAGGCCTGGGAGCGCAGCGCCACCGCCACGCTCACCGTCCCGGCCGGCACCCGCGTCCGCGTCGCCGCGCTCGGCGCCGGCGCCGTCGTCTCCGGCATCGCGGGGGACGTGGACGCCAACACCGTCTCCGGCGACCTGACGCTGGTCCGGCTGTCCGGCGCGGTCAAGGCGCACACCGTCTCCGGGAGCGTGGAGGCGCAGTCCGTCACCGGAGAGCTCGGCTTCCGCACGGTCTCCGGCGGCCTCACCGTGGTCGACGGCGCCGCCGGGCGCGTACGGGCCGACTCGGTCAGCGGCGACATGCTGATCGACCTGGACCCCGCCGGCAGCCTCGACGTCGCGCTGAACTCCGTCTCCGGGCAGGTCGCGGTCCGCCTGCCGCACCCCGCGGACGCCCGCGTCGAGGCCAACACCGCGACCGGCGGCATCTCCAACGGCTTCGACGAGCTCCACGTCTCCGGCCAGATGGGCGCCAAGCGCATCACCGGCAAGCTGGGGGCGGGCAGCGGGAGCCTGCGCGCCACCACCGTCTCCGGCTCCATCGCCCTGCTGCGCCGCCCGGCCGGGGACGCGCCGGCCGCCCCTCTCGCGCTCGACAAGAAGGTGCTCTGACATGCCGCCCGTCTTCGCCCACGGCCGACTCCGCCTCTACCTGCTCAAGCTGCTGGACGAGGCGCCGCGCCACGGCTACGAGGTGATCCGCCTGCTGGAGGAGCGCTTCCAGGGCCTGTACGCCCCCTCCGCGGGCACGGTCTACCCGCGCCTGGCCAAGCTGGAGGCCGAGGGCCTCGTCACGCACGCCACCGAGGGCGGGCGGAAGGTGTACTCCATCACCGACGCCGGGCGCGCCGAACTGGCCGGGCGGGGCGGCGAGCTCGCCGACCTGGAGCTGGAGATCCGCGAGTCGGTCTCCGAGCTGGCCGCGGAGATCCGCGACGACGTGCGCGGCGCGGCCGGGGCGCTGCGCCGGGAGATGCTGGCCGAGGCCTCCGCGACGCAGACCCGCGTCGAGGACGAGTCCTGGAAGGCCGCGAAGGAGGAGATGCGCCGGGCCCGCCACGAGTGGAAGGAGCAGGCCCGCCGCGCCAAGGACGAGAGCCGCCGCGCCCGGGAGGAGGCGCAGCAGGCGCGCCGCCAGGCCAAGGAGGCGCAGGAGCGGGCCCGCGAGGAGGTCTCCCGGCTCGCGGCGCAGCTCCAGGAGCAGCTCGCGAAGTCCGGCGGAATGCTGGGCAGCCTGGCCGGCAGCTGGCTCGGCGGCGGCGGCGGCGGTGCGGGCGGTGCCGCCGGCGCGGGCGGGGGCACCCGTACGGCCGGTGGGGGCGCCCCGGCTCCGGAGGCCGCCGACTGGGCGGCGGACGTGCCGCGCACCGGCGATCCGGTGCGCGACCTGGACCGGCTGTTGGACCGCTTCCGCGACGGCGTCCGCGACGCCGCCCGCGACCACGGCGTCACCGCGGCCCAGCTGGAGGAGGCGCACGCCCACCTGGCGGCGGCCGCCGCCGGCATCGCGGCGGCCCTGAAGCCCTCCCGCTGACGCCCCGCCCGCCCCACCAGCCCCGCCCCCTCCGCCGCACCGGCGGGCGGGGCGGGTCGGCAGGCACCGCCTGCGGACTACACCGTCAGCACGACCTTGCCGAACAGGTCGCCGGCCGCCAGCTTCTCGAAGCCCTCGCGGGCCCGGTCCAGCGGCAGCACCTCGTCGATCACGGGCCGCAGTCCCGTCGCCGCGCAGAACGACAGCAGGTCCTCCAGCTCGTCCTTCGAGCCCATCGTCGAGCCGACCACCTTGAGCTCCAGGAAGAAGATCCGGGTGAGCTCCGCGTGCGCGGGGCGGTCGCCGCTGGTGGCGCCGGAGATGACGAGGGTGCCCCCGGGGCGCAGCGACTTGACCGAGTGGGACCAGGTGGCCGCGCCGACGGTCTCGATGACCGCGTCGACCCGGTGCGGCAGGCGGGCGCCCGGTTCGAAGGCTTCCGCGGCGCCGAGTTCGACGGCCCGCTTGCGCTTGGCCTCGTCCCGGCTGGTCGCGTACACGCGGAGCCCGGCGGCCTTGCCCAGTGCGATGGCGGCGGTCGCGACGCCGCCGCCGGCCCCCTGCACGAGGACCGAGTCGCCGGGCCGGACGCCCGCGTTGGTGAAGAGCATCCGGTACGCCGTCAGCCAGGCCGTGGGCAGGCAGGCGGCCTCCTCGAAGGAGAGCTCGGCGGGCTTGCGCAGCACGTTCCAGGCGGGGACGGACACCTGCTCGGCGAACGTGCCCTGGTAGCGCTCCGTCAGGATGGAGCGGGGCTCGTCCGGGCCGACGCCGTGGCCGCTCTGGCCGATCACCGAGTGCAGGACGACCTCGTTGCCGTCCTGGTCGATGCCGGCTGCGTCGCAGCCGAGGATCATCGGGAGCTTGTCCTCGCCGAGGCCGACCCCGCGCAGCGACCAGAGGTCGTGGTGGTTGAGGGAGGCGGCCTTGACGTTCACGGTCACCCAGCCGGGGCGGGCCGCCGGAGCCGGGCGCTCGCCCAGCTCGAGGCCGCTCAGCGGCTGGTCACGGTCGATACGGGCGGCGTAGGCAGCGAACATGCCGCGACGCTACCGCCCGGTAGGCGGCGGTACCAGCCCTGTCGGCACATCGCGGGTGAGGCCTTCGTCGCACCTGCCGCGGGCGCCGGAGGGGGACCGCCGAGGTCGCCGGGGGGACCCATACGGCGTGGGCGGGAACCGTTCGGGGGAGTGGCGGCGTCCTTCCGAAAGAGGGCGCCCGCGCCGGAACGGAACTGTCTGTCGCATGCCCAACTACACGCTGTACCTGCGGTCTTGACGGATTTCGGACACTAAGCGGAATGGCGAGATCGCGCCATTTGGGCCGGTAGTATTCAGCCCGACGCGGCCGAGCTCGTCATGAGCCTGTCATTTCGGGCGCGTCTGCTCCGAGATGTCCGAGGCCCGCGCGGCGGTCCCTCGAACGACTCGCCGACGCGGTGCGACCCCTCCCCGTTCGGGGGCGGGGAGGGTGCACGCCGCGGGCGGGCGCACACGTGGAGGGGCCCGGCCGGATCCGATCCGGCCGGGCCCCTCCACGCGCAGTGCGGCGGTCAGCCCAGGCGGGCCACCCCGTCGGCCTTGGCGGCGGCGGCCACCGCGGCCGCGACGGCCTCGGCGACGCGCTCGTCGAACGGCGACGGGATCACGTAGTCGGCCGCGAGCTCGTCGCCCACGACGCCCGCGATGGCGTCGGCGGCGGCGATCTTCATGCCCTCGGTGATCCGGCTGGCGCGGACCTTCAGGGCGCCCGCGAAGATGCCCGGGAACGCCAGCACGTTGTTGATCTGGTTCGGGAAGTCCGAGCGGCCCGTCGCCACGACGGCCGCGTACTTGTGCGCGACCTCCGGGTGGACCTCCGGGTTCGGGTTGGCCATGGCGAAGACGAAGGAGTCCTTCGCCATGGAGGCGACGGCCTCCTCGGCCACGGTGCCGCCCGAGACGCCGATGAAGACGTCCGCGCCGGCGAGGGCCGCCTCCAGGGAGCCGGTCAGGCCCGACTTGTTCGTCAGGGCGGCGATCTCCGCCTTCACGTCCGTCAGGTCCGTGCGGCCCGCGTGGACCACGCCCTTGCGGTCGGTGACGCACACGTCGCCGATGCCGGCGTCCACGAGGATCTTGGCGATGGCGATGCCCGCCGCACCGGAGCCCGAGATCACGGCGCGCAGGTCGCCGAGCGTGCGCCCGGTGAGCTTCGCGGCGTTGCGCAGGGCGGCCAGCGACACGATGGCCGTGCCGTGCTGGTCGTCGTGGAAGATCGGGATGTCGAGGGCCTCCTGGAGGCGCCGCTCGATCTCGAAGCAGCGGGGGGCGGAGATGTCCTCCAGGTTCACCCCGCCGAAGGAGGGGGCGAGCCGGACCACGGTCTCGACGATCTCGTCCGTGTCCTTGGTGGCGAGCGCGATCGGGACCGCGTCGACACCGCCGAACTGCTTGAAGAGGATGGCCTTGCCTTCCATCACGGGAAGGGAGGCCTCGGGACCGATGTCACCGAGTCCGAGCACGGCCGTGCCGTCGGTGACGACCGCGACCACGTTGGACTTCCAGGTGTACTCGTTCACCAGCTCGGGCTGCTCCGCGATCGCGGTGCAGACCTTCGCCACGCCGGGCGTGTAGGCGAGGGACAGGTCGTCCTTGTTCTGGACCGGCACCGTGGCCTGAATGGCCATCTTGCCGCCCCGGTGCAGTGCGAACACCGCGTCCGGGTTGTTGTCCGTAACGCTGTCGCTGCGAGGATTGACGATCTCCGCTGCCACTGTTCTAGACCCCTTAAGTCTTTGAATCATTGAGGGTTGGCCACTCCTGGTTAAGGGGTGGGCGGGCACCGCGTCCGTACTCCGCATCGGCGGTTGGACCGCCTCCGCGAAGGGGAGGTTCGAACGCGCGGGGCGCGCCGCACGCGCGCCCTGAGCCCCGGATGAGGGGTGTAAGGATCCGTTGTACCCGAAGAACAGTCACCCAGACGAGTCGATTCCGGCTGGACTGGATGCCTCTTGTCCGGTTTTCGGCGAAAGGTCCAAAGAGCTCGGTCCAACGGCCGAGACGCTCCGTAAATAATCCGTCAAAAAGGCCAGGTCACAGCTGTTCCTTCGGCGCATCGCCGTCCGCTCCGCAGTCATGGTGGGCACTTCGGGGCACCCGTTATCCGATTTTGACCTGACGAACTGCCTGAATGCGTCAGTCCGAATGGCAAGATGCCGTAACCGCACGAGGTCGCGACACTCGAAGGTGCGTGCCCGACCCGTCCTCGCTTGTTTTTCCCTGCTCAGCCGGAGGAACCTGCTCATGACCGCAAGCACCACCCGTCGTACGACCGCCGCCCGGTCCCGGATCGCCGCGGTCGCAGCGATCGCGGTCTCCGGCGCCCTGATCCTGACCGGTTGCGGCGACCAGACCGACAAGGGTTCGACGACGCCGTCGGGCCAGGCGGCCAACAGCAGCGCGCCGCTGTTCTCCAAGCTGCCGAAGAAGATCCAGGACGCCGGCGTCATCAAGGTCGGCACCGACGCCACTTACGCGCCGATGGAGTTCACCGAGGGTGGCAAGATCGTCGGCGTCGACCCGGACGTCGCCGCGGCCCTGGCCAAGCAGCTGGGCGTGGAGTTCAAGTTCGAGTCCGGCACCTTCGACACCCTGATCGGCAGCATGCAGACGGGCCGCAGCGACGTGGTCATGTCCTCGCTGACCGACACCAAGGCCCGCCAGGACGGCCTGGACGACAAAGGCAACAAGACCGGTGCGGGCGTCGACTTCGTCGACTACTTCCAGGCCTCCACCGGCATCCTGGTCAAGAAGGGCAACCCGGAGGGCATCAAGACCCTCGACGACCTGTGCGGCAAGAAGGTGGCCGTCCAGCGCGGCACCACCTACGAGCAGTCCGCCAAGGACCAAGCCGAGAAGTGCAAGAAGGACGGCAAGGGCGAGCTCACCGTCGAGTCCTTCCCGACCGACGCCGAGGCCCAGACCCGCGTCAAGGCCGGCGGCGCCGTCGCCGACCTGAACGACTCGCCGGTCGCCGCGTACATCGCGAAGACCGCGGGCGGCGGCAACGACTTCGAGGCCATCGCCAACCCGACGGACGCCGGCTTCTTCGGCATCGCCGTCGACAAGAAGAACACCGAGCTCCGCGACGCCCTCCAGCAGGCGCTGGACGCGATCATCAAGGACGGCACCTACAAGGCCGCCCTCGACAAGTGGAACGCCGGCTCCGGCGCCGTGACCGAAGCCAAGATCAACGCCGGCCAGTGACCTACCCGGAGTACTCCCCTCGTACTTCGTCTTCCTTGCACCACTGAAGGGCAGTCACTGTGACTGACAAGCTCGACAAGGCCTCCGGCCCGGCGGACACCCCGCCGGCCGGGGCCGTCCCCCCCGAGGCGATCCGCGCCATCCCGGTGCGCCACTACGGCCGGTGGATCAGCGCCGTGGTCGTCCTCGCGCTCGCCGCCGCGCTCGCCTACGCCTTCTCCCAGGGCAACGTGCGCTGGGCCACCGTGCCCGAGAAGATGTTCGACCCGACGATCCTCCGGGGTCTGGGCAACACCATCTGGATCAGCATCGCCTCCATGGCGCTGGGTCTGGTCCTCGGTGTCCTCTTCGCGGTCATGCGGCTCTCGAAGAACCCCGTGACCAGCACCATCGCCTGGTTCTACATCTGGTTCTTCCGCGGCACCCCCGTGTACGTCCAGCTCCTCATCTGGTTCAACCTCGCCCTGATTTTCCCGATCCTGAACCTCGGGTTCTACAAGGACGAGATGACCCAGGTCATGACGCCGTTCCTGGCCGCCCTGCTGGGCCTCGGCCTGAACGAGGGCGCGTACATGGCGGAGATCGTCCGCGCCGGCATCCAGTCCGTCGACGAGGGCCAGACCGAGGCCTCGCACGCCCTCGGCATGACCCAGACGCAGACCATGCGCCGCGTCGTCCTCCCGCAGGCCATGCGCGTGATCGTCCCGCCGACGGGCAACGAGTTCATCAACATGCTCAAGACCTCGTCGCTGGTCGTCGCCGTGCAGTACTTCGACCTGCTGCGCGCGGCCCAGGACATCGCGTCCACCTCGTTCGCGGTCATGGAGATGTTCTTCGTCGCGTCGATCTGGTACCTGGTCCTGACCAGCATCTTCTCGATCGGCCAGTACTACCTGGAGCGGCACTACGCCCGCGGTGCGCTGCGCACCCTGCCGCCCACGCCGCTCCAGAAGCTCAAGGCGAACCTGACCCGCCTCTCGAACCGGAAGGCGGTGGCCTGATGACGACTGCCATGGTCAAGGCCGAGGGCGTCCACAAGTCCTACGGCGCCGCGCACATCCTCAAGGGCATCGACCTGGAGGTCGCCCCGCGCGAGGTGTTCTGCCTCATCGGGCCCTCCGGCTCCGGCAAGTCGACCTTCCTGCGGTGCATCAACCACCTGGAGAAGGTCAACGGCGGCAAGCTGTACGTCGACGGCCAGCTGGTCGGCTACCGCCAGAAGGGCGACAAGCTCTACGAGCTGAAGGACAGCGAGGTCGCGGCCCAGCGCCGGGACATCGGCATGGTCTTCCAGCGCTTCAACCTCTTCCCCCACATGACGGCCATCGAGAACGTCATGGAAGCGCCGGTCATGGTCAAGCGCGAGTCCAAGGCGGTGGCCCGCGAGCGCGCCATCAAGCTGCTCGACCGCGTCGGCCTCGGCGACAAGGGAGGGAACTACCCCTCCCAGCTGTCCGGCGGCCAGCAGCAGCGCGTGGCGATCGCCCGCGCGCTGGCGATGGAGCCGAAGCTGATGCTCTTCGACGAGCCGACCTCGGCCCTCGACCCGGAGCTCGTCGGCGACGTCCTCGACGTCATGCGGGACCTGGCCGAGTCGGGCATGACCATGGTCGTGGTCACGCACGAGATGGGCTTCGCCCGCGAGGTCGGCGACAACCTCGTGTTCATGGACGGCGGCGTCGTGGTCGAGTCCGGCCACCCGCGCGACGTCCTCGGCAACCCGCAGCACGACCGGACGAAGGCGTTCCTGTCCAAGGTGCTCTGAGCGCGGGGCGGATATCCGGGAGGGGCGGCACGGTCACCGTGCCGCCCCTCCCGCGTGCGCGCGGAGCGCTGCTTTTCTCATGTTCCTACGAAGGCCTGCGGAAGGTCCTACTTCAGACCGAGGACCAGCGCGTCGGACGGCGAGCACCACACCGTCCGCGCCTCCGCGAAACCCGCCTCGCGCAGCGCCCGTGCGTGCCAGGCCGCGTCCGGGGTGTCCCCGTCGGCGTGCTCGCCGTAGATCTCGAAGCGGCGCTTCGTCGGCTCGGCCAGCACCGGGTCGGCGGCCGCCAGGGCCCACCACTCGGCCCAGTCCGGCACGCCCGCCGCCTTGGCGCGGTCCATGCCGGCGTGCCGGTGGGCGCGCTCGGCCGCGTTGATCCGCGGGGTCGAGGGGTCGGGCATGTGGTCGGCGTTCATGAAGACGCCGCCCTCGGGCAGCAGCGGCGCCAGCTGCCGGTAGAGCACCGCCAGCTGCGGGCTGTGCAGCCAGTGCAGGGCCGTGGCCGTCAGGACGGCGTCGTAGCGGTCGTGGGGGAGCGCCGCGGTCCATTGCGGGTCCTTCAGGTCGGCGGTGACGAAGGAGACCCGGGAATCGCCCGCGAAGTGGCCCCGCGCGATCGTCAGCAGCGCCGGGTCCAGGTCCACGCCCGTGCTCGTCGCTCCCGGGAACCGCTTGAGGACGCGGTCCGTGATACTTCCCGTACCGCACGCCAGATCCAGCACCCTGGGGGTGGGGCCCGCCAGAGCCTCCAGCATGTCGAGCATCACCCGGAACCGCTCCTCGCGGTCGGGCATGTACCACTCCTGCTGCCGGTCCCAGCTGTCCTGCCAGGCCTGCCAGTCGGTGGTGGCCTCAGCCTCTGCCATCGCGAACCCCTCCGCCCCGTTCCGTAATACCCTCGAATCAGTATCGACCGTTACTGCGAACCCTAATCCGCATCCGTAAGGACTACAAGTGGAACTGGCCCATTACTCGGACTATGCCGTGCGCCTGGTCAACACCGAGGAGCCGGCCCGCAACAAGGACGCCCTGACCTCGGTCGAGGCCGTCCGCGCCCTCTTCGGCGAGAGCGTCCAGATGGCGCGCCGGGTCACCGACACCGACGTGACGCGCTTCCGCAACGTCCGGGGCCGGCTGCGCGCCGTCTTCGAGGCCGCGGACGGCGGCGACCACGTCCTCGCCGTCGACCTGCTGAACTCGCTGCTGATGGAGTTCCCGGTCAGCCCGCAGGTCTCCGGCCACCAGTACCTCGACGACGAGGGCCGCCCCGACTGGCACATCCACCTCGCCGACCACCCCTCGAACGCCTCCGCCGGCTACGCGGCCATCGCCTCCTTCGGGCTGGCCTTCCACCTCACCGAGCACGGCCCCGACCGGCTCGGCCTCTGCCAGGCCCCGCCCTGCCGCAACGCCTACCTCGACACGTCCACCAACCGGTCCCGGCGCTACTGCTCCGACCGCTGCGCCACCCGGGCGAACGTGGCCGCCTACCGTGCCCGCAAGCGCCTCGAAGCCGAGGCGTCCGCCCGCAGCGGCCGCAGCGCGGACACCGCCCAGGACAGCCGGGCCCTCAGCGAGCTCTGATCCGCCGGGCGCGGCCGGAAGCGCAGCACGGCCGTCGCCAGCACCAGCTCCTCGGGCACCGTCCCGTAGTCGGTGCTGTCGCCGGTCTGGTTGTACGGGTTGTCCCCGAGCACCCACCAGCCGCCCCGGCGCCGCTCCACCGCCCGCTTCACCACCAGCAGGTCCTGTTGGAACGGGTGGCGCAGCACCACCACGTCACCCGGCCGGACCGGGGCCCCGTACCGCACGACCAGCCGGTCCCCGTGCAGCAGCGTCGGCACCATCGACGGCCCCGCCACCTCCAGCACCTCGAACCGGGTGCCCCTTCCGCCCGCCATGCCCGACCTCCTCGCCCGCTGCAGCCCTCCACGGCATGGTGCCGCACGGGCCCGTACGTTCGCTCACCCCCGGCCGCCCGCCCTCGGACTTTTGTCCCAAGCCTCAGGGGCCGCTCGCGAAATCCGCCCTCCCACGGAGTAATCTCGCCCTTGAGAAGACGATCACGAGGAGGAGTATCTCCATGCTTTCCCGCCTCTTCGCCGCCAAGGCGAAGGTCTCCGCCCACTGCGACCTGCCGTGCGGCGTCTACGACCCGGCCCAGGCCCGCATCGAGGCCGAGTCGGTCAAGGCCGTCCAGGAGAAGTACCAGGCCAACGAGGACGCCGACTTCCGCGCCCGGGCCATCACCATCAAGGAGCAGCGGGCCGAGCTCGCCAAGCACCACGTGTCGGTGCTGTGGAGCGACTACTTCAAGCCGCCGCACTTCGAGAAGTACCCGCAGCTGCACACCCTGGTCAACGACACCCTGAAGGCCCTCTCGGCCGCCAAGGCGTCGAACGACCCCGCGACCGGCCAGAAGGCCCTCGACCTCATCGCCGAGATCGACCGCATCTTCTGGGAGACCAAGGCCGCCTGAGCCGGCTCCCGCTGCGCTGCCGGCCAGAGCGCATGCAGACGGCCCGGCCGCTCACGCGGCCGGGCCGTTCGCGTTCCAGTGACGTGCTCAGCCCGTCTCTCCCATGGCGGCCCGCAGCCAGTCGAGGGTGCCCTGCCCGAGGAGCTCGTCTGCCAGCCGCTGCCCCGTCTCGGTCGTCAGCCGGGCGCGGCTGTTGTCGATCCACCGCTGTGCGCCCTCGTGGCCCCGGGCCTTGTACTCGATGCCCTGGAGCATGCACTCCAGCTTGTCGGCGTCGCGCGCACAGATCGCCTCCCGGGAGTCCTTCGCCTCGTACTCGGCGACCAGCTCCCGGATCGCCGACGCCAGCACCTCGGGCATGCCCGCAGACTGGTCGGCCGTCACGGCTTGGGGGTCGGCGCCGGCGGCGTACCTCTTACCGAGGTGGTTCACGTCCCCTGTGCGGGTCTCCTGGGTGTCATGCCAGACCGCGAGGAGGGCAGCCCGGGCCGGGTCGGCGCCCTCCAGCTTGGCGATGAGCGATGCGATGAGCGAGGTGCGCCAGGAGTGTTCGGCGACGCTTTCCGGGTCCCTGATGCCGGCCATCCACCAGCCTGTGCGCCGTGCGTGCTTCAGGGTGCCAGCTTCGTAGAGGAACCTCGCCACCGCGGACAGATCGTCAGCCACCTGTGTCTCCTTCTCACGCCTCGGCGAGGCGGATCGCGTACCGGATACCCTCCAGCTCTCGGCGCGCACGCGTCGATGCCGTGGTGCTATCCAACAGCACCGGTAATTGCGCGCGGAGGGCCTGTCCGGCGCCCGAGGGGCTGCGGAGAAGTGCCGGGCGGGCGGCAAGCAGTGCCCACAGGGTGTGCACGGTGAGGTCGAAGAAGCCGTGCCGCGGAGAGAGCCCGGTAACGAGGTGTCGCAGCAGGCGGTGCCCGTGCCAGGTCATGGTGGCGGGTGAGGCGATGAAGTCGTCCGACAACTCGGGGTGCGCTACCTCGCCGATCCAGTAGGCCCAGTAGCTGAGGTTGGCGGCTTCGCCGATCTCGTCGGCCAGCTCGGTGGAGATGAAGTGCGACATCCGGTCCCGGTCTCCCTGCCGGGCGGCGACGGTGGCGACGGAACGGGAGGTGAGCCACTGGGTGAGCCAGTCTCCTGGCCGCTCTGCGCGTTGGTGCTGCGCCACCCATTCCGCGGTGTCTGCGGCGTCGTCGTACCCGGCGAGGTAGAGAGCCTGGCGGCGCAGGAGGAACTGGCCGGGCCCTGCTTCTTCGGCAGTCCGGCGCATGCGCCGGAAGAATCGGCGGCGGTCGTCCGCCGACAGCTCAGGCCGGTGGGGAGCGGGGCCGCGTCGCGGCTTCGCCGGCGCCTGGAGAGCGCGCATCGGCTCGGGGGTGACCCCGGTCAGCGGCCAAGCCAGCACCTCGACGACGGCGCGCTGCATCACCCATGACCCCAAGGCGCTGTCACCTGTCGGCTCGTCGTCGGCGAGCGCGCTCGCCAAGAGAACATCTGCTTCCACAGCCTTCTCAAGAGCGAGGAGAAGAGCAGCGCTCGCACCCATGCGCATGAGGCGATGCCGGTTCGCCAACGTCTGGCCGACGGCCAGCGAGGTCAGCGGCCGTCGGCCCGATTCCCATCCGGCAACGGTGTCGGGCGACACGTGGAAGGCGTCGGCCAGCGACTCCTGGGTGTGGCCCAGTTGCTTCCGGATGACGCGAAAGATGTAGCCGGACACGATGCCGCCACGCGGGCGATGGGACGCTCCCTGACCATGGGTCAGGGTCCGCTTCGGGTTGCTGTACATGCTGCCCCTCCAGCCTGCGCGCCGTCTCCAAAGTACCCGTACCGGCAGTCACTTCGACCGGCGAGGCGCGAATCCTACGCTCCTTTCACCACCCGCTGACACCGCCTGCAGGGAGCCGCCATGGAGACCCCTAAGCCCACCCCGTGCCACAGGGCGCCGCTTCCCGAGGACTTCTGGGACCTGACCGCCGAGCAGGCGCTCGGGCGGGCGTGCGTCGCCTGCGGGAAGGCCCTCGGGGCCGGCGCCGTCTACCGGGGCGTGGTCACCGGCCACGAGGGAGCCATGCTCCTCGACGCGGATGTCCGCTCCTGCCCTCCCCCGGCGGCCGGCCGATGACTCCGACTGGGCGGATCTGCGCCGTCTGTCAGCGGCCGGTGCACGGCGAGGGCATCCGGATCATCCGACACTCGGCGTCCGGGGCCCGGCCGGACGGATGGGTGCACCCCGCCTGCGACCGCGCCCCGCTGCGACCGCTGAAGCCGCGCCCCCGGCGCCTCTGAACTCCCGCCCCGGCCGCGCATCTGCCAGGACCCCGGCCGGGATGGGCCGCATCACCCGACCACAGCGACCGGAGGAATGATGGCAACTCCCACCGCCCTCGTCACGTCCGCCCGCCACCTGCTCTCCGGCGAGGGGTTCGCCCGCGCCGTGCAGCTCGTGGTGCGAGACAACGACGGCATCGACGAAGCGCTGGCCGAGAGGATCGTCGACGAGGCGCTCAAGTTCGTGGCAGCGGCCGCCCGGACCGCGGGCCGGCACCTGCGCCCCTCCAAGACCGTGGACATCGGCTGGCACGCGCTCATCCTCCACACGGCGATGTACCGGTCCCTTTGCTCGTCGATCGGCCGCTTCGTGGACCACCGGCCCGAGGGACCGGCGACCCTCCGTCGGGACGCCGACACGCTCGACCGCACCCTGGACGCCATCCGGGAGGCCGGCTACCAGCCGGACTCGTACCTGTGGGGGTCGCCGGCCGACACGGAGGTCCGGGCCGGCGACTGCATGCACTCCGAGTGCACCGAGGGCGGGTCGGGGTGTGCGGCACCGCCGGTTTCCTGACGGCTCCTTGCCCTACAGTCGGACCGAACCGTGCGTGATGAGGGAGATGCGGTGAGCGAGAATGCCTGGCTTGACCCTCGGTACCGCGAGGCGATGGCGATGTGGGCTGCGACGTACGTCGAGCGGCGGCCAGGGCGGCCGCGCCGGGTCTGTCCCCACGGGTCGGGGGTCACCCTCATGGTGAACCCCGAGAGCCGCGAGCCGCTCAACGTGCAGTGCGGGGTGTGCTCCCCGGGGCGGTAGAAGGCCGTTGCCCCGGCCGGGCCTCCGCCCTCCCGGCCCGAGTGCTCCCCGCCCGGAGGGCGCGACTCACCGGTGCTGCGTCCGACCTGCCGGTGCAGACAGCGGTCGATTTCGGTCATTTCTGCGGAGGCGCAGCGTGCGCTGCCCGCGCCCCCGCATGCCGGCGCCCGCCGGTCGGAGGCTCCGGGCGGCGGGCGGGGGCGTGTCCGGGGGCGCGGGGGTGGCCCGCGCCGGCGCAGGTCCCGGCGGGGGCTACTCGTCCTCGTCGTCCTCGTCGTCCAGGCGGGCCAGCCAGGTGGCCAGGCGTTCCACCGGGACCTCGAAGTCCGGGTTGAGGTCGACGAACGTGCGCAGCTGCTCGGCCAGCCACTCGAAGGTGACCTCCTCCTCGCCGCGCCGCTTCTCCAGCTCCTCGATGCCGCGATCGGTGAAGTACAAGTCGGGCTCCGTGCGTGATGAAGGTGTGCATGGGGACGTTTCCCGCCAGGATAATCCGCAGGCCGGGCAAGGCCTCCCCCCGTTGCGGCACCGGCGCTAGCCTGGAATGCCGTCCGAACGTGAGGGGGTGCGGATGCTGGACCGGCGCACCGGCGGCTCCGCGCGCGCCTACGAACTCCTCGAACCCCTCGTCCAGGCAGCCACCGTACGCGTCCACCCCGCCCCCGGCGGGTATGCAGACCGGGGGAACCACCCGACCTGGGGCAGCGGCTTCTTCGTCGCCCCCGGCTGGGTGCTGACGTGTGCCCACGTCGTGGGCGAAGGGGGTGCTGCGGTGCGGCTGGTGGGACGAGAGATCGGCATCACCTTCTCCTCCGGCCCCCGCACCACCGGGACCGTCACCGGCCGGGTCGAGTGCGTCCTGCCCGAGCGGCTGGAGGAGCGCCGCCCCGCCCGGCACGCCCTGTGGGACCTGCCCGACCTGGCCCTCGTACGGGTCCTCGCGCCCGTCTCCCACGCGTGCGTCCGGCTCACCGACCGTGCCCGGCCCCGCCTGGACGAGGTCGCGTACTTCGGCTGCACCGAGGACCTCGGCATCCCCGAGATCACCGGCCGCACCACCCGCCTGCGCGGCACCGCCGCCGGCGGCGCCGCCCTCCGCCTCGGAGACGACGACGAGATCGAGCCCGGCATGTCCGGGGGGCCCGTCGTCGACCTGGGCCGCGGCGAGGTCGTCGGCGTCGTCAAGGCCCGCCGGCACACCGGCGGCGGCGGGCTCGCCGTCTCCGTCGTCCAGCTGCGCACCCTGCCCCTGGACGCCGCCGGGCAGATCGGCCTGTACCGCCGGGTCATGCAGGCCCACGACCTGTACCACTACGACGAGCACCTCAGCGACCTCGACAGCCGCCGCACCTGGACCGACGTGCACGGCGAACTCCCCGCCGCCGACCCCTACGGCGGCCCCCGCCTCACCCCCGCCGAGATCACCACCCTGTGCGGGCTGCTCGCCGAAATTACCCCCGCCCGGCTCCTCCGAGGCCGTGCGCGCCCTCGTCGAGGCGGCCCGCGGCGAGGAACCCGATCCGGCCCTGCCGGCCCCGCTGAGCTGGCGCGACGGCCTCGGCATGCTGCACGACCCGCCCGGCGGCACCGGTGAGGCCGCCGCCATGCTCCGCTACGCCACCGACATCAGCGTCGCCGACCACCGCGAGCCGCCCGCCCCCGGCGCCGACGAGGAGCTGTGGGACTGGGTGCGGGCCACCGCCGAGCGGCTGTGGCGGCCGCTGCGCCGCGAACTCGGCGAACGCCACGACCTGGGCCTCGCCGAGCGGGAGCGGCGCCGCCGCGCCCGCGCCGGCCGGCCCGCCCACGGCCCCGGCCGGCCCGCGCAGGCCATGCCGCAGGGCCCGTCCGTCCTGCTGGAGGCGTGGGCGCACGGCTGGGAGGACGTCTACGACTGGCGGGTCTCCGTCCTCGCCGGGCCCGCCCACCCCGGCCGTCTCACCCCCGTCGGCTCCGGCGTGCGCGTCACCCGCGCCGGCCTGCCCGAGGCGCTCCGCGACTCCCTCGCCGAGGCCTTCCGGCGCTGCGACACCCACGAGGCGCCCGCCGCCCTGGAAGTGGCCGTCGCCCCCGAACTGTTCGGGCTGCCCGTCGACACCTGGACCGTCACCGGCCGCGTCCCCCTCGGCGTCCAGCGGCCCGTCGTCCTGCGCTACCCCGCCGGCAGCGGCGGGCACGCCGCCGGCGGACCGCCGCACGACCCGGAGGCCGCCCACCGCCGGGCCGACCGCTGGAGCCGCGTCCAGACCGGGCCGCTGCTCGACGAGCGCGCCGACTGCGCGCACGGCCGGCCCCGCAGCCCCTCCCCGGCCTGGCTGGACGGCCTCGCCGACAACACCGTGCCGGTGCACTGCCGGGCCGCCGACCAGGAGCCCACCCTCGGGTCCCTGCACGCGGTCCGCGAGGCCGGATACGGGGTCGCGGTCACCCGGCGGCCCCCGGCGGACCCGGGGGAGTCCTGCGCGCCGTTCCACCGCGGGCTGCGCGAGGAGCTGACCGAGGCGGGGCACGGGGCGCCCCTGCCGCTGCGGCTCCAGGCGCTGCGGGCCCGCTCCCACGGGGCGGACCCGGACGCGTACTGGTCGGACGGGACGGCCCTCGTCTGGGACGACCCGGCGCGCGCCCTGCCCGAGGACGAGCCGCTCCAGGGGGACCTGTGACGGGCGGGAGGGGACAGACGTGAACGAGGAATGGCTGATCTACCGGGGCGTCGGCGAACCGCACGACGGGATCGACGCCCTGCCCGAACCGCCGCCCTGGCGGGACTTCGACGGCGGTCCCCCCGTCGACGCGCCGGCGGCGGCCCGCTCCGCCGACGGCAACGTCGCCCGGCGCCTCGGCGCCCACCGGCAGGCCGCCGAGCTCCACCGGCCCGAACCGGAGGAGCTGGAAGCCATCAACGCGGCCCTCTACCTGCGCCGCCCGCTCCTCGTCACCGGCTACCCCGGCACCGGCAAGTCCACCCTCGCGCACGCCGTCGCCCACGAGCTGAAACTCGGCCGGGTCCTGCGCTGGCCCGTCGTCTCGCGGACCACCCTCCAGGAGGGCCTCTACCGCTACGACGCCATCGCCCGCCTCCAGGACGTCCAGATCGCCGCCGGCGGCGGCGACCCCGGCGGCGCCCCCGGCATCGGCAAGTACATCCGGCTCGGGCCGCTCGGCACCGCCCTGCTGCCCACCCTCCGCCCCCGCGTCCTGCTCATCGACGAGCTCGACAAGAGCGACATCGACCTCCCCAACGACCTCCTCAACGTCCTGGAGGAGGGCGAGTTCACCCTGCCCGAACTCGAACGCGTCGCCGAGACCGAGCCCGAGGTGCACGTCCTCACCGACGACGGCGCCAAGGTCGCCGTCCGCGACGGCCGCATCCGCTGCCGGGCCTTCCCCTTCATCATCCTGACCAGCAACGGCGAACGGGACTTCCCCGCCGCCCTGCTGCGCCGCTGCATCCAGCTCAAACTCGGCCAGCCCGGCGAGAAACGCCTCGCCACCATGGTCCGCGCCCACCTCGGCGAGGACGCCGCCCGCCTCGGCGCCGACCTCATCCGCGAGTTCCTCAGCCGCTCCCAGTCCGAACTCGTCGCCGCCGACCAGCTCCTGAACGCCATCTACCTCACCCACTACGCCGCCCCCCCGACCCGTGAAGACCTCGCCGACCTCCTCATCCAGCGCCTCGACCGCCCGAGGTGAGACCATGCCCACCGCCGAGCAACCGCTCCCGGCGCCCCCCGCCATCCGGGACCTGGCACGGCTGCTGCGGGCCGCCGGGCTCGACCCCTCCGCCGAGGAGCTGGCCGACGCCCTCTGGCTCGCCGGCCGCATCGGCCCGCCCGCGACCCCCGCCGGCCCGCCGACACCGCTCGTCCTGCGCCGCCCCGGCCCCCGCGAGGCCCCGCCGCCGCAGGAGGAGCCCCCGCCGCCGGACCCCGGCACCGAGGACCCGGTGCGGTTCTACGCCGCCCGCGTCAGCGGCGCCGCCGAGGAAGCCGCGGCGCTGCCCGCCGGCACGGGTGTGCCCGTACGCGTCCCCGGCGCGGCCGCCCTGCCCCGCATCCTCGACATCCAGCGCGCCCTGCGCTCCCTCCAGCGGCACCGCCCGCCCGGCCCGCCGGCCCGCCTCGTCCTCGACGAGCCGGCCACCGCCGAGGCCAGCGCCCGCGCCCTCGGCCTCGTCATCCCCGTCCTGCGCCCCGAGAGCCGCCGCGAGGCCACCGTCCGCCTCGTCATGGACGCCTCCCCGTCCATGGCCGTCTGGCAGGACATGTTCGAGGAGCTCCGCACCGTCTGCGAACGCCTCGGCGCCTTCCGCGACGTCCAGGTCCACCACCTGCACCGGCTCGCCGACGGCCGGGCCGCCCTCGGCCGCGGGCCGGCCCCCGGCACCCGGCTGCGCTCCGGCGACCAGCTCCGCGACCCCAGCGGCCGCGCCCTCACCATGGTCGTCTCCGACTGCGCCGGAGCCCTGTGGCGCGAGGGGGAGGCGCAGCGGCTGCTGCACCGCTGGGCCGAGTGCACCCCCTGCGTCGTCGTCCAGCCGCTGCCGCAGCGGCTGTGGAACCGCAGCTGGCTGCCGACCGAGCGGGGCAGCCTCGCCCGGATCGAGGGCGGCGCCGGCCGGCTCCGCTTCCGGCCCGACCGGCCGCCGCGCCACGGCCGGCCCGGCGGCGGGCTCGCCGTGCCCGTCCTGCCGCCGAACGCCACCGCCCTCGGCGCCTGGGCCCGCCTCGTCGCCGGGCTCGGGACCGGGCCCGTCCCCGCCGAAGTGGGCCGCGTCCTCGCCGACCACCCCGCCGCGCCCGTCCCCCCGCCGCGGGCCGTGCGGCCGCCGGAGGAGCTGGTGCGCCGCTTCCGCTCCGCCGCCTCGCCGCGCGCCGTCCAGCTCGCCGTCTACCTGTCGGCCGCGCCGCTGACGCTGCCCGTCATGCGGCTCGTCCAGCGCACCATGCTCCCCGACTCCGAACCGTCCGACCTCGCGGAAGTCCTGCTCAGCGGGCTGCTGCGGCGCGGCCCCGCCCCCGGCCAGTGGTACGAGTTCACGCCCGGCGTGCAGGACGTGCTGCTCGGGCCGCTCGGCCGGGACGACGCCGCGCTCGTGCTCAAGCACTGCTCCGAGTTCGTCCTCGCACACTTCGGGCGCGGCGTGCGCAACTTCCCCGCCCTCGCGGTCGCCCAGCTCACCGGGGAGCCCGCCGTCGAGGACGACCCGGAGGGGCGCGTCCCCGCCGGCCGGCTGCCGCAGGCCTTCGCCGAGGTCTCCGCCCGCGTCGTACGCCGCTACCTGCCCGGCCCGGCCGTACCGGACGACGCCGCCGACCGGGAGCCGCCCGCCCCGCCGCCCCGGCGGTCCTGGGCCGTGCGCACCGCCCGCGACCGGCTCGCCGCGCACGACGCGGACGGCGGCGCCGAGCGCGGCCTGTACGAGGCCGCCGCCGTGCTGCGCCGCGCCGTCGCGGCGCCCGCCGGGCCCGGGGACACCGCCGGCGAGGCGGAGTGCGAGCTGGCCGAGGTGCTGCTGCGGCTGTGGGCCCGGCAGCGGGACCCCGAGCTGCTCGCCGAAGCCGAACGGGCCGTGCGGGGGCTCGCCGCGGCGCCCGCCCGCGCCCTCCTCGGCCGGGTGCTGTACGAGCGGGCCCTCGCCGAACGCCCGGACGCCGAACTGCTGGACGCCGCCGAACTGGAGCTCGCCGCCGCGGCCGCCCTCTCCGGCGCCGACCCGCGGCTGCGCCTGGACTGCGTCCTGCGGCGCGTGCGGGCCCTCGCCCTCATCGCCGAGCTGCGCGACGACCCCGGGGCGCTTCGGGAGGCGCGGGCCGCGCTGGAGGTCCTCGCCGGCCAGGCCCCCGACCGGGTGCTGCGGCCCGCCCTCGGCCGGGTCCTGCTGGCGCTGCTGCCCCGGCTCCGCGACGCGGCGGAGCGGACCGCCCTGGCCGAGGAGGCCGCCGGGCACCTGGCCTCGGCCCTGCCCGGCGCCGCCGCCGACGGCGGACCGGGGGAGGGCGCGACGCAGGAGCCCGGTCCCGACGCGGCCGGGACGGCGCGGCTGCGCGTGGACCTCGCCACCGCCCTGCGCCACCTGCCGGCCCGGCTCGAAGAGGCCGCGGGCCACCTCGACCTCGTCCTCGCCGAACCCGGCGGCGACCCCGAGCTGCGCCTGGCCGCCCTCGTCTGCCGGGCCCGGGTGCACCGGGCGCGGTACGCGCGGGACGGCGACCCCGAGGCCCTGGAGCAGGCCGCCGACGCCTACGGCAGGGCCCGCCGGCTGATCCCGCGGGACGGGGAGGCGTACGGGGAGCTGCTGCCCGAGTGGGGCGAGGCGCTGCTGGAGCGGGCCCGCGCCGCGGGCGGCCGGCACTTCGCCTCGGCGGCCGTACGCGTGCTCCGCGACAGCCGGGCCGCGGTCCCGCAGTCCGACGGCCGGTCCGCGCACCGCCTGGTGCGGCTCGCCGAGGGGCTGCGGCTGCGGCACGGCTACGAGGGCGACGTGGTGGACCTGCGGGAGGCCGAGTACCTGCTGGAGCTGGCCGTCCGGCAGAGCCGCAGCCCCCTGGAGCAGGCGAGGGCCTGGCGGGAGCACGGGGACGTCCAGCAGGAGATCCACGCCCACACCCGGGCCCTGGACCGCCTCGACCGGGCGGCGGACTCCTACCGGCGGGCCTGGCGGGCGGCCCTGGACGGCGACCGCGCCGAGCGGCGCGAGGTGGCCGTCGAGCTGGCCGCCCGGGTCCAGGAGCTGCGGGGCGAGGTGCTGGAGCGGCTGGCCCGGCCCCGGGCCGCGCTCGACGCCTACCGCTCGGCCCTGGAGCTGTGGCGGCGGCTCGGCGAGGAGGCCGCGGACCGGCGGGAGGCCCTCGGCTCCCGCGTCCGCACCCTGGAGGCCGGGCTGTGACACCCCGCGAGGCACCGGGCCCGGAGGACGGGACGGCAGCGAACGGCGGCACCGAACGGACAGCGCACCCGACGGACACGGCGAACCAGCAGGGGGACGGGCAGCCCATGGCGATTCGGCAGCAGAATGCACGGACGGAAGTGGCGGGGCACCCGGGGTCGGGCCCGGCGCCGGAGGGGGCGCCTCCCGCGAGGCACCCGGCGGGGGAGGGGGCGCCTCCCGCGAGGCACCCGGCTGCGCACCCCGCCGACCGGCCCCCGGCCCGCCGACCCGCACCGGCCCCGCAGCCGCCAACGCCCCCGCGCCCGGCGCCGACCGGGGGCCCCACCGCCCCGCCCGCCGCCCGGGCCGCCACGCAAAACGCCACCCACGCCACCACCCCGGCCTCCCCGGCTGCCCCGACCACCCCGCCGGCCTCGGCAGACCCCGCCTCCCCGGCTGCCCCGGCCGCTTCGGTTGCCCCGGCCTCGCCGGCTGCCCCGGTCACCTCGCCAGCCTCGGCAGACCCGGCCTCCCCGGCTGCCCCGGTCGCCTCGGCCGCTTCGGTGGGCTCGGTCTCCCCGGCTGCCCCGGTCGCCCCGCCGGCCTCGGCAGGCCCGGCCTCCCCGGTCGCCCCGCCGGCCTCGGCGGGCTCGGTCTCCCCGGCTGCCCCGGTCGCCTCGGCCGCTTCGGCGGGCTCGGTCTCCCCGGCTGCCCCGGT
>NZ_BMTY01000011.1:117231-248576 GCF_014649915.1 Streptomyces toxytricini | reverse complement strand
GGAGCGCCCTTTACAGGGCGGCCCGACCCGGAAGGACAATGGGCTGCCGGGACACCCCCCGCACCCACCGACCCCGATTCACCGGCTCCCTCCCTGCCCGCTCCCGCCGTCTTCGGTCGGCTCCGGCGGGTTGGCTCCCGCCCTGCCCGCCTCCGCCGTCTTCGACCGCCGACCGCGGGCTCTCGCCCCTCGCTGTCGTCGTCTCCGCCCGACCCCGCCCGGTCGGCTTCCGGCACTCCGCTTTCGCCGGCTCCGGCCGCCCCCGACCGCGCGGCCCCGCTCAGCCCCCTCGCCCGCTCGGCTCGCTCCGGCCCGCGCGGCCCGCGCGGCCCGCGCGGCCCGCGCTTGCGCGACTTCCGCCCCAGCGCCTCCACCCCGCCCCCGCGGCTCCCGCTCGCCCCGCCTCCTCACACCCGCCGTACCGCCACGCCCGCCGCCTCGAACCGTTCCGCCACCTCGTCCGGGAGTGCCGTGTCCGTGACGAGGGTGTCCACCGTGGACGTCGGGCAGATGCGGGCGAAGGCGCGGGCTCCCAGTTTGCTGGAGTCCGCTGCGACGACCACGCGGCGGGCGCGGTCGCACAGGAGGCGGTTCATCGCGGCCTCGTCCTCGTGGCGGGTTGCGGCGCCGTCGGCCGGGTCGAAGGCGTCGACGCCGACGATCGCCGTGTCCACCGACAGCTGGCCGAGGACCTGCTGCGCGAGCGGGCCCGTCAGCTCGTACGACTGGGCGCGGGCGACCCCGCCCGTCAGGACGATCTTGAACCGGGGGCGGATGACCAGCTCGCCCGCGATGTTGAGGGCGTTCGTCACCACCGTCAGGGCGGGCGTGCCGGCGCCTTGGGCGTCGGCGCCGGCGAGGTCCGGGCGGGCGGCCAGGGCGCGGGCCACCTCGGTGGTGGTCGTGCCGCCCGTCAGGCCGATCACCTCGCCGGGGGTGATCAGGGCCGCGACCGCCTCGCTGATGCGGTGCTTCTCCGCGGCCCGGCGGGACGTGCGGTAGCGCAGGGGGAGTTCGTACGACACCCCGTGCACGACGGCACCGCCCCGCGTGCGGACCAGCAGCTGCTGTTCGGCCAGCAGGTCGAGGTCGCGGCGGACGGTCGCGGCGGAGACGCCGAGCGTCTCCGCCGCGGGCTCGACCTCGATCTCTCCCCGCTCGACCAGCAGGTCCAGCAGCGTTTGCCAGCGCTCCTTGCGGGTCATGGATCCCACGCGTTCGCCCCCTCGGTGTTCCGGGTCTTCCCGGTGTGCCCGGCACTCCGGCCGGCGGCGGCGCTCATGCCGCGGCCCGTGCGCCGACATTAACGCAGGCGCCTCGCGGTACGGCGATGCTTGAAGTTGCGTGAAAGTGCCCGATACCTTGCAGGAAAGCGCATCGCTCGCCATCAAGTGCCACGCCCACCCGACCCGCACCAGTCCGGCCAGGGAGCCGCCATGAGCCAGAGTCACGTCGCGTACGAACTGGGCACGCAGCCCGAGTGCTGGGAGCGGGCAGCCGAACTGGCGCCCGGGCAGCGGGCGGTGCTGCCGCAGCCGGGGGAGCGGGCGGCGATCGTGGGGTGTGGGACCTCGTACTACATGGCGCAGGCCGCGGCCGCCCTGCGCGAGGAGGCCGGGCAGGGCGAGACGGACGCGTTCCCCGCGTCCGAGTTCCCCCTGCACCGCCGCTACGACAGGGTGGTGGCCGTGACGCGGTCGGGCACCACCACCGAGGTCCTGGAACTGCTGGCCGGCCTGCGCGACGCGGGGACGGCGACGACCGCGGTGGTCGGGGACCCCGCGACGCCCGTGATGGCGCTCGCCGGCGACCTCGTCGTCCTGGACTTCGCCGACGAGCGGTCCGTCGTCCAGACCCGGTTCGCGACGACCGCCCTGACGCTGCTGCGCGCCCACGTCGGCCGGCACACCGCGGCCGCGGTCGCGGACGCGCGGACCGCGCTCGCCGAGGCGCTGCCCGAACGGATCGCGCTGCACCGCCAGTTCACGTTCCTCGGCCGCGGCTGGAGCGTGGGCCTGGCGCACGAGGCAGCGCTGAAGATGCGCGAGGCGTCGCTGGCGTGGGCGGAGTCCTACCCGGCGATGGAGTACCGGCACGGGCCGATCAGCATCACCGGCCCCGGAACGGTCACCTGGTCGCTCGGCGGGGCGCCGGACGGGCTGTCCGCGCAGGTGGAGGAAGCGGGCGGCCGGTGGGTGGAGGGCCGGCTGGACCCGCTCGCCGAGCTGGTGCGCGTCCACCGGCTCGCGGTGGCGGTGGCCGCCGACCGGGAGCTGGATCCGGACCGGCCGCGGAACCTGACGCGGTCGGTGATCCTCGCGGCGGGCGAGGAGGCCGTCCGATGACCCTCGTCCCCGCCGGTGCGCTGGTCGCGGAGGCGGCGGCCGCGGGCCGGGCCGTCGCGGCGTTCAACATCATCACCCTGGAGCACGCGGAGGCCGTCGTCGCGGGCGCGGAGCAGGCGGGCCTGCCGGTCATCCTCCAGCTCAGCGAGAACGCGGTGAAGTTCCGCGACGGGGCGCTGCTGCCCATTTCGCGGGCGGCCGCGGCCTGTGCAGAGGCGGCCGGAGTGCCGGTGGGGCTGCACCTCGACCACGTACAGAGCGCCGAGCTGCTGCGGCGGGCGGTCGACGCCGGCTTCGGGTCGGTGATGTTCGACGCGGCCCGGCTGCCGTACGCGCAGAACCTGGAGGCGACGCGCGCGGCGACCGAATGGGCGCACGCCAACGGGCTGTGGATCGAGGCGGAGCTGGGCGAGGTCGGCGGGAAGGGCGGTGCGGCCCCCCTCGACCCGCACGCCCCGGGGGCGCGTACGGATCCGGAGGAGGCCCGGCGGTTCGTGGCCGACTCGGGGGTGGACGCCCTGGCCGTGGCGGTCGGCACGAGCCACGCGATGACGAGCCGCACCGCGTCGCTGGACCACGCGCTGCTGGCACGGCTGGCGAAGGCCGTGGACGCGCCGCTGGTGCTGCACGGCTCCTCGGGACTGCCGGACGCGGAGCTGGCGGCCGCGGTCGCGGGCGGCATCCGGAAGGTCAACATCGGCACGGCGCTGAACGTGGCCATGACCGACGCCATCCGCGCGCACCTGACCCCGGCGGACCCGCGCCCCTACCTGACCGCCGCCCGGGCGGCGATGGCGGCGACGGCCGTGGCCCTCCTGGGGGTGCTGGCGGGCTGAGCGCGCGAGCCGCGGCGCGCTGAGGACGGTGCCGAGGTCCGGGCCGTGCGGGCGGGGTGTCCCGCACGGCCGCCCTTCCGGATTGATGGAACGCGTTCTACCCTGCCCCCCACTCGCAAGGCCCCGAACGCGACCGCGCCCGCGCCACCACACCACCGGAGGGCCCGTGCACCTCGAATACACCCCCGAGCAGCGGCAGTTGCGTGCCGAACTGCGCGCCTACTTCGCCGAACTGGTGCCGCAGGACGAACGCGCCCGCCCCACGGACCCGGCCGCCCACAAGCGCTTCTACCGGAAGACGATCCGCCGCCTGGGCGCCGACGGATGGCTCGGGGTCGGCTGGCCCGTCGAGTACGGCGGGCGCGGCCTGTCGGCGGTGGAGCAGTTCATCTTCTTCGACGAGGCCGCGCAGGCGGTCGTACCACTGCCGCTGATGGCGCTCAACACCGTCGGGCCGACCCTCATGCGGTTCGGCACCGACGAGCAGAAGGCCTACTTCCTGCCCCGGATCCTCTCCGGCGAGATCGACTTCGCGATCGGCTACAGCGAGCCGGACGCAGGCACCGACCTGGCCGCCCTGAAGTGCCGGGCGGTCCGCGAGGGGGACGAGGAGACCGGCACGTACGTCGTCAACGGGCAGAAGATATGGACCACCAACGGCGACACCGCCGACTGGGTCTGGCTCGCGGTGCGCACCGACCCCGCGGCCCCGCCGCACAAGGGCATCACCCTGCTGCTGGTCCCCACCACCGACCCCGGCTACTCCTGCACCCTCATCACCACCCTCGCCTCGCACGACACCACGGCGAGCCACTACGAGGACGTACGCGTCCCCGCGAGCCGCCGCGTCGGCCGGGAGAACGAGGGCTGGCGGCTGATCACCAACCAGCTCAACCACGAGCGCGTCACCCTGGCCGCCCACGGCACCATGGCGATCCGGGCCCTGCACGACGTCCAGCGGTGGGCGGCCGGAACGAAGCTCGCCGACGGCCGCCGCGTCATCGACCTGCCCTGGGTGCGGACGAGGCTCGCCCGCACCCACGTCCGGCTGGACGCAATGAAGCTGATGAACTGGCAGATGGTCAGCGCCGTCCAGAACGGCACCCTCGCCCCGCAGGACGCCTCCGCCGTCAAGGTGTACGGCTCGGAGGCGCGCCGCGACGCATACGCCTGGCTGATGGAGGTGGTCGCCGCGGCCGGCCCGCTGAAGGAGGGCTCGGCGGGCGCGGTCCTGCACGGCGAACTGGAACGCGGCTACCGCAGCGCCGTCGTCTTCACCTTCGGCGGCGGCAACAACGAGATCCAGCGCGAGATCATCGCCTGGATCGGCCTGGGGATGCCCCGGGTCCGCCGCTGAGCGGCCGGCCGGCCCCCGGCCGCCCGCCCGGTGGGGGCGGCCCGGGCGGGGGCGCGTCAGGCGCCGACGTACTCGGCCAGGTGTTCGCCGGTGAGGGTGGAGCGGGCCGCGACGAGGTCGACGGGCGTGCCCTCGAAGACGATCCTGCCGCCGTCGTGGCCGGCGCCGGGGCCGAGGTCGATGATCCAGTCGGCGTGCGCCATCACGGCCTGGTGGTGCTCGATGACGATGACCGACTTCCCGGAGTCGACCAGCCGGTCGAGGAGGCCGAGCAGCTGCTCCACGTCCGCGAGGTGCAGGCCGGTCGTCGGCTCGTCGAGGACGTACACGCCGCCCTTCTCGCCCATGTGCGTGGCCAGCTTCAGCCGCTGCCGCTCGCCGCCCGACAGCGTGGTGAGCGGCTGGCCCAGGCTGACGTAGCCGAGTCCGACGTCGACGAGCCGTTCGAGGATCCGGTGCGCGGCGGGGGTGCGGGCCTCGCCGGCCCCGAAGAACTCCTCGGCCTCCGTCACCGGCATGGCGAGCACCTCGCTGATGTCGCGGCCGCCGAACCGGTACTCCAGCACCGAGGCGTCGAACCGCCGGCCCTCGCAGTCCTCGCAGGTCGTGGCGACGCTCTGCATGATCGCCAGGTCGGTGTAGATGACGCCGGCGCCGTTGCAGGTGGGGCAGGCGCCCTCCGAGTTTGCGCTGAACAGGGCGGGCTTGACGCCGTTGGCCTTGGCGAAGGCCTTGCGGATCGGGTCGAGCAGCCCCGTGTACGTCGCCGGGTTGCTGCGGCGCGAGCCGCGGATCGGGGCCTGGTCCACCGAGACGACGCCCTCCGGCGCGGGGATGGAGCCGTGGATCAGGGAGCTCTTGCCGGACCCCGCGACACCGGTGACCACGCAGAGCACCCCGAGCGGGATGTCGACGTCCACGTCCTTCAGGTTGTTGGCGCGCGCCCCGCGGATCTCCAGGGCACCCGTCGGCTTGCGGACCGTCTCCTTGAGCGCGGCCCGGTCGTCGAGGTGGCGGCCGGTGACCGTGCCGCTCCCGCGCAGCCCCTCCACGGTGCCCTCGAAGCAGACGGTGCCGCCCGCCGCGCCCGCGCCCGGACCGAGGTCCACGACGTGGTCCGCGACGGCGATGGCCTCCGGCTTGTGCTCCACCACCAGCACCGTGTTGCCCTTGTCCCGCAGCCGCAGAAGCAGGCCGTTCATCCGCTCGATGTCGTGCGGGTGCAGGCCGGTCGTCGGCTCGTCGAAGACGTACGTGACGTCCGTGAGGGACGAGCCGAGGTGCCGGATCATCTTGGTGCGCTGCGCCTCGCCGCCCGACAGGGTCCCCGCGGCCCGGTCGAGCGAGAGGTAGCCCAGGCCGATCTCCACGAACGAGTCGAGGGTGTGCCGGAGCTTGCCCAGCAGCGGGGCGACCGACGGCTCGTCCAGCCCGCGGACCCACTCGGCGAGGTCGCGGATCTCCATCGCGCAGGCGTCGGCGATGTTGACCTTGCCGATCCGCGAGGAGCGCGCCAGTTCGCTGAGCCGGGTGCCGCCGCAGTCGGGGCAGTCGGCGAAGGTGACCGCCCGGTCGACGAACGCCCGGATGTGCGGCTGCATCGACTCCCGGTCCTTCGACAGGAACGTCTTCTGCAGCTTCGGAATCAGCCCCTCATAGGTGAGGTTGATGCCGTTGACCTTCACCTTCGTCGGCTCGCGGTACAGGAAGTCGTGCCGCTCCTTCTTCGTGTACGCGCGGATCGGCTTGTCCGGGTCGAAGAACCCCGACTCGGCGATGACGCGCACCACCCAGCCGCCGCCCGTGTAGGTGGGGATGGTGAACGGGTCCTCGGAGAGCGACTTCGAGTCGTCGTACAGCTGGGCGAGGTCGATGTCGGAGACCCGGCCGCGGCCCTCGCAGTGCGTGCACATGCCGCCGGTGCGGCTGAAGGACACCTTCTCGGTACGGGTCTTGTCGGCGCCGCGGTCGACGGTGAACCCGCCGCTCGCCGACACCGACGCCACGTTGAAGGAGTACGCGGCGGGCGGGCCGATGTGCGGCTCGCCCAGGCGGCTGAAGAGGATCCGCAGCATCGCGTTCGCGTCGGTGGCGGTGCCGACCGTCGAGCGCGGGTCGCCGCCCATCCGCTGCTGATCCACCGCGATCGCGGTCGTCAGCCCGTCCAGGACGTCGACGTCCGGCCGGGCCAGGTTCGGCATGAAGCCCTGCAGGAACGCGCTGTACGTCTCGTTGATCAGCCGCTGCGACTCCGCGGCGATGGTGTCGAAGACCAGGGAGCTCTTGCCCGATCCCGAGACGCCGGTGAACACCGTCAGCCGGCGCTTCGGGATCTCGATGCTGACGTCCTTGAGGTTGTTCTCGCGCGCGCCGTGGACGCGGATGAGGTCGTGGCTGTCCGCGGTGTGCGGCTCAGGCGACCGCGGATCCGACTTCCTGGCCATTCTCACTGCTCCATCCGTGGGGCGGAGCCGCCCGTGCGGCTCCTTCGCGTGTCGCCCGGTCCGATCCAACCAGCTTCGGACGGCCCGCGCGGCGCCGCCCGCCGAAACGTTGCACCGGGCACGCCGCCGCCCGGCGCGCTACGCCCCGCGGCCTTAGCGTGGGCCGCATGGACATCTCGCTTTCCCAGTGCTTCATCGCCGTCGACGACCACGACAAGGCGATCCCCTTCTACCGCGACGTCCTCGGCCTCGAAGTGCGCGGCGACGTCGGCTTCGGGGACATGCGCTGGGTGACCGTCGGGTCGCCCGCGCAGCCGGACGTGGCCATCGTCCTGGAGCCGCCCCTCGCCGACCCGAACGCCACCCCGGCCGACCGGCAGGCCGTCGCCGACCTGATGGCGAAGGGCCTGCTGCGGGGGGTCATCTTCGCCACGCAGGACTGCGACGCCGCCTTCGAGCGGATCCGCGAGGCGGGCGGCGAGGTCGTCCAGGAGCCGACGGACCAGCACTACGGCGTCCGCGACTGCGCCTTCCGCGACCCCGCCGGCAACGTCCTGCGCTTCACCCAGCCGCTCGGCACCGAGGACGCCTGACCCCTCGGCGGCCCGCAACCCCCCTGCCGCCCGCGGACGCTGGCGGAGCGTGCCGCGGAGTGCTTCCATGAAAGTGCGGGAAGAGCCCATGGCGAGGATGCGGAGAAGCGGACCCCGTGCCGCGCACCGCACAATCGGGTTCCGCGAGAAGCGGGCGGGCTCTTCCCGCCCTCACGGCCCGGGCCGCACGTCCGGACCGGCGGCGCGACCGGGGGAGGCGGGCGATGGGCGGGGCCGATCCCGGGCTGTTCGGACCCGGATCCGTCACCTGGCACTGCCACGGCGACCCGATGATGTGGATCGCCGGAGTCCGCGCCCTCTACCTCCAGGCCCTGCACCCGCGCGCCGTCCGCGCCGTCATGGCCAACTCCGACTTCCGCCGCGACGCCTGGGGCAGGCTGCTGCGCACCGCGGACTTCGTCGGCACCGTCACCTACGGCACCACCGCCGACGCCGAACGCGCCGGCGCCCGCGTCCGCGCGATCCACCGCGCGCTCACCGCGACCGACCCGGGCACCGGGGAGCCGTACCCCGTGGACGACCCCGACCTGCTGCTGTGGGTGCACTGCGCCCAGATCGACAGCTTCCTGCACGTGCTGCGCCGCTCCGGCGTCCGCCTCACCCCCGCCCAGGCGGACCTGTACGTCGACGAGAACCGGGCCGGCGCCCGCCTCGTCGGCCTGGATCCCGCCGGCGTGCCCGCCGACACGGCGGCGCTCGCCGCCTACTTCGACGAGGTCCGGCCGCGGCTCGCGGCCGGCGCGGACGCCCGCGCCGTCGACGACTTCCTGCGCGCCCCGCCCGTCCCCGCGCTGCTGGAACCTGGCCGAAACCTGCTGTGGCGGCCGGTTGCCGCACTTGCCTACGGATCGCTCCCGGCGTACGCGCACCGGCTGTACGGCAGACCCGCGCCCGCCCCGCGCACGGTCACCCGGCGCCTGCGCCTCACCGGTACCCTGCTGCGCAGCATTCCCGCAGGTCTGCGCTGGCGGCTGCCTCCAGGTCACATCTTGAAAGCGATGCGCCGCATGGGCCCCGGGAGCCGTCCCTCGGCGTACACACTGCGTACACCAGCGTCCATACTGGACCGGCCGGGGAGGGCGTAGGACGCAGCACGACAACGGGGGCGGCTTCAAGACATGGCGGAGTCCAGACTGATCCAGGGCCGGTACCGGTCGCTCGATCTGATCGGGCGCGGCGGCATGGGCGAGGTGTGGCGGGCCCGTGACGAGTCCCTCGGCCGGCACGTGGCCGTCAAATGCCTCAAACCGCTCGGCGGCCAGCAGGACAACCACTTCACCCAGGTGCTGCGCGAGCGGTTCCGCCGCGAGGCCCGCGTCGCCGCCTCGCTCCAGCACCGCGGGGTCACCGTCGTCCACGACTTCGGCGACGACAGCGCCGCGGGCGGCCCCCTGTACCTGGTCATGGAGCTCCTCGACGGCCGCAACCTCAGCCAGCTGATGGAGGAGAACCAGGCGCGGCCGCTGCCCGTGGACGTCGTCGTGGACATCGCCGAGCAGCTGGCCGCGGCCCTCGGCTACACGCACGACCAGGGCGTCGTCCACCGGGACCTGAAACCGGCCAACATCATGCGGCTCACCGACGGGACGGTGAAGATCTGCGACTTCGGGATCGCCCGCCTCGCGCACGACATCGGCTTCACGGCGAAGCTCACCGGCGGCGGCATGGCGATGGGCACCCCTCACTACATGTCGCCGGAGCAGATCGCCGGCGGCGAGGTCGACCACCGCAGCGACCTGTACTCCCTCGGCTGCGTCCTGTACGAGATCGCGACCGGCGCCCCGCCGTTCGACCTGGGCGACTCCTGGTCCGTGCTGGTCGGGCACCGCGACAACGCGCCGGTGCCGCTGCGCGAGCACCGGCCCAACCTGCCCGAGTACTTCGAGCGGGCGGTCCTGGACCTGCTCGCCAAGTGCCCCGACGACCGGCCCGGCGACGCCCGCGACGTGCACCGGCGGCTCGTCGAGGCCCGGCTCGGTCCCGGCCCGGCGCCCGGCGGCCCCGCCCCCCTGCCCGGCTGGGCGCGCGGCATGACCGCCGGCCGCAAGGCGGGCATCGACGCCCGGCCGGCGAGCGGGGAGTGGGCCGTGCTCACCGGCTCCTGGACGGCCGCGCGCCCGCCCGGCGGCGGCCTGTCCGCCGCCGTCGGGGCCACGGCCGGCGCGGCCATCCTGCGGCCCGCCCCCTCGGAGGACCCGCGGCTGACGGCGCCGTACGGCATCCCCCGGCCCGCCGCCGCCCCGGACGACACCCTCGCGTACGGCACCGGCCCGCACGGCGCGGACCGGAGCACGTCCGGGCCGCCGGGCGCCGCCGCGCTCGCCGCCGCCCACGCCCGCGCCTTCGCGCTCAGCCGCGCCGGCCGCCCCGCAGAGGCCCTCGCCGCGTACGAGGCCGTCGCCCACGGGCGCACCCGCGCCCTCGGCGCCGACCACCCCGACACCCTCGCCGCCCGCCAGGAGGCCGCGTACGAGCTGGGCCGGCTCGGCCGCCACCAGGAGGCGCACGACCTGTACCGGGCGGTGCTCGTCGCGCGGGAGCGCAGCGCCGGCCCCCTCCACCGCGACACGCTGCGCTGCCGCCACAACCTCGCCTGCGCCCTCGGCGCCCTGGGCCGCCACGCCGAGGCGCACCGCACGGCCGCCGCGGCCGCCGCCGACCGGGCCGCCGTCCTGGGGCCGGACCACCCGGACACGCTGCTGAGCCGGTACGAGGCGGCGTACGCGCTGGGCCGCCTCGACCGCTGGGAGGACGCCCTCGACGCCTTCCGGGAGGTCGCCGCGGCCCGGGAACGGGTGCTGGGCCGCGACCATCCCGACACCCTCGCAGCCCGGTACGAGACCGGGATCGCCCTCGGCCGCACCGGCCGCGCAGCCCAGGCCCTGGACCTGTTCCGGGGCCTGATCCGCGACCGCACCCGGGCGTACGGGGCCGCCCACCCGGAGACGCTGCGCGCCCGGCACGTCCTCGGCGTCAACCTCGGCCGGCTCGGCCGCTGGGAGGAGGCGGTCGCCGTGGCTCGGCAGGTCGCCGCCGCGCGGGCGGACGCCCTCGGGCCCGAGCACCCCGACACCCTCGTCAGCCGCCGCGAGCTGGCCGTCGGGCTCAGCCGGCTGGACCGCTGGGAGGAGGCGCTGCCCGTCTACCGGGACCTCGCGGGCATCCGCGAGCGCTCCCTGGGCGACGCCCACCCCGAGACCGTCGCGGCCCATGCCGACGAAGCGCACTGTCTGGAGCGGCTCGCGCAGGTGTGTTACCAAGAGCCATGACGACCTTGGGCGCGACCATCGGGCAGGACTCCTCCCGGCAGCCATACCGGGACGTGTACGACGACGTGATCGTGGGCGGCGGGCACAACGGCCTCGTCGCCGCCGCCTACCTGGCCCGCGCGGGCCGCTCCGTGCTCCTCCTCGAACGCCTCGGCGGCACCGGCGGGGCCGCGGTCTCCACCCGCCCCTTCGCCGGGGTGGACGCGCGGCTGTCCCGCTACTCCTACCTCGTCTCCCTCCTCCCCGGCAAGATCGTCCGCGACCTCGGGCTGGACTTCGCCGTCCGCAAGCGGTCCGTTTCCTCGTACACGCCGTACACGGACGAGGCGCGCGGCGGCCGGCCCGACGGGCTGTACGTCGGCGGCGACACGGACCGCACCCGGGAGTCCTTCCTGCGCCTGACCGGCTCGGACCGCGCGTACGCGGCCTGGCGGGAGTTCTACGCGACCACCGGGCGCGTCGCGGAGCGCGTCTTCCCGACGCTGACCGAGCCGCTGCCGACCCGCGCCGAGCTGAAGGAGCGCATCGGCGACGAGGCGGCCTGGCGGATGCTGTTCGAGGAGCCCCTCGGGCGGGCGGTGGAGGACCGCTTCGACGACGACCTCGTCCGGGGCGTCGTCCTGACCGACGCCCTGATCGGCACCTTCGCCGACGCGCACGACCCCTCCCTGGTCCAGAACCGCTGCTTCCTGTACCACGTGATCGGCGGCGGCACGGGAGACTGGGACGTTCCCGTCGGCGGCATGGGCGCGCTCACCGACGCCCTCGCCGGCGCCGCACGGGCGGCGGGCGCGCAGATCGCGACCGGGCACGAGGTGCTCCGCATCGACACCGACGGCCGCGGTCCCGCCGAGGTCGTCTTCCGCACGGCGACGGGCGAGGGGCGGGTCGCCGGCCGCACCGTCCTCGTGAACGCCTCCCCGCGGGCCCTGGCCGAACTCCTCGGCGAGGAGGCCCCGAAGCCCGCCGCTGAAGGAGCCCAGCTGAAGGTCAACATGCTGCTGCGCCGGCTGCCCCGGCTGCGGGACGCCTCCGTGGACCCGCGGGAGGCGTTCGCAGGGACCTTCCACATCGCCGAGGGGTACGCGAACCTGGCCCGGGCGCACGCCGAGGCAGCCTCCGGGGAACTCCCCTCGGTCCCGCCGTCGGAGGTGTACTGCCACTCGCTGACCGACCCCACGATCCTCGGCCCGGAGTTGGTCGAGCAGGGCTTCCAGACGCTCACCCTGTTCGGCCTGCACACCCCGGCGCGCCTCTTCGAGAGGGACAACCAGGGGACCCGCGAGGTGCTCCTGACCGCCACCCTCGCCCAGTTGGACGAGCACCTCGCCGAGCCGATCACCGACTGCCTGGCCTTCGACGCGGACGGCCGCCCCTGCATCGAGGCCAAGACGCCGCTCGACCTGGAGCGCGACCTGCGCCTGCCCGGCGGGCACATCTTCCACCGGGACCTGTCATGGCCCTACCGGGATGCTGGCGGGGACGCCGGGGCGGCCGGCCGGTGGGGCGTGGAGACCCCGTACGCGAACGTCCTGCTGTGCGGGGCGGGTGCCGTGCGCGGCGGCGGCGTCAGCGGGGTGCCCGGCCACAACGCGGCCATGGCGGTCCTGGGCCGCTGACGCCTGCCCCACCGCGGGCCCGCCGCCGGTCAGGCGCCGGCGGCGGGCTCCCGCCCCGCAGGTTCGATCACGACGACGGGGATCTCGCGCTCCGTGCGGGCCTGGTAGTCCTCGTACGCCGGCCAGTGCCCGACCATGACGGGCCAGTACGCGGCCCGCTCCTCGGGGGTCGCCGTGCGGGCGGTCCCCTGCATCACCTGCGGGCCGACCTGGATGCGGACCTCCGGGTGGGCCGTCAGGTTCCGGTACCACAGGGGGTGTTCGGCGGATCCGCCGCGGCTGGCGACGACGAGGTAGCGGCCGTCGGCCTCGCCGTAGATGAGCGGGGTCCGCACCGCGCTGCCCGAGACACGGCCGACCGTGGTCAGCAGGAGCGTCTGCGTCCCCCGCCAGCGGTGGCCCTCGGTGCCGCCCGACTCGACGTACTGCCGGACGTGGTCGAGCTGCCAGCCGGGGCGCGGGTCCTTCGGGTGGTCCCAGTCGATGCCGGTGGTCGTCATGTCGCTGCCTGCCTTCGCGGTCGGTTGCGCGCTGCCGGGCGGGGGCTGCCCGGGGGTGTCAACGGCGGCGGGCTTCCGGTTATGCCTCGGCCGGGGCCGTCCGGGGGCGGGGCGGCAGCACGAACCCGCCGAGCAGGCCGTCCATCGCCCGCAGCGCCGGGCCGGCCGGGGCGGCCCGTACGGCGAGGTCGCGGACGGCGGCGGCCAGCGGGTTCCGGAGGGCGGCCATCCGGCCCGCCCGGTGGGCGCGTACCCGGATGGCGTCCGTACGGGCGCACCGGGCGGCGCTGTAGGCGGCCAGCGCGGCGGACACGTCCGCCGGGGTGCGGGCGCCGTCCAGCAGGTGCGCGACGACCACGGCGTCCTCGACGGCCTGGCAGCCGCCCTGCCCGAGGTTGGGCGTCATGGCGTGGGCGGCGTCGCCGAGCCAGGCGAGGCGGCCGCGGTGGTGGCGGGGCAGCGGGGCGGCCAGGTCGTACAGGTCGTGCCGGAGCACGGCCGCGGGGTCGATCCGCTCCAGGAGCGCCGGTATCGGGTCGTGCCAGGTGCCGTAGCGGCGCAGCAGCTCGGTGCGGACGTCGGCCGGGCGGTAGCCCTCCGGGACGACGGCGGTGGCATAGACGTACACGCGGCCGTCGGCGAGCGGGACGATGCCGAAGCGCTCGCCGCGGCCCCAGGTCTCGGCCGCTTCCGGCAGGTCCGTGTCGGAGGCCGGGAGCACCGTGCGCCAGGCGGTCTCCCCGCTGTACCGCAGGCCGGGGTGGTCGGGGAAGAAGCGGCGGCGGGTCGGGCTGTGGATGCCGTCGGCGGCGAGGACGACGTCGGCGGCGAGCTCGCCCGCGGAGGTGCGGACGACGGGGGAGCCGTCCGGGTCGTCGACGGAGTCGACGGCCGCCCCGTGGTGGACGGTGCCCGCGGGGAGCGCGGCGGTCAGGCCGGCGGCGAGGGACGGGCGGAAGACCGCGAGCGGCGGGACGCCGTAGCGGGCCGCGATGGCGGCGCTGTCGGCGCGGCTGAGCCAGCGGCCGTCCCGGCGGCGCAGCCCCAGCGCGGCCGGGACGGCCCGGCCGGCTGCGGTGCGGGCGTCGAAGCCGATCACCTCGAAGGCGTGCAGGGCGTTCGGCGCGAGGACGATCCCTGCCCCGGCAGCCTGGGGCTCCGGGGCCCGCTCGCAGACGGTGACCCGCCAGCCGCGGCGGTGCAGGGCCACGGCCGCCGTGAGGCCGCCGATGCCCGCACCCACCACGACCGCATGACGCTGGGACATGGCGTCCCTCCCGATTCCTCGACGGTTCGACCCACTGGGCGCACCCTCTACATCCGTAGAGGCGTGGTCTTCACTCTACAGCTGTAGAGTGGCGGCATGTCCAGCCCCGCATCCCGCAGCACCGCCCGGCCCGACCGCCGCACCCTCATCGCCGACACCGCGATCGACCTCGTCGCCGCGGCCGGTCTGCGGGGGCTGACCCACCGCGCCGTCGACGCCGCCGCAGGGATCCCGGCGGGAAGCACCTCGTACTACTTCCGCACCCGGACCGCCCTCATCGGCGCCTGCTACCAGCGGCTCGCAGAACTCGACGTCGAGGACATCGACCGCTCCCCCCTGACCGCCGGCGGTGCGGCCCCCGACCGCGAGGCGGTCGCCGCGGCCATGGCCGCCGCCCTCCACCGGTGGCTCACCGAGGGGCGTGCCCGGCAGCTCGCCCGCTTCGAACTGAGCCTGGAGGCGGCCCGCAACCCCGAGCTGGAGGCCGACTTCCACCGCGCCGGCGAGGTGCCGCGCGCCAAGGCCGCCGCGGTCCTCGCGGCGCTCGGCGCACCCCGGCCCCGGGAGGCCGCCGAACTCCTGGTCGCCTGGATGGACGGACTCCTCTACGACCGGCTCGCGGGCGCCCTCGCCCGCTCCCGCCCGGAGCCCGATCCGGCCGAACTGGCCGAGGCGTCACGCCGGATGCTCGACGCCGCACTCGCCTGAGGCCCCGAGCCCGCGGGCAGCCGCCGTGTGGCGCCGGACGTTGACAATCCGGGCGGATGATCGTTCTAATGGCGTCCGTGGCGCGTGGCGCCGGCCAAAGAGCAGTGGGCAGGCCGGCGATCGGGCGACCACCCGTTTTCCCCAGGACACCGCATGAGTCCTCTTCCCGCAGGCGGCCCGTACCGGCGCCGCCGCGCCGCGCACGCAAGCGGCGCCCCGGCGCGCGGCCGTACCGCCGTGCCCCACGCGGCACCGGCAGCCGGCCGCTGACACCCGGCGCCCGCATCCCGCCAGGCCCCCGGCCCGGCGTCATGCCCGGCGCCCCAACCCCGCTCCGTCCCCCCCCCGGCACCCGTCTTCCGGTGTGCGGGATCCGACGAGCCGCGGCCGGGCCCCCTCCGAGGGGTCGGCCGCCTCCGTACCGCGCCCCCGCGCGCGCCCACGATCCAGGAGAACCGACTCCCCATGTCCGCAACCGACTTCAACCAGTGGGTCATCGACGAGTTCCGGGCCAACGGCGGAAAGGTCGGCGGCCCCTTCGAGGGCAGCGACCTGCTGCTGCTCACCACGACCGGCGCCAGGACCGGCAGGCAGCACACCACCCCGCTCGGCCGCGTCCCCCACGAGGAGGGGCTGCTCGTCGTCGGCTCCAACCTCGGCGACGACCGCCACCCCGCCTGGTACCACAACCTGCTCGCCCACCCCCTCGTCCGCGTGGAGACCGCCACCGAGGAGTACGAGGCGGTCGCCGTTCCCGCCGAAGGCGCGCACCGGGACCGGCTGTTCGCGTACGTCACGGCCGCCGAGCCCGGCTACGCCGACTACCAGGACCGCACCTCCCGCACCCTGCCGGTCGTGGTGCTCCAGCGCTCCGATCCGGCACCGGGGGAGGGGCCGGCGGAGGTCCGCAGCCTCGCCGACAAGCTCCTGGAGGTGCACGTGTGGCTGAGGGGGCAGCTGCGGCACGTCCGTGCCGAGACGGACGCACTCTTCACCGCCCGCGCACAGGCCGCCCGCGACGGCGCGGCACCGCCGCCGGCGCCCGGCCTGGGCCTGCAGATCCGCCAGCACTGCCTGGCCTTCTGCCAGGCCCTCGAGTTCCACCACAAGGGCGAGGACGCACACGTCTTCCCCGCGCTCGCCGCCGCCCACCCCCACCTGGAGGACGCCTTCGCACGGCTCGCCGCCGAACACCGCACCGTCGCCCGCCTCCAGCAGGAGCTCGGCCTGCTGCTCGCGGACGCCGCGACGGCCGACCCCGACCGCTTCCGCGCCGAACTGGAGCGGCTGAGCGAGGAGTTGACCACTCACCTCGACTACGAGGAGGAACAGGTCCTCCCGCTCCTCGCGGAGATTCCCTTCCCGCCGGGCCCGCCCGCCTGACGGGGCCCGGGTTGGCCGGGACCGCGGCCGGCGGGGCGGGTCAGTCGGCGGAGCGGCTCCAGCCGGCCGCCTCGATGCCGGCCGCGTCGGCCGGGCGGTCCTCCGCGAACAGCAGCCGGGCCGGCTCCGACACCCGTACGACGTCCACGTACACCCCGCGGCCGACGTAGCGGCCGGTCGCCTCGTGCCGGAAGCGGAGCCGGACCTGCCGCCCCGCCCACGCGGCGCCGAGCGGGGCTTCGAGGCGGTGCCAGATGCGGCCCGACCAGCCGTCGACGCGGCCCTGCGGCCACTCCTCGGCGGTGCCGCCCGTGGCGCGGACCGTGCTGAACGGCAGCGGCTCCCACGCGCGGCCGTCCGCGGACGCCTCCAGGTGCAGGAAGCCCGCCCCCGGCACGGTGTCCCACCACACGGCGCAGCGCAGCCGCGCGGAGGCCGTCGCGGGGGTCAGCGGAGGCAGGGCCAGCGTGCCGGAGGCGCCGGGCTCCATCCCCGAGTACCAGGCGGGGCCGCCGTGCCGGGTGCGGACGGGGACGGCGCGGGCGAAACGGTTGCCGACGGCGACGCGCGGGGCGCTGCCCGCCCGCCACGTCCGCACCGGGTGGACCGAGTTGCCGAGCAGGACCAGGAAGGAGTCCGTGGACGGGTCCAGGACGAGGGAGGTGCCGGTGAAGCCGGTGTGGCCGGCGGAGTGCGGGGTGGCCATCGCGCCCATGTACCAGTGCTGGTACAGCTCGAAGCCGAGGCCGTGGTCGTCGCCGGGGAAGGCGGTGTTGAAGTCGGTGAAGAGCAGCTCGACGGAGGCGGGGCGCAGGATGCGCCTGCCCGCGTACGCGCCGCCGTCGAGGAGGGTGCGGGCGAGGACGGCCAGGTCCCAGGCGGTGCCGAAGACGCCGGCGTGGCCGGCGGTGCCGCCGAGGGCGTGGGCGTTCTCGTCGTGCACCTCGCCCCAGACGAGGCCGCGGTCCAGGCCGGACCACGGGGGCCGCTGCACCTCGGTGGCGGCCGTGGACCGGCGCCAGGACCGCGGGGGGTTGAAGCGGGTCCGGTGCATGCCGAGCGGGCCGGTGATCTCGTCGCGGAGCAGGACGTCGATGGGGCGGCCGGCGACCTTCTCGATGAGCAGCTGGAGGGTGATGAGGTTCAGGTCGGAGTAGCGGTAGACACTGCCCGGCGGCTCCTGCGGGCGCACGGACCACAGCAGCCGCAACTGCCCCTCCCTCGTGGGCTCCTGGTAGAACGGCGCCCAGGAGCGCAACCCCGACGTGTGCGTGAGCAGCTGCCGGACGGTGATCAGCTCCTTGCCGCCGCCGGTGAACTCGGGCAGGTGGAGGCGGACGGGCGCCTCCAGCTCCAGCCGACCGCGCTCCATCTGCTGGGCGGCGAGCAGCGAGGTGAACAGCTTGGTGAGGGAGGCGAGGTCGAAGACGGTGTCCTCCGCCATCGGGATCCGCTCCTGCGGCGGCAGCTCGCGGGCGGTGTCGGTCCGCCCGTCGTAGTCGGCGTACCGGAGGGCGTGGCCCATCGCCCGGTGCAGGGCGACGGTCCGGCCGCGGCCCGCGAGGACGACGGCGCCGGCGTAGTACGGGCGCTCGGGGGAGGGGCCGAGGAACCGGGCCGCCTCCTGCGCCGCCTCCTCCAGGTGCCGCTCGACGAGTCCGGCCCGGCGGGCCGGGCCGTAGCGCAGCCGCAGCCCCTGGAGGGCCCGCCGATCCGCCGGGTCGCCCGCGGCCCCCGCCCCGGGCAGCGCGCCGTGCAGGAGCAGGACGCCGCCGAGGGCGAGCAGCCGGCCGCCGAGCCGCCGCCGGCTCAGGGCGGGGCCGCCTCCGGCGCCCGGGCCCGGCGGCGGTGCGCCCCCGCGCTCCACTCCCGGGCCGTGCGATGCCGTGCCGCTCCCGGCCCCCTTGTGTGCCTCCATCGCCTGGCCTCCCGTCCGGCCCGTCGGCCTCTCGAAGTATCTGCCCGCAGGGGGCGCGTGGGCCGCACGCTCACCCCCGCAAAGAATCTGACGCTGCATCAGAAAAGGCCTTCCGTAGGCCGCCGTGCTGCGGCATGCTGCCGCCCATGCAGACGGAGCTGAGCAAACAGCTGGGAGTCCCGTACGCCCTCTTCGGCTTCACGCCCTTCCCTGCCGTCGCCGCGGCCCTCACCCGCGCGGGCGGGTTCGGCGTACTCGGCGCGGTCCGCTACACCTCCCCCGACGACCTGCGGCGCGACCTCGACTGGCTGGACGCCCACACCGGCGGCCGGCCCTACGGCCTCGACGTCGTCATGCCCGCCGCGAAGGCGGTCGACGGCATCGGGGAGGCCGAGATCGAGGCGATGATCCCGGCCCGGCACCGCGCCTTCGTCCGCGACACCCTTGCCAGGCACCACGTCCCCGAGCTGCCCGACGGCGAGGCCTCCGGCTGGCGGATCACCGGCTGGATGGAGAAGGTGGCCCGCAGCCAGCTCGACGTCGCCTTCGACTATCCCGTCAAACTCCTGGCGAACGCCCTCGGTTCCCCGCCGGCCGACGTCATCGCCCGCGCCCGCGACCGCGGCGTCCTCACCGCGGCGCTCGCCGGCAGCGCCAAGCACGCCCGCCGCCACGCCGACGTCGGGATCGACATCGTCGTCGCCCAGGGGTACGAGGCCGGCGGCCACACCGGCGAGATAGCCACCATGGTCCTCGTCCCCGAGATCGCCGAAGCGGTGGCCCCGCTGCCCGTCCTCGCCGCCGGCGGCATCGGCAGCGGCGAGCAGATCGCCGCCGGCCTCGCCCTCGGCGCCCAGGGCGTCTGGCTCGGCTCCCTCTGGCTGACCACCACCGAAGCCGACCTGCACTCCCGCGCCCTCACCCGCAGACTCCTCGCCGCCGGCTCCGGCGACACCGTCCGCTCCCGCGCCCTCACCGGCAAGCCGGCCCGCCAGTTGCGCACCGCCTGGACCGACGCCTGGGACGACCCGGACGGGCCCGGCGCCCTGCCCATGCCCCTCCAGGGCCTGCTCGTCGCCGAGGCCCTCTCCCGCATCCAGAGGTACGAGGTCCAGCCGCTGCTCGGCACGCCCGTCGGGCAGATCGTCGGCCGGATGACCAGCGAACGCAGCGTCCAGGCCGTCGTCGACGACCTCACCCGCGGCTTCGAGAGGGCCGTCGACCGCATCAACCGGATCGCCGGCCGAGCCTGACAACCGTCGAAAGAGGTGTGTGCAGCGTGAGCAGCCCGAGCGACACCGGCGGCGAGCGGCCGCGGACCGGGCCCCGGTCCCGCCCCCAGGCCCAGCCCCGGACCCGGTCCCGTCCCCCGCTCCCGAACGGCTTCTGGGCCCAGGCCGCGGCCGATCCCGCGCGCACCGTCCTGGTCGCCCCCGGCGGCGAGGAGTGGACCGCCGGCCGCCTCCACGCGGACGCCAACCGGCTCGTCCGCGGCCTGCGCGCCGCCGGCCTCGCGCCCGGCGACGCCTTCGCCGCCGTCCTGCCCAACGGCCCCGAGTTCCTCACCGCCTACCTGGCCGCCTCGCAGGCCGGCTTCTACCTCGTCCCGATCAACCACCACCTCGTCGGGCCGGAGATCGCCTGGATCACCGCCGACTCCGGCGCCAAGGTCCTCCTCGCCCACGAGCGCTTCGCGGACGCCGCCGCGGCCGCCGCCGACGAGGCCGGCCTGCCCGCGAGCCACCGCTACGCCGTCGGTGCGGTGCCCGGCTTCCGCGCGTACGCCGAACTCCTCGACGGCCACCCCTCGGCGCCCCCCGCCGACCGCACCCTCGGCTGGGTGATGAACTACACCTCCGGCACCACCGGCCGCCCCCGCGGCATCCGCCGCCCCCTGCCGGGCCGGGCCCCGGAGGAGACGTACCTCGGAGGCTTCCTCGGCATCTTCGGAATCCGCCCCCTCGACGGCAACGTGCACCTCGTGTGCTCGCCGCTCTACCACACCGCCGTCCTCCAGTTCGCCGGCGCCTCCCTGCACATCGGGCACCCGCTGGTGCTGATGGACAAGTGGACGCCGCAGGAGATGCTCCGCCTGATCCAGGCCCACCGCTGCACCCACACCCACATGGTCCCCACCCAGTTCCACCGCCTCCTCGCCCTCCCCGAGGAGGTGCGCTCGGCGTACGACGTGAGCTCCATGCGGCATGCCGTCCACGGCGCCGCTCCCTGCCCCGACCACGTCAAACGGGCGATGATCGAGTGGTGGGGGCACTGCGTGGAGGAGTACTACGCGGCCAGCGAGGGCGGCGGCGCGTTCGCCACCGCCGAGGACTGGCTGAAGAAGCCGGGCACGGTGGGCCGGGCCTGGCCCATCAGCGAGCTCGCCGTCCTCGACGACGACGGCAACCGGCTGCCGCCGGGCCGGCTCGGCACCGTCTACATGAAGATGAACACCGGCGGATTCAGCTACCACGGGGACGAGGCGAAGACCCGCGGGAACCGCATCGGCGACTTCTTCACGGTCGGGGACCTCGGTGTGCTCGACGAGGACGGCTTCCTGTTCCTCCGCGACCGCAAGATCGACATGATCATCTCGGGCGGGGTCAACATCTACCCCGCCGAGATCGAGTCCGTCCTGCTGTCCCACCCGGCCGTGGCCGACGCCGCCGCCTTCGGCATCCCGCACGCCGACTGGGGCGAAGAGGTCAAGGCGGTCGTCGAGCCCGCCGACGGACACGAGCCGGGGGAGGCGCTCGCCGCCGACATCCTCGCCCACTGCGCCGGCCGGCTGGCGGCCTTCAAACGCCCCAGGACGGTCGACTTCACGACGGAAATGCCCCGCGACCCCAACGGCAAACTGTACAAACGCCACCTGCGCGCCCCGTACTGGCAGGGTCACGACCGCCCGGTGTGACCACCCTGCCGAACACCGTCGCAAGGTGTTTCCGTTCCTTCGATACGTTCGTGCCTTTCGTTGCGGAAGGTCCGGGCATGGCAGTTTTGGGCTATGAGTTCGGCAGCCCGCAAGTACCCCTTCCTCGACTGGACCGTCCTGGTGCCCGTCGCCGCGATCATCGCCCTGGCGTTCAGCTGGGGGCGGGAGCTGCCCGGGGCCGTGGTGGTCCTCGTCGCGCTGTGCCTGGCGGGGGCGGTGCTCGCGGCCGTGCACCACGCGGAGGTCGTCGCCCACCGGGTGGGCGAACCCTTCGGGTCGCTCGTCCTCGCCGTCGCCGTCACCGTCATCGAAGTCGCCCTCGTCGTCACCCTGATGGCCGACGGAGGGGAGAAGTCCGCCTCCCTCGCCCGGGACACCGTCTTCGCCGCCGTCATGATCACCTGCAACGGCATCGCCGGGCTGTCCCTGCTCGTCGGCGCGCTCCGCAACCGCGTCGCCGTCTTCAACGCCGAGGGAACGGGCGCCGCCCTCGCCACGGTCGCGACTCTGGCCACCCTCAGCCTCGTCCTGCCCACCTTCACCACCAGCAAGCCCGGCCCGGAGTTCTCGGCCGCGCAGCTCACCTTCGCCGCCGTCGCCTCCCTCGCCCTGTACGGGCTGTTCATCGCCGTCCAGACCGTCCGCCACCGCGACTACTTCCTCCCCGTCACCCCCGGGTCCGACGGCAGCAGAGGCGACGAGAGCCATGCCGCACCGCCCACCACACCCGCCGCCCTGGCCAGCCTCGGACTGCTGGTCGTCGCGCTGGTGGCGGTCGTCGGCGACGCCAAGGCCGTCTCGCCCGCCATCGAGGCCGGCGTCGCCAAGGCCGGGATGCCGCAGGCCGTCGTCGGCGTCGTCATCGCGCTGCTCGTCCTGCTCCCCGAGACGCTCGCCGCCGTGCGGGCCGCCCGCCGCGACCGCGTCCAGACCAGCCTCAACCTCGCGTACGGCTCCGCCCTCGCCAGCATCGGCCTGACCATCCCGGCGATCGCGCTGGCCTCGCTGTGGCTGTCGGGGCCGCTGCTCCTCGGCCTCGGCGCGGTCCACATGGTGCTGCTCGCCCTGACGGTCGTCGTCGGCGCCCTCACCATCGTGCCGGGCCGGGCGACGCTCCTGCAGGGCGGCGTCCACCTGGTCCTCCTGGCCGCCTACCTCTTCCTCGCCGTCAGCCCCTGACCGCGCACCGCACCCGTGCGCCGACCCTGACGATGTGTCACGATCGGTCGCATGACCGCTGCACGGGAGGACCACGGCGCGGACGCGCACGGCGCGCTGCCGGTACGCGACCAGACCGTCGACGGGCTGGTGCGCGCCGTCGCCCGCCGCTTCCCCGGCCGCGAGGCGGTCCGGTACCGCGGCCGCACCTGGACGTACGCGGAACTCGACGCGGCCGCCACCACCGGCGCCGCCGTCCTGCGCGGCCGGTACGGGCTCGCGCCGGGCGACCGGGTGGCGGCCTTCGCCCACAACTGCGACGCCTACCTGATCGCCTTCCTCTCCTGCGCCCGGGCGGGCCTCGTGCACGTCCCGGTCAACCAGAACCTCACCGGCGCGGACCTGGCGCACATCCTCGACGACTGCACCGCCTCGCTCGTCCTCGCCGACCCCGACCGGGCCGACCGGATCCCGGGCGGACGCGCCGTGCGGCCGCTGCGGGACGCCTCCGGCTCCTTCCTGGACGCGCTGTCCCGCCCGCAGCCCTTCGAGGCGGCAGGCGACCCGGACGCCGTGGTGCAGCTGCTGTACACCTCCGGCACCACCGCCCTGCCCAAGGGTGCGGTGATGACGCACCGGGCGCTCGCCCACGCGTACGAGAGCGCGATCGAGGCGCTGCACCTCGACCCGGCGGACCTGCCGGTGCACGCGCTGCCGCTGTACCACTCGGCGCAGATGCACGTCTTCCTGCTGCCCTCCCTGGCGGTCGGCGCCCGCAACACGATCCTGGACGCCCCCGTGCCCGAGGAGGTCTTCGCGCTGGTCGAGGCCGGGCGCGCGGACAGCTTCTTCGCGCCGCCGACGGTGTGGATCGGCTTCGCGAACCACCCGGAGTTCGAGCGGCGCGACCTGAGCGCCCTGCGCAAGGCCTACTACGGCGCCTCGATCATGCCGGTGCCCGTCCTGGAGCGGCTTCGGGCCCGCCTGCCCCGCCTCGGCTTCTACAACTGCTTCGGGCAGAGCGAGATCGGACCGCTGGCGACGGTGCTCGCACCGGACGAGCACGACGGACGCATGGCGTCCTGCGGCAGGCCGGTCAGGCACGTCCGGGCCAAGGTCGTCGACGAGCACGGCGCGGACGTCCCCGACGGCACGGCCGGCGAGGTCGTCTACCGCTCCCCGCAGCTGTGCCGGGGGTACTGGAACGCCCCCGAGGCCACCCGGCAGGCGTTCCGGGACGGCTGGTTCCGCTCCGGCGACCTGGCCGTGCGCGACGCGGAGGGGTACTTCACCGTCGTCGACCGGGTCAAGGACGTCATCAACTCCGGAGGCGTGCTCGTCGCCTCCCGGCAGGTCGAGGACGTCCTCTACACCCACCCCGCGGTGGCGGAGGCCGCGGTCGTGGGGCTGCCGGACCCGCGCTGGATCGAGGCGGTCACCGCCGTGGTGGTGCCCCGCGGGGACGTGACGGAGGCGGAGCTGATCGCGTGGGCGCGCGAACGGCTGGCCCACTTCAAGGCGCCGAAACGGGTCCTGTTCGCGGAAGCCCTGCCCCGCAACGCCAGCGGCAAGATCCTCAAACGCGAACTCCGCGACCGGTACGCCACCTCCGGCAACCACTGACCTCCCCGAGCCCCCTCCGCGGGTGCCCGGCCGCGCGCCGGGCCGCCGGCCGTGCCCGCGCCGTCCCCGACCGGCCCGCGCGTGCGCGGTCAGTCGATCGGCCGGTCCGTGTGGCCGAGGCGGCGGCGGGTCATGTGTTCGTGCGCCAGCCGGCCCACGAGGCCGCCGCCGAAGACGACGAACCCGACGCCGACGAGCCATGACTGGACGACCAGCAGCGTGCCGAACGGCCCGTACGTGACGGCGTTGGAGGCGATCAGCGGGGAGAACACCAGCTGGGAGAAGATCCGCAGCCCGAGCAGCCCGAGGCTGGTCGCCACCGCTCCGGGCAGCAGGGCCCGCCAGCGGACCCGCCCTCCGAGCAGGAGCCGCTGGGACCCCCAGAAGAACAGGCAGGTTCCGGCGAGGTCGCCCGCGGTGGCGAGGGCGGCGGTGGCGCCGTCCTGCGCGGTGGGCATCCCGACGAGCAGGGCGAGGTATCCGACCAGCAGGGCCAGCCACACGACGTGCCGCCACATGGTGTGCCAGCGGGCCGTCGGCAGGTCCCACACCTTCTCGTAGCCCCTCTGGACGGCCCAGCCGAACGTGAGCCCGAACACCGCGAGGGCCGCGAGGCCGAACGCGGTCGTCCGCTCCAGCGCCAGATCGGCCGCACCGAACAGCATCTCCACGCGGGCCCGCGAGGACACGCTCACCCCGAGGGCCTGCCCGAGCCAGCGCCCGAAGCCGGAGCCGGAGCCCGGCGCGGCCGCCGCCACCACGACGAGCAGCGGCACCAGGGTCAGGAAGCCCAGGGCGGCGAAGCCCATGGCCCGGTGCATCAGCTCCATCTCCCGGCCCCGGCTCCAGGCCAGCCCGACGTGGGAGGCCATGAGCCGGTCGTGGAGCCGTCGGAGCGTGTGGGTCACGCCTCATGGACTACCCGGACGGGCCCGGGGGCTCCCGGACGCCCGGCCGAAGTAGGACCGAACGGGTGCTCCCGCCCGCCCCCGACCAGGCCGTCACCGGTCGCCGCGCAGGTCCACCACCCGTCTGATCTTCCCCACGGACCGCTCCAGCGTCTCCGGGTCGACGACCTCCACCGCCACCGTCACCCCGATGCCCTCCTTGACCGCCCGGACGACGGCGGCCGCCGACTCCTCCCGCAGCCGGGCATCGGCCTCCCGGCGCGCCTCCACCCGCACCGTCAGGACGTCCAGCCGGCCTTCCCGCGCCAGCCGCAGCTGGAAGTGCGGGGCAAGGCCCGGTATCCGCAGCAGGACCTCCTCGATCTGTGTCGGGTACAGGTTCACCCCGCGCAGGATGATCATGTCGTCGCTGCGGCCGGTCACCCGCTCCATGCGCCGGAACGCCGGACGGGCCGTGCCCGGCAGCAGCCGGGTCAGGTCGCGCGTGCGGTAGCGGATGACCGGCATGGCCTCCTTCGTCAGCGACGTGAACACCAGCTCCCCGGGCTCCCCCTCCGGCAGCGGCTCACCCGTCAGCGGGTCCACCACCTCTGGATAGAAGTGGTCCTCCCACACATGCAGGCCGTCCTTCGTGTCGGCGAACTCCTGGGCCACGCCCGGGCCGATGACCTCGGACAGGCCGTAGATGTCGACTGCGTCGATGCCGAGCCGGCCCTCGATCTCCCGCCGCATCGCCTCCGTCCACGGCTCCGCCCCGAAGATGCCCGTCCGCAGCGAGGTGGACCGCGGGTCGATGCCCTGCCGCTCCATCTCGTCCATCAGCGTCAGCATGTAGGAGGGGGTCACCATGATGACCTCCGGCCGGAAGTCCTGGATCAGTCTGACCTGGCGGTCCGTCATCCCGCCGGACGCGGGCACCACGGTGCAGCCCAGCCGCTCCGCGCCGTAGTGCGCACCGAGCCCGCCGGTGAACAGGCCGTACCCGTACGCCACGTGCACGATCTGGCCGGGGCGGCCGCCGGCCGCGCGTATCGAACGGGCCACGACATCCGCCCAGGCGGACAGGTCCCGCTCCGTGTACCCGACCACCGTCGGCCGGCCCGTCGTGCCGCTGGAGGCGTGGATTCGGCGCACCTCGGTGCGCGGCACTGCGAACATCCCGAACGGGTACTGGTCGCGCAGGTCCGCCTTCGTCGTGAAGGGGAAGCGCGCCAGGTCCGCCAGGGACCGGCAGTCGCCCGGGTGCACGCCCGCCTTGTCGAAGGCCTGCCGGTAGAACGGCACCCGCTCGTACGCCCGGCTCAGGGTGGCCCGCAGCCGGTCCGTCTGGAGCGCGGCCAACTCCGCCGCTCCGAGCCGCTCGCCCGCGTCCCGCAAGTCCTCGTGCATCGTCATCTGCCCTCACCCCGTCGTGAGCCGTGGAACCGACCGATCATTCGGTAGATTGCCCGACCCCGACGACCGAAGGCAATGACTCGAACGAGTGATCACACCGTGGCGGCCCTCCGGAGTCCCTGCGCTCGGGAGTCCTGCGCCCGGCGGACGACCGGGCTCATCGCCCGGAGGGGACGCGGCTCCCTGCGCGCCCGCACGGCCACCGGCAACGCCCCCGCCCGGCGTCACGCCCCGCCCGACGTGTCCGCCTCGCCCTCGCCCTCCGCCCCGGCCGCCACTGCCTTCGCCCACCGGTAGTCCGCCTTGCCGCTCGGCGACCGCTGCACCTGCGCGGCGATGACCAGCCGCCGCGGGATCTTGTACCCCGCCAGCCTGGTCCGGCAGTGCGCCTGGATCTCCTCCAACGTCGGCTCCGGGGCGCCCTCGCGCAGCTGCACCACCGCCGCGACCCGGCTGCCCCACCGGGGGTCGGGCACCCCGGCGACCAGGGCGTCGTACACCCCCGGGTGCGCCTTCAGGGCCTGCTCGACCTCCTCCGGGTACACCTTCTCGCCGCCCGTGTTGATGCACTGCGAGCCCCGCCCGAGCACCGTGACGACGCCGTCAGCGTCCACCGTCGCCATGTCGCCGAGCAGCACCCACCGCTCGCCGTCCTTCAGGAAGAACGTCTCCGCGGTCTTCGCCGGATCGTTGTAGTAGCCGAGCGGCACGTGCCCGCGCTGCGCGAGCCGCCCCGGCACCCCGGCCGGCACCGGCTCGCGGGTCACCGGGTCCACCACCCGCGTGCGCTCGTTGACCACCAGCCGGAAGCCGCGCCCGGGCCCGGCGTCGTCGGCCGCGCGCCCGTTGGAGCCGGACTCGGACGAGCCGAAGTTGTTCAGCAGCATCACGTGCGGGGCGAGCCGCCGGAAGGCCGCGGCCACCGAGTCCGACATGACCGCCCCGGACGACGAGACGCTGAACAGGCCGGACAGGTCCGTCCCCCGCAGAGGCCCCTCCAGTGCGTCCACGAGCGGCCGCAGCATCGCGTCGCCGACCAGCGACACGCTCGACACCCGCTCCCTCTCGATCGTCCGCAGCACCTCCTCGGGCACGTACTTGCGGTGCAGGACCACCCGCTGCCCGTAGTTGAACGCGATGAACGACGTCAGCGTGGACGTGCCGTGCATCAGCGGCGGCGCCGGGAAGAAGGTCAGCCCGGCGCCGCGCGCCGCCGCCCGCTCCGCCAGCTCCTCGGGCCGCTTCACCGGCTCACCCGACGGCTCGCCGCCGAAGAGGCCCGCGAAGAACAGGTCCTCCGCCCGCCACATCACACCCTTGGGCAGCCCCGTCGTGCCGCCCGTGTAGATGATGAACAGGTCGTCGGGGGAGCGGGGCGCGAACCCGCGCGCCGGCGAGCCCGCCGCCTCGGCGTCCCCGAACGCCACCGGCGCGAGCGCCGGCTCGGGCGCCCCCTCGGGGGCGGCGCCGACGCGCAGCAGGTGCCGCAGCCGGGGCGTGTGCGGCAGCGCCGCCGCGACCCGCCCGGTGAACTCGCCGTCGAAGACGAGCGCGGCGAGGTCGGCGTCGCCGTAGAGGTGGACCAGCTCCTCCTCGACGTACCGGTAGTTGACGTTCACCGGCACCAGGCGCGCCTTGAGGCAGGCCAGCACGGTCTGGAGGTACTCGACCCCGTTGTACAGGTGCAGGCCCACGTGCTCCCCGGGCCGCAGGCCGCCGTCGAGCAGGTGGTGGGCAACGCGGTTCGCCGCCGCATCCAACTGCGCGTAGGTGAGGCGTCGTTCGGCACCGGTCCCCGGGTGGTCGACGTACACCAGGGCCTCGCGTTCCGGGACCGCGTCGACGACCGACTCGAACAGGTCGGCAAGGTTGTACTCCACCGTTCCTCCCTCACCCCGGGGTCGGGCCCGCACGGCGAGCGGCACGCGGGGCCGTCGGGCGGCCATTACAGCGCCGCGCACCCCAACTGGGAAGGGTGCCACCCAACAAAACTGACTGAGTGTCAGAAAACTATTGAACTGCCCCGGGCACTCCTGCAACCTGTTCCAGGTCACCGGAGACGGGAGGACGGCAATGGGTGGGACGGAACACCTGACCGTGCAGCGCCACGGAGCCACGCTGGTGCTCACCATGAACAGGCCCGAGGCGAAGAACGCCCTCTCGCTGCCCCTGCTGGTCGGCCTCTACGACGGCTGGCTCCAGGCGGACGCCGACGACGCCGTCCGCTCCGTCGTCCTGACCGGCGCGGGCGGCGACTTCTGCGCCGGCATGGACCTCAAGGCGCTCGCCGGGCGCGGCATGGGCGGCGACGCCTACCGCGACCGCCTCAAGGCCGACCCCGACCTGCACTGGAAGGCGATGCTCCGCCACCACCGGCCCCGCAAGCCGGTGATCGCCGCCGTCGAGGGGTACTGCGTCGCCGGCGGCACCGAGATCCTCCAGGGCACCGACATCCGCGTGGCCGCCGAAGGGGCCGTCTTCGGGCTGTTCGAGGTCCGGCGCGGCCTGTTCCCGATCGGCGGCTCGACCGTCCGCCTGCCCCGCCAGATCCCGCGCACCCACGCGCTGGAGATGCTGCTGACCGGCCGCCCCTACTCCGCCGAGGAGGCCGCACGGATCGGCCTCGTCGGCCGCGTCGTACCGGACGGGACGGCCCTGGAGGCCGCCCTGGAGACCGCCGAGCTGATCAACGCCTGCGGCCCCCTCGCCGTCGAGGCCGTCAAGGCCTCCGTGTACGAGACCGCCGGCCTCACCGAAGCCGAGGGCCTCGCCGCCGAACTCGACCGCGGACAGCCGGTCTTCGACACCGCCGACGCCAAGGAGGGCGCCCGCGCCTTCGCCGAGAAGCGCCCCCCGGTCTACCGCCGCGCGTAGCCCCGCTTCGCCCCTCCTTCCTCCCGCCGGGCCCCTACCCCCCGGAGAATCCGGAGAGACCCATGACAGCAGCGCCCCCTCCCGAGGTGCTCCGCGCGCCCCTCGTCGTCGAGTTCCCCTTCACCCGCTCCCTCGGCCCCGTCCAGAGCGCCTTCCTGACCGGGCTCCGCGAACGCGTCGTCCTCGGCGCCAGAACCTCCGGCGGCACCGTCCTCGTCCCACCCGCCGAGTACGACCCCGCCACCGCCGAGGAGCTCCGCGAACTCGTCGAGGTCGCCCCCGCCGGCACCGTCACCACCTGGGCCTGGAACGACCACCCGCGCCCCAGCCAGCCCCTCGCCACACCCTTCGCCTGGGTCCTCGTCCGCCTCGACGGCGCCGACACCGCCCTCCTGCACGCCCTCGACGCCGCCGGCCCCGACGCGGTCCGCACCGGCATGCGCGTCCGCATCCGCTGGGCCGCCGAACGCACCGGCGCCATCACCGACATCGCCTGCTTCGAACCGGACGACGCACCCCCGCCCGGTCACCCGCCCGCCGCGACCCCGCACGAGGGCCGCTTCCCCGACCCGGTCACCCGCATCGTCACCGAGGCACGCCTCGACTACACCCACACCCCCGGCCGCGCCCAGAGCGCCCACCTCGCCGCCCTCCGCGAGCGGCGCACCGTCGGCGAGCGCTGCCCCTCCTGCCGGAAGGTGTACGTCCCCCCGCGCGGCGCCTGCCCCACCTGCGGCGTCGCCACCACCGACCGGGTCGAGGTCGGCCCGGCCGGCACCGTCACCACCTTCTGCATCGTCAACATCAAGGCCCGCAACCTCGACATCGAGGTGCCCTACGTGTACGCCCACATCGCCCTCGACGGCGCCGACCTCCCCCTCCACGGCCGGATCGGAGGCATCCCCTACGACCAGGTCCGCATGGGCCTGCGCGTCGAACCCGTGTGGACCGCCGACGGCCGCCACCCCGACCACTACCGCCCCACCGGCGAGCCCGACGCCGCCTACGACAGCTACAAGGAGCTCATCTGATGGCCCGCCACGAGCGCGACATCGCCGTCGTGGCGTTCGCCCAGAGCGACCACCGGCGCCGCACCGACGACCTCAGCGAGCTCGACATGCTCCTGCCCGTCCTCGACGAGGTCCGCGAGAGGACCGGCCTGCGCGCCCGCGACATCGGCTTCACCTGCTCCGGATCGAGCGACTACCTCGCCGGCCGCCCCTTCTCCTTCACCATGACCCTCGACGGCGTCGGCGCCTGGCCCCCCATCTCCGAATCCCACGTCGAAACGGACGGCGCCTGGGCCCTGTACGAGGCCTGGGTCAAGCTGCGCACCGGTCAGGCCGACACCGCGCTCGTCTACGCCTACGGCAAGTCCTCGCCCGGCTCCCTGCGCGACGTCCTGACCCGGCAGCTCGACCCCTACTACCTCGCCCCCCTGTGGCCCGACTCCATCGCCCTCGCCGCCCTCCAGGCCCAGGCCCTCGTCGACGCCGGCGACACCGACGAGGAGGCGCTCGCCGCGATCGCCGCCCGCAGCCGCGCCGCCGCCGAGGCCAACCCGCACGCCCAGCTCTCCGGCACCGTCCCGCACGGCGGCCACCAGGTACGGCCGCTGCGCACCGGCGACTGCCCGCCCGTCGGCGACGGCGCCGCCGCCGTGGTCCTCGCCGCCGGCGACACCGCCCGCCGCCTGTGCGGGCGGCCCGCCTGGATCACCGGCATCGACCACCGCATCGAGGCCCACAGCCTGGGCGTGCGCGACCTCACCGACTCCCCCTCCACCCGCCTCGCCGCCCAGCGCGCCGGCCTCTTCACCGCGCCCGTCGACACCGCCGAGCTGCACGCCCCGTTCACCTCCCAGGAGGTCGTCCTGCGCAAGGCGCTGCGCCTCGGCCGGTCCACCGCCGTGAACCCCTCCGGCGGGGCGCTCGCCGCGAACCCCGTCATGGCCGCCGGCCTGATCCGCATCGGCGAGGCCGCCGCCCGCATCCACCGCGGCGACTCCGACCGGGCCGTCGCCCACGCCACCTCCGGACCCTGCCTCCAGCAGAACCTGGTCGCCGTCCTGGAAGGGGACCGAGCATGAGCAAGGAGCCCGTGGCCGTCATCGGCATCGGCCAGACCAAGCACGCGGCCGCCCGCCAGGACGTCTCCCTCGCCGGCCTCGTCCGCGAGGCCGCCTCCCGCGCCCTCGCCGACGCCGAGCTGGCCTGGCAGGACGTCGACGCCGTCGTCATCGGCAAGGCCCCCGACTTCTTCGAGGGCGTCATGATGCCCGAGCTGTACCTCGCCGATGCCCTGGGCGCCGTCGGCAAGCCGATGCTGCGCGTCCACACCGCCGGGTCGGTCGGCGGATCGACCGCGCTCGTCGCCGCCGACCTCGTCGCCGCCCGCGTGCACCGCACCGTGCTCGCCCTCGCCTTCGAGAAGCAGTCCGAGTCCAACGCCATGTGGGGGCTGTCGCTGCCCGTCCCCTTCCAGCAGCCGCTGCTCGCCGGAGCCGGCGGGTTCTTCGCCCCGCACGTGCGCGCGTACATGCGGCGCACCGGCGCCCCCGCCGCCGTCGGCTCGCTCGTCGCGTACAAGGACCGCCGCAACGCCCTGAAGAACCCGTACGCGCACCTCCACGAGCACGGCATCACCCTGGAGCAGGTCCAGGCCTCGCCGATGCTGTGGGACCCCGTCCGCTACTCCGAGACCTGCCCCTCCTCCGACGGGGCCTGCGCGATGGTGCTCACCGACCGGGCCGGCGCCACCCGCGCCCCCCGCCCGCCCGCCTGGGTGCACGGCGGGGCCATGCGCAGCGAGCCGACGCTCTTCGCCGGCAAGGACTTCGTCTCCCCGCAGGCCGGGAAGGACTGCGCGGCCGACGTCTACCGGCAGGCAGGCATCACCGACCCGCGCCGCGAGATCGACGCCGCCGAGCTGTACGTGCCGTTCTCCTGGTACGAGCCGATGTGGCTGGAGAACCTCGGCTTCGCCGCCGAGGGCGAGGGCTGGAAGCTCACCGAGGCCGGCGCGACCGAGCTCGACGGAGACCTGCCCGTGAACCCCTCAGGCGGGGTCCTCTCCTCCAACCCGATCGGCGCCTCGGGCATGATCCGCTTCGCGGAGGCGGCCCTCCAGGTCCGCGGCCAGGCGGGCGCGCACCAGGTCCCGGGAGCCCGCCGGGCGCTCGGCCACGCCTACGGGGGCGGCGCCCAGTTCTTCGCCATGTGGCTGGTCGGCTCCGGGCTCCCCGGCTCCTGAGCGCCGGCCGGGCAGGTACGGGGCACCCGGCCGCGGACGACACAGCGTGCCTCCTGCGACACGCCGCGCGACCCCCGACCCGGCCCGGTGCCGCAACGGCGAACGCCCCGGCAGCCCTTCGCCGGTCCCCCGCCGGTCCCCGCACCGGACGAGCGGCACCGGCCCGCCCGGGGCGCCCGCGGCGGCGGACGGGCGCCGCGCCCCGGGATCCGGAAAGCACCCCCGGCCACGTACCATGGCCGCATGTCCTTCCTCCGCCGCAACCGCGCCGCCACTCCCGCCGGCCCGGACTTCGACGTCCTGGCCATGGATCCGGGGGACTGGCCGGGCAATCTCGGGGCCGGGCTGCTCCCCGCGCCCGACGGCAGCTGCCAGGGCGTCTTTCTCCGCTACGACCTGTTCGGCGGACGCGGCCCCGCAATGATCATCGGGAACCTCCCGGAGGGCTCGCCGGCCCGCGACCTCGCCGAGGGCCAGATCCCCTTCGAGGTGGCGCAGCTCCTCGACGCCCTGGAGAACGACGAGGAGGTCGAGGTCACCGGCATCGAGGACTGCCCCGTCATGCAGGGCGACAACCTCCTCATCGTCCGCAAGGTCAAGCTCTCCGAGTCCCGGATCAGCTGCGTGCAGTTCGACCGCAGCGACAACGTCCTCGTGACGATCGCCAGCTGGGACCGGCCCATCAGCGACGACCTGTACGCCCTGCTCAAGCCGCTGCCCGCCGAGCTCTTCCAGCAGGGCTGACCGCCCGGCCGGGTCACCCGTCCGCGATGTCGTTCGCCGCGGCGTAGCCGAACGCCATCGCGGGACCGATCGTCGACCCGGCCCCCGCGTAGCTGCGGCCCATCACCGCCGCGCTCGCATTGCCCGCGGCCCACAGCCCCCGGATCACCGAGCCGTCCGGCCGCAGCGCCCGCGCCCGCGCGTCCGTCACGATGCCGCCCTTCGTCCCCAGGTCCCCGGGCACGATTCGGAACGCGTGGAAGGGCGGCAGCAGGATCGGGGCCAGGCAGGAGTTCGGGTAGACCCCGGGGTCCGTGTAGTAGTGGTCGTACGCCGTCCGGCCGCGGCCGAAGTCCGCGTCGGTCCCGCTCCACGCCTGGGCGTTGAACCGGCTCAGCGTCGCCCGCAGCGCCGCCGCAGGTACGCCGATCCGCTCCGCGAGCCCGTCCCACGTCCACGCCGTGTGCACCGCGCCCGACGCGTACCAGGAGTCCGGGAGGGGCAGCGCGGGCAGCACGTCCTTGAACAGGTACTTGTTGCGGTAGTGCTGGTCCACCACCAGCCACGCCGGTATGTGCGAGCCAGGCGCACCCCGGTCCTTCTCGTACATCACGTGCACCACGTCGCTGTAGGGCGCCGCCTCGTTGACGAACCGCGCACCCGCCGCGTTCACGAGCAGCCCGCCCGGCAGGGTGCGCTCCGCCAGGCAGAAGTACGGCTCCCCGGGCAGCGGGACCGTCGGCCCCCACCAGGCGTCGTCCATCAGGTCCAGCGCCGCCCCGGCCCGCTGCCCGGCGCGGATCCCGTCCCCGGTGTTCTCCCGGGCGCCCACCGACCACTGCGTGCCGATCGGCTGCTGCTGGTACTGCGCGCGCATCGCCGCATGGTGCTCGAACCCGCCCGATCCGAGGACGACGCCCCGTCGGGCCCGCACCGTGCCGCGGACGCCGCCCTTCTCCACGACGACCCCGGTGACCGCACCGCCCTCCGTCAACAGGTCCACCAGAGGGCACTCCAGCCACACCGGTACGCCCGCCTGCGCCAGCCCCGCCCGCAGCCCGGCCGCGAGTGCCTGACCCATCGTCAGCGGCCTCTCCCCGCGCAGTGCGGCCCGCGTACCGCGTGCCAGGCACTCGGCGGCGACCGCCGCCCCCCGCGCGTGGACGGCGGCCAGGGTCAGCCACCGGTAGTCCTGACCGAAGACGACCATCCCTGCCGGGACGGGCATGTACGGCGTGTTCAGCCGGGCCAGTTCGGCGCCGAGGACGCGGCCGTCGAGCTGGTCGGGCTCGATGGAGCGACCGTTCGCCAAGCCACCCGGCAGGTCGGGGTAGTAGTCGCTGTACCCGTCCATGTAGCGGAAGCGGAGCGGGCTGTTCGCCATCACGAAGTCCAGCATCCGCGGCCCGTTCGCCAGGAAGGCCGCCTGCCGGTCCGCCGGCACCGACGGGCCCACGACCGCCGCCAGGTACGCGGCCGCCTTCTGCGGGGTGTCGGGAACGCCGGCGCGCAGGATCACCGAGTTGTTCGGCAGCCAGATCCCCGCCCCGGAGCGCGCCGTCGACCCGCCGAAGGTCGGCGCCTTCTCGACCAGCAGCACGCCGAGCCCGCGCTTGGCCGCGGTCAGCGCGGCCGTCATCCCGGCGGCCCCCGACCCGACCACGACGACGTCGTACTCGCCGAACACGGGGGCCTCGCCGGCCCGCGCCGCGGCGGCCGGAAGCCCGGCGGCGAGAGCGCCCGCCCCGGCCCCGGCGAGGACCGTGCGGCGCGACGGAGGGGCGGGGCGCGGATCGGGGGCGGCGCTCGCGGTCATGGCAGGCTCCAGCGGGGAGAGGCGGCAGGCATCTGATGCCATGTCAGAAAGCTGTGCCCGGTGCCCCGGGATGTCAAGTCATCCGCCCCGGCGCCGGGCACGGACGCACGAAATCCCGTGGAGCGCACACCGGTCGTGTGCGCCACGGGATTTTCGTGACGGTGCCGTCCGCCGCGTCTCAGCGGGTCCCGACGGCCGCCCGGACCGCCCTGCGGGCCATGCCGCAGTCGTCGTGCAGGCGGCGCAGCAGCAGCCGCTGCTCCTCGCCCGAGGACAGGGCGCCCGCCGGCAGGGGCTGGTTCGGGGCGGAGGCGGCCATCGACCGCTGCACCGCCGTCTCGCACATCCGGATCTCCCGGGTCAGCACCAGCATCAGGTTGACCAGGAAGGCGTCCCGGGCGGCCGGTCCGGCCGCCTGGGCGAGCCGGCTGATCTGGCTGCGCGCAGCCGGGGCGTCGCCCAGCACCGTCCACAGCGTGGCCAGGTCGTAGCCCGGCAGGTACCAGCCCGCATGCTCCCAGTCCAGCAGCACCGGCCCCGCCGGTGAGAGCAGCAGGTTGGACAGCAGGGCGTCACCGTGGTTGAACTGCCGCTGCACGCCGGCCAGCTTCAGCCCGCACAGAAGCTTCTGCAGGTCCCCCAGGTCCCGGTCCGTCAGCAGCCCCAACTCGTGGTAGCGCGCGATCCGCTGCCCGTAGTTCAGCGGGTCCCCGAAGAGATCCGCCGGCGGCCGCCACTGGTTGACCCGGCAGACTGCTCCCAGCGCCGCCCGGAGGTCGGCCCGCGGAGGGGCCTCCACCGGATGCCGCTGGAGTGCCGCGACCCGGCCCGCCATCCGCTCCACCACCAGCGTCCCGTTCTCGGGGTCCGCGGCGATCAGCCGCGGCACCCGGACCGGCGGGCGGTGTCGGACGAACGTCCTGTACACCGCTGTTTCGTGCCGGTACCGCTCGCGCCACTCCGGCGAGTGGTCCAGTAAAACCTTCGCCACGGCGGTCATCCGGCCGGTCGTCCCCACCAGCAGCACCGACCTGCCGCTGCGCCGCAGCACCTGAACCGGAGCGAACTCCGGGCAGATCCGCTGCACCGAGGCCAGCGCGGTGCGCAACTGCGCCCCCTGCGGCCCCGACAGGTCGATCCTTCCGCTGAGCGGCTGCGCGACGGCCCCCGGCATCCGCCGGGCCCGGACGGCGCCGGGCAGCGGCACCGGGGGCCGGGCGGCGTCGAGGTAGGAGCCCCCGCCCGCCTGGAGCGTGCGGTGGGGTCGGACCGGGGCGGACACGGAGGACGTTGCTGCATACATGGCGTTGCGGTTCCCTTCGTGCGCCGACGAGATCTGTACGCCGCCCCGCCGGCCCCGGGTTTCGCCCTGGGGAGTTCCGCCCGGAGACCGGGTCGGGGAGGCGCATTCCTACCTGACACCCTGGCGCGGGTGGCGGACCATCTGGCTTGCCCTGGCGAAGCCTGGCGAATAGTCGCTGGGCAACTGTCGGCGGGCTACTGTCAAACCAGCCGAGAACCTGGGGGCTTGACGTGAGCAAAGGACCAAACACCCGACTGAGCGACCTGTTCGGCCTGGCCGGCTGGTCGAAGGGTGAGCTGGCGAGGATGGTCAACCGGCAGGCGGCCGCGATGGGCCACCACCAGCTGGCCACCGACACCTCGCGGGTACGGCGGTGGATCGACATGGGGGAGACTCCCCGCGAACCGGTGCCCACCGTCCTGGCAGCCCTGTTCACCGAGCGGCTCGGTCGTGTCGTGACCATCGAGGACCTCGGGTTCGTACGGCAGCGGCGCACCTCCGGGCGGCAGCCGGGCGGGGTGAAGGAGAACCCCGAAGGCATGCCCTGGGCGCCCGAACGCACAGCCGCGGTCCTCACCGAATTCACGGGAATGGACCTCATGCTCAACCGTCGCGGTCTGATGGGTGCGGGAGTGGCGCTCACCGCCGGCTCCGTCCTCACCAACGCCATGTACGACTGGCTGCACACCGACCCGGGTGCGGGCGGCCAGGCCCAGCGCTTCGGCGAACCCTTCCAGGCCGACCCGGCAGGCTTCGACCGGTACGAGGCCGCGCCCATCGGCGCGGACGAGATCGAGGCCCTGGAGCGCTCAGTGGAGGTCTTCCGCGCCTGGGACGCCTCCAGAGGCGGGGGCCTGCAGCGCAAGGCCGTCGTCGGCCAGTTGAACGAGGTCGGCGGCATGCTGGCGTACCGCCACCCCGACCACCTCCAGCGGCGCCTGTGGGGGGTGGCGGCCAACCTGGCGGTGCTGGCCGGCTGGATGTCACACGACGTGGGCCTCGAACCCACCGCCCAGAAGTACTTCGTGATCGCGGCGCACGCCGCCCGCGAGGGGGGCGACCGGCCCCGGGCCGGGGAAGCGCTGTCGCGGGCGGCCCGCCAGATGGTGCACCTGGGCCGGCCCGGCGAGGCACTGGACCTGATGAAGCTGGCCCAGTCCGGATCCGGCGAGGAGACCCTGCCGCGCACCCGGGCGATGCTGCACACCATCGAGGCGTGGGCGCAGGCCTCGATGGGCAAGGGGCAGGCGATGCGGCGGACCCTCGGGGAGGCCGAGGACCTGTTCGTCTCCGACCAGGCCGACGTGCCGCCGCCCTCCTGGATGCAGCACTTCGACGAGGCGGACCTGCACGGCATGCAGGCCCTGGCCTACCGGACGCTGGCCGACCACGAGCCGTCCGCCGCGCCGATCGCCCAGCGGCACGCCCGCGAGGCGCTGCGGCTGCGGGCAGGCGGCCACGAGCGCTCGCAGATCTTCGACTACATCTCCATGGCCTCGGCCTGCTTCATCGCGGACGACCCCGAACAGGCGGACCGGTACGCGCGCCTCGCGCTCGTCTCCATGAACGAGACCTCCTCGCACCGGACGTGGGACCGTCTCCGGGAGATGTACCGGCTCACCGGCCAGTACGCGGGGTACTCGCGCATCGAGGACCTGCGGGACGAGATCAAGCTGGCGCTGCCCAACAGCCCCGTGCAGCAGACGGTCTAGGGTGCCGGTGCGCACGCCGGGCCTCCTGGCGGCGCCACTACGGAAAGGCCGCGCCAGGGGCGCGGCCTCCGACCGGCCCGGTATGGGGGAGGGCTCGGCTCCGGCTTGCCCTCAGGTGCCGATCCGGGCGACCAGGACGCAGGCGTCGCCTGCGCACCCGTCCCCGCCGAACTCCTCGACGACCGTGCGCAGGCAGTCCTGCGCCGACCCGGCCGCGGAGAACCGGGGGGCAAGGGCCAGGAGCCGCTCGGTGCCCTCCGTCCGGTCGAGCCCGACGTCGTACGGCAGCAGCCCGTCCGTGTGCAGGACGAGCACGTCGCCGGCCTGGAGCCGCTCCTCGGCCTGCCCGTACGCGGCCCCGGACGTGGCGCCCAGCAGGACGCCCTCGGGCGGGGTCAGGGCGCGGCCGGTGCCGGCGCGGAACAGCAGCGGGGCCGGGTGGCCGGCCTGCGCCCAGGACAGGACGCGGCTCGCGGGGTCGTACCGGCAGCAGACGGCCGAGCCGAGCGCGGGCTGCACGGAGGCTTCGAGCAGCCGGTTGAGCCAGCCCATCAGAGGGCCGGGCTCGATGCCGGCCATGGCCATGCCGCGGAGGGCGCCGAGCATCATCGCCATGCCCGAGGTGGCGGTGACGCCGTGCCCCGTGAGGTCGCCGACAGTCAACAGGGTGCGGCCGTCGGGGAGTTGCAGGGCGTCGTACCAGTCGCCGCCGATCGGTGTGCCCGCCGTGGAGGGGAGGTAGTGCGAGGCCACGTCGAGGGAGCCGGCGCTGTCGGGCGGAAGCCGCAGGGAGGTGCGCCAGGGAGGCAGGACTGCTTCCTGGAGCTCCACCGCGAGCCGGTGCTCGGTCCGGGCGATCTCCCGGCTGTGCCGGAGGGACTCGCGGGAATCGTGCACCGCGCGCCGGCTCCGGCGCAGCTCGCCGACGTCCCGGAAGACGGCCCACATGGTCGCGGTGCAGCCGTCGGCGTCGAGGACGGGCTCCCCCCGCATGTGCAGGGTGCGGACCCGGCCGTCGGGCCGGACGATGCGGAACTCCCCGTCGAGCGGCTTGCCGTCGACGAGGCAGGCGGTGAGCATCGCGGTGAGCAGGGGCTGGTCCTCGGAGAACAGGGTGGAGCCGAGCTCGTCGAGGGGGAGGGGGCCGGCCGCGGGAGAGCGTCCGAAGATCCTGAAGAGCTCCTCCGACCAGCTGACCTCGTCGGTGAGGAGGTTCCACTCGGCGCTGCCGATGCGGATGTGCCGATCGCCGGCGCCTTCGGTGCCGGCGTTGCCGTACGGGTCCGGGTGCTCCTGCGCCCGGCCGTCGGAGGCCGCGGACGGGGGCAGGCCCTTCTTGAGCTGGCCCAGCTGGTCGTACAGGTCGTCGAGCTGGTGCACGGCGAGGTCGCAGAGCGCCCGCTGCCAGCGGCCCTCGGCGCCGTCCCCGGCGGCGGTGTCGCGGCGCACCGCGTCGAGGCCGCCGCGCAGCCGCCTCGCCTGCGAGATCAGGGCGTCCACCGATGCCGGCTCGGGCGGCTGCGCGGGACGGTCCGCGTACAGATGGGACGGCATGTGCACTCCGATACAGGCGCGGCGCGGCCAGGTCTGAAACAGAAGGGCCTCTACGACTCTGGCACAGGCGTGAAGGGGCTGTAAGGCGATTGGCAACATCCGTCCCGGGCTTGCTCCTGGCATATGCCTGGGGCTTCCCGGCGACCGGCCGGGGTGTGCGAACGATTCCGGTCACCCCCCGGCGGACCCGGCCGCCGGGCACCGCCCGTCACACCGTGATCGGCACCGGGTGGATCTCGTTGGCCGGGTGGCCCGTGCGCTCGTGTATCCGCTGGACCGCCTCCGCGGACGGCGCCTCCGACAGGCAGTACACGGTCCCGGACTCGGGGTCTGCCCAGGCCCGCTCGAAGTGCACCTTCTCCTCCGCCTCGATCGCCAGGTCGGCCCTGTGGGCGGCGGACAGCTGCTCCGCCGTGATGCCCTTCATGCCGTGGTGGACGTCCATGAACTTCGTCACCGCTGCACACCTCCTCCATGCGCTCGGCAGGGACGGGTCTCCTGCTTCCATCGTCCGCCCTTGGCGGGAAAAAGGCGCCACGGGGGCTCTCGCTCGAAGGTGCGGCCGACGGGGCTCACCCCGCCGGGGCGTTCGCTTCGCACAGGGCGCCGGAGTGCGCCGCCGCGGGGGACCCCCGAACGAAGGACCCCCGACCGGGCGCCTACGGCCGGCGGGCCGGGCCCATGCCCGCGTTCCGCTTCCGCGCGCCCTCGGCCCCCGCTACGCTACCCGTCGGTAAGGGCCGGCAGCGGCAGAGCGGGCCCCACACCGGGCCCCGGGGGGCGGGGGCACAGCGACATGACCGAGGTCCACCCGGCAGCCGGGCGCAGCCGCCGCTCCTTCCTGACCCGCCTCGTCGCCGCGCCGACGCTCGCCCTCGTCACGCACGCCGCCGCGGAGGCCCTCGCCCCGCAGGCCGCGCACGCCGCCGTCCCGTCCCTGCCCGCCCCGGCCGACCTCGTCGACCTCGGCGACCTGTTCATCCTGGCCGGTGCGCCGACCGCGGCCCTGCTCGCGCTGACCGTCGACCCGGACGGCACCGTCCGCTTCCGGCTGCCGCGCGAAGAGGTCGGCCAGGGCCTGACCACCGCCGTGGCCATGCTCGTCGCGGAGGAACTCGACACCCCGCTCGCCACCGTCCGTGTCGAACTCGACGACGCGCGTCCCGAACTGCTCTTCAACCAGCTCACCGGCAGCTCCAACTCCATCCGCTCCCTCTACGGGCCCGTCCGCCGGACCGCCGCCACCGCCCGGGCCCGCCTCGTGGCGGCCGCCGCCCGCCGCTGGGGCATCCCCGCCGCCTCCCTCACCACCGCGGAAGGCGCCGTCCGCGCCCCCGACGGCCGCACCGCCGGCTACGGCAGCCTCTCAGCGGCCGCCGCCGATTCCGCACTGCCCGTACCGGCCGCCGCGCCGAAGGAGCGGCAGGACCACGCCCTCATCGGCAGGCCGACCGGCCGGATCGACGCCCGCGCCATGGTCACCGGCGCCCAGCGCTACACCCTCGACCTCGACGTGCCCGGCGCCAAGCCGTGCGTGGTGCGCCGCCCGCCCACCCTCGGCGGCACGGTGCGGTCCGTCGCGAACCTGGGGGCCGTCCGCGCCATGCCGGGCGTCCTGGACGTGGTCACCCTCCCCACCGGCGTCGCCGTCGTCGCCGAGACCTTCGGCCAGGCCCTCGACGCCAAGGCCGCCCTGGACATCGCCTGGGGGCCCGGGCCCGCCGACCGGCTCTCCGACGCCGACATCCGGGCCCGGCTGCGCGCCGCGGTTCCGCCGCTGCTCGTGCCCCCGCTGCTCACCCCGTACGTCGACGCCGCCTTCGACTTCGCCTTCGTCAGCCACGCGCCCATGGAGACCAACTGCGCCGTCGCCGACGTCCGCCCCGAGCGCGCCGAGATCTGGTCCGGCCTGAAGTCCCCGATCGTGGCCCGCCAGACCATCGCCGCCGAGCTCGGACTGCCCGTGGACAAGGTCACCGTGCACGTGGTGCAGGCCGGCGGCTCCTTCGGCCGGCGCCTGTTCTTCGACGCAGCCCTGGAGGCCGCCCGCGTCTCCCGGGCCTGCGGGCGCCCCGTCCGCCTGATGTGGACCCGCGTCGACGACACGCGGCACGGCCGCATGCGGCCCGCCACCCACCACCGGATCCGCGCCGCGTACGCCCTCGGCGAGGTCCTGAGCTTCGAGCACCGGGTGGCCGCCGCCGAGACCGACTTCCGCCACGGGCTCGGCGAGATCATCACCGCGACCGCGGCGCACCTGCCCGCCGGCATCGGCAACGCCACCCTCGCCCAGACCCTCTTCCACACCACGGTCGCCTCCCCGTACCACTTCGGCCTCACGACCCACGGCCTGAACGAGGTGCCCACCGGCATCCCCACCGGCTCCTGGCGGTCGGTGTACTCGGCCAACACGCGCGGCGCCGAGGAGATCGTCGTCGACGAACTCGCCGCCCGCACCGGGAAGGACCCCTACCGGTTCCGGCGCGCCTTCCTCAAGAACGACGCCCAGCGCGCCGTCCTCGACAAGGCCGCCGCCGAGGGGCAGTGGGGGCGGCCGCTGCCCGCCGGCTGTGCGCAGGGCATCGCCTTCCACGAGGAGTACCGCTCGCGCACCGCCTGCCTCGTCGAGATCGACACCCGCGACCCCGAGCACGTCCGCGTCACCCGGGCCGTCATCGCCGTCGACGTGGGCCTGCCCGTCAACCCGCGCGGTCTGGAGGCCCAGATGGTCGGCGGCCTCACCGACGCGATCTCCACCACCCTGCGGGCGGGCCTGCACATCGACAAGGGGCTCCCGCTGGAGGGCAGTTACAGCCAGTTCCACTGGGCGCAGCAGCGGGACACCCCGCGCGACGTCCGCGTCTTCGTGCTGCCCGCCGCCGGCGATCGGCCCGGCGGCGCCGGCGAACTCGGCGTGCCCGCCGCGGTCGGCGCCATCGCCAACGCCTGGGCGAGGGCGACGGGCCGCAAGCCGCGCAGCTTCCCCCTCGACTTCGACGTCGACTTCACCCCGTACCCCCGCTAGCCGGTCGAACCAGGAGCGCTGCCGTGCCCTTGCACACCTTCACCCTCAACGGCGAGAGCGTCACCGTCGACGCGCCCGACGACCTGCCCCTGCTGTGGGTGCTGCGCGACATGCTCGGCGTCACGGGCCCCAAGTACGGCTGCGGCGTCGACGTCTGCAAGGCCTGTACGAGCCACCTCGACGGCCGGGACGTCAGGCCGTGCGTCGTGCCCGTCTCCGAGTGCGCGGGCCGGTCGGTCACCACCATCGAGGGGCTCGCCGACGGCGACCGGCTGCACCCCGTGCAGGAGGCCTGGCTCGAACAGGACGTGTCCCAGTGCGGGTTCTGCCAGCCCGGCCAGATCATGGCGGCCGTGGCGCTGCTGCGGCGCACCGCCGAGCCCACGGACGAGGACATCGACGCGATCGCCAACATCTGCCGCTGCGGCACCTATCCGCGCATCCGGGAGGCCATCCGCCGCGCCGCCGCGCGCATGTGAGCGGGAAGGCCCCGGGAACCCCCCGTGGTACCCGGGACCGACGCCCGCGCCCAGCCTAGGCGCGCGGCGGCCGCGGTGCAGGTTCAGCACCGCACAGCGAGCCGGCGAGAGGGGTGTCACAGCGCACAGTGGGGGAGCGGTGGTTGAATGCGGCGGCGCCACCCGCACCGAACGGAGCCTGCCATCCCGAACCCGCCCGCACCGACCCCGCCGGCGCGACCGTCCGGCGCCCCGGCACCCGCGCAGAGCCGCTCCGACGACGTGCTGAAGGTGCACCGCCTCGCGCACTCCGGCGGCTCGGCCGCCGTCCTGCGGTGGCTCGGCTCCCGGCTGGGCGGCTGGGCCGGGGTGGTCGGCACCGGCCCGGTGCCCGATCCGCGCGGTGCGGCGGACCCCCGCACCCCCGAACTCGCCCTGCGGGGAGCGGCCGAACTCACCCACCGCGGCCTGCGGTCGGCCGTCCTCGACGACGGGGCATCCACCGCGCTGCTGTTCGCGCTGGGAGAGGGCCGCGTGCTCGCCGCCGTACTCCGCCCGCCGCACGACCCGGCCGTACCGGCGCTGCTGGCGGACGCCGCCGTCCCGCTGGCCCTCGTCCTGCGCGCCGAAGAGGCGGAGCGGCGCGAGCAGCGGGCCGAACTCGCCGAGTCCCGGGCCCGCGAGGCGGTCCTCCACCTGCTGATGAACGGCCGGCTGTCCACGGCCCACCAGATCGCCGAGGCGCTCTCGCCCTCGCTCCCCGAGCCGATGCGGATGTACGTCGTCGCCTGCCGGCCCGGCGAGCGGGCCGCCGTCGCCCGGCTGTGCGGGGAGCTGACAGGCGGCAGCGCCTGGGTGGTGCGCTGCCCGGTCTACGAGGGCCACCTGATCGTGCTGGTGCCCGCAGCCGGCCCGGCCGGCCCGGACGGGTACGCCGGCCTCGGCGCGGCCGTTGCCGCCGCCGTCCCCGGGTGCGCCGTCGGGGCGAGCGGGGAGCTGCCGCTGCGCGAGGCCCCCGCCGCGTACACGCAGGCGTTCCACGCCCTGGCCGTCGCCCGCTCCCGCCCCGGGCGGCACGCCCGCTTCGGCCCCGGCCCGGAACCCGAACTGGCCGCCCACGCGGCGGGGGCCGGCTGGGCGGCGGCCGTGCTCGCGCCGCTGCACACGTACCGGCCGCGCCGCCCCCAGGACCCCGGCGCTCAGGAGCTGCGGGCAACGGCCCGGGCCTGGCTGGACTTCGGACCCCACGCCACCCGGCTGCTGAAGGTCCACCGCAACACCCTGGCGACGCGGCTGCGCCTGATCGAGTCGCTGACCGGCGCCGACCTCTCCCGGCTCGCCGACCAGGCCGCCCTCTCGCTCGCGCTGCGGCTCACCCCCGACGGCCCGCTCGCCGCGCCCGCCGGCTCCGGGGCGCCGCCCGCGGACATCGTCGCGGGCCTCGACGCCGTGCTGCGCCACCCCGACGTGGCCGCCTGGGCCCGCGCCCACCTCGCCCCGCTGACCGGCCCCGACGCCCCGCCCGGCGCGTACGGGACGGTCCGGGCCTGGCTGCGCCACGACGCCCGCCTCGCCCCGACCGCCGCCGCGCTCGGCATCTCCGTCCCCGGCACCCGCAAACGCCTCGCCCGCCTGGAGGCCGTCCTCCAGCGCTCCCTCCTCCGCTCCCCGAACGCCCGCCACGACCTCTGGCTGGCCCACCAGGCCGCGGAACTGGCCGACGCCGCACCGCGGCACTGAGCGAGAAGGCCTTCTCAGAGGTCCGCGGCGTCCGGGAAGTGGTGCCGCAGTTCGTCGAGGAGGCGTTCATCGGCCGCCCTGACGTCCCACAGCGAGCTGTCCACCTCCTGCAGGACGAGCACCAGCCGATCGCCGGCGAACCCCCGCGCCTCGGCGTCGATCAGCTGGAGAAACGGTGTCGTCAGCGACAACAGGGTCAACGTGTCCATGCCTGCGTCGGCGGACCGCCGCTCGATCTCGGCGCAGCGGGGATGGCCGACCTCGTCGCAGGCGACCCGCCACGTCAGGTCCAGGCCGAAGCTGCCCAGGCGTACCAGCAGCTCGGCCAGGGTCACGTAGTGCTCTCCGCGCCAGGCGCAGAACGTGATCCCCTTCATTTTCATTTCGGCCTCCGTTCCGGCCGTATTGCGTGACAAGCGCCCCCCGTTCGTCCAGCGGCCCACCCTGGGCCACGGCCCTCGGCCTGCCACTACGGCGCCCTGCGCGGGCGGGGGTTTCGGGGTGGGGTGGCGGTGGGGTGTTGGAGGTGCGCCGTGTGGGCCAGGGAGAGTTCGACCACGTGCGCCGGGTCGGACAGGGAGCGGCCCGTCAGCTGTTCCAGGCGGCGCAGCCGGTTGGAGACGGTGTTGCGGTGGCAGTACAGGCGCTGCGCGGCCTGCGTCGTCGAGCCCTGGCAGGTCAGCCAGGTGCCCAGCGTGCCCAGCAGCACCCGGCAGTCCTCCGCGGGCAGCGCCAGCACCGGGCCGAGGACCACCTGCCGCAGCCGGTCCGCGAGTTCGGCCTGCGCCGCCACCAGGGCCATCGGGAGCCGCTCGTCGAGCAGCGCCGCGCCGGCGCCCGCCCGGGCGGGGACGGTGCGCAGTGCGAGCGCGGCCAGCCAGCGCGCCCGCGTCAGGTCGCCGGGCGCCTCCACCACCGGGCTGATGCCCGCCCGCACGCCCAGCGGGGCCAGCAGCTCCCGGACCGCCTCCAGCGGGTGCCGGCCGAGGTCCGCCAGGCCGGTCTCGCCGTCGGAGCGGATCCGCCACAGCATGCGCGGCCCGCCCGCGGCCGGCGGCTCGGCCGGTACGCCGCCGGTGGCGCCGGGGGCGAGGACAACCACCGCGAACCGGCCCCGCTCGGGGAGCCCCAGCTGTGCCGCCGCCTCGGAGACGGCCGGGCCGTCGGCGGCGCCCCCGCCGTCCAGCAGCGTGTCCAGCAGGGCCGCACGGCGCTCCCGGTCGCGGTCGCAGCGCGCCGCCTCCGTACGCCGGTACGCCTCCGCCACGGCGTCCGTCATCTGGTCCAGGACGTCCCACAGCACGGACGCGAGCGGCAGCAGCCGCGGCAGCGCGGCCGGGTCGTGTGCCGTGACGGCCTCGGTCAGGGTGTGCCACAGCAGCCGGCCGCCGCGCCGGTACGTGCGCAGCAGGGAGGCGAGCGGCAGGCCCTGCTCGGCGCGCAGCGTTCCCGTCGCCCGGGCGTCGGCGAGCTCGACCGGCAGCCCGCGCGAGCTGCGCACCAGCCCGTCGACGGACTGCGCGAGGTTGTGGTGGATCCGGTCGCGCAGCTCGCCGCGCCCGAGCAGCGCGGCGTACGCGGGGTCGTCGGCCAGCGTCCGCTCGGCGAGCCGGTCCGCCGTCGCGGCGATGCGGCGGGAGAGGTCCTCCCGTATCTCGTCGATGATGATCGGCTCCATGAGGGGCAGGGTGGCACGGAAGCCGGGCCGGTGGACAGGGCCGGGGCGGCCCTTCCGCCGGCGGGTCCGCAAGGGGCGGCCGTCGGACACCCGCCGCGCCGTGATCAGCAATCACGGTCAAAAGTTGTCGGGTTCCGGCCAAGGTGTCGCGCGGTTCCGCGCATGTTCCCGCGGAAAATGCCGGAAGGCCGTTGCACGCTGCGGAACTTGAGTAGGTTCCCTCCTGTCGCGCCGAAGGACCGTGCGCTTCGCACATCTGGCCGGGAGGGGAGCCCGCGTTGCCCGGGATCGACGAATGCCTGCTCGAAGCCATGGCGCTGCCCGGTGCACGCGGCGCCGCGCTGGTGGACTGGAGCAGCGGGCTGGCCCTGGGGACCGCCGGGGACTCGCCGGTCGGGGACCACGAGACCACGGCGGCCGAGACGGCGGAGCTGGCCCGGGCGGCGGCCGAGTACGAGTCGTTCGCGCAGGCCGGCCCCGAGGCGGCGCCGGGCGCGGGGGCCGACCGGGCCCAGCCCGTGGAGGACGTGATCGTGACCACCCGCAGCGGCTACCACGTGCTCCGCTTCGTCGAGACCAGCTTCGACAGCAGCGTCTTCCTCCACCTGTGGCTGGACCGCACCGAGGGCAACCTCGCCCTTGCCCGGCTCAGACTGAGGGCCCTCGCGGAGGGGCTGGTGCTCAGATGACCGCCCTCGCCACCGCCGCCGTGTCCCCCCTGCTCACCCGGCTCGCCGCCGAGCGCGCCACCGGCGCCCTGCTCCGCGACCGCGGCACCCTCTTCCTGGAGGACGGCCGCATCGTCCACGCGGAGAGCCCGGCCACCCCCGGCCTCGACGTCCTCCTCACCACCGGCGGTGGCCTCGCCCCCGAACGCTGGCGCGAGGCCGTCGACCGGGCCGGCGCCCGCCGCCAGGTCGCCCGCTTCCTCGTCGACAGCGGCGGCCTCGCCGGCGGAGAACTGGAGATATGCCACCTCGCCGCCATCTTCGACGCCGCCTTCTTCGCCCTCTCGCCGGGCAGCGGACCCTCCCGGTTCCGCCGCGGCGCCACCCACTGGATCGGCTCCGTCCGCTCCGTCCCCGCCGCGGCCGTCGAGCGCGAGACCCGGCGCCGGCGGGAGCTGCTCGACGCGGTGTGGCCCTACCCGCAGCTCGACACCTCCCCCGTGGTGCCCCGCGCCGCCGCCCCCGGCCAGACCGTCACGGCCCGCCAGCGCGCCCTGCTCGCGCACGCGGACGGCCTGCGGACCCCGGCGGACCTCGCCTGGGTGCTGGGCCGGCCGGCCTTCCACACCCTCCTCGACGTGCGGCGGCTGGCCGCGGCCGGACTGGTGGAGACTCCGCTCGCACCGGTCCGGGCCGTGCGCGCCGCGACCACCCTGCCCGACTGGATGACCGACACCCAATCCCCGGACGTGGCGCTGCTCCGCCGGTTACGCGACGCACTGGAGGCAAGCCTGTGAGGCTCCCGCTGCGACCGGCTCTGCGCTCGGAGCGCGCCGACCGCTCCGAGCGGAGGCAGCCCGAAAGGAGACAAGCCGACATGAGCACGGCGATGGTGCCCGCCGAGGCCGAAGCCGAGATACTCGCCGAGCTCCGCCGGCTCCGAGCCCGGGTCCCGCAGCTCAGCGGCGCCCTGGCCGGCAGCTCCGACGGGCTGGTCCTCGCCCAGGACAGCGCCGCCACCGAGGTCGAGGCCGTCGCGGCCCTGACCGCGGCCGCCCTCGGGGTGGCCCAGCGGCTCAGCGACAGCACCGGGCAGGGCGGATTCCGCGAACTGCTCGTCCGCGGCGAGCACGGCTACGTGGCCACCTACGCGGCCGGTGACGCCGCCGTCCTCACCCTGATCGCGGAGCCCCGCGTCAACGTGGGCCGGCTGCACCTCGAGGCCCGCCGCTCCAGCCTCCGCATAGCGGAGCTGCTCGACCACACCCTGGCCCGCCGGGTCGCGGCAACCGCCCCGCCCCGGCCCCCGCTGCCGCCCGCGCTCCCGCCGGCGCGGCCGGGTCCGGCCGGCTGACCCGCATGCAGCACCCCACCACCCGAAGAAAGAGGAACACACCGTGAACGTCGAAACCGCGCTCAAGGAAGCGACCACCGTGATCGACGGCGCGATCGGCGCCGCCCTCGTCGACTACGGCAGCGGCATGGCGCTCGGCACCGTCGGCGGCGGCAAGGAGCTCGACCTGGGCGTCGCCGCGGCCGGCAACACCGACGTGGTCCGCGCGAAGGTCCGCACCATGGAGATGCTCGGCCTCAAGGACGAGATCGAGGACATCCTGATCACCCTGGGCGGCCAGTACCACCTGATCCGGCTGTTGAAGGGGCGGGGCGCCTCGGGCTTCTTCCTGTACCTCGCGCTGGACCGCGGACGCGCCAACCTGGCCATGGCCCGGCACCAGCTGAAGAGGATCGAGAACGAGCTCGAAATCTGAGCCGGGGTTCGGCCCGACACCGACGCCGAGGTGGCGGACGGCGGAATTCTTTGCCGTCCGTCCCGGCGGACCGTGGGATATGTCCAGGATGGGGGGACTTTATCATCCTGTAACCGAGTAGGATGCTCTCACCTACTGATCATCCCAAGAGCTTTCCCCACGCTGGAGAACCCGCACCCCATGCCCCCGCGCCTGAGCATCGTCGTCCCCGTCTACAACGTCGAGCTCTACCTCGACGAGTGCCTGGAGTCCATCGCCGCCCAGACGTTCGCCGACTTCGAGTGCATCCTGGTCGACGACGGTTCCACGGACAACAGCGCCGCCATCGCCAAGGCCTTCGCCGCGCGGGACAAGCGGTTCCGGGTGGTCATGCAGGAGAACGCCGGCCTCGGCGCCGCCCGCAACGTCGGCGCCCGGCACCTCACCGAGGGCACCCAGTACCTGGCCTTCGTCGACAGCGACGACACCATGCCGGACTACGCCTACGAGCGGCTCATCGCCGCCCTCGACGAGACCGGCTCCGACTTCGCCGGCGGCAACGTCAAGCGCTTCCGCTCCGTCGGCATGCAGCAGTCCTGGGGCCACCGGGCGGCCTTCGCCAAGACGCAGCTGAAGACCCACATCTCCAAGTTCCCCGCGCTCGTCACCGACCGCACCGCCTGGAACAAGGTCTACCGGCGCAGCTTCTGGGACGAGCACGGCTTCCAGTACCCCGAGGGCATCCTCTACGAGGACGCCCCGGTCAGCATCCCCGCCCACTACTTCGCCTCCAGCGTGGACATCCTCGGCGACTGCGTCTACCACTGGCGCGTCCGCGAGACCGGCGAGCGCTCCATCACCCAGCGCTCCACCGACCCGGTCTCCGTCATCGACCGCGTCACCTCCGTCCGCCTGGTCCGCGAGGCCCTCAAGGCCAAGCAGGGCCCGAAGTACGCCCGCTACCTGCGCGACTACGACCACAACGTGCTGAGCGAGGAGCTCCCGCTCATCTACAAGTACGTCGGCGAGGGCGGCCCCGAGTTCCGCGCCGCGTTCGTCGAGCACGTCGGCGGCCTCATCAAGGAGATCGGCCCCGAGCCGTGGCCGAACCTGACCGTCGCCGACCGCCTCAAGGCGTACCTGGCCGCAGAGGGCCGCGTGGAGGACTTCATCGCCCTCTGCCACCACCAGCGCGACTACGACTACAGCGTGCCCGTCAAGGGCCTCGCCCGCCCGCAGGCCGACTACCCCTTCCTGCAGGGCCGCCCGCCGGTCCCCGCCAGGCTCCTCACCCTCGGCACGCGCGAGCGCCGCGTGGTCAGCCGCCTGGAGCAGGCCGTCTGGAAGGACGGCAAGCTGCTCCTGCGCGGCTACGCGATCCCCGGCCACCTCGGCGCCGAGAACCGCCTCGCCTCCCGCAAGGCGCTCGTCTTCCGCGAGGGCGGCAAGCGCCGCCGCACCGTCGTGGGCGCCCGCACCGTCGCCTCCCCGATGGCCACCGTCAACGCCCCTCACCTCGCGCTGCGCCACGCCGACTGGGCCGGCTTCGCCGCGGTCGTCGACCCGAGCGTCTTCCAGTCCGGCGGCAAGTGGCGCGACGGCATATGGACGACCTCCATCGCCGTCACCGGCCCCGGCGGCCTCCACCGCGCCCGCCTCAAGGGCGGCGAGTCCGACACCGGCCAGAACCCGCCCTCCCACTGGGTGGCCCCCGACGTCCGGATCCTCCCCAACGCCCAGGGCGCCCTGACCATCCAGGTCGAGGTCGTCCGCGCCCGCGCCCTCGACGTCCGCCCCAGCGGCGACGACGCCCTCGAGGTGGCCGGCGAGCTCGCCGCGGGCATCAGCGGCGCCACCCTGCGCGCGGTGCACGTCTCCACCGGGACCGTCGCCACCTTCCCCGTCGAGACCGGCACACCCCGCGGCGGACGCACCCCGTTCACCGCCCGGGTGCCGCTGGCCGACCTGGCCGCCGTACCGGACGCCGAGGCCGGCCCCGGCGAGTGGGCCCCCGAGCCGTGGAGCCTCTCCGTCACCGGAGCCGACGGCCGCGAGCACCGCCTCGCCCACGACGAGCGCGCCGGCTTCGCCGGCCTCGTCCTGCCCCTGCCCGGCGAGGACGCCGACCGGTCCGTCTACGCAAAGCGCGGCAACACCGGCCACCTCACCCTCTCCGTGCAGCCCTCGCCGCCGCTCGTCGACTCCGTCTCGGCCCAGGACGGCACCATCACGCTGACCGGCCGCTTCACCGCCCCGGCCGACGAGCCGTACGAGCTCGTCTTCCACGACGCCCGAGGCACCGAGTTCAGCTACCCCGTCACCCGGGACGGCGACCGCTTCGAGGCGGCCTTCGCGCCCCTCCTCCCCGAGCCGTACGCGGGCCGCACCCCCCTGCCCAGCGGCCGCTGGTGGCCCACCCTGCGCCCCGTCTCCGAGGGCGGCACCACCGCGGGCCTGCTCGGCGTCGACCGCGGCGCCCCGGTCCAGTTCGCGCCGACCGCGCTGCACGCCGGCCCCGTCGCCCTCTCCGCCGAGGGCCGCCGGATGCGCGTCGAGGCCCGCTTCCACGACCGCATGGTGCTCGTCGCCGACCCGATGCTGAGCCCGCACGACCGCTCCCGGTACGCCCAGCGCGTCCTGCGCTTCGAGACCTACCCGGCGCGCCGCGCCCTGCCGCTGAAGGACATCGTCGTCTACGACGCCTTCCAGGGCCACGGCGGCGGCGACTCGCCCCGAGCCATCCACGAGGAGCTCCTGCGGCGAGGCGAGAAGCTCGACCACGTCTGGCTGGTCCGCGACGGCCGCACGGAGGTCCCGCCGACCGCCCGCGCCGTCCAGCACGACAGCGTCGAGGCCTGGGACGCCCTGGCCCGGGCCCGCTACTACGTCGTGAACGACAGCGTGCCGCGCCGCTTCCGGCGCCGCCCGGGCCAGGTCGTCGTCCAGACCTGGCACGGCACGCCGATCAAGGAGATCGGTCACGACTTCATCCACGACTACTACACGAGCCCCGACGTCCTGGAGGGCCTGGAACACGACAGCGCCCAGTGGACGCTGCTCGCCTCCCCGAGCTCCTACGCCACCCCGATCCTCAAGCGGGCCCTGGGCTACGAGGGCGAGGTCATCGAGTCCGGCGCCCCCCGCACCGACGCGCTCGTCCGCCCCGACGCCGAGCGGATCGCCGAGGTCCGGCGCCGGCTGGGCCTGCCCGAGGGCAAGAAGGTCGTCCTGTACATGCCGACCTGGCGGGAGAACCGCGAGGACTGGTCCGGCGGCTACAAGCTCGACCTGCAGATCGACCTCGACGCGGCGCGCCGCGAGCTCGGCGACGACCACGTCCTGCTCGTCCGCGGCCACCACCACGTCACCGAGCAGGTCCGCGACCGCGCCCGCGACGGCTTCGTCGTCGACGTCTCCCGCTGGCCCGACCCGACGGACCTGCTGCTCGTCGCCGACGTGCTCGTCTCGGACTACTCCTCCGCCCTGTTCGACTTCGCGCTGACCGACCGGCCGATCCTGCTCTTCACCTACGACCTGGAGCACTACCGGTCCACGCTGCGCGGCTTCAACTTCGACCTGGCGGAGAAGGCCCCCGGCCCGCTCCTGGAGGACTCGGCCGCCCTCGTCGAGGCCATCCGCAACGCCGACGCCCTCGGCGAGGAGTACAAGGGGGCGCGCGCCGCGTTCCGCGCCGAGTTCTGCGACCTGGACGACGGCCGCGCCGCCGAGCGCGTCGTCGACCGGATGCTGGCGAAGGGCGCCGCGGGCGAGGCGTAGTCCGAACGGGTGCACTCCGGGCACCCGGCGCACCCGGCCCCGGGCCACCGATGAGTTCGGGGCCCGGGGCCGGTCTACAAGGGGACACGGGGCGGCACCCGACCGGGCGCCCCGCCGCGCACCCTCCTGGAGGCAGTCATGAGCAGCAAGGGCTTCACCACGTGCCTGTGGTTCGACGGGGAGGCCGAGGCCGCCGCCGCGTACTACGTGTCCGTCTTCAAGGACGGGGGGATCGGCAGGACGGCCCACTACACCGACGCCGTGCCCGACCGGGCCGGCGAGGTGCTCACCGTCGAGTTCGAGGTCAACGGGCAGAAGTTCGTCGGCCTCAACGGCGGACCCGAGTTCCGCTTCTCCGAGGCGATCTCCTTCCAGATCCACTGCGACGACCAGGCGGAGGCGGACCGCTACTACGACACGCTCGTGGGCGACGGCGGCGAGGAGTCCGCCTGCGGCTGGGTCAAGGACCGGTTCGGGGTGTCCTGGCAGGTCATCCCGCCCGGGGTCATCGACCTGGTCACCGACGCGGACCCGGGCCGGGCCGCCCGCGCCACCGCCGCGATGCTCACGATGAAGCGGCTGGACGCGGCGGAGCTGCGGAGGGCCGCCGACGCCGCCTGACCTCCCGGCGGGGGGAGGCGCGGCGCGGGCACCGCGCGGGGGCGCGCGTCAGCCGGCGAGCGCCCCGAGGAGCGCCGGCAGGGCCGTCCCGATCGGCTCCCGGACCACCTCGTCCGCGAGCGCGTCGTACGGGGTCTCCTCCGCGTTCACGATCACCAGCCGCGCGCCCGCCTCGGCGGCCATCCCGGCCAGCGAGGCGGCCGGCTGCACCTGAAGGGTCGAGCCGACCGCGAAGAACACGGTGCTGTTCTTCGCGACGGCCACGGCCTGCGCCAGCACCTCCGGGTCGAGCCGCTCGCCGAACATCACCGTCGCCGGCTTCAGGATGCCCCCGCACGCCGTGCAGGCGGGGTCCGCCTCGCCCGCGGCGACCCGGGCCAGCGCCTCGTCCATCGCCGTGCGCGCGGCGCAGGCGGTGCACACCACGGCCCGGGCGGTGCCGTGCAGCTCCAGGACCTTCCGCGGCGGCATGCCGGCCAGCTGGTGCAGCCCGTCCACGTTCTGCGTGATCACCCGGACCGGGATGCCGCTGCGCTCCAGCCCGGCCACGGCCAGGTGGGCGGCGTTCGGCCGGGCCTCCAGCGCCCCGACCTCGGCGCGCATCCGCCAGGACCGGCGGCGGACCTCCGGATCGGCCATGTAGTGCTCGTACGTGACGAGCTTCTCGGCCTCGGGGTCGCGGCGCCACAGCCCCTGCGGCCCCCGGTAGTCGGGGATCCCGGAGTCCGTGGAGACCCCGGCCCCGGTGAACACTGCGACGAGCGGCTTTCCCATGCGGCGACCCTACGGACGGCGCGGGGCCGCCCGCGACCGGATTTCGCCGGACAGGGTCGTTTCTGCGGTGAATCCCGCCCTCCACCGGAGTGAGATCCGGCTCCCGCCCCTGCCCGGGCCCGGTGCCGCCGGTTACACATCCGGCATGAAGCTCATGCCGTACGGCCTCGGCGCCGCGCTCTCCGCCCTGCTCGTGCTCCCCGGGGCCGCTCCGGCCTCCGCGTCCGCTCCCGCGGATCCGGGCCCGGCGGCCGCCGCGGGCCACAGTCCCACGGCCATCGGCGCCTTCCTCATCGACTTCTACGGCGAGCACGGCCCCACCGAACGGGACCGGGAGCTGCGGGTCTCCCAGCACCTGAAGGACAGACAGGCGCACAGCGCCGACCTGGACGTCCTGCTGTGCGCCCGCACCGCGCCCCGGGACATCGGCATCGGCCCGGTCACCGTGGCCCCCGGCGCCGGCATCGGCTGGGCGACCGTCACCACGTACTGGGCCGGCGGCGGGACGGACACGTTCACGGCGTACGTGCGACTGGACTCGCGGCCGATCAGGCTGGACGACGTCGTCTGCGCGGGGTGACGAGCCCCGCGGGTCGACGGACGTCCCCGGATCTTCGGGACGCCTGCGGGCGTTCCGTGCCTTCTGCTAGAACACGGCACATGACGGGATTCGAGATCACCGGCGCGAGCGGCGCCGACATGGAGCTCATCCGCAGCTGGGCCGACGCCGAGGGCTGGAACCCGGGCGACACCGACCGGTTCGCGTTCGCGGTCGCCGATCCGGCGGGCTTCCTCGTGGGCCGGCTCGACGGCGAGCCGGTGGCCTGCATCTCGGCCGTGCGCTACGGCACCGGCTTCGGGTTCATCGGCTTCTACATCGTCCGCCCGGAGTTCCGCGGCCGCGGCTACGGCCTCCAGGTGTGGCAGGCCGGGATGAAGCGGCTCGACGGGCGGCTCGTCGGCCTCGACGGCGTCGTCGAGCAACAGGACAACTACCGCAGGTCCGGCTTCCTGCCGGCCTGGAACAACGTCCGCCACGAGGGCCGCCCGCAGCCGGACCGGGGCGGCCCGGCAGGCGGCGCCGGCGCCGGTGTCGAGCTGGTGGACGCCGCCTCGCTGCCGTTCGAGCAGCTCGCCGGCTACGACCGGCGGTTCTTCCCCGAGTCCCGCGACGGCTTCCTCGCCGCCTGGACCGGACTGCCCGGCCGCACCGCCCTCGCCGCGGTCCGCGGCGGCCGCGTCGAGGGCCTCGGCGTGGTCCGGCCGTGCAGCGGCGCGGCCCGGATCGGCCCCCTCTACGCGGCCGGCCCGGACATCGCGGCCGCCCTGCTCCACGGCCTGGCCGAACGGACCCCGGACGGGGTCGTCGCCGTGGACGTGCCCGACGCCAACGCCGCGGCCACCGCCCTGCTCGCCGGGCTGGGCATGGAGCCCGTCTTCGAGGCCGCCCGCATGTACACGGGGCCCGCCCCGCGGATCGACATGGCCGGCCTGTACGGCGTCACGAGCCTCGAACTGGGCTGACCGGCGGGCGCGGGCCGGACGGCGGTCGCACGGCGCCGCCCGGCCCCCGCCGGCAAGGGGCGGCCGTCAGAACGCGAACAGCGTGCTGCTGGTGTGGTAAAGCCCGCACGGGTTGGCGTAGGTGTGGGCGTAGCTGAACTTGCGGCCCTGCCACACGCCCTCCGCGGTGACCGTCAGCGGGTTCCACTCGCGGGTGCAGTCGACGCCCGGGCCGGGCTCGGCGATCCTGTCGAGGTCCGCGGCGTGCCGGCGCATGTCGGCACAGGCCCGCCCGGGGGAGGGGTGGGTGCCGCGCGCCTTGGGGGCGCAGCTCAGGGTCACCGCGCGCTGGACCGTCCCGTACGCGGGGTCCTCCCCGGCGATCACGGACAGGACGAGGGCGGAGGGCGCGTACATGCTCTCCGTACCGGTCGGCGCGGCGTCGGCCGCCCCGGGCCAGGCCAGCGCGGTGAACGCGGTGAGCGCCATGGCGGCGGAACCGAGGCCGAGACTCCGTGCGATGGACCGCATTGCGAACTCCTTGGGTGGGTTGCTTCGGATAGCGGACAGGAGTCTTGCCGACACAAGCCGTGAACGCCCGTTCGCACCGTGATTTTTCGTCACCGTTCGTGAGCGAGTGTATGCAGTCCGCAGCGGCCCCCGGTGCACTGACCTGTGGGGGAGCGCGCCGGGGATTCGGCCGAACACACGCGCTGAAACGTTTCCCGTACGGTGTGCCCGGCCGCTTCCGGGGGCGCCCGGAGGCCGCGGAGGCTACTGGACGGCCGACGCGGCGCGCGGCGCGTACATGTCCAGCAGCCGGGTGCGGGTCTGCTGCAGGCGCAGGGCGAGGACCCGCCCCACCCAGTGCCCGACCGCGGACCCGAAGGCCGGGTCGGCGTCCATCGTCATCCGCACGGCGGTCGCGTCGAACTCGTACGCGCGCACCGGGGTCATCGCCTCCGCGCTCAGCTGCCACACGTACGGCGGGAACAGCCAGGACCAGCCGACGAGCTCGCCGGGCCCGAGGTTCTCGATCGGCGTCGGCCGCCGCCCCCCGGGCACCGGGGTCTGGAGGGTGACCGTGCCGGAGCGCACGATCCAGAACGCCTCGGACGGCGATCCCTCCTCGAAGATCCGGGCGCCTTCGGGGAAGTTGACCTCCACGGCGTGGGACATCAGCCGGCCGCGGTGCTCGGCGGAGAGGACTGCGGCGATCCGGACAGAAGATGGTGTGCTCACGACGGCCTCCGATCAGGGCCCCCCGCTCGGGCCTGACAGGCCCTGACCCCAGTGTCGCCGACGGCCCCCGGAATCCGGGGCCGCGACGCAGCGCCCTTCGTCAGTCCTCCGCGCCGGCCTCCAGGCAGGCCAGCTCCATCGCGTCGAGCACCGCCTCGTGGCTGCGCCGGCTCAGTTCGGCCACGTTCTCGATCTGGGCCGTGGCCCAGGCGGCCAGCGTCATCACCAGGACGCGCAGCCCGTCCGTGCCGTGCTCGGCCAGGATCGCGTCGGCGACCGCCATCGCGTCCTCCGGCACGCGCTCCGCCGGCTCCAGGCCCGCGAGCCCGCGCAGCATGACGAGGGTGCGCCGCGAGATCTCCGGCGTCATCCTCGCCAGCCGCAGGTCCTCTTCCTCGTCCATCCGCCCCACCCCTCCGGTCCCTCTGGCTTCCGCTGAGGGCACGGTAGAGGCAGGAGCCCGGCGCCGGAGGCCGTTTCGCCGGGCCGGGCCGCCGGGCCCACCGTGCACGCGGCTTCCGCCCGGGCAGACCGGCCGGTAACTTGACCGCGGCAGCCGCCCGGCACCCTCGGGCGCCCGACCGGCAGGAGCCGCCCGTGCAGAGCCTCGTCCGCCCCCTCCTCGCCCTCCTCCTGGCGGCGGCAGCGTTACCGGCGTCGGCCCTCCCGGCGCAGGCCGCGCCGCCCGCTGCGGCGGCCCCGTCCGGCGCACTGCCCGCGGCAGCCGAGGAGTGGACCCCGCCGCTGTCCACCCGCGGCCGCTGGATCGTCGACGCCGACGGCAGCCGCTTCCGGCTCCGCTCCGGCAACTGGGACGGCGCCCAGGGCTCCTGGAACGGCTCCGGGGACCGCACGGACCCCGCCGCCCACCACGCCGGCCAGAACTCCCACGGGATACCCCTCGGACTCGACCGCGTCCCGATGCCCGCCCTCCTGGCCGACTTCCGCGCCCTCGGCCTCAACAGCATCCGGCTGCCGTTCTCCAACGAGATGCTCCGCACCTCCGCCCCCGTCCCGGACGCAGCCGTCGCCGCCAACCCGGCCCTGCGCGGGAAGACACCGCTCCAGGTGTTCGACGCCGCCGTCTCCGCCCTCACCGACGCCGGCTTCGCCGTGATCCTCAACAACCACACCGTCACCACCCGCTGGTGCTGCGGCCTCGACGGCAACGAGCGCTGGAACAGCGGCCGCACCACCGCCCAGTGGGCCGACGACTGGGTCTCCATGGCCCGCCGCTACCGCGGAAACCCGCGCGTCGTCGGCGCCGACCTCTACAACGAAGTCCGCCGCGACACCTTCGACGACCCCAACTGGGGCCTCGGCGACAACCACGACTGGCACGCCGCCGCGCAGGAGGCCGCCGACCGGATCCTCACCGAGGGCAACCCCGACCTGCTGATCGTGGTCGAGGGCATCAACTGGACCGGCATCCCCGTCGACGGTTTCCCGCACGGCCGCCCCACCCTCACCCCGGCCCGCACCCTCTCCCACACCCTCGTCCGCTCCGGCAAGCTCGTCTACTCCGCCCACTTCTACGGATACACCGGCCCCCGGCACAGCGGCGCGACCGGCCTCGGCGAGACCAGCGACCCCCGGTACCAGGACCTCGGCCGGGACGAGCTCGCGCAGGTCGTCCACGACCAGGCCCTGTTCGTCGCCGCGGAATCCGGGGCGCACTTCACCGCCCCCGTCTGGATCAGCGAGTTCGGCATCGGCGCCGACGAGGCCGGCCCGCGCCCGCAGAGCTGGTTCCGCAACCTCACCGGCCTGCTCACCGACGCGGACGCCGACTTCGCGTACTGGCCGCTCGTCGGCTGGAGCACCACCGCCCACGGCACACCCGGCGGAGACACCTGGGCGGTGCTCCGGTACGACTCCGCCGGCCGCCGCTCGGGCGTGCTCGACGCGGGGGACTGGCGCACCCGGCCCTGGACCGGCCTCGCAGCCACCCCCGGACGCACCGGACCCGTCGCCCCCGCCCCCTCGTGGCACCAGCTGACCACCGACCACCGCGACCACAGCGCCTCCCTCCTCACCCGGGCCGCGGGCGACTGGGACAGTGGGGCCCGCAAGGCCGCCTGCCCCGACGGATCCCGCCTGGCCGGCCTCGCCCACACCGGCGGACGCGGCCTGTGCAGCACCTCCGACCTGCGCGCCGCGGCCGGCGCCCACACCGTCGTCCGGGACGAGGCGCACGTCCCGCCGGGCGGCGACTGGGCCACCGGGTACACCAAGCTCCAGTGCCCGGCCGACCGCTTCCTCATCGGCTACAGCCTGCGCGGCAGCCGCGTTTCGGCCGCCCTGTGCGCGCCGGCCCGCATGGCGCTCCCCGCGGCGCCGGGCCGCACGGTGTGGTTCGACCGGGGTGACGCCCGGCCCGCGGGCGCCGGCGGCGGGGATTGGGCCCACGGCCACCACAAGGGCCAGTGCGGACCCGCCGAGTACGCGGCCGGCATCGCCTTCACCACCCGCTTCGCCGCCCGCCCCGGCCCCGCGGCGCTCCTGTGCCGGCCGCTGCCGGCCGCGTGACCGACCGCGCCCGGCCCGCGCCCATTTCCCATCCGATATGCCAAGTGTGATGAACGGGCGCCTGATTCCCCCTAGGGTGCCCGTACACAGGCCGGGGGCGCCCCACACGTCCGCTGCCGGCCACCAGCGCACACTGCACCAACCACCTGGGGGGTTCATGCGTCGCAGAACCAGAGGGGCGGCCGCCGCGCTCGCCCTGTCCGTGGCCGGGACCGGCGCCTGCGTCGGCCTCGGCGTCCTCCCGCAGGCGGGGGCCGTCACCCCGCCCGTGGCCTTCACCGCCGACGCCCTGCCGACCTGGCAGCCCAACGGCGTCGTCTGGGCCCTGGCGGAGGCCGGCGGAACCGTCTTCGCAGGCGGCACCTTCTCCGCCGTACGCCCGCCCGCGGGCGGCGCCGGTGCCGAGCAGCCCGCCGTGAACTTCACCGCGCTCGACGCCGCGACCGGCGCACCGACCTCCTGCAAGCTGTCCTTCACCATCGGCAGCGGCACCGCCACCGTGCGGGCCCTCGCCCTCTCACCCGACAAGGCCACCCTGTACGCGGGCGGCTACTTCGGCGCCGTGAACGGCACCCCCGTCTCCAGCCTCGCCGCGATCGACGTCGCCACCTGCACGGTGAAGCAGTCCTTCCGCCCCGCCTTCGCGGCGACCGTCCGCGCGCTCGCCGTCAGCGGCGACACCGTCTACGCGGGCGGCGACTTCCTCACCGTCGCCGGCCAGCCGCGCGAGCGCTTCGCCGCCGTCGCCGCCGCCGACGGGGCGCTGCGACCCTTCCGGGCCGACGCCGACGAGCCCGGCCGGGCCGTCGAACTCACCCCTGACGGGCAGAACGCCGTCCTCGGCGGCGACTTCTTCACCGTCAACGGAGCCTCCTCGCACGCCCTGGCCGTCGTGGACGCCGCGAGCGGCGCCGTCACGAAGGCCTATCCGAACTTCATCCCGGCCAACTCCGTCGTCAAGGACGTCGCGACCGACGGGAGCGGCTTCTACACCGCCAACGAGGGCACCGGCGGCGGCGTCTTCGACGGCCGCATCGCCCTCGACCTCGCCGGCTTCGGCCAGCGCTGGCGCGACACCTGCCTCGGCGCCACCCAGGCCGTCCTCCCGGACCAGGGCGTGCTCTACAGCGCCTCGCACGCCCACGACTGCTCCAGTGTCGGCGAGTTCCCCGACGGGGCGCGCCACCACCTCCTCGCCCAGCCCACCACCGGAACCGGGAAGCTGGGCTGGTCACCCGACACCAACGACGGCATCGGCGAGGGCATCGGGCCGCGCGTGATGGCGGTCGGCGCCAAGGCGGGCGTGCGCTACCTGTGGGTCGGCGGTGAGTTCACCACCGTCAACGGGGCCGCCCAGCAGAGCCTGACCCGTTTCGCGTCCACCGGCGACACCGGCGCCCCCACGACCCCGGTCGCGAGTGCGGCGAGCTTCCGGCCCGGCGAGGTGCAGGTCCGCTGGCGCACCAGCCTCGACCTGGACGACAGCAGCCTGACGTACCGGGTGTACCGCAACGGCTCGGCGACCCCCGTCGCCACGGTGGCCGCCGACTCGCTGTTCTTCAGGCGCCCCCAGGCGTCCTGGACCGACACCGCCGTCACGCCCGGCCAGACGTACACCTACCGGGTGACGGCGACCGACGCGGCCGGCAACACCAGCGCCCTGTCGGCGACGGCGTCCGTGACCGTCCCGCACTCGGCCGACGCCTACGCGGAACGCGTCCGCGCCGACGGCGCCCAGCTGTACTGGCGCTACGACGACGCGGTCCTGCCGTACGCCGCCGACTCGTCCGCCGGCGGCAGCCAGAACGGCGTGCACCTCGCCGGCCCGGCCCTGCGCCAGACCCCGGCGGCCGTCACCGGCGCGAGCACCGCCATCGGCTTCGACGGCGCCGCGACCAAGGTGTACGGGGACCGCCGGCAGACGGTCGGGGCCACGTACAGCATCGAGACGTGGTTCCGTACGAACACCACCCGCGGCGGCAAGCTCTTCGGCTTCGGCAGCAACCAGGACCGCCGCAGCAGCCAGTACGACAAGCACCTGTACATGACCAACGACGGGCGGCTCGTCTTCGGCGTCTACAACGGCGCCACCCGCACCGTCGCCACCGCCGGCTCCTACAACGACGACACGTGGCACCACGTCGTCGCCACGCAGGGCCCCGGAGGGATGGCCCTCTACGTCGACGGCGTGCAGCGGGGCACCCTGAACGTCACCACCCACGAGAACTTCGCCGGCTACTGGCACGCGGGCGGAGACAACCTGACCAGCTGGCCCAACCGGCCGTCCAGCGACTTCTGGGCCGGCCGCCTCGACGAGACCGCCGTCTACGGCAGCGTCCTGACGCCCGCGCAGGTCCAGGAGCACCACCGCCTCGCCTCGGCGCCCGCCGACTCGGTCGTCCGGGTCTCCGCCGCCGAGGACACCTACGCCAACGCGGGCGCGCCCGGCACGGCCTACGGCACCTCCGGGTCGCTCGCCGTCCGCGGCAACCCGCTGTACACGTCCTACCTGCGCTTCGACCTGCCGGCGGCGCCGCCGGGCACGGTGCTGAAGTCGGCCTCCCTGAGCGTGAAGACCAGCACGATGAGCGGCGCCGGATCGGCCGACACCGTCTCGGTGGTGCCGGTCGCCGGCGCGTGGAGCGAGGCAGGAACCACCTACGACACCCATCCCGCGCTCGGCGGTCCGGCCCTCGGCACCTTCGGCCCGGTCCCGGACGGCTCGGCGGTCCACACCACGGGCCTGTCCACGGCGCCGGTGGCCGCCGCCCTCGGCTCCTCCTGGAGCGCGGCACTGACCGGCTCGGGCTCGGACGCGCTGTGGCTGTGGTCGTCCGAAGCGGCGGCCGCGGAGGGCACCCCGCAGCTGACCCTCACCTTCGGCGCACCGTAGCCGGGGGAGGGCGCGGACCGCACGGCTCCGCGCCCTCCCGCCGCGGGTCAGCCCAGCTCGTACGCGAACGCGTACGGGACCGAGGTGTCGCCGTGCCGGTACTCGAACGAGCCCGAGCCGGACAGCCCGGCCAGCCGGCCCGTCCCCGAGCCCGGCACGACCTCGAACGCGCACCGTGTCCCGTCCGCGTCGAACGTGCCCTCCTCCCGCAGCAGAAACGTCCCCTCGCGGCCGTCCACCGCACCCGACAGCAGCTCCACCCCCGTGTACGAGCCGGTCGTGTCCCCCGTGTACGCGATGGTGTACGCGCACACTGTCGACGGCGCTTCGATCCCGCCGGTGAAGGAGTTCACCACGGTGCTCCGCGCGAGCCGCGGCACCACCCCCTCCGCCCCGACCGGCTCCTCCTTCCAGTCGGCGAACGTGAAACGGCCCGTGGTCCGGACGACGGCCATGGCATACCTCCCGGTCGGCAGCCCGGCGGGCCGGATGCCCGCCGACGCCTGCGACACCCACCCTGGCGGCCATACCCGACACCCTCCGTCAGGATTTTCCGCGCACCCGCCGCACAATGGCCCGATGCGCGCCGACCGCCTCCTCTCCCTCCTCCTGCTGCTGCAGAACCGCGGCCGGATGACCGCGCCCGAACTGGCCGTCGCCCTGGAGGTGTCCGTACGCACCGTCCACCGCGACGTCGAGGCCCTCGGCGCCGCCGGCATCCCCGTCCGGGCCGAGCGCGGCCGCGCCGGCGGCTACCGCCTCATGGACGGCTACCGCACACGCCTCACCGGCCTCACCGATTCCCAGGCCGACTCCCTCTTCCTCGCCGGCGCCCCCGGCCCCGCCCGGGACCTCGGCCTCGGCGCCGACCTCGCCGCCGCCCGGCTGAAGCTGCAGGCCGCGCTCCCCGCCGGACTCGCCGACCGGGCCCGCCGGCTGGAGGGCCGCTTCCACCTCGACGCCACCGCCTGGTTCCGGGACGCCGACCCCGTCCCGCACCTCGCCCCGATCGCCGGCGCCGTCTGGGAGCAGCACGTGCTGCGCACCGGCTACCGCCGCTGGAACGGCGAGGAGCGCACCGCCGTCCTGCACCCCCTCGGGCTCGTGCTGAAGGGCGGCATCTGGTACCTCGTGGCCCACGCCCCGGACGGGCCCGTCCGCACCTACCGGGTGTCCCGCTTCCACCGGGCTGAGGCGACCGGCGAGCGGGCCGAGCGGCCGCCCGGCTTCGACCTGGCCGCCTACTGGGAGGAATCCTCGCGCCGCCTGGACGCGGCCCTGCACCGGCAGACCGCGCTCGTACGGCTCTCCCCGCGCGGGCAGCGGCTGCTGCCGATGCTGTTCGGGGCCGCCGGCACCCGCGCCCTCGCCGACGCCGATCCCGCCGACGCGGACGGCTGGACCCTCGTCCGGCTGCCGGTGGAGGCGGAGCAGGTCGCCGTCGGGGACCTGCTGCGGCTCGGCGCGGAGGCCGAGGTCGTCGGCCCGCCCGACCTCCGCTCCGCCGTCGCCGCGACGGTCGCCGCCCTGGCCGCCCGCTACCCCGGTCAGCGGGGCGCCTCGACCTCCACGAACCGCCGGCCGCGGCGCCCCCGGTAGACAAGGCAGACCCACCCGAGCCGCTCCAGCACGGCCGCGCACTCCGCCAGCCGGTCCCCCTCCTCACCGGCCGCGCCACTGCCCGGCGGCCCGGCCCACGACACCTGCGCCCGCCCTTCGGGCCCCTCCGCGACCCGGTACCCCGTCCGCACCCGCCGCCCCTCCCCGTCCACGGCGGACGGCGGGATGCCCGCAGCCTCCAGCGCCAGGGCCACCGCCCGCGGCATGGACCGCACCTCCCACAGCGCGGGAACCCCTTCCCCCTCCCGCCCGTTCACCACCCGACGGATCTGCAACAGCCCCTCATGAGCGGTGCGCACCTCGCCGGCGCGCCGCCCGCCACCGACCGGCGGACCGTCCCCGCCGGCCGCCTCGAACGACACCCCGGACCCGACCACGCCGACCGCCTCCCCATATGCCGCACCGCACCTGAGTACCCCGCACCCCACGACCTGAGTATCCGCTCCGATACCCGGCCGCGCCGCCGCTGGTCGAATGGGGCCATGACCACCGACGCCCCGCTCCGCACCCCGCGCCCCCGCATCCGGCAGGCGGCCATCGCAGGCTCGGCCCTGGCCGTGGCCGTGCTGCCCCTCGTGGTGGGCGTCCTGGTCGCCAAGGGCATGGCGACCGACCCGCACGCCCCGGTCAACGCGCTCATCACCAGCGGCGGCCAGCGGGCCGCCCTGCCCCGCGGCGAATGGCGCCGCCGCGGCCACACCACCCTGCGCCGCCTGCGCACCGCCCGCCGGCACACCGCCCGGCGCTGCGCCGCGGTCGCCGCGGGCGTCCGCCGGGGCGCCTGAACCGGTCAGTGCCCGTACTGCCGGACGCACAGGTCCATGACCGACGGCGGCACGGCACCCTCCGCGGCGGCACAGGGGTCGTCGCCGTACGGCAGGAACGCCTCCGGCCCGGACGGCTCCGCCCCCTCCGGGGACGGCACGGCGTTGTGCCGCCGCGGCTGCCGCACCGGCCTCGGCCGCGGCGGCTGCACCCGCCGCGGCACGGCAGGCGCCGAGGCCCGCGCGGTCGGCCGTACGGCGGCCTCTTCACCCCGCAGGGGCGGATCCGCGTACTCGGACGGGGGTTGCTCCGCCCCACCCGCCGGGGCCGTCCGCGGCGGGGGCGGCGGGCCGGCCGTCGGGGACGGCCCGCGCGGCGCCTCCCGCGCCGCCTCCCGCTCTGTGGGCGACGGCACGGAGGTCCGCGGCGGCACCGGCCCGCGCGGCGGCGGCTCCGGGCCGGCCGCGGTGCAGCCCGTGCCGGCGAGCAGTGCGGCGAGGGACAGGGGCAGGGCCCGGCGTAGCTGCATGCCGTCCACGATGCCCGACGGCGGCCCGGCCGGTGCCCCGCCCTCACGCGTCCGGGTGACACCGCCGCGTTCCGCCCTCCCCGCACCGCCGACCGCGGCAGAGCGCCCCGACCCGACGGACGGATGGTGCAGTTCGGACACCGGGCTTGACCGCGCCCGCCGGGTCGGCGAGAGTGCGCCGGTCAGGAATCCGCCCACCGGAACGGCCCCGACCGGCCGGGGGCCGGCGCCGCACCGCCACACCGGCCCCCTTCCCCGCCGGGAGAGCACGATGTCCCCAGACGCCCGCGAGCCCGGGCCCGAAGACGGCCGCCTCGTACGCCCCTACATGTCGCCGGACGCCCCGTCCGACTACGCACCCGCACCGATCGCCTGGCCGGAGCCCGCTCCCGCCGCCTTCTCGGAGCCGCCCGCCGCACCCCCGGCACCCTCCGCGCCGGGCGGCCGCGCGGCGGCCCGCCGCCGACGGCAGGACGACCGCCGCAGCCGCACGCCCCTGTGGGCGGCCGGCGGAGCCGCCCTCCTCCTCGGCGCCGGCGCACTGGCCCTCCTCCCGGGCGGGGACGCCGAGCGGGAGTCGGCGTTCTCCTCCGAGCGGCCCGACGTGTCCGTCCCGGTCCTGCGCGCCCCCGGCACCGCGCCCGACCCGACCCCCTCCGCCACCGTGGCCCCCACGGCCTCGGCCGCCCCGTCGGCGAGCCCGAAGGCCGACCGCTCCTCGCCGCCGCCGTCCCCTTCGGCCGCGTCCGGCAGGCCGCAGACCGGCGACGGCGGCACCCTCCGCATGGGCGACCGGGGGTCGGAGGTGACCGCCCTCCAGGAGGCGCTGTACGCGCAGGGGTTCACGTACGTGAAGGTCAGCGGCGTCTACGACGGGCAGACGAAGCGCGGCGTCGCCCAACTCCAGCGCGACCGCGACATCAAGGGCGACCCTTCGGGCGTCTACGGCCCCGCCACCAGAGCGGAATTCGGCGTCTGACAGCCCCCGCGAGAACCGGGCACATTAACACCCGGAAAAGAGCTGGACCAGCGCAAACCACTCCTCGCAAAGTGTGGGAGCCGATCTCCGCCGACCCGAGGAGCCGCCATGTCCACGCTGAAGGTCACCGTCGAACAGCTGACCGTCCACGAGCATCCCAACGCCGACGCGCTGGAACTCGCCCAAGTGGGCCTCTACCGCGCGGTCGTCGCCAAGGGTGTCTACACCACCGGCGACTTCGCCCTGTACATCCCCGAGCAGGCCGTCCTGCCCGCCGACCTGATCGACGAACTCGGCCTGACCGGACGCCTCTCCGGCTCCGGCGCCGACCGGGTGAAGGCGGTCCGCCTGCGCGGTGAGCTGTCGCAGGGCCTGGTGTGCCGGCCGCGGGCGCTCGCCGGCGTCGACCTGGCCCGCGCCGCCGCGGAGGGCACGGACTTCACGGAGCGGCTCGGCATCTCGAAGTGGGTGCCGCCGGTCCCGACCTCGATGAGCGGCGACGTGGAGGCCGCGCCCGACCTCCTGCCGTGGGTCGACATCGAGAACATCCAGCGCTACCCGGGCATCTTCGAACCGGGCGAGCCGGTCGTCCTGACGGAGAAGCTGCACGGCACCGCCTGCCTGCTCACCTACGTGGCCGCCGAGGACCGGGTGCTGGTCTCCTCCAAGGGCTTCGGCTCGAAGGGCCTGGCCCTCAAGGAGGACGAGCGCAACCTCTACTGGCGCGCCGTCCGCGGCCACCACGTCCCCGAGGCCGCCGCGAAGCTCGCGGCCCGGCTGGGCGCCACCCGCGTCGGCATCTTCGCCGAGGTGTACGGTGCCGGCGTCCAGGACCTGGCCTACGACACGGACGCCCGCACTTCGGGCCCCGGGTACGCCGTCTTCGACGTGTCGGCCGAGATCGGCGGGCAGGTCCGCTGGCTGGACGCCGCGGAACTCCTCGCCGACGGGTCCCTGCCCCTCGTACCGCGGCTGTACGAAGGCCCGTACGACCTGGACAAGGTCCTCGAACTGGCGACCGGCCGCGAAACCGTCTCCGGCCGGCAGGCTCACCTGCGTGAGGGCGTCGTCATACGCCCGGCCGCGGAGCGGTACAGCCCGGTCGTCGGCGGCCGGGCCATCGCCAAGGCGGTCAGCCCCGCCTACCTGACCCGCAAGGGCGGCACCGAGTTCGAGTGAGCGCGCGCCCCGCCGCGGACCGTGGTGGGATGGGACCGGCCCACACCCACACGAGAGGTCGGTGCGATGTCCGAGGACACCATGCGGGCGATGGCGTACGACGAGTACGGCGGGACGGAGGTGCTCCGGGAGACCCGCCTGCCGATGCCGAAGGTGGCTCCGGGGGAGGTCCTCGTCAAGGTCCGGTGCGCCGCGGTCAACCCCGTCGACTGGAAGATCATGGCGGGGGGCCTCGACGGGCTGATGGACGTCCTCTTCCCCGTGGTCCCCGGCTGGGACGTCTCGGGCACCGTCGAGCGGCTCGGCATCGACGTCCCCGAGTTCGCGGTCGGCGACGAGGTGATGGCGTACGCGCGCAAGGACCACGTGCACGGCGGAACCTTCGCCGAGTACGTCAGCGTCCCCGCGCGCGCCCTCGCCCGCAAGCCGGCCTCCCTCGGCTGGCGCGAGGCGGCCGGGCTGCCGCTGGCCGGCCTCACCGCCTACCAGCTGCTCACCCGCCTGGACACCGGCGAGGGCGACACGGTCCTCGTCCACGGCGCGGCGGGCGGCGTCGGCAGCTGCGGCGTCCAGATCGCCCGGGCGCTCGGCGCCCGCGTCATCGGCACGGCCTCCCCGCGCAACCACGACCGGCTGCGCGAAATGGGCTGCGAGCCGGTGCAGTACGGCGACGGCCTGGTGGACCGGGTCCGGGCGCTCGCCCCGGACGGCGTGTCCGTCGTGGCGGACTTCGTCGGGGGCGTCCTCGACGTCACCCGGGCCGTCCTCGCGGCGGACGGCCGCCACGCCTCGATCGCCGACCCGAACGTCCTCGGCGCCCGCGGCCAGTGGATGTGGGTGCGCCCCATCGGCAGCGACCTCGCCGAACTCGCCAAGCTGGCCGACAGCGGCCAACTGAAGGTCACCGTCGCCGAAACCTTCCCCCTCGCCGACGCCGCAGCGGCCTTCGCCCTCAACCAGGAGGGCCACACGGCGGGCAAGATCATCGTCGAACTCTGACCCGCCACCCGCGGCAGACTGCTGCTCCATGCGGCAAGCTGGACCGGGGCGGCGGAACCGGGAGGGAAACCCCCGCCACCACCCACCCCCGACCGGCCCCCGCCCCTATCCCACCGTCGGGACGTCGCCTCCCTCAGCCCACTCCACGCGCACGCCCGGCAGGCCCGCGCACCACCGGGCCGCCGCCTCCTCAAGGCGCGCCCGGTCCGGCGGTTCGGCCCCGAGCCCGACGGCGTACCGCACCACATCACCCGAGGAGACGAAGGGCCGCGGCCAGGCGTGCACGTCGGCGCCGCCCAGCTCCTCCAGCGCCCCCACCAGGGCCCGCATCCGGCCCCGCGCCCGGCCCAGGGCCTCCTCGAACTCCCGCGGCGTGTCACCCCGTACGGTGACCACGGCCCATGCCGCGTGCCGGCGGTGCAGCGAGGGCACGGCGAACAGCTCCGCCACACCGGCCGGGCCGGCCTCCAGCAGCTCCCAGGCCCGGTACAGCTCCTGCGTCAGCAGGTCGCGCATCCCCGGCCGCACCTGCGCGGTGCAACTCCGCACCGGCGCAGACGGGGTGAGCACCGTGACGGGGTCCGACCCGTCGTGCCCGGAGACGGGCGGCGGGCCGGTGCCGCCGGCCGAGCACAGGGCGACCGGCTCACGCCAGTCCCAGGCGGCCCAGTTCGCGAAGAACGACCGCAGCAGCGAGGCGCCACCCACCTCCGGAGCCTCCTGCACCGTACGCGCCGCCAGCACCGCCCAGGCCACCCCCGGAACCCCGCCGAACGGCGCCGCATCCACCCCGCGGGCCCGGGCCCAGGCCTTCACCTGCCGTGCCAGCACGCCGAACGCCGCCTGCCGCTCCGGTCCGGCCGCCGCGGTGGCGGCGCACACGGCCTCCGCATCCGACACCGCGCTCAGTGCGACCGCCGCCGCCTCGCCGAGCTCAGCCCGGCGCGCCACGGCCTCCTCGGGACGGATCCCGCCGGTGCCGACGACGACCACGTCCACGTCCAACCCGTCCACGTGCAGCCGTAGCCCGGGCACGCGCGCGCCGGTCACGACCCGCAGCCGCCGGGCCCGGGGGAGTGCCGCCGCGACGGCCTCACGCACGGCTTCGATGTCGGCGTCGCCGGGCAGGGCCGCGACGAGGTCCAGGTCGGCTCCGGGCAGGGCGCAGCCCATGCGGCGCGATCCGACGACGTGCACGACGCTGCCCCGGAGGGCTCCGGCGACGCGTTCGGCAACGGCAACGGCAACGGCGGCGTCGGCCCCGTCTTCGCCCCCGTCTTCGCCCCGCTCCTCCCGCTGCCCGTCCAACGCCGCCCCGGGCTCCGGCAGCCAGCGCACGCTGCCCGTCCCCAGCTGCACCGTGGCCCGTATCCGCATCGGCTCATCGCCGCGCCGCGAGAGCACGGCCAGCTCTTCGACCCGGGCGTCGCGGCCGGCCCCGGGTCCACCCAGCCGGGCGGTGAAATCCGCCAGCGCCTGCTGCGGGTCGGCGCTGCGTCCCAGCGTCAGGTGCGGTGTGAAGCCCCCGCCGCGCCCCCGGCAGGCGGGGAACCGGGAGGCGAGGGCCTGCCGCAGCTCCTGCCACGGGGCTTCGCCGGCCGCGGCCGGGTCCAGCCAGAGCGCGGCGTCCTCGCGGTGCCCGAAGTCGTACACGCCCGCCATCCGCACCGGGAACGGCGCCGTGGCGGCGGCGGCTTCGGCCAGCAGCGGCACGGCCTCCTCGAAGGAGGCCTCGGGGACGAACCCGAACAGCAGGTTCACGTGCGCGGGCCACCGTCCGAAGGCGGGATCGTGCTCGCGGCGCAGCGCATCGACCACGGGATCGGAAGGCGGCAGCCAGGCGACGGCAGTCCGCGAGGTCGGCGCACTCGCGAGGGCGCCCGAGCCCCCGCCGCCCTCGCCCGAGCCCTCGCCCGCAACGCCCGCCAGCCGGCCCCCGAACCCCACCTCGACCCCGAACCCGCCCCCGCCCTGGCCCCCGACCCTGACCCCGACCTCGACGTCGACCTCGACCCCGTAGTGATCGGAAAGGAACAGCCCGCCCCCCACCGGGGCATCGCCCCGCAAGGCAGCCCGCCGTACCCGTGCCGCGTCCGAGCGCAGCAGAACGCGGTCGAGCCGTGCGGCGCGCCCGCTCAGGGAGCCGACGGCCGCCAGCGGGTTGGCGCTCGGGTCGAACGTGGGGGTGTCGTCCGACGCCCCGTGCACCTCGCTCCACGCGTCCCTCATCCCGAGGACGGCGGCGGGCCCGTCCGCGCCGCCCCGCCCGTCGTTGAAGTCCCCGACCAGCGCCACATGGGCATCGACAGCGCCGAGTCCTTCGGCGACACGGGCCAGCTCCTCGGCCCGCCGCGCGGCCCCGTCCTGCGTGTGGTCGCTCGTCAGGTGGACGGCGGCCACGACCAGCGGCCCGGCCGCGGTCCGCACGGTCACCGCGGAGACCGCCTTGTGGGGGCCGAGGCGGTGCAGCCCGGCCTCCGCCACGGGCAGCCGGCTCAGTACCAGCAGGCCGAAGTCGGCGACGTCCCGGCCGTCCGGCGCGGCCGACACCGTGTACGCGCGCCGCACCCACGGCTGCTCCAGCAGCATGTCGAGCAGGGCCGGTTCCACTTCCTGGAGCGCGATGACGTCCGCGTCGGCGGCCTCCAGCCCGGCACAGAGCAGCGGCCTGCGCCGGGCCGTGTCGATGCGCGGCGCGTCGTACCGGTCCCACAGGGTGTTCCAGGTCAGCAGCCGCACCTGGACCGGGGAACCGGCCACCGCGGCCGGCCGACGCGCAGCGCCGGCCCCTGACTCCTCGGCGGGACGCCAAGCCCCGTCGTCCGCGGCGCCGTGGCGGGCAGGAGCCCACACGTACGGGGTCCGGGCGGCGAAGGCGGGGGCGCGCAGCAGGCGCGGGTCGCGGACCCGCCCGGCGGTGGTGGAGTCGATCCGGTCCGTGCCGGTGGCGCGGTCCCAGACGAGTTCGCCGTCCGCCTCGACGAACAGCACCCGGTGCCAGGGGATGTCACCGCCGGGCACGAACGAAGGCAGCGGGACCCGCTTGGGCGGCGCCCCGCGCTGGTGCAGGCCCATCACGAACCGCGCGGGATCGAACCGGGGGTCCCACCGGACCTGGTGGTAGAGCTGCTCACTGGTGCGCATCGGTGCGCTCCCTCCCCGTACGCTGTCCCGTTCCGTCCTCCGGCCCCGGGCCCGGGCCCGGACCCAACCCCTGGCCCAGGCCCGAACCCCCCGCGGTGGCCTCGACGTCGCCGCGGGCCCCGAGGTAGCGGATGCGGTGCCCCTGCCCGTCGCCGGGGTAGGGCGGCCTGAACCGGTGCACGTGCGAGGCCAGGACCCGCGGCGGCACAGGATGCTCCCGCACACCGTTGCGGCGCACGAGCTCCGCCTCCTCCACCAACGGCACGACGTGCGTGACGAGGGCGTCGCGCCGCCGCGCGACCGCCGCGGTCAGGCCCCGCTGCTGCCCGGTCAGGGACGTGGCGTCCCAGACCACCGTGCCTCCGGCCGCGAGCGCCGCATCGAGCCGGTCCAGGCCCTCGCGCAGCACGTCGGCGTTGTCCCGCTGGCCGGCGCGGTTCCCCCGGGCGGCCCGCAGGTCGTCCAGGGCGATGTAGGCGTCGACCCCCGGCAGGTTCCGCGCGTACGTGCTCTTGCCGCTGCCCGCTGGGCCGCACAGCTGCACCAGCCGCGGGAAGCGGCCGTCCCGCCACCGCCAGGTCGCGGCCACGGCCTCCTCGGCGGTGGATATCCGGCCCTGCGCGAACAACTGCAGCGCCTCCGCCCCACACCGGTCGGCGGCGTCCGGATCCAGCCCGGCGAGGGCGTCCCGCAGCCTGTTCCGCAGGGGGCGCAGCGGGTCGGGCCCGAGCAGCCCCTCCTCCTGCGCGTACAGGGCGGACCACTCCACGCACTCCGACGCGTCGGCCAGGGCATCACTGTCACCCCCGGCCCCCACGGCCGCAGCGACCGCGTGCAGTACCCCGAGATCGGCGGCCGCAGCCATCCGCACCAGCCCGGCCCGCCGCTCCTCGTCCGGGAACGGCCGCCGCAGGCGCGGGTGGAGGCCGATGAGGTCCGCGACCCGCCGGGCAAGCGGCATGCCGACCGGCCCCGCCGCGAGCCGCGCCCCGACCGCGGCCCGCGGCACCCTGTGCAGCAGCGCCGCCAGCACCCCGGCGAGGCGGGCGTCGCCGCCCCGGCCGGCCGCGTCGAGCCGCCCCGCGACCTCGGCCACGACGGAGGCCGCCCCCGCACCGCAGGCGGCCTCAGCATCGACGCCGACGGCGGCGGCCAGCGCAACCGGATCGGGCTCCGCACCGGACCGCACCGCCCACAGCGCGGCCCGCGGCCCGAGCCCGTTGGGCACGACGGGCGCGTACATCCAGTGCGCGTCCGTGGTGACGTGCCCGCGCCGCACCCACTTCCCGACGCACCGCCCGAAGTCCTCCCGCGGGAAGCCGGCCGCGGTGCGCACGACGTACCCCTCCTGCCGCGCCGTGTCCAGGCGAAGCCTGCGCAGCGTCCGCTCGTCGAAGACGCCGCGCCACAGCACGCGCGGGACGGGCACGCCGAGTCCGTGCAGGAAGCGCACGCTCTCGTCCCAGCCCAGGCAGCGGTCGCCGTCGTCCCACACCGAGAACCCGTAGAACCAGCTGTCGAGGTCCTCGTACGCCAGCGAATGCCGGGCGTACAGGTTCTCGCCGCAGATGCGCCACCCCGCCGGGATGCCGGCGCCGATCCGGCTCTGCAGGCCCTTCACCCAGGCGCGCGAGGGGTGGTGGGCGGAGTCGAGGGAGCGGGCGTGCAGGCCGTCCGCGTACAGGGTGGTGTTCTCCCCGTCGAGCTTCTCGGTGACGACCACCTCCCGCCCGGCGAACCATTCCGCCCCGGTGGCCCGCACGTCGTCCGCGGTCGCTCCCGGTGACCAGGGGAGGTGGGGCGTACGTGGGTAGTGGGTGCGCATGGCGGACTCTCGGGCTCGGCGACGGGTGCCCGGTCACTGTACGTATCGGTGTGCACGGGCCTCCACCGTTTAACCCTGCACCCTCTGCCCGCGCCGCGCACCCACCCGGCGGCCCGCCGCCCGCGCCGGCGGGCGGAACCGGAAGCAGCCGGGCACACTGCCGCCATGGCCGCAGCGAAGACCGTCGACGACTACCTGGCAGCCCTCCCGGAGGAAGTCCGCCCCGTCCTGCAGGATGTGCGCCGCACCCTGCGCGCAGCCGTGCCGGGCGCGGGCGAGACGATCTCCTACGGGATTCCGGCCCTCACCTCCGGAGGCCGGGCGGTGGTCTACTTCGCGGGCTGGAAGCACCACATCAGCGTGTACCCGGTGCCGGACACCGCCGCAGACGCGGCCCTGGAGGCCGAGCTGACGCCGTACCGCGCGGGCCGAGGCACCCTGAAGTTCCCCCTGAACCACCCGGTGCCACTCCCGCTCCTGGCCCGGGTCGCGGCCCGGCTGGTCGAGCAGCGAACCGACCGGCCGGAAGACGCCGGCTGACGCTCACGCCGTACGGGTGCCCCGCTCCCGCAGAGCCGCTTCCAGCCGGGCGATGTCCTCGGCGTCCTTCCTGCGGCGGGGCCGTCCGGGAATCCAGACCGGTGTCATGTGCTTGATCGTGATCTGCGCCCGGGGACTGATGACCGGGCACTGCAGCGCCCCGATACGGCCGGGAGGAGCATCGAGCATGCCCTCCGGCCACAGTTCTCCGGCCCAGGGGCCGCCCCCCACCACCACGCGCCCGCAACGGTCCTTGCCCAAGAGGGCGAAGCTGCTCTCGACGCCCTGCTTGCGGAAATCGAGCTGCTGCTCGGCAGGCGGCCCGACCAGGAGTTCGTACCCGGACCGCAGCAGGCCGTCGGCCAGGGCGGGAGCGTCCTCCGCCCAAGCGAACCAGTCGATGTCCCCGTGGTCACGCGTGACCTCGCCGAGGAAGAAGTCCATGGCCCAACCCCCGCGGAGCCGTACCTCCACTCCGAGGTCCCGCGCGATCTCCACCGTCTCGCCGATCAGCCGGAGCTGCCGGGCACTGCGCAATTCGTCCATGTTCGAGCAGGCTAGGCCACGACTCCGGCCGCGGCAGCAGGGTTTTCCGCTGCCGCACACCTCGCTAGCCGCAGAGGGCGACGATGGTGGGGGAGACCGTGCCCTTGGCGGCCTCGCACAGGGAGGCCATGTCGTACGGGTGGCCGGGCGCCGGGCGTGCGGGGGCCTTCCGGCGCTTGGCCGGGGCCGCCGGTGCGGCGGCGCGCGGCGGTTTCCGTGCCCCGCGCGGCGTGCGGTCGGCCTCACTCCGCCGCTTGCGCGGGGCGGGGGCCGCCGACGGGGCGGAGGAGACGGCCGGGGCCGACGGCGACTCGGCAATCGTCCGGCCCCCGGCCGGCAGGGGGCTCAACGGCAGCGCCACGGAGGCCTCCCGGCCGGCCGCAGGCGCGGGCGGCCCCGACGGCGCCGGTCCTGCCGGCCGTACGGTCACGCAGCCCGTGGCCAGCACCAGGGCGGCGAGGGTCAGCGGCAGGGGCAGCGCGGCCCGGCGTAACTCCATGCGCCCAGCGTGCCCTACCTGCCCCGGCCCGATCCATGCGCCCTCACGCGTACGGGTGGTCCGGGAGCCGACGCCCCGGCGCATCCGATCGTGCCCGCGCCGGCACGCGCCCCCGCGGGCCGGGGTGGCCGCGTCCGGCCCTCGCTTGTCATGATCGCCGCATGAATGGTGATCAGCGCACGCCGCGCACAGCGCCCTCCAAGTCGGCTGACGACCGCTCGTCGCTGACCTCGTTCCTGGACTACCAGCGCGCCACCTTGGCCATGAAGTGCCACGGGCTGACCGGCCGGCAGCTGAAGGAGAAGGCGGTCCCGACGTCCGGCCTGTCGCTGCTCGGCCTCGTCAGGCATGCGGCCGAGGTCGAGCGCGGGTGGTTCCGGACGGTGTTGGGCGGGGAAGCGGGCTCCGCCTTGTGGCCCGCGGTCGACGGGGTCTTCGGCGAGTTCCATGTCGACGACGCCGACGTGGACGAGGCGTTCACACTCTGGCACGAGGCGTGCGAGCGCTCCCGTGCCGTCACGGACTCCTTCGCCTCCCTCGACGAGACGGTGGAGTTCCAAGGGGAGGTGATCTCGCTGCGCTACGTCCTCACGCACATGATCGAGGAGTACGCCCGCCACAACGGCCACGCCGACCTGCTGCGCGAGGCGATCGACGGAGCGGTCGGCGAGTAGACGGCCGGCCCAGCCCAGCCGACCCACGGCCGCTCAGCCCGCGCGCCCCTGGCTCGCCACTCGCAGGACGTGTTCCAGGGGGCCGCGGCGCAGCGGGCTGTCGGCCCAAGCGCGCTGCCAGCCCCACGCCGCCGCCGTCGACACCGCGGCGAACACGCCGAGCGCCGTCCAGGACGCCGCGCCGTGCGCAGGTCCGGCCAGCACCAGGGCGTGGCCGACGTACGCGCTCAGCGCCATCGCACCCAGCGCGGCGAGGGGGGCCAGCAGCCGTACGCCCGCCCGGTGCTGCGCGGCGAGCACGAACAGGCCGATGAGCGCGCAGCCCACGCCCGCGTTGCCGAGGGTCTCCATCGGGGTCTGGCTGTACGGGTCCGCGACGAGCAGCCAGTCCCAGGAGGTGCTGGGTATGGCGCCGAACTGCCCGTCCAGCACGGCGCGTACGGGGTCGGCGGCGCCCGTGGCCTCCGGGTGGCGGGCGGCTATCACCGCGAGGAGCCGGTCGCGGCCGCCGAGCAGGTGCGCGCTGAGCCAGGCGCCGCCGTACCCGGCGGCGGCCGCGGCCGCGCCCCATCCGGCCAGCCGCAGCGCGCTGCGGCGCTCCCGCAGGTCGCACAGTCGGCCGGCCGCGAGGCCGACCAGCACGTACGGGAAGTAGGTGGCCACCGGGTAGGCGCCGGTCAGCAGCAGCTCGCACAGGGTGCGGCCCAGGCCCTCCCAGCTGGTCAGCCCGGCCGGCTCGGGGACCGCGCCGCGCCCGGACCGCCCGTACCCGAACACGGGGCCGAGGACGAACGACAGGACGGGCCCGGCGACGACCGACGCCCCCGCGACGGCGGTGAGCACCGGCGTGGACAGCCGGGTGAACGGCTCCGCGGCGAGGAAGTACACGGCGAAGAAGGTCAGGATGACGAGGAACCCCGGCCACAGCGCGGCCAGGAACAGCCCGAGGGCGGCCAGCACCGCGCAGCGGATCAGCAGCGGCCGGTGCCGCCGGAGCGGCCCGCCGGCCGGTGTGGGCGACGGCCGGCTGCCGCGCCCGGCGAGGGCCAGCGAGAACCCGGCGAGGAGCGTGAACAGGGCGGGGGCCCGCCCGTCCGCGGCGACGACCAGGTAGCCGGCGCCGTCGGGCTGCGCCCCGGGGCCGACGTGTACGGCGAACATGCCGAGTACGGCGAGCCCGCGCACGGCGTCGACCCCGGTGAGGCGGCCCGCGCCTGCGCCGCCCGCGCCCGTGCGGGGACGGGTAGCGCCTCGCATGCCTGTGCCTCTCCTCGGTCCGGCCGGTCCGGTCGGGGCCGGTTCCACGTGGTCGGACCGGCGGGTTCGATGCCGCCAGTCCGCGCGCCAGAAAGTAGCAGCAGGGATGTAACCAAGTCATAAGGAGACATCCGCCGGCAGCAGCGCCCCGCCGACCGCCGTCCCCGCCGCCCTCCCGACCGCCGTCCCTGGTCCCACGGGCGGGCCAATCCGGCCACTGCGGAGGGCCGTCCCGCAGCATGGGGGCATGACCGACAGCGCGATCACGTACACCGTCTACATCCGGACCGACCCCGCCGTCGTCTGGCAGGCCCTCACCGACCCCGGGTACACCCGCCGCTACTGGGGCCTGGCGTTCGAGACGGACTGGGCGGTGGGCTCGCCGATGGTGTGGGTGGAGCGCGGGGCGCGGACCGAGGACGCCGAGCAGGTCGTCCTGGAGTGCGTCCCCGACCGCCGGCTCGCCTACACCTGGCACACCTTCACGCCCGAGTGGGCGGCCTCGGTGGGCGTCGGCGAGGAGCTGCGTGCCGAGCTGGCCGCCCAGCCGCGGACACGGGTGGCGTACGAGATCGAGCCGGTCGGGGACGCCCTGGCGCGGCTGACGATCCGCCACGAGGGCTTCGTTCCCGACGGCTCGCTGATCGGGATGTGCGGGGAGGCCTGGCCGATGCTGGCGTCGAGCCTGAAGACGCTGCTGGAGACGGGAGCCCCGCTGCCCGAGCCCGAGCCGGAGCCGGGCGGTCGGGCACCGGCCGCCGGCTGACCGCCGGGCCCGGCCCGGTACCCGTCACGCCCACCCTGCGCGCCGCCCGTCCGCGGCCGTCGTGTGGAATGGGGCCCATGGGGAGCACCGATGAGCCGATACCCGCGCCGGCGCCGGAGGGGACGGAACCGCCCGAGCACTGGCGCTACGCCCGCCACCTCGACGCCCTGGCCGCGGCGGCAGCGGCGGGCACCCCTGCGGCAGGGGGCCGCGCGGGGGCCGAGGCGGAGGCCGGCGCGGTCGCGGCGGTGCTGCGCGACCCCGACCCCGTGATGGCGGAGAGCGCGGTGGTGACGCACCTGGACCGGCGGGCCGCCCGCCTGCTGCACTCCGACGGCTTCGCCGACTGGGCGGCGGCCATGTCCGCCGCAGTCGCCGGGCGTGCGTTCGCGGCGGGCCGGCTGCGCGAGTGGGTCCTGCTGAGGGCCGTCGTCCGCGGCGAGCCCTGGTCGGCGGAGGAGCTGGCGGGAGCCTCGGACTGGTGCCAGCGCACCGCCGTCCGCTCGCCCGTCCCCGAGGAGGCCCTCGTCCTGCTCGCCGGGGCGGCCCGCACGCGCCTGGTCCGCAACGGAGCCGCGCAGCGCCTGCGCCGCGGCAGCGCGACCGCCTGATCCGCCCCGACGCCCCCGGCGGGACCGGGGCGAAGCGGGCATCACGGAAGCCCCCGCGGACCGGGATTCGTCCAGTGTGCACAAGGACTCGTCTTCCGGCCGTCCGCAGGCTTATGGTCTGCCTACCCCCGGCCGGGTATCAGCGTCGATCCAAGCCGTTCCACTGGAGGCTGCACTCCGTGTCGCACGTTTCGCATGCTCCCGTCACCACCCCCGACGGAGAGCCGGCCATCCCCGCTCCGACCGCGTACGAGCAGGTCGAGGGGTGGTTCTCGGACTACGACCAGGCCATCTTCGACTGGTTCCTGACCCACCAGGAGGAGAGCGGGGCCGAGCCGGGCGACCTGCTCGAACTGGGTGCCTTCATGGGCAAGAGCGCGATCTTCCTCGGGAAGTACCTGCGGGAGGGGGAGGAGTTCACCGTCTGCGACCTCTTCGACTCGCCCGCCCCGGACGAGTCGAACCTGGCGGAGACGAAGGACTCGTACCCCACCCTGACGCGCCGCGGCTTCGAGGTGAACTACCTGGCCTTCCACGAGCGGCTGCCGACCGTGATCCAGGCGCCGACGTTCATGGTGGCCGACCGGGTCCGGCCGGCGAGCTGCCGGTTCGTCCACATCGACGCCTCCCACCTGTACGAGCACGTGGTCCAGGACATCGCCTCGTCCAAGGCCGTCGCCGCCCCGGGCGCGGTGATCGCCTTCGACGACTACCGCTCCGAGCACTGCCCCGGCGTCGCCGCCGCCGTGTGGGCGGCCGTCGCCAACGAGGGCCTGCGGCTGGTCTGCGTGTCGGGGGCGAAGCTGTACGCCACCTGGGACGACCCCGAGCCCTACAGGAAGGGCCTCCTCGACTGGCTGCAGGGCCGCCCGGACCTGTGGCACGGCATCGACGACGTGGCCGGGCAGCAGCTGGTGCGGATCGGCGACCACGGCGCCGTCGCGCCCGAGCCCCCGAAGCCGCTGCGCCCGGCTCCGGAGCCCGAGCCGCAGCCGGTCGCGCCCCCGAAGCCGGCGCCGAAGCCGCGGCCGGGAGCTGCCTGGCGGAAGCTGGCCAAGGACCTGCTGCCGCCGGTCGTCACCCGCGCGATCGTCACCGCCCGCCGCCGGCGCCGCGAGCGCCGCTGACCGCCACGTCCCGCTCCGCCGGCCCCTCACCGGGGCCGGCCCGCCCCACGGCGTTCGCCTCCCCGCGCCCCGGCTCAGTGCCCGCGGCGGACGCGGGCCGCGCGGCGGGCTTCGGCGAGGGCCTTGGCCTCGGCGGTCTTGCGGGACTCCTTGCCGCGGGCGGCCTTGCCCGACCGGCTGCCCATGCCGCGGAAGCCGAGGTCCGAGCCGGCCGGCCGGCCCTTGGCGTCGGTCGGCGAGGCGCCCGACAGCGGCACGCCCGAGGGGGCCTTGGCGCCGGTGATCCGGCTGAGCGCGGCCTCGCCGGAACGGACCTGCGTGGTCGTGGGCCTGATCCGGGCATCGGCCATGAGGCGGACGACGTCCCGCCGCTGGTTCGGGGTGACGAGTGTGACGACCTTGCCGGAGCCGCCCGCGCGGGCGGTGCGGCCGCCGCGGTGCAGGTAGTCCTTGTGGTCGGCCGGCGGGTCCACGTTCACGACGAGGTCCAGGTCGTCGACGTGGATGCCGCGGGCGGCGACGTTCGTGGCGACGAGGACCGTCACCGCCCCCTCCTTGAACTGTGCGAGCGTTCGGGTCCGCTGGGGCTGCGACTTGCCGCTGTGCAGGCCCTCCGCGCGCACGCCCATGGCCCGGAGGTGCTTCACGAACTGGTCCACGCCGTGCTTGGTGTCCAGGAACATCAGCACGCGGCCCTCGCGGGCGGCGATCTCGGTCGCCGCGGAGTACTTGTCGGCGGCCTGGATGTGCAGGACGTGGTGGTCCATGGTCGTCACGGTCGCCGCGGACGGGTCGACGGAGAGCGGGACCGGGTCCTTCAGGTAGGCGCGCACCAGCTGGTCGACGTTGCGGTCGAGGGTCGCAGAGAAGAGCATGCGCTGCCCGTCCGGGCGGACCTGGTCGAGGAGCTCCGTGACCTGCGGCAGGAAGCCCATGTCGCACATCTGGTCGGCCTCGTCGAGCACCGCGGTACGGACCCGCTCCAGGGAGGCGTCGCGCCGGCCCACCAGGTCGTTCAGGCGGCCGGGGGTGGCGACGACGACCTCGGTGCCGCGGCGCAGCTCGCTGACCTGCCGGCCGATCGACAGGCCGCCGACGACAGCGGTCATGCGCAGGCCGAGCGCCGCGGCGTGCGGGGCGAGCGCCTCGGTGACCTGCTGCGCGAGCTCGCGCGTCGGTACGAGGACCAGCGCGAGGGGCCGCTTCGGCTCCGCCTTGCGGCCGGCGGTCCGGGCCAGCACGGCCAGGCCGAAGGCGAGCGTCTTGCCGGAGCCGGTGCGGGCGCGGCCGAGGACGTCCCGCCCGGCCAGGGCGTTGGGGAGGGCGGCGGCCTGGATGGGGAACGGCTCGGCCACGCCGGCCTGGGCCAGCGTTCCGAGCAGCTCGCTCGGCAGGTCCAGCTCCTCGAACGACGCCACCGGCGGCAGTGCGGGCACGGCCGGCTCGGGCATGGCGAACTCGCCGGCGGGCGCGGCGCTCCGGGGTGCCTTGCCGCCCTTGCCGGCGGCGGTGCTCCTCGGGGCCGCCTTCGCGGCGGGCCTGACGCCGAAACGCCCGTAGGGTGACGGGTTCCTCATGCAGAGCCTTCCTCGGGGCGCGAAAAGGGTGATTTTACCATCGGGGCCGGTGTACCGCCGGGGGCAGCCGCCGCCGCGGGGCCGGTCAGGGTCGCGGCCCCGCCGGACCGCAGGCGGTCCAGGTGCTCCCGGGCCTCGGCGGCCGCCCGGTCGAACCAGTCGGCGATGACGGCCACCTCGTCGGGGGTGTACTGGGCGAACAGCCTGCCGAGGCGGTCGTAGAAGGGCTGGTACACGGCGATGACCCGCTGCGCGGCCTCCGGCACGGCCACGACGCGCACCCGCCGCCGGTCGGCGGGATCGGGGCGGCGCTCGGCGAATCCGGCGCGCTCCAGGCGGTTGAGGACGCCGGTGACGGCACCGGTCGTCAGGTTCGTCAGCGCGGCCAGGTCCCCTGCGGACAGCGGCTCCTCGCAGGCTCCCAGGATGTGGCCGAAGCAGGTCAGGTCCGTGACGTTCAGGCCCAGCAGCTGCGCCACCTCCTGCTGGCCGATCAGGCCGAGGGCGACGTAGCTGTCCATGCGGGAGATCGCCTCCGCGGCCGTGGCCGGTGGGCGGGGCTTGCCCTGCACGCCGATACTCCTTAGCATCTAAGTAACTTAGACCGCGAGATACTTCCTTGATCAGATGTTTATCTCGCGAGGTAAAACTTCCTGTTCGGAAAGCCTACTTGGGAGAACGCATGAGCGCGCACGGGCACGTGGACATGGGGCACACCGTGGCCGGCTGGACCGGAACCGCCCTGGCGGTCCTCGGCAGCGCCGTCGCCGGCGCCGGGCTGTGCCTCTCCTCGGGGCCGGCCCTCTGGCTGGGCCTCGCCCTCGTCGCGGCGGCCGGCCTCACCACCTGGCTGCTGCACCTGGCCGGCTGGGGCAAGCCGAGCGGCCCCCGGCCCGAAGCCGAATGGGACTGGCGGGTCCGGGACACCGCCGCGCACGGCGGCCACCCGGACTGCCTCGGCTGCCGCATGAGCGGCGGCCGCCGCGCCGCTGCCGCGGCCGGGCGCCCCCGCTCCGCTGCACTGACCCCCGCCCCGGACACCGGAGCCTGACCGCGGCGCGCGCCCTCAGGTCCACCGGGGGTCGGCAGGGTGTTCGACCCGTCCCCGGATTGGCTGCACCCGGAGTGTGGCGGGCGGGACACAAGGGCAGGATCGTGACGACTGCACCGTTTGTGCGGTCCGCGTGGCACGTTGAGAAGGATCAGCACCAATGGCAACAGGCATCGTGAAGTGGTTCAACGCGGAGAAGGGGTTCGGCTTCATCACGCAGGACGCGGGCGGCCCCGACGTCTTCGTCCACTTCTCCGCGATCCAGTCCTCCGGGTACCGGTCGCTGGAGGAGAACCAGAAGGTCGAATACGACGTGGTCCAGGGCCCCAAGGGCCCCCAGGCGGAGAACGTCGTCCCCCAGCCCTGACACGGGACACCACTCCACGCATTCGCGCGGCGTACGACATCGGGACATACGGCAGCGGGCCCCGCCGGGAGACATCCGGCGGGGCCCGCTCCCGTCCGGCCCGCAGGGTGCGGCCCGGCGGTTCAGCCACCCGGCCCCAGCGAGATCGCCGACACCGGGCAGGCGCGGACGGCCTCCCGCAGCAGGGCGCTGCCGCGGCCGTCCTCCCGCCCCGGCAGCACCTGCCCGAAGCCGTCGTCGTCCTGCGTGAACACCTCTGGCGCTGTCAGGGCGCACTGCCCGGCACCGATGCAGACACCGCGGTCGACGGCGACGACGACGCCGGTGCCGTCGCCGGTACGCCGCTCGCGCGGCGCGCCGCCGCTCACCACGCCACCGGCAGTTCGACCATGCCCTGGATGGTGTCGCCCGGCTTGAACGGGATGCGGTCCGGCTCGGCCGCCAGCCGCAGCCCGGGCAGGCGCGCGAACAGGGTGCCCAGCGCGATCTCCATCTCGGCGCGCGCCAGGTTCTGACCCAGGCACTGGTGCACGCCGAAGCCGAAGCCGAGGTGGTGGCGGGCCGGACGGTGCCAGTCGAGGACGTCCGGCCGCTCGAAGACCGCCTCGTCCCGGTTGATGACGGAGGTGGAGAAGACGACCCCGTCGTCGGCGCGCACCGTCACACCGCCCACCTCGATGTCCTCGGTGGCCACCCGCAGCATGCCGTCCGCGATCGACAGGAACCGCATCAGCTCCTCCACGGCTGCGGGGAGCAGCGAGGGGTCCTGGCGCAGCTCCGCCAGCTGCTCCGGGTGCCGCAGCAGGGTGTACGTCCCCAGGGAGATCATGTTCGCCGTGGTCTCGTGGCCCGCGATCAGCAGCAGGGCCGCCAGCGACACCAGCTCGCCCGTATCCGTCTCGCCCGCCAGCAGGTGCCGGCCGACCAACTCGTCGAGGAGGCCCTCGCCCGGCTCCGAACGCTTCCGCTCGATCAGCTCCGCCAGGTAGGCGTTGATGCGCGTGCGGGCGTCCTCGACGTCGGCCATCTCCGGGCCGCGCAGCAGCCGGCGCGACTGCTCCTCGAAGAACTCGTGGTCCTCGTACGGGACCCCCAGCACGTCGCAGATCACCATCGACGGCACCGGCAGGGCGAACGCGCCGACCAGCTCCGCCCGAGGGCCGCGCGCCACCATGGCGTCGATCAGCCGGTCCACCGTCTCCTGGATCCGGGGCCGCAGGGCCGCGGTCCGCTTCAGGGTGAAGCTGGGGATCAGCATCCGGCGCTGCACGTTGTGCTCCGGGTCGTCCACGCCGATCAGGGCCGTGCGGCGGTCGCGCAGGCCCGCGAAACGCGGGGTGGGGGCGGGGAAGGCCGCGTTCTGGCGGTCGGCGGACAGGCGGCCGTCGGCGAGCAGGGCCCGCGCCTCGGCGTGCCCGGTGACGATCCACACGGAGCGGCCGTCGAAGAGGCTCACCCGGGACAGGGGGCGCCCCGCACGCAGGGGTTCGTAGGCGGTCGGCGGGTGGTAGGGGCAGGTCCGGTTCTGCGGGAAGACAACGGTCTCTGACATGCAGCACCTCGTCGGCGTGGTCCGTGGCTCCGTCGTGCCTGGACCCATTACATGCCCTGGGCATCTATCCCACCCATACCCGTTTCGGCCAGATGGCCGCCGCGTCCGGGCGGGCGCCGGACCGTGCCGCGCCCCGGGGCGCGGGCCTCAGGGCGCGCCGAGGTGCTCCCGAAGGAACGCCCGGAACTCCTCCGCTACCGCCGGACCCTCGTACCGCGCCGCCTCCCGCCCGTCGCGCAGGATCAGCGCGGTCGGCGCGGACGTGACGCCGAACCCCCTGGTGGGGCCGGGGCAGCGCGTCATGTCGGCGCGCACCGCCGTCAGACGCGGCCCGTACTCCGCGGCCGCTTCGGCCGCGAGCGCGTCCATCTCGCGGCTCGCCGCGAGGGCCTTGGGCCAGCTCCCGACGAAACAGGCCAGAACCGGCCCCTCGGCCAGCCGCAGGACGAACGCGAACTCCTCGTCCTCGGCCGGCCGGTGTACGCGATGTGCCATGGCGGTGCTCCTGCTCCGTTGTCAGTGGCGTCTGTGAAGCTGGCGGGTATGGACGACAGGATGCTCCGGCGCCGGGTCTACGGCGCCGACCACGAAGATCCCGACCCCGGCCCGCAGCCCGGCCGCCAGTACGGCGAACTGGTCGGCGGGCCCCTCGACGGGCTCCTGCTCGACGTCACAGGATGGAGCGCGCCCCGCCTCGCCGAGGAGGCGGCGCTCCCCACGGAGATAGGCCGCTACGGTCCGGGCGGCCGCGCCCACTACCGCCGGCGGGCCGAGGACCCGGCCCGCTGGGACTGGTCGGGCGACAGCCGCTGAGCACCCGCGGGCCTGGCCCTGCGGCGCCGGCCTGCCGGCCGCCTCAGCGGGGCGCCGCCCCGCGGCTGACGCTGCGCGCCCACAGCACGAGCGGCACCTGCAGCGGCAGCCGGCCGAACGCCACGGCCCGGTGGGCGGGCGAGCGGCGGCGCGCGTCGGCAGCCATCTGCACGTTCGCGGGGAAGACCCCGACGAAGAGCGCCGCCGCGGCCAGCCCGGCGACCCGGCGGGTCCGCGGATGGGCGATACCCGCCGCCACCGCCAGCTCCGCCGCGCCGCTCGCGTACGTCCACAGCCGCGGGCTGCCGGGCAGCGCCCGCGGGACGATCGCGTCGAACGGCTTCGGCGCGAGCGCGTGCGCCACCCCCATCGCGGCCAGGAAGCCGGCGAGGAGCGCGGGGGAGGAAGGGGTGCGCGGCACGGGGCGGTCCTTTCGCCGGAAACGGGGGCTCCGGCATCGTACTGGCCGGTAGGGCCCCCGTGGGGCGGGGCATGCGCGGCGGAACCGCCGCCGAGGAGCCGCGGGGAGTGCGGGAGCCTCGCGGTCGCGGCACGCGAGGCCCCGTACCGGCTCATCGCGGGCCGCCCGGCATGCCCGACCGGCCCGCGCCGCGGGGGCGTACGCGCCGCCCTGCCCGCTCCCGGCCGCGCCGCAGGCGCGTACCCGAAGCCCTGCCGCCCGCCTGCGCGTCCGCTGCCTGCACGTTCCTGCCCGGCCGCCTCAGCGGTGTGCGGCGTACCCGTACCCGCTGACGCCGAGCGCCGCCCCGACCGGGCCCCGGGGGGCGGACAGGCCGATCGGGCGGCCGAAGGAGCCGTGGCGTGCGATCTCCGTGACCGTCCGCCGCAGCGCCTCCTGGAACGCGGCCATGGTGTGGCGCGCCGCCGGGGTGTCCACGTAGATCGAGTTCATGTGGAGCCCGTCCGCGTCGCGCTGGAACCAGGAGCACACGCCGTTCGCGCGCGCCGACCAGACGTGCGTCGCGGGCCGCCAGTCGGCGTGCCGCTCGGCGCCGGGGCACTTGCGCATGTCGATGTACGAGAAGAAGTTCACCGGGTACGGCCACGACCGGGCCGCGAACTCCGCCGGCGCCAGCAGCTCCCAGGCCCGGACGAACGGCACGTCGATGTGGTCCATCATCACGCCGAACCCCGCCCGCACCCCCGCCATGACCTCCGCGAAACCGCGTCCCGGCGAGGCGTCGAACTCGATCGGCATGGTGTTCACGAACCATCCCACCGACTGTGACCAGCCCGACCGCCCGCGCTCGCTGACCGGCATGAACCCGCGGTACACGCCCGGCCCTCCGGCGTCCCGCAGGCACACGGCCACCGCCGCCAGCACCCCCATGAAGGCCTTCCCGCCCGCCTCCCGGCACGCCTTGTCGAAGACCTCCGTCTCGGCCGCGTCCAGCAGCGGCGACGCCTCGTTCACGATGGGGTACATCCGGCCCGGCTCCACGCCCAGTTCGAGGGGGAACCGGGGGAAGAACTCGCCCCCGCCGCGGGCGATGAAGTCCTTCCAGTAGCCGAGCCGCCCGTCGCCGGCGTCGAAGGACAGGTAGCGGCGGCGCTGCTCCTCCGCGAAGTCCAGGTAGCTGGGCGCCGGCAGCTCGTCGAGCCGCTCGCCGCGGCGCAGCGCCTCGTACGCGTCCTGCACCTCCTGCACCACGATCGGCATCGACAGGCCGTCGCACACGATGTGGTCGAAGGCGAGGTAGACGGTCGCCGAACCGGGGCGCAGGACCGCGCCCATCGTGAACAGCGGCCAGGCCAGGGTGTCGATGCTCCGCTTGAACCGCTCGGACAGGAAGCCGACCAGCTCCGGGGCCGAGTCGAAGGACGCGACGGGATGGACGGCGAGGGCGAGTTCGGCCGGCGGGATGGGATCGCACGCCAACTCGCCTGCCAGCCGCCGGAATTCGCACCGCAGCACTTCGTGCCGCCGGACGAACGCAAGGAGGGCCTGCGTCATTGCCTGCTCGTCGAGGTCCTCGGAGACCTCGAAGGTCACCGCCAGCCAGGAAGCGACCGGGTCGTCGGCGCCGCGGCTCTCCTCCGCGACGGTGAAGTGCTTGTCCTGGTTGAAGGACGCCCTCCTGCCCTCTGTCTCCGCGGCCGGCTCCGGCCCTGCCGTGGACCGCAACCGCCATTCGACGACCCGGCCCGCTGCCATGCCGTGCATCTCCAGAGGAAACTGCCGCATTCCGTCATCCCTTCGCCCCCCAGAGTCAACCCCTTGGGGCTAACGACACCCGGGCTGCGGAAGTGACGGGGGCGGCGGGGCCCGCGGTGCCGGGAGGCGCCGGCTCCGCCCGGCCTCAGCCCGGCGCCCGCCCGGCCGGCCCGGCCCGCTCGGCCTCCGCGACCAGCCGCTCCACCGCGGCCGCCGGGAGCGCCGGATGGCCGGCCGCCGCCCACGCCACCTCCGGATGCGGATGCCCCAGCAGACCGGCCACCACGGCCGCGGGCAGCGCGGGATGGGCGGCGGCGTCCTTCCGGGCCCGTGCGTCCTCCAGGCACGCCCACAGGGCCGGGAGCGTCGCGTTTGGGCGGACGGCGATCGCGACCAGCCGGTCGAGGAGGCCGGAGGGGAGATCCGCCCGGGCCGCGACACCGGCGAGCGGGCGGCGGCTCATTCCGCGGCCTCCGCAGCCACTTCGGCGCCTGTGGCGCCTTCGGGCCCCGTGGGGACGGTGCCGCCCGCGGGCCCCGTGGTGACCATGGCCCTTGCGGCGCCCACGGGACCAGCGGCCCCCGCGGCCCCCGTGGACCCCCTGGCCCCCATGGCATTGGTGGCCCCTGCGGGCCCCTTGGTGCCCATGGCCCGCGTGGCGCCTGCGGACGTCGTAGCGCCGCTGTTGCCAGTGGCCCGTACAGTGCCCATGACTCCCGTGGTCCCCGCGACGCCCGTGGCCCCCGCGGGGCCCGTGGTGCCCATGGCCCTCGTGGTGCCCGCGGCCTCTGCGGCGCCCCTGGCGCCCGCGGGCCCCGGTGCCCCCGCGGCCGGGGCCGCGGCCGCGCGCAGGGCGTCCGCCAAGGCCTGCGCGTACGGCTGGGCCCGGCGCCGGATCGGCCCGAGCAGGCCGATGTGCCGGGGCGGGACGGGCGGTTCGACCCGTACGGCGGTGCATCCGGCGGGTGGGGCCAGGCACACCTGCGGGACCAGCGCGACGCCCACCCCCGCGCCGACCAGCGTCTGGGCGAAGAAGTAGTCCGTGGTGGAGGCCGCCACCCGCAGCTCGAACCCGGCCTGCTCCGCGTACCGGCGCAGGAACGCCTCCGTCCGCAGGCAGCCCAGCACCCAGCGGGCGGCGCCGAGTTCGTCCGGGCCGAGGGCCTCCCGCCCGGCCAGCGGGTGACCGGGCGGCAGCACCAGCCACAGCGGGTCGTCCAGCAGCGGCGTCCAGGCGACGCCCGGCGGCAGGGGCAGCGGCCCGTCGAAGGCGTACGCCACCGCCAGGTCGGCCCCGCCGCCGCGGACCATCGCGAGGGCGGCCTCCGGTTCGGCCTCCAGCACCGTCAGCTCCACCTCCGGGTACGCGGCCACGAACCGGGGGAGCGCCTCCGGCAGGAGGTGCCGGCCGCCGCTGGTGAACGTGGCGAGCGTCAGCCGCTGCCGCACCGCGGCCAGCCGGTCGATGGCGTGCCGGACCTGGTCGAGCTCGGCGGAGATCGCCTCGGCCGCCTCCACGAGCAGCCGCCCCGCCTCCGTCAGCGTCACCCCGCGCGGGCTGCGCACCGCCACCGGGTGGCCGACGCTCCGCTCCAGGGCTGCGACGTGCTGCGACACGGCCGACGGGGTCAGCAGCAGGGCCGCGGCCGCCCGGTTGAAGCTGCCGTGCTCGGCCACCGCCCGCAGGACGCGCAACCGGTGCACATCGAGCATGCAGTTTTCCTTACGGGATGATCAGCGGATCGTCGGTTCTCCGGCGGACCCTATCCCGGCAGAGTCATGGCCATGAAGCGGATTCTCGTCATCGGCGGCAGCCGGTACTTCGGAAAGCACCTGGTCGGCGACCTGCTGGAGGCCGGCCACCGGGTCTTCGTCCTCAACCGCGGCTCCACCGCCCCGCCGCCCGGCGCCCTGCACCTCGTCGCCGACCGCGACGACGCGCGCGGCCTCGCCGCGGCACTCGGCCCGCACGCCTTCGACGCCGTCGTCGACCAGGTCTGCTACACGCCCCGCCAGGCGGCCGTCGCGCGCCGCGTGTTCGCCGGGCGGACCGCCCGCTACGTCATGACCTCCACCATGGAGGTGTACGACCCGGCACCCCCGACCGCCGAGGCCCGCGCCTACGCCGACGGCAAGCGGCGCGCCGAAGCCGTCCTCGCCCGCCCGGCGGCCCCCGGGACGGCGGCGCCCTTCGCCTTCGCCGCGGTCCGCACCGCGCACGTCCTCGGCGGCGGCCGCGAGGAGTTCACGGGGCGGCTCGCCCACTACGTCGAGCGGATCGGCGCCGGCGAACCCGTCGCCGTGCACGGCACGCCGTACGCCACCTCGTTCGTCCACCACCGCGAGATCGCCCGCTTCCTGCACTGGGCGGCGGAGCAGGAATTCACCGGAACGGTGGACGCCGCCTCCCACGGCTCCCTCGACGTCCTCGCCCTGTGCGACGCCGTCGCCGCACGGGTCGGGCGCACCCCGCGCCTGCGGGTCGTGGCGCCCGGGGAGCCGGCGTCGCCGTTCTCCTACGACCGCGCCTACGCCCTGGACAACAGCCGAGCGGCCGCCCTCGGCTTCGCCTTCGAGCGGGTCGCCGACTGGCTCCCGCAGGCCGTCGCCGAAGCTCAGGCGGCCATGCCGAGCAGTTCCAGCACGCCGTCCGCGTAGGCCGCCGACACCGAGCCGGGCCGGTCCACCGCCTCCCTGCGCAGCGAGTCCGCGGCGCGCCGCACGAAGGCCGCGCACTGCCCGTACAGGCCCGCCTCGTACGCCGACCCGTCGTCCTCCGCGCCCAGCAGCGCCAGCAGCGTCCACAGCAGCGCCTCACGGGTCGCCTGCCGGGGCGGGCCCGCCGACCACACCGCCATCAGCACCCCGCACACCGCGGGGGCCGGCGGCCGCAGCGCCCCCGCCAGGAAGGCGTGCCCCTCGAGCGCGCGGAACGCGGAGGGGTGCCCCTCGGCGGCGTTCCACAGGGTGTCGACCAGATGCCCGGCGCCGCGGCCGCACCCGCAGGCGACCGCGTCCCAGTCGTGCCGGGAGATTTCGGCCACGACGGTGTCGGGCACCAGCGGGCTGCTGCGCGGGTTGTCCGTCCCTCTCATGGGAGCAGTATGGGGATGCCCTCGGACAGCCGGACAGGGGACCCCCGCAGAGCGGAACACCCGGCAGCGGCCCCCACGCCCGTGGGGATCCGGCCGGTGGCCGGAACCGGAGTTCGGGGGCGGTCGTCTGAGACCCCGTGTGGATGAAACGACGAATACCGGCCCTGCTCCTGGCCCTGCTCGCGACCCAGGCGGCCTCGCTGGTCAGCCCCGCCTACGCGTGCGGCTGCGGGGCGATGATCCCGGACGGCGGCTCCCGCCTCGGCGTCGAGCGCGAGACGTCCGTGGTCCGCTGGGACGGCCGCACCGAGCAGATCGTGATGCGGTTCACCGTCGGCGGGGACGCGCGCCGCGCCGCCTGGATCATGCCGGTGCCGACCCGGGCGACGGTCGACCTCGCGGACGCCGGGGTGTTCACGGAGCTCTCCCGGCTGACCGCGCCCGAGCGCCGCACCCGGCACTACTTCCTGCCGCGCAGCGGCGACTGGCCGTTCGACTTCGTGGACGGCGCCACCGCCGGCGCCATGCCCGGAGCCGGCGCGCCGCCGGTCGGCGTCGTCGGCCGCGAACGGCTCGGCGACTTCGACGTCGCCCGCCTGACCGCCGGCGACCCCGCCGCACTGCGCGGCTGGCTGGAGGCCAACGGCTTCTCCCTGCCCGACACGCTCACCACCGAGGTGAAGCCGTACGTCGACCAGGGCTGGGAGTACGTCGCCGTACGCCTCGCCCCGCGGGACGAGGGCAAGCCCCTGCGCGGGGACCTCGACCCGCTGCGGATCCGCTTCGACAGCGACCGCCTCGTCTACCCCATGCGGCTGTCGCGGATGGCCAGGACGCCGCAGTCGCTGGGCCTGTACGTCCTCGCGGACCACCGGATGGAACCGGCGTCGGCGATCGGCGGGGCCGAACCGGAGGTCACCTTCGCCGGGCGGATCTCCCCCCGGCAACCGCTCGCCTCCCTCACGGACGGCAAGGAGGCGTTCCTGACGGCGATCGAGCAGCGGTTCCCCCAGCCCGCCCGCATCGACGGCGACCACGAACTGCGCGCCACCGCCGCCGACACCCCCTACCGCCAGGTGGTGTACCGCGACAGGCTCCTGAAGGTCGGCGGGGTCCCGGCCTGGCTGCCGGCCCTCGGCGCCACCCTGGCGGCCACCGCGGCAGCCGCGGCGACCCGGCTCCGCCGCCGCAACGCCCGCACCGCGCCGCCCGCGCAGGGGCCGGCCTAGGGCCTGTCGTCCCGTCGTCGCCCGGAGGGCGGGGCAGGCGGGAGTTTGACGACAGGCCCTAGCGGGGCTGGGGCGGGAGGGAGTAGGTGCCGCCCGGTTTGAAGGGCGGGGGGCTTTCTGGCCGCGTGGGCAGCTGCGGGGAGGCGGGCTGGTCCGGCTTCGGCGGAGCGGACGGCTCCGGTGCGGCCGGAGTCGTGGGAGCCGGGGCGTGCGGCTCCGTGGGAGGGGGAGTCGGCCGGGGCGGGGCCGGGGACGGGGTTGCCGGCGGCGGGGTGGCCGGGGCGGCGGGTTCCGCCGGGTCGGCCGAGCAGGCCGCGGTCAGGAGGGCGGCAGCCAGCACGGCGGCCGCGGCTCTTGCAGCTGCCTTCGTGCGCGAGTTCGGCGCCATCGCCCACCCCTGAGGTTTGTTCGAACGGATCGGGTCGTGATCGTAGCCCAGGGGCGCCGCGGGCATCAGGCCGCCGGCGGAGCGCCTTCCGCCGTTTCGGCGCGGGCCAGGGCGACGACGCCCCCGCAGATCAGCGAGATGCCGGCCAGCTGCGGCAGGACCCACCACCCCGTCCGCAGGTGCTCGTCGTACAGGACGACGCCCAGCGCGATGCTGACCGTCGCGTCGCCCAGCGTCAGCGCCGGCTGGGAGGCCACCAGCGGGCCGCCCTGCATGGCGTGTTCGAGCAACAGCAGGGCGCAGACGCCGCTGACGGCGAAGCCGTAGGTCTGCCAGGCCGTCAGGAAGGCAGCCGCCCCGCCCTCGGCGAGCAGCGGCACCGAGTCCTTCATCAGGGCGGCCGTCAGGGCGTAGCAGACGGCGGTGGCGGCGCCCAGGCAGCCGGCGCGGGCCCGGCCCGGCGGCCTGCGCAGTCCGGCGAGCGCCAGCAGCAGGGCGGCGGCCGCGCATCCGGCGACCGAGGGAAGCCACCGGTCGAGCGGGACGTGCGTGCGGTTCTCCGACGGCGCGGCCGCGGCCAGCGCGAGGCCCAGCCCCCCGACGACCGCGGCGACGGCCCCCCACACCGCCGGGGGCAGCCGCTGCCGCACCACCAGCGAGGCGATCAGCAGTGCGAGGGGAAGTTCCAGCACGAACAGCGGCTGTACGAGGACCAGGGCGCCGGTGGCCAGCGCCGCGGCCTGCCCCGCGCCGGCCAGGATCACGGCGAGGATCCCGGCGACCCACACGGGCCGCCGCAGCAGGTCCAGGACCAGCCCCGGCCGGAACCCGCGGCTCTGCGGCACCGTCAGGGCGGCCCGCCGCTGGAGCACGGTGGCGAGCGCGTTGCTCAGCGCCGCGAACAGCGCGAAGAAGACCGGCAGCAGGACGCCCATCCGCCGATCCTCACGCCTCTCCGGGCGGTGCCGAACCCGCCGACACGCGCCGGGCCGCGCAATCCCCCCGTCGGCCTCAGCCGCGCCGCCGCCCGGCCCGGGCCCGGGCGAGGGCGAGGTCGGCCAGGGCCTGCGGCGCGCCGTCCTGGCCGCGGATGCCGGGGAAGGCGTTGACGTCCACGATGAGCGGGGCGCCGCCGGTGTCGACGACGTCGACCCCGTACACGTCCAGCGCGAACACCTCGCCGGTCCGCAGGACGAGGTCCGCCCAGCCGTCGGGCAGGCCGGCCGGATCGAGCGGCCGGGCCGGGCCGCGGCCCTCCGGGGCCAGTTCGGAGCGGCGCAGCGCGGCGAAGACCCGGCCGCCGATCGCCCACAGCTTGTGGTCCCAGCCGCTGTTCGGGGCGAAGTCCTGGACGACGACCGGCTCCTGCGGCCACTGCGCGGCGAGCTCCTGCAGCCGGGCGCGGTCGTCGACGCGGGCGACGAGGTCGTGGCGGCGGCTGTGGCGGCTCTTGACCACCACCGGCGGGTCCCACAGCCGGCCGTCGAGCGGCGTCGCGTGCTGCGCCGCCCAGGCCGCCAGCGAGGCGTGCGTGCGGGTTACGGCGAACGGCAGGCCCGCCGCGAGGGCCAGCGCGGCCATCTCCGTCCGGTCCTGGCAGAGTGCGGTGGCCGCGGCCGAGTTCACGACGGCGGCGCCGCGCTCCTCCAGCTGCCGGGCCAGCGCCAGGGCCCGCGGGGTCCGCGCCTTCAGGAGGTAGACGTCCGCCGGTGCCCCCGCGGGGTGCTCCGCGGCCGGGTCCAGGGCGTCCACGCGGTGTCCGGCGGCGCGCAGCAGTCCGGTTGCGGCGGCGAGCAGCGGGTGTCCGGGCTCGGGGGTGATCAGGCAGACCCTCACAGCGCGGCCTCGCCCGTCCGCGGGGCCGGCAGGGCCAGCGCAGGCGCGCCGGCGCCCGCCCCCGCGGGCGCCGTCCGCGCGAGCGCCGGCCGCGGCGGCGAGGCGGGGCCCGTACCGCCGCGGCGGGCCAGGCCGAGGACGGCGCGGGCGACGCGCGCGGCCGCGTCGGGTACCTGCCGGAAGCTGGGGAAGTCGTTGACGTCGACCACCGCCGGGCCGTCGGGCCCGAGCAGCACGTCCACCCCGTACAGGTCCAGCCCGTACACCGCCCCCACCCGCGCGGCGATCGCCGCGACCTCCGCGGTCAGGGGCACGGGGCGCTCCCGCACGGCCGGGTCCGGGTGGAGCGGCGAGCGGCGCTCCGTGGCGAACAGTTCGCCGCCGACGGCGTACACCTTGATGTCGCTGCCCGAGTTCGGCACGTACGGCTGGGCGATCAGCATGCCGCCCTCTGCGGCGAGTTCGGGGAGCAGTGCCTCCAGCCGCTCCGGGGACGACACGAGGCGTACGCCGCGGCCCGAGCTGCCGTCGGCCGGCTTGACGACGAGCGGGTACTCCGCGGCGGGCACCTCCCGCAGCAGCTCCGGCCGGGCGGCCGCGTACGTGGCCGGCACCGGGAGCCCGGCGGCCCGCCCGAGGGCGGCGGCGAGCGCCTTGTCCCGGACGCCGCGGATGGAGCGGGCGTCGTTGACGGTGGTCATCCCGGCGGCGGCAGCCGCCTCCAGCAGGAGGAGTCCGGGGCCGCCCGACACCGTCTTGAGGACCCAGGCGTCGTGCGAGCCGGAGCCGACGCCCCCGGTCATGTCCAGCAGCGAGCCGCCGGGGCGCACCACGTCGACGCGGTGTCCCCACGAGGTGAGCTGCCCGATCACCTCGTTGGGCATCCCGTCGTGGCGGTAGTGCTCCTCCACCAGGAAGCACAGCCTCATGGACCTGGACATTCCCCACCCCATCATCGCCGGACGTCCGCCGACTACGTCCGGCGAATTGTGATGTCACAGGATGTCATGAACCACAATGTGACGATCAGTCCGGTCCGCGGTACGCGTACGCATCGGCCTCCGCCCCGGCCTGCGCCGCGGGCGCGCACGGCGGCCGGGGCGCCACGGGTTCACACGCAGCGCCCCGCCCGCCCGGTTCCGCCCGCCCCCGGGAACGCCGTACGGGGGCCCGGCCGCCGGGGGAGTCGGCGGCCGGGCCCCCGCAGGGCCGGCGGGCGCGGTCAGACGGCCGCGGGGACCGGCACCGAGACGAACGTCCGCCCGGACTCGTTCTCCACGAGGACCTCGCGGACGTCCGCCGGGTCCACCCAGGCCGAGCCGTCCAGGGCGGCGCCCTTCGCCTCGCCGCCGGCCGCCCCGCCCTGGCCGCCCGCCTGCGCCTGCCCGCCGACGACCCAGCTGCCCGCCGTGCTGCGCTTGCCGTCGCGCGAGACCACGACCAGCCGGCACCGCTCGCCCGGCGGGACGCCCGTCACGGCCGCGTGGACCCGCACCCACTTTGCCGCCGGGGTGACCTTCACGGTCATCCGCGCCCCGGTGCCCGGGTCGGTCGCGGAGGCCACCCTGGTCCCGGCCGGCGGAGGCGACGGGGCCGCCGTCACCGCCGGGGACGGGTCCGGCGGCGGCGCCGCGACGGGCTCGCCGCCGCCGCCCACGCGGGCGCCGGTCCAGAACACCGCCGCCAGCGAGGCCGCGGCCGCCAGGCCCGCCAGCCCCCACCGCCTGCGCCGGGCCGCGGCGGCCTCGCCGCGCACCCGCCGCAGTGTGCGCTGGAGCAGCAGGTCCCCGCCGACCGGCGGCCCGTCGAGGAACGCCTCCGCGGGCACCTCGCCCAGCGCCGCTTCCATCTCGCGCAACGCGGCCACCTCCTCACGGCACCGCAGGCAGCCGCCGACGTGTTCCTCGACCCGGCGGACGTCCTCCGCGTCCAGGACCCCGAGAACGTACGGGCCGAGGAGCTCCTCCTCGTGCTCGTGCCGCTGCCGGTTCATGCCACCACCTCCCGCAGTCCGGCGGGCTGCTGGGGCGGCCTGCCCGATCGATGTCGACGGCCCTTGCCGGCGCCGCCGTTCTGTCGGAACACCTCGCGCAGGGCCTTGAGCGCGTAGTGCGAGCGCGACTTGACCGTACCGGCCGGGATGCCGAGACTGTCGGCCGCCTCCGCCACGCTCAGCTGCCGGTAGTACAACTCCTTGAGCACGTCCCGGTGTTCCGGCGACAGCTGGTCGAGCGCCCCCAGGACGGTCATCGTGTCCACGACGGAGTCGGCGTGGTCGACCTCCACCGGGGGAGCGGCCGCAGCCCCGGACACCTCCTGCGGCCGGGCGGCCTTGGCCCGGTACCGGTCGGTGATGATGTTCCGGGCCACGGTGAGCAGCCAGCCGCGCACCGAGCCCTTCCCGTTCACCAGGACCTCGGCGTGCCGCCAGGCCCGGATCAGCGTCTCCTGGACGACGTCCTCGGCGGTGGCCCGGTCCCCCGTCAGCCGGGTGGCGTACGCGAGCAGGGCGTGCCCGTGCTCCTCGTAGACCGACCTGATCAGCGCCTCGTCGGTCGCGCCCCGCCGGGTACGGGGCCACAGTGGTCCGGCCATATCGCCCTCTCGTCCTCACTAGCCCTGTCGTGCGGTCAGAACACGCGGTTCCGGAGCCACCGGTTCAAGTGACCTGCATCACACCGGACGGCAGGGCGGCGGACGGCAGGTCAGAAGCGGCAGCGCACACCCCGGTTGAGGCAGTCGACGACCGCCGCCATCTGCTCGTCCGTCATGGCGTTGACGAACATCGCGTGGTCGGTCCGCGGATCGTGCCGCTGCTCGGAGAAGGAGTCGACGGCGACCGGGACCCCCGGCTCCACCTCGTACTCCAGCCCGATCCGCAGCTGCGGCACGGGGAAGGAGTCCGCCGGGCAGACGCCGTTCGCGGCGGGGAACCCCAGGTGGGCCCGGTGGTCGGGGCTGTCGGTGTCCAGGCCGTTCCAGCAGCTCGGGAAGACGAGCGTCCGGGTGATGCGCTCGCCGGCCGGGCAGCGCGGGTAGCGGGTGGTGGACCGCTCCGGCGTACCGGAGCAGCCCCACCGGGCGCGTACGCGCCCTCCGTCGCGGGCGGTGCCCGCCACCGCGTCTCCGGTGACGGCCCGCAGGAAGCGCGGCATCGGCACGACCCGGCTCACCGGGCTGCCCCGGAACTCCACCGTGACGGCGGCCTCGGACAGGATCCGGCCCGTGTTGCCGTGCCCGGCGGCGCGCTCGTGCGGGCGGGTCCCCGGCCGGTCGGTGCGGCGCAGGACCGGCCAGTAGTACGTGGAGCGGTCACCGCCGCGGCAGGTGGTCGCCGCGGCGGCCAGCGAGGCGTCCGTCGAGGCCGCGTCCGTCGACAGGTTGCCCGCGTACGCGTGCGTGTGGTGGGCGCCGGCGCGCAGCCCGGGGGAGACCACCACGTTGTCCTCGTTGTAGTGGCCCTCCCCGCCCCGCCCGCAGTCCACGGACACCGAACCGGACGAGGCCTGCGGCCCGGCAGGCGGCGGATCCCCCGGTACGGGCGGCTCCGGGCCGGGCTCCGCCGTGGCCGGCCCGGGCGCGGGCACTCCGGCGGCGCGCGGGCCGCCGTGCCCCGCCCCGCCGTGCCCTGCGCGGTCCGGCCGGGCGCCGTCCGGCAGGGCCGCGGCCAGCCCCGCCCCCAACACCAGGCACAGCACCGGCGCGAGCAGCGCGAGCGGGCGGCGTCCGCGGCGCCTGCGGCGCCCGCTTCCCCTCACCATGCGGATCACCGTCGCCGCTGCCCGCCCCCGCGTCAACCCGGAGTCCGCATCCCGGCCACCTGCCCGCCGCAACAGGCCCGGGGGTGCCTTGCCCGGCCGCGCGCGGCCGAGCACAGTACCCGGCATGACAACCGCACCCGGCACGGCCCCCGCCGACCTCCTGCGCGCCTTCGCCCGCGCCCGCGCCTCCCTCGACGGCGCCGAAACGGTCTTCTGGTGGTCCGGCGACGTCCACTCCTGGGCCCCGGACGAGCCCTACCGCCGCCTGTTCGGCTTCGAAGGCGTCAACGCCGCCCGCCTCGTGGCGGACGAGGAGAGCGGCGGCTACCGGCTCCTGGCCCGCGAGGCCGCCTTCTACCTGGACCCGCGGACCCGGGACATCCTCGACACCTGGGAGGGCAGGCGGGTCGTCCACGTCTGGAACGACCCGGCCAACCTTGCCCTGCGCCCGTTCCCCGTCCCGCTGACCCGGCTGGGCGACCAGGTCTGCTTCAGTCTGGAGATCCCCCTCTCCTACCCCTCGCCGCTGCCCGTCGCCGACTACCCCCTGCACTCCGCCGGGGACACCTACCGGGCCCTGGAGCTCTTCCAGTTCTTCGCCCCCGCCTCGGTGCTGGACACCGAGGAGCCCGGTGTGCCGTGCACGATGTCCTGGACGCGGATGTCGCCCTGGCTGCCGTGGATGGAGCAGGGGCAGCGGCCCGGCGGGCTCACCTTCCACTGCCGCGGCCGCAAGCTCGGCTCGTACGCGGAGGTACCGGAGCGGACCCGGCGCTTCATCGCCGACCGGCATCCGGAGTTCGCGCACGCCCCGGAGAACTGGTCCGAGCCCAACGAGACGAGCTGGACCCACTTCCGCCGGCTCGGCACCGAGGGATAGGACACCCCCGGGCAAATCCACAGCTCAGCCGGGGCCCGGACGGGTGGCCGGCGGTACCGGGAGGACCCCTCGGGGGCCGGCAGGGGGCGGACAAGGGTTTTCCCCGTATCCAGTTCACCCGCCCGTTGCCTACTGTCTGGCCACCGGCGATCTTCCCCCGCCCGCGGCCCCCGTCCCAACCCCACATGGTGCGAAGCCGCGAGCCGGACGACCGCCCAGCACCGACGTCGTCCCAGCCCCGCCGAAGCGGCAGGGACGGCGTGGCGATCCCGCGGTGGCCGGGCCGGAATTGACCAGCCCGCCCGGCCCCGTAAGATCGTCAACCCACCTCCCACACCGCCCCAACCGGGGTCGCTCCGGCCTGCCCGGGACCGGCCCGCGAAAGGGAAGACCGTGCACGCAACGCGACGCAGGCTGATATCCGTGGCGGCGATGTCCGTCACCCTGCTGGCCGGCTCCGCCACCGCCTCCGTGGCCCTGCCCGGCGCCGAGCCCGCCCCCGCCGGCCGGGCCGCCGCCTCGACCATCCCGGCCCCCGGCGCCCCCGCCGCCCCGGCCGCCGCCCCGGTCGAGAACCTGATCGTCGGCTACAAGTCGGGCGCCGCAGAGGCCAGCTCCAACAGCGCCGCCGCGACCGACGCCGCCGACAAGGGCAAGAAGGCCGGCAAGAAGGCCGCCTTCGACCGCCGCCTCGGCACCGGTGCCGCCCTCGTCAGCCTCGGCGGGGCCACCGCCCCCAAGGATGCGGCCGACCTGATGGCACAGTTCCGCTCCGACCCCGACGTCGCCTACGTCGAGCCGGACACCCGCGCCTACGCCATGGCCGCCCCGAACGACACCGAGTACGCCAAGCAGTGGGACCTCTTCGAGCCCACCGCCGGCATGAACGTTCCGGCAGCCTGGGACAAGGCCACCGGCACCGGCGTCACCGTCGCCGTCCTCGACACCGGCTACGTCGCCCACTCCGACCTCGCCGCGAACATCGTCCCCGGCTACGACTTCATCAGCAGCTCCACCGCCGCCCGCGACGGCAACGGCCGCGACAGCAACCCGGCGGACCAGGGCGACTGGAGCGCGGCCGGCGAGTGCGGCACCGGCTCCAAGGCGAGCGACTCCTCCTGGCACGGCACCCACGTCGCCGGCACCATCGGCGCGGCCGCCAACAACGCCAAGGGCATCGCGGGCATCGCGTACAACGCGAAGATCCAGCCCGTCCGCGTCCTCGGCAAGTGCGGCGGCGCCACCTCCGACATCGTCGACGCCATCACCTGGGCCTCCGGCGGCACCGTCTCGGGCGTCCCGGCCAACGCCAACCCCGCCAAGGTCATCAACATGAGCCTCGGCGGCTCCGGCACCTGCTCCACCAGCTACCAGAACGCCATCAACGCGGCCGTCGCCCGCGGCACCACCGTCGTCGTCGCCGCAGGCAACAGCAACGCCGACGCCGCCGGCTTCACCCCGGCCAGCTGCAGCAACGTCATCACGGTGGCCGCCAGCAACCGCGCCGGCGACCGCTCGTACTACTCCAACTACGGCGCCAGCATCGACGTCGCCGCCCCGGGCGGTGAGACCCGCCGCGCCACCGACACGCCCGGCACCGTCACCACCCCCGAGAACGCCATCCTCTCCACGCTGAACACCGGTCTCACCACCCCCGGCTCGGAGAACTACAAGCCGTACCAGGGCACCAGCATGGCCGCCCCGCACGTCGCCGGCCTCGCCGCCCTCATGGTCGCCGCCAAGCCCGCGCTGACCCCGGCCCAGATCGAGGCGGCCATCAAGACCAACACCCGCCCGCTCGCCGGCACCTGCACCGGCGGCTGCGGCACCGGCCTCGCCGACGCGGCCGCCACGCTGAACGCGGTGACCTCGACGACCCCCGCCCCGGGCCTCGAGAACACCACGAACGTGAACATCTTCGACAACGCGACCGTCGAGAGCCCGATCACCGTCACCGGTGTCGCGGGCAACGCCCCGGCCGCGCTCCAGGTCGGCGTCGACATCAAGCACACCTACATCGGCGACCTCAAGGTCGACCTGGTGGCCCCCGACGGCTCGGTCTACACCCTGCACAACCGCGCCGGCGGCAGCACCGACAACATCAACCAGACCTACACCGTGAACGCCTCCTCCGAGGTCGCGAACGGCACCTGGAAGCTCCGGATCAACGACAACGCCGGCGGCGACACCGGCTACCTCGACGCCTGGAAGCTCACCTTCTGAGACACCCCCGCCCGGCCGCCCCGGCAGCCGGCGCACGCACCACCCGATGACACCCGCGGGCCTGCCGATACCCTCGTACCGGCAGGCCCGCGCGGCTTTCCCGGCCGTGACTGAATTGTGCGTCACACTTCGCCTCCACCCGGCCCGCGACCTCGTATTCTCGCTCCTCACAGGAAAGGCACAGAGTGGGGACCGAGAGGCTGGTGGCTGTGCGTGGCAGCGGGGCGCGCCAACGCGACCGTAGGACACGGTGAACTGATCAAGGCGGTCGAGCAGGCGCTCGCCGAGCACGGGCGCGCCCTGCTCACCGCACCCGCCGGCGCGGGCAAGACCGAGCTCGCCGGCGCCATCGCGGCAGCGGCCGAGGCCAGGCAGGAAACCGTGCTCCGCCTCGCCCCCGAAGCCGCCGACCGGTGGATCCCGGAGGCGTCGGCCGCCGCGCTGCTCGCCTCGGTCCCCTGCGACGCGCTCGAACCGCTCTCCGGACCGCAGCGCACCGCCATCGCCCACCTGCGCCGCGAGACCGACACCCCGCGCGCCGGCCGCGACCACGTCGCCCTGCGCCTCGCCGTCGTCGAGGTGCTGCGCACCCTGGCCGCGCGCACCCCCGTCCTCCTCGTCGTCGACAACGCCCAATGGCTGGACCCGGAAAGCACCGATCTGCTCCGGTTCGCCCTGCGGCTGACCCCTCCCCGGGTCCGCGTCCTGGTCGCGGAATGCGTGCAGGGCGGCGTGCCCGTCGCCGCGCCCCTGTGCGGCCCCGGCACCCCGGCGATACGCATCCCGCCGCTCGGCGCCGACGAGGTCGCCGAACTCCTCGTCCGGCACGGCCTGCCCGCCCGCATCGCCGGCCGGGTCCACCAGGCCAGCGGCGGCAACCCGCGCCTCGCGCTCGCCCTCGGCCACTCCCTCGCCGAGGCCGCCGGCTCCCGCGACGGCGGCGCCCACCACGCCGACACCCTGCCCCTGTCCGGCCAGGCCCGCGAGGTCGCCCGGCGCCTCCTCGCCGAGGTCCCCGCCCGCACCCGGCGCACCCTGCTCCTCGCCGCCCTCGCGGCCCGCCCGACCACCGCGCTGCTGCGCCGCGCCGGCCGCCCCGACGCCGAAGCCGAACTCGCCGAGGCCGAACGGGCCGCACTGGTCACCGTCGGCGAGGACGGCACCGTCGCCTTCACCGCCGGAGCCCTGCCCATGGCGCTGGCCGCCGACGCGGGCTGGCCCGAGCGGGCCGCCGGGCACGCCGCGCTCGCCGCCGCCGTCGACGACCCCGTCCAGGCCGTACGCCACCGGGCCCTCGCCGTGGACACCCCGGACGAATGGCTCGCCGCCGAGATCACCCGGGCCGCCGCGGACTGCCGCCGCCGCGGGCAGCGGGCACTGGCCGCCGAACTCGGACTGCTCGCCGCCGAACGCACCCCGGGCGACCGGCCCGGCGACGAACTGGCCCGGCTCGTCGCCGCCGCGGAGGACGCGGGCTGGGCCGGCCGGGCCGACCTCGCCCGCCGCGCCACCCGCGCCGTCCTCGCCCGCGACGCCTCGCGCTCCGACCGGGTCCGGGCCCGCCTCGCCGTCATTGACGCCGCCGGGCAGGCCCTCGGCACCCTCGACGAGACCTTCGCGTACGCCGTGGACGACGCCGAGGGCGACCCGGCCCTCCAGGCCGCGGTCCGCCTGCGCGTCGCCTGGAAGCACAACCTCAGCGACGGCGACCCCGTCCGCGCCCGGGACGAGGCGGCCGAGGCCGGCCGGCTCGCCGCCATCGGCGGGGACCAGGTCGCCGAGGCCATGGCCCTCACCGTCCGGGCCCGGATGGGCCGCATCCTCGGCGACCCTGACGCCGAGGAGATCCTGGCCGAGGCGCTCGCCCTGCCCGCCCCCGAGGTCCCCCTCGGCATGCGCAACGCCCCGCAGTACCTGGCGGTCAGACACGCCCTGTTCGACGACCGGCTCGCCGACGCGCGCCGCGAGCTGCTCGCGCTGCTGCCCGCGGTCCGCCGCACCGGCTCCGCCGAGGACGTCTTCGAGGTGCTCCGCAGCCTGACCGAGGTGGAGCTGCGGCGCGGCCGGTGCGCGACCGCCTCCGACCACGCCCGGCGGGCCCTGGAGCTGACCATCGAGGCGGGCCTCTCACCCGGCCCCGCCTGGTACGTCGCCGCGATGGCGGAGGTGACGGGCGGGAGCTTCGCACGCGCCGCCGGGTACGCGCGCCGCGGCATCCAGGCCTCCGAGGAGGAGCGCGACCAGGTCTTCCTGTCGCGGAGCCTGTACGCGCTCGGCCTCGTCGAGCTGGCGACGGGCGAGGCGGCGAAGGCGGTGGCGACGCTGCGCCGGGTGGCGGTCCTGGAGGCGGCCCAGCAGGTGGTGGACCCCTCGATCCTGCGCTGGCACGGGGAGCTCGCGGAGGCCCTGGTCGCCGCGGACGCGCCCGAGGAGGCGGTGGCGCTGATCGACGAGGTCGGCGCGGTCGCGCGGTCGCTGGGACGGGCGACGGTCGTCGCGGCGCTGGACCGGGCGCGCGGTTCGGCCCTGTCCGTGCTGGGCGAGGCAGAGGCGGCCGTGGAGCTGCTGACGCGGACGGCCGCCGACTTCCAGGCGTACCAGCTGCCGGTGGAGCGCGGCCGGACGCTGCTCGCGCTGGCCCGGGCGGAGCGGCGGCGGCGCCGGAAGGCTCCGGCGCGGGCGGCGCTGCAGGCGGCCGCGGCGGTCTTCGAGCAGGCGGGTGCGCGGCCGTGGGCGCAGTTGGCGGCCGAGGGGCCGGAGCCGGTGCCGGCCGAGGCGGGGCCGGCGGTGGCGCTGGCCGCCCTGACGGAGGCGGAGGCCCGCCTGGCGCTGCTGGTGGCGCAGGGCGCGAGCAACCAGGAGGCGGCGGCCCGGCTGTTCGTCAGCGTCAAGACCGTCGAGGCGCGGCTGACGAGGATCTACCAGAAGCTGGAGGTGCGTTCGCGGGCACAGCTGGCGATGGCCCTGAGGGCCCCCTGAGCGCGGGACGCGCCGAAGGGGCCCTCGCCGGGCCGGCGGGGCGGGCCGTCGGGCCCGGCCCGGTCAGCAGGTCAGGTTCGGTCCGGGGGTCACGCCCAGCATCGCGGTGAAGTTCTTGTAGGCGTTCACGCGGCTCTGGACCTGGGCGGGGTTGCCGCCGTTGCACTCCAGGGCGCCGTTGATGGAGCGGATCGTCTCGCCGAAGCCGGAGCCGTTCGTCATCGCGGCGTGCGCCGTCATGGTGCCGGGGCCGTTCTGGGTGTTCCAGTACCACAGGGCGGTCTTCATGGCGACGGCCGGGTCGCGCTCCACCAGGTACGGGTCGCCCAGCAGGTTGATGCCGAGGGCGTCGCCGGCGGCCTTGTAGTTGAAGTTCCAGCTGAGCTGGATGGGCCCGCGGCCGTAGTAGGCGGCCCGCCCTGCGGGGCAGCCGTAGGGCTGGGCGGCGTCGCAGTAGTGCGGGTAGTTGGCGGTGTTCTGCTCGACGATGTGGACGAGCCCGCCCGTTTCGTGCGAGACGTTCGCGAGGAAGGCGGCGGCCTCCCGGCGCTTGGTGGTGTCGTCGCCCGTGTTGGCGAAGCCGGGGTAGGCGGACAGGGCCGCGACGAGGCCGCGGTAGGTGTAGAAGGGGTTCCGGTTCGGGAACATGCGGTTGAACTGGTCTTCGGTGACGACGAATCCGGACGGGTCGGTGCCCGGGTCCGGGTCGGGGTCCGTACCGCCGCCGGTGCCGCAGGCCCCCTGGTCGGACCAGACGCCCCACTGGCCCGTGGTGCCGGGCTTCTCGCCCTGGGTCCACCACTTGGCCTGCCAGTTGCGGCCGTTGTGCGAGGCGGTCGCGCCTCCGGTGTAGACGGCTGAGGAGGTCCAGGCGCCGGCGCAGGCGGGGGCGGCGGCGGCCGGGGAGGCGGGCAGGGCGGCGGCGATGCCGAGGGCGGCGGCCGCGGCGGCGGCGAGGGCGAGGGCGCGGCGGCGCAGCGGACGTATCACGCAACTTCTCCTAAGGCGTGGGGATTTGCCGGTGGGGCGGCACTGCCACCAGCCAAGCGAACTGGTATGGACCTGTCAAGGTCTAGACCAAGGTGCCGTGTGGGTGGCCGCGCGGGCGGCTCCGGGAGCGGGCAACGGGCAGGGCCCGTACGCGGGGTGGTGCGTACGGGCCCTGCCTGTCGTGCGGGGAGCGGCGCCGCTGCCCCGCCCGGGGGGTCAGCTGCCGGCGGAGAGGTTGCCGGAGAGGACCGGGATGTTGTCCAGGATGTGGGAGAGGGACTCGTCGCCCTTGGCCTGGGTGGAGTTCTCGGCGCACTGCTGGTTCATCGGGTTGGACAGGACGTTGATGTCCTGGACGCCGATGTTGAGGGCGCCGATCAGCGACTGGGCGTTGACCTTGGCGGGAAGGCCCACGCAGAGCTTGTTCAGCGAGCCCTGGACCAGGCCCAGCTGCGGGCTCATCGCGCCCTTGGTCTCCTGGTTGCCGTAGATCTGCGCGGAGTCGTTGCCGTTGACGGTGTTGACGCCGTTGTCGTTGCCGATCGCCATCGCCGGGGAGGCGACCGCGGCGCCGGCGCCGAGCACGGCTGCGGTGGCGGCGGTCGTGGCCATGAGCTTCTTGAGCATGAGGAGGATCCTTCTGTCGCGCTGTCGCATGGATGGTGGTCCCCGGCGGGACGAGCTGATCAACTGCCGTTCCCGCCGGGGGTTATCGCCTGTCACCCATGTGGCCCAGCGCGCGCTCGGGCGGCCGGTCAGCCGGCCTTGCGGCGGGTCCGCTTCTGTCCGCCGCCGGCCCCTGTGCTGGTGCCCTGGATCTTCGTCCGGCTCTGGTGGGCCTGCTGGGCCCGCGCGTTGCGCGCGTTGCGCTCCAGGGCCTCGCGGAACCTGCGCTTGGCCTCCTCGGCGGGCGACTCGTCCTGCGGCGCGTCCGACTCCTGTGCCATGTGTCCTCCTCCGGTGTGCGAAGCCGCCAGTCTGTCAGCCCTGCGCCGCCCGGACCAGCGAGTTCTCCCTCCGGCAGGGTCCGGCGCGCCGGGATCCGGCGGCCAACGCAAAGTCCCGGACCCCCGCAGGGGGCCCGGGACGTCACGGGTGCACTTCGCTTGACCACCGTGACCAACGACGCACCGCGCCGGAAGTCACGGCCCGCGCGGCGGCCGATCAGACGGTGAAGGGCTTCTGCCCGAGGAACTCCGGCGACGGGCTGCCCGTGGTGTGCAGGTTGGGCACCTGCGTGCGCGGCAGCCGCTCCCGGATGGCCTGGTGGAAGTCCCGGTAGCCGCCGGAGAACGCGCCCGCGTCCCACACCCGCAGCAGGGCCTCGGTGAACGCGCCGTTCACCCGGCCGTCCAGGGCGAACTGGTCGTCCTGGCAGGCGGAGATCAGCAGCGTGCCGGGCTCGCCGTCCACCCCGTTCTTGCGCAGCTCGCGCTGGAGCTCCTGGTAGAACGCCCGGTCGCGTTCGAAGAGCTGCTGCTGGCGTACGACGGGCATGACGCGGACCGCGGCGTCACCGTCTCCGCCGGGCTGCGACGCGGCCTCGGTGGCCGTCCCGCTGTGGCAGCAATCCAGCAGGCAGAAGATCCGCACCCCGGGGGAGAAGCGGCGGAACTCCCGGTGCAGCTCGTCGTCGAGGAACTGGCGGTCGAAGAGGACGAGGGTCTCGTCGAGGGCGTCCGGCTCGTCACCCTCCTCGTCCGGGACCTGTCCGCCGTGGCCCGAGTAGGTGAACAGCAGGATGTCCCCGTCCTCCAGCCGCCCGGCGGCCTTGCGCAGCTCGGCCGTCACGCGGTCCACGGTGCCCTCCGGGGTGAGCAGCACCGTCGGCTCGAAGCCGGCGGCGCGGGCGACCGCCGCCATGTCGCGGGCGTCGTTCTCGCACGCCAGCAGTCGGCCGTCCCACCCGCCGTACGCGGCGGGGTCGACGCTGTTGAGTCCTACGTGGACGGAGAGTCCTGCGGGCACGGGTTCCTCCTCGGAGAGCGGTGCGGGATCGGGATACCTCGGGGATGGCTTCCTCGGCGCGGCACCCCGCGAACCCGGCGGCGGCCGGTGCCGCCCGATCGGGAACGGCCGCCGCGGTGAGGTCGGCGGGCGGCCGAACGAAGGACCGGCCGGGGCCGCCACCGCAGCGGATGTGCCGACCGGACGCGGCCGTGTGAGTCCGGCAGTGCGGCGTGCGGGCGGAGCAACGGCTGCGACCAACCGGCCCCGCGGCGCCGTCGACGCCGGCTGCCCCGCGCCCGCCACTCCGCGGCCTTGCACCCAGGTGAAGCGGGTGAAACCATGACAGATGTCACCAGTGGATCCGTCGGCCGCCCCCACGGGCGGACGGGCAGGTGCACAATGCCGCTCACCGACACGGAATGGGGCGTGGTCACCGCCTGGGTGCGGGACTACCTCCTGGACACGCCCGACCCCCACGACCGCCTCCGGCAGGTCGGGTACCCGAGTGCGTTCATCGGCGCGCTCAGCCTCACCTCCAAGGCCGGCGACAACGCCGCCGCCCTGGTCCGGGCCGTTCGGCACAGCATCACTGCCCAGATATTCCTCCTCGACGTCCTGCTCGGTCTCGACGAATTCGCCTGCCAGCTCGAATTGCAGGCCCAGGCCACCGCCTTCCGGGCGAGACTCGCGGAGGACGCGCGCGCCCACGTCTCCGACCAGGACCACTTCCGCGCGGGCGTGCTGCGCAACGGCGCCGAGGTGTTCATCGACCGCGCACAGCTGCGCGAACGGCTGCGGGAATTCCTCGCCGACCCCGAGAAGACCGTCCTCGTCGTCGACGGCGAGCCCGACAGCGGCCGCTCCTACACTTACAGCCTCATCCGCTACCTCGGCCAGCACTGCGGATTCCGCCCCGTCCGCGTGACGCTGACGCACACGACGACCGCAGCCCAGCTGATCCGGCAGATCGCCGCACGCCTCAACCCCGAAGCCGAGCCCCCGCAGTTGAATCCGGCACCGTTGAACGATCCACTGTCCGCGCACGAATGGGCCGTCCAGCAGATCGTCACCCGCGCCACCGCGGCCCCCGAGGCGTTCTGGATCATCCTCGACGAGTGCGACCGGCTCGCCTCGACCTCCGACGCCTGGGACGCCATCGGCCAGCTGGCCCGGGCCCTGTTCGAGCACGGGCCCGCACCCGAGGGCAGCGCGCCCCGGCTGGTCCTGCTGGGCTACCCGGCGACGATGCCGCAGCTGCCGTACGAGATCCGCAAGACCGTGTGCCGGGACACCGCCCGCATCCTCGGCCGCGACGACGTCGACGACTTCTTCCGCACGTACTTCACCCAGGCCCCCGTACCCCCCGCGGACGCCGTCCGCCTGGCCGCGGCCTCCGCGGCGGCGGTGTGGGAGGCCGCACAGGCACCCGCCTCAGGCGACAGCCCCATGCGCCGGCTGTGCACGGCCGCCGAGACAGCCGTCGGCACCTGGCGCTCCCTGGCACCCGGCGCCGACTACGCCCGCCTGCTGCTCCGCGAGCTCGGCGCCCCGGCGGCCCTGGAGCCGGCGGCCCCCTCCGAGGACCGCCGGGCCTACCGGCGGGCCGCCTGCCTGCTCGTCCGCTTCGAACCGGACACCCTGCGCCTGCCCGGCGAACGCGAACCCTCCGGACGCGCCCAGCAGGAACTCGTCGACGACTGCACGACGCTCTCCACGAACCCGCCCGTCTGGACCCTGCGCGACGACATCCGGGAGGCGGCCCTCGCCGACCTGCCCGGGCCGGCCGCCGCCCGGCGCTGCCTGGAGGCCAACCTCGCCCAGGTGCAGGCCGGCCCGGCACCGGAACGCATCACGCTCGCCTACCTCAGCGGGCGGCCCCCGGACGCCCGGCGGCTCGACGCGGACGCCCTCGCCGCCGCCCACCAGGCCGTGCTGTGGCTGTCCCGGATCCCGGGCACCGCCGGAATCCCCGACCCCGGGCAGCTCCGGAACCTGCTGGAGCGGGTGCGCCTGCTCCAGCCGCTGCGCCGCCTGTTGGAGGAGTGATGGACCAGCAGGCCTTCTGCGGCCGCACCGCCGAGCTGTCCCGGCTGCGCGCGTACGTCCTCGACGACGGAGCCGGCGGCCCCGGCCCGGCCGAACGGCCCCCGCTCCTGATCCACGGGCTCGGCGGCATGGGCAAGAGCACCCTCCTGGCCAAGTTCCTCCTCGACTGCCTCCCCGACGACGTCACGGCCCCCTTCCCCTTCCCCTTCGCGTACGTGGACTTCGCGCGGCCCACCCTCTCCGTCCACGAACCGGCCACGCTCATCGCCGAAATGGCCCGGCAGCTCGGCGTGCAGTACCCCGATCACCGCCCCGCCTTCGACGCCCTCGCCGGCGCATGCGAGGAGACCGCCCGCACCCAGCGCGAGGAGCAGGGCGAGATCGACGAGCTGTACGGGCTCTCCTCCACCCGGTCGAGCATGGGGCGCACCGCGGCCGAGCGGTTCCACACCACCGCCCGCACGCGCGAGACCGAACTCGTCCGGCAGGTCGCCGAACTCGTGGCCCTGGCCGTCGGTACCGGTCCCGGCGCGGAGGAGCCGGCGGGCGTGCAGGCCCCGCCTCTGGTCGTCGCCGTCGACTCGTTCGAGGCCGCCCAGTACCGGGCCAACCCGGCGATCGGCCGGCTGTGGGCCATGTGGTCGGTGCTGCAGAAGGCCTACCCGCGGCTGCGGTGGATCGTCGCCGGCCGCGCCCCCGTGGACCACCCCGCGCGCGTCGTCGACCCCCTGACCATCGAACTCGGCGAACTCGGCTCTGACGCGGCCGTCGCGCTCCTGCGCAGCCGCGGCATCGAGGACGAGGCCGTCGCCCGGGCCCTCGCCGAGCGCGTCGGCGGACATCCGCTCAGCCTGAAGCTCGCCGCTCGGGCCGCAATGATCGTCGGGGACGGCACGGGCCAGCTGGGCGAGCTGGTGGAGAGCCTGCCCCGGCGCCGCCAGGTCCTGCGCAAGGTGGACCAGATGCTCGTCCAGGGCGTCCTCTACGACCGGATCCTGCGCCACATCGCCAACCCCTCCGTCCGGGCCCTCGCCCAGGGCGGACTGGCCCTGCGCAAGATCACACCCGAGCTGGTCAAGGACGTCCTCGCCGAGCCGTGCGGGCTGCGCGTCGACACGGCGGAACAGGCCCGGACCTTGTTCGGCCTGCTGGCCCGGCTCGACCTGATGGAACCCGCCGGGCCCGGCCGGATCCGCCACCGCCCCGACCTGCGCGCCATCATGCTGCGCCTGTCCGACACCGCCGGCACCGTCCTGATGCGCGCCGTCGCCCGGCGGGCGGTGGAGTTCTACGCCGCCCGGCCCGGCGCGGAGGCCCGCGCCGAGGAGATCTACCACCGGCTGCGCCTCAACGAGAGCCCCCGCACCGTGGAGGAGCGCTGGGAACCCGGCGTCGAACGCCACCTCGGCAGCGCCGCCGAGGACATGGCACCCCGGTCTGCGGCCTTCCTCGACGGCCGCCTCGGCGGGCACACCGCAGGGCTGCCGCTGCACGACGCCGACCAGGAGGACTGGGAGCGGATCACCGCCCGGGAGGTCGAGGACCTGCTCGCGCAGGGCTACCTCGCCGAGGCGGAGGCGCGGCTGGCGGAACGCCGGCCCTGGACCCCCGGCAGCGTGCTCGACCCGCTGCTGGTCGAGACCCTCGCCCGCCTCGACCGGCGCGCGGAGGCCAGGGCCGAGGCGGACAGGGCGATCGACCGGGCCGAGGAGGCGGGCGACGCCGACGCCGAACTGGACCTGCTGCTGCTCGCGGCCCGGCTCGCGGAGGAGGACGGCGATCCGGCGGCTGCCGACCGGGACCTCGCCGAGGCCGAGGACCTCGCGACCGGTCTGGGCCGCGACTTCGACGCGATGGGCGCGCTCCTGGCCCGCTCCCGGCTCGCCGCAGCAACCGATGCCGGGCCGGAGGCCGTGACGAGGCTCTCCGAGCGGCTGCGGGCGCTGCCCGACGAGGCGATGGCGCAGCAGCCGGCCCTCGTACGGGCCGTCGCCGCGGAGGTGTCCGCCCGCGACCCGGCCGCACTGGACCACACCCTCAAGGTGCTGGGCCTGCCCGAAGCCGACGACACGGCCCTGGAGCAGCTGGCGGAATCGATCCGCCTGGCCGTGGCCAAACAGCCCCGGCTCGGCGAGGCCCTGCACCGCGTCCTCGCCGACGCCGCCGGCACCACGCCGCAGCCGCCGAAGCCGCCGGCACCTGTCGCACCACCGGGTGCGCCCGTGCAGCCCGGCGGGTCCGGCCCGGCGCCCGGGCCTGTTCCGCCCACTGCGCCGGCGGAGCCCGCCGGGCCCCCGCCGCTGGGGGCACCCCCACTGCCCGCTGGGCCCGAAAGGCCTGGACGGCTTGGCGGGCCCGTACCGGCCGGGGGACCCGTGCCGACCGAAGGGCAGGACGCGGGTGCGCAGGGCGAGTCGCAGCCTCCGGGGTCCGCCGGGGCCGGGGCCGGCCCGCAGAGCTCCGCCCTGTCGGGAGCGGCCGCGCCGGCAGCCGACCCGGCCGGCAGCGGTACGGCCGGGATGCTGCGGGAGGCCCGCCGCCGCGGGACCCTCGACGAACTCGCCCGCCGCCTGATCGTCCTGCGGGACGACCACGGCGACCTCGTCTCCGGAGTGGCGGCCGCCATGGGCGTCGCTGTCCGCAGACCCGACAAGTCGGAGGTCGAACAGGTCTCGCCCGACACCGGAAAGGAACCGCCCCCACGGGGCGTGGACCGCATGGACTTCACATACCTGCCGCGTGAGGACCTCATCCGCCTCAGGAACACCGCCCTGGAGACAGGGCTGGCCGATCCCTCGATGCGGCCCCTCCTGCTCGCCGGGATCATGCCCAGGTACAGGGGCGTCCTGCCCGTCCTGGCCGCCCCCGGCGCACAGGTGCAGTCCGACCTGGAGGCGATGAACAGGGTGGAGCGCCTCGTGGACGGCTCCGTGCCGCTGGAGATCTGGCTGCGCAACGCCGTCGCCCAGACGGCGGAGGCCGGCCCGCTCGCGGTGTTCCAGAGCGCCTTGGACGAGGTGGCGCGCGAGGCCGAAGGTGAGCCCGACGTGCCCGAGCCGCCCGCCGGGGAGACCAAGGAGGAGATCGTCTTCCGCGACGACACGGTCCCCTTCGAGTTCCTCCTCGCCGGCGAGGCCGCGGGCCGCGCAGTGGCGCGGCTCAAGGTGACCCCGTACCAGGGGGGCGCGCCGCTCGGGCCGGGCGGGTACCCGCACGCCGGCACCGGCTGGCTCATCGCGCCGGGGCTGCTCGTCACCAACCACCACGTCGTCACCGCGCGCACCCGGACCGCCGCCAGCCGGGGCCCCCTCGATCCCGCGGACCTCCTCCTCCAGGCGCGGAACACCCGCTGCCGGTTCGACTACGGCGCGGACGCCGCCTCGGGCGCGACGCCGGCCGACGAGGTGGCCGTGGCCGAGCTGCTCGCCTGGGACGAGGGCCTCGACTACGCGGTCCTCCGCCTGGCGGACGGCCCGCCGCGCGAACCCCTGCGGATCGCGGCCGCCCCGCTGGCGGTCACCCCGCAGGAGCCCGTCCCCGTCAACATCATCCAGCACCCCGGCGGCGAGCCGAAACGCGTCGCCCTGCGCAACAACCTGGTCTACGAGGCGGACGCGAAGGACGTCCGCTACTTCACCGACACCCGCGGCGGGTCCTCGGGATCGCCCGTCCTCACCGACGACTGGACGGTCGTCGCCCTGCACCGCGGTACCCGGCGCGTCGAGGACGTCGTCTACCAGGGCAAGACGACGGCGTTCGTGAACGTCGGCACCCAGATCGGCACGATCATGCAGCACCTTGCCGAGCACAGTCCCGCCGTCCACCGGGAGATCGCGGACGCCCAGGCACTGCTCGGCGGGCGGCACCCCGCGGAGGTGGTCTGAGATGACGGCCCGATCACCGGTGGCCACCCGGCCCGAGCAGGTCTTCGGCGACCTGCGCGAGGTGGCCGCCCGCGTACGGCACGCCCTTGAGGCGGAGGTTCCGGAGTCGGCCCCGCTCCCCGCCGGGGCGGAGGGCGGCCTCGCGCAGGCCGGGGCGGCGGCCCGGGAGATCGCCGCCTGCGCCGTTCAGGAGCGGGCGCGCGTACTGGCCGCAGGCGCTCGCGGGCTGGAGAAGCTCGCCGAGGGCCGCGCGGACGAGGTCGACGAGGACGAGTACTTCGGCGTGGAGGCCATCGTCCTGCTGGAGGGCCGGCCCGCGATCCTGGTGCAGGGCCGCGACTTCCCCTCCCAGCAGGGTGACTGGGCGGTCCTGGACGGGCACCGGGCCGCGATCCGCGAGTCGCTCGCCCGTGTGGGCCGCGTCGACGTCGAGGGCCATCCGCGGCTGGCCTGGGTGGGCACTGCGTTCCTCGTCGCCCCCGGGGTGGTGATGACCAACCGCCACGTGGCCGTCGAGTTCTCCGCCGGCCGCGACGGCGACGGCGGGGGCGGGTCCTGGACGTTCCGGGCGGGGATGTCCGCCCGGCTGGACCTCGCGGAGGAAGCGGACACCGCGCCCGGGGACGCGTCGCTGGAGTTCGCCGTCACGGAGGTCATCGGCATCCACCCCGAGGTCGACCTGGCCCTGCTGCGCGTGGACACCGCCTCGGACGGCCGCGCTCCGGCGACGCCGCTCGCGGTGGCCGCCGATCCGCCCGGCGACGTGCCCGGCCGGCCCGTGTACGTGGTCGGCTACCCGGCGGAGGACGGCCGCCGCAACGAGCCCGAGGCGATGCGCCGCATCTTCATGGACGTCTACAACGTCAAACGGCTCCAGCCGGGGACGACGACGGGCCTTGCTCCCGACCGGCTCACCGTCCGGCACGACTGCTCCACCCTCGGCGGCAACAGCGGCTCCCCGGTCTTCGACCTCGCCGACCACCGCGTCCTCGGCCTGCACTACGGCGGCCGCTACGGCTTCGGGAACTACGCGGTCCCGCTGTGGGAGCTGGTCGACGACCCGCTCCTGGCCCGCGCCGGAATCAACTGGGTGTAGCGCGCAGTGCGTCGCCGACGAGCCGGACGGCCCGCGACAGCCGGCCGAGCTGCTGGAGTTCCACGGCGTACATGCGGATCGAGTTCTCGATGACGGCCTCGCCGACGCCGAGCGCCGGGAGCTCGGCCCGGCTGGTCTCCAGGGCGACGCGGACGGTCCGCATCTCGTGCTGGAGCTGGAGCTGGGCGTGCCGGGCGAGGAGGACGGAGCTGCGGGTCAGCGTGGAGTAGCTGCCGTAGCGGGCCGGGAGCAGGTCCCGGAGCCAGCGCATGGCCGTGCGTTCCCAGTCCTGGGTGCCCGGAGCCTTGACCTGGCAGGGCCAGTCGGGGCTCAGGGCGGGGGAGAGCGTCTGGCGCATTCTCGTCGCTTCCGAAGGGTGTCGAACTGTGATCGAGGCGTCGGTGGGCGGCGGCCCCGGCCCAGGGGTTGACCGGGGGCCGCCACAAGCGCTCTGGTGGACCCGCTGCCGGGACCGGCACCCGGGCCAGGACGTGAGGAGGAGTCGTCCGGCCCGGGTATCCGTTCCGGGAGGGCGTTAGGGGTCGCCCTCCTTGGCGCGTCTGACGGATCCGGCGCGCTGCTCAGTAAACATATATACCGTCGAGTAAACAAGAGAATGAAAAATTACATGCGCCTCGACGGCATGAAAATCCGCAGGTCACTACGGGTCAAACCGGTCCCTAGAGGAAGAAACCGTGCTGGTCGGCGACCTGCTCGTACCCTTCGAGCCGGGCCTGCGTCCGCTCGGGATCCGCATCGGCCATGGCCTGGAGCAGCGCCGCAGACAGCATGCCCGGCGCCGCGTACGAGTCGAACACCAGCCGCGCCCCGGTCCCCGCGGTCAGCGCGACGTCCGCCTCGTCCACCAGCGGCCCCAGCGTGTGGTCGGTGATCAGCGCGATCTTCAGCCCCGCGTGCCGGGCGGCCCGCAGCGCCGACAGCGTCTCCTTCGCGTGCCGCGGCATGGCGAACGCCAGCGCCCACGTCCCGCCCGCCTCGCGCGACTGCAGCAGCGCGTCGTAGGCGACGCTGCCGCCCCGGGTCACCAGCCGCACGTCGGGGTGGATGCGCCGCGCCGCGTACGCGAAGTACTCGGCCAACGACACCGAGATCCGCAGGCCCAGCACCGTCAGCGGCACCGAACGGGCCAGCTCCCGCCCGATGTCCAGCACCTGGTTGGTGTCGGCGAGCAGCCGCCGCACGTTCTCCAGGTTCTCGATCTCCGCGTCCACGGCCGCCTGGAGCTCGTTGCGCCGGTACTGCTCGCGGGCCTCCGGCGAGCCCGCCACCGCGCTCAGCGCCATCGGCTGCAGGACGTCCCGCAGCGCCGGATAGCCGCTGAACCCGAGCGCCGTCGCGAAGCGCGTCACCGACGGCTGGCTGACGCCCACCCGCTCCGCGAGCTCCGTGATCGACAGGAACGCCGCCTCGGTGAGGTGGTCGATCAGGTACTGGGCGATGCGCCGCTGGCCGGGCGAGAGGCGGCGGCCGTCGAACAGGGCGCGGACCCGGTCACCCGGAGCCCTCTCGTGGTCGGGCGCCTGCCCGCTCGGCGTGATCGCAGCCGCCTGGGCGCGTGCCTGCTGCCCGGATGACACCGGTGTGCCTCCCTCTCATGTCACTCGTCTTCCAACATAGCTCACGCCCCGTGGTCGCCCCCGGGCGCTCCGCCCCTGCTCCGGCCGGTGATGCGACCGTCGGGGAACCGTACGGCACAGGACCTGTCGCGGCCCGCGCAGACCTGCAAATATGATGGGCACGGGTCTGGGGCGCAGCACGCCGCGAGAACCGAGAGCAGGGACGAGCGACGCATGGATGCAGCCGGGAGCAGTCCGTGATCCCGCGCCGCGGCCCCCGGTCGCAGAGCGCGGACGACCTGCTGAGCACCCTCGGACGACTCACCGCCCGCGCCCGCGCCGGCGCCGAACACCAGCAGGCCCGCGTCGAGCTCGCCGAAGCCCTCCAGCGCGAGATGCTGCCGGGCTCCCTGCCCTGCGTCCCCGGACTGCGCACCGCCGCCAGCTACGCGCCCGCCCGGCACGGCCTCGACATCGGCGGCGACTGGTACGACGGCTTCCGGCTGCCCGACGGCGCCCTCGCCTTCTCCATCGGCGACGTCCAGGGACACGATGTCGAAGCCGCCGCCTTCATGGGCCAGGTCCGCATCGGCCTGCGCGCCATCGCCTCCGTCGTCGACGACCCCGGCGAGGTCCTCGGCAGGACCAACGACGTGCTGCTCTCGACCGGCACCGAGCTCTTCGCCACCTGCACCCTGCTCCGCTTCGACCCGCAGACCTGGGAACTGGACTGCGCCCGCGCCGGCCACGTCCCCGCGATATGGGCCACCGTCGACGGCCGCTACGGCATGGCCGAGGACGAGGGCGGCGTCCCCCTCGGCATGCTGCCCGGCGCCGGATACGCCGTCACCCGCCGCAGGCTGGACCGGGCCGGATCCATCGTCCTGCTGACCGACGGCGTCATCGAAGGCCCCGCCTTCCCCCTCGACGTCGGCCTCGAACGCGTCCTGCGCGTCGTACGCGAGGCGGCGGGCACCGACCCCGCCGAACTGGCCGCCGAGGTCATGAAGGTCGCCGACTCCACCGGCCACGCCGACGACGCCGCCGTCCTCGTCATCAGCCACGACGAACGCGGACGGGGCGCCGGGTAGCGCGTGTCACGCCCCTCCCCGGGGCGGTGCCTGTTGTCTGATGCTGTGGTGCGCACCGTGGAATGGCGAGCCCTCGTCGCCGACGTCCTCAGGATCCTCGCGGTCGCGGTCGCCTACTACGCAACCGGACAGGCCGGGCTCCTGCTGAGCATCGTCGTCGAAGGCGCCATGGTCACCCCGCTGTGGCCGCCCACCGGCATCGCCCTCGCCGCCCTGCTGTGGTTCGGCCTGCGCGCCTGGCCCGGCATCACGCTCGGCGCGTACATGAACATCGAGCACCTGGCCTCCTTCGAACCCGGGGACGCGGGGCTCCTCCTCGGCAACACCCTCGCCCCCGTGTGCGCGTACCTGCTGCTGCGGCGCACCGGGTTCCGCACACAGATGGACCGGCTGCGGGACGCGCTGGCCCTCGTCTTCCTGGCGGGCCTTCCGGCCATGCTGATCAGCGCGACCATCGGCTGCGGCATGCTCGTCGCCACCGGCGACCTGCCGCCGTCGGAGTTCTGGCCGGTGTGGGCCGCCTGGTGGGCGGGCGACGCGATGGGCGTGCTCCTGGTCACCCCGGTGCTGCTGGTCCTCCCGCACGTCACCCTGCCGGCGGACGCCTACCGCGCGGCCGAGGCGCTGGCCCTGCTGGTCACCTGCGGCCTCGTCACCACCGTGGCCTGCCGCAGCGAGCTGTCGGTGCTCTTCCTCGTCTTCCCGATGCTGATCTGGGCCGGCGTCCGCTTCCAGCACGTCGGCGGCGCCCCGTGCGCCCTGCTGGTCTCCGTCATCGCGATCTCCGCGGCGATCGACCAGGCGGGCCCCTTCGCCGGCCACACCCTGTTCGACATCATGGTCAACCTCCAGGCCCTCAACGGCTCCGCGGCCCTGACCGTGCTGCTGCTGTCGGCGCTGGTGACCGAGCAGAACAACATCCGCCTGCGGATCGAGCAGGTGTGCGAGGATCTCGCGGAGGTCGTGGAACGCCTGGCCCCGCGCCGGCACGAGGCCGACGGCGACTGACGCGACGGTCCGGCGCAGACGCCCGGAACGGGGCCGGGGGCCCCGCCGGTGTCCGGCAGGACCCTCGTGCGGCTGCCGGCCGCGGCCCCGCGCGTCCCGGGCTACAGCAGGGTCGCGGGACCGGCCGGTGCGGAATCGGCCGCTTCGGGAGCCGTCGCGTCAGCGCACTTGCGAACGCGGTGGATCGACCACCGTGAACCGCGGGTCCGATAACCGCCCTCGTGGGTGTCCGCAGCGGGGCGCTGCCCGTACGGGATCCGTGGCGGGGATGCTGCCCATACGGGCTCCATCCCAGTCGGGGGTGCACCGGCGCCCCGGCGGCCCGGCGCCCCGGCGGCCCGGCGTCCGTCGTCGTGTGACGGCCGCCGGGTGCTCCTCGTGTGCGAACGCGACGCCCGCCCGTCGGCGCCCCGCCGCGGCGCGGCCCACCACCAGGCGCGCTCGCCGCGGCGGGTGACGGGCCGTCCGGTTGTCAGTGCGCGCCCCTACGTTGACGCCCATGAGCCGATCCATGCAGGCACTCGCCTACGCACGCCCGTCGTCCCTCACCTCCGACCCGCAGGGGCACCTCCTGGGCCTGGAGACCGCCGGAGGGCTGACACCCGTGGGCGCCGAGGAGCACCCGAGCTTCTTCGCCGGGTTCCTGCGCTCGCCGCAGGCCGCAGCCCGCGGGCTGCTCGCCGTCGCCGACGTCGCCGCGGCCCGCTACCACCAGCGCACGCTGCGGGCCTCCCTCGACCCCGTCGTCACCGCCAACGGGGACCGGCTCCGCTTCGAGTCGTTCTCCGGCTGCTGCGGCGTCTACGCCCGGCTCGACGTGCTCCCGGAAGGCCTGGACGGCGCCGACACCGGCCACGGCACCACCAACGTCGACGTCAACAACCCGCTGCGGGAAGCCCTGTCGCGGCTCGCCGGCGACGACCCGATGCACCTGCGCGTCGGCCCCGACGACCTCGCCGTCACCACCCTGGAAGGGCCCGTCGTCGAGAAGAAGGTGCCGCTGCCCGACCGCTGGCTGCGCGGCTTCGCCGAGTCCCAGGTGGTCTCCGCCGCGTTCGACCTGCGCGCCGAGCTCTCCGCCGCCGAAGCCGTACGCTTCCTGCGCACCCTGCCGCGCACCGCGCCCGGCGGCAGCGGCGCCACCGGACGGGCGGCCCCGCTGTGGGTCGTCCCCGCCGGAGCCACCCTGCGCCCCACCACCCGGCCCGTTCCCGGCGCCGTCTGCCTCCCCGGGCCCGAGCGGCTCGCCGCCCTCCAGCGGATCCTGCGGCACGCCACCGGCCTGCGCGTCTACGGCCCCGCGGCACACGGCGGCGCCGCGACCGCCTCCGCCTGGGAGGTCGCCGCCCCCGGCATGCGGCTCACCCTCACCCTCTCCCCGGAGCCCCACCGCGGCTTCTCCGGCGAGGGCGGCGTCCTCGAGGCGCTCGCCACCGACGACGCGGCCGCCGACGCCGAACTCGTCTCCGTCCTCCTCGCCTGGGAACCGCGGATCGACACCGCCGACCTCGCCGAGCAGTCCGGGCTGACGGTCCCGCGGGTCCGCGCCGCCCTCGTCCGCCTCGGCACCGCCGGCCGCGTCGGCTACGACGCCGCCGAAGCCGCCTACTTCCACCGCGAACTCCCCTACGACGCCGCCCGCGCCGAACGCCACAACCCCCGGCTCGGCGCCGCCCGCGCCCTCCTCGCCGACGGCAACGTCTCCCTGCGCGCCGACGCCACCGCGACCGTCGCCTCCGGCGGGCGGCGCTACCAGGTCCGCGAGTCCGCCGGCGGGGTGCTGAGCTGCACCTGCCAGTGGTGGGCCGACCACCGCGGCCGCCGCGGCCCCTGCAAGCACGCCCTCGCCGTACGCATGGCCCGGCGCGCCCGGGCCGCCGCCCCCGCCGCCCGCACCGCCGCCACCCGCACTTCCGGAGGAACCCGATGAGCACCGCCGCCGTCCTCGAAGCCGTACGCCGGAGCGCCGGCGACGCCCTCCCCGCCCTGCTCCGGCCCCTCACCCCGGCCGAGCGCCGCACCCTCGTACCCGAACTGACCGCCCTGCGCCGCGAAGTCCGCGGCTGGGACTGGTCCCGCTGGCAGGAGCGGGAGCGCATACGCCGCGGCCTGCTGCTCGCCGGGGCCGCCTGCCACACCGGAGCCGCGGCCGCCGCCGCCTGGATCGCCGCCCGGGACCTCCGTACGGACAACCCCGCACGGCGCACCGCACTCCTCCTCCACGTCCTGGCCGACCGCGACCCCGCCTGGCTCGGCGACGTCGCGCACCGCCTCGCCGCCCGCGCCGCCACCGCCGAGGAGGACTACCCCCTCATCCGGGAACTCGTCCGCCGGGCCGACTGCCCCCTGCCCACCGGCGACGCCTTCGTCAACGGCTGGGTCCGCGAGATGAGCACCGGCGGCCCCGGACGCTCCGCCGGCCGCGGCCGGCCGCTGCGCGCGGCGCTCCGGGAGGAGCCGCAGCTGCGCGCGTTCGTCCCCCTGCTGTTCGAGACGGCCGAGCCCGCCGAACCGCTCTCCTGGTACGGCCGCTCCACCGACGGCAGCGGCTGGCCCGCCGAACTGGCCCGGCTCGCCGCGGACGGGCTCCTCGACCGCAGCGTCCTCGCCGACGGCTGCACGGCCCGCCTGCTGCGCGGCGGCCGCCCCGCCCACCTGTCCTTCTACCTCGACCTCCTGCAGGCCCTCGACCTCACCCAGGACGAGCAGCAGGCGCGCACCGGCGACTGGATCGCCATGGCCGGCGACGCCCCCTCGCCGCTCGCCGGGCACGCCCAGGGAATCCTCGCCGGCCTGGCCGAGGCGGGCCGGCTGACCGCCGAGCAGCTCGCCGAGATGTCCGCCGCCGTCCTCTTCCGACCCGAGAAGAAGCTCGTACGCGCCCAGCTCGTGCTCCTCGGCAAGGCCCTGCGGCGAAGCCCCGACGACCGGGCCGTGCTGCTGCCCGCGGCCGCGGCGGCGTTCGGGCACGCGGACACCGCGCTCCAGGAGCGCGCCCTGCGGCTCGCCGCCGCACACCTGCGGCCCGAGGACGATGCCCTGCGCGCCGAACTCGCCGACCAGGCCGGGCTCCTCGGCCCGGTGCACCGGCGCGCCGCGGCGGAACTCCTCGGCGCGTCCGCAGGCGGCGCCGCGGCCGGGCCCTGTGAGGACGTGCTGCCGCCGGCGCCGGAGCGCCGCCGGACGGCGCCGGCCGCGGACCTATCGCTCGCCGCGACGGTGGAACTGGTCGCCGCCCCCACCCACGCCCGGCAGCCGGACCCCGCGGAGTTCGAAACCGCCCTCGACGCCCTCGTCCGCCACGCCCACCGCGACCGCGCGGCCCTCGCCGCGGTCCTGCACCCCGCCCTCGCCGACCGCCGCTGGCTCCAGGCCGACGGCTGGACGGACCCCGAGTGGTTCGAGGGCGTGGAACTCGTCGCCGCGACGGTGCTCGGCTGCGTCCGGGCGGTCGACCTGCGGACCGCGGGGAGCCGCCGGGGCGTCGGCTACCCGCACGACTGCGTGCACGCCGCGCTCGGCGCGGTCACCACAGCCCGGATCCGGGAGGCGGCGGCCCGCACCCTGACCGACCCGCTGCCGTTCCTGCTGGCCACCCCCAGCTGGGACACGGGCACGCTGGAGCCCCTCGAACTCGTCGCCCGCCTCGCGGAGTACGGGCGCCTCGGCGCCGCACCCGCCCCGGCCGACTTCGCCCAGGCCCTGCTGCGCGTCCGCCGCGACCCGGAGGCCGCCGCGGCGGCCTCCGCGCTGGGCACCGCCGAGGGCGGGCGCCTCGCCGCCTGGCTCGCCTCCGCCGGGGAGCCGCCGCGCACGGCGCGCCGGGTGCAGGAGCCCGCCTCCGCGGCGAGCCGCCTCGGGTGGGACAGGACCCGCGAGACGGTGCCGCGCATCGTCGTCGAGCTGCCCGAGCGCCCCGCACTGCAGGACGGCTCCTTCCCCGCCGAGTTCCGGCGGCTCGGCCGCCCGTACGCCGACACGGGCCGGCGCTGCTACCACTGGAGCGGCTACGAGCTCGCCCAGCACTCCGTCATGCCCGAGGACCGCGAGACGCAGGCCGTCTGGCTGCTGCCCGCGCTGACCGCCTGCGCCACGGTCGGGGAACGCGGGGCCGGGGAGCTGCTGGCGCGGATCGCCGAACTGGGCGGCCCGGCGGGCCCCGTCCTGCACCTGGCCGTCGCCACCGGCCTCGGCGCCCGGCACGCCGAGGACCGGCTGGCCGCGGTGGACGCCCTGCTGGTCCTCGCCGCCCGCGGGGAGCTGGACGCCGCGCTGCTCGGGCGGGACCTCGCCGAACTGCTCGCCCTCGGCACGGTCAAGCCCAACCGGCTCGCCGACGCGGCCCGCACGGCCGCCGCCACCGGCGCGTACCGCCTGACGTGGACGCTGCTCGCTCAGGCCCTGCCGGCGCTGCTGGCCGACGGCGCCGGGGCGCGGGGCGCGGGGGAGGTGCTGGCCGTGGCCGCGGACTGCGCCCAGGGGTGCGGGGCGGCCGGCCCGGCGCCCGAGGGGCTCGCCGGGGCGGCGGAGCGGGCGGGCTCGTCCCAGCTGGCCGTGCAGGCCCGGCGGTTGCGGACGGCGCTCGCCGAAGCGGACGCGCGGGCGGGCGGCGCGGGTGACGCGGCGCGGCCGGGGGCCGGCGCGGAGGCCGCAGCACGGGCGGCCTGAGGCGGGGCGGCCGGGCAGGCTCCGCCGCGGGCCGGCCCGGGAACGCGTACGCCCGGCAGCGCCGGGGAGCGCTGCCGGGCGGGGGAGGTCCGAGGAGCGGTCAGACCTTGGGGACGCGGACGACGACGGTGCTGCACACCTTGTCGGCGAACGTCTGCTTCTTGTCGTCCCACAGCGGCCACAGCCAGCCGATGTAGCAGGGCAGGCCGTCGAGGACGTGGGCCAGCTTGCGGACGAAGGCCATGCCGAAGCCGAGGGGGGTGCCGTTGGCCTCGCGGAGCACGCTGATGCCGACGATCTTCTTGCCGATCGACTGGCCGGTGGCGCCTTCCTTGTACAGCTGGAAGATGGCCATGCCGAGGGCGTAGAGAATGCCGATGGTGAAGAAGATGCCGGGCTCGGCGGTCGCCGAGTTCGAGGCCGTGGCCAGGTCGATGAAGCCGAGGGCGTACATCGGGCCGACGATGATCAGCATGTCGAGCAGGTAGCCGCCGACGCGGAGGCCCCAGTGGGCGAGTTCCGGCATGCCGGCGCCGGGCATGCCGGGCGCCGGGTAGCCGCCGTACGGGGCGGCGGCCGGCTGCTGCGGGTAGCCGTACTGCGGGGCCGCGCCCGGCGCGGGCTGCTGCGGGTAGCCGTACTGCGGCGGCACGCCCTGCGGGGCCTGCTGCGGGTAGCCGGGCTGGCCCTGCGGGGGCTGGCCGTACGGATTGTTCGGGTCGCCGAAGCTCATGGCGAAATCTCTCCGGTGTCGGAATTGGGGACGATGCGGACCGAGCGGAGGAACGACACCATGTGACCGGTTTGCCCCCCTGAGCTGCCGCGATGTTGCGCGCATCATCGTGGTCGCTCACGCGTGCGGTTGTCCAATCCGAATCCCCTCGCGGAGGTCCCGGAACGGGCGTTCGCCCCGTGTCGGGCGGGCCTTCCGGGACGGCCGGGCGGCGCGCGAGGGGCCGGATCGGGCAGGTGGGGGGGCCAAGTTGACGGTGTGGCCGAAACGTACTCATCGGATTCTTCGACCATCTGACCGAGTGGTAACTTCCGCGAGTTGATCTTGCCGGGCCCCCTCTGCGGCGACGGCGATCCCTCCTGCAAGGAAGTCACATTGCACCGCAATACCCTTTTCCGCCCCTCCGCCCCCGCCACCCGCGCCGCGGTCGGGGCGGTCATGCTGGCCCTGTGCGCCGCCGGCCCCGCCGCTGCCGCCCCGGGCAACGGCCCCGCCCCGGTTGCGGGCCCGGCCCCGCACCTCGACTCCGTCGAGCAGATGCTCCGCCAGGTCTCGCCCGGCCTCGAGGGCACGGTGTGGGAGCGGACCGCCGGCAACACCCTCGACGCCTCCGCCGCGGGCGGCGGCGACTGGCTGCTCCAGACGCCCGGCTGCTGGGGCGACGACACCTGCGCCTCCCGCCCCGGCGCCGAGCGCCTTCTCGCGAAGACGACGGAGAACATCGCGCAGGCCACGCGTACGGTCGACATATCGACCCTCGCCCCGTTCCCGAACGGCGGCTTCCAGGACGCGATCGTCGCCGGGCTCAAGACCGCGGCCGCGCGCGGGAACAAGCTCAAGGTGCGCATCCTCGTCGGCGCCGCGCCCGTCTACCACGTGAACGTGGTGCCGTCGAAGTACCGCGACGAGCTCGTCGCCAAGCTCGGCCCCGACGCCGCCTCCCGGATCGACCTGAACGTCGCCTCCATGACCACGTCGAAGACGGCGTTCTCCTGGAACCACTCCAAGCTCCTCGTGGTCGACGGCAGCTCCGTCATCACCGGCGGCATCAACAGCTGGAAGGACGACTACCTGGAGACCGCGCACCCCGTCGCCGACGTCTCCCTGGCCCTGCGCGGCCCGGCGGCCGGCACGGCCGGCCGGTACCTCGACGAGCTGTGGTCCTGGACCTGCCGGAACAAGGGCAACTTCGCGAGCGTCTGGTTCGCCTCCTCGAACGGTGCCGCCTGCACGCCCGCCCTGGCCGGCGAGAACGCCGCCGCCGCGGCGGCCGAGCCCGGCGCGGGCACCCGCGGCGACCGGGCCGGAACCGGCGGCGTCCCGGCCATCGCGGTCGGCGGTCTCGGCGTCGGCATCAGGCGCAACGACCCCGCGTCCGCGTTCCAGCCGACCCTGCCCGCCGCCCCGGACACCAAGTGCGGCGTCGTCGGCCTCCACGACAACACCAACGCCGACCGCGACTACGACACCGTCAACCCGGAGGAGAGCGCCCTGCGGACGCTCATCTCCAGCGCCGAGCGGCACATCGAGATCTCCCAGCAGGACATGAACGCGACCTGCCCGCCCCTGCCGCGCTACGACATCCGCGTCTACGACGCGCTCGCCGCGAAGATGGCCGCCGGTGTCAAGGTCCGCATCGTGGTCAGCGACCCGGAGAACCGGGGCGCCGTCGGCAGCGGAGGCTACTCCCAGATCAAGTCGCTCTCCGAGATCAGCGACGTCCTGCGCGCCCGCCTGGCACTGCTGACGGGCGACCAGGCCAAGGCCAAGGCCGCCATGTGCTCCACCCTCCAGCTGGCCACGTTCCGCAGCTCGAAGAGCCCGAAGTGGGCCGACGGCCGCCCGTACGCCCAGCACCACAAGCTGGTGGCCGTGGACGGATCGGCGTTCTACATCGGCTCGAAGAACCTCTACCCGGCGTGGCTCCAGGACTTCGGCTACATCGTGGAGAGCCCCGCGGCAGCCGGTCAGCTGAACCAGCAGCTGCTCGCCCCGCAGTGGCAGTTCTCCCGTGACACCGCCACGTTCGACCACGAGCGGGGCGTCTGCCAGGCCTGACCCGGCAGCCGCACCGGGCCCGCCCGCCCGGGCCCGCGCGGTGCGGGGCGGGCGGGCCCGCCACTCAGCGGAAGAGCATCGAGGCGCCGCCGGCGGCCGTGGTCACCGACCCCGGGCACAGGAAGCTGCCCGAGACCTTCGTCGCCGTGAAGGCCTGGTTGACGTACTTGCGGGTGTCGCCCTCCCGGTTCCAGGTGATGCCGGAGGCCTTGTAGCGGCAGGAGATGAAACTCTGCTTGCCGGTGATGTCGATGACGTCCGTCCGGGCCGTGCCGGCGGCGTCGTCGAAGGTGAACTGCGGGTTGTTGTTGAGGGTCGCCGTGATCCCGCCGGCGCAGCTCAGGTTGCCGCCGGGGGCATTGATGCTGGTGCGGTCGACGGTGAGGGTGCTCGGGGGGTTGGCGCTGGTGCGTGCGTTCGTCCACGTACAGGTGTTGCCGGCCACCGCGATGGACCCGTCGAGCCGCTGCTCGGCCGCGGGGCCGAGGGCGGCGGCGGGTACCGCGGTGCCGACGAGCAGCCCGGCGGCCAGGACGGTCAGTCCGGGCCAAGTCGCCATCTTCATCTGTCGCTCCTCTTCGCCACGTCCTCGTGGGGTGTGACGCGCGGCCGCGGGAGGGCCGCGCGGGCGTGCGCCCGGGCGGGCGGAGGCGGTGTCCGGCCCGTACCGGGGGAGAGAGCCGTGCGACGTGCGAGGGGAAGGTCCCACGAAGACCTTGAAATGTCAGGTGCACGTCACGAAGGGGAGCTCTTTTGTCCGAATCCCGCCCTCCGCCACCCACCCCTGCCCACTCCCGCGCCCCCCGGCCGACCGCCGCCCGCCCGCCCTCCGGATGCGGTGCCGCCCGTCCCGGCGGAGGCTGGCCCCATGCACCACGCCCCGATCCTCGTCCACGGGATCTCACCCGCCGGCGGCCGCCGCGTGTCCCTGCGCGCCGAGGGCCGGGACACCGTCCTCGGCCTCGCCCGCAGCGACGCCGACGTCATCGAGTTCCTGCGCCGGGCCGGCGTGCCCGACCCCGACGAGATGGTCCTCGGCGACTCGCCGCTCGTCGAATGGATGGTCGACGACCCGCACGCCTACGAGGCGGAACCCTCCGACACCGACATCCCCTGAGCAGCACCCCTCCCGCCCCGCGGCCCGGCACCATGGTGACGGCCGGCCGCCCGGACCCCTCCCGCCGCGGCCGCGACCCGCCGACCGCGACCGCCCGCGGCGGTCCGCACTCCGAAAGGGAACGGGCCCATGCTGAAGGACTTCGCCGACCTGTCCACCCCCCTCCTCGCCGACGCGTGCGTACGCACCGGTGCGCCCCTGCGCGTCGCACCGCCCGGCATCGCCGCCGTCGTGCCCGGCCACCGCATCGCCGGCCCCGCCCTGCCGGTGCGCCACTACGGCAGCGTCGACGCGTTCCTGGAGGCCTACGGCAGGGCCCGCCCCGGCGACGTCCTGGTCATCGACAACGGCGGCCGCGACGACGAGGCCTGCATCGGCGACCTCGCCGTCCTGGAAGCCGGGCAGGCGGGCGTCGAGGGCATCGCCGTGTGGGGCTTGCACCGCGACACCCCGGAGCTCGCCGAGATCGGCCTGCCCGTCTTCAGCTACGGCACCCACCCCGCCGGCCCCGTCCGACTCGACGACCCGGAACCGGACGCCGCCGCCGGCGCCCGCTTCGGACCGCACCTGGTGACCGACCGGGACGTCGTCTTCGGCGACGCCGACGGCGTCCTCTTCGCCGAGGCGTTCCGTGTGGAGGAACTCCTGGACACGGCCCGGCACATCATGCGGACCGAACGCGAACAGGCCCGCCTCATCCGGGCCGGCCGCAGCCTCCGCAGCCAGACCGCCTTCGAGGACTACCTGGTGCTCCGCGAAGCCGACCCCTCGTACACCTTCCGCCGCCACCTCCGAAGCCTCGGCGGCGCCATCGAGGAGTGACCTCCGGGCCGCTAGGATGCACCGCCACCGATCGAGGAGGAACGTGTGTCCGCTGCGTCGAGCCATGCATCCGGTGCCCGCGAAGTGCCCCTGCTGGGCGACACCATCGGGGAGAACCTGGACCGCACCGTACGCCGGTTCCCCGATCGCGACGCCCTCGTCGAGGCGGCCACCGGACGCCGCTGGACGTACGCCGAGTTCGCGGCCGACGTCGACACCCTGGCCCTCGGCCTCCTCGGCCTCGGCATCACCAAGGGCGACCGCGTCGGCATCTGGGCCCCCAACCGCGCCGAGTGGACGCTGATCCAGTACGCCACCGCAAAGATGGGCGCGATCCTCGTCACCGTCAACCCGGCCTACCGGCTCCACGAGTTGGAGTACGTGGTCCGGCAGTCCGGGATGCGGCTGCTCATCGCCGCCGAGCGCTTCAAGACCTCCGACTACGCCGCGATGATCGCCGAAGCGCGGCCGAACTGCCCGGCACTGGAGTTCACCGTCCTGCTCGACGGCCCCGACCACGAAGCCCTCCTCGCGCGCGGCCGCACCGCCGACCCGGCCGAACTCGCAGGCGCAGCGGCCGCGTTGGACCCCGACGACCCGATCAACATCCAGTACACCTCGGGCACGACGGGCTTCCCCAAGGGCGCGACCCTGTCACACCGCAACATCCTCAACAACGGCTACTTCGTCGGAGAGCTCTGCCACTACACCGAACAGGACCGGGTGTGCATCCCCGTCCCGTTCTACCACTGCTTCGGCATGGTCATGGGAAACCTGGCCTGCACGAGCCACGGCGCCGCCATGGTCATCCCCGCGCCGTCGTTCGACCCGGCGGCCACTCTCGCCGCCGTCCAGGCCGAGGCGTGCACGTCCCTGTACGGGGTCCCCACCATGTTCATCGCCGAACTCGCCGACCCCGCGTTCAACACGTACGACCTCTCCAGCCTGCGCACCGGCATCATGGCGGGCTCACCCTGCCCCGTGGAGGTGATGAAGGAGGTCATCGACCGGATGGGCATGGCCGAGGTGTCCATCTGCTACGGGATGACGGAGACCTCACCCGTCTCGACGCAGACCCGCGCCGACGACTCCGTGGAGCGCCGCGTGTCCACCGTGGGCCGCGTCGGGCCGCACCTGGAGGTCAAGGTCGTCGACCCGCAGACCGGCCGGACCGTCCCGCGCGGCGAAGCGGGCGAGCTGTGCACCCGCGGCTACTCCGTCATGCTCGGCTACTGGGGCGAGCCCGAGCGCACCGCCGAGGCCGTCGACGCCGCCGGATGGATGCACACCGGCGACCTCGCCGTCATGGACGAGGACGGCTACCTCGCCATCACCGGCCGCATCAAGGACATGGTCATCCGCGGCGGGGAGAACGTGTACCCGCGGGAGGTCGAGGAGTTCCTGCACACCCACCCCGACGTGCTCGACGTCCAGGTCATCGGGGTGCCCGACGCCAAGTACGGCGAAGAGCTGATGGCCTGGGTGCGGATGCGGGAGGGCGCCGAGCCGCTCACGGCGGAAGCCGTCCGCGCGTACTGCGACGGACGGCTGGCGCACTTCAAGGTCCCGCGGTACGTCCACGTCGTGGACGAGTTCCCCATGACGGTGACGGGGAAGGTCCGCAAGGTGGAGATGCGCGAGGCGGCAGCCCGCCTGCTCGGCACCTCCACCTGACGGGCCGGCCGCTCAGGCCTCGCGCGGGGACAGCTCGGCCATGGCGCTCCAGCCCTGGCCGGGCACCTCGACGTTGATGATCTCCGGCGTGGTTGCGATGGCTCCGGCCATCGTCTCCATGCCGGCCTTGAAGTGGTCGGAGGCCACGTGCGCGGCGCCCGCCTCGGCGTCGGCGAAGGCCTCCAGGAGCGTGTACTTGTTCGGGTCGTCGACACTGCGCGACCAGTCGTAGAAGAGGTTGCCCGGCTCGTTGCGGGTGGCCTGCGTGAAGTCGTCGACGATCGCGAGCCACTCGTCGCTGAACTCGGGGCGGACGTCGAACCTGACGGCGATGAAGATCATGTTGCCTAGCCTGGCAGCCGCCCGCGCCCGCCGCACGCACGGCGGGCCGGAATTCCGGCATCGTCGGAAAACCCGCGACCGGGCGGGTAGGGGGGCGGGCAGCGGACGGGGGCGGCGGGTGCAGGAGGCGGATCCGGGGGACGCTCCGCGCAGCGGGTGCGGGCGGCGGTTGCGGGCGCGCGGTGCCGCCTTCACGCCGCCCCGCCGCCGCCGGGCACCGCCGCGGCCGTTGCGTGCGCCGCCGCGCGGACGAGCGCGCCGCGCAGCTCCGCGGGCCGGCGGCGGTACTCCTCGCCGGGCAGTGACACCGACAGCGCGTGCACCGCCCCGCCGTCCGCGCCGTCCGTGCCCGCCGCGCGCGGCAGGGCCACCGCCAGGCAGGTGAACGCCGGATCCGCCTCGCCCTCCGACACCGCGAACCCCTGCCCCCGCACCCGCGCCAACTCCGCCTCCAGGACATCGGCCCGCGTGATCGTCGCCGCGGTCAGCCGGGCCATCCCGTGCTCGGCCAGATACCGCCGCAGCACCGGCCGCGGCAGCTCCGCCAGCAGCGCCTTGCCGTGGGCCGTGGCGTGGGCGCGCGTCTCCCGGCCGGGCGTGAACGGATTGCCGGCGTCCGTGACCGGCGCCGTCGTGTCCACCACCGTGATCAGCCCGCCGCGGTACGCGGTGTAGTACGCCTCCGCCCCCGTGGCCCGCCGCAGCCCCGCCAACAGCCCCGCCATCCGCGGAGCCGGCTCCAGATCCCGCCGCAGACTTCGGTGCAGCCCCGGGATCCGGGGGCCCAGCGCGTACCCGCGGGAGGTGCGCACCACGTAGCCGCGGTCGGTGAGCGGACCCAGCAGGTGGTACGCCGTCGACAGCGAGCACCCCAGCCGCCGCGCCAGCACCTTGGCACTGACCGGCCCGGCCGCGTCCGCCACGGCGTCGAGGATGGCCAGGGCACGGTCGACGGACTGCGGACCGGGACCGGAATACGGCATCGTGCCTTCCCAGGGTGCTGGACGGCGGGAACGGCGCAGGACGGCCCTGCGCGCGTACGTACGGGCCCTCGAGCCTACGGTCCGACGGGGGCGTTCATCGAACGTTGACCGGACGGACAGCCCGGGCGCGCACAGTCGTACGCATGAACAGCGAACGTGTCACCACGGCAACGCCGCGCGGTTTGCGGGCGGTTCCCGACCTGACCGGCCTCCGCCTCGCCCACCGGGCGATCCTCGCCGACGCCGACCGGCTCGCCGGGCTGCTCGCGGACCTCGCCGCCGGGGCACGCCCGGTGTCGCCCGAACGGGCCGCCGCCATCGCCGCGTACGTGCGCCGCTACCACCGCGCCGTCCGCGCCCACCACCGCGGCGAGGCCGAGATCCTGTGGCCGCTGGTCCTGGACGCCGCGGCCGACCCGGCAGGGGCCATCGCCGACATCGTCCGCTTCGTCGACGACCACCGCGCACTGGAGGCCCTGCAGACCGCGTGCGATGCGGCCGCCGACGGCTTCGCCGCCGACCCGGCCCACGGCGCGCCGGAACTGGCGGCCCTGCTCGCCCGAGCGCGCGGCCTGCTCGGCGACCACATCGAGGCGGAGGAGGAACACCTCCTGCCGGTCATCACGGAGCAGGTCCCCGGAGCCGCGTTCGCGGCCGCCGAAGCGGGCCTGCGCGCGGCACACGGCGCCGCAGACCCCCACTGGACCCGTGGCTGGCTCCTGAGCCACGCGACGCCGGAGGAACTGCGCCGTGTCGTGGGGGAGCGGGCGGGGGCGCAGTCGCCGGTGCAGCCGCTGGTAGGGGCGTATCGGGCGGAGGCGGAGGTGGTGTTCGGGGGGTGAGGGGATGCGGTGCGGACTCGGGGCGGTGGGGGACGGCGGGGTGGGGGCCGGCGGGAGCCGATGACCCGGGATCGAAGGCGTTCTGGGGGTCCCGGGCAGTTGATGGTGTCCGGGGCGGGCCGGTCCCTCAAGGGCGCTCCCTTTCGGTCGCGTCGCTGCGCGATGGCCCTTGCGGGCCACCCTTGACCGACCGACCCGCCCCGGAGGCATTTTTTCTGCCGGGACGCCCCCAGGGGAACGGCCAGGGGGGTGGATGAGGCATACGGGCGCATCAGAGACCTTCCTCTCCCGCCCCGGTGGCCCTTTCGCCCCACCGGCATCAGCAGACCCGCCGGCGGGCAGCCGGGACCCGTCCCTGCACGAAACGACGCCCAGAGCACCATCGGGCGACAGGAGCGCCCCAGATCGCCACACGCCTCCACCTTTTCGGCGGCCGGCGGCCGTCTGGGGCCGGGAGGCGCGTCAGATCGCTACGTGGGCGTCGTTCGTCGGCGTCTGACCGAGTCCCCTGCCCCCCGGCGGGCGCACCATGAAGACGTCGATCGGGTCTTGGGCCTCCACGACGAAGCCGTGGCGCTCGTAGAGACGGCGGGCGGCACTGCCTTGCAAGACGTTCAGGCCGACGGTCATGTCCTGCGCGTCGGTGTGCTCCAAGACCGTGCGCAGCAGGGCGGATCCGAGGCCTTGGCCCTGGCGGTGCGGAGCAAGGTAGAAGTGCTCCAGCCACTGCCTGCCTTCGGCAGGCCTGACCGTGACGCATCCTGCGAGTTCACGGTCGACCGTGATGATCGACGTGTACCGGGGGGAAAAGGAGTCCCGCAGCCGCTGCCGTACCAGGTGCTCGTCATAGCGCCCGAGGCGCTCCAGGTCCGCACGCATGACCGTGGCGCGCAGTTCGGCGATCACCTCGATGTCCGCCGGCACCGCAGGGCGCAGCGTCCACCCCGCTCGCGTCACTCCGGCGTCCACGGTCGGAGTTCCGGCTTCGTGGGCGTCGTAGGGGTCGGCGGTCGCGCAGCTCCACAGCTCACTACTCGTCACGGCCGGCCACTGTGCCGGGTGCCGGCGCCGCTGTCGACGCATTTACGCCCACTGCGGCTCAGCGCGCTTCCCGCCCGAGACGACCGTCGGACGCCGCCAAACGGCGCCCATGTAGCGATCTGACGCGTCTCCCCGCCCTGGACGACCGTCGGACGCCGGGCCAGCGGGGGTGTGTGGCGATCCGGCGCGCCTCCAGCCCCGGACGGCGGCCGGCCGCCTGGCCGAGGGCGACCATGTCTGTCAAGGGTGGCCGTCAGGCCATCGCGA